>CAVTYZ010000022.1:0-389419 GCA_963739035.1 uncultured Acidobacteriota bacterium | reverse complement strand
GCAGGTGGGAAACCAGGCTTTAGTGATCCGGTGGTTCCGCGTGGAAGGGCCATCGCTCAACGGATAAAAGGTACGCCGGGGATAACAGGCTGATCTGAGCCAAGAGTTCACATCGACGCTCAGGTTTGGCACCTCGATGTCGGCTCATCGCATCCTGGAGCTGTAGCAGGTTCCAAGGGTCCGGCTGTTCGCCGGTTAAAGCGGTACGTGAGCTGGGTTTAGAACGTCGCGAGACAGTTCGGTCTCTATCTGCCATGGGCGCAGGACATTTGAGTGGGGTTGACCTTAGTACGAGAGGACCGGGTTGAACGCACCTCTAGTGTACGAGTTGTCGTGCCAACGGCAGTGCTCGGTAGCTACGTGCGGACGGGAGAAACGCTGAAAGCATCTAAGCGTGAAACCCTCCACGAGATGAGATGTCCCTGGATCGCAAGATCCCTAAAGGCACCTGGAAGATGACCAGGTTGATAGGTCGGATGTGGACACGCCGCGAGGTGTGAAGCTTACCGATACTAATCTGCCGTGAGGCTTGATCATTGATTCTTTCTGCTGGAACATGCAAACCAGCAACACCACACTGAACACGTCGTGTGGGTGGTGACGAGAAACTACCGTTTGCAGGGTATTTAGTTGTCAAGAGACTCCAGGTTTCCCAAAGGCTGAGGAAACCCGGAGTCTTCAGATTGCGGGTTCGGCGCGCGAAAGCGCGACGACTCGCAGGTGCCGGCGGGCGTATGTTCCGCCGCCACACCTTAAAATTCGGTTTCCCGGTGGTTATAGGAGCAGGGTCACACCCGTTCCCATTCCGAACACGGAAGTTAAGCCTGCTACCGCCGATGGTACTGCATGGGTAACTGTGTGGGAGAGTAGGTCACTGCCGGGATTTTTCTCAGGGCCGGGTTCGCACGACGCGAACCCGGCCTTTTCTTGTACGTCTTATTGTCGTCGGGCCCTACTTCGCCGGGGCGCTCAACAGAAACCGCCGCCGCGAGTCCGCGAAGGCCTTGAGAGCCGCCGCGCCGCTCTCGAACGCCTCGAAATCATCGAGCCGCTTCGTGTCGGCCTTGACCTCGGCCCGAATGAGCGATTGGGAACGCGTGACGATCGGCCCGAGCGTCTTCCAGTCGAGCCACTTCGTCGCGATCTGGCGCACGTACGCCAGGTAGCGCGCGCGGAGCGCCGGCACCGCGAGGAGCTTCGATCGAAGCGGCTTGGCCGTGTCGTTCAGGCCGACGAGCGGATCGAGCTTCGCGTCGCCGCCGCCACGCCCGAACCCGCGGCCGCCGCCGCCCCGGACCGGGAACGTTTCGTTGGTGTCGTGCGGAATCACATGGAAGCGTCCCTTCGTGTCGAGGTAGATGTTGTAGTCGCTCGCGCGCACCCAGTAGCCGTCGTTGTTGACGAAGCACGCTCTCGAGCGCCAGGAAACGCAGCGACGTTGTCCACGTCCAGGATCGGCGCAAGCGCCGCTCGAGTGACTCGGGCGGCGTCTGATTCAGCACGCGCGTCATGTCCATGAGCGCCGCCCAGGCCTTCGGATCGTCGTTGCCCTTGATCTCGTAGATCTGCTTGTAGGCGTCCACCGTCGGTCCGAGGTACTCGAGGCCGCCGCGGCCGTTCGGGCTTCCGGGCACCTTCCATCGCGTGCCGTCCTTCGTCTTGAACCACTCCGGCCAGAAACGGCTTGTCGACCTGCTGGACGTTGACGTAGACGCCCCAGTTCTCGCCATTGATGACGACACGCGACCCAGTTGGCCTTGGCCGCAGGCAGGTAGTCACGGGCAGCCTGAAGGTAGAGCACCGAGCGCAGGAACGTCGGATCGTCGTGCGAGTTGAGCAGGTTGAGCGAGTTGTACCCGTTGATGTTCTGATCGCCTCGGACGTTGTCGAGCGTGACGTTCAGCGATCGTTTTCGCCCTTCGGGAACCATCATGAACGACGAGGCGCCGCGGAACGAGAAGTCCACGTCCTGGTAACTCCGGCCGTCAACGGTGAGCGTCGCCGGCACTTCGACGTCGGTTTCCTTGAACGCCTCCATCTGGTCTTCCCAGTCGGCATCCGCGAAATCGATGAAGATCGTGCGCAGCGTGGACTGATCGTAGAACGGCACCGTCGCAGGAACAGCCTTCACATCCGACCGCGACACGCGCGCCCCGGGCTCGGCGGGACCCATTGGTTGGCCGAAACCGCCGCGGCCGCCGCGGCCGCGCATTCCCGCCCCCTGCGTCCGTACGTATTCCAGTGCGGCATGCCGCTCCTCGGAGTTCAGACGCTTGTTCCTGTCCGCGTCGAATTTCTCGACGAGCGCGAGCGGCGGGCGCACACCGCCGAACCGTCCGCCAAACCCGCCGCCACGCGGCGGGCCGCCACCTGGAAAGCCCTGGGCAGAAGCGCTGACGCCGCCTGTTGCCGTCCCACCGGACATCTGGACCGCGGCCGCGAGTGCGAGGAGCGCCGCGCCGGCAACCTGAGAAATCTTAGCCATCGTGATACCCATCCTGCGGTCCTGGAGAAACCGCATTTTCACAGCCCGTCGTTCGCTTCGGATGCCGACGCGATCTCGACGGACTGCACGCCCTCGATCCGGTTCAGGGCCTTCACAAGTTCTCCCGCCGAGGCCTCGCCTCGAAGCCGGACGCGATACGACGCCTCGAGTGACATGCCCTGCCGCGCGGTCGCGAGCGACAGCAGCCGATGCTCGGCTGCATGCCCTCCCAGCGCGGGCCCGATCAGGCTGTCGAGATCCCGTCCGAGTCCGGCTCGCACCCGCAGCTCGTACGTGGCGGCGTCAGGCGCGACCTGACCACGCTTGTTCATCCAGAAGGCGGCCGCGGCGACGATGATGAGCCCGGTGATGGCGACCGGCAGGTTGTTCCCGCCCACCGCCATGCCAATCACCACGGCAAAGATCACGAACGCCGTGTCCTGGGTGTCGCGGACGACCGTCCGGAAGCGCACGATCGAGAGCGCCCCCACGAGGCTGAACGCGCGCGCGATGTTGTCCCCGATGACCTGCGTGACCATCGCGATGAGCACCGACAGCAGGACGAGCGTCGCGGGAAAGGACGGCGTCCGTTCCGTCGGCAGCCTGGTCAGGTTGTACACGACCGCGACGAGCCGGCCGAGCACCAGGGCGACCGCCAATCGGACGAGCACGTGCGCCCAGGACAGCGGCGGCCCAGCCGAAATCGCCGAGACGAACAGCTCAGGCATCGCCGACGCCCGTCGCCTTCGCGGCAGCCGCGGGAGCGGGTGAATCGTCCGGCGCGCGACAGGGCCTCGATCGACAGACGATACTTCGAAATCGCGAACGGCTCGAGCGCGAACGTCTCCACGAGCTCGCGGAACATCGCGGGAGGCTGGCCGAGAAACTTCATCTCGACGATGGCGTCGCCGTTGAGGACGGCGGTGCCCTGCGCGCTTTCCGGCAGAAATTCCGCGGCCCGCGCGGGACGCGCGACCACGGCGCGATCCACGGTCAGACGGGCGGGCCCATCGAACGTTGTGACCACCCGCGCGACGCGTTGATACGTAATCTGGCAGGTCGGCTGCAAGCGGCGCGCTTCGAGCCTCCGCTGGAACCACAGCCCGCTCCACGCCTCCGGATCATCGTCAACGGTCGCCAGCCGCCCGAGCGCTTCGAGTTCGACCGGCGTTCGCCGTTTGGTGAGGACGTCCTTCGTCCTGAGCTTGCGTTCGAGAAACGCGATCGGCGCCGCGCCGTATCGACGAATCCGGTACTTGCTCCGGCCGAACGAGCCCTTCCGGTGGTAGACGTCGAGCGCGTCCGTGTCGAAGTACAGGCTCGTCGTGCAGTATTCGTCGCCGAACCGGCCGGACGCCGTGGGGGTCTGGTGACAACCGCGCGCGCGACCAGGCCATTACCCGGTCGGCAGTAGCGAGGGGGACCATGAACTTCAATTCCCGGGCCGCCGGGCGAGTCTCTCGGGTTCCAGTCTCCTGTAACATCGTCGTTACACGGAGAGGATACGGCAGGTGACCCTGAATCGGTTCCCGAACTACGGGGGCGTCATGGTCTCTTCATTGCTATGCCACGCATTTGTCACACTTTGGCGCCTCGCTGTGACCGTCCAATAGTACCGAGCGCACCGAATGTCTGACGTGACCGATCACCAGGGATCCACGAGTCGCGAGTGTCGCTGGGCGTCGAGCGCTCGTCGTCGAGGACGAGCCGAACATTCGCGAGCTTGTCGCTCTTCATCTCGGCCTCGAGGGGTTGGCCATCACCGAGGCCGCGGCCGGCGACGAAGCGATTCGGCGAGATCGAGGCCGAACCCTTCGATCTCGTCGTTCTCGATCTGATGCTGCCGAAGGTGGACGGCGTGGCCGTCTGTCGCGCCATCCGCCGCCATCCGCTCAATGCCGACGTGCCGATTCTGATGCTGACCGCCCGGCGTGAGGAGTCGGACAAGGTCCTTGGTCTCGAGAGCGGGGCGGACGACTACCTGACGAAGCCGTTTGGCATCCGCGAGCTTGTCGCCCGTGCTCGAGCGCTCCTGCGCCGGCCCCGCGCGTCGCCGTGCGTTTCGTTCGGTTCCGGCGTCTGGCGTTGTCGAGGCTGGTCCGCTCCGCCTCGATCGATCGCGACGCCAGGCCGTTCTCCACGGTCAGGCCATCGAGCTGACGCCGCACGAATTCGATGTGCTGCACCTGCTGGCCTCGAACGCCGGCATCGTCTTCACGCGGGAGATGCTCCTCGAGCGTGTGTGGACGAACGACACGCACGTGACCGTGCGCAGCGTGGACACGTTGATCAAACGCCTGCGACAGAAACTCGAAGCCGACACCCGCGATCCGAAGCTGATCCTCACGGTCTGGGGAACGGGCTACAAGTACGCCGATGGCTGATCTCGTCTGGTACCGGAGCATCTACTGGCGGATCGCGCTGGGTTTCGTCGCGCTGGTCGCCACGCTGCTCGTCCTCCAGATCCTGGTGTTCCTCTGGATCTCCGGCCGGATGGACGATCTGTTTCCGAATCGGACGCCGGCGCAGTTTGCCGGCACGATTGCGACCGACCTCTCAGCCGAGCTTGGCGAGCAGCCGACGCTCGACGTCGATGCGTTCGTGAACTCGCGCTATTCGGGTGCGTCACGGGGATTTGCCGTGGTGCTGTCCGACGGTCGCGCTGTCGTGAGCCATCGTGTTCCGCCGCCGCCGATGCTCGCCCGCATCGCGCGATCGCGTCTCTTCGACGACCCGTATACGGATCGTCGTTCGGGCGGCCGTTTTCGCGGCCGCGGACCGGACGGAGACGACCGGCCGCGAGTTCGGTCCGGGGCGTTCCGGCGGGCCCGGCGGACCGAGAGGTCTGGCTGTGGAGTTCGCCTTCATCAACGTGAACGGCACGGTCGCCGGCATTGTTGCCGTGCCGGTCGAGCCGCCGCCGCTGTCGATGACCTTGCGGGATCTGGGACCGACGCTGGCCATCGTTGCCCTCGGCTTGCTGACGGTGGGCACAACGGTCGCGGCTCTCGCGATCTTTCGCCCGGCACGCCGCCGTTTGAGTGAACTGCAGGATGCGGCGCGCGCGATCGGCGCGGGCGAGGTGGGCGTGCGGGCGCCGGAGACCGGCGGCGACGAGGTCTCGCTCGCTGGCGCGCAGCTTCAACGAGATGGCCAGCCAGCTCGAGCAACGGACGCAGGCGCTCGAACGATCCGACCGGACGCGACGGCAGCTCCTCGCCGACGTCTCGCATGAGTTGTCCACGCCGCTCGCCGCGATCCGCGGCTACGTCGAGACGCTGAGCATGGCGGAGGTGCCGCTGACCGAGAACACCCGCCGGCGTTATCTCCACATCGTCACGGACGAGACCGAACGGCTGGAACACATCGTCGGCGACCTGCTCGAGCTGGCCCGCCTCGAGGGCGGCGGGGGAAGCTGGCGCGAAGACGACGTGTCGATTGCGCAACTGCTCGAGCGCGTCCGGCATCGGCATGAGCCGAAGCTCCGCGAAAAGAATGTGACGCTCTCCACCGAACGGGAAGCCTCGGCCGAGACCATCGTGCGGCGACCCGAACCGCCTCGAGCAGGCGCTCCAGAACCTCGTCGCCAACGCGATTCGTCACACCCCGCCCGAGGGAACCGTGACGGTTCGTGCCGCGTCACGGGGCGATCGCATCGTCCTCTCCGTCGAAGACACAGGGCCAGGCATCTCCCCGGAGCATTTGCCGCGGATCTTCGATCGGTTCTACAAGGTCGACGAGTCCCGTGCGAGCACGGACACCTCGTCCGGCAGCGGCCTTGGCCTGTCGATCGTTCGCGCGATCGTGACTCGTCATGGCGGCACGGTGACCGCGTCGAACGTCCAGGGAGGCGGCGCGCGTGTTCGAGATCGTCCTCCCGCCGCGTCCGGCGCTAGAATCCGACATGACATGCTGCGGACCGCTCTTGTCGCGACGGTCATGGCCGCCGTGGCCCTTGCCCCGATCGCCGGCCAGATTCCACCGCTTGGTGGCGCCCAGGCGTACACGGCCGACCTCGCCGCCCGACGCGCGAAGACGATGGCGACGATCGGCCCCGAGACCGTTCTCGTGATGTGGAGCGCGCCGCAGCGGCTGTATTCCGACGACGTCCATTACGAGTACCGGCAGGAGAGCAACCTCCTGTATCTCACCGGCATCGATCAGCCGGACACGATTCTCGTGCTGGTTCCTGCCGCGAAATCGCAGAAGGCACATCTCTTCGTTCGTCGTGGCGATCCGCTCCGCGAGTTGTGGAGTGGACACACGTTGACGGCGGAAGAAGTCACCGCGCGGAGCGGAATCCCCAACGTGCATCTGCAGCGGGGAACCGAGGCCTTTGACGCCTTCATGGCCGGTCTCCTTGGTGGTTCGCCGGACAACAAGTGGCCCGAAGGCACGCCGCCAGGTGAGTTCGCCGGTTTTCCGATGCCCTGTCGCGGCAGGCCGCGCACGCGTGGCGGTGCTCGCGCGAGTTGACCGTGCACCGGGCGACGGTGACGACGACTCGGACGCTCTCGCGGGAGTTCGCGTGGGCGCGCGAGATCGAGCTGAAGTATCCCGGCGTGTCAAGGCTTTCAGCGCTGGCCAGGTGCTCGCGACCCAGCGCGAGTTGAAGACTCCGTACGAACAGTCGGTGCTGCGTCGAAGCGTCGAAATCTCGGCCGACGCGCATGTCGAAGGCATGCGGGCCGCTCGGCCTGGTCGATGGGAATACGAGGTCGAGTCTGCCATCGAAGCGACGTTCATGAGAAACGGCGCGCCTCTCCTGGGGCTATCCGTCGATCGTCGGCAGCGGACCGAACGCGACCATCCTCCACTACCTCTCGTCCACCAGGCAGATGCAGGACGGCGACCTGCTGCTCGTGGATGCGGCCGGAAGTTTCCAGGGGCTCACGGGCGACATCACCCGGACGTATCCGGTGAATGGCCGATTCACGGCGGACCAACGCGCCATCTACGACGTCGTTCTTCGGGCGCAGGAAGCCGGCATCGCGGCCGCGCGTCCCGGGTGGGAAGGTTGAAGACATCGTTCGGGCGGTGCGAGATGTCATCGGCGACGGTCTTGCAGACGCTCGGCTTCGTCACGGCGTCATCAGGCGCCGAGCGCGACGCGGAGATCAACTTGTGGTTCCCGCACGGACCGGTGCACGGCATCGGCATGGACGTTCACGATCCGCTGGGATCGCTCGATCCTGGCGCGGCGTTCGTGATCGAACCGGGCATCTACATCAGGCCCGACGCCCTCGATCGGTACTCCGAAGTCGTCAGCGAATCCGGCACTGATGAAGCAGCTCACGCCGTTGATCGAGCGGTATCGCTATATCGGCGTGCGCGTGGAGGATTCGTTTCTGATGACGCCGAAGGGTCCCGAAATGCTGTCGGGCCGCGCGCCCCGCCGGATCGCCGACATCGAGCGCGTCGTCGGCACGGCAAGATAGTCAGGCTGTTTCGGACAGGTTGAAGATGTCGCTTCGGTTGAGCGCGGCGCGCCAGGCGTCCGACGAGAGGGGTGACATCCGGCTCATCAGCCACTCGCGCGCGACCTCGGGATCGTCGAACACGCCGACGCGGACCCAGCCGCATACGAGGGTGGACACGGTTCGTGCCAGGGAGAAACACGCCTCCGACGATACGACCAGCGCGCGCGGCGCGAATTCTTCTCGCCCGAGGCCGAAGCGGCACAGTGTGCTCATGACCTCGCGAACGCTGATATGGGCAGGGTCAAGCTGGCGGGCATCAATCAGCTCCGGACATGCCTCGACACCCACGCTGAACACCACATTGAGGTGGTTCTCGATGTCCTGCAGGCTGATCGGAGCCGCCACCGTTGTGCGCAGGAACCTGTCGTGAGGGTCGATTGTCCGGGAAAGAGGCACAGGAACTAGCCTAGCGCCGAGTATATGCGTACCCGTGACGATTTGGGAATTCTCAGGTCGATCCGGGTAGTTGTGTAAAGGGATCGCCGCGGCAGGATCGGGGCGCGATTACAGGAATCGCTATAAATTGGCCCGATGAAGCTTCTCTTGCTCCTGGGCGGCCTGGGTCTCATGACCGCATGTGCCGGCTCGACCCGCCCTTACCGAACGTCCGCCACAGCGCCTCACACGCGCAGTCGATCCGGTGACCGATGTGCTCCACGGCGTCGTCGATCGTCGACCACTACCGGTGGCTCGAGGGCGACAACACCAATCCCGCGGACCAGGGCAAGGTGACGCCCGAGGTCGCAGCCTGGACCGACGCGCAGAACCCGTACACGCGCGCAGTGCTCGACAACCTTCCCGGCCGCGCCGCGCTGGAGGACGCAGCTGCGACCGCTCATGGAAGTCGGGTCGGTGTCGGCGCCCCGCGTGCGGGCGAACCGCTATTTCTTCTCCAAGCGCGAGGGCAGCCAGAACCAGCCGTCGTCTACTGGCGCGAAGGGCTGCGGGCGAGAGCCGCGTGCTCATCGATCCCGCGGCGCTCGATCCGACCGGGCCTGACGACGGTGGAGTGGATCTCGCCGTCGCCCGACGGCCGCACGCTGGCCTACGGCACGTATCGCGCCGGCGACGAGAACACGACGCTGCACCTGCTCGACGTCGACACCGGCAAGACGCTGCCGCTCGAGATTCCGAACAAGACCCAGGCGCCGGACTGGCTGCCCGATGGCAGCGGGTTCGTCTACCAGAACCTCAAGGACCCGAAGGACCCGTACAGCGGCCAGGTCATGTTCCACCGCATGGGCAGGACGTCTCGCGACGACGTCGTGCTGTTCCGGCAGTTCACCGAAGGCCGAGAACGCAAAGCTCGCGACGACGTGGGGACCGTTCGGGTCGCTCTCGCGCGACGGCCGCTGGCTGCTCCTCGGCTACTGGGTCGACACGAAGTCCAACGATCTCTGGCTCGTCGACTTCGAGCAGTTTCTTCGCACCGGCCGGGTCGAACGGCGCGTGGTATCGGTCGGCAACGAGGGTCAGGCGTCCGGCACGGTCATCGACGACACGCTGTATCTGCAGACGACGAAGGGCGCGCCGAACGGGCGCGTCGTCGCGGCGAGCACCGACGGCGCCCGAGGCCGCCAACTGGCGCGACCTCGTGCCCGAGCGGCAGGACGCCGTGATCGAAGGCGTCTCGCATCGGCAAGGGCGTCGTCGCCGTGACCTATCTCAAGAACGCGGCGAACGTCGTCGAGGTCTTCGACACGTCGGGCCGATTCGCTCGGCGGCGCTCAGCCAGCCGGGCATCGGCGCGGCCACCGTCGCGGCTGAGGAGGATCGCACCGACGGCGTTCCTGACGTTCACGAGCTTCAACTATCCGACGACGATCTTCCACGTCGATCTGGCCAAGCCCGCCGAGCCCGCCCGGCTCTGGGAGCGGCCGGACGTTCCCGGTCGATCCGTCGACCGTCGAAGTCGAGCAGGTCTGGTACGCGTCGAAGGACGGCACGAAGATCAGCATGTTCCTGGTGCACAAGAAAGGGCTGGCGAAGAACGGCGCACTGCCGACGATCCTCTCGGGCTACGGCGGCTTCAACGTCAGCGCGACGCCGGCGTTTTCCGCGACGCTCTTTCAGTGGCTCGAGGCCGGCGGCCTGTACGCCGTGCCGAACCTGCGCGGCGGCGGCGAGTACGGCGACGCGTGGCACGAGGCCGGCATGCTCGACGCAGAAACAGAACGTGTTCGACGACTTCATCGCCGCCGCCGAGTGGCTGATCGCCAACAGCTACACGACGTCCGGAGAAGCTGGCGATCACGGGCGGATCGAACGGCGGCCTGCTCACCGGCGCCGTCGTGACGCAGCGGCCCGACCTGTTCCGCGCCGCGTTCGTCGAGGTGCCGCTCCTCGACATGCTGCGCTACCAGAACTTCCTGATGGCGCGCTACTGGGTGCCGGAATACGGATCCGCGGAGGATGCCGACCGAGTTCGCGTTCCTCGCGCGTACTCGCCGTATCAGCACGTCAAGGCCGGCACGAAGTATCCGGCGGTCTTCCTCACCGCGGGCGAGCACGACACGCGCGTGCACGCGCTGCACGCGCGCAAGATGGCGGCGCTGCTTCAGGCGGCCACCGCGTCCGACCCGGCCGAACAGCCCGTGCTGCTCTGGGTCGATCGCGAGGCAGGCCACGGCCAGGGCAAGCCGCTGAACCTGCGGCTGCGCGACGTCGTCGATCAGCGTCTGTTTGCATGTGGCAGCTGGGAGTGTCGCAGTGAAAGCGCGCGCCTTCTGTCCTGACGTCAGTCCTTCTTGAGCGTCTTGACATACGCGAGGACGGTCCAGACTTCCTCTTGTGAAACCTCGGACTTGAAGGCCGGCATCGGCTTCTTGCCGTTCCACACGCGGTAGAACAGCTCGCCGTCAGACGGCCAGTCCGCCTTCACACCCGCTGTCAGGTCCGCTGCCGGATGTGCGGGATCCGACAGCGGACCGTTACCCTTGCCTTCCGGGCCGTGGCAGGGGCGACAGCGAGATTCGAAGATCGATGCACCGCGCTTGAGCACCTCGGGCGTTGGCGCGACCGGACTCTTCAGCTCCGCGGCGTTCGCGGGAATCGTCCAGTCGGCGCCCTGGCGGGCCGCCTCACCCCGGAGTACGGAGTGAATCGGGAGCGCCGCGACGACGATGCCGCCAGCTCCCAGCCAACCCGCCAGGCGTCGATGGTTCAGCACGGTCTTTGCTCCTACCGGGCGTGCAGTAGATGTCAGGACGGGTCGTCATGGCCCGGTTCGCCGCTCCCCGGCTGTCCCGCGCGCGCCGGTGTTGTTCATCTGTGCGCGCAGCACGCCGCCTGGATTCGCGGAGCTATGCACGTTGAAGTAGAACCCGGCGGGATTGCTCACGATGGCCGCAGCCTGGTTGATGTCTTGACTTGAGGGAAAGGCAACGTTGGTCTTCGAGAACGAGCCCGCGCCGTTCGTTAGTGCGACTTCGCCCGACGTTAGGCCAGTGTTCCAGAGGATGCCGCCGGTGTTGCTCGCGTCCCCTGGGTGGATGTGCGCCGCGGTGATGGTCGCACCAGCCGGGAGCCCTACCATCGAGACGTTGAAGTCAGCAGTCGCGGAAACGATGTTGTTGCTTGGGTCACGCGTAATTCTGATCGTGAGAATTCCCGGGCCTGTCGCGGACGCTTCGGGCCCGCTAATAGGATTCGGCTTTTCGTTGCTTGCCTTCAGATCCAGTCTGAATTCAGTTGGCGTCGTGGTGTTGCCCGCCGGCGGGTTGTTGGTCGTCGGTGGTGTTGGGGCATCGCTCGCCGCATCCGGCCGCTGCGACGGCCAGTGCAAGGGTCAGGAATCGAAGTGCCTTCATCTTTCTCTCTCCTTCACGGGTTGACTAAAAGAACTTGCGGCTGATGTTGAAACCCATGTACAGCTGTCCGGGATTGCCTCCGCGCGCGACATTCGCGAGCGTCGACGCGTGGCCGTTGTTGAAATTCAGCTGAAAAAGGTGGCCGCCTGCACGTTTCTCGATGGCGAAGCCATACAGCGACGTGCCCGGCTCATAGCCGCCGGCACGCGGGGCCATCTCGCCGACGACGTAGACGGTCGGCCGGATGCGAAGGCGGCCTCCGAACCCGACGAAGACCGTGTCGCGAGTCTCGCCGGTCAGCGCCGCCGTGTTGTGCACCCACATCGGCGTGACGTAGGCCGAGGCCCAGTTTCCCAACGACCGTCCGACGATGGCGCCGACTCCCGGGGCGTAGCGCTCCTGAAAGTTGTCGGCGCCTTCGACGGACACGAATGCCGAGATCGAGACCGGCATCCGGCCGCGCTGGCGCCAGCCGTCGTACTTCGAGAAGAGCTGGATGGTCTGATCGGCGCTCGATCGGTACGCCGCCACTTGCAGGCGCCGAATCGGTGCGTAACGAAATTCGAAACCGATGGTGGCACCGTTGTCGAGGCCGAACAGATTGCTGAACGCCTCCTGGAATGAGATGCCTCGAAGATTGAGATTGAACCGGTGCGTGAGGTCGAAGTTGCCCCTGTGTCGCGGCAGCCGAAGATTCGTCGGGAGATTGATCAGCCGGAACGTCGGCTGTTCGAGCTGCAGGGCCGAGTCGTCGTCTTCGATGCCCTGGGCCGCTGCAGGCGCCGCTGCCAGCACACACACAGAGAGCCACACGAGCGCGGTACGGAATAAGGGCACGCCCCGTGTTGAGCAAGGACGGGGCCAGCCTGTTTTTGGCGGGAAATTGCGAAAACAGTAGTCAGGGACTTACCCGCGACGTAAGGACTTACGGCGAGTGAACGGCGCGGCAGCCCGGTGGACTCTCTGGCGAAACGGTCCGTTTCCGGCTCTAATGACGGCCGCACATGCCGCCAACGACCGATCCTGCAATCCGTCCCGCGCCGACGACCGCGTGGGGAATCCTCAGGGCCATCGGTCCTGGCCTCATCCTCACCGCGAACATCGTCGGCACCGGTGAGCTCATCGCCACCACGCGGCTCGGATCGCAGGTCGGCTTCCTGCTGCTCTGGTTCATCGTTTTCAGCTGTTTCATCAAGGTGTTCGTCCAGATCGAACTGGGCCGCTACACCCTTGCCGAGGGTGTCGGCAGCCTCGAAGCGCTGAACCGGCTGCCAGGTCCACGCTTTCGAGTGTCGTGGGTGCTCTGGCTGTGGTTCGTCATGTATCTCGGGACGCTCTGCCAGATGTCGGGGATGGTCGGGGGCATCGCCGAGCTGTTTGCCGCGAAGTCCAACATCTGGGCGCATCGCGGGTGGGCGGTGGTGGTCGCCGTCGCCACAGGGCTTCTCCTGTCGGCTGGCCGCTACAAGCTTGTCGAGAAGAGCTCGACCGTGATGGTCGTGCTCTTCACGTTTTCCAATCTTCTGGCGGTGGCGCTTCTGCAGACCACGGAGTCACGCATGACCGGCGCAGAGCTTGCGCACGGGTTGAGCTTCGGGTTGCCGGACGATCTCATCACGGCATTTGCCGTGTTCGGCATCACCGGAGTCGGCGCGGCCGAGCTCATCTTCTATCCGATCTGGTGCCTCGAGAAGGGGTACGCGAAAGCGACCGGTCCGCGCGACGACAGCCCCGAGTGGTACGAACGGGCGCGGGGCTGGATGCGCGTCATGAAGTACGACGCCTGGCTCTCGATGGCCGTGTACACCGTCGGGACGCTGAGCTTCTACGTCCTCGGCGCCGCCATCCTGCATCGTCGCGGCGCGACGGTCGGTAATGAGGGCGCGATCGACACGCTGGCGAGCATGTACGTGCACACGATCGGGCCGTCGGGGCTTTGGATCTTCTATCTCGGGGCGTTCATGGTGCTGTACTCGACGCTCTTTGTCTCGTCCGCCTCGAACGCGAGGTTATTCGCCGACATCGGCGGGCTGGCTGGAGTGTTTCGCTACCGGACGCCGGAAGACCGGATGCGGATCGTCCGAATCGCGGTCATCGCGCTTCCCATCGCCGTCATGCTCGTCTACCTGCGCTTCGAGTCGCTGGTCACGCTCGTGCTCATCGGCGGTGTCGCGCAGGCCATGATGTTGCCGTTCCTGGCTGGGGCTGCCGTCTATTTCCACCATTTCCACATACCGTCCGGCCTTCGCTCCACCGGTGTGGGCACGGTGCTGCTCTGGATCGCGTTCATCGCCATGAGCGGCCTCGGCGCCTTTCAAGCCTGGCGACTGCTGTCATGAACAAGAGGTCAGGAGCACCCATGCCCTCCCGTGCCGCAGTATCGAGTGCGCTTGTCGTGTCTTTTGCGGCTGTCGCGATCACCACCGCCGCGCAGTCGCCGACAACGTACTTTCCAGACCGCTTCGACTGGCAGCGTCACATGGCGGCCGAGGCGGGCATGGATGCGGCCGCGCTCGCTGACGCGATCAAGTTCGCAATTGCCAACGAGAATCCCGGACCGAGAGATCCTGTCATCGCTCATGCCCAGACGTTCGGCGCGACCGAGCCGTTCGACGCGCTCGTGGGGCCGGTCAAGGAACGCGGTGCCTTGAATGGCCTTGTCATCCGTGGCGGCTATGTCGTGGCCGACTGGGGCGAGACGACACGCGTAGACATGACGCACAGCGTGACCAAGACGTTTCTTTCGACCATCGTCGGCCTGGCTTGGCAGCGGGGTTTGATCAAAAATCTCGACGATCGTGTGGGCCCATATATGCCCCCCGGTCCACTTGGCGCCGGGCTCTTCAACGCGCCGCACAATCAGCCGATCACCTGGGACCATCTGCTGCGTCAGACGAGCGACTGGCAGGGCACCCTCTGGGACAAGCCGGACTGGGCCGATCGTCCGGAAGGGCCGGCGAGCGGATGGGCGAACCGCCCACTCAACGAGCCCGGGACCCGCTACAAGTACAACGACGTCCGCGTAAACGTGCTTGCGCTCGCGACCCTGCACGTGTTCCGGCGTCCGTTGCCTGACATCCTCCGCGAAGAAATCATGGAACCGATCGGCGCCTCGAGCACGTGGCGCTGGCACGGCTACGAAAACTCGTGGATCGATCTGGATGGGCGTCGTGTCCAGTCTGTCAGTGGCGGCGGCCACTGGGGCGGCGGCATGTTCATCAACGCATGGGACATGGCGCGCTTCGGGTACCTGTTTCTCCGGAACGGCACGTGGAAGGGCCGGGAGATCGTCTCGCCGAAGTGGATCGCGATGGCGCGGACGCCCGGCAAGGCCAACGCCGAGTACGGATTCATGAACTGGTATCTCAATACCGGCAAGAAGTCGCTGCCCTCGACGCCTGAGTCGAGCGTCACGTTCCGCGGCAATGGCCAGAACATCGTCTACGTGGATTGGGAGAACGATCTTGTCGTTGTCGTGCGCTGGATCGGCGGAGACAAGGCCCTCGACGGGTTCCTCGGACGCGTCATCGCGTCGATCAGGAAGTGACCATGCTCTTTAGAAAAATCGACGCTCCCCCTTTTTCTTGGCTGGCTGCCGCGACCGTCATCGCTGGTTTCGCGGCCATCGTGCCAGTCAGTGGCCAGGGCGCCTACCCGGCGGCCCGAACCGGCGCAGCCTACATGCACAATTACTACTTCCCGCCGGCACCGAGCTCCACGCCGTGGGCGCCGTCGTGGTCGCCCGACGGGAGGTCGCTGGCCGTGGCCATGAGCGGGTCGATCTGGAAGGTGGATCCCACGACAGGCGTGGCGCAGGAACTCACCTACGGGCCAACGTATCACTCGTCGCCCGACTGGTCGCCCGATGGCCGCTGGATCATCTACACCGCGGACAACAGCAGCAAGACGATCCAACTCGAGATCCTCAACGTCGAGACTGGACTAGCGAAGCCGATCACGAGCGATCAGTTCATCTACACCGATCCTGTGTTCTCGCCCGACGGCGGCCGGGTGGCCTACGTGTCGACGAAACCCAGCGGCTATTTCAACGTGTACATCCGTTCGATCAAGGACGGACAGTGGGCCGGCGACGAGATCGCGGTCACGACGGACCACTCGTTTCCGAACAATCGTCTCTATTTTGGCACTGGGGACCTGCACATCACGCCGGCGTGGATGCCCGACGGCAAGGAACTACTGCTCGTATCGAACCGCGACGTCGCGCTCGGATCCGGCAACGTCTGGCGCGTGCCGGCGTCACCCGGCGGCATGGCGCAGGCGCGGCCGGTGCTCGTGGAGCAGACGCTCTATCGCACGCGTCCGGACGTGTCCAGCGACGGCAAGCGCTTCGTGTACTCGTCGACCCGCGGTGCGGCCGACCAGTTCTCGAACCTCTACGTGCAGCCGACGATGGGCGGCGAGCCCTACAAGCTGACGTTCTTCGAGCACGACGCCTTTCATCCACGCTGGTCGCCCGACGGCGAATGGATCGCGTACATCGACAATCGCGAGGGCCTTCCCGAGCTCGCGCTGCTCGAAACGCACGGCGGCAGCAACCGCGTCGTGCGCATCGCCGACCGTCGTTGGAAGCGGCCGATGGGCGTGCTGGTCGTTCGCCCGCAGGACGATCGCGGTCAACTGACGGGCGCTCGTATCCACTTGACGGCCGCAGACGGCAAGGCCTATCCGCCGGCACACGCGTACGGCCGCGTCAGCGCGGCCGGCGACAGGGTCTTTCACGTGCCGGGTGAGTTCAGGGTGGAGGTGCCGGTCGGAACGGTGTCGCTCACGGCGGTGAAGGGCTTCGAGTTCGTACCTGCGAGTGCCTCAGCCGAGATTCGCGCGAACGAGGTCACCACGATTGCGATCCCGCTCGCGCGCATGACGGATATGAACGCGAAGGGCTGGTACAGCGGTTCGACGCACGTACACATGAACTACGCGGGTAACCTGCACAACACACTCGAGAACCTGATGATGATGTCGGCCGCCGAGGACCAGGACATCGTGCTCGAGCAGATCGCGAACAAGGACAACCGGGTCCTCGACTATCAGTTCTTCATCCCGGGTGGCGGTACGCACCCGCTGTCACGCCCCGAGATGCTGCTCGTCGTCGGACAGGAATACCGGCCGCCGTTCTGGGGCCATGTGTTCATGTTCGGGCTGCGGGACCACCTGATCTCGCCGTTCACGACCGGCTACGAGGGCACGGCGATCGAGAGCCTGTACCCGACGAACACGGACATGTTCCGGAAGGCGAGAAGTCAGGGCGCGTACGTCGGCTACGTGCACGCGTTCGCCGGCGAGGCCGATCCGCTCGCCGCCGATCTGGGCGCGGGCAGGGGTTTCATGGTGGACGCGGCGCTCGGAACGACCGACGCGGTCGAGTGGTCCGCGGCGGGGCGGTCCGGTTTCTTTCCGCTCTATGCGGTCTGGAACAACGGCCTGAAGGTTTCGGCCGTCGGCGGCGAGGATTCGATCAGCAGTCTCCACGCGAGCAAGCTCGTTGGATCAGAGCGGACCTACGTGCACACGGGTGGCAAGGGGCTCGACATGCACGCCTGGCTGGATGGCATGCGGGAGGGCCGCGCGTTTGTGACGAACGGTCCGCTCGTGGAGTTGTCCGTGAACGGAATGCTGCCGGGCGAGACGGTCAACCTGCCGGCCGGTGGCGGGCGAGTACGTGTCGAGGGCCGCGTGCGATCCGTGGTGCCGCTGCAGAACGTGACACTTCTCTTCAACGGACAGCCGGTCGAACAGCTTCCACTGAGTGCGGACCGAAAGTCCGCGGACCTCGACAAGACGCTCGCGGTTTCCGGCAGCGGGTGGTACCACCTCCGAGCCGAAGGCGCGCCGGCCGACCGGTTCCCGCTCGACACGGGCTATCCACAGGCATTCACGAACCCAGTCTGGACCATCGTGGGCGACCAGCCGGTCCGCGATCGCGCATCCGCCGAGTACTCGCTGAAGTGGATCGACAAGCTCCAACAGCTCGCCGCCGCGTGGCCGGGATGGCGATCCCAGAAGGAAAAGGACCACGTCTACGGGCAGCTCGACGAGGCGAGAGCTGTCTATAGACAGCGTATGAGCGAAGCGCGGTAGGAAAAAAGCACGTGCCTTTTTTCTTTAGTCCCGCAACCCGTACGCGGCCAGCACATGGCCGCCGATGACGGCCACGAACTGTTTGCCGTCAACCTCGTAAGTCATCGGCGAGCTGCGGAGCGAAACCGAGCCGAAGCTGGTCTTCCAGAGCTCGGCGCCCGACCGGGCGTCGAGCGCGTAGAAATAACCGTCGCGGCCACCGGTGAAGAGCACATCCGACGCCGTCGTCAACACGCCGGCATCCGTGAGGTCGTACATCGGGAACGTCCACTTGCGTTGACCATTCGCCGGATCGAAAGCGACGACGGAGCCGTGCCCTGTCACATTGGTCCACGTGTTGATTGGGCCACGATTCAGCGAGGGAGGCGTGGCCGCGTCCGGCACCGGCGGAACGCCGCCCATGTTGCCGCCACGGAACGGCTGGCCCGGCACGTACGTCTGGGCCTGCGGTCGGAACGTGCCCGCGACATCCTCCCAGATCGAAACGTAGAACAGTCCGGTGCGCGGACTGTACGAAGGCGAGTACCAGTTGGTGGCGCCCTGCTGATGAGGGAAGACCGGCGTTCCGGGCGGCGGCGGCGTCTGAACCGGGCGGCCGTTGTCGTCGAGTCCGCTGGCCCACGTGACCTTGACGAATGGTGTGCCGGACAGGAAGCGCCCGGTCACGCGATCCAGCGCGTAGAGATAACCGTTGCGATTTGCGAAGAGCATCAGGTTTGACGGCGTGCCGCGCCACGTCATGTCCACGAGCACCGGCACCTGCGCGGCGTCGTAGTCGTACGCGTCGTTTGGCGTGAACTGGAAGTGCCAGCGAAGCGCGCCGGTATCGGCGTCGAGCGCGACGACTGAATCGGTGTAGAGGTTGTCGCCGGGACGTTGGGCCGGGTTGTAGTCGGGTCCCGGATTGCCGGTGCCCCAATAGGTGAGGTTCAGCGCCGGATCGTACGTGCCCGTGAGCCAGACCGATCCGCCACCCGTCTTCCACGCCTCGCCGGACCAGGTCTCGGAGCCGCGTTCTCCGGGTGCCGGAACCGTGTAGAAGCGCCACGCCTCCCGGCCCGTGTCGGCATCGTACGCGGCGACGAATCCACGGATGCCCCACTCACCGCCACCCACGCCGACAATGACCTTGTCCTTGACCACGAGGGGCGCGAGCGTGATCGAGTAGCCGAGCGCAAGATCGGCGACCGTCGTCGTCCAGATCGGGCGCCCGTTCCTTGCGTCGAGCGCGACGAGCCGCGCGTCGAGCGTCCCCATGTAGAGCGTGTGGCCGCGTATGGCGAGCCCCCGATTCTCCGCGCCGCAGCACACCCGCACGTCGGTTGGGCCGGTATGCCGGTACATCCAGAAAATCCTGCCGGTCTTGGCGTCGAGCGCAACCACGTCGTTCGGCCGCTGGGTGACATACATCACGCCGTCCACGACGAGAGGCGTCGCTTCCCAGGGCCCAGCCGCCTGGGCCTGCAGCACCCACTTCATCTCGAGCCCTTTGACGTTGGCTGGAGTGATCTGATCGAGCCGGCTGTGTCGCCAGCCGTCATAGGCACCGTGGTACGTCAGCCAATTGCCGGAGATCGCTCGAGCACTCAGGAGCTGCTCGTCAGTGACCTGGGCTGCGAGACGCCCGCCTGCCACGAGCGCGATGACGAGCGAGAGCGGCAAGAGTCGAAACATGGCGCCTCAGTAGGTGGCTCTTCCACCGGACAGATCGAAGACTCCCGCCGTCGTGAACGAGCAATCCGCCGAGCACAGCCACGCGACCATCGCGGCGACCTCAGTCGCCTTGCCAACGCGGCCCATCGGAATCTTCGACAGCATGTAGTCGATATGTGACTGGGGCACCGTCTCCAGAATCTCTGTTTCAATCACGGCCGGCGTGATGCAGTTGACGATGACGCCGTCTTTCGCGAGCTCTTTGCCGAGCGTCTTGGTCAGGCCAATGACGCCGGCCTTGGTGGCGCTGTACGGCGAGGCGTTCGGATTGCCTTCCTTGCCGGCGATCGACGCCACGTTCACGATCCGGCCGTACTGCTGCTCGAGCATTCGCGGGACAATGGCCCGGCAGCACAGCCATACGCCAAACAAGTTGACCTGCAGGACGGCTTGCCACTCGTCGGGCGTGATTTCCCACGTGCGTTTCGTCGGCCCCGCAATGCCGGCGTTGTTGACGAGAATGTCGGTCCGATCGTTCAGTCGCATCGTCGCGTCCGCCGCGCGGTCGACGGAATCTGGATCCGCGATATCGACCGTCACGGTGTGAACCTCGCCCCTGGAAGAGAGCGCTCGCGCCGCCGTGGCCAGCCTGGCTTCGTCGCGGTCCCACAAGCAGCAGGACGCGCCCGAGTCGAGCAGACGATCCGCGATGGCATAGCCGATACCGCGCGCGCCCCCCGTGATGACGGCGAACTGTCCGTGCAGGTCGATGCGATTCATGCGCGCAACATCTTAATTGATGGCTGACGGCTCGCGGCTCAAAGGTCGCTCAGGGCCTGGAGCCTGGGGACGGATCGCGTTCCTGTTGCTGAAACCTGGCGGCACGGAACAAGGGATCGGCCGAAGCCAGCAACACCCAGCGCAGTCTGGGCGGATAGTCAGCCGGGAGCGCGTCGATGAACGACCGGACCTCGGCTGCCGTCTGCACGGACTGGTAACCGCTGAGCGACGCATCGGCCCATCGCTTCGGGAAGAAGATGTCGCCGGTGCGCTGAATCTCCCGGACGAGATCGAGCGCCGGGCGCAGGTGCTTGCGCGACGCGGCGGCGCGCAGGGGGTGGTGGAGGTATCGCGCTGCGTCGAGTACCCACGCTTCGCGCGACCGGTTCCGCACGTCGCGGAGTGACTCGAAGAAACGATCGCGTGTGGCGACGTCGGCCGAGAGCGCGGGCATCAGGAACTGAAAGCGGGCCTTCCGATCGGGATTCTCGAGCCGCTGCAGCTGGGTCGCGAGAATCTCTGCGGTGGCCGGCACCTCGCGTAGTGCGAGGTCGGCGGCGAGATCGACTTCGTCGGTCTCGCTCAAACGCAGTCCAGCCACCCTGATGTCACGCCGCCAGACACGTTCGAGCCATTGCAGCGTGTCGGGCCTCGTGGCGATCGATCGCAGCGCGACGAACCACGCCGCTTTCGCGCTCATCGAGGGCCCCCGAGTCAATCCCGCGCGGAGCATCGGTTCGAGCGTTCTGGCCGCCGCGTCCCGATCGTCTGGTGGCGTGAAGCGCCAGAACGCCAGACGGATGTCGTCGAGCATCTGCTGCAGGTTCAGCTCGGTCGTTTCGCGGGAGCGGCGGCGGTCAATGTCTTCAGGACGTCGGCTGGCGGCACACGTCCCTCGAGCATCGCCTCCCAAAGAATGACCAGAGCCGTGCCGCGCGTGAGCGGGTCTGCGATCGCGTGGAGGTGGTTCGTCAGATACGCGAGCGTCGTGGCGTCCACGTCGACAAAGCCGTAGCCAGCGCCGAGGCCGTCCGGAACGATCCACAGCGGCGCCGGCAGACCCGCGGCGTCCTGGACGATCGTTTCGGCGCCCTCGAGCGTCACGTCGAACGATCGAACGCGGCCGCCCGAGTGGACGAGCACGCGCAGCTGTTCAGGCCATGCGATCCCGCGATTTCGCGGATCCTCCTGGAGAAGCGCCAGTCGTGTGATCACGCCCCTCTCGACCTGAAGATCGGTACGAATCGTGGGACGACCCGGCTCGTCGACCCAGGCGCGGCTCCAGGCGACGAGGTCCGTGGACGTGCGGGTGTCCAGCCGGCGTACGAGGTCGGTCCAGTCCGCGTTTCCGAACCGATGCGCGTCGAGATATTCGCGAATGCCGTTGCGAAAGCCGTCCTCGCCAACGAGGAGCTCGAGCTGTCGCATGACCACCGGCGCCTTCTGATAGACGATCGCGCCGTAGAGAGAGCCCGCCTCGTTGAGATTCGCGAGAGGCTGCCGGATCGGGTTGGCGCCGTCCGTGCGATCGATCTCGTACGCCGCGGGCAGGTGCTGCAGGACAAATCGCAGCTCGTGGTTCATCGCGGGAAACGACGGATTCACGATCTTGGCCGCCATGAAATTCGCGAAGACCTCCTTCATCCAGACGTCGTTGAACCACGACATCGTGACGAGGTTGCCGAACCACATGTGCGCCGTCTCGTGCGCGATGACGTTGGCGCGATTGAGTGCCTGCTGCTCGGTGGCCGTTTCGTCGAGGAGCACCGAATTCGCGTTGTAGTACACGGCGCCCGGATGTTCCATGCCGCTGAACTGGAACGCGGGCACCAGGACGAAGTCGAACTTTGAAAACGGATAGCGGATACCGGTGTACTCCTCGAGCCACCGGATCGCGTGCGCATGCTGATCGAAAATCGCCGCGCGATTTCTGCCAATGCGTGCGGGATCGGTCTCGCGGTGCAGCAGCCGGAACGTCCGACCGTCCCGTTCTTCGCGCTCCTCGCTGAAACGTCCGGCCGCGAATGCGACGAGATACGTGGGCAGCGGTTCCGTCGCCTCGAACACGAGCATGCGGCGCCCCTTGTCGATCGGCTCTTCTCTGGCGAGTGGGGCATTCGCCACGGCTGACCAGTCTCGCGGCAACAGCAGTGTCAGTCTCCAGACGCCTTTGAGGTTCGGCTGGTCGAAACACGGGAACGTCGCGGAGGCGCGCGCCGGCACGAACAGCGTGTAGAGGAAGTCGTCCTGGCGATTGAGTGGGGGATCGCCGGCCACTACATCGACATCGATGTTGTTTTCGCCCTCGATCAGCAGCGACCGCGGAATGATGAGGTGACCGTTCTGGATGTTCCCGTCGAATGGACGGCCGTTGGCCGTCGCGGACGTCACCTGGTCGTTTCCCGGGGCGAAGTCGAGGGCGAGCGGACGGGACGCGTCCGACAACGCGAATCGTATGACCACGCGCGCCCGCACCGGCTGCGTGCGGGTCTCCGGTACATCCACTGTCAGGAAGTACTCCAGCTTGCTGATGCGCGCGGCCCGGTCGCGTGCCAGGTCTATCGCAACGCCAGGATCAGGAAGGGGTACAGGCCGTCGGGTGAGTCGGTACACGACGACGCCAAGCGCCGCGATGGCGGCCAGAGCGGCGATGACCGTAAGGGCGCGTTTCATCGTTCATCAAAGAGCGACATGATCGCCGCGTAGCCGCGCCGCGCGCCGTCTTCGAGCACGCTCCGACGCCGTTCGAGACGGCTGATGTGACAGTCCGTGGCTCGAACGGGAAGCACCTGCGACCGGCCGAGCGGGCCGGTGCCTGCGTCGATGTGTCGAATGAGCTCGTCGTACGGTGCCGCTCGCGTCAGGGTACTGGCGCGCGAGGTTCGGGGAGATCCGTCGAAGTCGTGGCGCCACATAGTACCGGTCCAGCGCGGACGGTTGCGGCCGCATGGCGCCACTGCGCGTGAGCAGGGCCAGCACATGCGTGTGCCCATCGCGCTCTGCCGTAGGCACGGGGATCGGCTCGCTGATCGAGGCGTCAAGAAATCGGCGCCCGTCGAACGACCGGGGGCCGCCCGCGACGACCGGCATCGTGGCGCTCGCACGAAGCGCCGCGACGAGGTCCGTGCCGCTGGCGAACAATCGCAAGGCGTGCGCCTGGCCCGCGTCCACGTCGGTGACGACAATGGTCAGCGGAGAGGCGGCGGCGAGCACGCGCTCAAGCGGCAACTGCTTGCGTCGGACGGCGACCTCGTCGAGCAGAAACCCCAAATCGACGATGGGTCGTCCGCGAAGCGGCCGCGCTAAATCGATGAACTTCCGGGAGTTGATGTCCTCGTAGTAAATCGCCGTTCCGAGGCCGGCTCGGCCGCCAAGGAAGTAGGCGGCGTTGATGGCGCCGGCCGACGAGCCGTACACGGCATCGAAGGCGTCTCCGAATCCGAGGTCTTCGAGGGCCCAGACCATACCCGCCGAGATCACACCGCGCATCGCGCCGCCCTCGACGGCCAGCGCGATGCTTGCGCCGTCGCGATGCGGTGCGCGGCTGCCCCGCGCACGGCGGGCGCGCAACAAGTCGATCACGTCGAAAATTCTAGTCGTTCGGGGGCGCGGGAACTCTAGTTCCTTCGTCGCGCCTGAAACCGGCTACGCTGGCGAGACATCTGAACGTAGGGGGCACTAGGCGATGAACGACGAAAAAGACTTTCCGGTGACCAAATCGGATACCGAATGGCAGGCGACCTTGACGCCCACGGAGTACACCGTCCTTCGCCAGCATGGCACGGAGCCGCGAGGCTCGAGCCCGCTGAACAAGGAAAAGCGGCCCGGCGAGTTCCGATGTGCCGGTTGCGGGCAGCCGCTCTTCGATTCAGGAACGAAGTACGAGAGCGGGACCGGCTGGCCGAGCTTTTACGCGCCACGCGAGGGCTCCGTCGAAACGACCATTGATCGATCGCACGCCATGACCCGGACGGAGGTGCACTGCAGCCGCTGCGGCGGGCATCTCGGCCACGTGTTCGACGATGGTCCGAAGCCGACTGGACTGCGCTACTGCATGAACGGCGCGGCGTTGTCGTTTACGCCTGAGGAGTAGCGCGGGCTCGTGACGCTCGGCCTGTAATAGTCGCGCTACACGCGGAAGGGCAGGGCATTGCCTAACCTCGCTCAGCGCTGAGTCCGCTCGACAGGTCGGCGTACAGCAGGCGGTGGAAGAGATGTTCGCCAGCCTCACGTCTCACCGACAGACGCCCTGCCGTGAAGGCCCGCGACCGAAGTCCGCGCTGGACCGATCGGCAGATCGCCTCGTCTTCTTCCTGTATCTGGTGGCTGACATCAATGCTCGCGAGGTTCCTGGCGTGGGACGTCTCTGATACGTCCGAGAAATAGAAATCGAAGATGACCTCGGTCTTTTCGAGTCCGCGAGGAATCACCAGATTCGTATCCATGGCCGCGCCATAACAATTGATCATGAAGTTCGGATAGATCCAGTAATAGAGCGCGCGATCGCCCTGTCGAACGTCGCCGGTTCGCGGCTCAGCTCCCTCGCTGACGAGCGGACTCGACTGTAGACAATGCCGCTCGCCGCACGCGATCGTGTACTCGCTGTAGTCGAGCACGCTGTTCAGGTCCTTGTGCAAGTACGGCACGTGATAGCCGCCGTCGAGATAGTTGTCGACGAAGACCTTCCAGTTGCAATCGAGCATGTACGTCCGCCGCGCAACCCATTGACGCTTGTCGAGACCGAGCCCGGCCGTGCTGCCAACGAGATCGGCGCCGAGGCCGTCGGCGAGCGACAATCCACCGGACTCGAGCTTGACGAATACCCATTGCTCCCAGATCTCGGTGTCGACAGCCACCAGCCCGTTCGACGTTCGATCGAAGCGACACACTCCCGCAAAATCCGGTGTGCCTTTGAGCGTCCCGTCGAGCCCATAGGTCCAGCCGTGATACGGACAGCGCAGCACTTGTGCCGAGCCCTCGGGCTCGGTCACGACCGCGGCGGCATGGTGGCGGCACACATTGAAGAAGCCGCGCAGCACGCCGTCATGTCCGCGCACCACGACGACCGGATCGCCGGACGGCAGCTCGGATGCGACGTACTGTCCTGAAACCCGCAGCTGGTCCAGGCGTCCAATACACAGCCAGGTGCGCAAAAAGGTCGTCCGTCGCTCGAGCGAGAGAATCCGCGGGTCGACGTACCAACTCGACGGAATGGTCGATGCGTCAGCCAGGTTGGCGCTGGGGTCGTAGCTGCCGATGACAGTCTCGAGCGCCTCGGACATCAGGTCGGAGAGTACACTCAGGAAAAGGACGGTCCTATGGCTTTCTTCACCAGCTACAAGACCACGATGCCGAGGCCAGACGAGGCGCTGAGGGGCCGCGAGGCCGCCATGCCCGTCGCGGACCGGCATGCGGTCAATGGCACACCGCTCGTCGGGCCGTTTCCCACCGGCCTCGAGCAGGCGATGTTCGGGCTCGGCTGTTTCTGGGGCGCCGAGCGGAAATTCTGGCAGGCGTCCGGTGTCTACACGACGGCAGCCGGCTACGCTGGCGGCTACACGAACAACCCGACGTACGAAGAGGTGTGTTCGGGTCGTACCGGCCACAACGAAGTCGTGCTCGTGGTCTTCGACCCGGCGAAGATCTCGTACGACGATCTGCTCAAGCGGTTCTGGGAGGCGCACGACCCCACGCAGGGGATGCGGCAGGGGAATGATGTCGGCACCCAATACCGCTCGGCGATCTACGTGTTCAACGATGGGCAGCGGAAGGCGGCGGAGCGTACGCGGGAGAGCTATGAGGCCGCGCTCAAGGCCAGTGGGCACCGCTCGATCTCCACTGAGATCGTGGACGCGCCGCCCTTCTACTACGCCGAGGACTACCACCAGCAGTACCTCGCGAAAAATCCGGCCGGCTACTGCGGCCTGGGAGGAACGGGCGTCCGCTGCCCGTAGCGAGCCGGTTCGCAGGGGACACTCCGCAGGAGTGTGTTGAACGCGGCATTGGGATCGCGGTTGCTTCCGACGAAGTCCGGCTGTCTAATGGTGCCTTCCGGCTCCATAGACCCGTCGCTTTGAAGGAGAGTCGTTCATGCGAACCCTGATGAAGCTTGCGCTGCTGGCCGCGCTCGTCGTCGCCTCGTCGTCGATCCACGCTACCCTCGGCGCCGTGACGCCGGCGCGCGTTGGTCCCACGCTCACATCCATTGGTCCGCTTGCGTTTGGTCCCGATGGCGTTCTCTTCACCGCCGATCGGCAGGCCGCCACCATCTACGCGCTGAACCTTGGCACGCAGGGGTCGGGCGCCAGCGCCGGCACGGCCGACGTCGCCGCCATCAGCGGCAAGATCGCCGCGATGCTCGGGACGGCCGCCAGCGAGATCAGCATCAACGACCTGGCCGTGCATCCCTCATCGGGGAACTCTTTTCTGGCCGTGACCCGAGGACAGGGTACGAACGCCGCGCCAGCGCTCCTGCGCGTCGACGGGGCAGGGACGGTCTCGGTCGTCGCGCTCGACAACGTCGCGTACACCAGTGTCTCGATGCCGAATCCGGCGGCCGGCACGACCGGCCGAGGCGGACGCACGCAGTCGGTGACCGACATGGCGCTGTCCAACGGCCGCCTGATCGTCTCGGGTCTCTCGAACGAAGAGTTCGCGTCGAAGCTCTGGTCGGTGCCGTACCCGTTCGCGGCGGCTGATCGTGGCGCGAGCGTCGAGATCTACCACGGCAATCATGGTCAGCTCGAGACGCGGTCGCCGGTCATGGCGTTCCTGCCGATGGCAGTCAATGGACAACCCCACGTCATCGCGAGCTATACGTGCACGCCGCTCGTGCGCTTTCCGGTGTCGTCACTCAAGACCGGCGAGAAAGTCGTCGGGACGACCATCGCGGAGTTCGGCGCCGGCAATCAGCCGCTGGATATGATCCAGTACCAGAAGAACGGGCAGTCGTTCCTCTTGATGTCGAACTCCCGCCATGGCGTCCTGAAGATCCCCACCGCTGACTTCGGGTCGGCCAAGGGCATCACTGAACGCGTCGGTGGCACGGCAGGCGTTCCGTACGAGAAGATCGCCAGCATGACCGGCGTCGAGCAACTCGACAAACTCGATGCGAACCGGTCGATCGTGATCGCGACGACGGCGACCGGCGATCGCAATCTGACGGCCGTAGCCCTGCCGTGACGAGAAAGACAGGGCGGCGCGTTCTCGCGGCCGCCCTGTTGTTGGTGTCCGGATGTTCGCCGGCTGGCCGCGCGCCGGCCGGCGACATCGTCATCTCGGTCGAGCCCGCTCGGTCGTCCCAATCCGCATTCGTGCGCGTCAGCGGACTGTCGTCAGACGAAGCGGCGGCGCCTCAGATCCTGACCGTCACCGTGCAAGGCGCCGACGTGGCGATCGTCGGTCGAATGGTTGTGAACGGCACGTCGCTGGAGTTTCATCCGGCGTTCCCCTTCGACCCCGGCCGGCCGTACCTCGTCCGGCTCGACACGAGCCGCTGGCCTGCGCCGAGAACTCCGGCCGTGTCAGAGGCGGTCGTCAGTTTGCCGGCGCGCGCGGAAACCGCCCGTGTGACCGTTGACGCGATCCGACCGTCACAGGATCGATGGCCGGAGAACACACTCCGGTTCTACGTTCATTTCTCCGGGCCCATGTCGCAGGCCAGCGGTGTGGGGAAGGTCCATCTCGTCGGCGAGGACGGAGAAGACGTCGCGGACGCATTGCTGCCGCTGAACGTGGATCTGTGGAACGAGGAACGAACGCGGTTCACGGTGTTGTTCGATCCGGCGCGGGTGAAGCGCGGCATCCTCGCCAATCGGGAGATGGGACGGGCGCTTGTGAGCGGCCGCCGGTACGCGATCGTGGTGGACGCGGACTGGCGGGACGCGAGCGGGCGGCCCCTCGCGTCTGCCTACCGGCACGAGTTCACGGCCGGTCCGCCGCTCGAACGCGCCCTGGACACGAAGACGTGGCACGTCGCCGCGCCTGACGCCGGAACGCGAGACGCCCTGACTGTGACCTTTCCGTTCGCCTTGGACTCCGCGTTGCTGCAGCGCGCGATCGACGTCGCCTCCGACAAGCAGGGATTGTTGAAAGGCACGATTGAGGTGGGGGCGGACGCGATGTCGTGGCGTTTTGTTCCGGACGTGCCCTGGCAGCACGGCGCGCATCGTCTGCACGTCGCCTCCATCCTCGAGGACCCCGCGGGCAATCGCATCGGCCGGCCGTTCGAGGCCGATCCGTCGCAGGCAGCCGTCACAACGGACGCCGTTCCCACTCCAGTACCGTTCACGGTTTCCCCGCGCCGGGCCTCCTGACTGCTCGTCGTTGCTCTCGCGGGGCGAACTTGGTGCTGTGGATCTCTGACGTTCCGGCTGCGCTCGCGCGCGGCCTCACCGGCCGGTAAAGGTGTCGCAGGCTTTCGGGTCGCCGGATTCGAGACCCCGGCGGAACCACGCAACGCGGTCGGCGGACGATCCGTGCGTGAAGCTCTCGGGCGAGACGCGCCCGCCGCCCATGCGCTGGATACGGTCATCGCCGATGGCCGCGGCCGCGGTCAAGCCTTCTTCGACGTCACCTGGATCGAGCTTGTCGCGGGACGCGGCGGAGTGCCCCCAGACACCGGCATAGCAATCAGCCTGAAGCTCCATACGCACGGAGAGCTCGTTGCGGTTCGAGGGGTCCGCACGCATCGCCTGGCGAACCTTGGGCTCCGTGCCGACGACGTTCTGCACGTGGTGTCCGATCTCGTGCGCCAGGACGTACGCCTGCGCGAAATCACCGCCCGCGCGGAAGCGCTGCTGCAACTCGTCGTAGAACCCGAGGTCGATGTAGACCCGTCGATCGCCGGGACAATAGAACGGCCCGGTCGCGGCCTGCCCGAAGCCGCACGCCGAGCTCACCGCGTCGCGAAACAGGACGAGCGTCGCGCGGTCGTAGCCGTTCCCCAGAAGCTGGGTCCACGTGTCCTGGGTATCGTCGAGGACGAACGACACGAACTGCGCCAGGCGCTCTTCTTCAGGAGACGTGGCTGCGGGCGGTGCACTCGCATCGCCCGCGGGGGCCACCCCGCCCGTGGGATCGACGTTCGACAAGAAATCCTGGCCGGTGACCAATGTGAGGATGACGAGGACCGCCAGACCACCGAGCCCGATCGGCGCGGCGCCTCGCATGCCGAACCCGCCGCCCCGCTGGCCGCGAAGATCGATGACGTCCTTGCTTTTTCCACCGGGCGTCCAGCGCATGGTCGCTCCTCGTCAGCCGGATCCTTGCACATTCCGTTCCCGTTGGCGGGTATCTTTGTTCATCAGGTCTCGTTCGCCGGCGGCGCGATCGATGCGCTCGCGGATGGCCCGGCTCGTTCTCAACAGCGCCGAGAAGTCCCTCCGATCGAGCACGAGCAGCTGGCAGTACGACAACGCGTTGACATCCGCCTGCCGCGCCTGGTCGTGGATGAGCGCCATCTCGCCGAAGAACTCGCCTTGTGTGAGCAGGAATCGCTGACCGGCGGCGAGAACTTCCACCACGCCGGACGAGATGAAGTACATCGCGTCGCCTGGTTCTCCCGTCGAGATCAGGCGCTCCGAAGGAATCGCGAATCGCGGTCGCAGCAGCCGGACGACGGCGTCGAGATGCTCGCGGTCCAGGCCGGCAAACATCGGCACGCGCGCCAGGAGCGCGCGAGTCTCCAGGCCAAGGTCGAGCGCCGGGCGCGAATCCACGGTCGACCGTGCCGCGGAAAGGTCCCGCTGGAGCGCACCGTGGAGCTCCGGTCCGATGACGCGCTCGTCGAAGAGCTCCTGGTACTCGAGCGCCTCGCGACGGAGCGCCACACGTCGCAGGAACCGTTCTTCGAGCAGGGCGGCGTACGCGGGATATTGGGCTTCGAGTGCTTCGAACGCGGCGTCCGTCATCTGCTGGCGTTTCTGAAGCAGATCACGAAGCGGCGGCATGGCCCCGGCGTGGAGCAGGGGTGCGAGCGTCTCGTCGATGTATGGCGCCAGCTCCTGGAGCACGATGCGGCTGACGAGCAGCCGCTCGAAGCGTTCGGCGAGTCGATCCACGAGCGGACCGGTGATGCGGAAACGTCGCTGGAGGAACAGCGCGGCGCGAAAGGACCTCGAGAACCCGACGAGCTGCTGGCCTGTCCGAAGGTACGCGTCGGGACCCCGCGTTCGCGATCGATCGAGGAGATGGCCGGCGTCCGTGACGAGCGCTTCCACCGTCCTGCCGGAGATCGTCCGCCGGCTGAAATGCTCCAGCACGATCGCGCGCTCCCGCTGCGTGAGCGCGACCAGCCCGAGTTGCAGATGTTCGGCCGCGTCCGGGGCGGCAGTCGCCTCGGCGGCCAGGGCCTTGCCCTGCACCCGATACGGTGACACGACGCGGTTGACGAGCTCCGTATTGAACCCGTAACGCTCGCCGATCGTGCGAACGGTGTCGGCAACCCGACCCCGCGACATCGTCAGGACGTGGGCCCGCAGTGCTTCGTCGAACGCGGACAGCCGGTCGAGGCCGAGCTTCCGGATGAGCGGACGAAGCGTGAGCCCCGGGACGAGGAGTGTGAAGAGCACGAAGCCCGTCGCGTTCACCGCCACGAACCGCCGCACGTCGTAGCTGACGGCGTCGTTTTCGACGATGGCCAGCGCGAGCGCGAGCGTGACGGCGCCACGCAGCCCGCCCCAGAGGATGACGATGTTGAATCGGGTGCCGATCCGCTGGCTCAGGCCCGCGCTCGTCAGCAGGGGAAAGAACCCCCACAGCATGAACGCGCGCGCGACGAGCGATGCCACGATCATCACGGCGAGCGTGACGACGTCGGACCAGCCGATGTCCACGAGCAACCGCGGCACGAGCAGGGCCGCGAGGACGAACACGAGCGAGTTCGCCCAGTACGCGAGCTGCTCCCACAGATCGAGGAGAAACCGCCAGGCCGCGGGCGCGATGCGCGCCGGCGCGGTCGCGCTCATCACGAGCCCCGCGGTCACCGCGGCCGTCACGCCGGACATCGCGAGGCCGCGCTCGCCGATGATGTAGACGAGATAGGGCAGCGCGAGCGTCATGGTGGCCTGAGCGAGGCGCAGGTCCTGCAGCAACGGCAGGAGGCCGACCACCAGCCGAGCCCCGATGTACCCGATCGCGAGACCCCCCGTGAACGTCCAGAGGAAACGAAGGAGCGCGGCCGCTGGTCCCGCGACGTCCGCGCCCGTCAGCATGTCGAGAAGGAGGGCGAACGTGATGATCGCGGCGGCGTCGTTGAGCAGGCTTTCGCCTTCCACCAGCCGGCAGAGTCGCGCGGGCGCGCCGACGTCGCGGAAGATCCCGACCACGGCGCCCGTGTCGGTCGTGGCCACGATCGACGCGAGCAGCAGGCACGCGACAAGCGACACCTCGGCGACAGGCGCCACCGCCAGCCCGATCACGGCCGTGGCGACGAGGACCGCGACGACCGCCAGGAGCAGAATCGGCGCGGCATCGTCGATCATCCGTTTCACGTCGATCGTCAGCGCCGCCTGGAAGAGGAGCGCCGGCACGAACACGAACATGAACGTCTCGGATGTGACCGGCACATCGACGAATGCGCGGGCGACCTCGCCCGCCGCGCCGGTCGCGCCGTCGCGCAGGGCGAGCATGGCCGCGCCGCCGATGGTCATGCCCATCACGGCGAAGAGAATCGACGCAGGGAGCGCGACGCGCGCCGCCAGGCGCTGCAGGAGGCTGACGACCACCAGCAGGCCGGCGACGACGAGAAGAATGACCGGCAGACTCATCGGCCTGACGGAACTCTAACGTTAAACTTCAAACTTCAAACTTCGAATTTCAAACTACGAGCTTCAACCTCCACACCACGAACCAGACTCTGGCTCGGGTTTGGAGTTCAAAGTTTGAAGTTCGAAGTTCGAAGTTTGAGGTTGTCGAACGTCAGCGCCCCGTAATCACCCTCAGGAGCCGCGTCACCGGGTCGTAGAAGCGATCGACGACGCGCTCCTTGAGCGGGATGATCGCGTTGTCGGTGATCGTGATGTGCTCGGGGCACACCTTCGTGCAGCACTTGGTGATGTTGCAATAGCCGATGCCGAACTGTTCCTTCAGCTCGTCGACGCGGTCGGCCGTGTCGAGCGGGTGCATTTCGAGCGCTGCGGCGTGCACGAGAAGCCGGGGGCCGATGAACTCGTCGTGTTTGTGGTGATCCCGCAGCACATGGCACACGTCCTGGCAGAGGAAGCACTCGATGCACTTCCGGAATTCCTGGACGCGATCGATGTCTTCCTGCTGCATGCGCCAGGTGCCGTCCTCGGCATCGGGCGGCCGCGGGGTGAACGCCTTGATCTTCTTCTTGGCCTCGAAGTTCCACGAGACGTCGGTGACCAGATCCTTGAGGTGTGGAAACGCGCGCAGCGGCTCGATCGTCACGGGCTTGTCGTCCGGCAGCTCGTCGAGTCGTGTCATGCACATGAGGCGCGGCGATCCGTTGATCTCGGCTGAGCACGAGCCGCACTTGCCGGCCTTGCAGTTCCAGCGGCAGGCGAGATCGGGCGCCTGCGACGCCTGGATCGCGTGGACGGCGTCGAGTACGACCATGCCTTCGCCGGCGTCGGTCGTGTAGTCCTTGAAGTCGCCGCTGCCTGCCTGTCCGCGCCACAGCCGGAACGCGCGCATCGCCATCGCTACTTGTTCTCCTCGATGACCTGCTTCAACTCAGCCGGCATCTCCGGAATGGGGGTCGGCGTGAGCGTCATCTCGCCGCCGGAGCCTTTCCGAATCACGTAGTTGAACGTCGAGAACGCGTCGGACTTCGCGGGGAAGTCGTCGCGGAAGTGCGCGCCCCGGCTTTCCTTGCGTTCGATGGCCGCGATCGCGATGGCCTCCGACACGGTGAGCAGATTGTGGAGGTCAATTGCCGTGTGCCAGCCGTTGTTGTACTCGCGATTGCCGGGAACACCGGCCCGGGCCGCCCGCTTCCGGAGGCCGGCGAGCCGCTCGCGCGCGTCCCGCATTTCCGACTCCTGCCGCACGATGCCGACGAGGTCCTGCATCATGTCCTGCAGGTCGTGCTGAATCGCGTAGGGGTTCTCGCCCGACGCGCCGCGCTCGAAGGGCGCGAGCGCCGTGGCGACCGCCTTCTCGACGTCGTCCTCGTTGACGCGGACGGCGCCGTTCGCCTTCGCAAACGCCGCGGCATGATCGCCCGCGCGCTTCCCGAACACGATCAGGTCCGAGAGTGAGTTGCCGCCCAGGCGGTTGGCACCGTGGAGGCCGGCCGCCGCTTCGCCCGCGGCAAAAAGACCGGGCAGCGTGGACATCTGGGTATCGCCTTCCACGCGAATGCCGCCCATCGTGTAGTGGGTCGTGGGCCCGACCTCCATCGGCACCTCGGTGATGTCGAGGTTCGCAAGCTGCTTGAACTGGTGGTACATGCTCGGCAGCTTGCGCTTGATGTGGTCGGCGGCGTTCGGCAGCTTCTTCTTGATCCACGCGATGTCGAGATACACGCCGCCATGTGGGCTGCCGCGGCCGGCCTTGACCTCACGGTTGATGCACCGCGCCACGTGGTCGCGGGTGAGGAGCTCCGGCGGGCGGTTCGCGCTCTTGTCCCCTTGCGTGTACCGCCAGCCCTCTTCTTCGTCTTTGGCCGTCTGGTTGCGGTAGTTGTCCGGGATGTCGTCGAACATGAAACGACGGCCATCCTTGTTCAGCAGGACGCCGCCCTCGCCACGCACACCTTCGGTGACGAGGATGCCCTTGACGCTCGGCGGCCAGACCATCCCCGTGGGATGGAACTGGATGAACTCGAGGTCCTGTAGCGCGGCGCCTGCGTCGTACGCGAGGGCGTAGCCATCGCCGGTGTATTCCCAGCTGTTGCTGGTGATCTTGTACGCGCGGCCCAGACCACCGGTGGCCATGACAACGGCCCTGGCGCGAAACACCTTGAAACGCCCGCGCTCGCGGTCGTACGCGACGGCGCCCGCGACGCGACCGGCGTCGAGGAGCAGCGCGATGACCGTGTGTTCCATGTGCACGTCGAGGCCGCGGTGGACTCCGGTGTCCTGGAGCGTGCGAATCAGCTCCAGACCCGTGCGGTCGCCGACGTGCGCGAGGCGCGGATAGCGATGGCCGCCGAAGTTCCGCTGAAGGATCCGGCCGTCCGGTGTGCGATCCCAGACGGCGCCCCACGCTTCCAGCTCGCGAACGCGCTCGGGCGCTTCCTTCGCATGGAGCTCGGCCATGCGCCAGTTGTTGAGGTACTGCCCGCCGCGCATGGTGTCGGCGAAATGCACGCGCCAACTGTCGCGGTCGTCCACGTTGGCGAGCGCCGCCGCCATGCCGCCCTCGGCCATGACGGTGTGCGCCTTGCCCAGGAGCGACTTCGTGATCACAGCGACCTTGGCGCCCTCAGCCGAGGCCGCGATGGCAGCTCTCAGGCCGGCGCCGCCGGCGCCGATGACGAGCACGTCGTGATCTAAGACGGGATAATCCATCTGAATTCAGTGGTCAGCGGCCTTGTCTCAGGCCCCAAGCCTCAAGCCACAAGCCTAGAGAATTCGAAAGTCCGTCCAGATTCCCATCGCGCACATCCGGACGTAGAGATCGGTGAACCCGACCCAGATCAGGCTGACCCACGCCCAGTTCATGTGCCAGCGGTTCAGGCAGCTCACGCAGGCGTAGGCGGTCTTGCGGACGGGCCGGCCGGACATCACGTCGAGCACGCCGCCGACCAGATGCCGGAGCGAGTGACAGCCGAACGTGTAGAGCCCGAGGAACACCGCATTGGCGGTGAGCACGAGGGTGCCGACACCGATCCCGAACTCCGTCGGCGCGCCGCGCGGCGATCACGTTCGTGCCGATCGGGAACCACATCGCCTTCCACGCGTCGATGCTGAGAATGCACGATGAAGCCAATCGCGACGTACAGGAAGTACCGATGGATGTTCTGGATGACGAGCGGCAACCATCGCTCGCCGAGGTATCTCTTTCGCGGCTCGCCGACGGCGCATCCGGGCGGGTCGGCCCAGAACGCCTTGTAGTACGCGCCGCGGTAGTAGTAGCAGGTGAGCCGGAAGCCCACCGGTCCCCACAGGATCAGCACCGCCGGCGAATACTCGAAGAAACGACGGCCACCACGTCAGGCTGGAATGGTCCGCCGAACCACGAGTGGGTGGACGGACCGAACAGCAGTGGCGAGTACATCGGCGAGAGATACGGGCCGAACTCGAAGTTCGCCGCCGAGTAGCCGGCCCACGTCGAGTAGACGATGAACGAACTGAAAACGAAGAACGTGACGGCCGATGGCAGCCACCAAGCGTCCGGTCGAGTTGTCTGGCCGAATCCTCGCGCGACCGGCAGCGATGTTGAGGCGGGCACGAACGCAAACGATATCGCCTAAGCGGCCGCGCGGCAAACGTGGGATGCGCGGCTGGCATGACCCAATCTCAATGGCTCATCCCTCGGTTTCGACCGCCTGTTCGACAGCCGCGGTGCTCTCGGCGGGTGGCTTGTCGAACGACCCACCATGGAGCAACTCGTCCGTGATGAAGTCGATCGCGGCGTCATCCGTGCGGGCGAGCAATGCCTCGAGTGCCGATCGCGGCTCGAACGCCGGCTCCCGTCCCTGCATCGTCGGCCACGATCCGTCGGCGCGCTGGGGTGCGTAGCGCACCCAGAAGCCGACGTGCCACCGCAGGAACTCCCGCACGCGCTGCCGTCCGTACTCGTCGAGCGCCTCCGGCGCCGCTTCCGCGTGGTTGACCGGGGCGCGCCAGTGCGCGATCGCCAACTCGACGTATCGCCGGTATACGCCGAGACGTTCCTCGGCGCTGATGTCCCAGTACCCGTTCGACGCCTCTCGGAAGATCCATGGCTTGATGAGCGCGCCGCGCGCGGTCATCACGGCGGCGCAGCCAGACGCCGCCAGCCGACTCTGGATATCGTGGGCGAAAAGCAGATCGCCGTTGCCGATGACCGGCACGTTCACGGCCGCTGCCACTTCGGCGATCGCGTCCCAGTCCGCGGGATGCCGGTAGCGCGCCTCTCGCGTGCGGCCGTGCACCGTGATGGCGGCCGCGCCGCCGTCGATGGCGGCCTGCGCGAGGTCGAGATAGTTCCGCGTCGTGGCGTTCCAGCCAAGCCGAATTTTTACGGTCACAGGCACCGTGACGGCGCGGCGCATCGCATCCACGATCCGGCGGACCCGCGCCGGTTGGCGTCCCAATGCCGCGCCGAGTCCCTTTCGCGTGAAGTGATCGATGGGACAGCCGAGGTTGATGTCGATGAAGTCCGCGCCCGCGGCTCTCGACGAGCATCGCGGCCCACGCCATCTCGTCCGGCTGGTTGCCGGCGAGCTGCACGCCGAAGCACGGTTCGTCAGGCGCGCGTCGAATCAGGGCAAACTCGCCGCGCCGCCGTTGCTTGAGGCGCCGCGCCACCACCATTTCGCTGACCAGTACTCGCGCGCCGAGCTCGACACACAGGCGTCGAAACGGAAGGTTCGACCCTTTCGTCATGGGGGCCAGGACGACCGAGCCGGGAAGAGACGCTAAGAAGGACACCTGGGGAATCGTACGACAGGTGCGACGGGTACGACTGGTCCAAGGAAGCAGACCTGGCGCTTGCCATCCTTCCTTTCCTCGCTTGTCTTCAAAACCAAGGAGGTTGACGTGCGCCAGTTGGTTCCTGGGACCTGTCGTACCCGTCGCATCTGTCGTACCCGTCGCACCTGTCGTACCATCCCTGTCCGTGCCTTCGATTCTTCCTCCCGCGTATCAACGACAGCACGGCCATGCCGAATGGGTCGAGCTCTCCGCCGATCGACAGCTGAGAGACCGCAACAAGATCAGATATCGCCTGGCGCATTGGCCCATCTGGATTTGGGTGTTCTTCATCGCGCCCGGCCCGGTGACGTTCAACTTGTTCGCGCATGGCCCCGATCGGCTGACGATGATGTGGCTGGCGATCGTGGTGATCGGCACCGGGATCGCGGGGTTTTTCGGCCAGCTCCCTGGCGTCGAGCCAGCGCCGTACATCCTGCGCTTCAACGAAGACCGGCCGAATCCCTTCTACCGCCGTTTCTGCTACACGCTCGCGTGGAGCGAGGTGGCTAGCTACGCCCTCCTGAACATCGCGGGTCTGGTTGACGCCATCGTGAACGGCACCTGGCGGATGCGTGCGATCTACGACGCCGGCTACCTGCCGATCGCGGCCACGTTCTGGTTGCTCGGTGCCGTCGGCTGGCTTCCGCGGGTGCGTCGTTCGACAAGGGGGGAGGGACAGGAACGACGGTACTTCTATGGCTCCGTGTGGGCGGCCTGCGTCGCTCAGCCGACGCTGTGGTTCCTGTGGAAGGTGCTGCCTCAGACGCGAACCTTCGACATCCTCAAGCTCGTCGCCTTTATCGCCATCCTCGCGTACGTCGGCAATCTCGCGCGCAGGGGCGTGCTACCGCGAACGCGTCCGATCCTTCCCGGCGAGACAGTCGTCGCGGATTGATTGTGGCCACGAAAGAAGGCTGGCGAGGCTGGGACGAGTACGCCGACTTCTACGATTGGGAAAACGCGCGAACGGTCGGGCGGCGGGATGTCAACGTACTGGCGCCGGTTCGTTCGCCAGTCGAAGGCGCCCGGTGCTCGAGTTGGGTTGTGGCACAGGCCGGGTGCTTGCGCCGATCGCCCGAGAGGGGATTCGGGTGATCGGTGTGGATCGGTCGGCGCCGATGCTGGCGCGGGCGATTGCGCGCGGCCGTCGCGTTCCGCGAGGCGCCCGTCCGTCCATCGCCCGCGCCGACGTTCGATGCCTTCCGTTCCAATCGGCATCGTTTGGTGCGGTCATCGCGGCGTACGGCCTCCTGCAGTCGCTGCTCACCGACGACGACCTCGATGCCACGCTCTCGGAGGTTGCTCGGGTACTCGTCAAGGGCGGCCGTTTTGGCATCGATCTAGTGCCGGACCTTTCGGCCTGGGATGAGTATCGCCGCAAGGTCCGCCTACGGGGACGCGCCGGCACACGGCGTCGAATCGCGCTCGTCGAATCCGTCCGGCAGGATCGACGCCGGGGTGTGACAATCTTCGACGAGGAGTTCACGACGACGGACGGCCGACGCACGAGCCGGCGGCGCTTCGAGCTCACGTTTCGGACGGTCGCCGTAGAGGAAATGACCACGCGCCTGTCCCGTGCCGGCTTCGAGGCGGAGTCCGTGGCCGGCGACTACAAGGGCGGTCCATGGGGTCCGTCGTCAGACACGTGGCTTTTGGTCGTGAGACGCCGCTAGAAGACGCTAGTGGGACGGTGCTAGAATTTCCAGTCCGCGTCGACAGTTTCTGGAGAAAGACAAGACATGTCAGGCCATTCCAAGTGGCACACGATTAAGCACAAGAAAGGTGCGGCCGACGCCAAGCGAGGCCGGATCTTCACCCGCATCATCAAGGAATTGACGGTGGCCGCCCGTAATGGCGGCGGCGACCCGGACATGAACCCCCGACTTCGCACGATCATCGCCGACGCGAAGCAGGTGAACATGCCCGCCGACAACATCAAGCGGGCCATCCGGCGCGGCACGGGCGAAGAGGCCGGTGTGACCTACGACGAGGTCACCTATGAGGGCTACGGCCCCGGCGGCGTCGCCATCCTGGTCGAGACCCTGACCGACAACAGGAACCGGACGGTCGGCGAAATCCGGCACACCTTCGGCAAGTACGGTGGAAACCTCGGCGAGGCGAACAGCGTCGGCTGGATGTTCGAGAAGAAGGGTCTCGTGATCGTCGCCAAGGACAAGGCCGCCGAGGACGCTCTCATGAACGCGGCGCTGGATGCCGGCGCCGACGACATGAAAGACGACGGAAGCGCCTGGGAGATCGTGTCGTCACCGGACGCGCATCCGGCGGTCGTCGAGGCCATCAAGGCGCTCGGCGTCGAGCCCGACACCGCCCAGATCGCGATGCTGCCGCAGAACTACATCAAGCTCGAGGGGAAGCCGGCGCAGCAGATGCTGAAGCTGATGGAGGCGCTCGAGGAGTACGACGACACCAAGAACGTCTGGTCGAACGTCGACATCGACGAGAAGGAAATCGAGGCCTCACTGGCGTGAGGGTGTTCGGCATCGATCCCGGGTCCGTCCGCACCGGGTATGGGTGCGTGGACTCCGACGGCACGCGTCACCGGCTCGTCGCCTGCGGGGCGTTGTCGGTGGCCGGCGCGACCGGTCTTCCCGACCGCCTTCGGGCGATTCACGACGGCCTGCTCGACCAGCTGCGCGCGTTCAAGCCTGATTGCGTGGCGATCGAGAGCCTCTTTCACGCCCACAACGTCAAGAGCGCGCTCGTGCTCGGCCACGCGCGCGGAGTCGCCGTCCTCGCGTCGGTCGAAGCCGGGTTGCCGTCTCATCGAGTACCTCTCCGACCGAGATCAAGATGGCCGTGACCGGGTACGGCCGCGCAGAAAAAAGCCAGCTGCAGCAGATGGTTCAACTGCTGCTTGGACTCGACACGCCGCCGTCGCCGCACGACGCCTCCGATGCGCTCGCCGTGGCCATCTGCCACGCCCACGCCGGGCGCGCGCCGACGTCAGGCTCGGCCCGTGTGCCGCGCGAACAGCGCAGCTGGCGGCACGCCAGGCTGCCGCAAACGCTCAGGCGCCAGGCGCCGTGATCGCACACCTCTCGGGCGAGCTTCTCGAAAAACACGTTCAGCGGCTCGTGGTTGGCGTCGGCGGCGTCGGTTACGAAGTGTTCGTACCGCTCTCGACGTTCTACGCGGTCGGCGAGCCCGGTCATCGCGTGGCGCTGCGTATCTACACCCGCGTCACCGACGATGCGATCCAGCTCTTCGGCTTCCAGACACCGCTCGAACAGCAGCTGTTCGAACGGCTGATTTCCGTGAGCGGCATCGGACCGAAAATCGCGCTGTCGGCGCTCTCCGGCATCGAGCCGGCCGAGCTCGTCCGGGCCGTCCGTCAAAGCGACGTCGCGCGCCTCACGCGAATTCCCGGCATCGGCCGGAAGACGGCTGAGCGCGTGGTGCTGGAGCTGAAGGACCGCCTCCCGGACGGGGTTGCCCCCGATCAGGGCGAGACCACGCCCGTCGGAGATTCGGCAAGAGACGACGTGCTATCTGCTCTCGTGAACCTCGGCTACCAGCGCGCGGCCGTCGAGAAGACCGTGGAGAAGATAGCCAGGCGCTCGACGGTCGATGACTTCGAGCTGCTCCTGCGCGAGGTCCTGAAGGAGCTGGCGCGATGACCGACTCGCGCCTCACGAACGCTCTGCGCGCTGACGACGACGCGCAATACGAATCCGGGCTCAGGCCGCGAACCCTCGACGCGTACATCGGGCAGGAACGCGTCCGCGAGAACCTGCAGGTGTCGATCACCGCGACCCGACAGCGCAGCGAAGCGCTCGACCACGTGTTGCTCTACGGGCCGCCCGGGTTGGGCAAGACGACGCTGGCGTACGTGATCGGCAACGAGCTGGGCGTGCCGGTGCGGTCGACGTCCGGCCCGGTGCTCGAGCGGCCGGGCGACCTCGCCGCGATCCTGACGAACCTGAAGGCTCGCGAGGTTCTCTTCATCGACGAGGTACATCGCATGAGCCCGGCGATCGAAGAGATCCTTTACCCGGCCATGGAGGACTTCGAGCTCGATATCGTCATCGGTCAGGGGCCGGGCGCGCGGTCGGTGAAGGTGCCGCTGCAGCCTTTCACGCTCATCGGCGCCACGACGCGGGCGGGGCTGCTGACATCACCGCTGCGCGCGCGTTTTGGCATCGTGCACCGGCTCGACTTCTACGAAGTGGCCGACCTCACGACGATCGTGACGCGATCGGCGGGCATTCTCGGCGTGGAGGTGGCTCCCGAAGCCGCCGGAGAAATCGCACGCCGGTCGCGAGGCACGCCGCGCATCGCGAACCGGTTGCTTCGCCGCGTGCGTGACTTTGCGGAGGTGCGCGCGGACGGGCGGATCACGGCGGAGGTCTGCCACAAGGCGCTCGAGTTGCTCGAGGTGGACGCCCACGGATTCGACGAGTCCGATCGCCGGCTGCTCCGGACCATCATCGACAAGTTCTCCGGCGGGCCGGTCGGGTTGAACAGCCTCGCCGCGGCGATTGGCGAGGAAAAAGACGCCATCGAGGACATCTACGAGCCGTATCTGATCCAGATTGGCTTCCTCGATCGCACGTCACGCGGGCGCGTGGCCACGGCCCGCGCCTACGAATATTTCGGGCTCATGGCGCCAGGAAAGGATCGGTTGTGGTGAACGCGTTGCGGCGGGTACGGATCGCGGGCCTCGGTACGTACGTGCCGCCCCAGGTGCTGTCGAACGCCGATCTCGAAAAGATGGTGGACACGACCAACGAGTGGATCGTTCAGCGCACCGGGATCCTCGAGCGCCACATCGCGGCGCCTGGCGTGGCGACGTCGGATTTGGCTGTTCCGGCCGCGCACGCCGCCATCGTGGAAGCTGGGCTGACGCCCAACGACATCGGGTTCATCGTCGTCGCCACCACCACGCCGGACATGATGTTTCCGAGTACTGCCTGCATCGTGCAATCGCGCCTGGGCGCGGAGAAAGCCTGGGGCTTCGACCTGGGCGCTGCGTGTTCGGGATTCACGTACGCGCTGAGCGTCGGGTGGTCGATGGTTGCGACCGGCGCGACTGAGCACGCCCTCGTGATTGGTGCCGACGTCATGTCGAGCATCATCGACTACACCGATCGGGCGACATGCATCATCTTCGGCGACGGCGCCGGCGCCGTCGTGCTCTCACCAGCGACGGAGCATGAGCCCGGGATCATTGACTTCACGCACGAGATCACCGGGGCCGGCGGCGAGGCACTGCAGATGCCAGCGGGTGGCAGCCGGCGGCCCGCGACGCATGAGACGGTGGACGAACGCTTGCACTTCGTGAAACAGGACGGGCAGGCCGTGTTCAAGTTTGCGGTCAAGAAGAGCCAGGACGTCGCGCTGCGGATGCTCGACCGCAACGGCCTGACGGGCGCCGATCTCGATCTCTACGTCTCGCATCAGGCCAACCGTCGCATCATCGAAGCCACCGCGGAACGGCTCGGGTTGCCGCCCGAACGCGTCGTCATCAATCTCGACAAGTACGGCAACACCACCGCGGCAACGATTCCTCTGGCGCTGGCCGATGCTCGCGCAGACGGCCGCCTGAGGCGCGGCCATCTCGTGCTGCTGGGGTCGGTCGGTGCGGGGTTCACGGCCGGGTCCGTCCTGCTGCGCTGGAGCCTGTAGCAGGCTCACGGCTCAACGCTCGGGACCGGACGTCAATCGAAATACCGCAGCCGAGTGCGCGATCAGGACAAATGCCGATCGCGCGGCGTGCCGCGATCCTGTGACCGTTGGTTGCGCCGTATCGACAACCAATTCCCACCCGTCGCCGCCGTCCATCCTCGGCAGTGTGAACGCGACCTCACCGGCCGCGGCACTCAGCACGACCAGGAGCGTGTCTCCCGTGATCGGGCGCCCCTGGTCGTCAAGCTCAGAAATCGCCTGCCCATCGAAGAGGACGCCCAGGGTCTGACGCTCGGGATCGGCCCAGTCGGCATCGCGCATCTCGCGACCCTCCGACGTGAGCCACAGAACATCCGCACGGTCGCCCGATCGGCCCTTGAGAAACCGTTCGCGGCGCAGTACGGGCTGAGTTCGGCGCAGCTCAGCCACCGATTGGACGAATCGAAGAAACGCTTTCGCGTCGTCGTCGAGTGACCACGGCGTCCACGTCAGCGCCGAGTCGTGACAATAGGCGTTGTTGTTGCCGCGCTGCGTTCTGCCCAGCTCATCGCCGCCAGAGAGCATCGGCACGCCGAGCGACACCATCAAGGTGAGCAGGAGGTTTCGCCGTCGGCGTTGCCGAAGCTCGAGCACCCCCGGAAAATCGGTCTCACCCTCGACGCCGGAGTTCCAACTCAGGTTGTGGCGCTCGCCGTCCTGGTTGTTCTCGCCGTTGGCTTCGTTGTGCCGCTCGTTGTACGCGACCAGGTCGGCCAGTGTGAAGCCGTCGTGCGTCGTCACTGCATTGATGCTCGCGGTCGGCCGGCGTCCCGCGCTCCGGTCCCGATAGAGATCGCTGCTTCCAGCCAGACGCGTCGGGAGGTCGCCGAAGGCTCCACGCTCGCCGCTCCAGAAGCGCCGGATGGTGTTCCGATATTTGTCGTTCCATTCCGACCAGCCTGCCGGAAATCCCCCGACGTGATACCCGTCCGGACCGATGTCCCAGGGCTCCGCGATGAGCTTCACGCGCGAGAGCACGGGATCCTGCAGAACCGCCTGGCAAAAACCGGAGCCCGTATCGACCTCGTCGGACCTACGCGCGAGCACGGTCGCGAGGTCGAATCGGAAACCGTCCACGTGCATGTCTTCGACCCAGTAACGCAGGCTGTCCAGGACAAGCCGCAGTGCGGCAGGGGAGCGCGTGTCGAGCGTGTTTCCCGTGCCCGCGAAGTTCTGATACCGACCCGGCTTGTGGGGATCGAGGCGGTAGTAGCTCGCGTTGTCAATGCCACGGAGTGACAACGTAGGGCCCGTCTCGTCGCCCTCGGCCGTGTGGTTGTAGACCACGTCGAGAATCACTTCCAGCCCGGCGGCGTGCAGCGACCGGACCATCGTCTTGAACTCGTCCACGGCTCGAACCGGCGACCGATCGGTGGCGAAGCGATGGTCCGGCGCGAAGAACGCAAGCGTGTTGTATCCCCAGTAGTTGACGAGACCGGCCTGCACCAGTCGCCATTCATCCGCCCGCGCCTGGATTGGCATCAGTTCGACCGCCGTGACACCAAGTCCCTTGAGGTGGTCGATCGAAGGCTCGGACGCGACACCGAGGTAGGTGCCACGCAGGGGAGCCGGGATGGCGTTGTTCAATGCCGTGAAGCCCTTCACGTGCAGCTCGTAGATCAATGTGTCGCGCCACGGTGTGCGAGGCCCGCGGTCGCCGCGCCACTCGAAAACCCTGGCGGCGTCCGGGTCGGGAACCATCGCGAGTGGCGCGAACGGCGCGCTGTCGGCCGTACCTGGCGACGCCTCGGTCCCGCCGCTCAATCGGGCGCTGAGCAGCACCGCGTTCCACCGCAGTGCGCGACCCAGCTGGCGCGCATAGGGATCCAGCACCAGTTTCGTCGGGTTGAAGCGATGCCCACTCGCCGGATCCCACGGTCCGTGCACGCGGTACCCGTAGAGCTGGCCCGGTCGGACATCCGGTACGTAGCCATGCCACACCTGGTCGGTCCGCTGAGCGAGCGGAATGCGGATGTGCTCGACGAGCGCGTCGGCGCGGTCGAAGAAGCAGAGCTCGACTTTCGTGGCATGCGCCGAAAACAACGCGAAGTTGACCCCGGATCCGTCGAACGTGGCGCCAAGAGGCGTCGGGGAGCCGGAGCGCTGCTGGTACGAGCTCAACATGACGGAACAAAGTCTACGCGCGGCTCGGGCGCTCCGGTCGCGCGCCATTTGCGGGCCACGGTCCCCTCGTCGGACACTGATGGTCTCGTGCCCGGCGGCCCCGTTCGACCTGACGTCACGCTCGCGTGGCTGCGCACGTGGGCGGTGCTGCTGGACGCCAGGTTCCGGATCCCCGGAACCCAGATTCGGTTCGGCATCGACCCGCTCCTGGCGCTCATCCCCGGCATCGGCGATCTGGCGAGTCCTGTCTTTGCCACGCTGCTGATCGTCCAGGGGCTCCACCAGCGGGTGCCGAAGGTCATCCTGGTGCGGATGCTCGGGAACGCGCTGGTGGATGCGCTCATCGGCGTCGTCCCAATTGCCGGTCCGGTCGGGGACGTCTTCTGGAAAGCGAACGTCAGGAACCTCGCGCTCCTCGAGCGCCACGCGCGGCCAGGCTTGACGCCGGCGCGATCAGACTACGTGTTCGTGTTTGCCATCGTCGCCGTCTTCGGGATGATCGTTCTCGTGCCCGTCGCACTGGCGATCTGGCTGACCAGCCTGTTCCTGCAGATGATGGCAGGCCCCGCCCTTCGATGACGCTCGTCTCGTCGTTCGACTTCGAGTTGCCACCCGAGCTCATCGCACAGGAGCCGCGCGCTCGGGGTCAGTCGCGCCTGCTGGTCGTCGACCGCCACGCTGGCACGTGGAAGGAAGCGTCGATTCAGGATCTCCCGTCGCTTCTCGCGCCAGGCGATCTCGTGGTGGCCAACGACACGCGAGTGTTCCCGGCGCGACTCCTCGGCCGTCGCGACCCGAGCGGCGGCGCCGTCGAATGCCTGCTCCTCGAACGGCGCGCCGACCCGCCCGGTAAAGAGGACTGGTGGGCGCTCGTTCATCCGGGTCAGAAGCTCAAGCCAGGGACGCGGCTGGTCTTCGACGACCCGGTTCGTGCGCCGGGCATTCGGCTCGTCGCCGGCATTCTCGAACAGCGGTTCTTCGGCCGACGTCGAATCACCCTCCAGCCGGTCGGGACGTCCAATGTTGACGATGCGATCGACGCGCTCGGGCACGTTCCGCTTCCGCCGTACATCCATCGGCCTGACCGCGCCGAGGATCGCGAGCGTTACCAGACCGTCTACGCGCGCGAGCCGGGCGCAGTTGCCGCACCGACCGCCGGCCTCCACTTCGACGATGCCCTCGTCGCTCGACTCGCGGCCGCCGGCATCGGCTGGGCCACGCTGACGCTCCACGTTGGCTACGGCACGTTCAAGCCGGTTCGAGTTGATCGCGTCGAGGATCATCAGGTGGACCCTGAACGTTTTGCCATCTCTTCGGCGACGGCCCGGGCCATCAACGACACGCAAGCCGCTGGCCGTCGCATCGTGGCCGTGGGCACGACGACGACCAGGGCGCTCGAGAGCGTGGCGGGCGTGGACGGCCTCGTCGAGGCACGCGCCGGTACGACTGATCTGTTCATTCATCCCGGCTACCGGTTCCGCGTCGTTGACGTCGCTTCTCACGAACTTCCATCTGCCCAGGTCGTCGCTGCTGATGCTCGTTGCGGCCTTTGCCGGGCAGGAACTCGTGCTTGCCGCGTACCGGGACGCGATTCGGAAGGGCTTTCACTTCTACAGTTACGGCGATGCGATGTTGATAGTATGACGCCGCTTCGTCGGCTTGAGGCCCGCCCCAAGCCCCGAGCCGGGAGCCTTGCCCTTGCCCTTTTCCTACGACGACTTCGATCTCTCCGACGTGCGAACGTATCCGCTCGCGTCACGCGCGAGCAAGGTGCGTCGCAGCGACTTCGCGCGCGCGTGGGATCCGGCGACGGGCCTCGCCGGGTGGATCGAGTCGCTGCCCGCGATTCTCGCCGCGACCGATTTCAGGCAGATCGTGGCCGCCGTCCATGCGGCGCGAACGAAGCAACGCGGCATCCTCTGGGGATTCGGCGCGCACGTGATCAAGACGGGTCTCGCGCCCGTCCTGATCGATTTGATGGAACGCGGCTACGTGTCCGCGGTCGCGCTGAACGGCGCGGGACTCATTCACGACTTCGAGATCGCGCTTGGCGGCGCCACGTCCGAAGACGTCGATGCCGGGCTCGGACCCGGCGAGTTCGGTATGGCCGAAGAAACGGGCCGCGAGCTCAACGAAGCCATCGCTGCCGGCGTGGGACGAGGCCTCGGGCTTGGTCAGGCCGTTGCCGCACATCTTGCGGCGCGCCGGCCCGCGAATGCCGACGTCAGCCTCGTCGCCAGCGCCGCGCGGCTGCAGATTCCCGTCACCGTGCACGTCGGCATCGGGACCGACATCATTCACATGCATCCCGCCGCCTCCGGCGAAGCGATCGGCGCCGGCAGCCTCCGCGACTTTCGCTACTTCACCTCGTTCGTCTCCAGACTCGCCGGCGGCGTGTACCTCAACTGCGGCTCCGCGGTGCTCCTGCCCGAGGTGTTTCTGAAAGCTGTCGCGCTCGTCCGCAACAAGCGCATCCCGCTCGACGGTCTGACGACGGTCAACCTCGACTTCGCGCGCCTCTATCGCCCCGAGACGAATGTCGTCCGGCGCCCCGTCGCCGGCATCGGCAAGGGCTACTCGATCACCGGACACCATGAGCTGTTGATTCCTCTCCTTGCGGCTGCCGTGGTCGCGGCGGAGAAAGGGCAAGCAAGCTAGAAGTCAGAAGTCAGAAGTAAGAAGTTAGAAGTTAGAAGGCAGAAGTTCGACGTTCGGAGCGTGCCTTTCCCGAACTGAATCGATGGACCGTACGCTAAGCTGGTCGCTCCTCTTTTGATTCGCCATCACGATGCGATGAGCGATCACCAGAGACCGCGCAGGGAATGTCCCACCCGTGGCGCGTCTTGGTGCCTCAATGCCCGGATTGCCGTCGACACCCCAACCCGACAAGGTCAACGGGCCTTCGCCGCAGAGACCAGCCTGCGACGCCGGATGACCAGTCGCCGCGCGAAGCTTATCCGCAGCGCATGCTGCGCGATCTCCGCGATTTGCTTGCCGTCGTCGAACGGCGGCTCGTGCAGCTCCGCGAGTACGGTACTCCGGAGGTCGTCGCGCACATGGAAGATTTGCGGGACCGTACCGCCAACCTCATTCAGCGGCTCGAGGCCGAGAGGCCGAGCTCAATTTCGAATAGCCAACGAGCGACCTAGCTCCATCTCGCCTTTGCCGCGGCCTTGGCGATGGCCTTCCGCTTCCCTGGCGTCAGGGCCTCCGCCCGAGCCTTGCCACCCTTAGCCCCGCCGAGCTTCCCAAGGGCGACCGCGTGAGGATTTTTGCCTTCGTTAGGGTCGGGGGGTCGAGGGCCGTCGCCCGCGCGGTCGCCAGCCGGCTGGTCGACCATGCGAGCGGCGTTCACGGCCAGATCGTGATCGAGACTTCGTCGCTTCTGGTTGGCGGTCCTGAGATCGCCAAGCCGCTTGAACTGGGCGGCGATGGCTTCGGGCGATCTCGTCTTGCTTGAGCGTCCTGGCATGATGCGATTCTGTCACGACCCCCTGCCTTCTGGCTTCTGACTTCCAACTTGTCTATCATCGATGGTTCTGCCGGTGTAGCTCAGTTGGTTAGAGCATGCGGCTCATATCCGCAGGGTCCGGGGTTCAAGTCCCTGCACCGGCACCAATTTTGTGACGAGGCTCTGGGGCTTGAGGCTTAGGCTGAGGCCTGCGGAGTCCTCGGCCGAGGCCGCACTGACTCGGCCCAAGCCTTAAGCCCCAGGCCACAAGCCACATGATGTCCACACTCGCGTCCCGCGTGGGTCGAACGATTCGGCGGCGCGAACTGCTCGCTGACGGCGACCGTCGTTGCCGTGGCCGTGTCCGGTGGACCGGATTCGGTGGCGATGACGTGGATCCTGCGTGACCTCGAGCGGCACGCGGCCTGGCGGCTCGTCGGGTTGATTCACGTCAACCATCGTTTGCGTGGGGACGAGTCTGACGAGGACGAACGCTTCTGTCGCGACCTCGCCGATCGAGCTCGGGCTGCCGATCGTCGTCAAGGCCGCAGACGTGATCGGCCGTGCCCGGGAAGAGCGCCAGTCGATCGAGGCCGCAGCGCGCGGTGAGCGGTATGCGTGCTTCGAGCAGGCCGCGATCGAGCTTGACGCCACGCGGGTCGCGACGGGGCACACGAGAGATGACCAGGCCGAGACCGTGCTGTTGCGGTTGTTTCGCGGCGCCGGTGGCCGGGGTCTCTCGGCGATTCGGCCGCGGCGCGGCATCTACGTGCGACCGTTGATCGACGTCTCGCACGACGAGCTTCGCGCCGATCTCCGCGGCCCGCGGAGAAACGGCGCGCGAGGACAGCTCGAACAGCGACCTGGCGATTCCGCGAAATCGGCTCCGGCAGTCGGTATTGCCCGCGGTCGTCGATGACTGGCCGGGCGCCGTGGCCGCTCTCGCGCGGTTCGCGGAACTGGCCGCCGACGACGAGCAGTTCCTCGCAGCCACCGCCCGCGAAGTCAGCTCGGCCGTGGCACTTCCGGCCGCCAGTGGTGTCCAACAGATTGATGGGCGAGGACTCAATCAACTTCCGGCGGCCCTGGCTCGTCGAATCGTGAGACAAGCGCTCGAGGCTGCCGGTGCGGCGCCAAGCTTTCGGGACGTCGAGGCCGTTCGGGCGCTCTCCCGCTCCCGGAAGACGAAGGGCCACCTCGACCTCGACGGGCTCGAGATCGAGAAGGCCGGCTCGGTCCTTCGGTTCGGCCGCGGCGAGTCCGTGGAGGCTCCGGGCGCCTTCGAGTACCTGCTGGACGTGCCGGGGGTGGTGACGGTTGTTGAAACCGGAGCCACGATTCACGCGTCATTGAAAAGAGGTCCCGCAGTCAGGCCGATACTTGGAGAACCTGAGTCGGTGGCCGTCCTCCAGGCCGAGGCGGTCACGCTCCCGCTGACGGTGCGCAGCCGTCGTCCGGGGGACCGGCTCCGGCCTCTCGGGTCGCCCGGTTCACGCAAGCTGCAGGACCTGTTCGTCGACCGTAAGGTGCCCGGAATTGCACGCGATCGTGTGCCGCTCGTCGTCGATGCACTCGGGGCGGATCGTGTGGGTTGTGGGTCATGCCATCGCAGACGAGTGCCGGGTCACGAGGCCCGAGTCGGGCATGGTAATCTTGGAATTGAAGGGAAACCTGTGAATTCGACCTTGAAGAGCCTGCTGTTCTGGATGGTCCTCGTGGTCATCCTGGCGCTGATCTGGCAGTTCTCCATGAACCTCCAGACGAGCAGCCAGGTCATCACGTTCTCGGACTTCCTCGAGCGCGTGAACACGGGGCAGGTTTCCGAAGTGAAGTTCGTCGGCAACGAGATCTCCGGCAAGTTCGGCGCCGACACCGCCACGACCTTCCGGACCACGATGCCGCCGTCGTACGAGAACCTGGTCAACGACCTGATCAACAAGAAGATCACGGTGTCGGCCGACACGGAAACCGCCGGGGCCTGGACGACCATCCTGCTGTCGTGGGCGCCGATCCTGCTGATGATTGGCTTCTGGGTCTTCATCATGCGGCAGATGCAGAGCGGCGGGAACAAGGCCCTCTCGTTCGGCAAGAGCCGCGCGAAGCTCTCGTCCAGCACGCAGAAGAAGGTCACGTTCAAGGACGTGGCCGGCGCCGACGAAGCCAAGGAAGAGCTGCAGGAAATCATCGAGTTCCTGCGCGAGCCCCAGAAGTTCCAGAAGCTCGGCGGCCGCATCCCGAAGGGCGTGCTGCTGATGGGCCCTCCGGGAACCGGCAAGACCCTGCTGGCGCGCGCGGTCGCCGGCGAAGCCAACGTGCCGTTCTTCTCGATCAGCGGGTCTGACTTCGTCGAGATGTTCGTCGGCGTCGGCGCCTCGCGCGTGCGCGACCTGTTCGAGCAGGGCAAGAAGAACGCGCCGTGCATCGTCTTCATCGACGAGATTGACGCGGTCGGCCGGCATCGCGGCGCGGGTCTCGGCGGCGGCCACGACGAGCGCGAGCAGACGCTCAACCAGTTGCTCGTCGAGATGGACGGCTTCGAGTCGAACGAAGGCGTCATCCTCATTGCCGCGACGAACCGTCCGGACGTGCTCGACCCGGCGCTCCTTCGTCCGGGCCGCTTCGATCGCCGCATCGTCGTGAACCGGCCTGACGTGAAGGGCCGTGAGGGCATCCTCATCGTTCACACGAAGAAGATCCCGCTCGCCGACGACGTGGACGTGAAGGTGCTCGCGCGCGGCACGTCGGGCTTCTGCGGCGCCGACCTGGCGAACCTCGTGAACGAGGCGGCGCTCAGCGCGGCGCGGTTCAATCAGAAGGTCGTTCGCATGAACGACTTCGAGTACGCCAAGGACAAGGTGATGATGGGATCCGAGCGGCGCTCGATGATCATCACCGAGGAGGAGAAGCGGATCACCGCCGTCCACGAGGCCGGCCACGCGCTCCTCGCCGTCCTGCTGCCGAACGCCGACCCGGTCCACAAGGTCACCATCATCCCGCGCGGCATGGCCCTCGGCGTGACGATGCAGTTGCCGATGGACGACAAGCACAACTACTCGCGCGACTACCTGATGGATCAGATCGCGATCCTGCTCGGCGGGCGAATTGCCGAGGAGCTCACCAACGGCAAGCTCACGACCGGCGCCGGCAACGATCTCGAGCGCGTCACCGACATCGCGCGCCGCATGGTCTGCGAATGGGGCATGAGCGACGCCATGGGCCCGCTCACGTTCGGCAAGCGCGACGAGCAGATCTTCCTGGGCCGCGAGATCTCCAAGGCCCAGGACTACAGCGAGGGGACGGCGACGTCGATCGATCAGGAAGTGAAGCGCATGGTCATGGAGAACTACGACCGCGCGCGGATCGTCCTTGAACAGCACAAGCCGGCGTTGCTCAAGATTGCCGACCAGTTGCTCGCGCGCGAGGTGCTCGACGCCGATCAGGTCATGCGTCTCGCGAAGGGGCTCGATCTCGAGGAGTTCGTCCCGCCGGTGCCCGCGTCGGTTCCGCCATCGGGCGAGCCGCGCCGCGAAGCCCCGGAGCGTCCGGCCATCGTGCCGTCGCTGAACAAGCCGATCGGACAGGAATAGGACTCGCTGAAGTTCGAAGTCAGAAGCAGAAGTCAGAACGTTCTGACGTGTCGCAGCAGCTTCTGACTTCTGACTTCTGCTTGTACTCCGTCGCGTCCGCGCATTCACCGTCCCTCTCCCCGACGGCCGTGTCCTCGGACCTCGGCGCCCGCACGCTCGTCATGGGCATCCTGAACATCACGCCGGATTCGTTTGCTGACGGCGGACAGCGCCTCGATCCCGGTGTCGCGATTGCCGACGGCGAGCGGATGCTGGCGGAAGGCGCGGACCTGATTGACGTCGGCGGTGAATCCACCCGCCCCGGCGCGCCGCCGCTCGACGAACGCGAGGAGTGGCGGCGCATCGAGCCGGTGATTCGCGGGCTCCGCGGCCGCACGCGTGCGCCGATCTCCGTGGACACCTACAAGGCGTCGATCGCCGAGCGCGCGATCGGCCTCGGCGTCGATCTCGTCAACGACGTCAGTGCGTTGACGTTCGATCCCCCGATCGGCGGCGTGGTCGCGCGGACGGGCGTCGCCGTGATCCTGATGCACACGCGCGGGCGATCGGCCGACATGTACGCGCGCGCCGAGTACACCGACGTCGCCGGCGAGGTCGCGGCCGAGCTGTCCACCCGAGACGCCGCTGCCCGCGAGGCGGGCATCACGGCCGACCGGATCATTCTGGATCCAGGACTCGGTTTCGCGAAGCGCGCGGCGCATTCGTTCGCGGTGCTCGCCACGTTGCCGCGATTCGCCTCGCTCGGCCGGCCCATCCTCATAGGGCCTTCGCGCAAGTCGTTTCTCACGGCGGCCATCGGCGAGCGGCCGCCCGATGAACGCGTCTGGGCCACGGCGGCCGCCGTGACCGCCTCGGTGCTCTTCGGCGCGCATATCGTCCGCGTGCACGACGTCCGCGAAATGGTGGATGTGGTTCGTGCGGCGGACGCCGTCAGCCAGCCGCCGTCTGATAGTCTGTCCGCGGCAAATGCGTCAGTTTTCCGCCTTATTTAATCGGCCCGCCATGACGTGGTGGGATGTCGTGGACATCCTGATCGTCTCGCTGCTGATTTACGAAGCCCTGAAGCTGATTCGCGGCACGCGCGCGATGCAGATGGCGATTGGGTCGGTCGTCGTCATTCTGCTGCTCTACGCGTCGCAGGTGTTTCCGTTGCGGACGGTCGGGTGGCTGATTCGAAGCGTGCTCGCCTACATCGTCATTGCCGCGATCGTCCTGTTCCAGTCCGACATCCGTCGCGCCCTGTCGCATCTCGGCCGCGCCCCGTTTTTCAGGTACCTCAACCTGGGTCAGGCGGAGCACGCCGCCGAAACGATCGAGGAAGTCATCACGGCATCGGCGCTTCTCGCCAAGGCGAAGGTAGGCGCGATCATCGTGTTCGAGCGTGAAATCGGCTTGCGCAACTACGTGGAGAGCGGCATCCCGATCGATTCGACCGTGAGCTACGACCTGCTGACGAACATTTTCCAGCCTGGCACGCCGCTCCACGACGGCGCGGTGATCATCTCCGAGGGCCGGCTCGCGGCGGCCGCGTGCTTCCTGCCGCTCGCCGTCAGCCCGAAGCTCGACCGGGATCTCGGCACCCGTCATCGGGCCGCCATCGGGTTGACCGAGGAAACCGACGCCATCGCGGTGGTCATCTCGGAGGAGCGCGGGGAAATCTCGATCGCGCGGCACGGCCGGATCTCGCGTCGCTTGTCGATCGAGGAGCTTCGCGACAGGTTGCAGACCCTGATTCTTCAACGCCGCCGTCACCCCGATCAGAATGCCGGCGGAGACGGCGTGGACGCCTGATGGCGTGGCATCCTTTCCGGAATGTCGGGCTCAAGGTCGCCGCGTTGGTGGTCGGCACCTTGCTCTGGTTTATCGTCAGCGGCCATGAGATCGAGCGTCGCGTCCGAGTGCCCGTGGCGTACAGCAGCATGCCGGCCGGGCTCGAGATGACGAGCGAGCAGGACGACGTGAGTGTGCACGTCCGTGGAACGGACACTGAAGTCAGTGCGCTTGGTCAGGGCGACCTTCGCGTCATCGTCGACCTCGCCGATGCCCATCCGGGCACGAACCTCATGCTGCTGCGGCCTGAGCTGGCGGAGGCGCCTCTCGGTATCGAGGTATTCCGCATCGAGCCTGGAACCGTCACCGTCACCCTCGAGCGATCCGTGAGGAAAGAGGTTTCGATCGACCCTCTGATCGAAGGCCAGCCGGCCCAGGGCTTCGTCGTGGGCGCCGTTTCGGTCACGCCGCGAACGGTTCCGGTCATCGGACCCGAGAGCCGCCTTGCGGGCCCGATCTCAATCGTGACCGATCGCATCCGCCTGGACGGACGCCGGAGCCGCGTCGAGGTCGACGCCAACGTCGTGTCCGTCGATTCACAAGTGAGGCTGGCGGAGCCGCGGCGCGTACGCGTCGTCGTCCAGATCGTGCCGGGCCGGGCATCGGAGTGAGCGAGCGGCTTTTCGGCACGGACGGCATTCGCGGCGTCGCCGGGATGTGGCCGCTGGATCCGCCCACGATTGCCCGGGTGGGCACGGCGCTCGTGCGCGTGCTCTCGCTCGACCGGCGGGCCCGAATCCTCGTCGGCCGCGACACGCGTGAATCCGGCGAATGGATCGAGCGCGAGCTCGCGCGCGGCCTCACCGCCGCCGGCGCTGACGTCGTGAGCGCAGGCGTCGTGCCCACGCCAGCGGTGGCCTATCTCGCCGGCTTTCTCGATGTGGACCTCGGCGTCGTTCTGTCGGCCTCGCACAACCCGCACCGCGACAACGGCATCAAGGTGTTCTCGGGCCGGGGCGAGAAATTTGGCGAGGCCGAACAGCTGAGCGTCGAGCGCCTTGTGGCCGACGACGGGTGGACGGTCGGTGTCGCGAGCGGCAGTGTGAACGTCAACCCGTCGCTCGCGGACGCATATCTGGATCACACGCACAGGCTGATGCCGTCGGCAGGGCCGCTCGCGGGAGCGCGCCTGGCGCTCGACATGGCGAATGGCGCGACCACGACGACCGCGCCCCGATTGTTCCAGCGATTGGGTTTCGACGTCGTCGCGCTCGGGAGACCGTCCGGACGGTCGCAACATCAACCTGGCGTGTGGCTCTACGCACCCCGCGAATGTCGCCGCCGCCACGGTCGCGGGTCACTGCCGGCTTGGCGCCGCGTTCGACGGCGACGGTGACCGCGTGATCCTCGTGGATGGCCGCGGCCAGGTCGTCGATGGCGATGCCGTGCTGCTCATCCTCGCGCTTGCGTACCATGCAGCCGGCCGGCTCAGCGGCAACACGGTTGTCGCCACGGTGATGAGCAACATCGGCCTCGAGCTCGCGCTCGCCGAACGCGGGATTCGGCTCATCCGGACGCCGGTCGGTGATCGGCACGTCATGGAGGAGATGTCGCGCGGGCAATACGTGCTCGGCGGCGAGCAATCGGGTCATGTGATCCTGGCCGAGCACCTGCCGACAGGCGACGGCGTCGCGACGCTTCTGGCGGTGCTGCGAGTGATGGCCGAGAGCGGCCAGGAGCTCGCCGATCTGGCCGATCAGCTCGTGACGTTTCCGCAGACGCTCGTCAACGTCCGCGTCCGCATGAAAACGCCCGTGGAAGACGTGCCGGAGATTGCCGCCGCGATGGCTCGTGTCACCTCGGCGCTCGATGGGCGTGGCCGTCTGCTCGTGCGTTATTCCGGCACCGAACCGCTCCTTCGGGTGATGATCGAAGGCGAGGATCAGGCCTCGGTCCAGATGTGGGCCGAAGAAATCGCCGAGGCGGCCAGAACGACGCTCGGCTGAGCGCGCAGCGGTTTCATGATTCAGCTCTCGGTCAACGTCAACAAAATCGCGACACTCAGGAATTCTCGCGGTGGATCGATTCCGAGTGTGCTGCAGGCCGTTGAAGTGTGCCTCGACGCTGGCGCACCCGGGATCACGGTGCACCCGCGGGCAGACGAGCGCCACATTCGGCCTGGTGACGTGACCGACATCGCCGCCTTTCTGAAGGCCCGCCGTCGTGATCAGCCGGGCCACGCGGCCGAGCTCAACATCGAAGGCGATCCGGGTGAGGCGTTTCTGGAGATGGTGCTGCGGACGGCGCCAGACCAGTGCACGCTCGTGCCGGTGCGTCCCGGCGAGATCACGAGTCAGGCCGGCTGGCCGCCTGACGAGCGTTCGGCCTTTCTGGGCGACGTCATCCGGCGGCTGAAGTCGGCCGGTGTGCGGGTCAGCGTGTTCGTGGATCCGGATCCGGCCGCGGTGAGATTCGCGGCCGAGCAGGGTGCCGATCGTGTCGAGCTCTACACGGAGCCGTTCGCGACCGCGTTCGCGCGCGGGTCCGACGCCGGGGATCGCAGCTTCGCGACGTATGTCGCGGCAGCAGAAATCGCGCACGCGCTCGGCATGGGCGTGAACGCCGGGCACGATCTCGACCTCGAGAACCTCTGTCTCTTTCGAACCCTGCCGCACCTCGACGAAGTGTCGATCGGGCACGCGCTGATCTCGCGGGCGTTGTGGATTGGATTGGGCAACGTGTGAGAGAGTACCTGGAGGTTCTCGCCGTCGGGACGACGACAGGTACGACGTGTACGACAGGTCCAAGGTAGGAACTGACGTTCGCAATCTTCTTTAGTTCCGAAACCAGAAAGTTGACGCGCGTCAGCAGGTTCCTTGGACCTGTCGAACCCGTCGCACCTGTCGTACCCGTCGTCTACCGACTATGATTATTGGCAGCGACGATGAAGAAAGAGGCTCTGGCTTTCGCCCTGTCCGGCACGTTTTTCGGACTGCTGGTCGGGTGGATTATCGGCAGTCAACATGGGCAGCCGCCCGCACCGATTGCACCGGCGGCCGACCCAGTCGCAGCCGGCTTCCGGTTCTGCGGCATCGCCGGCCTTCGATGCGGCCCGGGCGGCCGATCTCGAACGGCAGGCAAACACCCGGCCGAACGACGCCGCCGTGCGCGCCGCGCTGGGGAACCTCTATTTCGACGGTGAGCGCTACGATCAAGCCGCGACGTGGTACGAAGCGTCGCTGAAACTCGACCCGAGTGCCGTTGAAGTGAGCACCGACCTTGCCGTGGCGTACTACTACACCCAGCAGGCGGACCGGGCGCTCGCCCAACTCGACCACTCTCTCAAGCTCGATCCCGCGCATCTCAAGACGCTTGCTCAATCAGGGCATCATCCGCGCGTTTGGCAAGCAGGACCTGAAAGGCGCGGCCGAGTCGTGGCAGCGGGTCGTGGCGATCGCGCCAACCAGTGAGGAAGGACGACGCGCTCAGCAGGGTCTTGACGGGTTGAAGGCACGCCCACGCCTCTTCTCCGGGCGCGTCCGGAGGCATCGCACAATGACACCGCTCTTCTTGTGGCTCGTGCGCCTCGTCGTGCTGCTCCTCGTCATTCGGCTGATCGTGCGTGGCGTGCACTCTGCGATCGGCCAGCGTCAGGTGCCAAAGCCGTCGTCTCGTGTGCCTGAGCGCGCGGGCGGCGCGCTCGTTCGCGATCCTCAGTGCGGGACGTACGTGCCCGAGTCCCGCGCACTAGTCCTGGGCCGTGGGCCCGACGCGCTGCACTTCTGCTCGGCCACGTGCCGCGACGCCTGGACGTCGGCGCACGGCGGCGCGCGGGCGAAGGCGTAGGGATGACCGCGACTGGATCTGCCGTCAACCGCCGCGGACATCGTCGAGGTCGGACGACGTCTGTGGACGCGTGGCTACGTCGCCTCGAACGACGGCAATATCAGCGTTCGTCTCGATGCCGAACGTCTGCTCATGACTCCCGCGAGCGTCTCCAAGGGCTTCATGACGGCGGACATGATGGTCGTCACCGACCTCGAAGGCCGCCTGCTGTCGGGCGCACCGGGCCGCAAACCGTCGTCGGAGATCCAGATGCACCTGGTCGTGTACCGCGAGCGACCCGATGTTGGCGCCGTGGTCCATGCGCACCCGCCGTTGTCCACGGGCTTCGCCGTCGCGGGCATCCCGCTGGATCGCGCGGTCCTGGCTGAGGTCGTGACGACGCTGGGGAGCATCCCCATTGCGGAGTACGGCACGCCATCCACGCAGGAGCTGGCCGACGCGGTCGCGCCGTACGTGCGCATGCACGACGGACTGCTCCTGGCCAACCACGGCGCGCTCGCCCTCGGGCGGGATCTGTTCGGCGCCTACTACAAGATGGAGACGATCGAGCACTTCGCGCGCATCAGCCTGGTCGCTCGGATGCTCGGTGGCGAGCGGCTGCTGTCGCGCGAAGAGGTCGTACGGCTTCAGGATTTGCGCGGCCGGTACGGCATCGCCTCTCCCGCGCCGATTTGCCCGGAGCCGACGCCCGCCGAGCCGACCGATCCCAGCTGTCAGGTCGTCGTGGCGCCGTCGTCGCCTGGTGAGCGACTCGTGCCCGACAGCAACATCGCATCCGCCCGCAGGCACGAGCGGCGAGATTCGGCTAACATACGCCGAACTCACGACGCTCGTTGACGAGGTGGTGAGTGCGATTAGCAAGGCTTGAGGCCTGAGGCTTGGGGCTTGAGTAGGCGCGGCGGGACAGCGTCCCAAGCCCAAGCCACAAGCCCCAAGCCGCCGTGGAGGCACAATGGGCGAGGCGCTTGGAATGATCGAGACGAAGGGGTTGGTCGCGATGATCGAAGCGGCCGACGCCATGGTCAAAGCCGCGAAAGTGACGTTGGTCGGCTGGGAGAAGATCGGTGCCGGATACGTCACGGCCATCGTGCGAGGTGACGTTGCCGCGGTCAAGGCCGCGACCGACGCAGGAGCCGCAGCCGCCCGCCGTGTCGGCGAGCTCGTCTCCGTCCACGTCATTCCGCGTCCGCACGCCAACCTCGAGGACGTCCTTCCAATCGGAAAAGCCTCGAAAGGCTGACAGGCTCGAGGAGGGCAGGAGAAGGCATTCTGCCTTTTCTTCTGCCTTCTCTTTTGCCTTCTGCCTGACATGCTCCTAGCCCGCATCGTCGGCACCGTCGTCGCGACGCGTAAGGACGAGCGGCTCGTCAGCAGCAAACTCCTCATCGCCCGTCCGATCGATCCGACTGGAAAACCGGAAGGCAACTATCTCGTCGCCGTCGACACCGTGGATGCAGGCTATGGCGAAACGGTGCTGATTGTGAGCGGCAGCTCCGCCCGCATGGCCGCCGGCTTGAAGGACTGTCCCGTTGACGCCGCCATCGTGGGCGTCGTGGACGCCATAGAGATCAAGGACTGAGGTTCTTGATGCAACTCGCCCGCGTCATCGGCGATGTCGTCGCCACGGTCAAACAGCCGGCCCTGGCTGGTCACAAACTGCTCGTGCTGCAGCCGGTCACGCCGGATCGTCAGGCCGTCGGCCGGACGCTCGTCGCGGCTGACTCGACCGGCGCGGGCGTGGGCGAGCACGTCTTCTTCGTGCGTGGGCGGGAGGCATCGTTCCCGTTCCTCCCGGCCGAAGTACCTGTGGACGCGTGCATCGTCGGGATCGTCGATCACTGGGACGTCGAGGGCTGACGAGATGCAGATCGGCCGCGTCGTCGGCACGCTCGTCAGCACCCAGAAGCATCGAAAGCTCGAGGGCGCGAAGCTGCTACTGGTGCAGCCGCTCGCGCTCGATGACACACCGCGGGGCACTCCGCTTCTGACGATCGACTCGGTTGGCGCAGGGGTGGGCGAGAAAGTGCTGGTGGTCATCGAGGGCCGCGCCGCCGGGGATGCCCTGAGACGCAAGGCCGCGCCCGTTGACGCCGCGATTATCGGTATCGTCGATCGCGTCGATCTTGGTGATACCCAGGGGATCGATCCGTGACGAGCGACGAGCTACGCGCCCTCGTTCGACAGATTGTCGCGGACAAGCTCCGCGAGCGGTCCGGCCCCGCCGCCGCGGCGTCGGACCCGCCACCAGGCCCGACGTACTCAGATCATTCGAGTCACGACGTGTACGTGACGGTCGTCAACACGGGCGACGCCTGCGTCATCGAGCCGGACGTCCCCTGCACGCACTGCAACTACTGCAAGAGCCACGGGTACTGAGCCGCGACTTATTTCGCGGCCAACTGCGCGGCAATGGCGGCGGCGTTGTAGAAGAGCCAGTCCTCTTTGACCTGTCCCTTGTCGAACCGCAGGATGTTGAGAAACCGCAGCGAGACCTTCTTGCCGGTCTTCCGCACACCCATCGACGTCGGAAGGTTGCCGGTGTTCGTGCCGGCGAACGTGCCCGCGACGGCGACGTAATCTCCAGCCGCCCACATCGTCGCCGGCGTGATGGCGACGTCCGGGAAGCCACCCAGCATCTCCTTGGTGCTGGCAAGCGCGCCCTTCTTGTCCATGATCCCGCTGCTGGGCGACCTCCATGAGCTTGTAGTCGTCGGCCAGCAACTTCCTGTATGCGTCGAGGTCGTGCTTGTTCATGCCTCGAACAGGGATCCGCGCGGCAGCCTGGTTCGTTCCGTTCGGTCTCGTCGTTCCTGGCGATCACGATGACGGGGCTCGCGCCGGATGGTTTCTCTGCGGGCCGTGCCTTGGCTTTGCTCAACCCGAGCTGCGCCGCGAGCGTGGCTTCCTCGAAGTACAGCCGCATCACGGACGACGTGCGAGCCGGCCGGATTGAATTCCGCGGTGTGCGCGACCAGCAGTCCGATTGGTTTCTTGGTCGCCGGGATGGATTTGCCGTCGGGCCCCGGTGGCAGGGGACCCGTCTGCGTTCCCGTGTAGAGCGCGATGCCGGCGACGTGCCCGCCGTTGACGAGCACCAGGCGCACCTCGCCGCGGCGATCCGGAAACCCTGCGGCCTCGAGTTTGTTGCGCGCGATGATCTCCGCCCGGTCGGTAAACGACGGCGGATTCCCCTCCACCGATTCCGAGACCGCATTCTCCGTGTAGCACGCTCCGAATTGATCCCAGGCCTGATCGTTGAAGTGGTTCCAACACGCCAGATAGAACTGGGCCCGCTGCTCCGGCGTCTTCACGGGCGGCGCCGCCGGTGCCGGTGCCGGCGGCGGCTCTCCGCAGGCCGCCGCCACGAACACGGCGCCGGCCGCCAACACGAATCGCGTGCGACGAGCTGCTGCAAGCACACTGAACATGCACAACCTCCCGCTGGATGAGGGGCCTCATCATACGCCCGCCGGCACTTGCCAGAAGGCGCCTTGATTTCAGATCCTCAAGACATGTCGCCAGTCCGGATTGCCGAGGTTCTTCGTCGCATCGGGCGCGCCATGCGCGGGATGAACGAGCTGGCCGTGGAGAAAGTGAGCAAGGAGAGCCGCGAGGATCCGTTCCGCGTGCTGGTGGCGACGATGCTGTCGGCACAGACGAAGGATGCCGTGACGGATGCGGCCTCGAGGCGGCTCTTTCGCGTCGCTCGCACGCCGCGGACGATGGCCAGGCTGACCCCGCGAACGATCGAACGCTTGATCTACCCCGTGAGCTTCTACCGCACGAAGGCCCGTCACGTCGGGGAAGCGTGCCGGCAGATCCTCGCCCGCTACCGTGGCGTCGTTCCTGACAGCATGGAGGAGTTGCTGACCTTGCCTGGTGTGGGCCGAAAGACCGCCAACCTCGTGCTGATCCTGTCGCACGCCAGCAAGGACAACATCTGCGTGGACACCCACGTGCACCGGATTGCCAACCGGCTGGGCTGGGTGCGGACCCGCACGCCCGATGAAACGGAGCAGGCGCTCTACCGCCTCGTGCCGCGCCGTCTCTGGCCGGAGGTCAACCTTCGGCTCGTCACCTGGGGGCAGAACGTCTGCAGGCCCGTCTATCCAAGGTGCCCGGCCTGTGCGGTGAGCTCACTGTGTCCTAGAATTGGCGTCACTCAGATTTCCGTTACCTAACCAGGTGGTGGACCATGCGTCGATTCGCATTCATCGTGTGCGGACTTTTCGCGGCGGCGACCTATCTCAGCGCCCAGACGGCGGGCACCGCGAAGCCGGCAGGGACCGCGAAGCCACCGGCGGCGCACAGGCGGCCTCGCCCCTGATGGTGATTGAGACCGAGAAGGGCACGATCGAGATTCAGCTGTTCCAGTCCGAGGCCCCGAAGAGCGTCGATCACATCATCGCGCTCGCGAACAAGAACTTCTATCGCAGCCAGCGCTTCCATCGTGTCGAGACCTCGGTCGTCCAGTTTGGCGATCCGCAGTCGCGCGACATGACCAAACAAGGATCGTGGGGCACGGGGTCGAGCTACAACCCGATCGGCGTTGTCGAGCTCACGAAGCGAAAGAACGTACGCGGGATGGTGGGACTGGCCCATTCGGGCAACGCGAAACTCGCTGACAGCCAGCTCTATATTCTGAAGCGGGCCAATCCGACACTCGACGGCCAGCATGTCGTCGTTGGCCAGGTCGTCAGCGGCATGGCCGTCGTGGACAAGCTGGAGCGCGCGGACATGCTCAAGATGGTCACGATCAAAGCGGCAGGCCAGAAGTAGCGACGATCCCGGACAAGTCCGGATAACGATCGAGCATCTCGCGCGGGTAGTCGCCAGGCACGAGGTCGCCGAGCTGGTGCTTGAGCACTGCCGCGTTGGCGACCGCTTTGGCCGAGAAGTGGTTGTTCAGGTACATCACCACCCGCCGGCCCGACTCCGACGCTTTCTTCGCGGCGTCGGCGAACGGCCGAAGTTCCTCCGGTCGGTACAGGTAGTCGTACCGATCCTCCGCCTCGTCGTGCGTCCACCAATTGGCGGCGTTCCGGCCGTGGAGGCGCACGTAGTACAACGGCGCTCGATCAGCGCCGACTGAATAATCCTGCGCGATGGAGTCCTCGAACTGTGGCTCATCGATTCGCACCCAGGCGGCTCGATGCTCCGCGAGCACCCGTCGCGTGTCGGCCGCGCGGTCGCTCCATGAACGGTGCCGCAACTCGACCGCGAGCGGATAGTCGGACAGCGCCGTCAACAACCAGTCCACGTAGTCGAAGGTGTCCGTCTCGGCGTGAAAGCTCGACGGGAACTGCACGAGCAAGGCGGCCAGTCGCCCAGCGTGCGCGATAGGGTCGATGCCGGCGCGAAACTCGTCGAGATCGCCAGGCGTGACCGTCCAGTCCGTCACGCCCGGCCGCTTCACATACATGTCCGGGTGCGTGAACTTCTGGTAAAGCTTCACGGAGAACTCGAACGATGGGGGCGTCCGCGCCAGCCACTTTTCCGACAGGTCCGGTGACGGGACCCGGTAGAACGTGGAGTTCACTTCGACGGTGTCGAAATGCTCCGCGTAGTAGGCGAGCTCGTCGAACCCCTGCCCCCGGCGCGTGGGATAGAAGAGCCCGTTCCAGGTGCCACGGCCGTTCGGGTAGTTCCAGCCCGACGTGCCCACTCGGATCGCCATCGCTCCGAGACTACCAAAGCCAGCGGCAGTGTCAGAATACGAGAGGAGTGCTCACGATCTACGAGATCTACGCGTCGGTACAGGGCGAGTCCACGCACGTCGGACGTCCGTGCGTGTTCGTTCGGCTGACCGCGTGCAATCTGCGTTGCGTCTGGTGCGACACGCCGTACGCGTTCACCGGCGGCAAGAAGATGTCCCACGACGAAATCGTCGCCGACGTCGCCCGGCATCAATGCCGGCTGGTCGAGATCACGGGCGGCGAGCCGCTCGTTCAGCCGGACGTTCACGATCTCATGGCGCGCCTCGTCGCCGAGGGGTACGAGGTGATGCTCGAGACGGGCGGGCACATGCCGATCGACGACGTGCCCGACGAAGTCGTCACGATTCTTGACGTCAAATGTCCCGCCAGCGGGGAAGCCGCGGCCATGCACTGGCCGAACCTCGATCAACTGTCGGCCCGCGACGAGGTCAAGTTCGTCATCCAGGACCGGGCCGACTTCGACTACGCCCGCGGCGTGGTCGATCGCTACCGCCTCGCCGATCGGGTGGCGGCCGTCCTGTTCTCGCCGGTCCATGGTGTGCTGGACCCTGCGGAGCTGGCCCGTTGGCTCCTTGCGGATCACGTTCCGGCCCGCCTGCAAATCCAGGCTCACAAATACATCTGGAGTCCGGAGACTCGAGGCGTGTGATGGATCGCCGCGCCGTCGTGCTGCTCTCGGGAGGTCTCGATTCCGCCACGGCCGCTGCGCTCGCCCGCCGCGATGGCTACGAGCTCTACGCCCTGACGGTCCGTTACGGCCAGACACACGTCCGGGAGATCGAGGCAGCGAGGCGAGTGGCGGAGGCGCTCGGTGTCAGCAAGCATGTCGAGATCGACGTTGATCTGTCGGCCTTCGGCGGGTCGGCGCTCGTCGGCGACGGCCATATTCCGAAGGACCGCGCCATCGACGCGCCCGGCATCCCTGCCACCTACGTGCCGGCGCGCAACACGGTTTTCCTTTCGCTCGCTCTCGGCTGGGCGGAGGTGATTGACGCCGACTGCCTCGTGATTGGCGTCAACGCCCTTGACTACTCGGGCTACCCGGACTGTCGCCCGGAATACATTGCGGCCTTCGAATACCTCGCCAGCCTGGCGACCCGCGCCGGCGTCGAGGGCCGGCCCCTGCGGATCTGGGCGCCGCTTCAGCACCTGACCAAAGCCGGTGTGATACGACTTGGACAGGAACTCCATGTCGATTTCGGCCTGACGCACAGCTGCTACGACCCGCAGCCCGACGGGCGGCCGTGCGGAAGGTGCGACAGTTGTCAACTTCGAGCGAAGGGATTCGCCGAGGCAGGGATCGCCGACCCATTGCTAACTCGGACGTGAACGGGGAACCTGGAACGAGGAACCTGGAACGAAGAACGGGGAACGGGGAACGATGAATGACAGATCGTCTCTACTACACGGATAGCCATCTGACTTCGTTCGATGCCCTCGTCCGTTCCTGCGACGTCGTCGACGGACGTCCGCGCGTCGTGCTCGATCGCACGGCGTTCTATCCCTCGTCAGGCGGCCAGCCCTTCGACACGGGCCGCCTTGGCGGCCAGACGATCGTCGACGTGATTGACGATGACGCGGGCGAGGTGGTGCACGTCCTCAGCGGGCCACTGGACGCTGGCGCCGTGGTCCACGGGGAAATCGACTGGGCGCGCCGGCTGGATCATATGCAGCAGCACACCGGCCAGCACATGTTGTCGGCTGCATTCGATCGGCTGATCGGTGTCCGCACGGTCAGCTTTCATCTCGGGGCCGAGGCCTCGACGATCGATCTGGCGCGCGAAGTGAGCGCGGCGGAGGTCGACCGGGCTGAAGCCGAGGCGAACCTCGTCGTCTGGGACGATCGGCCGGTCCAGGTCCGGTTCGTGACTGCCGAGGAGGCGGCCGAGCTCCCGCTTCGCAAGGAGCCGGTCCGAGGCGGCACGCTGCGTCTCGTCGAGGTGCCGGATTTCGACCTGTCGGCCTGTGGCGGCACGCACGTTTCGCGTACTGGTGTCGTAGGGGTCATCGCGGTGGCCGGTGTCGAACGGTTCAAAGGCGCGAGCCGTGTGTCGTTCGTGTGCGGGGGACGGGCGCTCCGGTCGCACGGCGCCCTGCGCGACGTCGTCCTTGGCGCGACTCGTGCCCTTTCGGTCACGGCGCCCGAGCTCAAGGGCGCGATTGAACGCCTGCAATCGGACGCCCGCGACACGAGCAAGCTGGTTCGTCGCCTCCAGGACGAGCTGGCGGTTTTTCGCGCCGCCAGGCTTCGCGAGGACGCGGAGGCCATCGGACCCCATCGCGTCGTCCTAAGAGCTGAACCGGAGCTCGATGGTGGGGCGCTGAAAGGGTTGGCGTCTGCCGTCGTAGAGGGATCAGGGCTTGTCGTGGTGTTCACCGGCCGCGGAACTCCGGTGCCGGTAGTCGTCGCGCGATCGACAGATGTGTCGATCGATGCGGCCGCCCTTCTGCGTGAGATCGCGTCCGAGTTGGGAGGGCGCGGAGGTGGCACGGCGTCGCTCGCACAGGGCGGACTCACCGCGACGGCAGACGCGGTGGTCGAGGCAGCGAAACGCAGACTTTTCCAACTGACCTGACTGACGAAATTGATGCGTCCCGGGCGGTCCGGACCTATGGGATACAATCGGCGCTTCCGTGTTTGACTCGATTTTTCGCGCCCTGTTCAAGTATGAGCGGCTCGTGTTCGAGCAGGGCCAGTTTGTACTGGGCGCGACGCGGTCGATGTGGTTCGTCGCGGCGATCACCGTCGCGGCCGCACTCTACGTACTCTGGACGTATCAGCAACTGACCGCACTCAGAGGGCGCGACAAGGTCGTGCTCTCGGTGGCGCGCGTGGCGCTTCTCTCCGTCGCGCTCTTCGCCGTCCTCCGGCCGATGCTTCTGCTCAAGGTGGCCGTCCCGCAGCAGAACTTCGTCGGCGTGGTCCTCGACGACTCGCGCAGCATGCAAGTCGCCGACGAAGCCGATCAGGCTCGCAGTCAGTACGTGCTGGATCAATTCGGCAAGCCGGACACTCCGCTGATGCGGGCGCTTGGCCAACGGTTCGTGACACGCGTGTTCCGATTCTCCAGCGTCGCCGAGCGCCTGCAGTCCACCACGGACCTCACGTTCCAAGGCACCGGCACCCGCTTCAGCGACGCGCTGTCGCGCATCCGCGACGAGATGAGCGGCCTGCCGGTTTCTGGCCTCGTCGTCGTGAGCGACGGCGCTGATACGTCCGAGACCACGCTCGATCAGGCGCTCGCGGGCTTGAAATCGCAGGCCCTGCCGGTATTCACGGTCGGCGTCGGCAAGGAACGGTTGTCGCGGGACGTGCAGATTACGCGCGCTGAGACTCCGTCTCGCGTGCTCAAAGGCGCCTCGCTCGTCGTGGATGTCGTGGTGACGCAGTCGGGATATGCCGGCGCGAAGGTTCCGCTCATCGTCGAAGAGGACGGCAAGACGGTGAGCACGCAGGACATCACCCTGCCCGCCGACGGTGAGTCGCAGACGGTGCGCGTCCGTTTCAAGGCGACGACCGCGGGTGCCGGTCTGTTCCGGTTCCGCGTGCCGCTGCAGGCGAACGAGGAAGTCACGCAGAACAACCAGCGCGACTCGCTCATCGATGTCTACGATCGGCCCGAGCGCGATCTTCCATCATCGAAGGCGAGCCGCGGCCGGAGCCGAAGTTCATCTGGCTGGCCACCGAAGACGACCAGAACGTGCGATTGCGCTGGGTGCAGCGCACGGCGGAAGCCACGGTCAACGCGCCGAACGAAATATTACCGCCGCGGGATGGCCAGCTGCCGAGGAGCTGCAGGACGGCTTCCCGTCCACGCGAGAAGAGCTGTTCCAGTTCCGGTCGATCATTCTGGGCAGTCTCGAGGCCTCTGCGTTGACGCCCGAGCAGCAGCGAATGCTCGAGGATTTCGTGGACGTGCGTGGCGGCAGCCTGCTCGTGCTGGGCGGTCTGCGATCGTTCAGCGAGGGTGGCTGGGCCGGGACGCCGCTCTCGGACGCGCTGCCGGTCAATCTCGATGCGGCGCGCGCGAAGCCGCTGGCACCGCCGCTCGAGATCGTCGTGCGGCCGACCCGGGCCGGCGATTCGCACCCGGCCGCCCAGATCACCGAACGGCCCGAGGACGCAGCGGCGAAGTGGAAGGAAATGCCGCCGCTGACGGCGGTCAACCTGGTGCCGGTCTCCGATCTCAAACCCGGTGCGAACGCGCTGTTGATTGGTGTCGATCAGAACGGCCGGGAGCAGGTCGTGCTCGCGTACCAACGCTACGGCCGCGGAAAGGTCCTGGTCCTGCCCGTTCAGGACACGTGGATGTGGCGGATGAATGCCAACATGGCTGTGGCAGACACCGACGCACCATAATTTCTGGCGCCGGCTCACGCGATGGCTCGTGGACGGCGTGCCGGACCGCGTCATGGTGTCCTCGACTCCGGATCGGGTGCAGCGGGGCGAACCGGTCACGCTAAACGCCGACGTCGTCGATCCGGAATATCGCGGCGTGAACGACGGGCGCATCACCGCGCACGCCACCGCGCCCTCCGGCCGTGTCGAGGACGTCCCCATGGAGTGGACGGTCGAGAACGACGGCGAATATCGCGCCCGTTTCACGCCGTCCGAGGACGGGCTCTATCGCATCGCCGTCGACGGGACGAGCCAGACGGGCACCGACGTCGGCCGCGGCACAGTGTTCCTGCGCGTGGCGCCAAGCGACGCGGAGTACTTCGACGCCGCCATGCGGCCGTCGCTCTTGCGGCGTCTCTCCGAAGAAACCGGCGGCCGATTCTTCCGCTCGGCGGACACGACGGGTCTCGTGGACGCGATCAGCTACAGCGGACGGGGCGTGACGGTCATCGAAGAGCGTGAGCTGTGGGACATGCCGGTCGTCCTCGTGCTGCTGCTCGGACTGATGGGTGGGGAGTGGCTCTATCGCAGGCGACGAGGCGTCGCGTGAGGCGCGTGTTCCTGGCGACGCTGCTGGTCGCGATGGCGGCAACCAGCGCCATGGCGCAGCGTGGTGGTTTTGGCGGGATGTTCCGTAGCTATTCCGGCAACGCGCGCTACGACGGCAAGTTCGTGTTCGTGCGGATGAGCTATCCCGAGAACCTTCGAAGACAGCCGTTCTGGGCGCACGACTACCCGGAAGGCGAAATGCACTTCATGAAGATCCTGACGTCTGTGAGCAACGTCTCGGCCCACACCGAGGAGACCGCCATTCTGGATTTTGGCAACCCGGACATGTTCAAGTTCCCGGTCATCTACCTGGTGGAGCCGGGCTACTGGACCATGGACGACGAGCAGGTCGAGGCATTGCGCGGCTACCTCCTCAAGGGGGGCTTCCTCATCGTGGACGACTTCCCCTACTGGGCCTGGCAACAGTTCGAGCAGCAGATGGCCCGCGTGTTCCCGGATGGCCAGTGGCAGGATCTCGACGTGACGCATCCGATCTTCCATTCGTTCTTCGACATCAAGACGCTCGACATCGTCCCGGCCTACCCGGCGCTTGGCGATCGCCCCATTTTCCGCGCGATGTTCCAGGAGAACAACCCCGAGCGGCGGATGTACGTGATCGCGAACTACCAGAACGACCTGTCGGAGTTCTGGGAGTTCTCGGAGCAGGGTGCATATCCGATCGCCGAGACGAACGAGGCGTACAAGGTCGGCGTGAATCAGTTTCTCTATGGAATAACGCACTAACGGGGCTTGAGGCCTGGGGCCTGAGGCTGGGCAGGGGCACAGGGTACTGAAAGGAATACTCACCGTGGAAACATCCGTCCAGAACACCGTCGTCGTCATGGATTCGCCGGAGGATATTGCCCTTGCTGATCGGATGAACGAGGGGCGGCGGAAGATTGAAGCCGAGCTCGGCAAGCTCATCATCGGGCAGAAAGGCATCATCGACCAGGTGCTGCTGACGCTCTTCGTCGGCGGGAACAGCCTCATCATCGGCGTGCCCGGCCTGGCGAAGACGCTCCTGATTCGCACGCTCGCGCAGGTGCTGGACCTCAAGTTCAACCGGATCCAGTTCACGCCCGACCTGATGCCGTCCGACATCACCGGCACGGACATCATTCAGGAGGATCCGGTGAGCGGCGCGCGCCAAATGGTGTTCGCGCCCGGACCGATCTTCTGCAACATCCTGCTGGCCGACGAAATCAACCGGACGCCGCCAAAGACCCAGGCGGCATTGCTCGAGGCCATGCAGGAGCACCGCGTCACCATCCAGGGGCGCACCTACGTCCTCGACGAGCCGTTCTACGTGTTCGCCACGCAGAACCCCATCGAGCTCGAAGGCACCTATCCGCTGCCCGAAGCCCAGCTCGACCGGTTCATGTTCCACATCGTGATCGAGCATCCGCCGGAAGACGAGGAATTCGACGTCGTCCGGACGACGACCGCGATCCTCGACCCGAAGTTCGAGCGGCCCGTGTCGGGCGACGACCTGGTCGGCTTCCAGAAGCTCGTGCGCCGCGTGCCGGTCTCCGAACCGGTGATGCGGTACGCCCTGCGGCTGGTCCGGACGAGCCGGTCGAAAGCGCAGAACGCGCCCGAACTGATCAAGAAATACGTGTCATTCGGCGCGAGTGTCCGAGCGGCGCAGTTTCTGATTCTCGGCGCCAAGGCGAAGGCCCTGACCGAGGGGCGCTATCACGTGAGCTTCGATGACATCCGCGCGCTCTGTCATCCCGTCTTGCGCCATCGCATCCTGCTCAATTTCCGCGCCGAGTCCGAAGGCGTGACGACCGATGCCTTGATCGACGAGCTGATCAAGCACGTGCCGCTGCCGAAGTCGGGGATGTGAGACCGAGGCCGAGAGGTTAAGGCACAGGGCTGAGGCGGGGCATTCGATGGAAGCACACGTCGTTCCCGGCGCACGGTTCGTCGATCCGAAGGTTCTTTCCCGGATCAAGGACCTCGAGCTCCTCGCACGTTCGGTCGTCGATGGATTCATCAACGGCCTGCACCGTGCGCCGTACTTCGGCGCGTCGATCGACTTCGCCGAGCATCGCGGCTACGTGCCGGGCGACGACATCCGGCGGGTGGACTGGCGGCTCTACGCGCGTACCGACAAGTTACTTCGTCAAGCAGTACGAGGCGGACACGAATGCGAACTTTTCCGTGCTCCTCGATACGTCGAAGTCGATGTCGTTCGCCAGCGGGGACGTGTCCAAGCTCGACTACGCGAAGTTCGTCGCCGCCTGCCTCGCGTACCTCTCCCATCGTCAGCGCGACCGCGTCGGCATCGTGACGTTCGATCAGGAGGTCCTGTCGTACGTGCCGTCGTCGGCGAAACACTTCAACGTGTTGCTCCACACGCTCGATCAGGCCCGTGCCGAACGGCCAGGGCGGCTGCTCGCGATGCTCACCCAGATTGCCGAGCACTTCAAGCGTCGCAGCATCGTCGCCCTGATCTCGGACCTGTACGAAAACCCGGATGAATTGCTCGATGCCCTCAAGCCGTACAGCTTCATCGGCAACGATCTGGTCGTCTTTCACGTGCTGGATCCGGCCGAGATCGATTTTCCCTATCGCGACTCGTCCAGGTTCCAGGATCTCGAGAGCGGCGAAGAGATGCCGGTCGTGCCGGACGTCTTCGCGGAGCAGTACCGGAAGATGATTCGTGACCACATCGACGCCCTTCGGTCGAAGTGTTCCGATTCGCGCATCGACTACGTCCTGCTCAACACCTCGAAGCCGCTGGACGAAGCGCTCTTCAGCTACCTGGGAAACCGCGAGCGGCTGATGCGCGTTCGCTGAAACGACGATGTCCTTTCTCGCGCCGCTGTTCTTTGTCGCTCTGGCCGCCGTGGCGGTCCCCATCTTCGTCCACTTGATTCAGCGGGAGCGCAAGGACATCGTCGAGTTCCCGTCCCTGATGTTCATCCGGCGCATTCCGTATCAATCGGTCGAACGCCGGCGCATCCACAACTGGCCGCTGTTGCTGATGCGGATTGCCGCGATGGCGCTCGTGATTGCGGCCTTCTCCCGGCCGTTCTTCGCGACGGAGGCGGCGACCGCGGCCATCACGTCTTCTGGCAGCCGCGATGTGGTCATTCTGCTGGACCGGTCCGCCAGCATGGCGTACGGCGACCATTGGACGCGCGCTCAGGACGAAGCGCGACGCATCATCAACGGCCTCGGCGGGCAGGACCGCGCCACCCTTGTGCTCTTCGACCGCGGTGTCGAAGAAGCCGTGCGCGCGACGACCAGCCGCGGCGAGCTCGAGCTGGCCGTGCGCCAGGCCGCCGTGTCCGCGGAGGCGACTCGCTACGCACCCGCGCTCCGGGAAGCGCAGAGCCTGCTCAGCCGCTCCGACCGGCAGCGCAAAGAGGCCTACCTCATCAGCGACTTTCAAAAATCCGGGTGGGAGCGGCAGGAGGAGATTCAGTTGCCGCAGGGCGCCGTGCTGACCCCCGTGTCGGTGAGCAACGGCGCCACGGCCAACCTCAGCGTGTCGTCGCTCGTGATTCAGCGGGCCACATTTTCGAACGAGGAGCGCGCGACGATTGCCGTCGGGCTGATGAACCGCAGCGCGAGCGCCGTGACGAATCAGCCTGTTCGGCTCGAAATGGACGGCCGCGCGATTGCGACGCGCAATGTCACCATCGCGCCGAACGCCTCGGGAAGCGTGACGTTCGATCCGGTGACGGTCGCCGAAGCCAACCTGCGCGGGGTCATTCGCGCCGGCTCGGACGCGCTCGCGCGCGACAACGACTTCTATTTCGTGCTCTCGCCGAGCCGCACCCTGTCGGTGCTGTTGGTGCACGCCGACGGCCGGCCGGCCGATGCCGAGTTCCTGACGATCGGCCTCGCCCGCAGCAAGACGCCGCCGTTCAAAGTGGACGCGGTGCCAGCCTCCCGGTTCACCGCCGCGAACCTCGACGGTCGATCCGTCGTCGTCCTGAACGACGCCGCGCTGTCTTCCGCCGGCGCCGACCTTCTGACGAAGTTCGTCGGCCAGGGTGGCGGACTGTTCATCGTCCTCGGGGGCCGCACTCCGGTCAGCGGCGCGTGGCCCCTGATGCCGGGAAGCCTCAGCAATCCGGTGGATCGCACCGGATTCCGGGGGGGCACGTTTGGCAGCCCGGACTACAGCCATCCGATCTTCGAGCAGTTCAAGGATCCGCGGGCCGGCAGCTTCGCCAACATGCGGTTCTTCCGCTATCGAAGGCTGGCCGTCGCACCCGACGATCGGGTGCTCGCCAGGTTCGACGACGGCGCAGCGGCGATCGTCGAACGCCGGGCGGGCAGCGGACGCGTGATCGCGTTCACGTCCACGCTCGACGGTGACTGGAACGACTTTCCGCGTCACGCGATGTTCCTGCCGCTGCTCCACGAGACGGTCAAGTACCTGGCGCAGTACGGCGACCTCGAGGAATGGCACACCGTCGGCCGCATGCTCGACATTGCGGCGCCGGTCGCGTCGATGGTTCGGCAGGGGCAGGCAAGCATTCTGCCCGGCGCGGGACGAAGCGGCGTGGTCGTGTCGCCGGGTGGACAGCAGACGACGCTCGGCGGCGAGGGTGCGCCGGCCGTCGAGCTCGCGGAGCAGGGCTTCTACTCGGTCCGACTCCCGGGCACGGGCGACCGTCGTCCATTCACGGTGGCCGTCAACCTCGATCCGGCGGAGTCCGACCTGACGTCGCTCCCGCCGACCGATATTTCGGGTGCCGTTGGTACCGCCTCGGCGGCGGCCGCGGGTCAGTCCTTCGACCAGCCGGCTCCCACTTCGGTCGATCTCGAGAAGCGCCAGTCGCTCTGGTGGTTCCTCCTCGTGGCGGGACTCTCGCTGCTTCTCATCGAGGCCGTGTTGTCGAACATTCAGTCGAAAAAGCTGGGGTTGAAAACGTAGGCTCGGGCTTGTGGCCTGGGGCTTGGGGCCAGTACCGGTCTGTTCAGGAGCCAAGCCGCAAGCCTCAAGCCGCACGCCCCAGCTGTGACATTTCTGCGACACGGGCTCTTGACGAGAAATGGAATGCTAAGCTCGGAATATCCGAGGAGAAATCATGACTGATCCAGCAGCGGCGGTCATCAGGAGCTGGTCGAGGTCATCCGGCAGGTGAGACGCCGATGGCGGACGAAGCTTCTGCTTGGCGGAGGCATCATCGTGCTCGGCGGCGGTCTCGCCGCGCTCACCTTGGCGTCCTGGGGTCTTCAGGAGCTCCGCTTCAGCCCGTCGTCGGTCACCGGTTTCCGCATCGCGTTTCTCGCGACGCTGTCGGCGCTTGTCGGCGTCTGGCTCGTGCGGCCAATGCGTCGCACCGTGTCCGATGTCCAGGTTGCCCTCTACATCGAGGAGCACGAACCATCGCTTCAGGCCGCCATGTTGAGTGCCGTGGACATCGGCGCCACGAGCGGTGGTGAGCAGCCGGCCGGCGTGCCGCGCGTGATTCTCGACCGCATGGTAGAGCAGGCCGTCGAACGTTGCCGGTCAATTCAGGGCGGCCGCGAGATTGGCAGGAGAACTATTCGCCGGCGAACCTTGGTGCTCGGGGCGTTGGCGGCGGCTGCGGCGCTTCTGCTCGTCGTCGGCCCGGAGTTCTTCCGTCAGGGCGCGTCCGCGCTCCTCGTCCTGTCGCGAAGCGCGGAAGCCGCCAGCCCATACGCGATCAAGGTCACCCCCGGTGACGTGACGGTGCCGAAAGGTTCCGACCAGTCCGTGTCGGCAGTCCTCACCGGGTTCCGATCCTCGAACGTCGCCCTGATGATGCGCCCTGAAGGCGAACAGGCGTTCCAGCGCGTCCCGTTGGTGGAATCGAGTGAGGCCGGGGCATTCGAGGGCATGCTGTTCGACCTCAAGAAGCCTCTGTCCTACTACGTCGAGGCCGACGGCGTGGCGTCGCCGACCTACAAGATGGCGCTCGTCGAGTTGCCCGCCGTGGACACGCTCGAGCTCGAGTACGTGTTCCCGGCCTACACCGGTCTGCCGCCGCAGACCGTGGAGTCCGGCGGTGACGTCGCGGCCCTGCGCGGTACTCAGGTGCGCGTGAAGGTGAAGTCCACGATGACGACACCCGGCGGCGCGCTCGCGCTTGATCCGGGTGCACCCGCTGCCCTGGCAGTGGGCGCGGACGGCATCCTCACCGGGGCCTTCACGATTGCCGACGACGGCTACTACCACGTGGAGCTGACCGGCCCGAAGGGCGAGCGAGTGACCGCCTCGCCGAAGTTCACGATTGATGCGATTGACGATCAGGCGCCGACCGTCACCTTCGAGAAGCCCAAGCGCGACATCAAGGCCAGCCCGGTCGAGGAAGTGTTCCTGCAGGCGCGCGCCGACGACGACTTCGGTGTCCGGTCGCTGGACCTCGTGTACTCGGTAAACGGCGGTCCCGAGAAGACCGTCCCGCTTTACAACAAGGGCGCACAGTCGCTCACTGAGGTGAGCGGCAGCCACACCGTCTATCTCGAGGAGATGGATGTGAAGGCCGGCGACTTCGTGTCGTACTACGCGAAGGCGACCGATACCGACACCGTCAAGGGCCCGAAGAGCGTCTCGAGCGACATCTATTTCATTGAGGTCCGGCCATTCCGCCAGGACTTCCGCCGCGCGCAGTCACAGGCTGGCGGCGGTGGCGGCGGCGGTGGCGGCGGACAGCAGAACCAGGCGGGCGCGCTGTCCGAGCAGCAGCGGCAAATCATGTCGGCAACCTACAACGTCGAGCGCGACAAGCCGAAGATGACCGCGGACAAGTTCAAGGAAGACACGGTGTTCGTCGGCCTGTCGCAGAGCAAGCTGCGCGAAGAGGTCGAGGAGCTCGTAGGCCAGATGCGTCAGCGGCTCGGCGGAGGCGGGACGGAGAATTTGCGCAAGATTGCCGAGCTATTGCCGAAAGCAGCCAATGAGATGAGCGCGGCTGAGGCCCAGCTGAAGGCGCTCAAGCCGAAGGAAGCTCGCGCGCCGCAGGGCCGCGCGCTCAAGTTCCTCCAGGAAGCGGAGCAGCTGTACGAGCTCGAAGTCCAGCAGGGCGGCGGCGGTGGTGGTGGCGGCGGGGGCGGTGGCGGCGGAAATCAGAACGCCTCGGAGCTGGCGGACCTGTTCCAGCTCGAGCTGGATCGCATGGCGAACCAGTACGAGATGCAGCAACAGGCGGCGCAGCAGCAGGGCAGTCAAGAGGTCGATCAGATTGCCGAGCGATTGAGAGAGCTCGCGCGGCGCCAGATGCAGGCCGAGGAGCAGCGTGCTCGGGCGCAACGCGGTCAGCAAGGCGGCGGCTCCGGCGACTCACAGCGCGCGCTCGCGGACGAGCTGGAACAGACGGCTCGGCAGCTCGAGCAGCTTCGTCGTGAGGCTGAGCGGCAGGGCCAGCAGACCCAGGCCCTTCAGGACGCGGCGCGCCGGCTGCAGGAGTCGGCGAATTCGATGCGGCAGGCGGCGGCCAACGGGCAGGCTGGCAGTGCATCGGCACAGCAGGCAGCCCAGAGGCTGCAGGAAGCGGCACAGGCGCTCCAGCAGCAGCAGACCCAGCAGAGCCAGCAGTCGATTCGCGACACGCTGAGCCAGGCGGAGGCGCTCGCGCGCCGGCAGAATGAAATTGCCGCTGGAGTTCGATCGGCCAACGGACAACCTGCCGGTCAGCAGCGCGATGCAGCAGATGCGTCAACTGTCGCAGCAGAAGGACCAGCTGCGAAACGGTGTCGCCCAACTCGAGCAGCAGCTCGACACGCAGGGCCGACAGGCGCTGTCGGGAGGCGAACGCGAATCGGCCCGCAAACTGCAGGAAGCGGCCGGCACGATTCGCAGCCGTCAGGTCAAGGAGATCATCGACTACTCGAAGCAGTTGATGTCCACGCCGGATGCGGACCGCGCGGAGACGCGAGTCTCACAGGATCTCGAGACCGTCCGTCAGCGTGTGGGCGAGGCTGTCGAGGCATCCGACAAGGCTCAGCAGGGACGTGGTCTCGACCGCGCGACGCAGCAGGCCGGCAACCTTCTTCGCGGCCTCTCGACGCTGAACGATCAGATGAGTCAGCAAGGCCAGAGCGGGCGGCAGGGCCAGCAAGGTCAACAGGGCCAGGGTTCGGAGCAAGGCGAACAAGGCCAAGGTCAGCAAGGCCAACAGGGCCAGGGCCGCCAGGGTCAAGGTCAGGCAGCAGGGCCAGCAAGGCCAAGGCCAACAAGGCCAAGGTCAGCAGGGACAGCAAGGTCAGCAGGGCCAGGGACGAGGTCAGGGTCAGGGCCAGCAGGGCCAGGGCCAGGGCCAGGGCCAGGGCCAAGGCAGGGGCAGCAAGGTCAGGGCAAGGTCAAGGCCAGGGTGGTCAGCAGGGCCAGGGCCAGGGTCGAAACGGCGAGATGCGTCTCGGCAATGGCGACTTCGGCGGCCGTCTCGCAGGCGGGCCCGCGGGCGGCGATGCGCGTGCTGGCGGATACAACGGTGATCCCCGACAGCTGCGGAATCAGTTCGGACAGATGGCGGCCGAAGCTTCGGATCTCAGGCGCCAATTGCAGGCAGGTGGTGCGGGGAATGCGGACCTTCGCGCGATTGATGAAGTCGCGCGCGCGTTGCGTGAGGGCACGAGCCGGCTCGACGGCGATCCCCGCGGAATTCAGGAACTCACCGCGTCCGCCCTGGAGACACTGCGCAAACTCGAGTTCGACCTCCGGAAGCGGACGGACCCGACGAGCAACGAGCTCTACCTTGCCGGCGCCGACGACGCGCCAGCGCCGTATCGCCCGATGGTCAGCGAGTACTTCCGCGAGCTGTCGCGCAGGCCGGGGGGACAGAAATAAGAATTGCGGATCGGCGATCTGCGATTGAGGAACGTGGTGGATTGACGATCGCGGGTGAGTGAAGCGTTGCCTGAAATAGCGGCCGTGACGGTCCTCACCGTCACGGCCGCTCTGCTTTTGGAGGGGTTGCTTCCTCCCGAGGACCTACCCGCACCCCGGAAGTAGACTCATCGAACATTCGGCGAATTGTTACGTAATATATCTTGCGTAACAAGGTATTGTTTGTAACAATGGCTAGTGATGGCCCAGGACAACCCCGACACCAGCCGCCGGGGGATCGAGCGGGAGCTCAAACGGGGCTCGCTGGAGCTCATCGTCCTGCACCTGCTAAACGGTCGCGAGGCCTATGGCTACGAGATCGTCTCGGAGCTGACGGGCCGCACCAACGGGGCACTGGAAGTGACCGACGGCACGCTCTATCCGGTCTTGTACCGTCTCGAACGCGCAGGCCTTGTGGCGGTGCGATGGGAGACGCCGGTGCGCGGGGTTCCCCGGAAGTACTACCGGCTCACCGACGAAGGGCGCCACGAGTTGAAGACGTTGCGCAAGGAATGGATGAGCTTCGCCCGTGTGATGGGCGAGTTGCTCGGACGGGAAGGAGACGCCGATGGCAACCGCTGAGGGGTACATCAACGAGGTTCTCCGGAACATGCCTGACGCGACGCCGCAGCGCTCGCAGATCGCGCTCGAGCTACGCGGTCACATTGCCGAGCGGCTGGCTGCCGGCCAGCCGATTGACGAGGTCGTCCGCCAGCTCGGCAGTCCGATCGCGCTGGCCGAGTCGTACTTGAGCGCCGTGCCGCTCGTCGCGCCCACGCTCTGGCGACGGTTCGCCGCGAAAGTCATCGATTTCCTCGCGGCCTTCCTTGTCCTCGCGCCGTTGGCGTGGGGGATCTGGATGACCTTCGCCGAGAGGGGTGTTGTGTTGATGTTTCTTCCCCTGATCATCATCGTTGGCGGTCCGCTGCTGTTCGCTGCCGGCACGGTTCTGGCGGAATACTGGTTCGGCCAGACCTTTGGGAAGTGGCTTCTCGGACTTCGCGTCGTCCGGCTGAGCGGTGCACGGATCGGCCTGGGCCAGGCGTTCGTCAGGGTGTTGCCGATCGCCCTGGAGGGAGTTTTTCCGGTGGACGCTGCGTTCGTGTTCTTCACCGAGAAGCAGCAGCGGGCGTTCGAGCTCCTGTCGAAGACCCGGGTGGTGATCGCGTCCGTAAACGAGACGATCTGACATGGCGCCGCCTCAGTCCTTCAACAGCCTTTCGAGCGCCTTTTCCACGATCGCATCGATCTCGGCGCTCGGCGCCGTGTAGTGATTGACGATGATCGAGAAGACGAGCTTCTGTCGGTCGGCACGCTCGAGATAACCCGAGAGGGCGCGAACGTTGCTGAGTGTGCCGGTCTTGGCCTGGACGTTTCCCGCGAGTGAAGTACCGCGCATTCGCAGGTCCAGCGTGCCATCCTGGCCCGCGACAGGAAGCTCGGCCACGAATGGTCCGCGCATTCGCTCGGTCCTCCACACGTGAGTGAGAAGACTGACGACCGCTGACGCCGTGAGGTAGTTGTACCGAGAGAGTCCTGACCCGTCGGACAGCGCGAGGCCGTCCAGTGGAACGCCCCAGCCAGTCAACCGAGTGCGGAGCGCAGCGAGCCCTGCGTCCGCGGTCCCTCGATGGCTTGACACCCGGCCGAGCGTCTTCAGAAACGCTTCGGCGTACATGTTCTGACTGACTTTGATTGCGTAACCGGCCAGTGCGGAGAACGGCGGGGAGGCGTAGACGGCGATCGTGCGGCGACCGGTGGTCGGTGGTCGCGTCGCGAGCGCGTCGATGTCCCACGCGCCGCCCGTCACCGCGATGCCTCGCGAGGTCAACGCCAATCGAAGGGCTTCCACAAAGAACAGCGTGGGATTGTCGACCGCCGCCGTTCGAGCCACCACGACGCCGGCCGCCGGGACGGAGCCTCGCAGGGTGAGCGCTGAGGCCCCGGGTTTCCGGACGAACAGCAGACTAATCGGCGAGCCGGCCTGGCCCGTCACGACTTCATGGCGAAGCTCGAGCCCGTGACCGGCCGGGCCGAACTCGACGCGTGCGGCGCCGGCGGCCGACGTCGCGGCCGACACGCGTGCGACCGCCGCGTTCTCGTTGAAGTTCAGCGCGCCCACCGGCGCAGAGTAGCCCGCCGCCAGGTTGTCCCACGCCCAACCCGCACCCAGTCCTTCATCATCGAACGCGTCGTCATCACCAACGATGCGGCCGTCGACGCGCTGGATGCCCGCGCGGCGCAGTGCCTCGGCCCATTCGAGAAACAGAGGCGCGAGGCCGCCGTCCGCGGATCCGATCGACGGATCGCCGGACCCGACGACGACCAGATCGCCGGTGAGCGTGCCGTTCGCGATGGAGCCGGCTGCTTCGAGGCGCGTCTCGTAGCGGTAGTCCCAGCCGAGTGCATCGGCGGCGGCGGCGATCGTCAGGAGCTTCATGTTCGACGCCGGCACGACCAGACGTTCGGCGTTGCGGGCGTAGATCAACCGCGTCGTGCCGGTGGATGATCCGCGCGGCCCCAGCGACTCGACGCGCGCGGCGACGAGCGCGCGGGCGAGCGGCGGCGAGTCGAACAGACGATCGAGGTCGACTCGAAGGGCGTCGAGGGCGGCGTCCTGCCCGCGTGCGGACAGGGGCAGGGAGGCAAGGAGCAGGGTGCTGAGCGCCGCGACGAGCAGGCGCCCGATCACTTGGCGCCTGTCAGCTCCTTGAGCTGGTTCACGGCCTTGTCGAACTCAGGCGTCGGCACCACGGCGGCGCCGGCCTCGTTCGCGCGAATCGCGTGGACGGTCGTGCCTGACTTTCTCAGCGTCACCCGCTCCTCGACAGGCTTCGCCGCGTCGCCGGACCGCGCGACCACGACGAGATCGTCACCGGACGCCGCGGCTGCCGGGACGAATCGATCGGCGCGAAGCGCCGATAACGTGTTCAAGAGATCCGTGAAGCCCGTCAGGTTGACGTCTTTGGCTTCCGGTTTCGTCTGTTTCCAGACGTCCGCCGCGGCGGCGTCGGCTCCTGCGGGTTTGGATTTCTCGAACGAGATGGTCGAACCGGCGCGGGTCAGCTCGAGGCCCAGCGCGGTGTACGGCTTGAACACGAACACGTCTTTGACGCGCAGATCGTCTGCCGTCTTGCTCAGGTCGTTCAGCAGACTGGCGTCGACCGTTACGATCACGGGCTTCGAGACATCGCGCGCGTACACCGAGCTGTCGTCGAGCTTGTTGCCGATGGCCAGCGACGCGCGCGTCGATCCCGCGCCGAGCTCCAGAACGAATCGCGGACGGTCGAGTCCGTGCTTCTTCAGGTCGGCGTCGGAGGCCGGCGTCGGTTCTCCCGCGACCACTCCTTTGAACGTGGCCTGCGACAGGCGGTTGATGAGCGAGTCGACGGCGCTCGAGTCGGCACGCGTAGCCACTGGCGCGGTGAGGCGCCAGTCGGCGCCGCTCCGGGCGAGTGTGACGGCCGGCGATCCCGACGGGGCAATGCGGATGGCATCGACACCGTCCCGCTCGAACTTGAGGAGCGATCTTTCACGGAGGTCGAACGTCGAACGATTCAGCGTATCCTCGAGGTGCGCCGCGATGAGGAAGAGCTTCGGCTGTCCCTCGATCGCGAGCGTACAGATCGGAGCCGGTCGGTGTCTTGTTCCCGATATTCAGCCGGCGCTGGGTGGTCTCGCCCGCGACCTTGAACGCGACGGAAATTCTGGCCGGGTCCAATCCGAACTGGGCGACGGACGCGGGATTGTCCTGCAGCGACCGCTGCATTTCGAGTGTCTCGAGGCCAGACACGAGGGAACTGACCGTCGTGACTCGTCCGCCGGCACCGTCACCGGCGCCACGATCTGCCAGGTCGTCCCGGTCTTCTTGAGCGTCGTGTCGCCGTTCGGCGAGCGCAGCTCGACTTCCTCGATCTTCCCGGTCTCGACCGTGAAGACCTTTTCCTTCCTGGTCTCAGGGTCCGTCAGGTCGCGCTTGGATTCGACGAAGTAGATGTACGCGCCAAGCCCGGCGGCCAGGACGAGAAGCACCAGCAAAGAACGTGCACTGCGCATACCTTTGACCTCTAACCTCCGACCTTCCCTTTGCCCTTTGCCCTCTGCCCTTTGCCCTTCGTCATCGCCGTTTCCACCATACGCGAATGCCGTTGCCGATCAGCAATGCCGGCACGATGAACATCGTGAAGTAGAAAACCATGCGCTGCTGGTCGGCAGTCATCGTGAGCGGCCGGTCGTCGGGACTCTTCGGCCGGATGGCGATCAGGTTCTCCTGCTGCGCCAGCCAGTTCGCCATGTTGAGGAAGATCTCGCGGTTGCCCTGAATACCGAGGGCCCGGTTCGTGGCGAAGTCGCTGTCGCCGACGATGACGACCCGCGTCTCAGGCTTGGGCGCCTCTTCCGGTTTGGCTGCGTTCGGCGTGGCGGGTGTCGCCGGTGTCGAAGCCGGCACGTCGGTTGCCGGCGCTGACGAGGCCACGGCAATGAGAGACCGGGCCCGCGGCGTCGGCCGCGCCCCGCTCCGGCCGGCCCGTCGCGTACAGCCCCTTCACGTCGGTTTCCGCCCAGCTCTGCGGACTCGTCTCGAGCACTTTCTGCGCGACGTGTCCGCCAGTGCCGCCCTCGACGGGGGTGACCGAGCGTGCCAGCGGAAACGCGCTCATGACGCGGAAGTTTTCCGTGATCGGGTGCCGGACCGGCATGGCGACGGGCGTCGTCGGACCCGTGCCGACGAGCTGGCCAAGGCCGCTCGCGTCGATGATGAGGTTGGTGCCGACGTCGGCGCCCCACTCGCGCGCGAGGGCGATGAGCCCGGCCGGATCGGGCGTGGAACCCTTCTCCGGCGGATCGATCAGCAGAAGCAGTTTGCCGCCGCGCTTGAGAAAGGCGCGCAGCGCCTCGAGCTCCGCTCGCCAGAAGGTCGGTCGTCGGACCGGCGATCACGATCAGCGTGGCATCGTCCGGGACCTTGCCCTCCTGAGCCAGCGTCAGCTTCGCGACTTCGAAGTTGTCCGTCTTGAGCGCCTCCGACATCCCGCTGTAGCCCGTCGGTTCCGAGGCCGTCGCGTCGCGTTCGCCATGGCCCTGAAGGAAATAGATCTTCTTCGCGCGGCCCTCGATGATCTTCTTCAGCGCGTTCGTGATGCTCTGCTCATCGACGGCCGTGGCCTTCTCGCTTCGGCCGGCGTACTCGAGGACAACCGTCGGCACCATCGTGATGCCGTACTTCTGCGCATCAATCGGGTTGTTCTCCGCGTCGACGTACTCCGTCGTGACCTGCTTCGACAGGTAGGAGTACTCCGCGAGCCGGTCCCGGTACTCGGTCGAGCTGTTGACGTAGAACGTCTTGATGACCAGCGGCTGATCCAGACCCGCCACGATCTGCCTGGTCTGATCCGAAAGCGAGAATTGGCCGCCGGCCGTCAGGTCCCACCGCTTGTTCTGCCGGTTCGAGACCCAGTTGATCGCGATGAGGATGCCGAGCACGACCAGCACGCCCGTGGCGGCAATCGAGCCGTACTTGACGTTCCGTCCCTGAAACGAGCGCGCGATGTCGCGCCACTGGCTGAGCGTGTACAGTGCCGTGACGACGAGCCCGCCGAGCGCCAGGCGCTGATACCAGGGCGCCAGGTCCGGGCGCGTGAAGCGCAGGACGACGGCGGCCACGACGAGCAGGACGCCTATCCACCCGAGAAATCCGAGGAATCGCTTCACGGCTAACCTCTCCACCGTTCGGAGTCCACCGACTTGAGCGTCAGGAACAGCCCAAACGCGATGAAGCTCGCATAGAAGACCAGGTGCTTGGTATCGATCACGCCCTTGCCGAAATCATCGAAGTGCTGCGTGACGGACAGGTAATTCAGGATGGCGGCGGTCGTCGGTCCCGAGCTGTCGGCAAACCAGCTGATGATCCAGAACATCAGCAGCACGACGAAGCTGGCCGCGCCCGCGACCATCTGGTTCTTCGTGGTGCTCGAGATGAAGAGCCCGATCGAGATGAAACGACGCGCCGAGCAGAAGCAGCCCGAGGTAGCCCGAGAGAATCGGCTTCCACTCCGGCGATCCAAACCCGAAGAGCAAGCGTGACGTAGAGGAACGTCACCGCGAGCAGTCCGGCGTACAGGCCGATCGCGCCGACGAACTTGCCCACGATGATCTGGACGTCGGTGACGGGGGACGTCAGGAGCAGCTCGATCGTGCCCGAACGCTTTTCCTCCGAGTACGTCCGCATCGTGATCATGGGCAGCAGGAAAAGGATCAGCACGCTGGCGTTCTGCAGGAGCGGCCGGATCATCTCGCTGTTGACGTTCTTCGTCGGCGGCGGGCCGAACTGCTGCTGCATCGGGCTGACGAAAAAGTTCAGGTAGACGTTGTAGAACCACCCGAACAGGATCGCGAACAAGCCCATCAGGACCCACGCGACTGGCGAGGCGAAGTAGCTGCGGAGCTCCTTGCCCGCAATGGTCATGATGTTGCGGATCGTGCTACTCACGGGCGGCCTCCTCCGGCTGTTCCTCGGTGGTGAGCTGCAGGAAGATTTCCTCGAGGCTCATCCGAAGCGGCCGCAACTCGAGGAGTCCCCAGCCGCGGTTGACGATGGTTCGGGCGATCTCCCGGCGGACATCGACGTTGGGCTCGACGTCCACTTCGTAGCCGGTCGTCTGGTCCGAGCCGTCCACGCGGAGGACGCCGCGAATGCCCGGCACCGCGCGCAGCGCCTCAGCCGCTTCGCCGTTGGCCGCGACCTGCACGTAGAGCGTCGCCGCGCCCTTCAGTTGGTGCGTCAGGTTGTCCGGCGTGTCTTCGGCGACCACACGCCCCTTGTTGATGATGACGACGCGCTGGCAGGTCTGGGCGACCTCGGGCAGGATGTGAGTGCTCAGCACGATCGTGTGATCGCCCGCCAGGCTGCGAATCAGGTCCCGCGTCTCGATGATCTGCTTCGGGATCGAGCCCCGCGGTCGGCTCGTCGAGAATCAGCACCTCCGGATCGTGAATCAGCGCCTGCGCCAGACCGACGCGCTGGCGGTAGCCCTTCGACAGCTTCCCGCAGTGCCGGTTCGGCCATGTCGTCCACGTGCGTCCGGCGCATCGCCGTTTCGACGCGCTGGCTGCGCTCGGCGCGGCCGAGTGCGCCAAGCTTGAGTCGCGCGACGAACTGCAGGTACTCGCGCACCGTCATCTCCGGATAGAGCGGCGGCGTTTCCGGCAGGTATCCCGTGCGTGCCTTGGCCTCGATCGGCTGATCGAACACGTCGTAGCCCGGCGACGATCGCCTTGCCCTCGGTCGCCGGCATGTACCCGGTGAGGACGCGCATCGTGGTGGTCTTGCCGGCGCCGTTCGGACCGAGAAAACCGAGGATCTCGCCTTTCTCCACCCGGAAACTGACGTCGTCGACGGCCGTGACTGGACCGTATCGCTTGGTGAGGTGCTGGACCTCGATCATGCGTGCCTTCCGCCCCGGAAGGGGCTCGAAACCTTAGGGGAAACTCACTGATGAGACAGCCCTGAATCGTAGTAGGCTGCTGAAAAGACGTGTCAACAGCGTCAGCGGTCTTGGGACGCGTTTGTGACCGTCGAAACATTGACATATGAACATATATTCATATATCAATGGTCCATGAGCGTCACGACGCCCCGTCGCCGAGTCTCCCTCAGCTGCCGAGTGCGAGACGCCGCATTCCACGGATTCGCGGGCGCTCGCGGCCGTCCAGGCGCGGTTACTCGGGGCGTCAACCGTCGATGCGATCGCTGACGTCTTCAAGCTTCTTGGCGACCCGACGCGCGTTCGGCTCGTCGACGCGCTCACGCACGGCGAACGCTGCGTGTGCGACCTGGCGGCGCTCGTTGGCTTGAGCGAATCGGCGGTCTCGCACCAGCTTCGTCTGCTGCGCGCCGCCCGCTTGGTACGTGTGCGGCGCGCCGGACGTCTGGCCTTCTACTCGCTCGACGATCACCACGTCGTCGGTCTCGTGCACGACACCCGAAAGCACGTCGAGGAGCACGCGTGAGCGAGGCCTGCTGCGGCGGCTACGTGCGAGCGTCCGTCGGAGCCAGCGCATGCCGCGGCGTGAGGGACTCGGCCGCCAGGTCGCGCGCATGTCTCTGGCCGGGGCGCTGATCGCCGCCGGCGATGGCGGCCGCCTACTCGGGTTTCGCCGACGGAACGGTCGCTGTGCCTCTCGGCCATGGCCGCGGCCCTGACTATTGGGACACCGTTGCGGCGCGCGGTCACGTCGCTCGGGAACCGCGTTCTCGACATCAACGTGTTGATGGTCATCGCCGTGGCGGGCGCCGCCGCCCTGGGCGACTGGATTGAGGCCGCTACGGTCGTGTGGCTGTTCAGCATCGCCCAGTGGCTCGAGTCCTGGAGCATGGCACGCGCCCGTCGCGCGATCCGATCCCTGGCAGAACTGGCGCCTTCGATCCGCGATGATTCGTCGCCGGGGCGTCGAGTTCCAGGTGCCGGCGTCGGATGTGGTCGTGGGCGATCTCGTGATCGTCCGCCCCGGTGAGCGAATCCCCGTGGATGGAGTCGTGGTGGCAGGGGAGTCCGACGTCAATCAGGCGTCGGTCACCGGTGAGTCCTTTCCGGCAGAGAAGCGGGCGGGTGATGACGTGTTCGCCGGACGCCATCAACGGAATGGGTGCGCTGGAGTTGACGGCGACGCGCGCGGCGTCAGACAGCACGATCGCGCGCATCATCCACCTCGTCGAGGAGGCACAGAGCCAGCGCGCGCCCATTCAGCGATTCGTCGATCGTTTCGCAAGACCTACACGCCGGCCGTGGTGTTTCTCGCGATTGCCGTGGCGTTCCTTGTGCCGCTGGCCGTGGCTGGCCCCGGAGGGTGGACCGTCGCGTTCCCCACGTGGAGCTATCGCGCGCTTGCCCTGCTCGTCGTGGCGTGTCCGTGCGCGCTCGTGATTTCTACGCCGGTGTCGATTGTCTCGGCGCTCACCGCCGCCGCCCGCGCCGGCGTCCTGATCAAGGGCGGGGCGCACCTCGAGCGCCTCGGCAGTATCACCTGTGTCGCGTTCGACAAGACGGGCACCCTGACGGAAGCGCAGGTCACGATCGCGGAGGTCGTCGGCGTCGACGGCGCACTCGATGCAAGGCGTGCTCTCGGTTGCCGCCGCCCTCGAGGCGCGGTCCGAGCATCCGATCGGGCGCGCGATCGTTCACCGCGCCCTGGCGGCGGGACTCGACGTCGCGCCCGGTGAGAGTTTCCGCGCCCTTCCAGGGCTCGGCGCCGAGGCGACGGTGTCAGCCACACCCGCCATCGTCGGCAGCCATCGCCTGTTCGAGCAGCGGCAGCTCTGCACGCCGACGCTCCACGCGCGCGTCGAGGAAGTCGAGGCTCGCGGCGGCACGGCCGTGCTTGTCAGCTCGGGCGGCGCAGCCGCTCGGCGTGATCGCGTTGACCGATCGGCTTCGCGAAGACGGGCGGCAGATCGTGCGGCGTCTTCGCGCCGAAGGCGTCAGACACGTTGCGCTGCTCACTGGCGATCGCGCGGCGAGCGCGTCAGCCATCCGTGAAGAGGCGGCCCTCGACGAGGCGCACGGCGACCTTCTCCCGCGAGACAAGGTCCAGCACATCGGCCGCCTGCGCGCGGCGCACGGCCCGGTCGCCATGGTCGGCGATGGCGTCAACGACGCGCCGGCGCTTGCCGCGGCCGACGTCGGCATCGCAATGGGAGCCGCCGGCACCGACGTCGCGCTGGAAACGGCGGACGTCGCGCTGCTCGCCGACGATCTCTCGCGCCTGCCGTACGCGCTGCGCCTCGGCGCGCGCCGCACTGGCCAACATTCGGCTGAATCTCGCGATCGCGCTCGGCCTCAAGCTCGCCTTCGTGGTGATGGCCGCGCTGGGTGTCGCGACGCTCTGGATGGCCGTCCTCGCCGACACGGGCGCGTCGCTGATCGTGACGGCCAACAGCCTGAGACTGCTCAGGTTGAAGTGAGTCGCTCGGTCCAGTGGGTCCTTGGTGCTTCAGGTGAGTCCTCCGGGCGTGGGTGCGCATGAACGCACCCACAGGACCTGAAGCACCTACCGCCATCCGAAGGACCGGCAGGACTAAAGGCCCGCGGACCGACAGCGTCAGTCTTATGCATGCTCGTCGATGAACTCGTCGATGACGCGCTGATGGTTCGCGGACACGCGTTCGAACTGCACGCCCATTCCCACCTTGCGATCGCTCCACGCCACCTGGCCGGCGGCGTCGATTTCCGCGGACATTCCGGGCAGCTTGAACCGCACCTGAATCGGTGACCCTTTTGGCAGGGGGTTCATCGTTCGAATCGCCAGCCCGCCCTTGCCGACGTCGAGCGTCACGGCGCCGGCCAGCGTGTCCCCACTCCGATATGTCACCGGCACGCCGATCACCATGCGCGCGCTCATGCGCCGGTTGAAGCTGTCAGGGAAGAGGTGCGGCGCGAGTGCGGGCAGAATGAGCGGCGTCCCCGCGTGCTCGTTGATGTAGCTGACCTGCATCCCAGCGAGGGCCGGCACGTTGGCTGCCGACCCGACGGTTCCGGCGAAGACCACGACGGGAAGCGGCGCGGGACTGGACTCTCGCACGGCCCTCACGAACGTGACAGGATCGGCCGAGAGCGCCAGGTCAATCAGCGCGAGGCTGATCGGGCGCCCCGTGTGCTCGACGGCCGCCCGGGCCGAGGCCTCGGTGTCCGCCATCACGAACTCATGACGGGCGTCGGCCAGCGCCACCGCGAAGCGGTCGCGCACTGCCGCGGCCCGATGCGCAATCAGAATCGTCTTTGCCGACACGTGGCTCCCGCCACGTGGCCGACACGTGGTTCTCCCATTCTGTCAGGTCACGTTAGCTCTTGACGATTGTTTCGAAGCGGTCGCTATAATCGACTTCGGAGAAGCGTATGGCGACTTGCCCCGAGTGTGACGCGGAACTGGAAATCGACGACGACGATCTCGAGGAAATGGAGGTCGGAGATCCCTGGGACTGCGAAGCCTGCGGGAGTCGGCTGCGTGTGGCGGCGCTCAATCCGCTCGAGTTCGACAGCGACGACGAGGAATCTGAAGACGAAGACGAAGCCGAGGACGGCGAGGAATCCGACGAAGAGCTCGATGAAGACGCTGACGACGAGAAGGACGACGGAGACTGGGAAGAGTGAACGAGTCCACTGAAGCGATTGGCACCGGGGACCCGCGCCGGAGTCGGGAAGCCGCGTTGCTCGGCCGGCTGCGCCAGCTGCCGTCCCTCATCGTCGCGTACAGCGGCGGCGTGGACTCGGCGTACCTTGCGTGGGCAGCAAGCCGCGTGCTCGGCGAGCGGGTGTTGTCGGTGACGGCTGATAGCGCCAGCTATCCCGCGCGCCACCGCGAGATGGCGCTGTCCATCGCCCGGCAGTTCTCACTGAACCACGAGATTATTCACACGGCGGAGCTGGAACGGCCGGAGTACCGCGCGAACAACCCCGATCGCTGTTACCACTGCAAGAATGAGCTCTTCACGCACCTCACCCGGCTTGCCGGCGAGCGCGGCTTCTCCGCCGTTGCCGATGGCAGCAATGCGGACGATCGAGGGGACTATCGGCCGGGCCGCCGCGCGGCGCACGAGCTTGGTGTCATCAGTCCGCTCGACGAAGCCGGACTCACGAAAGACGACATTCGCGCGCTGTCGCGTGAGGCAGGATTGCCCACGTGGGACGAACCGGCGTCGGCGTGTCTGTCATCTCGCATTCCCTACTTCTCGGAAGTGACCGAGGCGAAGCTCCAGGTCATCGAGCAGGCGGAGGAAGCCGTTCGCGCGCTCGGATTCCGGGTCCTCCGCGTCCGGCATCACGGCGAGATCGCCCGGATCGAAGTGGCCCGCGACGAGATGTCCCGGCTGCTCGATCCCGAGATCGCCGGCGCCGTCGATCGCGCACTCCGCCGCCTCGGGTTCCGGTTCGTGACCATCGATCTGAAAGGCTACCGGCTGGGCAGCCTGAACGAAGGCGTCGTCCTCCGTCCCGTCGATCAGTAGTCCGTTGCCGGCCCTGCTTTCCGCCAGGACCGCGCGGTATTTCCACGCCCACGAGGCGTGATGCCTCCAATACTCCCCCTGTAGTAAAGTAGCCGCCCGCTTCTCCCCGGTGACGGCAAGGCTTCGACGGCTCTCGCTCGTTCTCGCGCTCGCCTTCCTGGCAGCACACGCACTTCGTCTACCCCAGACGCTCGAGGACATCGATTCCATCAACTTCGCGATGGGCGTCGAACGGTTTGACGTCGCTGGACATCGTCCGCACCCACCCGGCTATCCCGTGTTCGTGCTGGCCGCGAAACTGTCCACGGCCGGCGTGTCCTTCTTTAGTCCCGGCTGGGATCGCGACAAGGCGGCTGCGGCAGGCCTGGCCCTGATCAGCATCATTGCCGGCGCGGTCTCGATCGCAGTGTTCTCAGGGTTCTGGCTGGCGGTTGGTTTTAGTCCAACGGGGGCGCTGCTCGCCGCCCTCGTGGCCGCGGCAGCGCCGTTGTTCTGGCTGACTGCCAGTCGCCCGCTCAGCGACACGTCTGGTCTCGTCGCCGCGGTCGCCGTGCAGACGCTGCTGGTTCGTGGCATGTCGTCGATGCGTGACCGTGAGACGTCGTTGTCGCGCGTCGCCCTCGGCGGTGCCTTCGGTGCGGGGTTCGCGGTCGGTCTTCGTTCCCAGACGCTGTGGCTGACGGGGCCGCTCGCCGTCTCGTTCTTCGGGTTGCTGCTGTGGCGTCGGCGTATTCGCGATGCGATTCAGTTCATGGCCGCCGCCGCGGTCGGGGCACTTCTTTGGGCGGTGCCGCTGGTCTACACCACCGGAGGGCTGGCGGGATATCTGAAGGCGCTCGGCGGACAGGGACAGGAAGACTTCGCCGGCGTCGAGATGCTGGCGACCACGCCGAGCTGGCCGCTCTTCCAGTCCGCAATGGGCCGGACGTTCATTGATCCCTGGCAGGCCAAGTCGCTCGCGCACGTTGTCCTCGTGCTCGCGCTGTGCGGTCTGGCCGTGCTCGCATGGCGCAAGCGGCCAGCGCTCGGGATAGTGGCCCTCGCGTTTCTGCCCTATCTCGCCCTGCACCTGGCGTTCCAGGAAACCGTGACGGTTCGGTACGCGCTGCCCCTCCTCGTGCCCGTCGCGGGCCTGGCGGTGGCGAGTCTCGACGCGATCGGTCCCCATGCCGCAGGAATTGGCGCCACGTGGCTGGTTGCCGTGAGTCTCGCCCTCGCGGCGCCGCGGCTCGACGTTTACCATCGGGATGGAGCACCCGTCTTCCGCGCCTTCCGAGACATGCACACCGCATGGGGCCAGTCGCCGGAGCGGCCCGTCTTGAAGATGCACCATCAGGTCTGGTGGGGCGTTCGTCGCATCATGGATTGGTATCGTCCGATCTGGGACGCAGGCCCGCAACCGTTTCCAGGCGATCGGGAGTGGCTCGAGGTGGTGGAGCATTTTCGATCGGGGAAGCGGCGGCCGGTCTGGTTCCTCGGCCACCTCTCACGCCCGGCTCTGCCGATGTTCGACCCGCGCTCGGTCCATCGATCCAGCCGCTATCAGTTTCCGCAGGACCTGCAGACGCTCATTGGTGGTGCGCGGCTCGACAGTGTGACGTGGCACTCCATCCGGCCACCAGGCTGGATGCTGGGACGCGGCTGGTCGCTGACGCCGGAACTGGCTGGCACAACTGCCCAGGATCGCCAGGCCTCGCGGATCGACGCGACCGAGGCCTTCCTGCGGCGGCGTCCCGGACCGCAACGACTGTTGATCGGCGGGCGGTACCTTGGTCCTGACACCGGACCGCCGGTTGACGTGCGGGTGTCGATCGACGAACGGCCGGTCGTGCAGTTGCGTGCGACCTCGAACCCTCGCTGGTTTTTCGAATGGGTTGATCTGCCGGATGGCACCGCCGCGGGTCAGGACGCCTATGCGCGGCTGGTCGTGGACGCCCGCACACAGCAGGGCGCGGACGCGGGCGCGCTCATCGGCCTGGAACAGTTCGACGTCGCGCCCACCGATGACTCGATGTTCGCATTCGCCACGGGTTGGCACGAGATGGAAGCCAACCCGTCCACGGGACTGATCTGGCGCTGGACAAGCGGCAAGAGTTTGGTGGAGGTCCGGGGGAGAGACCGCGACCGGCGACTCGTGGTCGCGGGCGAATCGCCGCTGCGGTACTTCGATCGCGCGCCGCACGTGACCGTGCGGGCCGGCGATCGTGTGCTCGGTACCTTCAGCCCGAGCGCAGACTTTGTCGAGACGATCGAGCTTCCCGCCGACGCGGTCGCCGCTGCCTCCGGCCGAGTCACGATTGAAACCGACCTGACGTTCAGCCCCAGCCAGACCGCGTCGCCCGATCGCCGCGTCCTGGGATTGCGACTGTTTTCAGTGGCAATTCGATAGACAAGTCATCCGACCACTTTTTTGCTCGCGACTGCCATCACGGACGTTCCGATCGGCAGGTTGACGACGCGCAAGACGGCCGCCTCGGCCGACAGCGTCATGTTGAAGAACGCGTTGATCGGCCAGGCGGGTACCCGGAGGTCGTGATCCGACGCCTCGCTGGCCCGGCCGCTGAGCCGTTCGAGCCCGCGGAGCACGAGCGCGACCGGGAACGGCGTGAGATTCGTGAAGGTCAGCCGTTCGACCGTGAACCCGGCGTCCAGGAGCCGTGAGCGCAAACGTTCGGGTGTGTACCGCCGCACCTCGTGGGTGAGGGTCGAATGCGATCCGCGCAGCACGTCCAGGGCCGCGGCATTGACGATCACCAGGCCGCCGGGCCGGAGGATGCGCCACATCTCCGCGAGTGCCTTGCGTTCGGTCGCGTCGTCGAGGCAGTAGAGCACGTCGAACGACGTCGCCAGATCCACGCTCGAGTCAGCGAAGGGAAGCGCGGCGACCGATCCCGCAATGAGCCGTCGGCCGGTGGCACGCCCGGCTGCAAGGCCCGTGGGCGAGAGTTCCACGCCGACGGCGTCACCGTACTCTCGAAGCCAGTCGAGATTGCGCCCGGTGCCCGCACCACAGTCGACGATGCGGCGAAGCTCACGTTGCCCGCGGGCGGCTTCGATCAACTGGCGAGCTGTGCGTCGCAGCCCTTTGAACCAGAAGTGCGCGTCTTCCGCACGCCGAGTGGCGTCGAGCATGCGCTCCATCGCGGCGTGATTGTACGTCCCGAGTACACCTGAGGTCGTTCAAAGCGCGAAATAGCGTGCAGATTCGATTGACAGGTACACTTTCACCCCGGTAAGCTCGGCGCAACTCCATGTCCCGCAATATCTGATCGGGATCGACCTCCGAGGAGAAGCCTGATGTCACGACGACGGAACCGCCTCCTGTCAGTGGTTGTTGTACTGGGAGCCGTGGTGTTCATCAACGCGTGTGGTAAGAAGCAGCCACCGGTTACGCCACCGCCACCGCCGCCACCACCGGCTGCGCAGCCGGCTACGCCGCCGCCACCACCGCCGCCACCACCCGCACCTCCGCCAGCGCCGGCGCCACCTGCGGCGACGGAAGCCGAGCTCTTCGCGAAGATGTCGCTCAGCGAGTTGAACGCGCAGCGGCCTCTCGCGGACGTGTTCTTCCTGTACGACCAGTCGGATTTGGGCGACACGGCTCGCGCCAGTCTGCAGAAGAACTCGGAGTGGATGCGCAAGTGGTTGTCCACGACGGTGACCGTCGAAGGGCATGCCGACTCGCGAGGCACGAGCGAGTACAACCTCGCCCTCGGCGAACGTCGGGCGTCAGCGATTCGCGACTACCTGGTCAGTCTTGGCGTGACCGCAGGGCGAGTCAATGTGGTCAGCATGGGCGAAGAGCAGCCCGCGTGCACCGAAGAAGCCGAGGCCTGCTGGCGGCAGAACCGTCGCGGGCACTTCGTCGTTACCGCGAAGTAGCGATTTCCTCAGCCATGAGCTGAGCAGCGCCTCTGGGATCGGCCGCGCCGGTAATCGGCCGGCCGATCACCAGAAACGAGCTGCCGGCGGCCACTGCGCCGGCAGGCGTGGCCGTCCGACGCTGGTCATCTGGTCCCGATGTCGCCGTCCCCCCCCGAATGCCAGGCGTCACCACGACGAACGAGGGGCCGCAGGCCCGCCGGATCGCCGTGACCTCCTGAGGCGACGCCACAACCCCGTCCAGACCTGCCTCCTCGGTGAGCCGAGCCAGCCGCTCGACCTGTTCGATCGGTGTGTGATTCACGCCGACCTCACGAAGCGTCGCATCGTCCATGCTCGTGAGCACCGTCACCGCGATGACGAGCGGCGGTGTGCCGCCGCGGCGCCCGGCGGCCTCGTGAGCCGCCTGCCTGGCCGCGGCCAGCATGGCTGGCCCACCCGCGGCGTGCACGTTCACCATCCACACTCCGAGATCGGTGGCGGCCGCGACGGCACCAGCCACCGTATTCGGGATGTCATGAAATTTCAGATCCAGAAACACGCGATCGCCTCGTTCGACCAGCGCGCGCACAATCGACGGGCCTTCGGAGGTGAAGAGCTGGCTGCCGACCTTGTAACCGCCCACGACTCCGCGGAGCGTGTCGGCGAGCGCCAACGCGTCTGGAGCCGTCGAGACGTCGAGGGCGACGAGAATCCGGTTCACGCGTGCGTCCTCTGCGGAATGTCAACCGAGCCGACGAGATCGGCCACACGAGACACGCCGTGACGCTCCATGTAGCTCGAGATGCCGTCGAGAATCTTGCCCCAGATGAACGGGTCGACGAAGTTGGCCGTGCCCACCTGAACCGCCGATGCGCCCGCGATGATGAACTCGAGCGCGTCCTCCGGCGTGGCGATGCCTCCCATGCCGATGATGGGAATCTTCACCGCGCGATAGCAGTCCCAGACCATTCGCACCGCGATCGGCCGGATGCCCGGGCCGCTCAGCCCGCCGACGACGTTCGTGAGCTTCGGGCGGCGGGTCTCGACGTCGATGGCCATCGCGAGGAATGTATTGATGAGCGACACGGCGTCCGCGCCCGCGTCTTCAGCCGCCCGGGCGAACGACGCCACGCTCGTCACGTTGGGCGTCAGCTTCGGAATGACGGGCAAGCTCGTGACTTTCCGCACGGCGCTGACGACGTCGTGCGTGCCCGTCAGGCTGCATCCGAACTCGATGCCGCCTTCCTTGATGTTCGGGCACGAGATGTTGAGCTCGATCGCGCCGACACCTTCGACGTCAGAGAGGATGCGGGCGATCTCGCAGGTACTCGGCGATCGTGGACCCGCAGATGTTGACGAAAACCGTCGCATCGAGACGCCGAAGCTCCGGCATCTTCTCGGCGACGAACCGGTGAACGCCGATGCCCTGGAGCCCGATGGCATTCAGCATCCCGGACGGCGTCTCGACGATGCGCGGAGGCGCGTGTCCCTCCCGCTCCGCGAGAAACAGGCCTTTCACGGCGACGCCGCCGAGCGAGGCGAGGTCGACCGAGTCGGCATACTCGACGCCGTACCCGAAACATCCGGATGCGGCGATGACGGGGTTCCTGAGGACGAGCGAGCCGATGGGGATGGAAGAGTCCATGCAGGTTCTCAACGTCGCGGTCAGTGCCCGGCCGGCAGCCGTTCCCAGACCACGTCCGACGCGCCGAAGACCGGGCCGTCCAGACAGGATCTCACGAAGTGCGCGCCCGAACCGCGGCGGACGGGCACGACGCAGCTGTAGCAGCCACCCATTCCGCATCCCATCACGGGTTCGAGAGACACGAAGACCTGTCGATTGGCGGCGCCGCCGAGGTCCGCGACGGCTCGCATCATTGGTGTCGGGCCGCAGGCGTACATCGTCACGTCCTGTCCCGGCTCGAGCGACCGCAGCCGGCGTTCGAGGGGCGCGGTGACGCGTCCACGCTCGCCAAGCGTTCCGTCTTCGGTCGTCAGCAGGAGCGTCGCGCCGAGCCGTTCGAACAGCGCCGAGTAGTACAGATCCGCCGCCGAGCGCCCGCCGTAGAAGAGCGTCATCGGCGTCCCGCGCTCTGCCAGTGCCTCGGCCAGCGTCGCGAAGGGCGCCAGGCCGACGCCTCCGGCCACCATCCAGGCGTGTGCCGGCGGGTCGACCGGCACAAACGGCTGACCGAGTGGACCGAGGACCGAGACCTTGTCGCCCTCGCGCGCGCTGTAGAGCTGTGACGTGCCACGCCCGATCCGCTTATTGAGAAGGCTCAGACCCGAGAGCGCCCCATCCCGACCGCGAAGTCGCTCGAAGATCGAGAATGGGCGCCGCAGGAGCGGGTCGAGGCCCTCCGTCGCTTTCACCATGACGAATTGCCCCGGCTGCGCCATCTCGGCGATGGCCGGCGCTGCCAGTTCGATCACGTTGTAGTCGGGCGAGAGACGCGTGTTGGCGGCGACGCCCGCCAGAACCTCGATCGGCATGGAACGTGGAAAGTATATCGAGGAACCGGCCGTACCTTGGTCCGGCATCACGAACGACAGCTATGATCCCGCGAGCGTATGCGCTACCTCAGGATGCTGACGAACGCCATTGCCGGCGCGGTGCTCATGGCCGCGTACGTCGCGGTGCTCGTGTTCCAGCTCAACCCACAGCTCCCGGTGGTGTCGTGGACGGCGCTGGCATGGCTCGGCGCGATGGTCGCCTTTTACGCGCCGTATCTCAGCGTGGCCTTGTTCTTCCTGATGCTCGGGCGGGATCTGCTGTCCACCGAGCCGTTGCGGCCCGCATGGCTGAGCGTCCGTATTCTTGCGTGGTTCGGGGTCGTCGGTGCCGGCGCCGCCGCGGCGCTGACCTGGACGAATCTCGCCGCGTTCTCGACGATCTTGAGTCGACGTGGCACGCGAACGGATGCGCGCCGGCGCCTATGCCACGACCGCCTACGGCGGCGGCGCTTCTCCTCATCGCCGTGCTGCGCTACTCGGTCTCCCGTCGCCGAAGCCGTCCCGTTGCGGCGTTGCTCCTGACCTGTCTCGTGTTATCGGTGGCGGCGCCACTCTGGCTTCGAGGTCCGGGCGAGGTGCCTGTGCTGCCCCGGCCGATTGCCGGCGACCAGCCTCCGGACCTCCGCGCGGCCGTCGCGCCGGTGGCGTTCCCTCCCCGCGTGTCGATATTCGCGCTCGACGGCGCGTCGCTCGGGTTCATCCGGCAGCGCGTGGCGGCCGGCCAGTTTCCGAACCTCGGCCGACTGCTCGATCGCGCGGCGACGATCGATCTCGCCACGCTCACACCCACCCAGGCGGAGCCGATTTGGGCCGCGGCCGCGACGGGCAAGTCCCCGCAGCAGAACGGCATCCGATCGAATGCGAGCTACCGCGCGCGCGAGGGCGACGTGATCGCGGCCGACATCCTGCCAGACTACTGCTTTGCGTCCGCGCTCCCCGATCAGGGCTTCGTGCAGCGTTCGGCGCCGACCTCGTCGTCTCTGTCCGCCCGTCCGGTCTGGGACATCTTGTCGGATTACGGGATCGCTGTCCGGCGTGGCCGGGCTGGCCGCTCTCGTACCCGGCGCGTGCCGATCGCGGGTTCGTGCTGAGCGATCGCTTCGACGAAGCCGCCAGTGAGCCACTTCGGTTGCGGGACGCCAGCGCTGGCGATCCGACGACGGCCGTAGACATCGCGCGCGAGATCTTCGACCGCTGGCAGGCGACGTCGCGGGCCGAGGTCATGCCCGCCCTGGCCTCGGGCCTTCCAGATCCCATCGGACTGAACCAGGCCCGTTGGGACCGCGCGTATCACGAAAGTGTTTTGGCGCTCGCGCCTCAGTTCGCGCCGAGGCTGACGGCGGTCCGCTACGAAGGGCTCGCGACGTTCGGCCACTCCTACCTGAGCGATGCGCAGCCGGAGCTTTTCGGCGATCGGTTGCGCGTGGACCCGCAGCGATCCGTGCTGGACCAGTATTACGCGTTCATCGACAGCGAAATCGGCCAGGCGACGAGACGCCTGGCTCCCGGCGATCTGCTGCTCGTGATCTCCGGATTTGGCATGGAGCCGACTGCCGCTCGGCAAGCGCCTGCTCGCGCGTCTGCTCGGCCGTCCCAACTTCAGCGGCACGCATGAGACGGCGCCGGATGGATTCCTGATGGCGTACGGCACCAACGTCGCCAGTGGCTCGTTCGGCCGTGGCACCATCCTCGACGTCGCCCCGACGGTCCTCTACTACATGGGTGTGGCGGTCGGAAAGGACATGGACGGCTTCGCGCGCACGGATCTCTTCGTGCCGACGTACGTGCTGGAACATCCAGTGAAATATGTGGCCAGCCACGAGAGATAGCGGCATGTCGTTCCGTGTGTGCTAAGCTTTTCTCCGCTCTTTAACGCGGTCCTGAGAGGCCGCAAAGAGGTGTGCATGATTTCATCTGGCCTGGCTGCGGGCCTGCCCTCACGCGGCCTCATACGTTACTCCCGCCCAATCGCGTCCGCGTTTGCCGTTTCCCCGGGGTCGCCATGGCGATCGTGATGGACGCGGACCGCGTGTCGCGAAGCATCACCCGGATTGCCCACGAGATCCTCGAGCGCAATCGCCCAATCGGCGACCTGGCCCTCATCGGCATCCACGCGCGTGGCGTGCCGATCGCGGAGCGGTTGGCTGCCGAGCTCAAGACGATCGCTGGCGTCGAGCTGCCGGTCGGTTCGCTCGACATCACGCTGTACCGCGACGACTTGATGGGACACTCCGCCGGTTCCCAGCCGGTCATCCGCAGGACGGAGATGCCATTCGAGCTCGACGGCCGGGTCATCCTGCTCGTCGATGACGTGCTGTATACGGGCCGGACGATTCGCGCGGCACTCGACGCGCTCATCGATTTCGGGCGACCGCGCGCCATTCAACTCGTGGCGCTCGTGGACCGCGGCCATCGCGAGCTTCCGATTCGCGCGGACTACGTCGGTCGCAACATTCCGACGTCGCGTCAACAGACGGTGCACGTACGGCTGACCGAGATCGACGGCCGCGACGAAGTGGAGGTGGAAGGATGACCACGGCGACGGCGCTCCGAAGCCGGCACCTGCTCGGGGATCGACCGAGCTCGACCCCTCCGAAATCGATCTGGTGATGCAGACCGCCTCGGCGATGAAGGAAGTCGCGCTCCGGCCCATCAAGAAGGTTCCGACGCTCAGAGGCCGGACGGTGATCAACCTGTTCTTCGAGCCCAGCACGCGCACGCGGATGTCGTTCGAGCTCGCGGAAAAGCGCTTGAGCGCGGACACCCTCGGAATGACCACGTCGGGCTCGAGCGTGGTCAAGGGCGAGACGCTGGCTGACACGGCTCGGACGCTCGAGGCCATGTCGCCGGACATGATCGTCATGCGGCACGGCGCGTCCGGCGCCGCTCATCAGCTCGCCAAGATCTGCCGGGGAAGCATCGTGAACGCCGGCGACGGGATGCACGAGCATCCCGACCCAGGCTCTGCTGGATGCGTTCACGATGCTCGAGCGGAAGGGCCGGATCGCCGGCTTGACGGTGGCCGTCGTCGGGGACGTCGCCCACAGCCGTGTCTTCCGGTCGAACGCGCTGCTGTTGACCAGGATGGGCGCGACGGTCCGTGCGTGTGGCCCGGCCACGCTCATGCCGCCCGGCCTCGATCGGCTCGGCGTGACGATGACCACGTCCATCGATGAAGCGCTCGACGGCGCCGACGTCGTGATGATGCTGCGGGTCCAGCACGAACGGATGCATGGACTCTTTCTCCCGTCGGTGCGGGAGTATTTCTCGCTCTTCGGGCTCACGCTGGCGCGTCTCGAGCGTGCCGCGACGGACGTGATCGTCATGCACCCGGGCCCGATGAACCGTGGCGTCGAGATCGATTCGGAGGTCGCTGACGGTCCGTGGTCGGTGATTCTGGACCAGGTCGCCAACGGTGTGGCCGTGCGCATGGCGGTCTTGTATCTGCTCGCCGGCGGTGAGGCGGAGGCCTGATGGGACGGCTGTTCAGAAACGTGCATCTCGTCGATCCGGCCGCGGGTCGCAATGGAACGTTTGACCTGCTGATCGACGGTGATCGCGTCGTGCGCATCGAACCCAATCTTCCAGTCGATGGCGCCGAGGTCGTCGAGCTGCCGTCGTCGTTCATCGTCACGCCCGGCTTGATCGACATCCACGTGCACCTGCGCGAGCCCGGCCAGGAACACAAGGAGACGATCGCGACAGGCACGGCGTCGGCGGTGGCCGGCGGGTTCACGGCGGTCGCGTGCATGCCCAACACGTCCCCGATCAACGACCATGCCTCGGTGACGGAGTTCATCGTGAAGCGGGCGAAGGACGCCGGGCTCGCCCGCGTCTATCCGATTGGCGCGGTCTCGATCGGCTCGAGAGGCCAGGCCCTCACCGAGATCGGTGATCTCCATGCGGCCGGGTGTGTCGCGATCTCGGACGATGGCCGTCCGATCGAGACGGCGTTGCTCATGCGGCGCGCGCTCGAGTACGCGTCGATGTTCGACTTGCCGGTCATTGACCACTGCGAGGATCCGTCCCTCCGCGGCGAGGGCGTCGCTCACGAGGGCGCGGCGTCGGCGCGTCTCGGGCTCCGCGGCATTCCGGGCGTTGCCGAATCCGTCATGGTCGAGCGTGACATCTCGCTGGCGGAGCTCACGGGCGGCCACTTCCATGTCGCCCACATGAGCGCCCGGCAGTCCCTGCGGGCCGTCCGTGACGGCAAGGCGCGTGGCGTTCGCGTCACCACCGAGGTGACGCCGCATCACTTCGTGCTGTCGGACGAGGTCCTGACCGAGCGCGGGGATTACGACACGAACTTCAAGATGAACCCGCCGTTGCGCGAGGAGGCCGATCGCCTGGCGATGCTCGACGGCATAAGAGACGGCTCGATCGACGCAATTGCCACCGACCATGCGCCGCATCACTCTGACGAAAAGGCGCTCGAGTTCGACAATGCGCCGTTCGGCATCGTGGGCCTCGAAACCGCGGTGCCGCTCTGTTTCGATCGACTGGTCCACACGGGGGCGATCGGCCTCAACCGCCTGATCGAGTTGCTCACGTCGGGCCCCGCGCGTGTGCTCGGGCTTCCGGGAGGGACGCTCCGCGAAGGCGGAATCGCTGACCTGACGATTCTGGCGCCCGACAGCCCCGTGACCGTCCGCGCCTCGACGTTCCGGTCGAAGTCGCGAAACACGCCGTTCGATGGCTGGACGCTGAAAGGCGGCGTCGCCGCGACGATCGTCGGCGGACGCGTCGTCCACGTGAACCCCGACGTGCTGGGACGGAAGACGTTGTGATCGGGAACCACTGGTACGACAGGTGCGACGGGTACGACTGGTCCGAGGAACGGGCTGTCGTTTGCCATCCTTCTTAATTCTTAAGAGCAGAGCGAACGTGCAGCCCCACGAGGGAGCGCGAAGGGAGTCCGGGGGCAAACCTCAGGTACGACAGGTACGCCGGGTGCGACAGGTACACGGAACGAACTAACGGTCGCCATTTTTCCTGGTTTCTGGGGAATGTCGCGAACGAGCCGAGCGAGTGAGCCGCGCGAACGGAGTGGGGCATTGGGGCCCCACGAGAGAGCGCGAAGGGGGTCCGGGGGCAAAGCCTCCGGAGTGAGCACGAACGAGCCGAGCGAGTGAGCCGCGCGAACGGAGTGGGGCATTGGGGCCCCACGAGAGAGCGCGAAGGGGGTCCGGGGGCAAAGCCTCCGGAGTGAGAATGACGCGTCGAGACGATCTACGGAAGAAAGCGCTGGCCAACCTTCAGGAGTTCGAGGTGCTCATGCTCGACGGGCACTTCGACTACGGCAACGGCTACCACGGCCGTGTCTATCTCAACCCTCATCGCATCCTTCGGCTGCCGTCATTGATCTGGCGCCTCGGCCAGGATCTGATTGACGTGTTGCCGGACGACGTCATCGGCGCGACGGAGGTCGTGGCGGGCCCCGTGCTCGGCGGCGCGCTGCTGGCCCATACCATCGCAGGTCTACTCGACAGCCGCCGGAGTCTGAGCCTGCCGCCGACGAGCTTTGCGCCCCTGTCGCCAAAAGGGGAGGGCATGCGTCCCTTCTACCGATCCGTCGTGGCAGGGAAGCGGGTGCTCGTCGCCGATGACGTGCGCAACACGGGAAAGACCTTCGAACGCGCGAAGCGCGTCATCGAGGAGGCTGGCGGCACCGTGATCGCGACCTGCGAGATCTACGACCGGCTCGAAGCGATCGTGGACCTGGACGTGGCGAACTTCGCGCTCGCTGAGTACAAGGCGCCCGAGAACTACGCCGTCTCGGAGTGCCCGATGTGCCGCGCCGGTATGGCATCGCCACGTTCTGAGCGTGCAATTCGTCAGAACACACCGTGAAGCCATGAAGATGTTCTTGGCTGGCTCGTCAAGACACGTGCCTCGAATGTCTTCCCATGACAACCTTCAAATCTTCATGGCTTCATGGTGAAGGAGCCCTCTCTCGCGCTCCGCCACGCCCTCGACTCGCTGTACGCCGGTTTCAATCATCCAGAATCCGCGCTCGACCCGGTTCAAATCGTCAGACGATACGAGCGCGCCGACGACCGGGAAATCGTGGCGTTCGTCGCCGCGGGCCTCGCCTTCGGCCGCGTCGGATCGGTCATGGCGTCCGTCGAGGCGATGTGCCGGGTGCTCGGCCCGGAACCCGCCGCGTTCGTGCGGGGCTTCGATCCGGCGCGGCACGGCGCGCCGCTCGTTCCCCTTGTGCATCGCTGGACGAGGGGCCCGGACTTCATCGCCCTCCTTTGGATCCTCCGGAGCTTCGTCGAGGAGCACGGGTCGATTGAGAAAGCGTTTGGCGCCGGCGTGGATCGGAACGTGCCGGACTTCGGACCGGCTCTCGACGGCTTCTCGGCGCGCGCACGCCGTGTGGATCTCGCGCCCGGCCTATGGCCGACGCGTGCCGGACCGTCCCGGCGTCTTCTATTTTTTCTCTCAGCCGTCTACCGGCGGCGCCTGCAAGCGCCTGAACCTGTTTCTCCGCTGGATGATCCGGAAGGACGGTGTCGATCCTGGCGGATGGACCAGCCTCGGGCCCAGGCAACTCGTGGTACCGCTCGACACTCACACGATTCGCGTGGGCCGGTGCCTGCGGCTGACACGGCGCGTCTCGCCCGGCTGGAAAATGGCGACGGACATCACGGCCGCACTCCGCGCCCTCGATCCGGACGATCCAGTGCGCTACGATTTCTCTCTCTGCCACCTGAGCATGATGGGCGCCTGCGGATGGCACACCGCGCGCGGCAATCGAGTCTGCCCGCTCCGCGAGGTCTGCCGACCGGCCAGGGCGTGAAGGGACCGGTATGGACGACGTCCGGCAGCTCGTGACGATCATCGATCAGGCGTACGACAAGAAGTCGTGGCACGGGACCAACCTGCGCGGGTCGATCCGCGGCGTGTCAGCCGCGCAGGCCGCGTGGCGTCCGGCCCGCAACCGGCACAACATCTGGGAAGTCGTCGTGCACGCTGCCTACTGGAAGTACGCCGTGACACGGCGCTTCTCTGATGCGCCGCGCGGCTCGTTTCCGCTGAAGGGCTCCAACTGGTTCAGACGGCCAGAGGCGTCGACCGCGACCGAGTCGGCCTGGCGCGCTGACGTCGCGCTTCTCGAATCCGCCCACCGGGCGCTTCGGATCGAGGTCGCTCGGCTGACGAGCCGCGATCTGGCCAGCATGCCTCGTCGATCGAAGGTCAGCAATTTCGACTTGATCGCCGGAATTGCTGCGCACGACCTGTATCATGCGGGACAGATCCAGCTGCTCAAGCGGCTCGCGAGATCGTGATCCGCCAGTGACCGCCTGCCCCCTCCTCATCTCGTCAAGCCTGGCGGTGGCTCTCGCTGGGGCGTGGGCGTGCAGCGCCTCGACACGGGGCGAACAGGAACTCCGAGACGAAGCCGGACTCGGGCACGATCACGCTGTCGATCGTGGCCACCAACGATCTGCACGGCGGGTTGTTGGAACGAGATGGGCGCGGCGGCGTGGCCACGTTCGGGGGATATCTCAACAATCTTCGCGCCGTCCGCAAAAACGACGGAGGCGTGCTGCTCGTCGACGCCGGCGACATGTTTCAGGGCACGGTCGAGTCCAATCTCTCCGAAGGTGCTCCGGTCGTGGCTGCGTACAACTCGCTCGGCTATGCCGCCGCGGCGATCGGCAATCACGAATTCGATTTCGGTGTGGCCGGTCCGGGCGTTGCGCCACCCGGGTCGTCCAGCGATCTGCGCGGCGCCTTGAAGGCACGAGCCGCCGAGGCGAAGTTCCCGTTCCTGGCCGCGAACCTCGTTGACACCGTGACGGGCCGGCCCGTGAACTGGCCCAACGTGCAGCCGTCGGTCGTTGTCGACGTCGCGGGCGTCCGGGTCGGCTTGATCGGGGTGATGACCATCAGAGCGCTGTCGGCAACGATCGCCACGGCGACCGGCGGCCTCCGTGTGACTCCGTTGGCCGCGACGCTTCTCGCGGAGGCACAATCGCTACGCGAGAACGGCGCCGATCTCGTGGTGGCCCTCGCTCACGCCGGAGGGCGTTGCACACAGTTCGACGATCCGCGAGACCTGTCATCCTGCGACCTGTCCACTTCCGAAATCGCGGGGGTCCTGCGGCAATTGCCGCGCGGAACTCTCGACGTGGTCGCATCGGGCCACACGCACGCCGGCATGGCGCACGAGATCGACGGCACCATCGTCATGCAGGCGTTTTCGAAGGGCTCCGCATTTTCCCGTGCCGACCTGACGGTCGAGCGGCGAACGAAGGCTGTCGTCGGCAAGCGCGTGTTCCCGCCACGCGACGTCTGCGCCCGTGTGTATGAAGGGACCGCGCGCTGCGATGCCCAGGCCGCCGGCGACCGCGCGCTCGTGCCCGCCGAGTATGAAGGGCAGCCCGTAAGGATTGACTCCGCGATCGCGCGTGTCATCGCGCCGGCCGTCGAGCGCGTCAAAGCGCATGCCAGCGAGTTGCTCGGCATCGTGCTGGACACCCCCATCCGGGTCGCGCCGATCGGCACCGAATCGCCGCTGGGAAATCTCTTCACCGACGCCATGCTGTCAGCGATCCCCGACGTCGACATCGCGCTCAACAACACGCGCGGCGGCCTGCGCGCCGACTTGCCGCGCGGGCCGCTGACCTATGGACGGCTCTACGAGGCTTTTCCGTTCGACAACAGGCTGGTCCGTCTCGAACTGTCCGGCGCCCAGCTCCGGCGCGTGTTCGAGGTTCAATTGCGGGAGGCCCGGGCGTTGCCCGGCATCGCTGGCGTGTGGGTCGCTGCGACCTGCAGAAACAGACGGCTGGCCGTCGCGATGACGCTCACCTCCGGCAGAACGATCGTCGATGACGATCGACTCACCATCGTGACGCACGCCTTTCTCGCAACTGGCGGCGACCGCCTGCTCACTCCCGTCATGCCTCGCGGAGGATTTCCGCTCGACGACGATCTGCCGCTGGTTCGCGACGTCGTGGCGGACTGGCTGGAGGATCGTGGTGGGCGTCTCCGAGAGAGCCAACTCATCAACACCGCCGAGCCGCGATGGCGGTACCGCGGGACGCTACCATTGGCGTGCCGTTAGAGATGGTTCGAGGGTTCGGTGGTGCGCAGGTGCGAAGGTTGGTACGAAGGTTCTGGTTCAGGAACACCTCCGTGCCGCCCCGTGAACCTTCGCACCTTCCGTACCAACCTTCGCACCTCCGTACCAACCTACGCACTTCCGAACCTTCGAACCTCCGCACCGCATCCTTTGGAGAAACTGAAATGACACGCCGAGTTGTTCGATCTTCATGTTGGTCGCCCTGGTTTCGACTCTTGGCGCCCGCCCCGTCCATGTTCAGGAATCAAGCACAAAGGCGGCTCAGACCTCGGTCGAAGCGTGGCTTGCCCTCGTCGACGGTCAGCGATATGCCGCGAGCTGGGATGAGGCGGCGAGTATCTTCAAGAGCGCCGTCCCACAAGAGAAGTGGTCGGCTGCTGTGCAAGCGGCACGTGCGCCGCTCGGTCCAATGAAGTCACGTACGCTCAATGGCGCACCCTCTCCAATCAAGCCTCCTGCCGCACCTGATGGAGAGTACCTGCTGCTCCAGTTCAGCACGACGTTCGAGCAGCGCTCGGCGGCTGCCGAAACCGTGACGGTCTTCAAGGAAAAAGACGGGACATGGCGCGTAGCCGGGTATTTCATCAAGTAGCGGCCGCGCACCTCCGAACCATCCTCCGCACCTCCGAACCATCCTCCGCACTCCGACCAACCTCCGCACTTCCACCAACCTCCGCACTTCCGAACCTTCGAACCTCCGCACCGCTAAAATGTCCCATGACCGATCCGCGCTATCCGATTGGCAAGTTTGCGCCACCCGCCGAGTACACCGCCGACCTTCGTGCCTCATTCGTTCGCGAGATCGCGGCTGCCCCGGCCGCGCTCACGGCAGCGGTTGTCGGCCTGACGACCGAACAGCGGCTCACGCCGTATCGTGACGGCGGCTGGACGGTTGCCCAGGTCGTGCATCACGTCGCCGACAGCCACATGCACGCGTACGCGCGGATGAAGTTCGCGGCAACCGAGAACGTCCCAACCATCAAGCCGTACAACGAAGGAATCTGGGCCAACTTCGCGGACGCGGCCGACGCCAATGTCGATCCGTCACTCCGCCTGATCGACTCACTGCACGCGCGCTGGGCGACGTTTCTCCGGAATCTCGCGCAGGAAGACTTCGAACGCGGGCTCATGCACCCGGAACGCGGTCCGATGACCATCGATCGCATGGTCGCGCTCTACGCGTGGCACGGCCGTCACCACGCCGCGCACATCACCGAGCTGCGAACGCAGAATGGAGTGGTGACGCAGCGAACGTTCACCATGAAGGCTTCCAGGATCTCGAGGTTCACTTCTTCGATGATCTGTCATGGAACTGGAGCCCTGTTTGTCGTCTTACGTGTCGTACACCCGCGCCGTTCCCTCAACAAGCCGATCGACGCTGAACGAGTCGATCACGCGTCTGACGGCCGGCCTGACCGAACTCGTGGCGGAGCTCTGGCGACTTCAGCAGCCGTACGATCCCGGCGGCGAGCGCGTCTTCATCGCGAGGCGGCACGATGACGCCGGTGACTTCGTCGTCGACGGCCTCGGGAATGCCTCCAGCGCGCGTGGCGACGACCGCGCGGCTGCACGCCATCGCCTCGAGGATCGCGGATCCGAGGCCCTCGGTGATCGAGCTCATCACGAAGAGATCGAACGACTTCACGAGACCGAGCACATCGGATCGGAATCCGGCGAGCACGACGTGCCGATCGAGGCCGAGGTCGTGGATTTGCCGCTCGAGCTGGTCGCGCAGCTCGCCCTCGCCGACGACGAGGAACCGGGTGTCGGGCAGCTCGCGCACGACCTTCGCGGCGGCGGCGACGAGGTGCCGCTGGCCCTTGTGCGCCGCGAGCGCGGCGACATTGCCCACGAGCGGCGCGCCCTTCGGGAGCCAGAACGCGGCATGCGCGTCGACGACCGGCTGCTTGTCGATCGTCGTCACGTTCACGCCGTCGTGCACGACCTCGATACGATCAGGCGGCACGCCGTCGGTGACGAGGATCGACCGGATGATCTCCGAGGCTGCGATGAAGACGTCGACGTGGCCGTACTTCCATTTCGAGAACGCGTGCCGCTTCAGGTGGAAGTCCACGCGACGCGAGGCGACCACGAGCGGACGGGCCAGAGGGCCCGTGCGCATCTGAAGGGCCATGGCCGCGAGCGACACCGCCATTGGATCGTGTGCGTGCACGACGTCTGGTTCGATCTCCCGCAGCACACGTGCGAGCTGCCAGCCGGCGTGAACGTCGAACTCGCTCCGCGGGGAGAAGCCGATGAACCGGAGGCCCTCGCTGGCTCGCCGCCGCAACTCACCGGCTTCGTGCGCGACGAGGATGGCCTGGTGACCGGCCTCCGCCAGGCCGGTCACCGTCATGAGGACCTGACTCTGGCCACCGCGCCAGGTCCGCGCCGTGTCGATATGCACCGAACGCATGGCCGGCACGTTCGATTCAGAGGTCAGGCGCGGCGCGGGGTCCTGTCCGCGATCGTGAGCGCGCGCAGCTTGGCGAGCTTCAGAAACACGTAGTAGGCGTTCATGACGGAGATGATGAATCCCACCGTGCCGTCGAGACACCCGCGGCGCAGCACGTAGTTGCGCAGGAACGCCGCGGGAGGATGGACCACCAGGTCCAGAAGGCTCGCCGATCGACCCGCGTCGAACATCTCGTCGGCCGCGAGCGTCGTGTAGCGATCCATCGTCGCGTGGTGGTGGCTGATGTCCCGGTACGCGTAGTGCTGCAGGTCCCGCGTGAGCAGCGCCACGGGTCCATCAGCGGTCACCGATTCATGCACGCGGCGTGGCGCCCAGCGAGCACGCCGGCGATCGTAGAGCCGAAGCTGGTAGTCCGGATACCAATCCGTCGTTCGAATCCATCGTCCCAGGTGCCATGTGAGGCGGGGGATGCGATAGCCGGAGGCCGTGGGCGCGTTGAGCACCTGGCGAATCTCGGCCGCCAGCTGAGGCGTGACGCGTTCATCGGCATCAATCGACAGAATCCAGTCCGACGAGGCCTGTTCGGCCGCCCAGTTCTTTTGCGCCGAATAACCCGGCCACGGCCGCACGACCACGCGGGCGCCGCGCGCCTGGGCTCGGGCCACCGTGTCGTCCGTGCTTTCGCTGTCCACGACGATGACTTCGTCGGCCCACTCGACGGACGCCAGGCAGCCGTCGATGTGCGCCGATTCGTTGCGCGTGATCACCGTGACGGAGACGGTCGTCACGGCAGCGGACTATATCAGCCACGCGGGGTCTGTCCCCGCTCGCGACGTGAGGACCGACTCCGCGTGGGCCTGGGTCATGGGGCTTGAGGCTATGCTCTTGGACATGAACTCTGAGGCTGTTCTTTCGTTGTACCGCCAGTCGGGCGCCTTGCTCGAGGGACATTTCCGGCTGACTTCCGGGCTTCATAGTCCTGCCTATCTTCAGTCCGCGCTCGTCCTGCAGCATCCCGTTCACGCCGAAGCGCTGGGCCGTGCGTTAGCCGAACGGTTTCGCGCGGCCGTGCCAACGGCGGTCCTTTCGCCTGCGCTCGGTGGCCTGATCATCGGCCATGAAGTGGCGCGCGCGCTCGGCGTGCGCGCGATCTTCGCTGAACGCGTCGACGGCGCGCTCACGCTCCGGCGCGGGTTCTCGCTGTCGCCGGCCGATCGCGTGGTCGTGGTCGAGGACGTCGTGACGACGGGCGGATCGACGCGGGAAACGATTGCCGTCGCGACGGAAGCTGGAGCGACCGTGATCGGCGCTGGGTCGATCATCGATCGCAGCGGAGGGTCGTCCGACGTGGGCGCTCCATTCCAGGCCCTGGTCGCCCTGCAGGTCCCCACCTACGATCCCGCGTCGTGCCCGCTCTGCCAGGCCGGGACGCCGGCCGTGAAGCCGGGTTCGAGGACCTGACGACCGGCCCCCGGAGGTCGCTGACGAGTGCGAACCCTCAAGCTGACGATCGCCTACGACGGCACGAACTACGTCGGCTGGCAACGGCAGACCAACGGGCTGTCGGTGCAGCAGGCGATCGAAGACGCCGTGGCGCCGCTCGTTTCTCAGGGGGACGACGTCGAGCGGCGGCCGGGCGTCGCGGGCGCCAGCCGGACGGACGCGGGCGTACATGCCGCCGCGCAGGTCGCCAGCGTGAACCTGGACGTGGAGTTGTCTACCGCCAGCCTCATGCGCGCCATCAACGTACGGTTGCCGGTGGACATTCGGATCCTCCAGGTCGAGGATGCCGCCCCCGGTTTTCACGCCCGCTTCCACGCGCGCGGGAAGTCGTACCGCTACCGCCTCGCGCGATCGCCGGTCATGTCGCCGTTCGATCGCGCGTTTGCCTGGCACGTCCCGGATCTCTCGGATGTTCGCGCGATGCGGCACGCGGCGGCGGCGTTCGTTGGCCGTCACGATTTCGCGTCCTTCCAGGCGAGGGGCTCGAGCACGCTCGACACCGTGCGCACCATCGAGCGTCTCGACGTCGAGGAGCGCGGCCACGAGGTGGTCGTGGAGATTGAAGGTGACGGATTCCTTCGGCACATGGTTCGCGCGGTGGTCGGAACCCTCGTCGAGGTCGGGTCAGGTCTTCGGGGCGCCGACACCGTGCCGGCGATTCTGGCGGAGCGACACCGACGGGCGGGTGGCCCCACGGCGCCCGCGCGCGGGCTCATGCTGATAGCGGTCCGTTACTGACGCTGCTAAGATCCTGCCCAGATCGATGGCTCTTGCCGACATGCTCGCGGCTGTGCCCCAGGGCTCCGTGGAGGACGCGCTCGTGCGCCGCGTGGATTTCGGGCGGTTGCCGCGCCACGTCGCGATCATCATGGACGGCAACGGTCGCTGGGCGGCGACGCGCCACCTTCCGCGGGTTGAAGGTCACCGTGCCGGCACGGAGGCCGTACGCTCCTCGGTCGAGACGTCCGCGCGGCTCGGCATTTCCGTGCTCACGCTGTACGCGTTTTCGGTCGAGAACTGGAAACGTCCGGACTCCGAGATCGCCGCGCTGATGGGACTGCTGAAACACTATTTGCGCCGTGAGCTCAAGCTGCTGCTCAAGAACAACATCCGGTTCCGTGTCATCGGACAACGCGAGCGGCTGAGCCCGGACGTTCGCGACGAGTTGGCGGCGGCTGAGGAACGGACGGCCGGCAACACCGGCATGATCTTCAACATCGCGTTGAGCTACGGGGGCCGCGCCGAGATCGTAGACGCCGCGCGCCGCGCGATTCGTGAGGGCGTGGATCCCGAGTCGCTCGACGAGTCCACGTTTGGCTCGCTCCTGTACACGGCCGGACAACCTGACCCCGATCTTCTTATCCGCACGAGCGGCGAGATGCGCGTCAGCAATTTCCTGCTCTGGCAGATTGCGTATGCCGAGATCTGGGTGACTGATGCGCTGTGGCCCGACTTCCGCGCCAGCCATCTGCTCGAAGCCATCATCGACTACCAGAAGCGCGACCGACGATACGGAGCCATCCAGTCCGACGCGATGGCCGCCGGCAAGCGGTAGCGGGACCTGATGCGCCGCATCCTGTCCGCGGTTGTCCTGATCGCGATTCTCGGATTCACCATTTGGGCGCTGCCCGTGTGGGCGACGGCGGTGGTCGCCGTCATCGCGGCCGTCCTCGCGGGCGTCGAGCTGGTCGGTCTCGCCTCGCGCGCGAACGCCCCATGGTCGGCGGCCTTTGTCGGATTTGCCGCCGCGGTGCTCGTGCTCGCGGTTGCCCAACCCCCGGAGCTCCCGCGAGAAGTGTCGTTGGACGCCGTGCTGCTCGTGTTCGTCCTGCTTCCGGTGGGCGCCGGGCTGGTCGCCCTCGGATTCGGCGGCCCCACACCGGAGAGTCTGCCGCGCGCCTCAATGCTCGTGATGGCGCCGATGTATGTGGGGCTGCCGCTCGGCACGTTGGTGTGGACGCGCGCAGAACTTGGGCCGGCGGCCGTCACCTGGCTGCTCGCGACGATCGCGATCAGCGACTCGGCCCAGTACCTACACCGGTCGGCTGGTGGGCCGCACGAAGCTCTCGCCGGCCATCAGCCCGGCCAAGACCGTGGAAGGCGCCATCGGCGGTGCCGTCGCCGCCGGGCTCGCGGGGTTCGCGCTCGGCCCGTGGTGCGTGCCGGGCTGGTCGCCGGCTCGCTCCGCGGTCATCGCCGTCATACTGGCGGTCGTCGGCATGACCGGTGACTTGTTCGAGTCGCTCCTCAAGCGCAGTGCCGGCGTGAAGGACAGCTCGCAGTTGATTCCAGGGCACGGCGGCGTCCTCGACCGGCTCGACAGCTACCTGTTCGCCGCCCCGGTCTTCTATCTGCTGGCCGCGTTCCGTGCCTGAATGACGATGAAACGCATCGCTGTGCTCGGGTCCACCGGTTCGATTGGGCAGAGCGCGCTCGACGTCGTCGCGGCGCACGCGGACCGGCTCTCGATCGTCGCGCTCGCGGCGGGCGAGAACGCATCCCTCCTTGCCGAGCAGGTGAGCCGTTTTCGTCCACGCGCCGTGGGTGTGGCCACGGACGCCGCGCGCGAGGAGCTCTCCGCGCGTGTGAACGGACAGCCCGACCTCGAGATTCTTGCCGTCGGACGAGAAGGGTTGATCGCGGCCGCAACGCACCCGGATGTCGATCTGGTTCTCTGCGCCTCGTCCGGAACGGCAGGCCTCGAAGCCGCTCTGGCCGCTATCGACGCGGGCAAGACGCTCGCGCTGGCGAACAAGGAAGTGCTCGTGATGGCCGGTGGGTTGATGGTCGAGGCGGCGCGAAAGCGCGGCACGGCCATTCTCCCGGTGGACAGCGAGCACAACGCCATTCACCAATGCCTGCACGGCCGCGAGCCGGGGGACATTCAGCGGCTGATCCTGACCGCCTCCGGAGGCCCGTTCCGGCAGCTGAGCCGTGAGGCGCTTCAGCGCGTGACGTTTCAGGACGCGCTGCGTCACCCGACCTGGCGCATGGGGCGCAAAATCACGATCGATTCCGCGACGCTGATGAACAAGGGACTGGAGGTCATCGAGGCGCGATGGCTCTTCAACGTTCCGGCGGACGAAATCGACATCGTCGTGCACCCACAGTCGATTGTGCATTCGATGGTGGAGTTCTGCGACGGATCGATCATCGCGCAGCTCGGCGTCACCGACATGCGGCTGCCCATCCAGTACCGCGTTTTCGTATCCCGAGCGGTGGCAGACGCCGATCGCCCGGTTGGATGTGACGCAGCTGGGAGCCCTGGAATTCGAGCCGCCCGACCCGGACCGGTTTCCCTGTCTGCGGCTGGCCTACGCCGCCCTGGAGCGTGGAGGCTCGTGGCCGGTGGTCCTGAATGCCGCGAACGAAATGGCCGTGGAAGCCTTCCTCGCCGGCTGCATTACATTTCCGATGATCCCGCAGGTCATCGAGCAGGCATTGGGCGCGGCGCGATCGGGGCACGTCGCCGCCCCATTCGCTCGCCGATGTGCGGGCCGCCGACGCCTGGGCCCGCGAGTTTTCGGCCGAAACTATCAGTACGCTACCATCGTCATAACGAAAGACATGACCACGATTCTCGCCTTCCTGTTCGTTCTCGGCGTCCTCGTTTTCGTGCACGAGCTGGGACATTTCCTCGTGGCGCGCTGGCACGGCGTGCGCGTGCACACGTTCTCGCTGGGATTCGGGCCGAAGCTCTTTTCGTTCCGCCGCGGCGACACCGAGTACTGCGTCAGCGTCGTTCCGCTCGGTGGCTACGTGAAGCTGGCAGGCGAGAACGCGCTCGAAGAGGAACCCAACGGGACCACCGATCCGCTCGCGTCCGACCAGTTCATGGCGAAGAGCAAGTGGGTGCGGTTTCAGGTGTACGTCGCCGGTCCCGTCATGAACATCCTGCTCGCGATCGTCGTCGCCGCCATCGTGCTGAGCCGTGGTGCGGACATTCCGCTCTATCGAATCGGGCCCGCCGGCGATCGGCTCGGTCGAGGCGGGGAAGCCCGCCGAGACGGCCGGCCTGCGCGTCGGCGATCTCGTGGTCAGCGTGGACGGCGTGCCGATGTCCACGTGGGATGAGTTCGAAATGGCCGTCGTTCCCAAGGCTGGCCGCGAGCTCACGCTCGTCGCGAATCGTCACGGCGAGCGGGTTTCGGTTCGGGTCACTCCGGTGGCGATCGGCAGCTACGAGATGGGCGACCTCGGCATCGGCCCCGTGCTTCGGCCGCAGATCACGCAGGTGAACCCGGGAAGCCCCGCGGAACAGGCCGGACTCGAGCGTGGAGACGTGCTGCTTGCCGTCAACGGCACGCGCGGACTTGCCGCACGAGGAAATCATCGAGCGCATTCGCGCCAGCGCGGATACGCCGCTCGCACTCACGGTGGAGCGCGCCGGACAGCCGCGCGACGTCACCGTCGTTCCACGCGGGCCACAGGGCGCCGCGCTGATTGGTGTGGGCATCAGCCAGTACGAAGTCCGACGGATCGACCCCTCCGTGGTCGAGGCGGTCAAGCTGAGCGTTCAGCAGAACTGGGAGACCACACGGCTCATCGGCAAGACGCTCGGCGGACTCCTGACGCGCGAGACACCGGTGCGTCAGTTGATGGGACCGGTCGGAATCGCTCAGCTTTCCGGCAGCGCTGCCGAACTTGGCTGGGTGGCCTTGCTGAACCTGATGTCGATGATCAGCCTCAACCTGGGCCTCCTCAACCTCATGCCCGTGCCCGTCCTCGATGGCGGGCACATCGCGATTCTCGCGGTTGAGGGCCTGGCGCGGCGAGATCTCAGCGTCCGGATGAAGGAGCGGATTCTCGTGGCCGGAGCCACGGTGATGGTGCTCCTGATGGTGACCGTGATCTACAACGACATCGCGCGGCTGATGCGATAGGTCGTCTCTAGCGCCCTCTCCTGAGAATCGGATAGGTCTTGCCGTCGCTGACGACGCCTGGAAGCGTCGCGACGGAGTCTTCCGACGTCGGTTCCAGCAACGCGAACGCCAGCCGCGACAGCGGTTGATTCATTCGGACGGCCCAGCTGCCCGACGGAACCTCCGCCGTGCTGCGCTGCCACGTGCCGGCGATCCTGGCAGGAGCCGGTCCAATCGGTGCCGGCGTCACGACAAACTCTTCCGCGCCCTTCGTCCCCTGAGTCAGCTGCCGCAGTTGCACCCCGTGTTTCTTCAGCAGTTCGACCACCGCGGTCTGGGAGGCGGGCACGAAGTATTCGGCCGCGACGACCTCGTCCGACGCCGGTTCGAAGTGCAGTTGATCGCGCATCGAGACCACGCGCGAGGCGCTCGTGCGCTTTCCCGGCGCGCCGGCGTCGCCCGACGAGGCGGCATCGCTCATCAATACCTCGACCTGTCCGACCGTGGCCAGGCGCGTGCTTGTCGGCAGCGATCGGCCCACGAGGACCCCAAGGTCAGCGGCCTCGGTCGCCTTCTTGAGTCGGGTGTTCGCACCCCAGGCGAACGCCAGCGCCTCTTCGAGGAAATGTCCGGCCGCCGCGGCTCGATCCGCCGGGGCATCCTTCGCATGAACCACGCCGACCACGGAGAAGCGATTACGAACGCCGAGGTAGTTGGCGGCCAGGCCCAGCTGGTAGCCGGACGCCTGCCAGGCGGCCTGCTTTGGCTCGCTGCCGGGCGTGGGCACCGTGCTCCGTCCCGTGGCGCGGCCGCGCCCCGCGGCCGTAGGCGCCGCGCCACGTCGGCCTGCTCCCGCGGGCGTGGCCGCGATCTTCTCGGCGGGCTTCGGTGCGCATCCGTCATCACCGTCCACGACCTTGCCGCGATAGAACGCGTCCATCGACCACTTCGTCTTCAGGCTCCTGACGATGAACGGCAAATACTCTTCGCGCAGGGTACCGAGGATGTACTCGCTCGTGTTCGGATTCAGCGGTGGCGCGAACGTGACGGCATAGGCTGAGCACGGACCATCTTCCGTTCGGATCTCGATGCCGACGTGCGGGTCGTAGTCCACCAGTGCCTTCGCGAGCGTTGCTGCTTCGGGGGTCTCAGAAACGCGTACTCGCGCCCCGACTGCTGGCGCGTGGGATCGCCAATCTCCATTGGGCTGACGAGCAGCACGATTGCGCTGAGCCACAGCTCGTTCTTTCCCGCCGCCATGTCCTTCAGCAGCATGAGCGCCGCATCCGTGCCCTCGCGGCTGGCTGCCTGCACCCAGACGCGAAGCTTGCCCGAGGCCTTGACCGCCGCCGGCGTCGTGTCCGCGAGGTTGTTGCCAACGACCACGAGGGGCACGTCCTTGCCCCCGAGTTTTCCCAGCGAACCGACCTTCGCTCGCTCGGGCGCCGCCGCGGCGGCCGCCGTTGCGAACGAGATCACGTCGTCGTATGCCTTGGGCGGCGGCTGAGTCTGTCCGGCGAGCAGCACCACCGACGAAAGCGCAATCGCGGATGTCAGAGTTGTCAGGACTGGGGCGTTCACTGGTCAATCCCCCTGGAAAGCCAAGAAGGCAATTTCAAATTTCAGATCCCGACGTGCAGGCATCTGAGTTCCTTCTTATCGACCGATCAGCGAGGCGGCTTTGACCGACGCGCCAATCAACGCGGCGCTGGGGTTGAGGATCACTTTAACCGGAATGCGCGCCAGGACGTCGTCCATCGGCGGCTTGTCGCGGAACGCTTTCATGAACCGTCCGTTTTGCAGCGCCGAGATGATTTTCGGCGCGATGCCGCCGCCGACGTAGACACCCGCCGTCGTCATCGACCGCAACGCAAGATTGCCGGTTTCGGCGCCGTAAGCGGAGACGAACATGTTCAGCGCGTCCACGCATCGCGCGCAGCGCTGACCAAGCGCGGACGCCGCGACTTCAGAGGCGACATTGAAGTCTGAACCGGTCGACACCGGGCAGTCGGCCGGGCGGCGGCCGTCGCGGTGCGTGAAACGGTAGAGGTTGACGACGCCGGGACCCGACAGCACGCTCTCGACTTCCGCCCGACCCCGCGTGCGCACGAGATCCTGAACGAACTCGAGTTCTTCGTCGGTGCGGGCGGCGAAATCGGCGTGGCCGGACTCAGACGGCGACGGCACGTACCGCCCGTCGACGTACTGGATGTGTGATTCGTTGAGTCCCGTGCCCGCTGCGATGAGCCCGGCGTTTCCGGCCGGGTTGGGTTCGCCGGCCTGGAGCACCACGAGCTCGTCGTCGGTCAACACGGAAACCGAATACGCCATCGCCTCGAGGTCGTTCAAGAGCGCCGCACGGCAATGCAGGTGTTCGGCGATCTCGTTGAGATTGGCGCTCCACGGGGCGTTGGTCAGTTCCGCCTCGAGCCCGTGGACGGGCCCGGCGACTCCCGCGACCACCGCGTCGATCGACACGGAACCGATCTCCTGGAGGAACGCGTCCACGAGCTGGCTCATGTTCTGGAAGTCCAGCGTGGCGTACACTCGCGACTCGACGGGCGTTGGACGAGGACCGGGCGGCCTGTAGAGCCCGATCAGTGTCTTGGTTCCACCAACATCGGCCGCGAGCAGCATACGCTCTCGATCATATGGCACGTGGCGCTGGGAAAACGGAGCGGCCTCAGGTTCGGCCGGCTCGTGATTGGGGTGAAGCGTGGCGGAACGACCGGCAATTTCGCGCGTAGGTTTTGTCGGGCTCGGCATCATGGGCCGGCCCATGGTTCGCAATCTGCTGAAGGCTGGTTTCGACGTGACGGTCAACAGCCGGACGAAGGTGTCCGTGGACGAGATGGTCGCGCTCGGCGCGAAACGCGCCGGGACGCCCGCCGAGGCTGCCGCGGCGACCGACATGATCATCACGATGGTGCCGGATTCGGCGGATGTTGAAGCCGTCGCGCAGGGCTCCGGCGGCGTCTTCCACGGCGCGCACGCCGGTCTCATCATCGCGGACATGTCCACGATTTCTCCGGCGGTGACCAGGGCCCTGTCGGGCGAGGCCGCCGGCCGCGGCTGCGACTGGCTCGACGCTCCCGTCTCGGGCGGCGAACTCGGCGCGATCGCCGGCACGCTGACCATCATGGTCGGCGGTACATCAGCCGCCTTCGAGCGAGCGCGACCGGTGTTCGCGGGCATGGGCACACGGGTCACCCACATCGGCCCGTCCGGGCACGGCCAGACGGCCAAGTTGTGCAATCAGATCCTGGCCGCCGTCAACCTGCTTGCCTCGTGCGAGGCGCTCGTGCTCGGCGCAAAGGCCGGGCTTGACGTCGTCAAGCTGCACGAAGCGCTCACGGGCGGCGCGGCGAACAGTTGGGCGTTTCAGAACCTCGGCAGGAAGATCATCGACCGCGATTTCGCGCCGGCGTTCAAGGTCCGGCTCCAGCAAAAGGATCTGCGGCTGGTTGGTGAGGCCGCGCGCGACCTCGGCGTACCGATTTTCGCAGCAGAGCTGGTTGAGCAGCTTCTTCGCGTGCTCGAGGCCGAGGGCGCGGGCGACCAGGGGACCCAGCAGCTGGTGACGGTCCTCGAGCGATTGGCCGGTGCAACCGTCCGAGCACCATCCGGCGCTTGACTTCGCGCGACGAGCCATTCATCGTGACGGTCGAAGCCGTGGCCATTCCTTCGGCCGATCGTCCGCTGACCGGGCAGCATGTCGCGCTCCTCGGGAAGCTCCGCCTGCTGTCGCGACGCGACGTCCGCTCGATCGTCGAGCGTCTGGGCGGCGCCTTTTCCTCCGATCTGACGCCGAAGACGACGGTCGTTCTGGCTGGGACCGATGCGCCCCCGGCGCCCGAACACGTGCGACGCGTCGTGACCGAGGAGGAGTTCTGCCTCGAGGCGGGCCTTCCGGACTTCGAGACGCTGCGTTCGCAGTACTACGCCGCGCGGGATCTGCGCGGCCGGTACCCCGCGCTTCGTGACGATCACTTGCGCTACCTCGAGCGCTGGGGACTGATTCGGCCGGTGGTCGGCCGCTATTCCTTTGCCGACCTGACCGTCATCAGGCAGGCGGCTGCCGAGATCGAGCGAGGGTCATCGCTCCACGGGTGGCTCCGGACGGTCACGTCCGAGCGGGAAGGGCAGCTGGCCCTCGATTTTCAACCCGCCCGGACCGAGCGGGCTCGTGTGGTGTCGCTGCCGGCCCCAACGGCGGCGACGGACCGTCTGCCGCGGCCCGGCGCACGCACGGAGCAGATCGCGGCCGCCAATCACGCGCTGGCCGCGCGGTATTTTCTCGAGGGCGCGGAGCTCGACGACGGGGAGAACCGCGATCTGGATGCCGCGGCGGCCGCCTATCGTCGGGCGGCGCTGTTTCAGCCGCAGCTCGTTCCGGCGCTCGTCAACCTCGCGAACATCCACTACGAGCGTGACGAAATCGTCGAGGCCGAAGCGCTGTACGAGAAGGCGATTCGCCTCGACGTGGAGTGTTTCGAGGCGTACTTCAACCTCGGCAACATCCACCACGATGTGGGCCGATTCCAGGAGGCGGTCGCGGCCTACCGCGATGCGCTGGCCATCAATCCCGGATATCCCGAGGCGCACTTCTATCTGGCCGTGACGCTCGAGAAGCTCGGCCGCTCAGCCGAGGCCCGCCCGCACTGGCGGGAGTACCGGTCGCTTGCGCCCGACGGCGAGTTCGTCGAGCTCGCCAAAGAGTTTTCGGACTAGGCCGCATTCATGAGCGTCTCCGTTCGCGCATTTGACGTACTGCGCGTGAGCGCGCGCGACTCCGGTGCCGACCGCGATCGGGTCGCCGTGGAACTACCCCTCGAGGTCCGGCTGAACAGCGAGCCCTTCTCGGTGATCATGCGGACGCCGGGTGACGACCGGCACCTGGCGCTCGGGTTCCTGTTCAGCGAGAGCGTCGTCCGGCGCGTCGACGAGGTGGAGCGCGTCGATCTCGACGAGGTCGAGAACGTCGTCAACGTCTGGATCGCGCCGAACCGCGTGACCGAAGTGCTCGGTCAGCGGCGTCAGGTCGCGATGAACTCGTCCTGCGGCATGTGCGGCCGGCGCAGTCTCGAGTCCCTGTCAGTTGACGCGAAACCGTTCGTGGCCGAGTGGCAGGTGGGCGAGCAGGTCGTGCTCGGTCTTCCCGTCGCCCTGGGGCAGGTGCAGTCCGCTTTTGCCGAGACGGGCGGCCTTCACGCGGCGGGTCTGTTCGGCCTGAACGGCGTACTCGAGGCGAGCGCTGAAGACGTCGGCAGGCACAATGCCGTCGACAAGATTCTCGGACGCATGCTCTCGGAACGCCGCCTGCCCTGCGACCGTTCGATCCTCGCGGTCAGCGGCCGGTCGTCGTTCGAGATCGTGCAGAAGGCCTGGCTCGGCGGCATCCGGATGATTGCCGCCGTCTCTGCACCCTCGAGCCTCGCGATCGACCTCGCGCGCGAAGCGGGCATGACACTCCTGGGATTCGTCCGCGACGGGCGGTTCAATATCTATGCGGGCGCCGAAAGCGTGAGATGCTGCGAGTCAAGCCTTGAGCCCTAAGCCTCAAGTACGCAGAGCCCAAGCTTCTGAGTCTAACTTGTCATGTACCACCCGCCGTTGACGCTGATCGTCTGGCCGGTGATGTAACCGTTCGTGGCGAGAAGGACGGCCGCCGCCGCCACTTCGTTGACTGTTCCAAATCGGCCGACGGGAATCAGGTCCGCGCGGGCGCGTGGGTTTGAGGTCACCATCTCCGTGCCGATGAGCGCCGGCGCGATGGCGTTGGCCGTGATGCCGTCCTTCGCGAGGAGCGCGGCATACGAGTGCGTCAGGCCGATGAGGCCCGCCTTCGACGCGGCGTAGTGGGGGCCGACGACCCCGCCGAGCTGGGCAGCGACCGAGGAAAGATTGATGATGCGGCCCCACTGCCTCGTCCGCATCGCCGGGGACGACGCGTTGTGTGACAAGAAACGCGGACGTCAGGTTCACGGCAATCAGATCATGCCAGTCCGGCTCGGTGATGGCATCGAGCGGCTGCGGCCGGGTGATGCCCGCGTTGTTGACGAGAATGTCCACCCAACCGAGGCCGCGTTCGACGGCCGCGACCAACTGTTCGACGGCCGCGCTTTGGGAAACATCGGCTCGAGCCGTCAGGCACCGCCGGCCGAGGCGTTCAATCGCCCGACTGGTGTCGGCCGCGTCATTCTCACGCGTTCGGTACGAGATGGCGACGTCGGCGCCTGTCTCTGCAAGCGCCTCGGCGATCGCCCGTCCGATCCCGCGATTCCCGCCCGTGACGAGCGCGACGCGGCCGGCGAGTGGATGAGTCGAGACGTCGCTCATGGGGCGGGATAGCTTAACCCGTTGACGCGGAGCGGACGCTCGGCGCGACGTGCCGTTCTAGTCGTCGACGAGCTTGAGACCGAACGCCTTCTCGATGTCTTCGAGATCGCGGCGCTCGTGCGGGTCGGCGAGCGTGAGGGCGTGGCCGGTCGCGTCGTTTCGGCCGGTACGGCCGACGCGGTGCACGTACGTGTCGACGTCGCGCGGGACCTCGTAGTTCACGATGAGACCGACCGAGTCGATGTCCAGGCCGCGCGCGGCGACGTCGGTCCCCACGAGCAGCCGGATGCGGCCGGCGCGAAATGCTTCAATGGCCGCGGTGCGATCGTTCTGCGACCGATCGGCGTGAATCGCCGCGGCTCTCAGGCCGAACGACTGCAGTTGCCGCGCGAGGCGATCGCATCCGATCTTCGTGTTCACGAAGACGATCGCCGATTCATGGGACCGGCGGAGATAGCGGGCGAGGAACGCCGTCTTCTCGCGCGCCGGAAGGATCTTGGCTTCGTGCGAAATCGTGCGGGCAGGTCCGCGGCGCGATCCCACTTGCACGAACACCGCATTGGGCGCCAACGCGTCCGCGAACCGCATCACTTCCGCCGGCATCGTCGCCGAGAACAGCATGGTCTGGCGCGCCGTGGAGGGCGGCATGGCTTCCGTAATCTTGCGGACGTCCGGCCAGAAGCCCATGTCCATCATGCGGTCCGCTTCATCGAGCACGAGGACCTCGAGTTTCGAGAAGTCGCCGACCTGGCTCCGCATGTGATCGAGCAGCCGTCCGGGCGTCGCGATGACGATCTCGACGCCAGCCTTCAGCGCGCGTTCCTGCGGCTCGATGGGCACGCCGCCGTACACGGCCGCACTCGACATCGGCGAGTGATACGCGAATCCCTGCACCTCGTCGTCAATCTGGGTTACGAGCTCGCGCGTGGGGGCGAGCACGAGCGCGCGAATCGAGCGCTCCGGCGTCGCCGACTCGCGATGCACGCGAATGAGACGGGCCAGAATCGGGAGTAGATACGCCGCCGTCTTGCCCGTGCCCGTCTCCGCGCAGCCGATGACGTCTCGCCCGGCCAGCGCGTACGGCAGCACCGCGCTCTGTACCGGCGTCGTCTTCTCGTAGCCGCGCTGCTCGAGCGCGTCGAGCAGGTCCTGATCGGTGACGAGCGTGGCGAAGGGAACGGGAGCGGGATCGTGAGGCGCCGACTCGCGCGGGGTCGGAGCGGCGGGACGTGCTGCTGCCGCCGGCGCCTGCGGACGGCCGCCTGGACGCGCCGCACCTGGCCGACGACGCCGCGGCCGTCGCGGTGTTTGGGGTGTCGCTTCGGTACTCAAGAGGCTGGCAAGCTATCGAGCGCGGAAGGTGATGATGCCGCGGACGGGGTCGTAGGGTGAAACGCCGACAGTCACGCGATCACCGGGCACGACCTTGATGCGGAAGCGGCGCATTCTGCCGCTGAGCTGGGCCAGGACCTCGTGGCCTGACTCCACTTGCACCCTGTAAAGGCCGCCGCTGTGAACGGCGACGACCGTGCCCTGAACGTCTATCAGGTCGTCCTTGCTCAAATTCGCTGTCCTTTCATTGCGCTAAGCATAGCAGACGGCTCACGGCCCAAGGCTTAGGGCTCAGGCCCGGGCACGGTCTTAAGCCTTGCGCCTTAAGCCTTAAGCCCGATTTGCGAGGGCCTCAGAGACTCTTTACGGCCCGCTCCACCTGGCCGGCGAGCGACGCGTAGTCCTCGCCGGTCAGTCTGATTGGCGCGCCAAATGCCACACGCACGGGCCCTCGTACCGGGAACTTCATCTTCTGGTGGAGCACCTTTTCGAGGCCATCCAACCGGACAGGCACGACGGGCACCGACAGCCTCGCGCCGATCATGCCCACGCCAGGCATGAACCGTCCGATGTCCCCGGTCATCGTCCGTTTGCCCTCGGGGAAGATGAGCACCGAGTAGCCGTCGCCAAGTACTTCGCCGATGTAGCGAAGCGTCTGCCGGGTGCCGGCCTCACGTTGAGGCAGCGGGAACGCGTTGAAGAACTCACAGGACAGGTAGTAGTTCAGGCTGTTCGTGAACCACTCGCCACGGCTGTGCTGCTCGGGGTTGAAATGCGCCTTGAAGAACTCCTTCGCCATCGCGGGCGCAAGCCGATAGCGCCACTTCGACGGCAACGCCATCATGATCGCCGGTGTGTCGAGGTGGCTCTGATGGTTCGCGGCAAAAACCACGGGTCCGTCGAGGTGCTGAAGATGTTCGAGCCCCTCGATCTTCATCGACATGAAGATGTGCCCGAGCGGCAGGATCCAGGTCGGTAGGCTGAGTCGGCGCAGGAACCACGCGGGCGCCGATCGGTTCCAGGAAGGAAACGCGATCAGGTCCGGGCGTCCGGCTTGAGACTTGACGCTCGTGGCTTGGGACTCGGCTAGAACGGGGAACCGGAGAACGAGGAACCGGGAACGGATCCCTGCTCACCTATCAGCGCCTCAATCTCTCCAATTGTCTTTTCACTGCCGAGCGCACTCTCCTCGAGCGTCGTTTGAAACGCTTCCTCGAGCGCCATCATCAGCTCGACCCGATCGAGCGAGCTCAGACCCAACGCCTCGAGCGTGGTCGTCGGTTCCACCTCACGGTTTGGCGCGAAGCGTTGAACGATCTCGGCGACGCTGGTCCCGGCACTGGCAGGTGCGCCCGTGGTCGGCGCGCCACCGGATGCCCAACGCTGAATGTCGCGCCGCTTGAGCTTCTGCGTGCCATCCGTCCTGGGCAGAGACGCGCCTGGCCACACAGACGTGCTCCACACGCGCTGGTGATCTTCGAGCTCGGCGTTCGCACCTCGCACGACGCTGTCGGCGTCCGTGCCGGGAGCGAGCACGAGCACCGCGTGCACGCGCTCCTCGCCGTTGACGTTGAGGCCAACCACGGCCGCGTCCTTCACGCCGGGCTCGGCGGTCAACGCACGTTCCACGTCCTCCGGGAAGACATTCAGCCCCTGAGGCGTGACGATCATTTCCTTCTTCCGGCCCTTGATGAGCAGACGCCCGGTGTCGTCCAACGCTGCCGATATCTCCCGTGTGGAACCAGCCGTCTGCGAATGACGAGCCGTCCCGATCGGCTCCCGGCGAGCCGCCCGGTGCGTAGTAACCCTTCGTGACGTTCTCCCCGCGAACGAGAATCTCGCCATCCGGCGCGATGCGAATTTCGACGCCTCCGATGGGCCGGCCGACCGTTCCCTGCCCGGCGCGTAGCGGATGATTCAGCGTCACAATCGGTGCGGTTTCCGTAAGTCCGTAGCCCTGCACGACCAGGAAGCCGAGCTTTCGCCAGAACGCCTCGAGCTCAGGATCCAGCGGTGCCGCGCCGCACACCACGCACCAGAACTTCCAGCCAAGCAGCCGGTGCACGTCGCGGTACTGCCACCAGCGACGTGACCAGTGCTTGCCCGCCAGCGTGTCCCGGCCGGCCGCGTGCGGCGCGATGCGTTCGACGTGCGATCGAAGGACATCGAGCACTTTTGGCACACACACCAGCACCGAGACGCGGCGCGATTTGATCTGATGGATGATCTCGACCGGGCTGAAGCCGTGGGAGAAGACGACTGTGCCCGAAAGCATCGGCGGCACGAAGGCCGCCATCGACTGACCGAACATGTGGCTGAGCGGAAGGAGATTCAGGAACCGAATCGGGTGGAACGGCCAGATGTACTTCCGGTACTTTGCGATCTCCCGCTCGATCGGCACGACGTTCGCCAGGATGTTCCGATGAGTGATGGTGACGCCTTTGGGTTCGGCCGTCGCGCCCGACGTGAAGATGATCTCGGCCAGTGGCACGGGGTTCGCGGTCTGCGGCGACGCCGGACCTCGTTCCGGCGCCGTCTGTTCCGAACAACCGGACGACCTCCGACAGTTTCCTGACCTCGCCGGTGACGTCGGCTGCCCGCTCCACTTCGTCGCCGACGAGCACCCACTTCGCTCGCACGATGCCGCTGACGCGCCGCACGAGATCTGACGACGCGCGGTAGTCCACCGGGACCACCACGACACCGGCGATCAGGCTGCCCCAGAGCGCGACAACCCACTCCGCCCGGTTCTCGGACCAGATGAGGAGCTTGTCTTCAGGAACAAAGCCAGCGGCCCTCAGGACGTCTGCAAACCGGTGTGCCGCCTCCCCAACCTCGCGGTAGGTCGCCTGACGAGTCCGATACCCGTCGTCATGGACGAGGTAAACGGCGTCCCGCTCGGGAGTAGTCCTCCAGAAAGTCGAGGAGTGTATTCCGGGGCATGCGGCCCCATCATATCGGTCACGACTTTTGGGAGGATTCATGGTGCGACGACTCGTGTTTCTTGTGGCGATGATGGGGACGCTGCCTGGCCTGGCCGCCGCGCAGGCGCCGGGTGGCGGGATGGGTGCGGGCGGCAGGCAGGGCGGAGTCCCACCGATTGACGTGCCCTGGAACGACGCAATTCCGGCGGGAACGGCCGATCACGCGGCACGGGCGCTGAAGGAATCGCCGCGGCACGGCGAGTGGGTGGACATCAAGCTGCCAGACGGCAGCCTGTTGAACTCCTGGGTGGTCTATCCGGAGCGGTCGACGAAGGCCGGCGTCGTGCTCGTCATTCACGACATCAACGGCATGCGCGACATTCCCCGCGCCGTCGGCGATCAGCTCGCGCAGGACGGGTTCATCGCGATCGTGCCGGATTTTCTCTCAGGGAAGGGGCCGAACGGCGGCGGCAGCACCTCGCTCGGCGCGGGCGTCGGCCAGGCGATCCGCACGCTCACGGCTGACGATGTGAACGCGCGACTCAATGCGGCGATGGAGTACGGGAAGAAGCTGCCGGCGTCGAACGGCAAGGTCGGCGTCGTCGGCTTCTGCTGGGGCGGCGCGCGAAGCTTCGGCTACGCGGCGGCACAGCCGGCGCTCAATGCGGCGGTCGTGTTCTACGGCGACGCGCCCGGAACGGCCGACGGCACGGTCGAGACGCAGCTCGCCAACGTCAAGGCGCCGGTCCTTGGCCTCTACGCCGGAAATGACGCGCGCATCGGCGAAACCATTCCCGCGACGCAGGCGGCGATGACGAAGCTCGGCAAGAGCTACACCGTCCACACCTTCGAGGGCGCGGGTCACGGCTTCATGGGCGGCCAGGCCGGCGCCGGTGGCGCGAACCTCAAAGCGTCACTGGCAGCGTGGCCGCTGGTGCTCGAGTTCTATAGGAAGAACTTGAACTAGCGACAGGGCAGAGGGCACAGGGCTCAGGAGGCGTACGGGCCAAGCTCGGCCTTATGCCGTCGCGAACTCGTGACGCTCCTGTACCTTTTCCTCTGACCCTCCTTTGCCCTAAGCCATGTCTTGCGCTCATCTACCTGATCGAGATTCCCGCCGAGATGATTCTCAACGAGGAGCGGCCGCGACCGGGATAGAAGACCGTCCGGTCCTGGGGCTTTGTCTCGTAGAAGCGCACGTCGACGGCAAACGCGATGTGGCGCCACGCGAACCAGCGCGCGCCAGCGCCGTAGTTGAGCGTCATGTCCGATGGCGCGCTTTCGAGCGGCGCCGTGTCGGTCAGATACGTGCCGAACCTCATCGGCCCCATGCCGCTCGTGATGTAACTCCAGCCATTGCGGTACCCGAAGTTCAGCGAGAACTGGCCGGACAAACCGAACAGGCGCTGGTTCACGATGGTTGGCGGAAAGTCCTCGACGTCCGACTCCGTCACGGCCCTGCCCCGCGCGAAGATCATCTCGCCGCCAAAGCCGAGCGCGACCGAGCGCCCGCGCAAAGGATAGACGTGCACGCCGGTCACACCGCCGAAACCACGATTGGGCATCTGGTCTGCGCGATGAGCAGATCCCCGGCGGTCACCTCGTCGCGGCCAAGCCCGCTGTAGAAACCACGCGCATCCGCGACGAAGAGCGGTAACCGCTCGCGCGTCTGGGCCCAGGCCGGGACACCCGTCGCGACGAGCAACAGCGTGAGCACGAGATGGCGCATGGGCGTCAGCGTACAACACGCGGAGCCGACTCTTGCACGCGCTGACGGTAGAATGCCGTGCGATGGAGGTCATCATTCGATCGACGGCCGACGAGGCGGCGCGTCTCGTGGCGCGCCTGATCGGGCACGAAATCCACGCCCACCCGACACTCGTGCTCGGCCTCGCAACCGGGCGGACGATGGAGCAGGTCTACGAGCGGCTCGTGGAGATGCACCTGTCGGACGACCTCGATTTTTCGTCCTGCCGGACGTTCAACCTCGACGAGTACGTCGGGCTGGCACCCGACGACCAGCACTGGTACCGGCACTACATGGACGAGCACTTTTTCAATCGCGTGAACATCGATCGCCGGAATACGCACCTGCCGAACGGTCTCGCCAAAGATCTCGATGCCGAGTGCCTGGCGTACGAGGCACGCATCAAGCAGGCTGGCGGCATCGGCCTCCAGATTCTTGGCCTCGGCCGCTCCGGACACATCGGGTTCAACGAGCCGCTGTCTGCGCTGCGGTCTCGCACGCGCGTCAAGGCCCTGACGCAAACGACCATCCAACAGAATGCGCCGCTCTTCGGCGGCGCGTTCATGGTGCCGACGCGGGCCATCACGATGGGCGTGGGAACGATTCTGGACGCCCGGCGCGTCGTGCTGCTCGCCACAGGCAGCAACAAGGCAGACATCGTGGCTCGCACGGTCGAGGGTCCGATTACCTCGATGATCTCGGCGACGGCCCTGCAGCTTCACGAGCGTTGCACGGTGATCGTCGACGAGGCCGCCGCCGTTGACCTCAAGGGCGCGGACTACTACCGGTGGATCTTCGACAGTGAGCCGGAGTGGGAGACGTACAGGGACTAGCCAGTCATGGATCGCGCGACGACGAGACCTTCGTCGAGCGACGTGATCTCGCCGTCGAGTTGCTGTTCGTAGATTGCGCGCAGAATCTCGCCCATGCGCGGACCTGGTGGTACTCCCAGCTCCAGCAAGTGACGGCCGAGCACAAGCGGCGCGGGCGGGGCGTGCTCGACGCCCAGGGAGCGCGCGCGGTCGAGGAACCACTGGCTGCCGGAACAGTCGAATGAGCCGCCGCGTCCCCGGCAGTCAGCCTCCGCGAATCGTGCGAGGAGCTCGAGGTCCACGCGCTGCGCGAGCCGCCGGAACGCGCCGTCGCTGACGGGCGTCGCCGATTTCAGGAAGGCGTTCGGCCGCATGTGCTCCGCGACCAGTCCGAGCACGGCGCGGCGCACGTCGTAGCCGTCGAGCGACTGGACGTTCAGCCGATCGAGCACCAGGGTCGCGATCGGAACGCCGGCCTCCTCGTGTCCCGGCGACTTCACGTGGCCGTCGCTGGTCGATGGTGGTCTCCGGCTTGCCGAGGTCGTGACACAGGGCGCCGAGCATCATGGCCACCGCCGGACCGCGTTCCAGGCCTCCAATACGCTGCCGGGCCTCGTCGACGACCATCAGCGTGTGCGTCCACACGTCGCCTTCAGGGTGCCACTCCGGATCCTGGCGGCACGTCGCCAGCGGCACGAGCTCCGGCAGGAGTCGATGCACGACGTGGAGATCCCAGGCGAGCCGCAGTCCAATCGACGGCCGATCCGCCTGCAGGAGCAGTTTCTCGATCTCGCCCCAAATCCGCTCGGCGGGAAGGTCATCCAGCGGGGTCGATCGACACACGCCCCTCGTGTCCTCGTCCATCACGAGATCGAAGCGCGCCGCGAACTGGACGCCGCGGAGGACGCGCAGGCTGTCTTCGCCAAACGTTCCGCGGTCCACCATCCGAAGGCGCCGTTCCTTCAGGTCGCGCTGACCCTTGAATGGATCGATCAGCTCGCCGGTGATCGGATCGCGGGACATCGCGTTGACGGTAAAGTCACGCCGGCGCGCCGCCTCCGTGATCGACAGGGATGGGTCGCCTTCGACGGCGAAACCCTTGTGGCCGCGACCGACCTTGGACTCGCGGCGGGGCAGCGACACGTCAATCGCGCCAAGTTTGTAGACGGTGAAGCTCTCGCCGACGGTGTCCACGCGGCCGAAGGAGTCGAGGAGCGCGCGCAGCCGATCGGCCGGAAGCCCGAACACCTCGAGATCGAGGTCCTTGGACCGGCGACCAAGCAGCTCGTCGCGGACCCAGCCACCGACGATGAGCGCGCGCCCGCCGGCCGATCGGACGGCCAGGGCCAGCTCGCGCGCGAGGGCCAGCACGTCGTCCGGTGTCTCAGATGTCACCGGGCTCCGCCGATCCCGTCCGAGGCACCGCGCGCCGCCCGAACCGCTTCACGAACCTGTCCGCCTGTGCCGGAGCGACGACGCTGAGGACGGCGAGCCACTTCGCGTGCCCGAAGGGATACACCTCGGCGCGGGGACTCACCATGCACTCAACGATAGCCCTCGCCACGCGGTCGGCCGATTGCTTGGGACCCTTGCCTTTGACCGTGTGTCCGAAGTCGCGCGCGATGGCCGCATGGAACTCGGTCAGGGTCGAGACCGGGTAGATCACGGACGCGTGGAGTTCCGTGCCGGGAAATTCCGCGCGGAGACCTTCGATGAAGCCGATCTGCGCGGCTTTCGTGGCCGAGTAGACGCTCGATCCCCCAACTCCTCGTCGGCCGGCGATCGACGACACCGCGATGATGTGGCCGCTTCCCTGACGACGCATCACCGGGAGGGCCGCGCGCGCGGCGTAGAGAGTGCCCATCAGGTTGACGTCCACCAGGCGACGCATGACGTCGGTCGGCGTCTCGTCGAGGGGACCGTGGTAGCCGATGCCGGCGTTGCAGACCATCACGTCCAGGCGTCCGAACGCCTCGACCGCTTGCGCGACCAGCGATTCCATGTCCGTCGCACTGGTGACATCGCCGGCGACGGCGAGCGCCAGTCCTCCCGCCGCGCGGATCTCCGCCGCCAGCGCGTCGAGCTTGTCGGAGCGACGCGCCAGCAGCACGACCGTCGCGCCCTCGCCGGCCGCGCGAGTCGCCGTGGCGCGTCCAATCCCGGCCGACGCGCCGGTGATGGCGACAATTTTTCGAGCAAGACGAGACACGCCGATCTCAGGCCTCTTCGTCGGAGGAGTCCCTTCACCACGAACCCGACGTTGGCCGGCCGCTCTCCCAGCCGACGCATGAAATACGGGAACCAGTCGGTTCCGAAGGGAACGTAGACGCGGAACGGATAGCCCTCGGCGACCAGGCTCCGCTGGAGATCGCGGCGAATTCCGTAGAGCATCTGGAACTCGAACGTCGACTTGCCGATGCCCTGCTCGGCGGCAAATTTCTTCGTCGCGTCGATCATCGCCGGGTCGTGAGTGGCGATGGCCGGATAGGTCCCGTCGCGCAGCAGCACTCTCATCAGGTCCACGAAGGCGCGGTCGACATCCTCCTTGTCCTGGAACGCGACGTCCTTCGGTTCACGGTAGGCGCCTTTCACGAGCCGCACGCGCATGCCGAGCGCCAGAACGCGCTCGAGGTCTTCAGGCGATCGCTTCAGATACGCCTGAATCACGACGCCGATGTTGTGGCAGCCGATGCCCCAGAGCGAGTCCACCGCTTCGAGCGTCTGATCGGTGTAGGCGGATCCTTCCATGTCGATGCGGACGAAAAAGTCCGCCTTCGACGCCACGTCGAGCACGCGGCGGACGTTGTCCACCGACGTCGCGCGGTCGATATCGAGGCCGAGCTGCGTGAGCTTCACCGAGATGTTCCGGCTGATGCCGGCCTTGGCGATCGACTCCACCATGGCCATGTACTCTCGTGTGGACCGCGTGGCTTCTTCGCGCGTGGTGACGCGCTCGCCGAGGTGATCGAGCGTCACGGTCATGCCCGACCGTTCGAGGCGGGTCGCGCACTCGATGGCTTCTTCGACGGTGTCGCCTGCCACGAAACGGCGCGCGAAGCCGTTCGGCCGCATGCCGTAGCGGGATGCGATCTTCTTGAGCGTGCGGCTGTCGGCGAGAGTCGTAAACGTCGCTCTCGACAGCGCTGCAATCATCAGTGCGTGATCCTTGATCGGTGCAGCAGGTGCTGAATGGTCCGGGCGTAGTAGCGCAACGCGACACGGTCACGCACGCGGGCGCGCCGCCCCCGCCGGGATTCGACGACGACGATCCCGCGTTCGTCGAGAAGTTCGAGGCCTTCATCGACCGCCTGCCGTGCAGAACTGACCGCCAGGTTCGCGCCCTCCGCGCGCAACACCGCCAGGAGCTCGTCCACACGGCCGACGAGGTCCGCGTCCAGGCTGCGAGGCCGCATGGCGGCGGCGACCAGGGCCGTGGGCAGCACCTTGTGCAGCAACCCCACGGCCTCGTGGACGCGATGGGTCAGCGACACGAGATCGCGCCGCGACTGCGGATCGTAGTCGGCCAAGCGGAATCGCCTCGCCGAAGGTGACGAACGCGCGCGACTTGTAGCCGACCGCGTGCCGGACCATCTCCGCGACTTCCTGGGAGAACGGGCGACGACGCCGGCGCGTCGCTTCGCGCGAGATGATGCGCTCTTCGAGGACGAGGTCGTAGGCCACCGCCATCGGCACGATGGACAGGGCGGTCGCGGTCTGCTTGCAGTGCGGCCTGGAGCAAGCCGGTCTTGGGCGCGTTGAAGTCGCCGGTATAGCTGCGACCACCCTCCGCGTAGTAGAGCAGATCCCGGCGATTCAGGAGCTCCGCGATGTACGCGCGGAGCGTCGCCAGGTAGACCGGGTCCTTGCTGTTGCGCCGGATCGGGATCGCACCGGTGACGTGCCGATGCAGGAGGCCGAGCGGTCCGCCGAAGAGATTGATGCCGGCCGCGACCACCGGTGGCCGGATGCCGTTGTCGTCGAGCACCAGCGGTTCCACCAGGTAGTCGAGATGGCTCTTGTGGTTCGAGACATAGAGGACGCGGCCGCGCGTCGTCGCCTCACGGGCGAGCTCGACGTGTTCGGCGATGCGACGGACCTTGCGCAGGATCGGATAGAGCGGATGCTGCAGCGCGCGATAGAAGCGGTAGCGCTGCGTCGTGCGAAGCTCGTCGAGATAGGCTTCGACCCGCTCCTGGGCATCGTCTTCAGGTGAGGCCCCGCCGGAGCGGAGATACTTCGCCACATCATTGCGTGCCAGGACTGCCTGCGTGATGTCGTCGGCTCGCACCTGGCGAAAACTATAGCATGAACCTTGAACCGCACCGTCCAGAGTTCTCACAATCTCCGCCGCGAACTCCGTCGTCGTCGCGGAGCCGCCGAGGTCGCGCGTCCGGACCGAGCCGGCGGAGAGCACGCGATGGAGCGCGGTTCGCACACGCGCGGCGGCCTCGGTCTCGCCGATGTGGTGCAGCATGAGCACGGCCGAGAGGAGCAGCGCCGTCGGGTTTGCGACATTTCGTCCGGCAATGTCAGGCGCTGTCCCATGGACGGCTTCAAACACCGCGTCGTGCTCGCCCAGATTGGCGCCGGGCACGACTCCGAGCCCGCCGACGAGGCCTGCACAGAGGTCCGACACGATGTCGCCGTACAGATTTGGCAGGAGCAGCACGTCGAACTGCTCGGGCTTCATGACGAGGTGCATGCAGGCGGCGTCCACAATGCGTTCTTCGTACGGGATGTCCGCGTATCGCTTGGACACCGCCCGCGCGCACTCGATGAACAGGCCATCGCTGAGCTTCATGATGTTGGCCTTGTGAATGGCCGCGACTTTCTTCCGGCCGAATCGTCGCGCGTAGTCGAACGCGAAGTCTGCGATTCGCGTGGACGCCTTCTCGGTAATGATCTTGAGACTTTCGACAACGCCAGGGACGACGACGTGCTCGAGGCCCGCGTACAGGTCCTCCGTGTTCTCCCGAACAATCACGAGATCCACGTTCTGAAACCGGCTCGAGACGCCCGGGAGATTCGCGACCGGGCGAAGATTGGCAAAAAGGTTGAGCGTCTTCCGGATTTCAACGTTCACGCTGGCGAACCCGCCGCCCACCGGTGTCGTGACCGGCCCCTTGAGCGCGACGTGGTTCCGCCGAATGGAGTCGACCACCTCGGTTGGCAGCGTTTTGCCCGTTCGTTCCACGGCCGTCAGGCCGGCGTCGTGACGCTCCCAGTCGATGGACACGCCGGACGCTTCGAGCACGCTGACGACGGCGCTCGTCACCTCCGGTCCGATGCCGTCGCCCGGGATGAGGGTAATCGTGTGTGTCCGCGGCGCCATCAGTGCCGGTCCGTCGCTTCCATCCACAGCAGGCCGACGCCAGCGGCCAACGTGAAGGCCATGAGGCCCGTGGCCACGGCGTGCCATTGTCCAAACTCCACACGAATGGGATCGTCCTCGTGAAGACTGGCGATTGGCCCCGACGTGCTCGAGCGCAGTCGCTCGACACGAGGGGTCACGTAGAGCACGCTCAACACGCTGGCCGCGAGCATGCCGGCGGCGATCCATGTCCGAACGCCGAAGTGCCGCGGACGCGGGCCGAGGGCGGCCCGGCCGCCGAGCGACAGAAGCAGGACCGCGCCCGCAATCCAGCTCGCGCGTTGAAAGTGGTCGAAGAGCGAGCCGAACACGACGCCCGCCAATTCACGTCCCGACGCGGGGTCGTGCGCGCCGAGCACGTCGAACAGGACCGGCGCGGCGAGGGCTCCGAGGGTCGCCAACCCGCCAATCCAGAGCGAAAGCGCCAGCAGGCCGGCGAAGCGGAAGAACGCCATCACGCGATTGTAGACTGATGGCAATGCCGTCCTCTTCCAGACCCTCGCTCGCTCGCCTCCATAACCTGGCCACGCAGCTGCGCATCGACTCCGTTCGGTCCACCTCGGCGGCCGGCTCCGGCCATCCGACGACGTGCTTGTCGGCGGCCGACATCGTCGCGGCGCTCTTCTTCGCGGAGATGCGGTTCGATCCGTCGGACCCGCAGCATCCGGAGGCCGATCGGTTCGTGCTGTCGAAGGGACACGCGGCGCCGATTCTCTACGCCGCATGGGCGGCCGCCGGAGCGTTTCCGCGCGACGAGGTGCTCAAGCTGCGGACGATCGGTTCGGATCTCGAAGGGCATCCGACGCCGCGGCTGCCGTTCGTCGACGTCGCGACGGGATCGCTCGGCCAGGGACTCGCGGCCGGCGTCGGCATCGCGCTGAACGCGCGTCGGATTGAATCCGACTACCGCACTTACGTGCTGCTCGGCGACGGTGAGTGCGCGGAAGGATTGGTCTGGGAAGCCGCGGAGGTCGCCACGCATGAACGTCTCGACAACCTGTGCGCGATCATTGACGTGAACGGGCTGGGTCAGAGCCGCGCCACTCAGTACGAGCACGACACGGAAAGTTTCGTCCGCCGGTTCGAGGCCTTCGGCTGGTGGGCGCGGGCGATCGACGGCCACGACATGGGACAGATCCTCGCCGCGCTCGACGAAGCGCGGAAGGTCAGTGGCCGGCCGGCGCTCATCGCCGCACGGACGCTGAAAGGCAAGGGCCTTGCGGCGATCGAAGGCAAGCCCGGGTGGCATGGCAAGGCGCTGAAGAAAGGCGAAGAGACCGACAAAGCAATTGCCGAACTCGAGGCGCAATACATCGAGACGAATGATCCAGCGCCGGTGATTCCGAAGCCCGCACGACGCCGCACCGAGCCCGCGCCGGCCGACTTCGTGGCGGAGATGCCCGCGCCATCGTGGTCGCTCGGCGACAAAGTCGCCACGCGCGAGGCGTTCGGGCCGGGACTCGTCGCGCTCGGCGGCATGGACCGGCGGATTGTGGCGCTCGACGCCGACGTGAAGAACTCGACGTTCAGCGAGGCGTTCGAGAAGTTCTACCCGGACCGGTTCATCCAGTCGTTCATCGCTGAGCAGGCGATGGTCGGCGTCGCGATGGGTCTGGCCAGCCGCGGCGCGATTCCGTTTCCGTCGACGTTTGCCTGTTTTCTCGAGCGCGCCAGCGACTTCATTCGCATGGCTGGCATCTCGTCGCTCGGCGTGAAGCTCGCCGGGTCGCACGCGGGCGTTTCGATCGGGGAGGATGGGCCATCCCAAATGGCGCTCGAGGATCTCGCGATGGCGCGCGGCGTGCCGAACTGCACGGTCCTGTATCCGTCGGACGCCGTGAGCGCGTACCGGCTCGTCGCGGCCGCCGCGTCCACCGACGGTCCCGTCTACATTCGGCTCAGCAGGCCCAAGACGCCGGTCATCTACCCGTCCGGCGAAACCTTTCCGATCGGCGGATCGAAGACGCTTCGTGAGACGTCGAGTGACGCGGTGACGGTCGTCGCGGCTGGCGTGACGCTGTTCGAGGCGCTCGGAGCGCACGACATTCTGGGCAAGGAGCACATCGCGATTCGCGTCATCGACGCCTATTCCGTGCAGCCGATCGATCGGGCGGCCCTTGTGGCCGCCGGACGCGCGACTGGCGGCCGCATGATCACCGTCGAGGATCACTACGCGCACGGCGGCCTCGGCGATGCCGTCAGCGAAGCGGTGTGGGATCAGGCGTTCCGCGTCAAGCGGCTGGCCGTGCGCGAGATTCCGAGAAGCGGGCAGCCCGAAGAGCTGCTCGACCGGTTCGGCATCTCGTCACGGGCGATTGTCGATGCCGTCCGAGAGCTCGTCGGGTGAGGCATAATCTCCGCCGCTGTGCCACCTGCAGACGCGGATAACGTCGCTCCGGCTGAGCCGGCTGTTCCAGCCCGCGCCTCGGGCGCGGTCGTCAACTGGCGCGATTTCTTCGTTCAGCTCGTCATCGTCACCGTCGGCGTCCTGATCGCGCTGTTACTGCAGGGACTCGTGGACTGGACGAGCGACCGGGCGCTCGTCCGCGAAGCGCGCGCGAACATCCGCCAGGAGCTGCAGGACAACTTGCGGGAGATGGACGGCGAGATCGCCGGACTGGACGCACGCGAGGCTCATCTGAACAACGCTCTGCGGCTCAGCGAGGAAATCCTCGCGACCGGGAAAAGCGAGATCAAGACGATAAACCTCGGGTTCTCACTCGCGGAGCTCAACTCGGCAAGCTGGCGCACTGCGGAGCTGACCGGCGCACTCGCGCTCATGGAGTATCGGGACGTTCAAAGCTTGTCGCAGCTCTACGATTTTCAGGACCTGTACATCGCCGAACAGCGGCGAACACTGCCGCGCCTGTCGGTGGCGCTGATTGGCGTCGCCCGCGATCCGACGAAGGCCGCCCGCGCCGACATCGAGGCCTTCCGGCACGAGGTGCTCGCGCTCCAGGCCGCGCTCCTGATCGAAGCCCAGCTGGCCAAGCAGCTCAGCCGATCGTACAAGAGCACGATCGCCGACGTTTTCGAGTAACGTTTGTTTCTTCCTCGCGAGGTGCCGTGATGCGGTCCAGCCTGTCCGCCGTTCTCTTGTCAGTGCTCCTGTTGTCTGCGGGTCTGCCATCCGATGCGGCAGCGCAGGGCGCCGCCACCGGGTTCCTCGATCGGACGGTGACCATCTCCGGCGAGGCGTACCGCTATCAGGTGTTCGTGCCCGCCGATTACACGCGCTCTCGTTCCTGGCCGGTCGTGCTCTTTCTCCACGGCGGCGGCGAGCGCGGCACCGATGGCCTGATTCAAACCGAGGTGGGCATCGGCAGCGCGATCCGGCGATTCTCGACGCGCTTTCCGGCGATCGTGGTCATGCCTCAAGCCCATGCCCCGCTCGGTTGGACCGGCGCGAACGCCGACATGGCCCTCAAGGCCCTCGACCAGACCGAAGCCGAGTTCTCGACCGACAAGAGCCGCGTGTACTTGACCGGGTTGTCCATGGGCGGCGCTGGCACGTGGTACGTCTCGTATCGCCACCCGAACCGGTTCGCCGCGTTGCTGGCGATCTGCGCGCGCGTCCGGCCCTCGACGACGACGACCGATCCGGTGGTACCGGCGGCGGACGGCGAGCCATTTGCGACGCTCGCCGCCCGCGTCAAGCACCTGCCGATCTGGGTCTTCACGGCGACGCCGACATGACCGTACCGGTGGATGAATCCCGCGGCGTCGTCGCGGCCCTCAAGGCCTTGAACGTTCCGGTCAAGTACAGCGAACTTCCGGGCATCGGCCATAACTCGTGGGACACCGCGTACCGAGACCCGGAAGTCGCGACCTGGTTGTTCGCGCAGAAGAAAAACTAGCGAATCAATCGTTCCGCGTTCCCTGTTCCACGTTCCCCGTTCCCGGGCCTTGCGGAGCGGTTGTGGGGAACGTCCCGGTCAGCGGCACGCCCATCGGTCCTGACGGGATGTACACCACCGTGTGATTGGGTGAGTTCACCATCAGCTTCTGCGCTTCGATCGCTTCGTGCTGAATGTACATCGCGTTGAGCTGACCGCGGATGATTTGCATCGCGTTGGCGATGCCCTGCGCCTGTACCTCGCGCTTCGTCCGTTCCTTCCGTTCGATCTCGATCTCGGTGTCCTTTCGTTGCAGCTCCTGCGTCGCGGCGAGCTTGCGCGAGACCGCGTCGGCGACTTCCGCCGGATACTGGACATTGCCGACGACGACACTGGTGATCAGGAACGGGGAGTCGCTGGCGTACTGTCGAATTCTGGCCAGCACCGCGTCACCGATCGGGATCAGCGCTTCCTTGACGTCGAGGCCGTTGCGCCGCTGGACTTCGTCGCGCGCGAACGTCCGGATCGGCTCGCGGATGAAGTTGGCGTAGGCGATCTTCACGATCGCATCCGGATCCTTCTCGACGGCGTTCTTCTGCACGGTGGTGCTGAAGCGATCCATGAAGAGCGGCACGCGAGTCTCGTCGATTCGCCAGACGGTATGGATGCTGAACGCAATCTTGAGATTGTCGCGGCTGAGAACCGCATCGTCTCCCGAGAACGCCTCGGCATAGGTGTACGGAGTGACACTGATGTTGTCGACAAGCACGAGCCAGCGCCGGCCCGCGGACACCGGGCCGCGCTGGACTCCGAAGAAGCGGGCCTGTCCAAAAACGGCGCCGCGCGTGAGGTACCCGACGTAACCGGCGGGTGTGTACGGATTTGACGAACCGACGAACCAGACGAGGGGGAGTAACGCGGCCAGAAGCACAGCTGCCGCGACCACGACAGGCAACAACCTGCGAAGGGCAAACACGGTAGGCTCCAATGCGCCGACGAGGTTAGCTGACGGGCTCGAGGTTGGAGTCCTCGTCCGCCTCCGCCCGGAGACTTCGCTGCGGGCTTCGGCGAGATTCGCCCCGTGGCGCGGGAATCGCGCCGGTGGTTCCCCCGCGGCACCTTGCGGTGCCTTAGGCGTCGACTTCGACGCTATACCTCGGTCTCGACGGCGTCAATCGATCGGCCCGCGCGCTCGGGTTGAACGCTAGCACAGCGTGTCAACCCTCAGCGGAAGTCGTTGACCAGGAAGAGATCGGACCCGCTCACGTCCGGCCGGGTGACGAGCAGCGACTTCTCGTCGGGGGAGACCGCCATGCCGACGGGCGTCGGCAGGAAGTCGATCCGTGCGACATCGACTGTCACGTTGTCGCTCGCGCGCAGCAACCGCACCACGACCTCCTTGTCGCCGGGCTTGGGGAAGCTGACGAACCACAGGCCCTTGGCGGAGGTCGCCAGCGAATGAAACCGGGCATTCTTGGCCACAGCCTCGGACTGACCGCTTCCGTCGGAGCCGCGACGTCGAATGTCATCGAAGAAGGCGCTGCTGTAGTACAGCCATCGATCGTCGTGGGACAACGCTCCGTAGAGCCCGCCCTCCTTCGTCAGTTGTGTGGGCTCGCCGCCTTCCACCGGCATGCGCCAGATTTCGTTTTGACCGCTGCGGTTGGACGAAAAGTAGAGCCATCGCCCATCGTGCGACCAGAACGGTCGACCGTCCTCCGCCGGATTCGCCGACCGTCGGCCGGATCTGGCCACCGCCGGACGGCACGACAAAGATGTCCGAGTTGCCTTCGAGCCTGGCATCGAACGCAATCAGCCTGTCATCCGGTGACCAGCGCGCCGTGCCGGGTACGGGGCCACCGAACGAGGTCAGGGCCAGCGCGCTGTTACCGGTGACATCAGCCACCCAGATCTCCCGCGGGCCCGATCGGTTCGACGAAAACGCGACGCGCGAGCCGTCCGACGAATAGCTTCCCCCTTCGTCGTGGAGCGTCGAAGCCGCCATGCGCCCGCTCGCGCCAGGATTCTCGAGATCGACTCGCCAGAGATCGGCGTTGCCTCCGGAACGCGAAAAGACCAGCCGCGATCCGTCGGCCGATGTGGAAAATGCGTTCGGGTGCTCCAGACCCCCGAGCCTGATGCCGGGCCGAGAGCCGTCAACAGGCACGCGCACGATCGTGCCGTTGCTGCTGGAGGCGCCGTCCACGATCAGCAACTCGCGCCCGTTCGCGCTCCACACCGGATTTCTCGCTTCGCGGCCGCCGTACTGAATCAGTCGTGGCGGCCCGCCGGGCTTTCCGTCGGCGGTGACGGGAGCGACGAACAGGTCCGCGGAGAAATCGTCCTTCAGCTTGATGAACGCGATCTGGCGCCCGTCGGGCGACAAGGCTGGATCGGTCGATTCCTCATATGACTTGTCGAGCGCCACCCAGTCGATCCGTTCGCCTGTCGTGGGAGAGATGAAGGTGATCCCGCGGTCCCGAGCGGCGCGAATGGTGGCAGGACTCGTCACCAGCCAGCGGCCATCCCGCGACCAGTCGATACGCCGGGTGGCCCCGTTCCACTCGAGAAGGCGCCGCTCGGTGCCGCCGAGGGCGGAAATGATCGTGAGCACCGCTTGGGAGTTGCCGCTAATCGGCGACGAGCTGATGATGCGTGCCAGAACGCGATCGACTTCCCGTCAGGCGCCCAGACTGGGAGCCCATGCGCACTTCCATCGTCGGTAAGCCTGAGCGGCGTGGCCCCTGCGCCGATCAACTGCGCGTAGATGTCCGGCGCCGGCGCGCCTTCGCGCGTCCACGCGAAGACCACCTGACTTCCGTCCGGCGAGAGGTCAGGTGAGCCCTCGCTGCCCGGCAGGGACGTGAGGGCAACCGGCGCGAATGACGTGGGCGGTGGCGGCGTGACGGGCCACAGTCCCCAGACGGCTGCCCCAATCGCAAGCACAGCCACGAGGCCCGCGCCGACGACGCCCTTGCTGAGGCCGCGACGCCTGGTCGGTGCGCTGACGGCCGCAGATTTTTGAAGCGATCCGCTGGACGAATCCTCCTGCAGATCCTCGAGCGCGACCTTGATGTCCGACGCGTGCTGGGCACGGCGGCTGAGATCCTTTCTCAGACACCGGCTGACCAGCTGTTCGACGGCCTGAGGCACGTCCTCCGCGACCGTTCGCGAGCGGTTGCGGTTCGAGGTTGATGACCGCCGCGAGCGTGCCGGGCGTCGAGTCCGCGCGGAACGCGCGCTTGCCCGACAGCATCTCGTACAGGATCGATCCGAACGAGAAGATGTCGGACCGGGCATCGACCTTCCGGCCCTCGGCCTGCTCGGGCGACATGTATGCGACGGTGCCGAGGATCGTGCCCGCGCCGGTCTTGGGCGCCTCCGACAGCACGCGTGTCTCGTCGGCCGCCGTCGTCGGTGCGTGTTCCGTGAGTGTGGCGAGGCCGAAGTCCAGAATCTTGATCTGGCCCTGGTCGGTCACCATGATGTTGCCGGGCTTGAGATCGCGATGGACGATGCCGGCGCCGTGTGCCGCCGAAAGCGCGTCCGTGATTTGAATCGCGTAACGCAGCGCTTCCTGGAGCCGGAAACCCTTCTGCGGAATGACCTGATCCAGCGTGCGCCCGCGCACGAGCTCCATGGCGAGGTACTCGCCCTGATCGGCCGATCCGACGTCGAAAATCGTGATGATGTTGGGGTGCTGCAGCGACGACGCCAGCTGCGCTTCCTGGATGAAGCGGCGCCGGCGCTCGGGGTCGGCGACCAGCTCAGCCGGCAGCAGCTTCAGGGCCACCATCCGGTTGAGGCGCTCGTCGCGAGCCTGGTACACCTCACCCATGCCACCGGTGCCGAGCAGCGTGGAGATCTGATAGGGTCCGAGGCGAGTGCCCGAATCGAGCGGCATGCAGCGGGTGACATTCTACAGCCCCCGGTTTCAGCGCCGCATCAATCGATCCTGGGCACTCCCGGCCATCAGCTGCGCACGTCTCAGGAAGCTCACAGGACGACTTGCGCGAATACTCAGCGGCAGCCGATGAAACAGCTCACGCGCGAGGTGCAGCGGGTTGCTGTAGTGCTCCAGAGAGCCCTCGACCGTTACCGTGCGATCCGCATACAGGGTTTCGTACCTCGCCGCGGCGCTTTCGACCGAGTAGCGATCCTTGATGAAGCGCGCGCAGAACGCGTGCGTGCGCGCGCCCTGTTCCGGCTCCGTCAGGCGGCTGCGGACGGCATCGTGCATGTCGCTCACGACCTCGTCATCTGAAAGAATCTTCTGCGCGTTGCGGCCCTGGAAGTTCGTCTCTGCCATGGCCTGGATGTTGTCCTCATTCACCAGGCCGAGGTAGCGCGATCCCCACGCCACCAGCGTCGGCCGCTCGAGCGCCACGGCCTCGAGCGCCGACCTGCCAGCGGCGATGCAGATATCTGAGGCGGCCAGGTATCGAGTTCCGATCTCGACATTGTCCGTGACCGAGTACGCGAGTGGCCGGCCGGCCAGAGCGTTGGCCTTGTCGACCATTTGGCGAATCTCCTGGGCGACCGCGGGATTCTCGACGTAGCCGGCGTGGAGAAAGACCGCCGGCCGGCCCGCCCGCGTCAGGCGGCTCGCCAGGGCGATGCCCAGCCGCACGCTTCTCAGATAGAGACTTGCGCAGCGCGCCACGCGGACGATCAGCAGGTCGTCGTCTCCGATCGCAAAGCGACGCCTGATGTCCTGGCGCGCGCTCTCGACGAATCGGGGATGGAGGGGACGGAAGTCGACGCGTGCCGGCAGCACATGTACCGCCGTCCGTGGGCTCCGTCGCCTGGCGTCTGCCGCGACTTCCGGCGTGAACACGACCACACGGTTGAGACCGTAGTAGCCCCAGGGCACGCCCCCTGACGTGATCGTCCAGACGAACGCGCACCGTTCCTCGGCGGCGACGACGGCAGCCTCTCGGATGCGGGCGGGTCCTTCCTCGAACCAGTGCAGGGCGTCGTACGCGCGCTCACGAACCAGATCACGGAGTGTTCGCCGAAACGATGATCGCTGGCCGATCGGCGCGAGCATATCGTCGATTGAGACCAGCGGGAAGTTGGCGGCGCGAATCGAGCGACGCCGTCACGGCCGAATCCGCGCCGGTGTCAGCCGACGCGCTGACGAGGAAATCGATCGCGTGGCCGCGATCTCGAAGCACCTCGGCCAACGCGACCGCCGTGCGCGTGTGTCCACCAAGACCCGGCCTGAGTAGTCCAAAGAGAATGCGCTGAGGTTTCATCGGCCGGCGCTCGAACCCGTCAGAGCTGTGAGATTATCGCGATTCTGTGACGCACCGACTGCACGTGATCCTGAGCGTGATCTGACGCCATGCAACAATCGCACGACATGTACGAAAGGCCTTTCCAGCCGCCTCGTCGCGGGACACCCGATCGAGAACGTCGAGCTCCGCCGGCTCGACATGCGGCCCGACCATCGCGGCTGTTTCACCGAGGTGTTCCAGCAGCACTGGGGCACCTGCATCACGCCCGTGCAGTGGAGCATCGTGCACTCGCATTCGCGCGTGTTCCGCGGTGTGCACCTCCATCGCCGGCACGATGAGTACTTCATGGTGATTCAGGGTCGCGCCACCGTTGGCTTGCGGGACTTGCGGCCCTGGTCGCCGACCCGCGGCGCATGGGCGATGTACGAGCTGTCGGGCGCCGAGCTCGCGTGCGTGACATTCCCGCTCGGCATCCTGCACGGCTGGTACTTCCACGAGGAGTCGATTCATCTCCAGGCGGTGTCCGAGGCGTACATCGACTACGGCAAAGACGACAACTGGGGATGTGTGTGGTCCGATCCGGCGCTCGAGATCCCGTGGCCGTTCACCGATGAGCCCATCGTCACGACCCGCGCCGGGGATTTCCCGAGCTTGAAAGGGCTCGTTGACGCGCTCGGCGACTGGGGCCCACCCGAACGCTAGGTCATTCAATCCGGCCAACTCGCGAAGCCGCGCGACCGTTCTCACGACGTCGACGCCTTCCACCGCCGGTGTTTTCGGTGGTGGGCCGCCGTCAACGAACGTGAGAAACGCCGACAGCTCGCGCGTCAGGGCCGGCTCGGCGGAGAACGTGCGCACCTCGTTGACCGCGGCCGATGGCGCCGTGGTGAGGTCGCCGCGCGTGATCTCGATCCGCCCGGAGTCGGGATCGGTCATGACGGCGACACCACCGCGGCCGTGCACGCGGACCTCGCGGCGCTTGTCACGATAGCGATTCGAGACGTCGAACACGAGCCAGGGCGCGTCGCCAAGAAGAGCCGTCATGCCGACCGCGCGGCCGTCGTGGAGTTCAGCGACGGCGGCACGAGCCTCGGGGATGCCGCCGAGAATCTCAATCGCCAACGTCAGGTCGTGGGGTGCGAGGTTCCAGATGCTGTCCACGTCGGTGCGCGGGCTCGTCCAATTCGTTCGCGTACTGCGCAGGCCCACGATCGACCCGATCTCTCCTGACCGCGCGATCTCGCCGAGGAGCTGAACGCCGGGGTGGTACCGCCATGTGTGGCCCACGAAGAGACGGCCGGCGCCTTGTCTGGCCAGAAGCTCAGCTTCGGCCGTGTTTGTCGTAAATGGTTTCTCGACGAGCACCGGCACACCGCGTCGGAGCAGGGCCCTGACGATGTCGAAGTGCGTGACGGCGGGTGTCGCGACGACGATGCCATCGACCGCCGGAAGCGCGGCGTGGTCGGCGACCACCGCCGCGCCGGCGGCTTCGGCGGCGTCGCAGGCCGCGGGATCGACGTCCGCGACGACGACCCCGACGCCGAGCGTGAGGAGGTCGCGAAGCACGAGCTTGCCCCACAGGCCGCAGCCGACGAGGCCGATCGTCTTCCGCATCATGCGACCGGGTTACACTCCAGCGTCATGCGACGAGTGGTCGATTCTATCGTGGCGGCCGGGCTGGCTCTGACCGCGATCGCGGGCGACGGCGCCGCCCGTGCCCAGGAGCGGACGCGCCCGAGAGTTCTCGTCGTCAACGTGCCCGACGTCAATCATCCAACGAGCGGCCCGGCGGGTGTCGTCGCCATCAAGGAGTTCGCCGCGGTCGACAACTACGATGTGGACGAGTGCACCGACTACGGGTTGTTCACCGACCAATACCTCGCGAGGTACGACGCGATGGTGTGGACGATGGCGGCCCCGCTGACGTGGACGGAGACCAGTCGGGCGGCGTTCGAGAGATTCGTGAAGTCAGGGAAGGGTTGGGTCGGCCTTCACGTGGCCGCGTTGACCGGTATTTCGAAGACCCCCTGGACGTGGTTCGAGGACTACGTCGGCGGCCTCGTGTTCAGGGGGCATCCCGCGCGGCAGACGGCAACGGTGCGCCTCGACCCGGCGGCCGCGAGCCACCCGGTCCTTCGTGGAGTCGATCCGGTCTTTCGCGTCTGGGACGAGTGGTATTCGTGGGACAAGAGCCCGCGATCGCGGCAGGCCCTCACCGTGCTCGCGACGCTCGACGAGAGTTCCTACAACGTCGGAAAGCTCGCGATGGGCGATCACCCGATCGCCTGGGTTGGCGAGCAACCCGGACGGATGATGGTGGCCGGCTTTGGGCACGACCCGTCGGTTTATCGCGATCCCAGCGTCAGACAGCTGCTCCGCAACGCCATTACCTGGGTGATGGCGCCTCGCTGAGCCTCGGCTCGGACATGAGGGCGAGCACGTTGTCCTCACTGTCCGTGAAATCCGCGAGCCACACCTCCCGGTCCTTGAGCGTCGCGATCTTGTGAGGCTCCGTGCGGAACACGACGCCGCGCGAGGCGAGTGCCGAACGGGCGTGATGGATGTCGTCCACCGCAAAGTAGAGCACTGAGCCCGGATGGTCGAAGCCCGGTTCAGGTGTCGACAGCATCAGCCGGACTCCGGCGCAATCAAAGAAGGCGAGGTTCGGCGGCGCGGCGAAGAGGAACGGAATGCCAAGCACATCGCGATAGAAACTCACCGCGCGCTCCACATCGTGCGCCCGCATTGAAATCTGGTGAATTCGCGACAGCCCGCCTTCAACCGGCATGGTCCCCTCCGCGCTAGAATAGTTAGCCTAGGCTAAACAAGTTATACTGCGCCCATGAAGGCGAGCGCAAGTCCGAATCACGTCGAGGTCGCCGACGCGCTTCATTCGGCCGCGATCCATCTCTTGCGGGGTGTTCGGAAGGAGGACGAGCGAACGGGTGTCGGCCCGGCAAGCCTGTCGGCGTTGTCGGTGCTCGTCTTCGGCGGGCCCATGAGGCTCACCGTGCTCGCCAGGGCCGAGCAGGTGAAGCCACCGACGATGACGAAAATCATCGCCGGGCTGCAGGAGCCGTGGCCTGGTCAGGCGGCGGGCGGATTCGAGCGACGCTCGAGCGGTGAAGCTGGAGGCCACAGCGAAGGGCGCGAAATTGCTCCAGGCGGGACGCGCGCGGCGGGTCCACCTGCTGGCCGCCGCCCTTCGAGGCGTGACCCCGGACGAACTGGACGTGCTCGCGCGCGCGGCGGTCATCGTCGAACAGGTCTCCGCGGCGATCTGACACCGGCGCGTCGTGTTACCTTCTGCCGATGCAGACATCGCCCTCGTTGAGTCGACGTGACTTCCTGTCCCTTGCCGCCGCCGCGCCGCTCGCCGCGCGCGGCCTGGCCGCGTCACAGGCCGGCCGTCGCGTGGCCGTTGGCCTCGAGCTGTTCTCCGTTCGAACCGAGCTCGCCAAGGATCTTCCGGGAACGGTCACAGCCGTCGCCAAGATGGGTTACGAGGTCGTCGAGTTCTTCTCGCCGTACTTCAACTGGACGACAGCACAGGCGAAGGAAGTCCGGACGCTGCTTGATGGACTGGGCATCACGTGTCGTTCGACGCACAACGGCGCCGCGGCGTTCGCTGGAGACGGCCTGAAGAAGGCGATCGAGCTCAACCAGATCATCGGCAGTTCCTGCATCGTCATGGCCAGCCCGGGGAAGATCGTCGGCATCGACGGATGGAAGACATTGGCGGAGCGGCTCACCGGTGTGAGCGAGGCGCTTCGCCCGCTCAAGATGGCCGCCGGGTACCACAATCATCAGTACCAGTGGCCGGCCGTCGACGGTCAGCGCCCGATGGACGTGCTCGCGGCCGGGACTCCGAAAGACTTCGTGCTCCAATTCGACGTCGGTACCTGCATCGAGATGAAGCAGGATCCCATCGCCTGGATCAAGGCAAATCCCGGGCGCATCCGGAGCCTGCACTGCAAGGACTGGGGCGCGGGTGAAGGGCGTGGATACGCCGTCGCCTTCGGTGAAGGCGATTCGCCGTGGAAGGAGATCTTCGCGGCGTCAGAGGCCGTGGGCGGCGTCGAGTACTACCTCATCGAACAGGAGATCAGTACCGAGCCGTTCAAGATGGTGCAGCACTGTTTGGACAACTATCGAAAGCTCAGGGCGTGACGTGCAGGGATGTGGCGTCTACATCCCTTCCCGACGTTCGATCTTCAGGTACAACGGCGCCACGCCAATCAGCGACAGAAACCCCAGCGTGAATCGCGTGGCGCAATTGGCGATGTTGAAGCGGACGTGCTCGCCCGGTGCCGCGGAAAACGCCACCGTCTTCCAAACGAGCGTGTTGTTGGCTTTGAGCCGGTGCTCGCCTGGCGCGATCTCGAACGTCGCGCTCTCGCCGAACACGAGTGTTCTCCTGGGCCCGCCGTCGACTGACACGATGACCTGACGCTGGCCGATGTCGGCCGTCGACGTCCTGTCGATCGTCACGCGCGCGCCGGTGGTCTCGCTCACGCCGTGGCTGCCGCGAACTCCTCGTACGTGCCCTTGAAGTCGGTGATGCGACCGCCGTCGAAGTGCCACACCCTGGTGCCGACTTCCTCCATCAGATCCTGGTCGTGAGTGACGAGGAGCACCGTGCCCTCGTACTTCTGCAACGCCACGTTCAGCGCGTTGATGGACTCGAGATCGAGGTGGTTCGTGGGCTCGTCCAGGACGATGACGTTCGGTTTCTGCAGCATCATCCGGCAGAACAACAGCCGGGCCGTCTCGCCGCCTGACAGCGCGTGGGTCGGCTTGTGGCCCTCTTCACCGCTGAAGAGCATCTGTCCGAGCAGGCCGTGAATCTCCTGTCGTGAGGCTCCGGGATCGAACTGGTGCAGCCATTCCACGGCCGTCATGCCGCGCTCGATTACGCCCGTGTGGTCCTGCGGGAAGTAGCCAATCGACACCTCGTGCCCCCACCGGATGACGCCCTCGTCGATGTCGTCCGGCGCCGCACGGCGTCCGGGCGCATCCGCGAGCAGCGCCTTCAGCAACGTCGTCTTGCCGAGGCCGTTGCGACCGACGAGAACGATCTTCTCGCCGCGGCCGACGACGGCATCGAATCCCTGGATCACCGACAGGCCGCCATACCCCTTCGACACGCCACTGCACTCGAACGCGAGTTTGCCGGACGGGCGCAACATCGTGAACTTGATGAACGGACGCTGGATGTTCGACCGCGCCAGGTCCGTGGTCTGCAACCGCTCGACTTCTTTTCGCCGTGACTGGACCTGGCTCGACCGCGTGCCGGCCGAAAACCGCGCAATGAAGTCGTTCAACTGCGCGATCTTCTTCTCACGCTGTGCGTTGTCCGCTTCAACCGTCGCGCGGATCTGCATCTTCGCCAGCACCATCTCGTCGTAGCCACCCGTGTAGGTGATGATCGTCTGGTAGTCGATGTCCGCCGTGTGCGTGCAGACCTCATTGATGAAGTGCCGGTCGTGCGAGATGACGATTAACGTCCCGTCGTAGCGGACCAGGAACTCGCGGAGCCAGTGGATCGAATCGAGGTCCAGATGGTTCGTCGGCTCGTCGAGGAGCAACGCTTCGGGACGGCCGAACAGGGCCTGCGCGAGGAGCACCCGGACCTTCTGGCCGCCCTGCAGCTCCGCCATCGTGCGCTCGTGAAGGCCCGCTGGAATATCGAGGCCTTGCAGCAGGATGGCCGCGTCGCTCTCGGCGGAGTAGCCGTCCTCCTCGCCGACGATTCCCTCGAGCTCGCCAAGGCGCATGCCGTCCGCGTCAGTGAGCTCGGCCTTCGCGTAGAGCACGTCGCGCGCCTGGAGCGCGTCCCACAGCCGCTGGTTGCCCATGACGACCGTGTCGATCACGCGGAACTCGTCGAACGCGAACTGATCCTGTCTCAGGACGCCGAGCTTGTCGGGCGCCACGACCGTACCCTTCTGAGGCGTCAGGTCGCCCGTCAGCAGCTTCATGAACGTCGACTTGCCCGAGCCGTTCGGACCCGTGAGCCCGTACCGACGCCCTTTCGAAAACGTCGTGGTGACGTCCTCGAAGAGGACCTTGTTGCCGTACCGCATGGAGACGCTCTGAACCGAGATCATGAACTCTTCATTATAAAACAGACCGTCGTACGACAGGTGCGACGGGTACGACAGGTCCATGGAACCACTGACGCTGTCATCTTTAGTTTTGCACGAAAAATCTGGAGAAGATGACGAGCGTCAGTCGGTTCCTGGACTCGTCGACCCGTCGAACCTGTCGTACCTGAACTATCTCCGCAAGTTCTTTATCGCTTCGACTGCCGGCGAATCCGGCCAGATGGGCTCCGGCGCCGCCGTGAAACCCGCGTGGGCGAGCTCGCCCTGGAAGAACACGACCTCAGAGGCCATGAAGGCCAGCTTGGCCCAGACGCGAGCCAGGATGTAGAGCTGGCCGCCCAGCAGGAGCGAGCCACGTGGGCGCGCCCGCGCCCGGCGCCGTCTGCAGCCAGAGGCGCAGAATCAACGGCGGCGGCGAGAATATTCAGCAGGTACAGCCCCAGCACACGCGCCGGCCGGCGACGAATGAACCGGAGCGCCGCGCCGAGGGCGCTGATCGCGCTCCGGCGATCTTCGACGACCGCGCGAACCTTCGCGAAGTCGGCCGACGACATTGACGGCCACGAGCAGCACTGACGAACAGAGATAGAGCGCCACACGCACCGCGACGACCTGCTGCTCGGCGGCGAGATCGCGCGTCAACCGGTCGTACAAGGTGCCGAACAGCCACGGGTGCAGCTTGGCGAACAGGAGCCAATAGCACGGTCCAATCACCGCGGCAAGGCGTATGAACCGAAGAAAGTACGCGCCGCAGGCGGCGAAGAAGGCAAACGGTCGCACGCGGCCGTCCCCGCGCCAGCCGGTCCAGAATCCCTCCGGACAGAAAACACCCACAGACCGATGTAGCCGGCAACGACGGCCGCGATGGTCGGATCGAGCGACTCGGCGTCGAGCGAGGCCGCTGAGCGCCGCGAGCGTTCCGCCAAACCCGAGGATCTCGTGCGTGAACGTGCGCGCCAGTCGGGGAAGCCTGGAGGCCGAACTCGCCGGCCCAGATGGATTCCACTGGAACTCCGAGCGTCCGCTTCCAGGCTCGCGCCGAGATGGCGCTCGAGCTCGTTCTGAAGGGCCATGCCGAGCGGCAGCGCTGTGAGGAACGTCGCCGACGAGAATCCCGATCGTCAGAAGCGGGCGCGCCGAGCACGCGGCGCCAGCCTTCGAGAAACGCGCCGAGGACCGACGCGCGCGGCCGGGCGTCGAGGCCGGCCGCGTCAAGCGAAGAAGGCATAGGTCATGAGCACCGTCTGGAGCCACGTCATCCAGCGAAGGGCCCAGCGCCGGGACGCTTCCGCGGCCCGAGGCTCCGCGGTCCACGAGTTGTTGGTGTAATTCGAGATCCAGCGTCAGAATTCGCGTCGGGGTCGATCTCGACGGTCCGGACACGTGCATTGCGACGGTACGTGAACTGGCCGCCACCGGTCGCGGCCATCCCACCGCTCGCTCGCGGAGCCACCGTCGTCGAACGTCGTCCGGACCTCCACAGGGAAGACGCCCGTCCCGAAGGCGGCGGACGACGACGGTGCTCTCGATGATCGTCAGCCTCTCGGCCGCCGGTTGAAGACGGCGGCGACGGCATAGTCGAACGTCGCGGCGCTGCGGTGGACGGCATCGAAGAACCACGTCAGGTCACGGCCCGCGACAGACGACGCGATGGCAAACAGCTCGTCGGGCGCCGGATGGCGAAACGTTCCACGCGCATAGAAAGCTCGTCAGCGTCTTCTGGACCATCTCCCGGCCGAACATGCGCTCGAGCGACGTCAGCCAGAGCGCGGGCTTGGCGTACGTCACCGCTCCGCGCCGCCGCAGCCAGTAGCTGCCAGGACGGCGTCGAAGGGGCGTCCCAGTCCGGCTGCCAACGATAGCCGAGCATGCGGTTGCCGTTGATGTCACGCGACCACGGCACGTCCATGTACGTCCACGGGACGAGACCGCCGAAGTACCGCTCGACCGCCACGAAACCGTCCGGCGTACGTCTCGGCCATCAGTCGGCCGCTCGGCGTACGTCGTCACGCCCTCGTCGATCCACGCGTGCTCGAACTCGTTGGTGGCCACGACGCCCTGCCATGAACTGATGCCCGACCTCGTGAATCACGACCTCCTCGGGATCGTGCTGCCGCCACGGCATCGACCAACGCGTGCCGGCCGTGATGAGCGTCGGGTACTCCATGCCGGCGGTTGTCCCGCCTTGCGCTCTCGGTTCACGATCGCCACGGGATCGACGATCGTGAGATGCCCGTGCGGATACGGCCCGAACCACTCCGAGAAACGCGACAGCGCGAGCGCGGCCGCGTCGAAATGCCGATCGGCCTGGTTCCTGTGCTCCGGCTGGAGCAGCAGACGCACGTCCACGCCCGACGCGTCTTCGGCACGTCGACATGACGCGCTCATGTCCACGAAATCCGGGCTCGTCGTCCAGGCGAAATCGTGCACGTCGGCCTGCACGTACCGATGTGTGGTCGTGCCGTCGCGATTGTCCGTCCTCGACTGCTCGCGGCCGGTCGCGCCGACGACCCAGCCGGACGGCACCGTCAGGCTCACATCGTACGACGCCGTAGTCAGCATAGAACTCGGTCGCCGCGTGGAACTGATGACTGTTCCAGCCCGTCTGTCCTCGAGCACGCGCGATCTTCGGAAACCAATGTCCGATGAAGAAGTAGTTGTCGAGGACGCCAGTGCGCGCGAAGGTCCGAGGCATGCGGCTCGTCCACGCCATGTCGATGTCGACCACGCCACCAGGCGGACGGGCTGTCGAGCGGCACCGACAGCACGGTCCGATCGTGCGATCATTCCCATCGTCCGGGGCGATGTATGCGCGCGCGGAAAGGAGATCCTGCGCGCCCCTGCAGTGACGAGCGACAAGCTCGTCAGGTCGATCGACGCCGCATCGTCCGCGCGCGCTCGTCGCCGGCTGGACGAGGGTCCTGCGTTCACGAAAAAACGTGGATGACGGTCTCGCCAGGCATTCCAGTACATGTGGAAGCGCAGTTCGGTCGCCGGCATGGTTGCGATGTTGCGCCAGGTCAGGCGCCCGCGGCCGGTGATGGTGCGGGTCGCGGCGTCGAGCGTTGCCGCCAGCCTGTAGCTCGCGTTCTGCGGCGACTTCTGGCGTGCCGCCAGGCAGGCGCGACGACGCCGATGGCAAGGGCTACGGCGACGATCCGGACGGTCAGGCGCATGAGGCCGAGCAGATCCTACTGAAAATGACGTCGGGTGTGTTTTTTCCCGGGTGAATGCTTCGCAGCGGCGCCCGTCGCAAAAAACACACCCGACGTCATTTTCAGTAGAGTAACGGCTCGCGTAGGAGCGTGGTCGTGCCCATCAAAGTGCTGCATGTCGGCGTCGGGCCCCATCGGCGCGGGCGTCGTGCGTCAGGTCGTCATTCGCCGGTCGCTCGCGATCGTGGGCGCCGTGGACGTCGATCCGGACAAGGTCGGCCGGGACCTCGGACACGTCTGCGGTTTGCGGCGACGGCTCGGCGTCAAGGTTACCGACGACCTCGTGCGGACGATCAAAGTCACCCGTCCTGACGTGGCGGTGCTGTGCACCCACTCGTCGATCAGAGAAGGCGCTGCCCGAGATCGAGACGGTGCTCAAGCTGAAGGTGCCCATCGTCTCGACCACCGAGGAGCTGGCGTATCCCGTTCGCGGCAACGCGGCGGCGGCCAAACGCATCGATGCGCTGGCGAAGCGTTCGCGTGTGGCGATGCTCGGCACCGGTGTCAACCCGGGATTCGCGATGGACGCCCTGCCGATCGCGCTGACGGCCGTCTGTGAGCGCGTGACGGCGATCGAGAGTCGACCGCGTGCAGGACGCTCGCATTCGCCGTCTGCCATTCCAGCAGAAAATCGGCGCCGGCCTGTCGGTTGAGGAGTTCCTGGCCGAGGTGAAGGAGGGCAGCGTTCCGGCACGTCGGGCTGGCCGAGTCGATCACGATGATTGCCGATGCGCTTGGGTGGAAGCTCGAACGGGTGACCGATGACATCCAGCCGAAGGTCGCCGAGACCGCGGTATCGAGCGAGTTCCTGCAGGTGGCGGCGGGTCAGGTCGCCGGCATCATCCAGGACGGCGTGGGTTATCGAAAAGGGCAGCCGGTCATTCGCCTTCACATGGAGGCGTACCTCGGTGCGCCGGAGTCGTACGACGCGGTGCGCGTCTCAGGCAGTCCCGCGCTGTCGATGAAAATCGTCGGCGGCATTCACGGCGATATCGCCACCGCCGCGATCGCGGCCAACTCGATCCCGAAAGTCATCCAGGCACCGCCCGGCCTGCGGACGATGCGGGACATGGTGCTGCCGTCGTTCGAGGGGTAGAGCGGGATCACGTTCGAACGGGATCCGCGAAGCGCTCTATCAACGCATCCACCAGGCCATCCACGGTGTAGGTGTCCGCCACGAGCGGATCCTTGATGCCCAGTTCCATCGCCGCCGCGGCGGTCACGGGACCGATCGTCGCGACGACGGTCGTGTTCAGCAGATCGGACGCCTGTTCCTCGCCGATGAGCGAGGCGAAGCGCGCCACGGCCGTGGGGTTCGTGAACGTCACCGCGTCGACCTTTCCGTCGAGCAGCAGGCGATAGAGCTCCTGCGCGGCCTGAGAATCTGGCGATGCGGCCGCCGTGCGATACGCCACGAGATCGGTGACCACCGCGCCACGGCGCGTCAGGTCCTCGCCGACGATGTCGCGCAGGTGGTCGGGCCGGATCACCAGAATCCTGCGGTTTGCGACCGGCGCCGCTGGCTTCGATGGCATCGCCAATCGGCTCCGGGCCGGACTCGGCGGACACGACGTCCGGCTTGATCCCGCTGGCGACGAGTCGCTCCGCCGTGAACGGGCCGACCGCGCAGATCGACGCGGCACCGAGCGCCCGAAGATCGCGCGGCCCGCGCGCGAGCGCCGCGAGAAATCGCGTCACCGCAGTTCGCGGACTCGAAGACCACCCACTGATAGTCGTCGACCGATGCCGCGGCGCGATCGATGGCTTCCGGATCATCCGGCGGGCGTGAGCCGGAACGTCGGCGCCAGAATCGCCTGCGCGCCGGCGTTCTCGAGGCGTTCGACGAGCTCGTGCGCCTGTTCCTGCGATCGCGTCACCACCACGCGGCGGCCGAAGAGCGGCCGCTCGTCGAACCATCGCAAGTGCTCGCGTAGCCCCGTCGGCCGCGCCAACGACGAGCAGCGCCGCGTCAGCCGGCGGCGTCGCAGACGTCGATGTCGAGAAGCTCCGCGATCGTGCCGCTGACCGTGCGCTGCGTCGGCTCGCGTGCCGTTGAACACGAGCGCGGCCGGGCTGTCGGCTGGCACGCCGTGCTCAACGAGCTGTTGCAGGATCGCCGGCACCAGCCGGCCAGCCGCGTAGCAGGCCCACGTGCCGTCGAGGCGCGACAGGCTCTCCCAGTCGAGGTCCGGCACGCGTCCGGCTTCGTCCTCGTGGCCCCGCACGAGCACCAGGGCATCGCCGGCTTCCGGATAGGTGAGCGGGATGCCGGCGTAGGCCGTTGCGCCGATCGAGACGGGAATTCCCGGAACGATCTCGAACGGCACGCCCTGCTCGTGCAGGAACAGCGCTTCCTTCGCGCCGCTGTCGAACACGAACGGATCGCCCCACTTCAGGCGGGCGACGACGTGGCCGTCGCGCGCCTTGTCGGCGACGAGCATCGAGAGCGCGTCCTGCGCGAGCGCCCGTTCGGCCGGCGCGCCCGCGGCGATTCGCTCGGCGTCCGGCCGCGCCCATCGCAGCGCCGCCTCCGGTGGCGCGGTCGTAGACGACCACGTCAGCCTCCGCCAGCAGGCGAGCGCCGCGAACGGTCACGAGCCCGGGGTCGCCCGGGCCGGCGCCGATGATGTAGACACGGCCAGTGTGGGACGTCACCGGCGGCTGGAGGGGCCGAAATATCCGGTCCTGGTTCGGGCAATCGTTTCGGGGCGGCTCACGCGCACGTTCACCTGTCTCCACGCGCCATCGCGCTTGGTGTTCTTGGGGTTGTAGCCAATCACGAACTGGGTCGCAAGCTCGTCGGCAATCTGGTTGTAGATGGCCGGCAGCTGCCGGGCATCTTCCACGAAGAAGACCCGGCCGCCGGTGACCTGCGAGAGCGTCCGCAACGCGAAGTCCGCCTGGCTGAACTTGCGCGGCTCGTCCGGCGCCCTCTCGCGCAACCCGATCGCGTACACCGCCACGTCGGATCGCTTGGCGAGATCCGCGACGTCGTCATAACTCTTCAGGCTTGTCGTGTCCTCGCCGTCCGAGAGCACGACGATGGCCTGACGCCGAATGACGTCGGAGAGTTCCGCGCCGGCCCGCGTCAACTCCGACATCGCGATGTACAGCGCCGTGTAGAGCGCCGTCGACCCGCCGGCGCGAATGCCGCGAATCGCGGTCTCGAGCGCCGGCACGTCGTTCGTGAACGTCTGGCGGATCCGGGTGTCGTTGTTGAAGTCGATGACCTGTGCGACGTCGTGCTGGCCCAGCCGCCGTGCGAATCCGACCGCCGCCTCCTGCGCGATGGCCAGTTGGTCCTCCATGCTGGTGCTCGAGTCGAGCAGCAGACGAGAGTGCGATCGGCTGCGGCTCGCGGGCGAACAGCGGAGATGTCCTGCAGGACACCGTCCTCGAAGACCTCAAATTCCGAACGTTCGAGTGTCGAGGCGGGTCGCCCTTTGGCGTCGGCGACCGACACCGACAGCATCACCGTGTCGATGCCGGAGCGAAAGACCTGCGCCGACGCGCCGGACGCCGCGGCGCCCGCGAGCAACACGGAGACGCCGAGCGCGCGCGCGGTCATTCAGTCGTCCATCGCGGCGCTGAGAGCTTCAGCGACTTGTCGCGCGCTTCGATACTGAGGCGCTTGGGGGGAATCGAGAGACGCGGGGCGCCCGTAGGTGACGTCGAGGCGGCCGAGGATGGCGCTGGCGACCTCGGTGAACGCCGCCGGCACGCCCTGGGCCGACAGCACGGGCTTGTTCATGCCGCCGCTCCAGGTCGTCACGTCGCCAATGACGCTCTCGCGTTCGCGGGCCTCGGAGCCTGGCCGTCCCGGTGGGTGCTGGAGCTGGATCGTCCAGAGCGACGTCTTCGCGCGGTCGAGCGCCTCATCGACGTTGCGGTGGATACGGTCGCTGAACTCCGGACTGGAGTCCATGACGAACGCCAGGATGACCGGCCGCTCCGCCTTCAGCTTGCGCAAGGCCTCGGTCGATTCCACGATGGCGTCGAGGAAATAGGAGCCGGCGCCGGGCCGCGGAAAGACCTTCTTGACGCCGTTCTCGATCGCGATGTCGCTCGTCGTGAAATCGACGAGGCGCGTCGGCCGCTCCGCAAACGTCATCAGCATCATCGCGGGCGGCGACGGCAGCTGGTTCATTTGCTGCGCGAGCGCCGTCAGGCCGCTTCGCAGCTCGATCAGGACCTTCTGCGCTTCATTCGTGTTGTCCACGAGCAGGGCCAGATGTGTCGGTGGCGGCGCCGGCGCCGACGCGGACGATCTCACGCGCGATGTCATCCTCGCGCACGACGAAGTCTGCCGGCGTCAGCGTCGGTCACCGGCGCGCCCTTCGCATCGGTGACGCGAACGTAAACGTGCCGCTGGGCGATTTCGCGTTGCGCGGCGAGCGCCGCGCCGAGGGCCAGCACGGCCATCGCCGTCGTGTACGGAAGCATGCGACGAGACAGAAAAGACATAGTGAGCTCGCTGGCTGGCAGGGCCTGCTGCGAGTATACCGACTCGACCCGTCCCGGCACACTACTGCATGTGGTGTGCGGTGGAGGGCATCGCATCAAGTGTGGTATACGTGTACGGCTCTAGTGCTCGACGCGAGCCCGTTATGCAGAGTAACGATCGCGCTCGCTCGCTGGGTCGCTCGCTCAAGACGCTGCAGACCAGCGTCCAGCGTGCCGGGCCGGCCGCCGCAGCCAGCTATTCGCTCATAGGCGCCATTGTCCTTTTCGGAGGGATTGGCTACGGCTGCGACCGCTGGTTGGACACCGCACCGTGGTGCCTTGTGGTCGGGCTGTTGCTCGGAATCGTGGCGGGGTTCTATCAGTTGGCGAGAGCAGTCTGGCGGCGACCATGATGGCAGTAGTGGGAATGGCGGCCGCGTGCGTGGCGATCTGGCTTGCGGTCCTGGTGGGCAGCCCGGATCACGCCTCGTCCGTGTTCTTCGGGATGCTCGGCCCGTTGGCGGCGGTGGCCGGCACGTGGCTCCTCATCGAGCGCGTCGCCCGGGAGAATCCGCGGGCCCTGAACTCGCTGCTGATGACGGGATTTGTCGTGAAGATGGCGCTGTTCGCGCTCTACGTCGTCGCGGTGGTCCGGCTGGCCAACGTGGACTGGACGGCCTTCACCCTGAGCTTTGCGGCCTCGTTCATCTCCCTGTATGCGGTCGAGGCCCTGCTCTTGCGGCGGCTCATCGCCCGCCTGACATAATAGGGCCCGGCGAAGGACCCTACTAAGGAACGAGGACCGACACCGCTCGATGCAGGATCCAGCACATCCCCCAGCTCCGGCCGAGGCCGAAACGCTCGACATCATTGGCCACGTCGCGAACAGCCCGCCCGATCACCCGTTGATCCATTTGCCGACCGTGTACGGCATCGATCTGTCGGTGAGCAAGCACGTGTTGATGCTGTGGGTGGTGGCGACGATTCTTTTCGTCGTGATCACGGCGATGGTGCGTCGATACATCCGGCAGCCGCGGCTCGTGCCGACCGGCCCGATGAACGTGCTCGAGCTCGGCGTGGAGTTCATCCGCGATAGTGTGGCGCGGCCGAATCTGGGCGCGAAGTGGACGGGTGTCTGGACGCCGCTGCTGCTGTCGTTCTTTTTCTTCATTCTCGGCGCGAATCGTCATCGGCCTGTTTCCGATTTTCGACGTGCTGGGGCTCATCAACCACTACGTGCTGCACGGCGACGAGCATTCGTTCCTCACCCGGCTCGTACACGGCAGCTCGACCGCGACCGGCAATCCCAACGTGACGGCCGGTCTGGCCGTCCTCAGCTTCTTTGCGATCATCACGGCCGGCGTGCGTGCGCATGGATTCGTGCAGCACTGGATCAATCTCGTGCCCCACGGCCTCCCGAAAGCGATCTACGTCCTGCTCATTCCGATGGAAATCGTCGGCATGTTCGTGCGGCCCTTCGCGCTCATGGCTCGACTTGCGGCCAACATGACCGGCGGGCACATCGCCCTGCTGGCCATCACGTCGATCGCGTTCATGGCGGCCGAAGGGATGGGCGCGGCGGCTGGCGTCGGCGTCGGCCTCGGGTTCTCGGTGCCGCTGAACGTGGGCATCCTGGGCCTCGAGCTCATCGTCGTTCTGGTTCAGGCCTACGTGTTCACTTTGCTGTCGGCCGTGTTCATCGGCATGGCCATTCACGCGCATCACTAACGTTCGTTTCTGGAGGGAGCCGCACACATGGGGGAACTGAGTCTAGCGTTCGCGGGTGCCGGGATCGGTCTCGGACTGGTCGTCATCGGCGCCGGGTTGGGAATTGGGAAACTCGCGGCCGGCGTGGCCGAAGGCGTCGCCCGTCAGCCGAGCGCGGCCGGACAGATCAGCGGTGCGACCAACCTGCCGTTGTTCCTGCTCGAAGGCGTCGCGATTCTCGCCGAAGTCTTCTGTCTGTTGATCGTGCTGAAGGGCGCGTCGTCCTCGGCTGATGAAAGGATCGCGCTCGTGAACAACCCGCTGGTTACGCCGGATCCCGGCCTGTTCATCTGGACGATCATCACGTTCCTGCGTCCTCGTGACGCTGCTGGCGAAGTTCGCCTGGCGGCCGCTCCTCGACGCCCTCGATCGCCGCGAGAAGCTGATCGCGAAAGCGATCGACGACGCGGAGAAGGCCAGGGCGGATCTGGAGCGCGTGCGGCAGGACGCGACGAAGATCCTCGCCGACGCGCGCGTCGAAGGCGAGGCCCTCGTGGCCCGGAGCCGCGCCGCGGCCGACCGGCTGGGCGAGGAGCTGCGCCAGAAGGCATCGGCCGAAGCCGCGGGCATCCTCAAGAAAGCCGAACGCGAAATTCAGCTCGAGACCACACGCGCCATCGAGCAGGTTCGCCGCGAGGCGGTCGAGCTCTCGGTGGCGATCGCGTCGAAAATCCTGCACCGCAACGTCTCGGCCGAGGACAACCGCGCGCTGATCGAAGACAGTCTGCGTCGAGCTCGACACCACACGCCACTGACCGCTTCCGCGCCAGGCCTGCCGTCATGAGCAGTCCGTCCCCTCGGTCTCAGCCCTCCGGGCTGTCGCCGATGGACGGACTGCTGGTGCTGATGGTCATCGCCTGGGGCGCGAACTACAGCCTCCTGAAGCGCGCGTTCGAGGAAGTGCCGCCCGCGGCATTCAACACGCTGCGAATGGGCTTCTCGTCCGCCGGTGTTCCTGGTCGCCATCCAGGCGGCAGCGCCGGGCAGGCCGGCCGCTCGGCGGCCGCCCCGTCGTCCGTCTTCTACACGCCTCACGCGCTGACATCACGCGATCGCTGGGACCTCCTGTGGCTCGGCGTCGTCGGGCACTGTTTGTATCAGCTCTTCTTCGCCGGCGGGCTCGCGCGCACGAGCGCGTCGAACGCGGCGCTGATCTTCGGTGCGTCTCCGGTCGCCGTCGCCATCATGACGGCCGCGATCGGGCACGAACGCGTCGGCCTGCTGCACTGGCTCGGCGCGGTGCTGTCCACCGCCGGCATCTACTTCGTCGTCGGTTACGGCGCCGCGACGGGCGGCGGCACGCTCGTTGGCGACCTTCTCATGCTCGGCGCCGTCGCGTGCTGGTCGATCTACACGATCGGCGGCGGCCGTTTGATGTCCCGTCACTCACCGCTCTTTGTCACGGGCATGACGATGGCGATCGGCACGGTGCCGTACGCGCTGCTCGCGCTTCCAGCACTCTTGCAGGTTGGACTGGTCCAGCGTGAGCGCGACCGTCTGGCTGTTGCTCTTCCCCTCAGGCCTCTTCGCGCTGAACTTCGCCTTTCTCGTCTGGTACACGGCCGTCCAGAAGCTCGGCCCGGCCCGAACGTCCATCTATTCGAACGCGGTTCCGCTCGTCGCGATGATCACGGCCGCGATTTTCCTCGGAGAGCCGATCACCGGGAGCGAAAGTGATTGGCGTGGCGGCCGTGCTGGCGGGAGTTGTCTTGACGAGAGATCAATAGAAGGAGAAGCCAGAAGTGAGAAGCTGCGTGCCGTGGAGCGCGGCCGAAGCGCCAGTACTTCTGACTTCTGGCTTCGCACTTCTGACTTGTCGGTGCTTTATCCGAGGGCTTTCCATCGCAAGTGCGTCAACGCCACAGCCGCACCGAGCGCCGCGACGCTCACGATCGACATCGCCATGAAGCGCGCGTAGAGCGTGCGGCCCATCACGTCGTAGATCGTCAAACCCATGAGCACCAGTGACACCGCGGTGGCGACTTTCCATTCGCGGCTGACCTCGGACCACCGGTCGAGCAGGCAGATGACCGCGGGCGTGCCGAGCAGCAGGACGTAGTCCCACCCCTGCGGCGACAGGAGCGGAATCAGGAGCAGCAGGAGCGCGAACTCGAGATAGTCCGGATTCGCGATGTCACGTCGCCGGACCCAGACCGTTGCGACCAGCCCGAGCGCGGCGCCCGTCGTCAGCGTGGCGAGGGCCGTGGCGGGCGCGCCGATGCCAATCCACTTGGCCCACATCGCCGCCAGCGAGACGTTATCCGCCCCGAGGAGCGTCCCTTCGGTGGTGCCGCTGACCGTCGAGAACCAGCTCAGGAGTTGATCGACGTTTCCAGACCAGCCGTAGACGAAGGCCGGTAACACGAGACCGGCGACAAGCACCGACGCCGCGCACAAGGCCGCCGCGGCGCCATAGGTGAACCCGAGCCACGGCAGGAGCAGCAGGGCGTAAGGCTTGATGAACGCCGCGGCGCCAATCAGCACGCCGGCGAGGTACGGCTGATCGACCTGCACGGCGAGCAGCGATCCGACGAGCAACACGCCGAGCAGAATGTTCGTCTGACCCAGCGTCAACTCGTGCGCGTAGAACTTCGCCATGAAGAGGACGGTGAGCCAGAGCAGCACACGTTCGGACCGGCGGCGTTCGGGGAGCGCGCGCACGGACCAACGGACGAAGGCGGTCAGCAGACCGGCTGACAACGCGAACCAGATGACCTTGGCCGCTTCACGATCTACGAGCGCGAACGGCGCCATCGCGAGCGCGAACGCCGGCAGGTACTTGAACCGGAAATGGCCGTCCTCCGCGCGATAGAGCGGCTCGCCGGCGAGCGCGCGGTTCGCGGCCGTCCGGTAGACCTCGAAGTCGGCCATCTCGCGCGCGATGCGCGACTGGTAGATCGCGGCCGCGATCGCGAGACAGATCACGGGCCAGATGAGCGGCCGGAGCCAGCTGGGCACGTGCAGTGATTCTAGGACACCCCTTACGCGGCTGCTGTCAGTCGCAGCCGAACGAGGCTCGCCGCCAACAGGACCCCGCCGATCGTGATTCCCGACAGTCCCAGGAGCGTCAGATAGAGCCATCGCCCGAGGAGGTCGTAGATCATGAAGCTGGTCAGCAGAAATCCCGCGGCCGTGATGATCTGCCACGTCGTCGAACGCTCACGGAAACGATCCACGAGGACGACGAAGGCCGGCGTGGCGGCAATCATCACGTAGTCCCAGCCTTGAGGCGAGATCATCGGGATCAGCAGCAGCAGATATCCGAGTTCGAGAAATCCTGGCCGCGCGACTCTGTCACGCCGGGCCCAGATGATGACGGCCGCTGCGAGACTGGCGGCGACCGTCGCGGCAGCCAGAGCGGCTGCCGTGGGACCGATCCCCATCCACCTGGCCCACACGGCCGCAAACGAGATGTTCTCCGAGGTCAGCAGGTTTGGCGACGTCGTCTGGGTGACCGTCCGATACCACTCACCGAGGAGCGCGAGATTGCCCTGCCAGCCGTAGACGACGGCCGGCGCCATCAGGCCAGCCAGAAGCGTGGCGAGTGACGCGCCCACGGCTGCGACTCCCAGCGTCACGGCCAGCCACGGCAGGAAGATCAGGGCGTAGGGCTTCGCGAACAACGCCGCCAGCGCGACGAGGACGCCGGCGCGCACATGGCGGCGCTCCTCGCTCGCCGCAAGCGCGAGTATGACCAGCACGCCCAGCAGGACGTTCGTCTGGCCATTGACGAGCTCCTTCACGATGAACTTGCCCGTCAGAAGCAGCGTCGCCCAGGTAAGAAACCGGACGGAGGACCGGCGATTGGGGAGCGCCTGAATGGACCGCCGGATGTACACGGCGATCAAGGCGACCGTCAGCGCATACCAGACGACCTTGCCAACCTCCACAGGCAGGAGGGCGAACGGCACCATCGCCAGCGCAAAGGTCGGCCAGTACTTGTATTGGTAGTGCCCGTCGTCCGGGCGGTACAGCGGCTCGGCGGCGATGACGCGCCCGCCCGCCCGGTGAATGACCTCGTAATCCCAGAAATCGCGCTTGACCCGCGCCGTCACGTAGCCGGCCGTGGCGACGAGCACGACGACGATCGAGGGTCGCGATGAGAAAGGGAGCGACGCATTGTCGAAAAGGTCGTCCGCGTCTTTTGTCCTAATCCGGCCGCTCGCTTCGGTCGCATGTTGGCGGCGCAGGATCTTCTTTCGCAACCGGATTGAGGTCGGCGTCACCTCGACGAGCTCGTCGTCGTTGATGAACTCGATGGCCTGTTCGAGGCCCATCTTGCGCGGCGGAATGAGCCGAATCGCCTCGTCGGCCGAGGACGCGCGCATGTTCGTCTGCTTCTTTTCCTTGGTGATGTTGACGTCGAGGTCGTTCGGCCGCGCGTTTTCACCGACGATCATGCCCTCGAAGACTTCCACGGCAGGGTCGATGAACATCTCGCCGCGCTCCTGCAGGTTCGCGATCGCGTAGGCCGTCGCCTTGCCCGGCCGGTCGGAGACGAGCGCACCGTTGGCGCGCGAGGGGATCGGGCCGTGCCACGGCTCCCAGCCGTGAAACAGGTGGTGCATCAGGCCGGTGCCGCGCGTCTCGGTGAGGAACAGCGATCGGAACCCAATCAGCCCGCGGGCCGGCACCCGGAACTCGAGCCGGATGCGGCCGCTGCCGTGGTTGACCATCTTCGTCATGCTCCCGCGGCGCTGGCCGACCTCGGCGATGACGACACCCTGATACTCCTCAGCGACGTCGATCACGAGGTCCTCGACCGGCTCGACGCGCTGGCCGTCGATCTCCTTGGTGACGATCTCGGGCCGCGACACCTGCAGCTCGTAGCCCTCGCGCCGCATCATCTCGATCAGGATCGAGAGCTGCAGCTCGCCGCGGCCGATGACCTTCATCTGCTCCGGACTGTCGGTGGGCTCCACGCGGATGGCGACGTTGCCGAGCAGCTCGCGATCGAGCCGGTCCTTGATCTGCCGTGATGTGACGAACCTGCCTTCGCGCCCGGCGAACGGCGACGTGTTGACGCCGAAGATCATCGACACCGTCGGCTCGTCCACGGCGATGTGGGCGACGGGTTCAGGATGTTCGGGATCGGTAATCGTCTCGCCGATCATGATGTTCTCGATGCCGGCGAGACAGATGACGTCGCCTGCGGCTGCCTCCGTCGACGTCCACGCGCTTGAGCCCCTCGAACGTGAACAGCTTGGTGACGCGAGTCGTCTCGACGCGTGCCGTCGAGCTTGCAGACGCCAATCGGATCGCCGACCTTCACGCGGCCGTTGAAGATCCGTCCGATCGCGATGCGGCCGAGGTAGTCGCTCGAATCCAGATTCGCGACGAGCGCCTGGAGCGGCGCGTCCGCCGACCCCGCGCGGGGGAGGCAGGTGCGCGATCACGGCATCGAACAGGGGCCTGAGGTCCACGCCCGGCGCTCGGCGAGGTCGCGGGTCGCCGTGCCTTCGCGCGCGTTGGTGTAGAGCACGGGGAAGTCGAGCTGATCTTCGGTGGCGTCGAGGTCGATGAACAGGTCGTAGATCTCGTCGAGCACGGCCTGCGGTCGGGCGTCGCTGCGGTCGATCTTGTTCATCACGACGATCGGGATCGAGTCGCCGCTCGAGCGCCTTGCGGAGCACGAATCGCGTCTGCGGCAGTGGTCCTTCGGACGCGTCCACGAGCAGCATGACGCCGTCCACCATCGAGAGCGTCCGCTCGACCTCGCCGCCAAAGTCGGCGTGGCCCGGGTGTGTCGACGATGTTGATGAGGTGGCCGTCGTAGTGGACGGCCGTGTTCTTGGCCAGAATCGTGATGCCCCGCTCGCGCTCGAGCTCGTTCGAGTCCATCACCCGCTCGGCCACGCGCTCGTTGGCGCGAAACAGGCCGCTCTGCCGCAGCAGCGCGTCGACGAGCGTGGTCTTGCCGTGATCGACGTGGGCGACGATCGCCACGTTGCGAAGCAGGGGATTGGCGATCGTCTGTGGGCTCATCCGGTCCAATAGCATCTCACCAGTATACCCATTGGCGATCTGCGATCGTGATTGAGGATTGCATTGGACATTGGCGATTTGGATTGCGGATTGAACCTCAATCCTCAGATGCCGCGATGCCCAATGCAATGCAATCCTCAATCACCGATCGCAGATCCGCAATGTCACTTCACCTCGAACTCATACCCCCCGGTCCGACGAGCAGCCGGCCTGTGCTCGTGAAATACAAGCTCGACGGGGAGAGGACGCGGACACCGCGAAACTGGACCGTCCGAATCTTGTCGCCAGCCTGCGTCGTAGACGTAGGTGTACGGAACAGTCAGCGAGATCCACAGCCGGCCCTCGGCGTCGACGCGCTGCCGCGCGCACCATCGGCGGAACGACGGGCTTGTTGCCCGGCGGCCGCGGCGGCCAGACCGTGGGAAGCGCCAGGATGCGCGCGTCGAGTTCCGGTCCTTCGATATGTCGCTCGAACTCGAGCCGGCCGTCGCGGCTGTATTTGCGGAACATCGGCACGCCGGTCTGAAACACGAACAGGAATCCGCCGTCGCGCGTGCCGGAAGCGGGATGCCGATGTTCATCGCGATGTCGAGATCGCGATCCGCGTGACGGGCCAACTTGCCGCAGACTGCCCATCTGGCGAACGACCCGGCCCGTGACGTCGTGCTCGGTCACGAGCGCGCCCCACTCCGGCCGATTGACCACGAACGTCGAGCCCGAAAAGATGAGCGAACCGCCGCTCGCGATGAGCACGTTCGACGCCGTCAGTCGAGGCTCGCGGCGTCAGCGGCAGGTAGAAGCCGCCGACGCGCAATCCGTTTGACGCGAAGTACTGCACGCGGTCCAGGCCGTTCGGCGAATCGGCGACCGCGATGAGATCGTCGGCGTTCAGCGCCAGCGCGAGCGGATTGAACAGTTCGCCCGGACCGGTACCCGCGGAGACGATGCGCCGCACCTTCGCGCCCGCGGCGTCGAGCACGTACAGCCCGTGACCGCGGCGATCGAGGACGACGTACTCGCCCTCGCGCGTGACGGCAAACGCGGCGTCCTCATCGAACTTCGTCGACGACATGCGCCGGGGCCGCCGCACCGCCTGCAGCACGTCGGCCGCCGGACCGGCGAAGCCCTGCGCCGCGAGCACGAGCGCCAGCAGGACGGCCCACGTGAGCATTTTGGTATCAGATATCATCGCGCCATGCGCCTGACGGCCGCCCAGCTCAACCTGACGGTCGGCGCGTTCGACGCCAACTTCGAGCGAATGCGCGCCGCCGTGGCCCGCGCCGAGGCCGACGTCTCCGACCTCGTCGTGTTCTCCGAGCTGGCCACGACCGGCTATCCGCCGCGCGATCTGCTGACCCATCAGGCGTTCGTCGATCGCAATCTTGACATGCTCGAGCGTGTCGCGCGGCTGTCGACGGGCCGGCTCGCCATTCTTGTCGGTTTCGTGGACCGGAATCCGCTCGGGTCAGGGCAAGCCGCTGATGAACGCCGCGGCGCTGTGCCGATCGGGACGCGTCGTGGAGCGCCGCTACAAGTCGCTGCTTCCGACCTACGACGTCTTCGACGAGGACCGCTACTTCGAACCCGCGCGCGACGTCTCGCCGATGCCGTGCGGGGACGTGCGCCTCGGCGTGACGATTTGCGAGGACGTCTGGAACGACAAGGACCTCTGGCCGAAGCCACGCTACCATCGCGACCCGGTCTGCGAGGTCGCGGCGGCCGGCGCCGACGTCCTCATCAACATCTCCGCCAGTCCGTTCAGGCTGGATGTGCCCGACGTCCGGCGGCGGCTCGTCACGCAGGAGGCGGTCAAGCACGGCCGCTACTTTCTCTACGTGAACCAGGTGGGCGGCAACGACGAGCTCGTGTTCGACGGCCACTCGATTGGCATCGCGCCCGACGGCACGACCATTCTTCGCGCGCGCCGAGTTCGAGGAGGACGTCGATCACGATCGACGTGCCGCGTGGGCCGGTGAACCTGCCCGAGACCGGCGTCGACGTCGAAGCCGCGCGACCGATTCTGCGGCCGGTGGCCGAATCCGACGAGGAGTCGGCGTTCCGGGCGCTCGTGCTCGGCCTTCGTGACTACACGCGCAAATGCGGGTTCTCGAGCGCCGTCATCGGTCTCTCGGGCGGCGTGGACTCGGCGCTGACGGCGGCGCTCGCGGCCGAGGCCCTCGGGCCCGGCCAACGTGCTCGGCGTGGCGATGCCCGCGCGGTACTCGTCCGCGCACAGCCTGGCGGACGCCGAAGCGCTCGCGCGGGCGCTCGGCATCGGCTACGAGGTCATTCCGATCGACACGGTCTTCCAGTCCTACCTCGACGTGCTCGCGCCGGTGCTCGGTGGCGGCCCGCTCGGCGCCACCGAAGAGAACGTGCAGGCGCGAGTGCGCGGCGCGGTGCTGATGGCGATCTCCAACCGGCGCGGCTCGATCCTGCTCTCGACCGGCAACAAGTCGGAGCTGGCGGTCGGGTACTGCACGCTCTACGGCGACATGTGCGGCGGGCTGGCGGTCATCAGCGACGTGCCGAAGATGCTGTCTACCGGCTTGCGCGCTACGTCAACCGCAGGGGCACGATCATTCCCGGAGTCCACGCTGACGAAACCGCCGAGCGCCGAGCTCAGACCCGATCAGAAGGACACCGACTCGCTGCCGCCGTACGAGATCCTCGATCCGATCATCGCTGCCTACGTCGAACGGCATCTCGACGCCGCCGGCCATCGTCGAACTCGGTTTCGACCCGGCGATCGTCGCCGACGTCGATCCGCCGCATCGACGGCAGCGAGTACAAGCGCCGCCAGGCGGCGCCGGGGATCAAGATCTCGTCCAAGGCGTTTGGCGTCGGGCGGCGCTATCCCATTGCGGCGGAATATCGGTTCTGACCCAGGCGGCTTGGGGCTTGAGGCTCGGGGCTTGAGGCGAGTTCACCAACAGCGCGTCGAATGCTTCTGCCAGACCAGTTCTGAACTCAACTGTCCCGCGCATCCGAAGTGATCGTGCCAACTCAGCGAGCGATCCTGAACGGCACGAGATGCCGCTCCGCGCGTTGCCATCCCCGGCCGTGAGCTGAATCACGTAGTCGCCGGGCGCCAGGCTGCCGAGCGGCAATCGAACGTCACGATGCGCCCGCCGCTGCTTTCCCCTTCGGTCGCGGGCAGGGAAGTGCCGAGCGGCTGGCCGCGACGATCGAGAATCTGCGCCGTTGCCGCGCAGTGTCCCGTCCGAGCGGCCATTGCAGGCGAAGTCGCTCGTTGCGCCGGAACGAGGCCTGAGCGACAGGCTGCATGGGTGCGCGGACCGGCCCGGCGCCTCGGAGCACGAGCTGGCGGCCCGAGTCTTCCAGCCGCCGGTCGCGTCGGCGTCGATCCGAGTCTCGACGGATCCCTGCCGCATCCGTCACGCGAAGACGAACTTGCCAGGGACCCTTCTGCTCGCCGGCGAACGGCACGCGAACGATCACCGCGCGCCGGCCGGGTTCGATGCACGCCTGGCCGGTCGTGTCGCTCCGGCACCGTCGGTGACCGTCGCTTCGACGCTGGCGCCCTTCGCCCATCGGCCTCGATCCATCTCGCGCTCCGCGAGGTCGGCGACGACTTCGATGTGCGCCGCGGACGGTCCGCCGCTGACGCAAACACCTCCTGGTCCGAACCGAGACGTGCCAGCCGTTCGAACGCACCGGCGACGTCGTCGGGTACGGCCGGTCCGGCGGCGGCCGCCGCAGCGGCACGTGCCGCGGCGACGACAGCGTCGGAGGGCGGAGCGAGATAGCCGCGCCGCGCCGCGACCGAGACCCCTGGCCGTGTCGACCTTGACCTCGATCTTCCGGAACTTGCCGTCGTTCGACCGTGTTCGTCGAGTAGTAGCCGAGGAGGTAGTACGACGTGAGCCTGATCGGCCACGCGCCGGAAGCCTGCGGCGATGTCGTTGCTGTTCACCGCGGCGTATCCGTCGGTGGCGCCGGCGAGCGTCCGGAATGTCTCGGTCGTCTCGCAAGTCGCCGTGCAGGCCGCCGACGTCGACCGGATAGAACGTGACGTTCGCGCGTTCGGCCGATCCGAAATCAGTCCCGGAAACGGTCTATGAAGTTCATCGACGCGAGATGGACGATCTCCGTGCGGCACCCTGCCGCATCGGGATTGCCGGTCTGCGGGTTGCCGCGCGTGACTTGTCCACCGCGGCCGACGCCGATCGGTGGGGATCGGCGGCACGCCCGAAGTCAGGAAACTTCGCCAGTTCCGCGCGCTCGCCCTCTGGCACCCACCCTTCCGAGACCAGGAGAAGGTTCGTCCGCTCGTCGCGGATGTCGCGAAGCCGCAGAATGAGCGCATCCAGGCTGTTGTACATCAGGTTCTTCGCGGTAGCGCCGGTGAATAGTGTCCACGCTCTGACTGTTCCCCTGGTAGACCTCCATCGCGCAACTGACGAGGTGCTCTTCGGCCGGCGTCCGCGGTGTCAGCAGTTGATCGCGCTCACCCCAATCCCAGTGCTTCGACAGCTCTTGCTCGATGGTGTCGGTCCGGCGCGCGAACGTGAGGCCGCCCGGCGGCGTCTCCGGTGTCATCACGGCAAACAGATCCGAGGCGCCAATCGTCCGATTGAGAAAATCGACGAGCGACTGCCGCGAGTCGCGCGAGCCGCCCCGCGTCGTGTGAAATCGGTCGAGGTAGACGACGAACAGTCGGTTGCGCGGGTCGGCCGCCTGGCGTTCGCTGTCGGGACACGCTCGTCGGGTCGCGACGCTCCGAATCGAACGGGCTCGAGGTGAAAGTGATGAGCTCGAACGTCTGAACGCTCTGCGGCTTGCCGTCCTCGAACACCTGAAAATCGTTCGCCGTCAGCCCCTCGACGAATTGCTCCCCGCGCCGCGGATACACGTCGACGTAGACGAGATTCGGCTTCGGCACGGAAGACCTGAGGTGGCTGCTGGGCGCGGGGGATGGGATCGAGCGCGACGGCCGCCCACACCGCAAACCCCGATGCGAGGAGCAGCACCCTGCGAGGCCGTGCGCGCCGCATCATCAGCCCTTCGGCTCGGTCAATGGCTGATGCGCGTTGGGGCAAGAACCCTCACGCCATGACGCAACGGAATGACCGAGACGTTCGCGTCCTCGCCGAGGTCGGCAGGCGCACTGTACCGGATTCGGTACCGCGTGGCGACCTCGGACGCCAGTTGCTGCATCACCGACGTCTCGAATCCCAGCATCACGTGGCGCCCACCGCTCTCGATGGCGTGTCGATGATCGTGGACATCGCCAGGCCCAGCGGCTGGGTCAGTTGGTCGGCGGCTCCTCGTGTGGACGCGACGTAGAGGAGTGCTCCGCTGGCTCGAATCGGCTCGCGCAGCCGATCGCCGTAGAGTGGCGTCGGCCGTTCGGCGCCCGCGCGCAGAACGATGATGGCCGAACGCCAGCCTTCACGCGGAACAGTTGACGATGTCTTGAGGATCCCTTCGACAAGAGCCGGATTCATGTGGCTGCCGAAGTCCTGCTTCAGCTCGATCCGATTGAGCGCAGCCAGACAGTCCGCCGGGCGATCGGAGAACCCGCTCAATGTCTCGGCATCTCCAATCACCGAGATCACTGAGATCTGCCCGGAGCCGTCGAGTGCACTGCAGAGCGCGCGCGCACTCTCGAGCAACCGGTCATGGCGATTGTTCTGCGACACCAGGAGCGCGACCCGGAGCGGTTCGGTCGCTCGCTCGATCTCGAAGGGCCGAAGTACGCCGTCCGCTTTGATCTGGATGTCCGCGGCCGACACATCGAGCACTGGTTGTCCGGCGGCATCGACGACCGACGCGTAGAAGGTTCGCGTCCTCGGTCCAGGCTCGGGCTGTTGGGCGGACGTTGCGACAGCGACCGCTACGAATGTGCTGACGCCACACGCAGCAAAGGCACCGCAAACGCGCAGGGCGCGAGGCAAGGTGCGAAGCCATCAGGTATCGAACCTAGACTACACCGAGTCTCCGCCCCGAGCGGCGCGCGGCTTTCGCCGGGTCCGGTGCGGGCTCGGTACCAACGAGCTAATACCGGGCCGTTTCCAGAATCGCTTCGAGGACGTCCGCCGATCCGGGAAGGATCGCGTCCTCGAGATCCGGGTGGTATGCCACCGGGACGTCCATGGCGCCGACGCGCCGGACGGGGGCGTCGAGATACTCGAAGAGATTCCCGGCGACGCGCGCAGCCAGCTCGGCGCCGAAACCGCACGTCAGCTGGTCCTCGTGCGCGATGACGACCCGGTTGGTCACGCGGACGGCGGCCGCAATCGCGTTCCAGTCGAATGGCGCGATTGTCCGCAGATCCACGACCATCGCGCTGACGCCGTCCTTTTCCGCCTGCTGCGCTGCCAGGAGCGAGCGCTGCACCATCGCGCCCCACGTGACGACGACGACGTCGGTGCCGGGCCGGCGGACTGCCGCACGGCCGAATGGAATCGTGAAGTTCGCGCCGGGATACGCGCTCTTGTTGTAGGTCTGGCGATACAGATGCTTGTGCTCGAGGAACAGCACCGGATCCTCGCAGCGAATCGACGTGCGCAGAAGCCCGGCCGCATCCTCGGCGGTCGAGGGATAGACGACACGCAAACCCGGGCAGTGCGCGAAGATGCTCTCGCCGGACTGGCTGTGGTACAGCCCGCCGCCGCGCAGGTATCCGCCGATCGCCACGCGGATGACCATCGGGCACGAGAACATGTTGTTCGAGCGGTACCGCAGCATCGACACTTCGTCGCGGAGTTGCATCATCGCGGGCCAGATGTAGTCGAAGAACTGGATCTCGACGATCGGCTTGAGCCCGCGCGTGCCCATGCCGCACGCGCGGCCGACGATGGCCGCCTCGGCGAGCGTCGAGTTGAAGACGCGATCGGATCCGAAGGCGCGCTGGAGGCCGAGCGTCGCCTTGAACACGCCGCCCTTGCCGGGCACTTCCGCGAGGTTGGCCTCGCGCGTCGCGTCCGCGACGTCTTCGCCGAACACCACGATGTGCGGGTTCGAGGCCATCTCGTCCTTGAGCGTTCGGTTGATGGCCGCCACCATCGTGTCGGGATTGCCGTCCGGCGAGGCCGGGCGATCGAACGACGAGCCGGTGGGATCGACATCCGGCGAGTACGACATACAGGCCGGCCGTATTCCGTTCCGGCTTGGGCGCGCGAACGGCCGCGTCGGCGGCCTCATTGATCTCGCGATCGACGTCGGCCGCGATCTCGACCAACTGCGACTCGGTCACGATCTCGTGTTCCACGAGGAACGACGCGAACGTGGTGATGGGATCGCGCGCCGCTTCCGAGGCGCGTTCCGCCGGCGTCTTGTAGGCCTTCTCATCGTCGCGTGTGCGAATGCGAGTACGGACGAGTCACGGTCGCGTGCACGAGCGCGGGCCCGCGACGCTCGCGGCACCACTGCACGGCGTCCGTCATCGCGCGGTAGCTTGCGACGACATCCGTGCCATCGCAGCGGACGACGTGCAGGCTGGGGAACGACTCGACGAGACGCGAGATGCTGCCGCCAGCCGTCTGCGCTTCGACGGGAACGGAAATCGCGTAGCCGTTGTCTTCGACGAGAAAGACCACGGGGAGCTGTTTCAGACACGCGGCGTTGAGCGATTCCCAGAACTCACCTTCGCTCGTCGCACCGTCGCCGACCGATACGTACGTGACTTCGTCCTGTTCGAACCGGTGCTCGCGATCGGAGATGTCCTTCAGGCGGCCGTAGAGCACTCCGGCCTCCGCGCATCCGATCGCCTGCACGCACTGCGTGCCCGTGGCACTCGACTGCGAGACGATGTGGAGATCGCGGTCACCCCAGTGCGAGGGCATCTGACGGCCACCGCTCGTCTGGTCGTCGCGCGATCCGACGCCCGCGAGAAACATCGCGAGCGGCGAAACGCCGAGCGTGAGGCATAACGCGCGGTCGCGGTAGTACGGGTAGAACCAATCGTGGCCGGGGCGAAGGGCGAGGCCGGCCGCGACCAGGATGGCTTCGTGGCCCGCGCCGCTGATCTGGAAATAGATGAGGCTCTGATTCTTGAGCTGAATCTCTTTGTCGTCGATGCGCCGGGACAGCAGCATCGTCCGGTAGACCCAGATCAGATCGTCGTGTGTGAGGTTGTCGTCGGGCTTGCCGCCGACGGGCGACGTCGCGAGGCGCTTCGGCACGGAGGGCCGCAGGGTGGACAGCGTACCGGTCTTCATTCAGTCCAGATCCCGTGTCAATCCAGATTCCGTATCCTACTGGCGGTTCCGGCACCAGCGCAACCGCTCGATTATACTCCTCTCAACTTTGCATGCCCCGCGTCAATTTGTGCCGGTGGGACGAGCTTCCACTCGAAAAAATCACCGAAATGGTTGCGCGCAAGGTCATCGCCAGCGGACCCTCGACGCTGACGCAGGCATACTTCAAGAAGGGGGCGGTCGTGCCCATGCACACCCACCCGACCGAGATGGTCGTCTACGTGCTCCAGGGCGCGCTGCGGACCCAGGTCGATCGGGAGGACGTCACCGTTCGTGAGGGCGAGGTGCTCATCGTGCCGGCCGGCGTGCCTCACCAGGCGGAAAGCCTCGACGACACGTTCGTGATGACCTTTTCCGCGGCGGGTCCGGCGTCCTCAACCTAGGGAGGTGGTCATGATCCCTGTCTTCCTCGTCCTCGGCCTTGTCGTGCTGGTGGGTCTCTCGTCAGCATGTACAACCGTCTGGTCGGCTTGAAGAACCAGAAGGACAAGGAAGGCGAGCTGACGCAGGCCCTGGGCCGTCTCTTCGCCGTTGCGGAGAATTAGGATCGACAACCACGAGGGGCGCTGGGCCGACCTCTGGGCGACACATCCGCCGATGGCGAAACGGGTCGCCGCGCTGAGAGCCATGGCGTACCAGCGCCGACCCTGAGCCTTCCTGTTAGCATCAATCCGTGCCATCACCTCGTTACTCCGGTGTCGCTTTCAGCCCGGGTCCCATCACGCCGGCGGTCAAGGCGATCATCATCGCCAACGTCGCGGTGTTCATGGTGACGTTCGCGTTGCCCCAGACCGTGATTGGCGTCGCCGGTCTCTCGCCGGCGGCCGTGATCGAGCGCGGGTGGATCTGGCAGCTCGCGACATATCTGTTCGTGCACTCGCCGTCGAGCCTGATGCACATCGTGTTCAACATGCTCGCGGTCTGGATGTTCGGCGTGGATCTCGAGCGTCGGTGGGGGACGATTGGCTTCACGAAGTTCTACTTCGTGTCAGGCGTCGGGGCGGGGATTTGCACGGTTCTTGTGTCGCTCGCGCCGTACGACTGGGCCGCCTCGACATACCAGAGCGTGACCGTCGGCGCGTCGGGTGCGGTCTACGGGCTGCTGATGGCCTGGGCGCTTCTCTTCCCGTACCGGGAAATCCTCTTCATGTTCATCTTCCCCCTGCAGGCACGCATGTTCGTCCTGATCGTCGGGGCGATTGCGTTCCTGTCCGCGGTCGGCTCGAGCGGCACGGGCGTTTCAAACCTCGCGCACCTCGGTGGCCTGCTCGCCGCGTGGCTCTATCTGAAGGGCCCGGGTGACATTCGTCAGGAGATCCGGTACCGGCTGACCAAGTGGCGAATGGACCGCATGCGCAAGAAGTTCAACGTCCACCGCGGCGGGCGGGATGATGACTGGAACAAGAGGATCCACTAGAGGCTTAGGGCTTAAGGCTCAAGGCTTAGGCTGACGGTCCAGGGGCGGGCGGGCCTGAGGTTTGGGGCTTGCGGCTTGCGAGACACGAGCCACAGCCGCGCGGAACTCGTGAATCCGCAGCACCCACGCGGCGACCGCGAGCGTCCCGAGGCTGACGCCGATGGCGCCGCCGACCCGCACGAGACGTGTCATGAGCGCGTCGCCTGGTAGAAGTTCTCGCAGCCACTGCTCCGAGAAGTGCCCGGCGACTCCCATGAGCGCCGACGCGGCGACAATCTTTACGAACGACAGTGCGATCCGCGAACCGTCCACACCACCGATCCGACGTCCGAGCAGGATCAGCAGGAGCCCGGCGTTGATGTTCGCGGCGATCGCCGTGCCGAGCGCAAGCCCGCGGAAGCCGAGGATCGAGTTCAGCCAGAGGTTCAGCAGGAGATTGGACGCAATCGTGATGAAGCTCACGATGACTGGCGTGCGGGAGTCCTGCAGCGAGTAGAAGCTCGGGCCGGCAATCTTCACGATCGAGTAGCCCGCGATGGCCGGGGCGTAGAAAAGAAGTGCGGTCGCGACCTTCTGCGTATCCGACGGCCCGAAGGCGCCATGCTGGAAGATCAATTCGACGATGGGGACGGCGAGCACCATCAAGCCGACGCTCGCCGGCACGCTCAGCATCAGCATCAGCCGGACGCCGAACGAGATGATCTCGCGCATTTCCGCGTACGCGTCGGTTGCCGCCTGGCGAGCGAGATCCGGAATGGCCGCGGTCGCGACCGACACACCGAAGATGCCGATCGGCATGTACATCAGTCGAAACGCGTACCCGAGCGCCGACACCGCGCCAGGCTCGGCGGTCGCGAGCGACGTGTTGATCAGGAGATTGATCTGCGCGGCGGCCACGCCGAGCGTGCCCGGGCCCATGAGGACGAGCACCGCGCGCAGGCTCGGATCGGACGGATTGAGAATCCACTGGTGCCGGTAGCCCTCCTGCCGGAGCGCCGGCCACTGCACGGCAATTTGCGTCAGGCCGCCCAGCAGCATCGCGACCGAGAGCGCCATGATGGGCTCGATGCCGGTCCGCATGAACACCGGCACGAGGATGACCGTGCACAGGATGAAGACGACATTGAAGAGCGCCGGCGACGAGGCCGGAATCATGAACCGCCGCAGCGAGTTCAGCATGCCCATGCACGCCGCCGCGACCGCGACCAGGACGAGAAACGGCATGTTGATGCGCGTCAGCGAAATGGTCAGGGAGGTCTTGCCGATCTGCTCCTCGAATCCTGGGGCATAGGTCTCCACGAGGGGCCGGACGAACACGGTGCCAACGATCACGAACGCGCCGGTGACGACGATCAGGGCGTTGATGACCTGCGATCCCAGACGCCACGCCGCCTCGCGGCCTTCGGTTTGATGGATGCGGGACAGAGTCGGCACGAACGCGGCGCTCATGGCACCTTCGGCAAAGAGATCGCGAAGGAGACTCGGGATGCGGGTCGCAACGCCGAAGGCGTCGGCGGCGTTCGAGGTGGCGAAGTAGGCCCCCTGCACGACCTCCCGGACGAGGCCAAGCAGGCGGCTGGCGAGGGTCGCCGTCGCCGATGAGGCCAGCCGATCGCGCCAGCCGCCGTGGACTCATCGGGAGCCTGTCGAAGGCGGCGGCCGCAACGACGAGATGACAGAAGCTGACAAGGGAGGGTTCGTGGCCGGGCCAGCGTAGCCAAAAAAGTTAGGGGCCTCAACCTTTCGGTCAAGGCCCCTGCCCGGAGGATGGATGAGAGGCTCTGCTAAGCCTTTCATCAGTCTTAGACGGCGGCTCGCGAAAAAAGTTTGGACCGTTTTTATCCAACCAATCGTTTTTTTACGGCCTCGCTGAGCGCCCGCCCGTCCACTGAAACCCCGGCCAGTTTGGCCGTGACCGCCTTCATGACCTTGCCCATGTCCTTCGGCCCGGCGGCCCCGGTCTCGGCCACCGCCGCTTCGATGGCGCTGGCGATGGCCGCCTCATCGGCGGCGGGCGGAAGGTAGCGCTGCAGCAGGCCGATTTCACCCTTTTCCTTGTCCGCCAGGTCCTGCCGGCCACCCGCCTCGAACTGCTCGATCGAATCGCGGCGCTGTTTGACGAGCGAGTTCACGACCTGGAGGGCCTCGGCATCGGTCAGCGCCTGGCCCTTCGCCACCTCGCGGTTCATGAGCGCCGCCTTCAACATGCGCAGCGGCGACAGCGAGGTCGGGTCCTTCTGCTTCATGGCGTCAGCGATATCCCGGGTGACCTGGTCAATGAAGGTGGGCATGGAGACCTCGATGTCTCATTGTGTCGAGATCGCTACGGGCGCACGGCTGATTCGTACAACCGAGCGTACGAGGTCTGAACGGCCTGCCGGCTGAAACGATCTCGAACGATCGCCGCACTTGCCGGTCGCGTCCGCCTCGGAGCCGCCAGCGCATCTTCGAGACGCTCCGCCAATGCTTCTGCGTTCTGCCGCGGCACCACCGACACGTCATCGCCAAAAATTTCGTGCAGCTCGAGGCCGCCTGGATGATCGGCCGAGATGACCGGGGTTCCTGCCGCGAGGGCCTCGACCGCGACTGTCGGAAGGGCCTCGAGCAGCGACGGAAGCACGAAGATGTCGGCCACCGCCGCGTAGCGGGCGACCAACTCGTTGGCGACGAGGCCGGCAAAGGTCACCTTTGCCGCGACGCCGAGGGCCGTGGCTCGTTCTTCGAGATCGTGCCTGAGGGGCCCGTTCCACAGATGACGAGCCGGATGTCGTCGCGGCGTCGCGCGACTCGCGCGAACGCCTCGATGAGATATCGCTGGCCGGCCAGCTCGTGCAGCCGCTTCACGTTGAGCACGACGAGCGGTTCGTTGATGCCGAGCTCACGACGCCATTCGGCACGCGTGTCCGGATCGCGCGCCACGAACGACTCGCTCACGGGTGGGTACACGACCGACAGCCCCGGACGGTTCAGGCCGAGCGAGAGCGCGCGGTCGAGCAGTCCCTGGCTGTAGAACGTGACCGCTGTCGCGTTCATGTAGGCGCGGGTGAATGGATCGATGGGCCAGCGACGCCGGTAGTGCCAGATCTCCGTGCCGTACAGCGTGAGCACCGTCGGTATGCCTCGCCGGCCGGCCCAGCCTGACGCGACTTCGATGATGAGGCCGTTGCTGTGGAGGTGGACGAGATCGCGGCCCGTGGCCACGTCGTTCAACGCCGCGGTGACGGCGCGCGCGCGAGTCCACGAGTCCACTCGCAGAAATCGAACGATCGAAGACGAGGACCGCCGGCTACTGACGCGACGGACCTGGCCGGGAAGCGGCACGGGTTCGGTCCGGCCCTGCGCCGGGTCTTGCGTGACGAACGTGATCTCGTGGCCGGCCTCGGCTCCCCAGGTGCCCAGCTGCGCCGGCAGGAGCGAGTTGGCCGCCTGATCCGGCGGCAGGTGCGGTGAGACGTGGCAGAGGCGCATGCCGCGTTCAGGCAGTGGCCCGCTCGTGCCGCGGGTACGGTGCGGAGACGACGTGGCGGCGGTATTCACTGAACGTCATCGGAATCGGCGTCCATCTCATTGACCGCGGCGTCGAGGAATCGCTGAAGCCGATCGAAGAATCCCGATAGCTCGGCCTCGGTCCGGTTGTACGGACTGCCGCCCACGATCGCCTCGCTCGAGTGGAAGATCACGTTCAGAAGCGGAACGCCGCGCCGCGTGAGCTGCCGCGCGAGCGCGATCATGTCACTCGGCCGAGCTGTATGACGGGCGCAACCAGCGGACGTGCGCAACGCGGGCGAGCCTGATCAGGCGCTTCGTCGTGTAGGGCCACGGCGCGCGGCCGTAGCGACGTTCGAGCCAGGCGGGCAGGCGCCGGTTGAGCGCGGCTGAGACGGGCAACTCGAGCAGCGCGCTCGATCCCGGCTGCGACGGGTTGTCGTACGAGAGAAAGTACGGCGCGATCGGCGCGTCCACGAAGTCCGGACCGGCCTTGTGCGCTTCGTAGAGCAGCGGCGCCACGCTCGACTCCACGCCGTACCCCTGCCGTTCGAGTGAGGACACGTGCGCGGCCGAGAACCCGAACCGGCCGGATCGGTATGAGGTCGGGCCGGATGCCAACGCCCTCGTCGATGGCCGTGGTCAACGACGCGAGCTGATCGTCGAACTGCGACAGAGAAAGCGAAAGCGCGTACGGGTGGCGGTCGACATCGGCCGGATCGCACGGCGGTGTCTCCCATGCGTGATGGTGCGCGCCGATCTCGCAGTCGCCGCGGCGCGACCAGCCCGCGTAGCACCTCAGCGCTCCGTGCGATCACGAGCGACCGGGTAGGTGACGAGATACGTCGGCCGCACACCAAACCGGGCGAAGAAGCCGTGCAGGCGATCGAGCACGTAGATGTTCTCGAACGTTTGCTGACGCCGGGCCGCCGCGTCCCACTGGTTGTCGCCTTCCGTGTCGATGCCGACGAGGAGCGCCGGACGAATCGACGGTCATCAACGGTCCTGATCGGAGTCGCCGAGCGTGACGTGCCAGGCGTCCCGCGCCTTGTAGAACTCCGGACCCACGTCCTGTCCGTTCACCTTCGCCACGAATTCCATCCGCGACTTGACCGAGTAGTAGCCGGAGCGACGCAGCAGTTTGCGAAATCCTTCGTGCATCGCGAACGTCCGAATCTTGTCGGAGTCGGCCGCGCGCGCTTCGCGATCCACCCAGCGGACGAGCGTCAGGAAGCCGGTCTCGTCGCCCGGGTCCGCGAGAAAATCCACGAGCCGCGTGACTCGGCCACGCGGTTCCTGTGCATGGCGGTACACCGCGTATCCGGCCGGCTCGCCATCCCGTCATCAGGGCCCCGACGTTGTAGCGGACGTGAGGCGCCTGGATGTATTTCCAGTTCAGATATGCGGCGTCACGGCGGACGGCGAACGCGAACTGTTCGCGCACTCGCTCCCACAGCCGCGTGAATCCCTCGTCGAAGTGACGAATCGGTCTGCACCTCTCCCTGCATCGGCCGCGTGCGGGCCACTCGCCGGATCCACGGGTGCGCGACGTAGGAGACGAGGCGGTTCACTCCGACCGGCCAGGTCGGACGGCGAAGCGCGCGCCGGCTCAGCGGCTTGACGAGGCAGGGCACCGGGCCGACGTTCGGCCAGTCCATCTTCTGAAAGAGGCTCTGAGACGCCGCGGACAGACCCAGACCGAGCGCGGCTCCGGTGTGGCGGTCCCACGTGCGAAACGAGCGCATCACCGAGTCCTTGCCGCTGCCGCTCGGGCGCGACCATGACGTCCATGCCCCAGGATGCGTCGATCTCGCGGCCCGCCGAGCGACAGACGCACCGGCATCGTCGCGTATTGACCAATGACGGTGGAGCCTTCGCGCGCCAGCCAGATGAGCGGGCCCTCGGTCGCGACGTTCGGGTTGCGCCGGTATTGCCAGTCCCACCGAAGTCGGTTGGCGTCCGCGGCGTCCGGACCGAACACGCGGCGGTACAGGGCTTCGACCTGTCGCCGATCGTCCGGACGGTAGCGGTCAATCTCGGCCATGCAAAGCGCGCGACTCGGCAAACGAGCTTATCATCAGCAGATGGCACGTTTTCCCAGCTACGCGACTGTACGCGCACTGGGTCTCGTCACTCTGACGGCGCTCGCTGTGACGCTCTCGGCCGACGCCGTTCAGACCAGCCGCGACGAAATTCTGAAACTGGCCGCAACCGGAAAAGTCGACGAGGCGTGGCTGATGTGGGGCAAGCTGGCCCCGGGCCCTGAGACGCTGCGACTCGGCGTCGACATCGCGGCAGAGGCGGGACAGATCGAACGTGGGCTGGAGCTGTACGACGAGCTCGTCGGACCGTCCGGGCCACCAGACGCCCGCTTGCTGAGGACACTTGCGCTTGGCGCCGCCGCGGGACTGTCCACGTCCACGGATCGAGACGTTCGCGTCATCGCGTGTGGTGCCGCCCTGGTGATGCAGCCCGCACACAACGCGTGTCGGGCAGCGCTCGAACGGTTGGTAAAACAGGACGGTGATGCGATCGGCCGAGCGCTCGGCTTCTATGCCCTCGCCAATGCCGGCCTGCCTCGGCCGCCGGTGGGTACGAGTGATGCGGAACGCGGACTGACCCGCGAGACCAGGCTGCGCGTCGCGCAGGTGTTCCTTCGGTTGCCTCCGACCGAGCGGCTCGACCTTCTTCGACCCCTCTTTGAAGACGCCGATCCCGTCGTGGTCTACCAGGCACTGCTCGTCGCAGCCGACGTGCCGGGACCGGAGGTGCTTGCGGCGTTGCGCTCGCTCCAGCCGCCGTCAGCCGTCCGCATGGGGCTGACCGTCGCTCTCGTGCGGCACGGGGACCGCGGGAGCATGGATAAGGCGGTTGAAATGCTCGACGGCATCGCCGGGTACGAGAGGGTTCAGATTGGGCGAGGACTGCTCGAGTCCCTGGACCAGCGCGGCCTGGAGATCCTCGATGAGATCCTGAAGAGCCCGGTTGACATCGACCGAATTAGTGCCGCCGCCGCGCTGGCGCGCATCAACCCGGCCTCCGCGAGACAGGTGCTGCTCGAGAGCTTGACTGGAGGAAGCGCCGCCGTCCAGTCCGCAGCCCTTCAGGCGGCGGGCCTGGTCCGGATGGGCGCCGACCGCGCGGTGTATCAACGCCTCGCTGACCGCGACGAGACCGTGCGCTCCTTTGCCGTCGAGGCGATGGCGAACTCGCTCGTCGCGCTGCCACCTCAGCTTCTGCCTGCGTCGTATCAATGACGGCCGTCCGACGGCTCGGTCTGGTCGGCGTGCTGCCGCTGTACCTGGCCGCGGCGACGGCGATGGGTTTCGTCGACTACCACATCAGGACGTACCCGGATCTCGGCTACGAGAAGTACTCGCCGTCGGTCATCGCCGGAAATGCTGAGCCACCCGGGCGCTACCGCGTGCTGGCGCCCTATGCCTACGAGGGCGTCCGGCGGGCGACGGGCCTGTCGCCGCTGTACGCCTGGCTGGTGTTTCGCTGGCTCTCGCTGCTGCTCGCCCTTCTTGCCACTCACCTGTATTTGAGGACCTGGTTCGAGACAGGCAAGGCGGTGGCGGGAAACATGCTCATGTTCGCGCTGATGCCGCTGACGTTCACCAACGCGTGGCCGCACCCGGACCATTTTGTCGAGTTGTTTCTGTTCACACTCGGATGTGCGTGCATCGCCCGGGGCTGGTTCGGCACGTTCGTCCTGGTGCTCGGTCTCAACGCGCTCAACCGCGAGACCTCCGTGTTCCTGCTTGCGCTGTTCTCTCTCGCGACGCCGGACTCGGCGGCGCACCGCGGCCGCACGATCGCGTGTGCCGCGCTGTGGGCCGCCATCTATGTCGGCCTGCGATGGGCGCTGGGGTTCGAAACCTACGATGCGTGGCAGGCGCGGCGTAACTTGGGCTGGCTGCTGCCGATGTCGCCGAACTACCCGCCGTACTACCGTATCCGTGGCTGGTTCTATCTGCTGTTGCTCGTGCCGTGCTTCTGGCTGGCCGCCCGAAGCTGGCGCGTCCAGCCGAGGTTCGTGCGAGTCGCGACCGCGTTCGTCGCTCCCGCGTTCGTCGTGGTCGGATTCCTCTTTTCGAGCGTGATCGAAGCGCGGATTTTCGCGCCGTTGATGCCGCTGCTCCTGCCGGCGATGCTCGTCACCTTGTTTCCGACGGACGCCTCGACGTCAGAGTCGCCGCGAGGCCTCTGATATCATTTCGCGCGTGCCGAACGCGGTCTCGCATCATCGAGCGGGGTGCGGGCTGTCTTGATGCGAACGAGATTGCTCGGCGCCGGCCTCTTCTTCCTGACGTTTGCGACGCTGCTGCTCGAGATTCTCGACGCGCGGCTGCTGTCGGTTCTCACGTGGTACCACCTGTCGTTCTTCGCGGTCTCGCTGGCGATGCTGGGCATGGCCGCCGGTGCGGTCTTCGTGTTCGTCCGTCCGGATCGCTTCGACGCCGATCGCGCACCGCGTTCGCTCGCGCGCATCACGTTGCCGCTTGCCGTGTGCCATCCCGCTGTCACATGCGCTCAACCTCGTCGATCCCGTTCCTCCCGTCACCGACTTTTCCGTGATGGAGGTCCTGTCCGTGGCCGTCTCGACGGTCGTGCTCGCCGTCCCGTTCGTGCTCTCGGGCATTGCCGTCACCGTGGCGCTGACGCGGTGCGGAGGGCCGATCGGCGTGCTTGTACGCGCTCGACCTGTCGGGCGCCGCCGCCGGCTGCGCTGCTCGTCGTGCCGTTGCTCGAGCGATCGAACGTCAGCTCGGCGATCTTCCGTCGCGGCGCGGCGGCGGCTGCCGTGGCCGCCGCGTGCTTCTACAGGTTCGCCGGTTCCCGGGGCGGCGCTGAAGCTGCCGGCGTGCTCGCCGTGGCCGTCTGGCGGTGGTGTGGTCAACAGCACGTCGGACGAGTGCCTGCAGCGTCATCTATCCCGAAGAACCGTCAGCTCTGGCTGCTCGGATTCGCGAAACGCTCGGACCGCATGGAACAGCCATTCGTACGTGCTCGTGCAGCCGCCCGGCGAGGAGCCGGCGTTCCTCTGGGGGCCGGGCGAAGGCGCCGAGCGGCTCACGCACCCGTATCGCGTGGCTCGCGATCGACGGCGAAGCCGGCACGCCGATCACGCAATGGAACGGCGACGCAGACGCGCTCGAATGGGTGCAGCTACGACGTCACGTCGCTGCCGTACTACGCTGCGCCACGGCGACGTCGCCGTGATCGGCGTCGGCGGCGGCCGCGACATCCTCGCCGCGCTCTGGGGACGCAACCGCATCGATCGTCGGCGTGGACGTGAACCGGATCATGATCGACCTCCTGACCGGCAGCCATCGCGCTTCGCCGAACATCGCGAATCGGCCCGAAGTCACGCTCGTGCACGACGACGGCCGGGCCTTCCTGACGCGATCGGACCGGACGTTCGACGTGATTCAGATGTCGCTCGTCGACACGTGGGCGGCCACCGGCGCCGGCGCGTTCACGCTCTCCGAGAATGGCCTCTACACGCTCGAAGCCTGGCGGCGTTTCCTGAATCGCCTGACGCCCGGCGGCGTCCTCAGCGTCTCGCGCTGGTTCGATCCGCGGAACGTCTCGGAAACCAGCCGGCTGCTCGCGCTCGGCGTCGCCGCGCTGATCGATCGCGGCGTGGCGAACCCGCACGACCATCTCTTGCTCGTCGTACGCGGCCGTGTCGCGACGCTGATGGTCTCGAACGCACCGTTCGGACCGCCGAGGACCGCATCATCGATCAGCGCGTTGTCGCCGAACGCAAGTTCGAGATCATCGCCGTGCGCCGTGGCGGCCGAACGTGCGCGGGCGCGTCGACCGGATCGCCGACAGCACGACGACGCGACGAGCTCTGACGCGCGCGATCTGCCGATCCGAGCTTCGACTACTCGGCGCCGACCGATCGTGCGTCCGTACTACTTCAACATGCTCAAGCCGCGCGCGCTTCTGGCGCGCGCAGCGACCTGCCGCGAGGCGGCGCGCTCGGCGGCAACCTCCGCGCGACGTTGACGCTGCTGGTTCTGCTCGGCGTCGCGACGGTGCTCGTCGTCGGCGTCATCGTCTGGCCGCTCGTCCGAACGCCGGCCGGCCCCCGCATGCCAGCGGGTCGGTTCTGCGACGACGATGGCGCTACTTCGCGATCATCGGGTTCGCGTTCATGCTGATTCAGATCGCGCTGCTGCAGCGCTTCTCGGTCTACCTCGGCCACCCGACGTACACGCTCGCGATCGTGCTCTTCTCGATGCTGCTCTTTACCGGCTTGGGGGCTTTCGCGTCGGACCGGGTGACCACGGCCCGATTTCGGGGGGTCCCCGCCGTCATTGCCGTCATGCTGGCTGCCATCGCCCTTGGCCTGACCCTCGTGACGTCGGCGACGATCGCCGCGGGTCTGGTGAATCGGACGTTGATCGTCCTCTCCATCGTGGGGCCACTGTCGCTCTTGCTGGGGATGTGCTTTCCGCTCGGGGTCCGGCTCGTCGCGCATCGCCCGGGCGTGGTTCCGTGGGCCTGGGGGGTCAACGGCGCCCTGAGTGTCCTGGCATCAATCGCGGCGGTGATTATCTCGATTTGGGTGCAGATTGACGCCAATTTCTGGCTTGCCGCGGCCCTCTACCTTGGGCTGTTGGGGCCTCTGACGGCCATGACCCGGTGGGCTGGCGTTCCCAATCCTCGCGTCTGACTGTCTCTCGAGTCACAAAAAGGGGTTGTCTGGACGCGCATGGACGTGAGAATCTCCTTTCGCGGCAGATTAGGGCTAAGGCCCTGTCCACTTCGTTCCGAGAATCAGCCTAAGAGGATTTCTAGATGAGCGTGTTCCACTGGGGTATCCGCCGGCTTGCCGTCTGTACGCTGCTCGGGCTCGCCGTGATTTCCACGCAAGCCTGGGCCCAGGCGCCGTCGCTCGGCGTCACCACATTCGCGCCCGCATTTCAGGGCGTCCTCAGCGGCACCGCCTACGACGACAAGCACAACGTCTACCTTCACGTCTACGAAGCGAGCCGGCAGGTGCTCGGCAGATTTATCGACGCAGACGGCAACCTCCTTGGAGCGGCGTTCGCGGTCGGCACGTATCGCAGCACGTTCGCGGGGCGGCCCAAAGTGGCGTACTCCCGAAACGACGCGGGCGTCGACACGTTCCTTGTGCTCTATGTGAGCGACAAGAACAAGACAGACTCCGGCGCGAACATCTTCGGGCAGCGGGTTCAGTACACCGGGTCGGGCCCCACGGGAGGCGCGCTCGTCGGAAGCCACATCTTTATTTCGCCGAACTCGGCCAACGGCAGCCTTGTTCAGCTCCCGAGCGACGTCATCTACAACCCGCTCACGCACCGATTCGTGACCACGTATCAGTCCGGCCCGGCGAACTATGAGGTGATGGTCCGTCAGTTCGCCGCGGATGGAACGGCAGTCGCCGCGGAGGTCAACGTTTCTTCGGGCCCCGGCCACCAGGGCGACGCACGGCTGGCCCACGACTGGGAAACGAACCGCTACTTCGTCGTCTACATGGGTGACAACCCGCTGAATGCCGCCCAGACCGGGGTGTTTGGCCGAATTCTGAACGGCAATACGGCTCAGGTCCTGAGCAGCAATTTCGTACTGGATCTTGGATTCAGGATCGAGGTGGCGGCCAGTTTTCTGCCAGAGCGCAATGGCTTTCTGGCCTCCTGGATGAACCCGGCGCCGGATCGGAACGTCGTCGCGAGGTTCGTGGCCAGCACACACACGAGCGGCTCGCCGCCAGACGCCGCGCACGCGATTCTTTCCACGCCGGGTGTCCAGGAGGGTGCCGCAACCCTCGACTACGACTACATCTCCCGTAAGGTGCTGGTCAGCGCAATGCGGGAGCCGAAGAACATCGCCGGTTCCCTGCTGAATGGGAACGGGCTGCCGGTCACGGGTGTTTTCCCTCTGGCCACGCCGGTCGCGACGAGTGGTTCGTACAACCCGTTCACTCGTGTCGCCGCAAATGGTCGGGTGGCCGTGAGCTTTGGCACCGACTATACGAAGGCGCAATTCGAGCGCTTCCAGCTGGCTCCCGCCGCCACACCCGGACCTTCTTGCTGTGAGGGTGGTCTCCCAGATCCACCTCCCGATCCACCACCAGGTGGCGGCGGTGGCGGTGGCGGCACCCTGGGGGTCATCGTCCACACGGACAATCCGATCGTGAATCAGCAGGTGCAGCCGCCATTCATCTTGCGAGGCTGGGCGATTGATGACCGCAGCACGTCGGGGCCCGGCGTCAGCGCGTTGCAGGTCTGGGCCGCCTCGCGAACGAGCAGCGCCACGTATCTGCTCGGCTACGCGACGATCGGCGCCGAGAGCCGGCCCGATGTAGCCGCCTCGTACGGCGCCAACTTTCTCAACTCCGGCTACAACGTGAGCATGGCTCACGTTCCACCCGGTCTCTACACTCTGACCTTGCATCCCTATTTGACGTTCGCCCACGCCTACGACTACAACAAGTCCAAATACGTCAACGTCACCGTCGCTGGTGGAGTCATCACGAAGATCGATACCCCCACATGGCCACAGACGGCCGCCAACCATGGCATCGGCCTGACGATCTCGGGCTGGGCCGTCGACATGTCGAAACCGACCGGCACCGGAGTCGATCAGGTGCAGGTGTGGTGTGTGAATGCCTCGACCGGCACCGGCACGTTTCTCGGCACGGCAACCTATGGACTTCCGCGGAACGACGTCGGGGTCCTCCTCGGAGATTTCAGATTCAACCCATCGGGATTCAGCCGGACCAACACGACTAGTCTGGCGTCAGGTACCTATTACATTCTGGTGATTTCGCACTCGATTGGGGCGTCCTCATGGAACGTTCACGTCGCGAGTGCGGTGGTCATTCAGTAGCGGATCCGCTCGGCATTTTCTGATCAGGACGGCGCGGTCGGCGCCGGGAGTCTCGTCGACTTCGAACACCGCGACGATTCTTCGGCGCGGGTAGCTATCCAGGATTCCTGGATGAGACCAATCCGTCTGACTCTCGTATCCAATCCGCGGCAAATCGTACGTCAGGACGTAGCGGACGTCATCACGCCTCAGCCGGTCCTCGGTAGTTGCCGAACCGGTTGCCCCGACGAAGAGCGGTTTCAGCCGGCTCTCGAGCGCCGAGCCCATTGGCGAGTTTGCCCTGAACGAACGTTCCTGCGGGCAGAGATCGGGCGAGCGCGACGGAGGCCTGGTAGTTCAATTCGCCGCGGTGTCGCAGCCAGTCTACGTAGTCCGGTAGGTTCCAGGCCACGCTGGCCACGACGAGCGCCGTTGTGGCAAACGATGCCGGCTGCCAGTTCGCGAGCCGCGTCGTGACCGTCTCCCAACGGGCCATCGCCATCACCGTCATCAGAATCGCCGCGCCAGCGGCGGCACGCACGGCGCCGCTCAACTGACCAGCCATCACCTGGGTTTCAAGGATCATTCGAAGGCCGCTGCCCGCGACGAGGTACGCGACGAGAAGCAGAATGGCGACGACGGCGCCTTTCTCGGCGATTGGCATGGGCCGAATTGGGTGGTTCGCGTCGTCGGCCGGACGGCGGCCGAGATAGCTCGCGGCGAGGGCGACGATGGGGGCACGAACATCAGGTACCGGCGCTCGTTCCCCGAGTCGTGAACGACCAGCTCGGCGAGGCCGAGGATCACCCACAGCGCCAACAGTCGACCGGCCCGCCGCGCCGCGCGCCACCGCAGCGCGACGGCCAGCAGGCCGATCATGCCGCGCCACCAGAGCCGGCCACATGCGCGCGAACGCGCCCTGCACGATCGGAAGCCACGACGCGCGGTCGACCAGGGCGCGCAGCGTGTATTCCGGCTTCCGCAGTCACGCTCATCTGCCAGTTGTAGAACGCGTACTCGTTCCAGTTCGGCACCACGAAAAACGCCGCGGCCAGCAGTGCGAGCACCGACGCGACACCGGCGATAGTCAGAGCCGCCGCCGCGCGCCGCGTCGGGTCCGCCCGACGATCGCGCTGCCCACCAGGACCAACAGGCATCAAGGACGATCGCGGCGACGAAAAACGCCGCCGCGGCCTTTGTGAACCACGCGAACGCCGCCGCGACGCCGGCCGCGGCCCCGAAGCCGTCCGGCGTTCCGCTCATGGCGTATGCGGCCCAGCTGACGACCATGAACGCCACCATCGTGGACTCGATGAGTGCGGCGCGGTTCCACATCACGAACACGTAGTTGGTCGCGAGCAGCGACCCCGCCGGCGAGGGCCGCACGCCGGCCGGCCAAAGCGAAGGCCCGCCATCAGGCAGCGCGACGGCGGCCAGTCCCGACGCGACGGGCACGACGCGCGCCTGCCACGTGCCGACGCCGAACGCGCGAAACGCCCCGTACTCGAGCGCGGTGAACACCGGCGTGACGAAGACGGGATTCCACGTCGTCGGTGCGCCAGACGCCCCACAGTGCCCGGTTGCGCGCGTTGTGCGTCCACGCGCCCTCGTCGTGCCAGATGATGCCAAGGGGACGATGTCGTGGGCGGATCGGATCGCAGCCAGGCGGTGCGCAGGCCGGCGCCGAGTACGACGACGGCGATCGCGCTCGCAACGAACGCCAATCGCGAGGCACATGACCGTTGAATTATAGTGCTCCGCGATGAGCGAGGGCGTCGCCCTGACATTGTCGTGCCGACATACAACGAGCGGGACAGGCTCGCGGAGCTCGTTGGCGCGGTCTTCACGCGTGCCGTGCGGCCGGCGTCGAGCTCGAGCTGATCGTCGTCGATGACAACTCGCCGGACGGGACGGGGCAGCTGGCGGACGAGCTCGCTCAGGGTCGCCGGATGATGGTCGTTCATCGATCCGGCAAACTCGGTCTGGGTACGGCGGTCGTTGCGGGATTTGCCCGGGCCTCAGCGTCGATCGTTGGCGTCATGGACGCCGACTTCAGTCATCCGCCGGCGCTGCTGCCAACGCTGTTTCACACGTTTCAGGCGACCGGCGCGGATCTCGTCATTGCCAGCCGATATGTGCCAGGGGGTTCGACACCAAACTGGCCGGCCTGGCGCCGAATGATGTCGCGCGCGGGGTGTCTGCTGGCGAGGTCGATCACGCCGATTCGCGACGCGGCGTCCGGCTTTTTCCTGATTCGAAGGGACCTCGCCCGAGGGACTGAGATCAAGGCCGGTGGATTCAAGATCTGCCTCGAGCTCGTCATCCGGGGCTGGCCGGCTCGCATCGTCGAGGTTCCGTACCGGTTTGAAGATCGGGAGCTCGGCGACAGCAAGATGGGCTGGGGCGAAGCTGCGAAGTATCTCGTGCAGCTCCGCGACCTCATGTGGGTTCGTTGGACGGGACCTCCGCGGCCCGCGCAAGAGCACCGTCAGCTCACGCCGGAGGACGTTCGCGAGATGGACCGCGCGCGTCGCGGCTCAGTTCCTCCGGCGCCACACACTGAAGGCGGGCGAATCCGACTCGAGCACGTAGTCGGCGGCCAGCCAGTTTCGCAGCGCCGGCGTCGCCAGGAAGAATTCTGCGGACTCCCGCTCCTCCCAGTCTCGCTTCTGCAGCGCCACGAGCGTGGGGGGGCGAGTGACGAGATCGCGAAGCAGACCCGCTGATCCATAGCCCGGACGGTCGGCCGCGAACTCGACAAATGACGGGCCGACTCCAGAAGAAACGCGACGGGCTTGGCCGCCCACTCTCCACGTAAACGCCCGGGGCAAATCCGAAGACCAGGACTCGGTCTCCCGGTGCCGTCGTGTCCCTGACACGTTCGGTCAGGTCGTAGGTGGCCAGCGCGTCGTATTTCTGGATGCCTTTGAAACGTGCGAGATAGGCGAGCGTGTCGGTCCTGCCCAACAGATACGCGGCATCGAACCAACGTTCTCCGCGAGTTGAGGCAATCCACCCCAGCGAAGACCGGCAACCGACGGCGCTTCCACGCCCACCTTCCAGAGTCCTGCCACCAGAACCACTGATCCGGCGAGCATCCCCCACGAGCCCCATCGCCACAGGACGGACGCCCCGGCACAGGCCGCGAAGGCCAACGCCGGCACGGCTTGCACGAAGTATCTGCGGCAGGTCTCGGGCGCCGTCGATCGCGATCGACACGACGGCGGCGGCCAGCCAACCCAGTGCCCACACGGAGACCCGGCGGTCGCGCGCGGCGCCTGGCAGCAGGAGCAGCGCCCCGCCGGTCCCGCCGAGGAACCAGAGAAAGTCTTCGCGCGCGCGATCGAGGGGCATGACGGCCAGATATTTCAAAGCACCGATGGCGCCGCCGTCGTACGTCTCGCGCGAATACTGCAGGTTGTAGTCGAGCGTCGCGAGCCGCAGTTCACCGAGCGCCCCGTGTGCCGCGAAGTAGGCGAGAACGGCCAGGCTCGGAATCGCAAAGCCCAACGCTCCGATCGATAGCTCCGCAGGGCGACCTTGCGCCGGCGCGTCGGTCGAGTTCGTCCATACCAGCGCCGCCAGCACCATGGGAAATGCATATGCCAGCGCGTTGTATTTGAGCCAGAACGCGATGGCCAGGAACGCTCCCGCCAGGAGAAAATGCGCGTGCCGTCGATCCGCCGGGTCAGGAGCACGAGCGCGCACGTCACCGCCGGTGCGATGAACGCCTCGCACTGGCCTCTGACGTAGACGCCGCTCAGCCGCGAAAACGATGGGTGACCGAACACGAGCGCCAGCGCGGCGGCGGCCCATCCTGCGTGCGTTCCGATGGTTTGCCGGCCGAGGGTGACGAGCGCCCAGGCCAGCACCGCCGCGGAGAGGAGGTCCGCGAGCGCCACGACTGACGCGTACGGCCAGACGGCTCTGAGCAGCGCGTACAAGAAGAAAACGGCCGGCGGTTTCTGATCCCACGCGTCGACATACGGCACGCCGCCTTCCAGCAGACGATCCGCAACATAGAGATACAGGTATTGGTCGCTACCGACGGGCGCGGCCCACGCTGGAATGCGCAGGGCCAGAAGGCCGAGGATGGCGAGAATCCACAGCCAGGTCGACAGCCGTCGCGCCATGACGATCGTCAGGCGCGCGGGTTCACAGGAGACTCGCTCGGCGCGGCGTGCGTCACAGGCGTGCTGAAGATGGCGCGGGACAGCACGTGCCACGTCACCCCCCACTTGTTCAGCGCGAGCCGGGAGACGTCACCCGCATGTCGCGCGAGGTAACTGGGGCGCAGATAGAAACGCCGCCTCGCCCGGTTGATGGCACCCATCACCGCCGCTTCATCCAGTCCGTTGCCGTGGAGCAGGTAGTACCAGTACTCCATCCGCGACCAATCTTCGCCCCGGAGCCAGCCTTCACGTTTGGCCTTCGCGTGGAGCGCGGTGCCCGGATACGGAACGGCCGGATAGAAGTTGGCGAAGTCCGGATCGAGTTCGACGGCGTAGTCAATCGTGCGGTCGAGCGCCGACAGCGTTTCGCCGGGGTAACCCATGATGAAGAACGCGAACGATCGGATGCCTGCCGTGCGCATGTTCGCGACCGCCTTCCGGATCTTTTCGCCGTCCAGGCGCTTCATCATGTCCTTGCGCGTTTCCTCAGACTCCGTCTCGATGCCGAGCGCGAGCATCCAGCAACCCGCCTGGCGTAACTTGCGGACGAAGTCGACGTCCGTCAGGTTGTCCGCGCGCGCGTTGCCGAACCATCGAATCGGCAGCTGCCGGGCGATCAGTTCGTCGCAGAAGGCGTTGAACGCCTTCACGTTCAGCGTGACCGTGTCGGCCCAGAGATAGAAAAACTTGAGTCCGAAATCACGGTAGCCGCGCTCGATTTCGTCGACGAGCACTTTGGCGTTCTTTTCCCGAAATTTGTGGCCCTGGTGGATCGGCGCCACGCAGAAATCGCACGAGTACGGACAGCCGCGAGAGGTCTCGACGAGCACGTACGGCTCGTCGACGAGCGGAAGCCGGTACCGGCTGAGGTCAAGCAGGTCCCACGCCGGATACGGGGCCTCGACGAAGCCGGCGAAGGTGCCATGCGCGCGATGCGGAACGATCTCGGATTCCGCGCCTGAACGTCAGAGTCGGGATGGTGTCGAGACCGTCGAGCGACTCGAGCAAGGCCAGCGACACGACGCCGTCCTCCGGTTCGCCCACGAACATGCCGTCGACCGCGGGGGCTCGTTCCATCGCTTCGTGCGGCGTACATGAGGCGTGCGGCCCGAAACTGAACAGCGGCGCTCCGTACCGGCGTTTGAGGCCGGCCATGGCCACGCTGTCGGCGGTGACTGTCGGCGTCGTGCTGGGAAACACCACGACCGTCGGATGAAAGCCGTCGGCGTCGAGCTTCGCGATGAGATCGTCGACCGTCGTTCGCGTGGCCGTCAAATCGGCCAGCCGAACGTCACATCCCGCCTGACGAAGCAATGCGCCCGCGAGCGCCAGCGAATAGGGCGGCTTCGTCGTGCCGAGGACTTCCTCGCGTTCCTGGCAACGGCCCTGACGGGTAAACGCGATGCCCCCGACGAGGGGAGGGTTCACAAGGAGTGTCCTGCTGCCGAGCCTCAAACGTCAGTCTCCGACACGGTGGTTACTCGAGATGCCACACATCGACAATTGGGCCCGGCCTCTCGAGGGCGGGATCCAATCCGAATGCTCGAATTGTGCACGAACGGTGGGGTTCGAGCCACCTCTTCCGCGGACGCGTCGGACCGGTACGGCGAAAACGTCGCCAGTCGTCTGGCCTCTCTCGCCAGCGCCGCTTCCAGACGAACCGTTTCGGGGTTGGACGCATTGCTCTTTTTCAGCACGACATACGCGACGCCGCGGCGGCGAAGGGGCTCGAGACTGGCGACCTGGTCGAACTCGCTCGGAAGAACGTAGATCTTGTCAGCGTCCATTCCGCCGTCACCATAGTAGATCGTCCGGTACGCCGGCGTGAGAGGCGGGGCGATCGCCATTTCCAGCTGGAACTTGACGGAGCCGCGCACCTCGGACCCCAGGTTGGCGCGCAATGCCTCAACCAGGCTCTCGCGCGACCGGTGGATCGGCGCGCTGTAAGGTTGGATCAGAATCGACGACCCCGGCGGAACCTCGCGTTCGATGAACGCCCCGGCGAGCGAGCGGGTATCCGTCTGGCCGTAGAACTCGACGGCATCGACCGACATGATCACCGCCGGTATCGATGCGAGCACCGCGACGACGAGCGCGATCGCTGACCTGCCTGACACAAGGTTCCGCAGCACGTTCACGATCGTGAACCCGGCGAGGACGGCGACGGCCGGGAGCATGCAGTTGAGGTAGCGGCTCATGGGCACGGTGTGCGCGATGAACACCAAGTAGGCGCCCGGGAAGACAAGCAGCACGAGCGCGCGGCGCCAATCGGTCGCGAGCAACCAGGCGGCCCCGACCACCGCCGACGCGAACACGGGCCAGCCCATCGCATCCACGGCCAGCATGTACAGGTAGGCCGGCAGCGATGTGAACGCACCACCCCCGCCGGCCAACGCCCGATCGATGTCGACTTCGCGCACGCCCGCGATGTCGCGCATCGCGGTGTCGAACTCGACGAAGAAGAACGGCGTGCCGGCGACGAACCCGACCACGGTCCCTGCCGCGGCCCACGCCAGCAGCGCGGCTGACTTCTGCCAGCGCCCCGAGCGTCGGACGTCGCCGACTGCCACGGCCGCGATCGCCAGCGCGAGGAAAATCACGTATACTGGGTCGACATGGCCAGTCCGGCCAAGAGTCCCGTCACGATCCACGCGCGCCGGTTCGCGGCCGCGGCCGAGTCGACCGCCAGGCGCGCCAGCGCCGCAAGCGTCATCGCCGTGAACATCGTCACGGGAATGTCGAGCTTGACGTAGTGCGCATCCCGGATGGCGAATGGTGACACCGCAAGAAACAGCGCGGCGACGACGCCGACGATCGGGTCGGCCAGGCGTCGCCCCAGACGATAGACGGCGGCGAGCGTCACCACACCGCAGGCGACGCTGAACGCGCGCGCGGCAAGAACCACGTTCGATGGATCGCGGAAGTGCTGCGCCTGGAAGTCGGCCGCAGACTGAAACACCCCGGTCGCCCAGCCCAGCACGAAGAAGAGCCCTTCCCACGCGAAGAGCAGGTAGAAGTACAGGCTGGGTACAGGAAGTTGTGGGGGTTGATGTCGCCCTTCGCGAACGCGAGCGCTCGGTTCAGGATCGGGATTTCATCCGGGTGATACACCCCGGCAGGCTGTAGTTCAGATTCCAGGCCCTGAACACGAAACCGATGACACACACTGCGGCGAGCGTCCACGCGACGTACCGCGGACGGGAAACGGTGCTTGGCACGGCCATCGAACAGCCTTCAAGGGTACCATGCGCGCCAGAACCGGCCCTGTGCCTCGCGAATGAGCGCGCGCTCCGAGGCCCGGAAGAACCCCGTCGACCAGAGCACGAGGAGGTACACGACGGTCGTGGCCAACCCGCGCAGCAGCAGGCCCACGACCACTCCGACCGGCGGTACGAGCCAGAGTGCCGCAACGACCGCCACGAACCCGGCGACCAGAACCCGGATGAGGCGACTCCACTCGTATTCGATGCGGTACGCGCGGCGGGACAGATGAAACGCCAGCGCGGCCTGGGTCACGAACGCGATCAGCAGGGCAGTCGCTGCGCCCACCACGCCGAATCTGGGTGTCAGGATCAGACCCGCTCCGAGGCCGGCGCCGGCGGCGACGAACGTGACCACGGGATAGTAGTGCGTTCGACCGGTGAGATTCAGTCCGATCGACGTCAGCAGGTACACGCCCTGGAACGCCGTCGCCAGCGCGACCAGCGGCACGATCGGGATCGCGCCGAGATACTCGACGCCGAGCATCAGCAGCACGAGATCGCGCGCGACCGCCGTGGTGCCGGCCACGAGCAGCAGCAGCACCGCGACCGCATACGTCGTCATTCGCGCCAGCACTGACGCTCCGTCGGGCGCCTTGGCGGCCGAATAGTAGAACGGCGCCCACGCGGTCTCGAACGACGCCAGGAAGAACTTCACGGCGGCACCCAGTGTCGCGCCATTCTGATAGACGCCGGCGTCGGCGAGCGGCACATACGCCGTGAGGATCAGTCGATTGCCGTAGTCGAACGCCTGCTGCGCCAGCCCGTGCGGGAGGCGCGGCAGACCGAAGCGGAGCAGGCGCCGCAACTCCTCCCACGAGAACGTGGCCCGGAGGAGCGGCCGCACCCACGGCCAGAGCACGGGAAGGAGCAGCACCGTGATGATGAGGTCCGCGGCGTACATCCCGGCGAGGCCGAATCCACCCCAGACCACGAGGACCAGACGCAGCACGGTGGTCGTGGCCGCGCGCACGAAGCTGAGCGCGCTGTAGCTGACCGCTTCGTTCCGAATACGCATGACGTGGAACGGCACGAACGTGAACGCCATGACGAACGTATTCAGCAGCATCAACCGAAGTGCCGTGAGGTACTGGCCCTCGCCGAAGAGCGTCGAGGCGACGCTCGAAGAGCCGGCCAGCGCCGCGGCGAGCAGGACACCATCCACCCCGAGCAGGAAGAGCGCAAGCGTGCTCGTCAGTCGCTGCCGCGGCTCACCGTCCGCGCGGTCCGGGTAGTACCGCATGAAGGCGCCATCCAGGCCCCACCGGTTGACGATTTTCACGAACGTCTCGATCGAAATCAGAATCAGCAGCGCGCCGTAGTCGCGCGGGCTGAGCGTGCGGACGTAGACCGGCAACAGGAGAAAGTTGACGACGGTGACGGCGGCATCGCCGGCGCCGTAGATCGCCACTCCGGTCGCGAGCGTGCGCGCGTGCGTACGAACCGACGTCAAGGGCGGTGGAGCCGGAGAACGTTCAGGAAGCACCAGCCGGGAATGGGAAGCATCCGGGTGAGCAGCCGGTGCAGGGGCCGCAGGCGAGCGGGATGACGCCGGATGAACCGTGTCACGACCGGGACCGTCGGGAAAATGCCGCGGCGCTCGACCAGCCGGAACCCGGCGCAGGCCACGAGATCCAGATACTCAGCCATGGGCCGATCACCTGGATGCTTCAGGGGATCGGCTGTCCGGATCAGCCGCCCGGTCAGCGCGAAATGCACGCGCGACTGCAGGTGCGCAAGGTTGGGAACCGTCACGTAGAGCTCCCCGCCGGGAACGATGACGCGATAGAGCTCCTTCAGCGCCCGCGGCTGTTCCTCGAAGCTGAGATGCTCGAGCACGTCCAGGCACAAGCCCCGGTCGAACGATCCGTCGGAGTACGGCAGATCGAGAAGCGATCCGATCCGTACGAGGTCGGAACTGTAGTGCGGGTCGACGCCTTCGATGGCCAGCCGTCCGCGAAACTCCTCGACGAGGACGCCTTCTCCACACCCCGCGTCGAGCACGCGCGTCGACGCGGGCAGTCCGGCCAGATACGCACGGACACCGTCGAGCTTGGCCAGGTACGTGGGGTAGAACTCCCAATCCGGCGAGAGCGCGCGGTGATAGTCGCCGCGTTCCAGGTACTCACCCGTCCGGGACACGGGCGAGGGCGGATGCATGCGAGCGATTCTACTATCCCGTGCCACGCCGGGCCGGGTCGCCCGCTAGCTGAGCCACCAGCTCAGGAGACGGGCCGGCACCACGAACCGCGCGACCCACATATCGAACCAGCCTGACGGATACGGAGCGATCGCGATCAGGCCTTTCATGAACAGTTGGTACTGCAGCAGTAGCAGGCCATTGGCGGCGATGAGCGCCGAGACGATCGCCCATCGTGTGGTGCGTGTCGAGGGGGGCTTTCCGCGCGCCTGCATCCAGGTCGCCATGCCGAGGACGAGCAGCGGAAACATCGACAGGAAGCGACGCGCGCCGAATGCTTCGCCGGCCCACCAGTCGGCGACCGCTGCATTGACGTACCACGAGACGAGCACGAGCCCGACGAGGGCCGGAGCCACGGTCGGTTCGCGCCGCACGAGCACGCCCAATCCCACGATGGCCAGGGCGACGATCGGCGTCCATGTGAACAGGCCGTGATTGGTCGAGAACAACACGTCGGCGAGATGCGGGGACGTCCACTGCATGAACGAGGGTCCCTGCGGAATCGCGAACGCCTGCCCGTAGAGCACGTGCCAGACGACCAACTGCGGCGAGAAGACCACGACCCACGCCAGCGCGGCCGCTGCGAGCGCGCCGAGGCGAGTGCGCCAGGACGCCCGCCATCCGAGGATCTCCGAAAACGGCACGATCAGGAACACGGCGTCCTGCCACCGCATCAGCGTGGCTGCTCCGACGAGTGCACCGAACATCGTCGCGTTCCAGATGGATGGGTCACGCCGCCGGTTGCGAAGCCAGAACCACACGATGAGCGACGACGTGAGCATCGACGCCGCGTGGGAGTAAGACGGCGAGACCATCGAGTAGTACAGGGCGTGCGATCCAAGGAGGACGGCGACGGCACCGCCGAGCGCGCTCTCGGCGTCGACGAACAGACGCGCCGTTCGCCACGAGAGCACCACGCCGGCCGTCGCCGCAATGACGCCGGTGACTCCCGGCGCCATCTGCGCTCCGCGGCTGAATCCATCCGGCACCGGGCCAGCTCCGGCGAGCCAGCGAAGCCAATCTACGCCAATCGCCAACAGGTACATCGGCGCCCAGAGAATGGCGGGGCCGATCGGCATGTAGTTGCGGACGCGTCCCGTCGGGGTGCCCAGCTCGGCGAGGATGTGGTCGGTCTCCTCCTTCGTGCCTGCCAGCTCGTAGATCGCCACGTGCTCGTTCAGGAAATCGAGGTCGTGATCGAAGACCACCGAGCGAAGCTGTATGAAGTGGTGCGTCGCGTCGCCGAAGACGACGCGGCCGCTTGCCTTTGGAAACAGCAGCGTGGCCGAGAGGAACGCACCGAGCATCAGAACGCCCAGTGCGATGAGAATCAGATCGCCATGCAGAGCGGCTCGAGCGAGGGCGCCGCGCATCATCCGGCCGCCACGAACGCTTGACGCAGCGGACGTCGTCTCAGGACTATGGCTGCGAACGGGACGGGGTGGCGCGGCCGGGCTGAGCCGGTGTGGCCGGCACCGCCGACGGCGCGGATCCGGGCGGCACCGGTGTCAGCGGCGTGATCACGAAGCCGCCTACCGGAGTGGGTGATCGTGTCGGCGCGGGCTGCGATCCCGGAGGCGCGGCCGGGGCCCCCGCCGCGGTCGGTAGCTCCGCGCCGATGGCGAGCGGCATGACGGGCGGAATCTCGTCATCCGGTGCGCCACGGAACGCGGTCGGCGCGATCGGCATGACGGCCGCCACGGGCGCGGTCGACGCGACGGCGCTCGACGCGTTGATGATGTAGATCGTTTCAAATTGCGAGACCGACTCGGCGCCCGGGCGTCTGGGCGTCAGCGCGTAGCCGCCAGTCTCCCGTAGAAGCGAGCGCAGCACGTCGGATTGCCGAGCCGAGACGAAGGCAATTGGCACCGCGAGTGGCGCACCCGCGAGCCGGTCGGCATTGACCACGTAGCAGCCGCACTGACGAGCCCATTCCGCCAGGATTTCGCGAACGGTGACGTTCTCGGCCGCCAGCGTGACCAGGCCGTCGGGGCCAAACTTCAGGTCGAGGTTTCTCGGCGCCTGCGCGTGAGCGGGTCTTGCAAGGCCGAGCATCGCACCGGCCAAGACGATCGCAATTGCATGTGCGCGCAACATATTCGACGTGCTTCCCAGTATACGCCCGTGGGGCAGTGGCCCGGTCAGACCAGGCGGTGGACCCAGAGAGGGGAATCTTTCTTGGGAAGGTCGCAGGACTGGCAGATCTCGGGTCCGCCGCTTTCGAGGTGCAGCTTTCGCGCGGCACGGTAGGCCGGCGAGTTCCACACCTCGGCGATGGTCTGCGTCCGCAGGTCGCCCAGAATCTGCCGGCCGTCGAAGTCGGCGCAGCAGAGCGACACCCGACCGTCCCAGAGGACCGTGAATGTCAGCCACATCCGGTAGCAGGGATACTGCACGTCGGAGCGTGTGTTGAGCGTGCCGGCCCAGTTGTGGAGCTCGGTGATGTGAATCTTGTCGGCGATCTCGGTCCATTCGTCGATGAAGGCCTGCTCTTCCGCCGAGTTGTCCTGGCGGACGAACGAGAGGATGAGTCGCGGCCGTTTCTTGCCGAGCTCCTTGCGGAGGCGCGCCAGCGTGCGGATGTTGCCGATGACCGTGTCGTATTTGAGGTGCACGCGCGTCCGCTCGAAGGTCTCTTTTCCGCCGGCGTCGACGCTGATATTGATGGCGTCGAGTCCCGCCTCGATCATCTGTCGCGCGATCGGTTCGGTGATGAGCGATCCGTTGCTGATCATCCCGACTTCGGCGATGCCGCGCTCCTTCGCGTAGCGCACCTTGTCGACGAGCTTCTTGTCGAGGAACGGCTCGCCGTAGTTGTGCACGCGGACGTGCGTGATGCCGAGTTCGGCGCACTCGTCCGCGACCTTCTTGAAAAGCTCCACGGACATCACGCCCTGCCGGCGCTCCATCTCGTCGCGAGGACAGAACACGCACTTGGCGTTGCAGAGGTTGGTGCTCTCGATCTGGACGATGTCGGGCATTCGCGGCGCGCGGTCGCGGCCCGTGGCAAGGAGCACTCGGCGAACCGTCCTGGCGTTGGCGGACAGCACGCGCTCCGCAGCCTTGCGCGCCTGTCTCGTGACGGCTGACACCCTTCGATTATCCCCGATTCGCCGGTTCGAGCGTGGCACGCACAGACGCGATGACCAGGCGCAGAATCTCGTCGAGGGACGTCGTTGGCCGGACGCCGACGCATGCCTGGAGCTTGTCGACGTTGGGTACGCGGCGCGGCATGTCCTCGAAACCTTCCGCGTAGGCTTCGTCGTACGGAATCAGCACGATATCCGATGTGCTGCCGGTCATGGCCTTGACACGGCGCGCAAGCTCCATCATGGACACTTCCTCGGTGTTGCCGATATTGAAGACCTGGCCCACCGCACGCGGTTCGGCGGCCAGCCTCGCCACGGCCTGGACGACATCGCCCACGTAGGCGAACGAGCGGGACTGCGTGCCGTCGCCGTGCACGGTGATGGGCTCGCCCGCGAGCGCCTGTCGCACGAACGTCGGAATCACCATGCCGTATCGGCCCGTCTGCCGCGGCCCGACCGTGTTGAAGAGCCGCACGATGACGACGGGCAACCTGCGCTCGCGGTAGTAGGCGAGCGCCAGGAACTCATCGATGGCCTTGCTGCAGGCATAGGCCCAACGATGTTTCGGAGTCGGGCCCAGGACGAGGTCGGCGTCCTCGCGGAATGGCACGGCTGTGCTCTTTCCGTACACTTCTGACGTGGAGAAAATCACGACCAGCTTTGACTTCTTGCTGGCGTGCGTCAGCACGACCTCGGTGCCGTGCACGTTCGTTTCAATCGTCCGGACCGGTGCCTCGACGATGAGCTTGACGCCGACCGCAGCCGCAAGATGGAACACCACGTCGGCCCGATCGATCAACTCCGCGGTCAACGACTCGTTCATCACGGAATCGATGACGTACTCGAACCCCCGGTTCGTTTTGAGGTGGGTGATGTTGTCCATCGATCCCGTCGAGAGATCGTCGAGGACCATGACCTGATGGCCGCCGTCGAGCAGCATCTCGGCCAGGTGCGAGCCGACAAACCCCGCACCTCCAGTCAGCAGCGCGCGCATTCAGGATCTCCGGTTGAGGGTTGAAGAGCCGTGCTCACTTGATCGTTGCCAGGATCTCGTTCGAGGCCCGTTCCGCCGCGCTTCCGTCGGCTCGTATCTGGTACGTGCGCGTGAACGCCGTGGCGCGGCGATGCAGATCGTCGCGAGACGGTTGATCATACAACAGGCGCCTCAAGGCCTCGGACACGTCGAGGTCGGGGCCGCCCATCATCGTTCCCGCGTCTACGAACGGGGTCAGGTTCGTCGGCCATCCCACGACGAGGGCCGGCACACCCAGGACGAGTCCGTCGACCGCCACGGTGGAGTTCATGGTCACCAGTGCATCAGCAGCCGCCAGCAATCGCGCGAGGTCAGCGTCGGCGGGAGCAATCGAGATGTTCCCGATGCCGGACGCCAGGGCCTGGTACGGCGCCGTCGTCTCCGCCGGATGCGTCTTGATGATCAGCCGGACGCCCGGTTGGGCGCCCGCCGCCGCGAACAGCTTCGGCAACTCTTCGCGAATCTCGCTGAACTTCGCCGCGAGCACGATGAGCTTGTGGTCGGACGGCACACCAAGCCCACCGCGCAACTCGTCGCGGCCGGCGCGACGGAGATCGTCCACGCGAGCCTTGAGGTCATCGAGCCGTGCGCTGCCGGTCACCACCAGGCGGTCGGAAGGCAGATGGCCACGCGTCTGCAGATGCTCGGCGGCGTACGCATCGAAGAGGAGCGTGCGATCGGGCGCCGGGAACCCGCGGTCCGCGTCGAGGGGCGCGACCTCGTCGGGCTCGTGAAGGTAGTTCAGCCAATGTCGATAAATGAAACCGTGCTGGATTCCAATCGAGGGGATCCCGCGGCGGCGCGCCTCGAGCACGATCGCGCGTCCCCACCCTCCGGCTTCCGCGTACGTGACGACGACCTGTGGTGAGAGGACGTCCAGCGCCGCGCCGGCCTCGTCCATGACGCGTGCGGACCACGGCCACTGAAGCTGGGCGACGTGGGTCAGCTCGCGCTCGAGCACCGGCCACAAGTCGCAACCGCAGACGACACCGGCTGCACGAATGTCAGTGCCAGCCGTGAGACGTCGCGCCAGGTCGCCGCGCTCTTTCCAGACGCCGTTCGACCCGGCCAATGCCGTTCCGCGCGAAAAGCGTTCGACGGGCGTGACGTGTGGCGGTGGCGTGGCGGACGGCACGATCGGATCCCACCACCGCCGGGCACGAAAATTCCGCGCAGGTCCGACGCCCACGAGCGTCAGCCCTTCGGTCCCGACCGCCTGCTTGAGACGGTCAAGCACCGGTCCGATGTAACTCTCCTCACCCGATCCGTCGCCGGTCGCGGACGGCCGCCAGAACGCCGTGTGGACGAAGGCGGCCACTCGTGAGGGAGGCGCGACCCGTGTCGCCGCCGGCCGCAGACGTGAGAGCCCGGCCGACAACGCTTCGCGATAGCTCGTGAGCCCGGCGGACCGGTCCGACGGTCGTCCGCGCGTCGCCACGGGCAACCCTCGCGCACGGCCGTACGCGTCCGCCGCAGACAGGCTCGCGCTCGTGTCGGCTTCGACCTCGATCCGTACGGGTTCGAACGTGCGACAGGCGCGATCCAGCGCGACAATCGTTGCGACGGCTTCCTCGAGGTGGCGAACCTTGTGGAGGTAGAGCTCGGTAAACCACCAGAGCGAATCACCACGATACGAAAACCGCTCGCGCATCGTCGCGCTTCCGTACCGTACGAGACGCAGGCTTTTAATCCAGCGGTTGGTCAACTCGCGAGCTTCGTCACGGGCAGCTCCCGTCAGAAGATCCGACAGCCTCAGGCGTTGGCCAGCGCCCTGCCGCGTGAAACACGTGATCGACGGCGCCATCAGGTCAGCAGCTCATCGACAGCGGCAACGACCCGACTGACCTCGATGCCATGGAGGCAATCGGGGACATGGCCGCGACACCGTTCCGGGGGCAGGCGCACCTGCCCGCACGGGCTGCACGGGAGATCGATGCGAAGGACCCGCGACTTCGTCCCGATCGGACCGTAGCGCACGGGATTCGACGGACCAAACAGCGCCACCACCGGGGTGTTCATGGCGGCCGCGAGGTGCATCGGTCCTGTGTCGCCAGTGATGAGCACGTCGAGCTCCGCGAGGAGCGCCGCCAGGTCCACGATGTCGAGCGTACCCACGACGTCGATGACGGGGAGCCCAGCGAGGGCCGGCGTGATCCCGTCGACCAGGGCCCGGTCGCCCGGCCCGCCGGTGAGAACAATCGTCGCGTGCCGGGAGCGAGCAACCTCAGCGGCGACCTCACCGAAACGGCTCGGATACCACTGTTTCGACGCGCGTCCACCGCTCGCGTGCACGCCGACGATGGGGCGCCGCGCCGGCGAAAGGATCCTGCGCGCACGCTCGGTGGCTTCCGCGGGGATTTCGAGCGTCGGGACGGGGCTCGCGCCGGCCGGAGTCGTCCCGGTGGCCGCCGACGCGATGAGCCGGCGGGCATTGTCCCTGACGTGCGTGTCCGGCTCGTAGGTCAGCGCGTCGGTGAGAAATGCCGCACCGCCTCCGCTGCCGTACCCGACGCGTCGAGGCGCGCCGGTGAGCCAGGCCAGCGCATTGCTGCGAATGTCGGGCTCGAAGTTCACGACGAGGTCGTACCGGCGGGAGCGCCAGTCACGCGCTTTCGAGACGAGGCCGCCCCACGAGTCGGCTTCCTCGCCTCGTGCCAGCCACGGCGCGCTCGCGACATGAACGTGTTCGACACCCGTGATGAGCGATGCCAGCGGCGCGTTCCAGCGTCCGACGGCGAGATCGATCTCGGCGTCGGGCCAGGCCTGATCCGCATCATGAATTGCGTCGAGCACCATCAGCAGATCGCCGATGCGCTCGAGCCGGAGGAGCAACACGCGGCGGACGGGCCCCGCGGCCTTTGCGTGCGGCAACCAGCGCAACGGAGAGAGCACGGCATCGGCGCCGGCGACGAGGCGCCGTTCGTTGGCGTCGTAGATCTGCAGCCCGGGCCGTTGGCCGCGCGCCAGGCTCGTCATGCCAACTCACCTCCCAGGCCCTGGCAGCAGAACAGGATCCAGAGGGCGAACGCCGCGAGAACCACTCCGACCATGGTGCGCGTCAGCAGATGCAAATAGAAGAGGTACAGCCACCAGAAGTCGAGACTGAAGGCGAACTGCTGCGAGAATCCGCGATCATCGGGCCCCGTGGGGCCCGCGATACGGGGAACGGCTCGGGCGCCGATCAGGTAGTCCACGTTCGCCGGCACAGCCGTCAGCATGGCGCGGGTGTTGAGCGCCAGCGGCGACGCCTCCCATCGCCACTGGCGCTCCTCGGTCGTAAACGTCACCGGTGCGGCTTGACTGACCTTTGCATAGTCGACGACGACGCCAGGCAACTGAACGACCATGCCCACTGTCGTGGCGATCACCATGGCGAACGCCCGCCATCGGCGTTCCATGTGAGCCAGGAGAACTGCCCAACCGGCGGCGAGGTACGGCACCACGACCACCAGATAGCGCGATCCCCACGACCGGCCCGCGATCCAATTCCCCAGCGTCGCATAGAACAGCACGAACGTAATCGTGACTGACGACAGCAGGAGCGCGGCCGACCGATCGGTGCGCCACAGCTTCACCAGCCCGAGGACGCCGAGGACTGCCACGGGCGAGTAGAGAAACAGCGATGCGCCTGGACTGAAGAGCAGGCCCGCGAGCCCACGAACGACCGACGCTCCGAACTCCGGCGTGGCGTCCCGAAGGTACCCGGAGTCGAACGCGTTGCCGAAGCGATAAAAGTTGAACGCCAACCACGCCGTGACGCCGCCGAGAACACCCGGCGCGAAGGCCGCGAGGTGACCGACGCCCGTCCGACGGTCCTTCGCTGAAAAGAGCAGCCACATTCCGATCGGCAGCGCGGCAATGGCCATCTCATGCCGGGTCATGAGGCTCGCCGCCAGCCACACCCCACCCATGGCTGTCGGGCGCCAGTTGTTCCGCCGAGCGCCAATGAAGACGGAAATCACGGCGGCGGTAAGCGTCGCGCACGCAAGGGGCTGGTTGAACCCGAACTTCGCGTACAGGCCACAGCACCGAGCCGAACCCAGCGGTCAGCGCCGCGAGCGCCGCCGCCTGCTCGTCCTTCGTCACGAACAGGCACAGCCAGAAGATCTGCCAGACGATCCAGGCACTCACGAGGACTTGGCCGAGCGCCACGAACGCCTTGGGAATACTGTCCGGTCGTCCCGCCGTGATGCCGCTGACCTCCACGAACGACGTGCCGGCAACATAGAACGGGATGTTGTAGACCGATTGCAGCAGGCCAAACGGCGAGTAGTAGCGGCCGTCCGCGCCGCGGAAGGCATCCATGCCGAGCAGATTGCCGGACGTCGCGACGGTACCGCGTTCGACGATATTTCGAGTTACGTCGAATGCGACCACCGCGTCAGTCGTCGTCAGGCTTCCGCCCGCCGTGAAGAAGTAGACACCCAGCGCGAGCCAGAACAGCCAGCGCCCGGCTTCCGTCGACACCGCGCGCCGCACTACGACGCCCATCGCTGGATCGCCACGCGCCGGCGCCATCCGTTCATCGGCCGGACACCTGCTGGCGGGCCTCACGATCGAGGAGCGACGCTCGGGTGAGCGCGATGCGCACGAGCCACACGGCGGCGGCGAGCGGCAGCAGGCCCGCGAGGACGGCCGCCGCACGAGGCAGCGCGCCGAGCTGAAACAGATGCACCCACCAGAAATCGAGGCCCAGCGGGAGCCGGCTCGAGAGCGAGACGCCTGCCGGCACGGGGCCAGAGGCCTGAGGCTCGTTGGCGATCAGGGCATGGGCAGTCGACTCGGCCGCGGGCCGAACCGCGCGGGCATTGACGACGAGCGGCGCCCACTGCCACTCGTCGCGGCGGACCGACTGCGCCGGTTGTCCGGCGTCGATCCCCACTCGTGAAAAGTCGACGGCAACCGCCGGGAGCTGTATCCCGACGCCAACGAGGCATAGTGCGGCCAGCGCCAGGCGGGACGCACCCGTGCGCGCGCGCGAGAGCCATATCGCGATCGGCGCCACAAGGAGAGGCAGGATCGGGACGAGGTACCTCGGCCCGTAGGAGCGCGTACCCAACCAGTCCTCCAGCGTTGCGTAGAACAACACGAGGACCGCGACGATGAGAATCATCAGCCAGCTGACGACGTGGCCGCTTCGCGCTGCTGTGATCAACGCGATACCCGCCAGCGCGGGGGGAGAGTAGAGCAACAGGGCACCCGCCGGCGAAAAAAGGAACGCGCCGAACCCGGACCACGCAAACGCCGGTGCATGTCCCGTGTGCCACGGGTTGCCGAATCTCATCGTGTTGAGTGTGATCCACAGCCCGAAGGCGACGCAAACCGGGATGGCGGCCGCCGCCGCCAGCCGGCCCCCCGATTCGGTCCGCCGCACCTGCCACAGGAACCATCCAAGCCCGGCACCGGCAGCAAGAATCATCTCGTGGCGTGTGAGGAGCGCGATGCCCAGAGCGGCACCACCACCGGCGGCAACCCATCCTCGGCGGTCGACCGCGCCAGCCGCGAGCCCGTACGCGCCGGCGGTCAATGCTGCGGTGGTGAGCGCGGCGTTGAAGCCGAACTTCGCGTACGGCCAGAGCATCGTTCCGAACGCCAGGACGAGCGCGGCCAGCACGCTCGAGCGCGTGTCTCTGGACAACCGCCATGCGAGCAGGAGGCCGAAGGCGACGGCCACGGCCGCCGGAATCGTGCTCGCCGCGGCGACGAACGCCTTGGGGATGGTGTCAGGGTCTCCCAGCCCGCCCAGCTTCGAACCGACTGCCGTGGTCGCGATGCGCCCGGCCAGAAGGAACGGAACGTCAAACAGTGACTGTCCGATCCCAAACGGCGTGTAGTACCGGCCGTCCGCACCTCGCCAGAGATCGCTTGACTGATTGGCCGGCACGTCGATGCTGCCCCGATCGACCAGCGATCGCGCGGCCTCGAACATCGCGACGGCGTCTCCAGTCGCCATCATGCCGCCGGCCGTCGTGATGTAGACGAGCCACACCGCCACAGTTGTGATGGCGGCGATCGTGCGCAGACGCCGATCGGGCACCGCGCTCATCGAACTTCGACTCTCGTCACCATCACACCCAGTTGGCGACTGTCCGAGCCACCGAGCGTCTCGGCTGGCACCCACGGCGCCACGCGCAGCCGGAGGCGCGCCGGGTCATCGCTGGCGGCGGCGCGTGCCGCAAGCTCAGGTGGGAGCGCGATGGTGTACCGCGTCAATGGTTGTCCGACTGTCACCGAGCCCAGGACGTCAACACCGAGCGCAATCTCCACCGTGGCAGGACCTGACTGGGGTGGGCGTCCGCCATTGCTCATCCAAAGTTCGATCGTTCTGGCCTCCGCCGGAATGCCGAGAAGAAGAATGAAGGACTGTGGGCCACTCCAGCGAAAGGGCGTATCGCCCTGGCGTTCGCGAGCGTGAAAACGCACCACGTTCAGGTCATCGTCCTTACCGATGTCGAATCCGACCGGCCCCCGGGGCGCGGGGTCATTCCGCGTGAGCCTGTACACACCGAATTCGAGATCCTTCCGGCGGACGCCCTGGGGATAGTCGTTGACTCGTGCGTCGTACTCCTTGACCTGAAAGCGATCGGCGTGAAGCAGCTCGGCGCCGAGATGACGCGACAGCAGGTCGGTGCCTCCGCCACCAAGAAAGAGCACGCGCTCGTAGGTGGTCTCTGCCCAGGACACGAAGTTTTCCAGGGCGCGCTTGGCCGGCGCGGCCGAGTCGAGCACGAGGACGTGCTTCGAGTAGATGTAGGCAAGGGGCAGCGCCAGCACGTGGACATCGGATCCGGCGTCACGAGATTCGACGACGACGATGTCCCGCGGTCCGATGGAGTCCGCCAGTTTCTCGAGGGCCGGAATGAGCCCCTCGTATTCGACATGCGATCGCACGGGTGCCGAAGCGCGCCAGAAGACGAGCCCAAGAGGCATGAGCAGCACGGCCGTGAGTACGGCACCCAGGGGTGCGCGCCAGTCCCCAGAAAGCCTGATCCCCTTCGCCATCCTCTCGAGCGCGCGATCGACGATGACACTCGTCACCCCGGCGATCACGATCAACACGCCGGGCAGAATGACCGCCAGGAACCGCCGAGACGCCCAGAAATGCTCGGGAACAATGCGTGTTTTGTAGAAGAAGAACAGACCGAACGTGATGAGCGTGATGAAAAACGCCGGGTCACGCCAAAAACGAAACGGCAGCAGTGCCGCGAGTCCGGCGACCGCCAGGCCCAGCGCCCACGGCGTGATGTACCACGCGAAGGTCCGAAAGGCCATGGCGTCGTGGAGTGCTGTGCGGCCGCTTTCGACGCGGAAGAAGTACGCGTAGATCGCGAGCACGGTGACCGCCACGCCGAGGGCCGCGGGAAGGCTCCGGCGCACGACCCGCACGACCGAATCTTTTCTCGCCAGCCAACGGAACGCGCCAATCCCGGCCACGCCGACGCCGACGAGCGCCCATCCGCCACGATCGCGGGTGAACCCGAGCGGATACGCTGAGTAGGCGACCATCGGGTTCGCGAGATACCAGAGACCCAACAGGCCCGTTGCGACGAGCGCGACCACGAAGGCTGCGCCCACGCGATTGTCGCGGGGCACCACGGTCGCCGCGGCCACGAACGCGGCCATCGCGAGCACGACGTCGTAACGCAGGAACAACATCAGCCCCAGCAGGGCGCCCGCAATGGTTCCGAAGAACGCCCGGCTACCTTCCGTCGCGCGCGCAAACGCCAGCAGCGCGGCGAAGACGAGCGCCTGCATGACAGTCTCGCTATTCGGGTATCTGGCAAACCAGACCTGGACGACGTTGACCGCGAGGAGCGTGCACGCGCCGGCGGCCGCGACCGGTCCGAAGAGCCTGGCGCCGACCAGATAGACCGCGACGAGCCCGAGCATGGCCCACACGCCGACGGTGTCGCGGGCACCGGTGAGCCCGTTCAGGTCATATCCAATCGCGATCGACGCGGGGAAGAGGTGAGGAAACTGACCGATCACCTTGCCTGCGTCTGGATTCTGAATGAAGAACCCCATGAACCGCAGGCCGAAGTAGTAGGGATTCTGGTGCCACGGAAAAAACAGATCGCGGGACGCGGCCGGCACCGAGGACACCGATCGAGTCGGACGCGATCAAGACTGCCGCGCTGCGCGATCTGCACGCCCTCGTTGATGTACGTGCCGGGGTCCTTTCCTCCGATGACGTACTCGGCGGAAGGAAAATAGAGCAGCGCGCCGATCACGATGAGGCCCGCGGGAATCGCAGCGCCGAAGCCCAACGCGCGGGGCGGTGCCGCCGTAGACGAGCTTGGTTCGGCACGCAGGAGCAGCAGGCCGCTGGACAGCGCGGCGTTCGCGATCAGCAGGAGACGGAACTGGTACCGATCGAGAGCCGCCAGCGCCATGACGACCGCGAGCGACCAGGACGACGCTCAAGACGACCGCCCAGAACGCGCGTTCCTCCGCGGCCAGCGCGGCGCGCAACGGGCGTTCGCCGAATGGCACACGGTACGCCAGCGCGCCGGGCAGATACGCCACGAGCAGCGACGCGATGACGGTCTGGAACATCAGCGCGGTGCCGGTGCGGACGGATGCTCCGGTTGCCAGGCGCTCACTTCCGAGGCGACGAGGTCGATCGTCGGCGTCGGTGAGGCCGGGATGCAGGGGAAGCGAGCAGACCTCGGCGCAGAGGCGGTCCGCGACTGGCGTCTCGGGCTGACGGCCGGCCGGCACGCCGCTTCGAGGACGCCCGCGAACGCCGGCTGGTGCGGCAGCGGGATCGGGTAGTGCACGATCGTGCCGATGCCCCGCTGCTCGAGGTGGCGCATCAGACGCGTCGCGCGCCGGCGACGCGCACCGGTAAACAGGTGATACACGTGGCCCGGGTCGCGCTCCGGCGTGCACGCGCACGGGCGCGCCGCCGAGCGCCGCGCGGTACCGCCGCGCAAGCGCGCGGCGTCGCTCGGTCCACTCGCGCAGGAACGGCAGGCGTGCACGGAGCACGGCGGCCTGCATCTCGTCGAGGCGGCTGTTGACGCCGAACTCCTCGTGCAGGTATCGATCGATCTGGCCGCCGTTGCGCAGGCGCCTCAGCCGCTCCGCGAGCGCACGCGTCGTTCGTGATGATGGCGCCGCCATCTCCCAGCGCGCCGAGATTTTTCGTCGGATAGAAGCTGAACGCGCCCGCGATGCCCGAGCGTGCCGACCGGCCGTCCGCCAGCCGTCGCCAGGTGCGCCTGGCACGCGTCCTCGACGATCGCGATGCCATGGCGGCTGGCGATGGCCATCGAGGCGCGGCATGTCCGCGGCCTGGCCGTAGAGATGCACCGGCAGCATGGCCGCCGTCCGTGGCGTGATCGCCGCCTCCGCGGCCGTCGGGATCCATCGTGCCGCTGTCGTCGTCGACATCCGCGAACACCGGCGTGGCGCCCGCCATCAGGATCGCCAGACCCGTGAACGCGGCCGACACCGCCGACGTGATCACCTCGTCGCCGGGTCCGACGCCGATGGCGCGCAGGGTCGAGCGCGATGGCGTCCGTGCCGTTGCCGACGCCGATCGCGTGGCGTGCGCCCGACATCTCGGCGAACTCGTCTTCGAACGCCGCGAGCTCCGGCCCGAGCATGAACCAGCCGCGCGCGAGCACGCGGTCGATGCCCTGCACGCACCGCGGCCGCGTCGGGGCCCGGCGTGAGCGAGAGAAACGGCACGCGCGTCATCGGCGCGTCCTCGACGTAATGGGACGAAGTGCGCGCGATAGTAGGCGAGCGTTCGGCGCGAATCCCGCCTCGAGCGTGACCGCGGGCTGCCAGCCGGTCATCGCCGTGAACCGCGACGAATCCGAGTAGAAGGATCCGATGTCGATGCGGCGTGCATCCGGCGGCCAGTCCACGAGCCGCATCGAGCCCGTGCCGGCCGGTCGCAGCAGCAGCGTCACGAGATCGCGATGCGAGATCGGTTCGCTGCCGCCGACATTGAACACGCCGCCGTTGCACGCGTCGAGATACCCCGCCCGGAGAAACGCGTCGGACACGTCGTCGACGTACACGAAGTCGCGGATCTGCGAGCCGTCGCCGAAGATCTGGATCTCGCCGCCCTCGAGCGCGAGGCGGATGAACCAGCCGATGAACCCCTGCCGGTTGTGGCGGATGAGCTGGCGCGGCCCGTAGACGTTCGTCAGCCGCAGCGAGCAGGCGCGCACGCCGAAGACGTTGTTGTAGACGAGGTGATATTTCTCGCCGGCGGCCTTGTTGATGCCGTTGATGTCGGTCGGCCGGACGAGGTGCGATCTCGTCGACGGGCAGCCGATCCGGCCGTCCGTAGATCTGGCGCGTGCCCGCGAACACCACCTTGGTTCCCGGGTTGTTCTGCCGGCACGCCTCGAGGAAGGTGAGCTGGCTGCGGCAGTTGATCTCGAGATCGGTGTGCGGATCCCGCATGCTGTCGATGTGGCTCACCTGGCCGGCGAGGTTGAAGATCACCTCGCGGTCGCGTACGAGGTAGGCCATCGTCGTGCCCTGCCGGATGTCCGCGATGTTGACGCGCAGCCGATCCTCGATGCCGTGCGACGTTGAAGAGGTTGCCGCCGTAGTCGTCGATGAGCGAATCGACGATCAGGACGTCGGCGCCGAGATCGACGAGCGCACGCGCGAGATTCGATCCGATGAAGCCGAGCCCGCCGGTGATGAGGACGCGACGGCCGCGATAGAACTCGCGGTAGTCGTTGCGTCATGACGGGCTGCGCCGCGAGCGGCTCGCGGCTGGCCGACGGGCCGAACGGTCCGATGGCGCCGGACGATCACGAGCTCGCACCCAGAGCCGCGAGAGGTCGATCGCCGTCCTGAACAGACGGCGGAAGTTGAAGAACTGCGATCGGCCGAACGCCCGATGGTAGTGGTGGACCGGCACTTCGACGATGCGGAAGCCCGCGTCCTGGATCTTCTTCATCATCTCGACGCAGATGACGCCGCTCGTTCGCTCGAGCCGGACGCGATCGAAGATCGAGCGACGCATCAGCCGGAAGTCACAATCCGTGTCGCGCACGGGGATGCCGAACAGGCGCTTGACCGTGTGGTGGTAGATGCGGCCGATGATGATGCGATGCAGCGGATCGGATCGGCTGATCTTGTAACCGTTGACGAGATCGACGCCGTCGGTCAGGTGCGGCCACAACGCCGTCATCTCGGCCGGGTCGTACTGGCCGTCGCCGTCGGTGTAGAAGATGAAGTCCTTGCGCGCTTCCGCGAAGCCCGTCTTCAGCGCGCCGCCGTAGCCGCGGTTGACGCGGATGATGGACGACGCGCACCTCGGGATACGTGCGGGCGAGCTCGTCGGCGATCTCGGCGCGTGTTGTCCGGACTGCCGTCATTGACGATGATGATCTCGAAATCCGGCGTCAGGGTCGCCGCGGTGCGATGCGCGGCGATCACCAGGCTCGCCAATCGTGCCGCTGTCGTTGTACGCGGGGAAGAAAATGCTGAGGCTCGGGACCTTCGGCCGGCCATCTGCTGACATCGGAGCCTGCACCGTAGCATCCCTGCCTGTCTGCGACAAGTGGCCCTCGCCGCTCACTGGGCGGGCGAACGCGCCGCCAGCGCGGCCGCGTCCTCCGGCGTCAACATCCACCCGTCGCGATCGACGTAGGCCGCAGCACGGTGCCTCCGCCGGTCGCTGAGTCGCCGAGCGGCGGGCCCGGCCCGGGACGTCGAACCACCAGAGAAACGGCACGGACAACAGCCCGCCGCCGAGGCCCGCCAGCCACATCCGTCGCGAAACCCGAGGTGCGTTGCTCAGTTGCGTCAGCCACGTCGTGCGATCTCATCCGCGAGCCTGACCGCCAACGCCACGATCGTGAACGTCGGGTTGGCGAATCCGCCGGTCGGAAATACCGAGGAACCGGCAACGAAGAAATTCTCGTATCCATGGACGCGGCAATGGCGGTCAACCACCGAATCCGCGCGGCCGGAGCCCATCCGTGTCGTCCCCATGATATGCCCACCGCCGGTGGCCTCGCGGTACAGGCGTCATTGTTGACCCTGACGCGCCCGCGGTCCGTCTCGAGCAGTGATCGGCCGAGAAGCCGGACGGTTCGCTCGACATTGAGCAGGTCCGAGGCGCTGAAGACACACCGAGCGGCGGCTTGGAGAAGACCGGCCCGATCGCGCTCGGCCGTCAGAAACACGTGATTCGACGCCACCGGCTGCATCTCGGATCGTGCCGACAGTCCGTAGTGGTACAGGCGTTTGTCAGGCGTCGAGAGCGCTCGCGACGAGATCGTGGTCCGACGTCTGATGCCGCAGTTCGAGGCTGCATCCGTACAGGCTGGTGCTCCCGTTCGACCGTTTCCTCCGGCATCAGCGCGTCCATCCGCCGTCCGAACGATCCGGGCGGCGCGTAGCGTGCTGGATCGAACGTCGTGACGCACTCCCCGACGCCGTACGCGTGCGGGTGTTCCATCAGGAACCTGCCGACCAGGCCGCTTTCGTTGCCGACCGGCACGCCGCCGTCGCCCGGTGGCTGCAGCAAGAGCTGCGCGTTGCCGATTCCGCCCGCGGCGATCACGACGGACTGTCGCGGGACCGATCGGCATCGTCAAGGCCGCCCGCTGCCCATGATCGAAACAGCGCACGGCGCTGATCGATGACCGGGATGGCGTCGCGGAGAGTCCGACGACCGAGTAGCCGAGCGCGACATCCAGACGTTTGGAGCGCGCGATCGCGCCGCGGTACTCGTCACCGAATCTGGTCGGGTCGCCGATCGAGAACGGGTGATAGATCCAGCCCGGCATGACTGGCCGTTCGAAATCCACGATCGCGGTGCGTCGTCCGAGAATCGGCGCCGCGCGCTTGTAGAACGGCACGAGGTCCGCGCGTTCGATGGGCCATCGCACGCCGATCGCCGGATGGTCGAAGTCGATTTCGCGCAGCGTCGACACCCAGCCCGCCCATGCGTTCGACGTGCCGCCGAACGCGCGAATCCAGTGCGCGTTCCAGTAGTTGCCGGCGAAGTGACCGTAGCCGACCGACGGCGCGAGATCGCCGTTCCCGGATTCGGACTCGAGCAGCAGAATCCGCCGGCCGGCTTTTTCGAGCTCGGTCGCGACCGTCATCCCTGCCGGGCCGGAGCCGACAACGATGCAGTCGTAGCCTGTGCTTTCCGGGTGCTGGTCGGACGCGAGAAACACGATCTTCAGTCCTTCTTAGGTTGGGCCGGTTGGGCCGCGCGATCGTACGCGTACTCGAAACGTTCGGCTGTTGTGCTCCAGCCAAAGCGACGAGTGACCTCCGTGCGCGCCGCGTCGCCGAGGCTTCGCGCCATGACGGGGTCCGGAGCAAGGACTCGTACAGCGGCCGCGAGCGCCTGCGCATCGCGCTCGGGCACGAGCCAGCCCGTGACTCCATCCTCGATGGCGTCTGGCAGACCCCCGACGCGTGTCGCGACGACCGGCGTACCGGTCGCCATGGCCTCGAGCGCGAAGTTTGGCAGCCCGTCGACGTTGCCCTCGGTATCGTGAACCGACGGCACGACGATGACATCGGCCGCGGCTGCCAGCCGGCCGACGTCATCCTGCGTACGAGCGCCTAGCAGCATGATCGCATCGCCAAAGCGCCGGGCCCGTGTCGCCAGCGTCTCTCGGAGATCTCCGTCACCGGCAACGGCGAGGCGGAGTCCAGGGAACGACGCGGTCATCGTGCCCACGGCATCGATGAGGTACTCGAATCCTTTCTTGCTGACGAGACGACCTGCGCTGAACACGAGAGGGGCGTCGCCCAAGCCGAGCTCGGCCCGCAGGCGCCGCCGCGTCTCGCCCGACGGAGCAAACCGCGTCGTGTCGACGCCATAGGGCACCGTCTCAGTTGTGGCCGGATCCGCGCCGAGCGCGACAGCTCGCTGGCGCAAATCGTCGCTGCAGGCGGTGATCCATCCGGCGGCCTCGAACGTGGATCGTGCTGCGCCCCGGAGAATCGCGTGACGCTCCGCCACGTACACGTCGGAGCCGTGCACGCTGATGACGAGAGGCCGCCTACCACGAGCCGACGCAGCCATGACACCACCAGGGATGACCCAGTGACCGTGCAGGACGGTTGCCCGGTGCCGCGCCGCGACACGACGCGCCGTCCAGCAGCCGGCTGCGAGCGCGAGCGGCGCGGCGATCCACGCGCCGGCGCGCAGCGTCGTATCCGCGTTCATTCCCTCGGCATACCCGAAGACGTTCAATGAGGAAACCGGCGCGTAGCGGTAGAAGTGGAACACCACGCCGTCCTCTGCGGGCGGGCGCGTGATCAACGGGTGCCATGGGGCCACGAGGTGAACCTCGTGACCGCGCGCGGCCACGCCCTTGGCGATCGGTTCCATGAAGCTACCGACGCCGTCGCCGGCAAACCTCGGGTACGAGGTCGCGACCATGACGACCGTATGTCTCATACGCCTACGTGCGCCCGACCCTGGCCTCTGTGCCGTTCTTCCAAAGCGCGGCCGCACAGACGATCAGCGTGGGGTCGATCACCGGAATGCGGAACCGTTCCTGCGGGAAAAACACGAGCGCGACGGCGACGGCGGACGCGAAGAGGAGCCACAGACCAGGTGTGGATGCACGGGCCGTTCCGAGCCGCAAGAAGCCGGCAAGCGCAAGTACCAGGAGCGTGCCGTACGACGCGACGGACGCGATCAGGTACCGAGTCGAGTGCAGTGTGTACGAGGGGCCAATCGGCACGATGAAGTAAAAGAGCTTCTTGACCTCGAGCGCGAGCCACGCCCCGGGGTTCGCGCGAATCCACGACAATGCCTCGCGATAGTACACGGGCTCCATCTGCTCTTCATTGAGATTCGGGTGTCGGCCTCGAAGCGCCGCGTTGGCCTCCTTGAGCCGTGGATTGGCGGCCATGTCGCCTTCGCCAGTGGCGAGTGGATTGTTTCCGGTCCAGAACGTCACACCGCCGTCCGACGCGACGATGACGAAGCGTCCATGATGGGCGTAATTGCGGACTGCCCATGGCGTGATCACGACGGCGAGACCGAGCACGAACAGGATCGCGGGCCGTAACCCGCGCCGGAATGCGATCCAGAGGATCGCCAGCGGCACGAACGTCGTGAGCGCGGCCCGTAGCAGCACGCCGGCGCCAGTGCAGGCGCCGCTTGCGAACGCGAGTGCAGGAAGCCGCGCGTGGTTCGGCGTCAGCCGATCGATCGACCAGACGACGAGCAGTCCGAATGGCCAGAACACCGCTTCGCTGTACGCGTATGCCGACACCCACACGAGCGGGGGGTACACCGCGGCGATCGCGGCGCCCGCGATGGCCGCTCGCGGGCCGGCGAGTCGCCCGGCCAGCGCCGCGACGAGCAGGACGCCCATCGCGCCAACGACCGATTGAGCCACCTTGACGGACGTCGGCACGGCGCTGACGACGTCACGGCCGCCGCCCGTGAGTGCGAGAAACACGGGATACCCCGGTGCGCGGCCGAACGGCTCGACGGGGCCACGGAGCACTTCGCTGTCGTAGACGTAGCCGCGGCCGGCGGCGAGGCTGCGAGCGAGCGACAGGTACTCGCGTTCATCGCGCGTCAGCGGCTGGTGGGTCCAGTAGACGAGGCCGAAGGCCAGACGCAGCGCGAAGCCGACGAGGGCGGCGGCGGCGATCCACCGTCGGGTGTCATCGGCGGCCATCGGAGCGCAGCGCCGAGATCTGCTCGGAAACGAGACCGACGAGGAACACCATCACGGCGAACACAATCAGCAGCACTGAGGAATTGGTGACGTGACTCTGGGTGACGATCGTCCACACGGCGTAGCCCGCGCCGATGAGAAACGCCGTGGCGGCGATCGGCAGGAAGATCCTGAACGGGCTGAAGATCGTCATCACCCGCAGCATGATCAGCAGGAACTTCGGACCATCGCTCGAGAGGTTGATCTTCGACGTGCCAACGCGCTGACGCGCCTCCACCGGCTCGAACGCGACGCTGTAGCCGGCCTTCAGGAAGCACAGCGTCGTCGTGGTTGGGGTGGAGAAACCGTTCGGCAGGAGACCGATGAACTCCAGCAGCCCAGAGCGCCGCGCCGCGCGAAATCCGGACGTGAGATCCGGAATCTCTCGCTCGGTGAGAAACCCGGCGAGCCAATTCAGCCCAGCGTTGCCCCAACGGCGCGCCGACCCGGCCTGTGTCGCGGACGAGCGCGCACCAACCACAAGGTCGTATTCACCCAGCCGCTGTGTGAGTCGCACTGCGTCGGCGGGCCGATGCTGGCCATCGCCGTCGACAATCAGGATGTACTCGCCGGTCGCCGCACGGATACCTGACTTCACCGCCGCGCCGTTGCCCTTGTTGTACGGATGCCGAATGACGCGAGCTCCGGCGGCCTCTGCCTGCGCGCCGGTGTCGTCGACTGATCCATCGTCGATGACCAAGATCTCGTGCCAGTGCGCTGCCGCGGCGAGCTCTCGGACGACCTCGCCCACCGCCGCGCCTTCGTTCATGGCAGGAATGACGACGGAGACGGTTGCTGGTTCTGCCATTCAGCGCTCGTCGTTCATGTTGGCGGGCACCCGCGCGGGCGGGCCGTCGTCGTCACGCTCGCTGGCTTCAGCGCGGAGCTCCATTCGCCGGATGCGATACAAGCCATCCTCGACGAGCTTCCGAACGCCCGACATCGCGTCGGCCAGCAGACCAATCAGGATGGTCTGGAAGCCCACGATCATGAGGACCGACGACAGGATCAGCGACTGGATCTTGCCGGGTTCGTAGTCGAAGAAGTAGTAGTAGAGAAATCGCATCGACACCGCGAAGCCCACAAGAAACAACGCCGTGCCGATATACGTGAAGACCTTGAGCGGCTCGTACATCGTGTAGATGCGCACGATGGTCGCGGCCGATCGCTTCAAGTACGACCAGACATTGTCGAACAGTCGCGACGGCCGCGTTCGGGCGTTCGTGCCGACCTCCACGTGCGCGATCGCCATTCGACGCTTGCCCGCGTGGATGATCGATTCGAGCGTGTAGGAAAAATCCGACACGATCATCATGCGCAGCGCGGCTTCCCGCGTGTATGCGCGAAATCCGCTGGTCGTATCCGGCACCGTCGTGTTGGACACCTGCCGCACGACCCAGCTGCCGATGCGTTGGAGCGCCTTCTTGTGCCACGACATGTGACGGAGGTCGCGGATGTTGCGATCGCCAATCACGATGTCCGCTTCGCCGGAGAGGAGCGGCGCGACAAGCCGCGCGATGTCCCGCCCCGGTACTGATTGTCCGCATCCGTGTTGACGATGACGTCGGCGCCGGCTTTCAGGCTCGCATCGATGCCCGCCACGAAGGCGGCGGCCAGGCCCTTCTGCCGCCGGAACCGGACGATGTGGTGGACGCCCAGTCGCTGCGCAACCTCCGCAGTCCCGTCGTTCGACCCATCGTCGACGACGACGAGTTCGATCCTGTCGATGCCCGGCACGGACGTGGGCAGATCCGCCAGCGTCTGCGGGAGCGTTCCCGCTTCGTTCAGACAGGGGATCTGGATGATCAGCTTCATTCAGGGGATCTGAACCAGGGCTTCAATCACGCCAGCCCATGTGATCTGGCGCGCGCGATCGTAGCCGGCATCGCCAAGTGAGGCGGCGCGCCGCCTGTCTGCCGCGAGGAACTGGATCGCCTCGCCCAGGGCTTCCGGGTCCGGCGCCGTCACGCGACCATTCACGCCGTCCACGACGAACTCCGTGGGGCCACCGGCGTCGGTGGTGGTGACGACAGGTTTTCCGGACAAGAACGCCTCGAGGGTGACGTAGCCGTAGTCCTCATCGTACGGGGGAAAGATTACCCCGAGTGCGCCGCTGTAGAGGTCGACCAACGCCCCATCGTCCACCTCGCCGAGGAACTGGACGCGGCTCGTCAGGCCCAGCGTGTGTGCGAGCGCCTCGAGCTCCGCGCTCCGGGTGCCGATGCCCGCGATCCTGAGCGACAGGCCGTCCGGGGCGTGGCTCATGGCGCGAATCGCGAGCTCGACGCGCTTGACCGATTCGAGGCGGCCAACCGAGAGCATGTAGTCGCCCATGGGGCCGCGGTGCAGCCGGGCCGCCAGGCGCGGCGGGTGGTACAGGGCCGCGGCGGCGACGCCGTTGAAGCGGCGTGCGCGCTTCGCCGTCGTTTCCGCGTTCGCGAACACGTGACGGCACTCCCGGAGCATCTCGGTGTCGAGCGCGATGAGGCGTTCACGAAGCGCGACGTCCTCCGGCGTGTGGCTGAAGTCGCTGTAGGGGGTGCCGGCGAGCTCGTACGCGGCGCGGTACTGATGAATCAGCCACGCGACCTTGCGCGGATGACGCACGAAGTACGTCGGAAACTTCGTCGCGATCACGAGATCGATTGGACGTCCGTTGCTCTCGCTCAGATCGATTAGACGCCAGGCGGCCGCGTGGGAAAGAATTTCGTGCTTCGGGTACCACTTGAAGGGCACGCTGACGAGCTCGGCGTCGAACCCCTCGCGCCGAAGTTCGTCGACGAGCGCGCGGACATGATACTCGGCGCCGCCACGGACAAACGGCACCTGGGCTTCGCAGACCAGAATCGTGCGCAAGGCCGCGCGGATGCTATCACGTGGCGTGACGGAACGTGATCACGTCGCCGTCCGCGACCGGATAGTCTTTCCCCTCGAGACGCAGTTCACCATGATCGCGGCATGCGGCGAGCGAGCCGCGTTCGAGGAGCCGATCGCACGCGACCACTTCAGCGCGGATGAACCCGCGCTGAATATCGGAGTGAATCGCGCCAGCCGCAAGAACGGCCGGTGTCACGCGCGGGATGGACCACGCGCGGCATTCGTCCTCGCCCACGGTAAAAAACGAGATGTAGCCGAGCAGTTCGTAAGCCGCGCGGATGATACGGTCGAGGCCCGATTGCTTCAGGCCAAGATCGGCGAGGAACGCTGCCGCGTCGGCCGGTTCGAGCGCGGCGATCTCCAGCTCTATCTTCGCGCACACGGCCGTCACACGCGCGCCGCTGTCGCCGGCGTTCACGAGCGCGGAAAGGCGTGCGGTGTCCTCGACGACGGCGACGTCCGACTCATCCACGTTGACGACCAGCAGAAGCGGCTTCGCCGACAGGAACTGAAACCCGCGCAGCCGATGCGCATCGTCGCCGGACAACGCGAGCGTGCGAAGCGCGCGGCCCTCCTCGAGGCGCGCGCGGCACTGCACGAGCACATCCTGCTCGCGCGTGAGATCGGGCAACGCGTTCTTCTTCAGATCTTTCTCGAGCCGTTCGAGGCGGCGCTCAACCACGCCGAGGTCGGCAAGGATCAGCTCTTCCTCAATCGTGCGGACGTCGCGTGCCGGATCGACCGACTGATTGGGATGTGGAACCGATGGATCCCTGAACGCGCGCACGACGTGGAGCAGGGCATCCGCGTTGCGGTAGGCCGAGACGTCCAAAAGCGACTTCGCGTCACCTCGACCGGCGGCCATGTCCGCGAACTCCACGGTCGCCGGCACCCGTTTTTCCGGCTGGAACAGCGTCGTCAGCCGATCCAGGCGATCGTCGGGCACGCGCGACACACCGACGTTCGCCTCGGTCTTGCCGTGGGTGCGCGGTGCCTCTCTGGCGCTCGTGAGCAACTGGAAAAGGGTGGTCTTACCGGCGGACGGTAACCCGATGAGGCCCGCTCGAAGCATGTCGAACCGTGAATCCTACCACGCACGATGGTTCGCCGTCTGTTCGGTGTCCGAATTGATAGCGAAATAAAAACGTAAGCCCAATCGCATCATTACTTTGCGATTGACACCCTTCAGACGTACCTCTATTCTCGCCGTGGAGTTTTTTGGAGCAAGTTGGAGTAAATGTGCTTCGCGGATGCCATCCCGCCAAGATCGACGACAAGGGCAGACTCAAGCTGCCGACCGCCTTCAAGGCAGTCGTCGAGGAGCTGCACGGCGCTGGAGTGTACGTCACCAGCGTGACGGGCGACTCCGTACGCATTTACCCCATGCCCGTCTGGCTGGCCGTCGAGCAGCGCGTCGCCCGTATGCCGAGCTCGCACCCAGCGCGACTCAAGTTCCTCGACCGCGTCAACTATTTCGGCCAGATCGGCGAGTTCGATGGCCAGGGCCGCCTCGGCATTCACGGGCGGCTCCGCGACGCCGCGAGCATGGTTGGTGAGGTTGACGTGCTCGGGCAGGTGGACTACCTCGAGGTCTGGAACCACGAGCGGTTCCTCGCGAAGCTCCAGCGCGAGCCTTTTACGAATGACGACTCCAGCCAGCTCGCGGAGTTCGGGATCTGAGCCGTGGCACGAGCCGGCGCTCGTGGACGAGGTGGTGACGCTGCTCTCACCCAGGGCAGACGGCGTCTACGTTGACGCGACCGTGGGCCTCGGCGGTCATGCCAGGGCCTTGCTTGTGGCGGGTGCTGGCCGGCTGATTGGCATCGACCGCGACGCGCAGGCGATCGAGCAGGCGCACGTGAGATTGGGGGAGTGGGCAGGTCGCGTCGTGCTCGTGCACGACGCTCATGAACGGATTGGCGACGTGCTGGCGGCCCAGGGTATTTCGCGGGTCGACGGCGTCCTGGCTGACCTTGGAGTGTCCTCCATGCAGCTCGATCACGCGGATCGTGGATTCAGCTTTCGACAGTCCGGCCCGCTTGACATGCGGATGGACCGGTCGCGTGGCGAGACGCTCGCCGAGAAGCTGGCCACCGTCGATGAACGCGCCCTGGCTGACGTGATCTGGCAGTACGGCGAGGAACGGCGATCCCGGCGGGTCGCGCGATTCATTGTCGAGGCGCGCGATCGTGGCGGCCTTGCCGACACCGTCGCGCTGGCTTCGGTCGTCCGGCGCGGTGTCGGGGCGCGGACCTGGCAGCGGGTGGACCCCGCGACTCGCACGTTCCAGGCACTTCGGATCTGGGTGAACGGCGAAATCGAAGGGCTCGGGCGTTTCGTTCAGGCGGCCTGGGACGCGGTGGCCGTGGGCGGGCGGCTCCTGATCATCTCGTTTCATTCGCTCGAGGACCGGATCGTCAAGCAGACCTTTCGCCGGCTCGCCGGGGACACGAGCACGGCCCGGTTGTTGACTCGCCGGCCGCTGGTCGCTGCCGATGAGGAGTGCGAACGAAATCCTCGGGCGCGCAGCGCACGGCTCCGGGCGGTTGAGAGGCTGGCATGACCATCGACCCTGAGTACGCCATCAAGTCAGACATCCGGAACAACCCGGTGATTCGCGAGACCGACGGTCGTGAGCGCCGCGAATTTCGCCGGATCGTCCTGCTCGCCAGCCTGGCCGTGGGGCTCGTGCTGTTCTCGGCCTGGCAACACTTCGAGACGCTCCGCTACGGCTACAGCATCGAGCAGCTTCGGCAGGATCGCGAAAGGGAGGAGATCGTCAATCGGCAGCTCCGCCTGAACATCGAGACGCTGCGTGCTCCACAGAAGCTGGAAGAGCGCGCCCGGCGCGAGCTGGGCCTCATCGCGCCAACCGCCGCGGACACCGTCGTGATCGAACGTACCTACCTCTCCACGCCATCGCCCGGCGTCGTCGCCCGCGCTCGCTGAACCCCCATGCGCGTCGATCGAGCTCTACAAGCCCTCCGTTCGCAGCGGTTCCGTCTCGACCTCTGGCCCGCCGAGGATCGTCCGGATACGACGTTCGATCGCACCTGGCGGGAAAGCGTCAGGCGGCGCGTGCTGGTCGTGCTCGCGTGCCTCACCTTCTGGGTGGTCGCCATCGAGGCCCGGCTCATTCAGCTGCAGGTGTTCCAGCACGACGAACTCGTGGCCAAGGCCCGCCGGCACCAGCAGCAGCGGGTGCCGCTCGAGGCCACCCGTGGCGACATCCTCGATCGCCACGGTGAAATGCTGGCCTACTCGGTCGACGCCAAGTCGATCATCGCCGACCCGAGATCTGGTTGACGACGCGGCAAAAACCGCCGCGAAGGTCTGCGCGGCTCTCGTGGATTGCAATCCGAAGGAGCGCAAGGAACTCGAGGAGAAGATGTCACGCGAGACGCGCTACGAGGTGATTCGCCGCTCGCAGGCGGTCTCGCCCGAGCAGGTGGCCCGGGTGGCCGCGCTCCAGCTCCCCGGCATCGTGACGCCCTCCGACAGCCGCCGCTATTACCCCCGGTATGAGCTTGGCGCGCACGTGCTCGGCTTTGTCGACCGCGACAGCAAGGGGCAGGCTGGCGTCGAGTTCAGGTACGACAACCTCGTGCGCGGCAAGGACGGACTGGCGTTCGCGCAGGTGGACGCCAAGCGCCAGCGACTGGAATCGCGCATCGAGCGCCAGCCCGTTCCTGGCGCGGCACTCGAACTGACGCTCGACCTCCAGCTTCAGTACATCGCGGAGCGTGAGCTCAAGGCCGGCGTCGAGGCGCATCGCGCGAGGGGCGGCACCGCCATCATCATGGCGCCCGCGACTGGTGAAATTCTCGCGCTCGCGAACTATCCGACGTTCAATCCCAACGCCGTGTCGCGTTCCAACGACGATGATCGTCGCAACCGCGCGACGCAGGACGTCTACGAACCCGGATCAACCTTCAAGATCGTCACCGCATCGGCGGCGCTCGAGGAAGGCATCGTCACGCCGGACGAAATCATCGACACGCGCCCGGGCTACATCAGGTTCGGCTCGCGCATCATTGACGACGACCACAAGTACGGCGTGATGACGTTCGAGGACGTGATCGTGAAGTCGAGTAATGTCGGCGCGATCAAAGTCGGATTGCGCACCGGCATTGAACGCCTCAGTCGCTACGTCCACCGATTCGGGTTTGGCGAGGTGCTTGCACGAGATTTCGCCGGGCAGAGCCGCGGCCTCTGGAATCCCGGCGGTCTCGATGAAAGCGGGTTGGCGTCGGTGTCGATGGGTTACCAGGTGGGCGTGACGCCCCTGCAGATGGTGACCGCGGTGAGCGCGGTGGCCAACGGCGGCCTGTTGATGCAGCCACGCATCATCCGCGCCGTCGTCCGCGATGGACACCGCGAGGCGACGTCTCCGACCGTGCTCCGACGGGCGATCAGCGCGGACACCGCGGCCACACTGACGACGATCATGGAGGGCGTGGTGTCGCCCCGTGGCACCGCGCGCGCCGGCACCCTCACGCACTATCAGGCCGCGGGCAAGACGGGCACGGCGAAGAAGATCGTGAACAACCGGTACTCGGACACCGACTACAACGCGTCGTTCGTCGGGTTCGTCCCGTCTCGCCGTCCGGTGTTCACCATTCTCGTCGTCGTCGACACGCCTCGGGCGGGAACGTACTACGGCGGATCGGTCGCGGCGCCCATCTTCAAGCGCATTGCGGAAGCTGCGCTCCAACAGGCCGGTGTGCCGTCGACAGTCAACCCTCCGCCGCCGATGCTCGTGACCGCGGCGACGCCGACGCTTCCGGCGCGGCCGGTGCAGGCGCCGTCAATGGTGCCCGCGGTCACCTCGGGTGGTGGCATGACGGTGATGCCCGACGTCACGGGGTTGAGTGCGCGTGAAGCGGTGCGCGTCCTGACGAGCGCGGGACTCACGGTGCGGCCGCGAGGGGCCGGTTTCGTGGCGAGACAGAGTCCGGCGGCGGGCGAACCGATTGATCCAGGTTCCTGGAGTCATCTCGAACTTCAACGGACGCCTTCGGCCGTCGAACCTCGAGGGCCGCATGACGCTCGACGTCCTCGTCGCTGCCGCCCGCACACTCGCGCCGGATTCACGCCGGCGCGTCGAGGATTCTGGCCGGCAGGCTGCGATGGTGACGGGGGTGACCCACGACTCGCGCGCGGTATCGCGCGGGTCTGTGTTCGTCGCAATCAAGGGACTACGCGCCGACGGCGCGACGTTCGCCGCCGACGCGGCGGCGCGGGGCGCCCTGGCGATTGCGTCCGAGGGACCGCCGCTCGATGGTCTCAACCTGCCCTGGTTGCGAACGACCGACTCGCGGATGGCCCTTGCAGAGCTGTCGCACATCTATTTCGGCAGGCCCAGTGAATCACTGAAGCTCGTGGGGGTCACCGGCACGAATGGCAAGACGACCACCACCTATCTTCTGGCCTCCGTTTTCGACGCGGCCGGCCTGCCTGCTGGCCGGCTGGGTACGGTGACGTTCCGTGTCGGGCCGGCCACCTCGGACGAAAGAGACGCCTCACACACCACGCCGGAATCCGGGGAAATTCAACGGCTCCTCAGGCAGATGGTCGATCGCGGGTGCAAGGCGTGCGCGATCGAAGTCTCGTCGCACGCGCTCGTACTGCATCGCGTTGCGTATCTTCGGTTCGCCGCGGCGATCTTCACCAACCTCACGCGCGACCACCTCGATTTTCACGGGGACATGCAGCAGTACTTCGCGGCCAAGCGCCGGCTGTTCGACATGCTGCCGACCGGGGCGCCATCGGTCATCAACATTGACGATCCACGCGGCGTCGAGCTTGCCGCTGGCCGGTCGCCCGTGCTGACGTTCGGCATCGATCGCCCGGCCGATGTCCGGGCGACATCGATTCACTCGTCGCTCGAGGGACTTGCCTTCGACGTGGAGAGCCCGTCCGGACGTCTCACGATCCGGTCGCCGCTCGTGGGCCGGCCCAACGTCTACAACATTCTGGGGGTGGTCGCCGCGGCGATTGGCCTGGGCATCCCGGCCGACGCGATCGAGCGTGGGATTGCCGCGCTCGAACGAGTGCCGGGCCGTTTCCAACTCGTCTCGGGCGGAACCGACGCGGTTCGCGTGGTCGTGGACTACGCCCACACAGACGACGCGCTGCGCAATTTGCTCGAGACGGCGCGGCCGCTCGCGTCCGGCCGGCTCATCACGGTCTTTGGCTGCGGCGGCGACCGCGACCGGACCAAGCGGCCGCTCATGGGCGCCGTAGCCGCGCGGCTGAGCGATTTCGTGGTGCTGACCTCCGACAACCCGCGTTCGGAGGATCCCGTTCGCATCATCGACGAGATCACCCGAGGGCTTTCACCGACGCCCGAGCCCGGCGGGCCGCCGCGGAACGGACCGGCGTTCGTCACCAATCCCGACCGCCGTTCCGCCATCGAGTTTGCGATTCGGACCGCCCGTGCCGGCGATCTGGTGCTCATCGCGGGCAAGGGGCACGAGAAGTATCAGGTCATCGGCGATCGGACGCTGCCGTTCGACGACGTCGAGGTGGCGCGCGCGGCTCTGGGCCAGCGTCGCGCCACATCACGCGTGTGATCACTGTGAGCGCCATCGTGCTGACCGCCAGCCTGGTCGCAGAGGCGACCGGGGGCCGCCTTGCGGCCGGATCACCGAGTCAGATCTTCACCGAGGTGTCAACCGACACGCGAACGATCCGGCCGGGCGCGTTGTTCATCGGGCTCCGCGGCGACCGTTTCGACGGCCACGCCTTCGTCGAGCGCGCGGTGGCCGGTGGCGCAAGCGGCGTCGTCCTGGCCGAGATGCCCGCCGCGAGTCTCGGCGCTGCGGCGGTGATCCTGGTCGCCGATACCCTGCGAGCGCTCCAGGATCTGGCGCGTTCGGTTCGACGTCACGCGGGCGCGCGGGTCGTCGCCATCACCGGAAGCGCGGGCAAGACCACGACCAAAGAAGTCACGGCCGAGCTTCTCGCGGCGCGCTACCGGGTGTTTCGCAATCCCGGAAATCTCAACAATCACGTCGGGCTGCCTCTTTCGCTCCTCCAACTCGTCAATCGGCCCGATGTGGCGGTCGTCGAGCTCGGCATGAACCACGCGGGCGAGATCCGCACGCTCGTCGGCATCGCGGAACCCGATGTCCGCGTGTGGACCAATGTCGGCGACGCGCACTTCGGTCATTTCGGATCGCGCGAGGCCGTCGCTCGCGCAAAGGCGGAAATTCTCGAAGGCGCAACATCCGGAACACTGGTGGTGTCGAACGCCGACGATGCGCTCGTCAGTGCGCATGTCGACCGGTCGCCGGCGCGACACGTGACATTCGGTCTCGGTCAGCACGCCACGGTGCGTGCCACGCGGATCGAGGATCTCGGGTTCGATGGGACGACGGCGGACGTCGAGACGCCACAGGGAGCGCTTCGCCTGAACGTGCCACTGGCGGGGCACGCACAGCTCACGAACGTGCTCGCCGCGACGGCCGTCGCATTGGAGTTCGGCATCTCGCGTGACGCGATCGAACGCGGTGTCGCGACGGTTCAACCCATGGCCCGCCGTGGGGCGATTCGCCTCCTCGCGAACGGCGCGCGGCTCGTTGACGACTCGTACAACGCGAGCCCGTCGGCCGTGCGCGCCATGCTGGCGGCGCTCGCGGCGACGCCGGTCGCAGGCCGCCGGGTCGCGATCCTGGGCGAGATGCTCGAGCTCGGCGGCTCGAGCCACGAGCTGCACCACGCGTGCGGTCAGGCGGCGGCCGCTGCCGGCGTCGGTGAATTGATCGTCATTGGCGGTGAGTCCGCTGACGGTCTGGCCGAGGGTGCGATCGCCGGCGGGTTGTCGCGCGCGCACATCCACCGCTTTGCCGACAGCGCCGGCGCGGCCGGCCAGGTTCAGAAACTTGTCGCGGCCGGCGATCTCGTGCTCGTGAAAGGGTCGCGTGGCACGCGCACCGACATCGTCGTCGATCGATTGCTGGGGGTGGCGTGATGCTGTACCACCTCCTGCAGTTACCCGCGTTGCGCGACCTGCCCGGCATGGGACTCGTGCCCGCGATCACGTTCCGCACGGCGGCCGCGAGCTTGAGCGCGCTCGCGCTCAGTCTGCTCCTCGGCCCCTGGTTCATCGACCGGCTTCGCCGGTTCCAGATTGGCCAGGTCGTGCGGCAGGACGGTCCGTCGAGCCACAAGGCCAAGGCCGGAACGCCCACGATGGGTGGCCTGCTGATTCTCACTGCGGTCTTCGTGCCGACGCTGCTCTGGGTGAACCTGACGAACCAGTTCGTCTGGATCGCGATTCTGTCCACGGCCGCCTTCGGCTCGATTGGCTTCGTGGACGATTACCTCAAGGTCACGCGGCACACCCATCACGGCCTGTACGCGCGATACAAACTGATCTCGCAGGTCATCGTGTCGATCGCGGTCGGCCTGGTCCTGGTGTGGCTCGCGAGTCAGACACCGCCGGCCTACAACCTGCGGCTCATTTTTCCGTTCTTCAAGAACTGGATTCCCGACCTGGGCTGGTTCTACGTCGTGTTCACCGTGATCGTCCTCGTCAACATGACCAACGCGGTGAACCTCGCGGACGGGCTGGACGGACTTGCGATCAGCACGTTCGGCGTCGCCGCCGCGACGTTCACCGGCCTGACCTACGTCATCGGCCACGCCGTGTTCGCCGACTACCTCCTTCTCGTGCACTTCGAGTCGGTGGGCGAGCTGACCATTTTCTGCGGCGCGCTCGTCGGCGCGAGCCTCGGCTTTCTGTGGTGGAACGCGCATCCGGCCGAGGTCTTCATGGGCGATGTCGGGTCGCTCGCGCTCGGCGGCGCCCTCGGCACCGTGGCCATCCTGATCAAACAGGAACTGCTCCTGCCGATCGTCGGCGGTGTGTTCGTCATGGAAGCGGCGTCCGTCATGATCCAGGTCGCCTCGTTCAAGCTGACCGGTCGCCGCGTGTTTCGCATGGCGCCGATTCACCACCACTTCGAGCTCGGCGGCTGGGCCGAGCCGAAGGTGATCATGCGATTCCTGATCCTCGCGATCATCTTCTCGTTGTTCAGCCTCACCACCTTGAAGCTGAGGTGATGCGATGAGCTTCGACGTCAGGAATCGACGAGTCGTCGTGGTGGGCGCGGGGCGGAGCGGCCGCGCGGCTGCGCGCCTGCTCCGGTCGCAGGGCGCCGAGGTCACCTTGACCGACACCGACGCGGCCGCGCTGGACCGAGAGGGTGAGCTTCGTGCGCAGGGCATCCGCATGGAGCCGGGCGCGCATCGTCCCGAGCTGCTGATGTCGGCCGATCTCGTGGTTCTGAGCCCTGGCGTGCCACCGGCCCAGCCGGCCATCGAGGCCGCGCGCCGGGCCGGCGTGACCGTCATCGGTGAGGTCGAGCTCGCCTCGCGCTGGCTCACCGGGCGGATCGTCGCGATCACCGGCACGAAGGGCAAGTCCACGACGACCTCGCTGGCCGCCGGCATTCTGAAGGAGGGCGGCTTCGAGGCCGCCGCGGGCGGCAACATCGGAATCGCGCTGAGCGAACAGGTCGCTGGTTCGCACACGGACGCGATCCACGTCGTTGAGGTCAGCAGCTTTCAGCTCGAGTCCACCGACACGTTCCATCCGTGGATTGCCGTGATGCTGAACCTCTCGCCGGACCACCTCGATCGTCACGCGACCGAAGAGGAATACGCCGCCGCCAAGGCGCGAATCTTCAGGAACCAGACGTCGACCGATTGGGCTGTCGTGAACGCCGACGACCCGGCCGCGCTCGCGCTGGCCCGCGGCACCCGCGCACGGCGCTTCGACTTCTCGCTCGACGCCCCGCTCGAGAACGGCGTCACGGTTGCCGGCGATCACATCGTGGAGCGGCGGCGCGGCGTGACGACGCCGGTGATGCCGCGGGCCGCGGTCCGTCTGCCAGGCAGACATCTGCTCGCCGACGTGCTGGCGGCATCCGCCGTCGGGATCGTGGCCGGCGTACCGCCGGTCGCCATCGAGCGCGCCGTTGAGCGCTTTCGAGGACTCGAGCACGCGCTCGAAGCCGTCGGCGAACACGGCGGCGTGCGATTCGTCAACGACTCGAAGGCCACGAACGTGATCTCGGCCCGCCGGGCGATCGAGAGTTTTGACGCGGGCGTGGTCGCCATCATGGGGGGCCGCTACAAGGGCGGCGACTTCGAAGACCTCGCCGACGCCGTCCGGCGCCACGTCGCCGCGATCGTGACCATCGGAGAAGCCAGCGACCGGATCGACGCGGCACTTCGACACCTGGTGCCCGTGCACCACGCCGCATCCATGGCGGACGCGGTCAGCCGCGCGTATGCCGCGGCGCCTCAGGGAGGCGTCGTGCTGCTCGCGCCCGCGTGCTCGAGCTTCGACATGTTTCGGGACTACGCCGATCGCGGTCACGCCTTCAAGGCGGCCGTGACGGCGTTGATGAAGGAACGGATGACGCAGTGAAGAGCACGGGTACGACAGGTGCGACAGGTACGACAGGTACAGGGAACGAACTGGCGCTTGCCATCTTCGTTGATTTGAGGACGCAAGCGAACGAGCGAAGCGAGTGAGAGCGCGCAGCGGGGAGTGGCCGCGAGAGCGCGCAGGAGCCCCCGGAATGAAGGTGGAGCGGTGAACAGTCATCAGATCGGGTAGGCGGCCCGGAGCCAGCCGCTGGGAACGCGGACCATGTTGGTCCGTGAGGCTGGTGTCCGTGCCCGTCCGACTGATGACTGTTGACCGCTCGACACCGAGGAAAGTGAGTGCGAGATGGCTCGAACGCTGAAGTCGGATCGGATGCTGTTTCTTGCGACGATGCTGCTCGTCGCCGCGAGCGTCGTCATGGTGTACAGCGCGTCGGCCGTTCAGGCCGATGCGAAGTACCAGATGTCGTACCTCTTCCTCTCCAAGCAGCTGGCCTGGGCGGTGATCGGCACCTCGCTCATGCTGGCCGTCATGCGCGTGGACTATCACGTCTACCAGCAGCCGGCGTTGATCTGGTCGCTGCTCGGCGTGACCGTGGTCCTGCTCCTCGCGGTGTTCTTCTTCGGCGCCCGCAACGGCACGCAGCGCTGGATCACGCTGGGGTTCTTCTCGCTCCAGCCTTCCGAGCTCGCGAAGCTGGCGGCGATTCTGTTCACGGCCGTCGCTGCTCGATCGGCGCATGCACCGGGTCAACGACGTCAGCTTCGTCCTGGCCCCGATTGGCGTGCGTGACGCTGGTGCTGGCGGGGCTGATCCTCAAGGAGCCGGACTTCGGCACCGCCGCAGTCCTCGTCGGCATCGTGACGATGATGGTGTTTGCCGCGGGGCTGACCTATCGCTACGTCTTCGGCGCCGCGCTCGTGCTCATTCCGGCGGCGATGCTCATCGCCATGAGCTCCGCGTACCGCATGCGAGCGTCTCAAGACGTTCCTCGACCCGTGGAAGGACCCGCTGGGCCAGGGCTTTCAGATCATCCATTCCCTGTACGCCGTCGGCACCGGCGGAGTGTTCGGCAAGGGACTGATGGCCGGCGTCGAGAAGCTCTACTACCTGCCCGAGCCGCACACCGATTTCATCTACGCCGTCATCGCCGAAGAACTGGGCCTCGTCGGCACGACGCTCGTGCTGGCCGCGTTCGCGCTCATCGCCTGGCGCGGGCTCCGCGCGAGCCTGCTCGCGCCGGACCGGTTCGGATCGCTCGTCGCGCTCGGCATCACGATGATGGTCGTGCTGCAGGCGCTCGTGAACATCAGCGTGGTCACGAGCCTCCTGCCGACCAAAGGCATTCCGCTGCCGTTCGTGAGCGCCGGCGGGTCGTCGCTGCTGATCAGCATGGTGGCCATGGGCATCCTGCTGAACATCTCGCAGCAATCGTCGGCGACGGTGTCTGCGTCGACAGCCGTCGGTCGGCGGACGGACTGGACGGTCAGCGGCCAGGAGGCGTGAGGGTGAATGAGGCCAGGCGGATCGTCAGGGGCTCGATCGATCGCCGTGGTGATCGCCGGCGGTGGAACGGGCGGGCACCTCTATCCGGGCATCGCGGTCGCGCACGAGATCGTGCGGCGGATGCCGGGCGCCCGCGTGACGTTTGCCGGCACGGCGCAGGGGCTCGAGGCGAGAGCCGTGCCTCGCGAAGGGTTCGAACTGGATGTGATTCGCAGCGCCGGCCTCAAAGGCAAGTCGCTCGTCTCGAGATTGCGGGGCGCGGCGCTCCTCGCTCCTGGTCTCTGGGACGCGTGGCGGATTATCTCGCGCCGTCGTCCGGATGTCGTGATCGGCGTCGGCGGGTACAGCTCCGGACCGGTCGTGCTGATGGCCGCCTGCACGGCGGCGACGAACGCTGGTGCTCGAGCAGAACGCGGTACCGGGCCTGACGAACCGTCTGCTCGCTCGCGTCGTCGACGCGGCCGCTGTGACCTACCAGGACACGCTGCGGTTTTTCGGCGGGAGGGGCTTCGTTGCGGGTAACCCGGTGCGGGCGGAATTTTTTACGTCTCAGCCTGCGGCTGGCGGTATGGCGCCGCCGAGAGTCTTGATTCTTGGCGGCTCCCAGGGCGCGCACGCGATCAACGTGGCCGCTGTGGCGGCAGCGGCGGACATGGCGCGGGGGACTTCCGGTCTGGAGATCGTGCACCAAACCGGCGTCCGGGATGAGTTGTGGGTGCGGGAGCAGTACGCGGCCGCGGGTGTTCGCGCGCGAGCGGAACGGTTTCTGGATCCCGTCGTACCTGAGGTGATGAGCGCGGACGTCGTGATTTGCCGGGCTGGCGCGACGACGCTGGCCGAGCTCGCGGCCGCCGGCCGGCCGGCCGTGCTGATTCCGTTTCCGGCCGCGACCGACGACCATCAACGCAAGAACGCGCAGGTGTTCGCGGACGCCGGCGCGGCGGTGGTGATTGACGAGCGCGATTTGACCGCCGGAAGGCTCGCCGCGGTGACCCGCGAGCTTCTGGCCGACCGTGCGAGGCGCGATGCGATGGCGACGGCGATGCGCGGGCTGGCGCGGCCGGACGCCGCGCGCCGCATCGTGGACTGCGTGCTGGAGCTCGCTGGCGTGGCGCCGACGCGAGCGCATTGAGTCATGTGGTTGGGCCGCACGCGACGCGTGCATTTTGTCGGAGTGGGTGGCATTGGGATGAGTGGCATCGCTGAGCTGCTCGTGAATCTCGGATACGAGGTCAGCGGATCCGACGCCCGACGGTCGGACATCACCGATCGTCTGTCGGCGCTCGGCGTCCGCGTGATGACCGGCCACGACAGGCCGTCATGTCGGCGACGCCGACGTTGTCGTCGTGTCGTCGGCGATTGCCACCGAGAACCCCGAAGTCGTCGAGGCGCGCGCGCGCCACGTCCCCGTCATTCCGCGCGCGGAGATGCTCGCGGAGCTGATGCGTCTACGGGTCGGCATTGCCGTGGCCGGCATCGCACGGGAAGACGACGACGACGTCGATGATTGCGGTTCTTGCTCGAACGCGCCGGGCTGGATCCCACGGCGGTCATCGGCGGCCGGCTCAGCGCGTTCGGCAGCAACGCGCGCCTCGGACGCGGGCAGTACATCGTCGTCGAGGCGGACGAGAGCGATCGATCGTTTCTGAAGCTCTCGCCCGCGATTGCCGTGATCACGAACATCGATCGCGAGCACATGGAGGCGTACGGCTCCTTCGACGGAATCGTGGACGCCTTCCAGCAATTCGCCGATCGGATTCCGTTCTACGGCGCGGTGGTGGCCTGCGCCGACAACCCGGCCGGTCCGCGCCCTCGTGCCGACGCTGGCCAGGCGCGTGATCACCTATGGATTTTCGCGAGGGCTCGGACGTACGGGCACTCGAGCCCGAAACAGACGGCGCGTCCGGACGATGCCAGGTCCGCTACCGGGTGCGCGGCGTCGCCGAGAGCATGAGTGCCGAGCGGCTCCAGCTCAACGTCCCGGGCCGTCACAACCTCCAGAACGCCCTGGCGGCGATTGCGGTCGGCGTCGAGCTTGGCATCCCCTTCGACCGGATCACGGCGGCGCTCGCCGACTTCCGCGGAGTCGAGCGCCGCTATCAGTTGCGCGGCGAGGCGCGAGGCGTCCGCGTCGTCGACGACTACGGCCATCACCCCACCGAGATTGCGGCGGTGCTCGCCGCCGCGCGTGGCGGCCATCCCGAAGCGACTCGTCGCGGTGTTCCAGCCCCACCGGTTCACGCGGACTCGCGATCTGCTGGAGGACTTCGGTCCGGCCCTGGCCGGAGCCGACGTGGTGGTGCTGACCGACATCTACCCGGCCGGAGAGGCCCCGATTGCGGGCGTCACGCTCGAGGCGCTCGCCAATGCCGTGCGGCCGGCGGTCGCGGAGTTGCACGTCGTACAGCGGCTCGAGGACGTGCCGAGCGCCGTCGCGCGGCTGGCACGCGCAGGCGATCTGGTCGTGACGCTTGGCGCGGGATCGATCGGCGCCACCAGCGAGCGCATCGTGGACGCCCTCGCCGAAGAGAAGGCCGCCTCATGAGCCGGGGCACCGAGACTCCGCGCCGTGTTCGTCCCGCCGGCATCGCGGCTCCCGCCGATCGCCGTTTCCATCGGTCCGGCCTCCGGCCCGAGCAGCGCCGCGTCGGGAGGACCATCGCTCGCGCGGCAAAGTGGATTGCAGGTATTGCGGTCGTCGGCGCTGCCGGGTTCTGGCTCACCGACGTCGTGCTCCACGCGCGCATGCTGACCGTGCAGCACGTCCGCGTGCGCGGAAACGTCAGGCTGTCGGAAGGCGACGTGCGGGCGCTCGTTGACGGCATTCGCGGCGAGAACATTTTCCGCGTGGACTTCGAGCCGTATCGCCAGCGGGTGCTGGACTCACCGTGGGTCTCGTCGGTGGCGCTGTCACGTGTCCTGCCGTCCACCATCGACGTGCGTGTCACCGAGCGGACGCCGATGGCCGTCGCGCGGGTGGGGCAGCAGCTGTTCCTCGTGGACGACGCCGGCGTGATCATCGACGAGTACGGCGCGGCGTATCGCGATTTCGACCTGCCGATCGTGGACGGTCTGGTGTCGAGCCCGGCTGGCAAGGGGCCGCTCGTCGATCACGGGCGCGTGGCGGTCACCGCGGCGTTTCTCGCGGCGCTTGCCGAACGTCCGGATCTTTCGCAGCGGTTGTCCCAGGTCGACGTCGCCAACGCGCACGACATCGTCGTGATGTTCGACCACGACCCGGTGTGGTTGCACCTGGGTGAAGACCAGTTCGTTGAGCGCTTGAACCGGTACCTCGAGCTCGTTCCGACGTTGCGGGAGCGGTTCGTGGACATCGACTACGTGGATCTCAGATTCGGCGAGCGTGTGTTCGTCCGATCGCGAGGCCGGACCGAGACGGCAGAGTGAGGCAGCTCATGGCGCGGAAGGAACGGTATCTCGTCGCACTCGACGTCGGCACCGCCAAGGTGTCGGTGATCGTCGGCGAGCTCATGGACGACGGTGGCCTGGACATCATCGGCATCGGGCTCGCCGAGTCGAAGGGCATCCGTCGCGGGGTGGTGAACAACGTGGACTCGGCGGCCGAGGCCATCAAACGAGCGCTCGACGAGGCCGAGCTCATGGCCGGCGTCGAGATCGACAGCGTCCATCTGGCGTTGTCCGGTGCGCACGTCAAGGCCTTCAACAGCCGGGGCGTTGTCGCCGTCGCCGGCCGGAACCGCGAGATCACGCGCGAGGACGTGAAACGCGCCATCGACGCCGCACGCGCCGTCGCCCTGCCGGGCGGGCGCGAGATTCTCCACGTGCTGCCGCAGGATTTCGTCGTCGACGACCAGGACGGCATCGCGATTCCCGTGGGCATGACCGGCAGCCGGCTCGAGGTCAACGTCCACGTCGTCACCGGCAGCTCGTCGTCCATGCAGAACATGGTCGCGTGCGTGAATCGGGCGGGCGTCGAGGTCGTGGACACGGTCCTCGAGCAGTTGGCCGCGAGCGAGGCGGTCCTCACGCCAGACGAGAAGGAACTCGGCGTCTGCATGGTCGACATCGGCGGCGGCACCACGGATTTCGCCGTCTTCGAGCGCGGCAGCCTCTGGCACACCGGCGTGCTGGCCGTTGGCGGCGACCACTTCACGAACGACATTGCCGTCGGCCTTCGCATGCCGATTCCAGAGGCCGAGAAGCTCAAGCGCCGGTCTGGCTGCGCGCTGACGTCGCTCGTTCCGGACGACGAGACGATGGAAGTGGCCAGCATTGCCGGGCGCCGGGCGCGCGTCATGCCGCGCCGGATGCTGTCCGAGATCCTGCAGCCGAGAGCCGGAAGAGATCTGCCATCTGCTGTGGGACGAGATTCGCCGGGCCGGCTATGAGAAGTCGCTCAACTCCGGCATCGTCCTGACGGGCGGCGCGGCCCTGCTCGAGGGGATGGCCGAGATCGCCGAGCAGATCTTCGACCTGCCCGTGCGTCGCGCGGCGCCAGAGGGCGTCGGCGGACTCGCGGACCACGTCAGTAACCCGGTGTTCGCCACGTCGGTCGGCGTCGTCGTCTACACCCATCACAACTTGCAAGCCGAGCCCGCGCGCATGGGCGCCGGCGCACTCGGACGAATCACCGGACGTCTGCGGACGCTCTTCAAAGAATTCTTTTAGGCCAGGAACGGAATGCTTCCAGGCCCCAGGAAAGGACCGCTCGACATGGATGCTCGCCACTTCAAGCCCCACACTTCCGATAAGCTCCGAATCCTCTTGGACGAGGACGTCGTTCGCGCCGGTGCCCGCATCAAAGTGATCGGCGTCGGCGGCGGCGGCGGCAATGCCGTCAATCGCATGGCGCTCGCCGGACTGAGCGGCGTCGAGTTCATCGTCGCAAACACCGACCAGCAGGCGTTGCAGAACAACGCGGCCCCCGTGCGGGTGCAAATCGGCTCGCAGTTGACCAAGGGCCTCGGCGCGGGCGCCGATCCGAACGTCGGCCGGGCCGCCGCCCTCGAGGACACCGATCGCATTCTCGAGGTGTTGAGCGGCGCCGACATGGTCTTTGTGACCACTGGCCTCGGCGGCGGAACGGGGACGGGTGCCGCCCCTGTGATCGCCAGTCTCGCCAACCAGCTTGGCGCGCTGACGGTGGCCGTCGTGACCAAGCCCTTCAAGTTCGAGGGCCGCAAGCGCGCGACTCAGGCCGAGGCCGGGTTGGACGAGCTCGCGAACTCCGTGGACACGATGATCACCATCCCGAACGACCGGCTGCTCGCGACGGTCGATCGCGCGACCAGCATGTCGGCCGCGTTCGAAACGGCAGACGACGTCCTGCGGCAGGCGATCCAGGGCATCTCGGACCTGATCCTCGTGCCGGGCCTGATCAACCTCGACTTCGCGGACGTCAAGACGATCATGTCGCGGATGGGGATGGCGATCATGGGCACGGGCGTCGCGACCGGTCAGGATCGCGCCAATCTCGCGGCGACGGCGGCGATTTCCAGCCCGCTCCTCGAGGACGCCAGCGTGCACGGCGCACGAGGCGTCATCATCAACATCACCGGCGGTCCTGATTTGACGCTCTCCGAAGCCAATGAAGCGTCGGAGATCATCCACGGTGCGGCGCACGAGGATGCCAACATCATCTTCGGCGCGGTCGTCGATCCCGCGATGGAGGGCAGGGTCAAGATCACCGTCATCGCCACCGGATTCGATCGTGTCCGGGTGGAGACGTCGCCGGCCGCGCAGTCGTCACGAACGACACCGATCGACCTCTCTGCCTACACCGTGCCGGAGCCGGTCGCGGAGCGGCCGGTCATCAGCCCCAGCCCCTTCGTGCGTGGCTCGTCGGCCGACGCTCGACCCCGCCGCTCTCGGCGCCCGGCACGCGACCCCGACCGTCGCGGTCGCGCCGGACGACGAGTCGTCGCCGCTCGACGTGCCGGCCTTCCTGCGGAGACACGGCGCGTAATTGATCCGGGGGCCGCGCCCCCGCAGTTCCCTACGCGCTCACCCGCGGGGCCCTGAATCCCGCTCGTGCGCGCGGGCTCACCCACGGTTCGCGCGGACACGCGACCGACCCGTCAGGTCCGTACCTGTCAGGTCAGGTACACTAGCCAATACCACCGCCGTCGCCGCCGCCGTGTGAGGCGGGGCACGCACACGACGACCTGAGTTTCATGGCCAACAGGCACGACCGCCCGGGCGCCGGACGCCCCGATCGGCGTCGATCCGCCGACGACCAGGCGGCCGACGCCAGGGACCTTCTCGCTCGCGAAGTCGGGACCATCCGCAAGTCTCACGCCGGCAAGCTGCGCGTGGCCCTGGCGTTCCCCAACTCCTATTTCGTCGGGATGTCGAACCTCGGCCTGCAGACCGTGTACACGCTCTTCAACGCCGATGAACGTGTCGTGTGCGAGCGCGTCTTCCTGCCGCCGAAGTCCGAGATCGCGGGCATGCTCGCCCGCAAGGAACCGCTCCTGACGATCGAGTCGCAGACGCCGGTCCGATCGTTCGATGTCTTTGCCTTTTCGGTCTCCTTTGAGTGGGACTACCCGAACGTCGTGACCATGCTCAGGCTGGCTGGCCTCGAGCCCCGCGCCGATCGCCGCCATCGCCTTGATCCGCTCGTTGTCATCGGGGGCGCGATCACGTTTGTGAACCCGGAACCGCTCGCGCCGTTCGCGGACCTGATCACGGCGGGCGAGGCGGAACTGCTCGTGCCGTCGATCGTGGACTCGTTCGCCGACGTCGGTGAGCGGGATCGTCCGGCTCTCCTCGACCGGCTCTCCTCCGAGACCGGCTGCTACGTGCCCAGCCTGTACGACGTCAGCTACGACGGCCCGGGGCGCGTCGCGGCCATCACGCCTCGGACCGGCAGCCGAGCGCCCGCCGTGGTCCGTAAGGCCGCGGTCAAGGCCGCCGATCGACTCGATCCGCCCGCCACCAGGATCTTCACGCCCGACACCGAGTTCGGATCGCGGCTGCTGATCGAGGTCGTACGGGGGTGCGCGAACCTCTGCCGGTTCTGCTGGGCGGGTTACAACTACCTGCCCGTTCGCGCGTTTCCTGCCGACCGAATACTCGCGATCGCCGACGCGGCGCGGGCGCATGCGACGCGAATTGGACTCGTGTCCATCGCGCTGTGCGATCACCCGGACATCGAGACCATTCTCTCGAAGCTCGTCGCGCATGGGCTACGGCATCAGCCCTGCGTCGCTCCGTCTCGACGACCTCACGGAACCGATCGTCCGGCTGCTGCGCGAAAGCGGAGAGAAGACCATCACCATCGCGCCCGAGACCGGCTCCGATCGGCTTCGCCGTGTGATCAACAAGACGGTCACGAACGACGAGATTCTGGACCGGGCTGACCTGATCTTCCGGTCCGACATCGAGAACCTGAAGCTCTACTTCATGGTCGGCCTTCCCAGCGAAACCGACGAGGACCTCGACGCGATTCGCGACCTCAGCCTGGCCGTTCGTGAACGCATGACCGACCACTCGCGGCGGCGCGGCACGATTGGCCGGATCGTCGCGTCCGTGAATCCGCTCGTGCCGAAACCAGGGACGACGTACCAGTGGCTCCCGATGACTCGGGCCCGCGAGATCGATCGCAAGATCGAACACCTCAGAAGCCTTGTTGACGGCATCGACAACGTGTTCTTCAACATCAAGTCGGAACGCCACTCGTTCTATCAGGGCCTCCTGTCCCTCGGCGACCGCCGCGTGGCCGACGTGATCGAGCGGGTCGAACAGAACGGCGGAAACTGGCGGGCCGCCGTCGCTGACGTCGGGCTCGACGCGGATGCCTATCTCTACCGCGACCGCTCGGCGGATCCGTTTCTTCCGTGGCAGATCATCGACGGGGGACTCAAGACCAGCTTCCTGCGGAGTGAGCTGGCCAAGAGCGAACGCGCCGAGTGGACACTTCCGCCGAAACGGCAGCGCAGCCAGGACACGGACTTTGCCGTGGCCTCGTCGGTCAAACCTTAGCTCGCGGCCGCCAGGTCCGCTTCGTACTCCTTGTAGGCGTCGAGAATCAGATCGCGGAGCCGATCCTGTGATGACGCGTCCATGATCGGTCGCAGCAACGCAAAGCTTCGGCGCTCACCATTGACCGAATACTGCCGAGCGGGCACGGTCACATTGCGTCCACCGCTCTTGCGTTCCCAGACGGCAAACCCCACCAGCTTCAGGCCGTCGAGCGGCCCACCCGAGAAATGCAGCTCGGCGTCCGCGAGCTTGCCAGGAGGGTTGCCTTTGTCGTTCGGAAAGAACTTGATTGTCATGTCGTCTGCCTCCGCGCGCCGGTTACCGGCACCTCGGGAGTCAGCAAGGCTCGCGCCGCCCGGGTGCCGCGGCCGCATGTCGAGCCAACTGCTTGTAGGATCGGGACGTTGTCGCGCGTCGCTCGTCGAGGTCTCAGTGAAACTCCGCCGGAGATGACCCCTCGAGTTCACATATCCGCCGGAAAATGCCAGATGCCGACACCTGAAGTTGCCAAAGGCTTCGTCTGGGTAGAGACCCCGGCAGGTCGAGTGCTCACGGCAGAGGCCCTGGCCGGGCATGCGAGCCACGCGTTCACGACTCGCGATTTTGGCGCGAGTCCGGCTGGTGTCACCGACAGCCTCGGAGCGCTTGCCGGATTCCTGAACGTCGAGAGAACCGGCATCGTCCGTGTGCGACAGGTGCACGGCTGCGACGTGATCGGCGTCGGTGGCGGGCGAGAGCTCGCGCCCGGGCAGACGGCCGATGCGCTGGTGTCCACTGATACGTCACGGCCCGTTGCCGTCGCGGTCGCCGACTGCGTCCCGGTGCTCCTTGCCGACCGCCGCCGTCGAGCCGTCGCGGCCGTTCATGCAGGATGGCGAGGTACCGCGGCACGCGTGGTCGTCGCTGCGGTGCAGGCGCTCGAGCGAACTGGTGTGTCGGCGTCCGACCTCGTCGCCGCCATCGGACCCAGCATCGGGCCGTGCTGCTACCAGGTGGATGCGCGCGTGCGGGACGCCTCGCTCGCGGGCTCGTCGCGCGCGGCAGAATGGTTCACGCCGGACGGCGACGGGCACTGGCGACTCGACCTCTGGCTCGCCAACCACGACCAGCTCATCGAGGCCGGCGTCTCACGCGACGCGATCCATGTGGCCCGCTTCTGCACGGCGGATCACCTGGACGACTGCTTTTCCTACCGGAAAGAGGGCGCCGCGGCCGGTCGCATGTTTGGCGCGATTAGACTACTGCCCCAGCCGTGATCACTCCGTCGCGCGCCGTCAATTCGCCCGCTCAAGTTCTGTCGGCCAGTCTCGTCGGAACGGCGATTGAGTTTTTCGACTTCTACATCTACGCCACCGCCGCCGTCCTGGTGTTTCCACGGTTGTTCTTTCCGGCGAGCGACCCCGCCACGGCGACCCTGGCGTCGCTCGCCACGTTCGGCATTGCGTTTGTTGCGCGACCGATCGGATCGGCGCTGTTCGGTCACTTCGGGGATCGAGTCGGACGAAAAGTCACCCTCGTCGCCGCGCTTCTCACGATGGGAGTGTCCACCGTGCTGATTGGGGCGCTGCCGACCTACGAGACCATCGGTTTCGCGGCTCCGTTGCTTCTCGCACTGTGCCGCTTCGGCCAGGGACTCGGTCTGGGTGGGGAATGGGGAGGCGCGGTCCTTCTGGCCGTGGAGAACGCGCCACCGGGAAAACGCGCGTGGTATGGCATGTTTCCGCAGCTCGGCGCCCCGCTTGGCTTCCTGTGTTCGGGAGGCATCTTCCTGCTGCTGTCGGCCTGGCTGACCGACGAGCAGTTCTTCAATTTCGGGTGGCGAATTCCCTTCCTGTCGAGCGCGCTCCTTGTGATCGTTGGCCTCTACGTCCGGCTGACCATCACGGAGACTCCGGTCTTCCGTGATGCGGTGAAACGGGATGCGAGGGTGCGGTTGCCAATGGCCGTGGTATTCCGCACAGCACGGCCTCACCGTGCTCGTCGGCACGTTCGCGGCGCTCGTGACGTTCGTCCTCTTCTACCTCATGACCGTATTTGCCCTCTCGTGGGGCACCACGGCGCTTGGATTCCAGCGGGAGACGTTCCTCGAGATTCAGTTGTTCGGGATTCTCTTCTTCGCGGCGACCATTCCGTTGTCAGCGAAGCTCGCCGACCAGCTACGGGCGGCGCCGGACGCTGCTGTGGGTGACGGCGGCCATTGGCGCGTTTGGATTTGTCTTCGCTCCGATGCTGTCGGCGGGCACATCGGGCGCCATGGTGACGATGGCGGTGGGGCTGGGACTGATGGGCCTCACGTACGGTCCGCTCGGCACCGTGCTGTCAGAACTGTTTCCGACGACCGTTCGCTACACAGGCAGCTCGGTCACCTTCAATCTTGCCGGCATCTTCGGCGCCTCGCTCGCGCCGTACATCGCCACCTGGCTCGCGCAGCACTATGGCCTGCAGTACGTGGGCTACTACCTGACGGCGGCTTCCGCGCTCACGTTCGTCGCGCTCCTCGCTACCAGCGAGACTCGCCACGCCGAGTTGTAGCTCGGTCGCCAATCTGGCGCGCGGCAAGTCTCTTGCAAGGACCAATCCCTGAGGTCCACATGACCACCACCTGGTGTGCTCGGCTGTTCATGGTGAGTGTCGCGTCGCTGGCGGTTGCGTGCGCGACGAATCCTGTCACCGGCCAACGTCAGCTCTCGCTCGTTTCCGAAGCGCAGGAGATCGAAATGGGTCGCGGGGCGGCCCAGGAGGCGGCCGATTCGATTGGACTCGTGGACGATCAGGCTCTACAGGCGTACGTCAAACGTGTCGGGATGCTGATGGCCGCGAAATCGGAGCGGCCCGGTCTGCCGTGGAGTTTTGGTGTCGTCGATGACCCGACGCCGAACGCCTTCGCGCTGCCCGGTGGCTTCATCTACGTCACGCGCGGCCTCATGGGCTTGATGGACTCGGAAGCCGAGCTCGCATCGGTGCTCGGTCATGAGATCGGACACGTGACGGCTCGCCACTCGGTCTCGATGATGTCGCGCGCACAACTGGCACAACTGGGGCTTGGCCTCGGAAGCGTGCTGTTGCCAGACCTTCGGCCGGCCGCCGTGGCGGCCAGCGCCGGGCTCGAACTGCTGTTTCTCCGGTACGGTCGCGATGCCGAGCGGCAAGCCGACGACCTGGGTTTCCGGTACGCCCGTGCGCAGGGATACGACATGACGGAAATGGCCGATGTGTTCGCGGCGCTCGAGCGCGCGTCGACGCTCGAAAAACAAAGCCCGCTGCCGACGTGGCTGGCAAGTCACCCTGCGCCAGGCGAACGGATCGCGGCCGCCAAGGAGCGGATCGCCGCCGCGGGTCCGCAGCCGGCGCCTCGCGTCGCGCGCGGCGAGTATCTCGGCGAAATCGACGGTCTCGTGTTTGGCGAGAACCCGCGCAACGGCTTCTTCCGCGAGAGCGTTTTCTTTCATCCCGATCTGCGCTTTCGCCTCGACCTGCCTGCCGGCTGGCAATATGGCAACTTCGCACGCGCCGTGACGGCGTCCAGCAAGGATGGGTCCGCGGCGATTCAACTGACCCTTCAACGCGACACGACGCCCGCCGAGGCCACACGGCGGTTCCTCTCGCAGCAGGGCATCGAGTCTGGAGGATCGGAACGGGACTCGATTAACGGGTTCCCGGCGGTCGTTTCACGCTTCGGCGCCGAAACCGAGCAGGGGATTGTTCAGGGCTTCGTCGCGCACCTGCAGTACGGCGGGAACACGTATGAGCTGCTGGCGTTCACGACGAGCAGCGCCTTTTCACGCTACCAGGGCACATTCTCACGAACGATCCGCAGTTTCTCGCGCGTCAACGACGAGAACGTGCTGAACGTGCAACCGCAGCGCATCGATATCGTTCAACTGCCTCGCAGTCTGTCGCTCGCGAGCTTCAACAGCCAGAATCCGTCCACCGTGCCGCTTCCGACGTTGGCCTTGTTGAACCAGGTGACCCAACCGTCGGCGCCACTCGAGTCCGGCCGGCTCATCAAGCGCGTCGTTCGTGGCTCGCCGCGCGTGACCATGTCGCTTCGTGGATCATGAGGTGTGGTCGCGCATCATCCGGCCAATAGTAGGAGATAATTCGCGGCCTTGTCTGAGACTGCTCGCCTGCTCTCTCGTCGGGCGATCCTGAAAGGCGCTGCCGCGGCGCCGGCAGCAGCACTTGCAGGTTGCCGCTCCCCAGCCGTCGTGCGGCCTCGTCCGAACGACATCCGCATCGTGGACGTGACGCACGAGTTCGAGAATCATCGCTATCGCGCGCCCTATCAATTCGGTGGCCGCACGGTGGATCGCGTCACGATTGTGAACGTCCGTTGTCGCGTACGCACGGGAGACGGCAGGGACGCGCGCGGGTTCGGTTCGATGACTCTGGGCAACGCGTGGGCGTTTCCGGCGGCGTCCGAGGACGATGGGCTCGGGGCGATGACGGCGCTCGCTGATGCGCTCCGAACGATCACCGCATCGTGTGACGAGCGTGGCCATCCCATCGATCTTTTTCGTGTGCTGGAACCGGCCTACCTGCGTGAAGCGGAGACACTGTCCGCCGCGCGGGGCCTGTCCACGCCCATCCCGAAACTTTGCACGCTGGTCGTGGCGAGCGCCTTCGACGCGGCCATTCATGACGCCTTCGGCAAAGCGCATGGCGTCAGCTCGTACGCGACGTACGGCGCGGCCTTCATGCCGCACGATCTCTCGGAGGATCTCGGACCGGCGTTTCGCGGCGAATACCTGGATCGGTACGTCGCCGCCACGCCGCAGCCGACGATGCCGGTCTTTCACTCGGTCGGCGCCAGCGATCCGATCGAGCCATCAGATGTTCATGTGCGGATCGACGACGGGTTGCCGAACACGCTCGAGGAATGGATTGCGCAGGACGGGTTGATCCGCTTCAAGATCAAGCTGAACGGCGGCGACCTCGAGGCCGACTTCGAGCGGGTGGTGCGCATCGACCGCGTGGTTGACCGCGCACTGACCGCGCGTCGTGTCCACGACTGGAAGTATTGTCTCGATTTCAACGAAGGCTGTCCGAACGTCGGTTACCTGCTGGAATTTCTCCGGCGCCTGCGGGAAGCGACACCGAACGGCTTTGAGCGGATTCTTTACATCGAACAGCCCACGTCGCGGGATCTTCGGCGGGATCAGGCGAACGTCATGCACGAAGCCGCGAAGCTTCGGCCGGTCGTCGTGGACGAAGCGCTCACCGATCTCGAGAGTCTGCTCCTCGCGCGGGAGATGGGTTACACCGGGGTCGCGCTCAAAGCCTGCAAGGGACAGAGCCAGGCGATGCTCATGGCCGCGGCGGCTCAGAAACACGGGATGTTTCTCTGCGTACAGGATCTGACGTGTCCGGGCGCGTCGCTCATTCACTCGGCGGGCATCGCCGCGCGTGTACCGGGCAATGCCGGAATCGAAGCGAATGCGCGCCAGTTCGTGCCCGCGGCGAATCGGACGTGGGAGGCGCGGTTCCCCGGACTGTTCACCATTCGCGACGGCGTCATGCGCACCGGGCAATTGGTCGGCACCGGTCTCGGCGCGATTCCTGCCTGAGAAGTATCCTGACGTGGTCGCGTCAGGCGTCGTCGCTCGTCCGGAAGTCGCGGATCGTCAGGCTGCCGAATCGCGATCCCGAGTCCTCGCGATAGTGACGCCCGAACCGGTTCTCGAGGAAGTCGTCGTAGTCGATCTCTTCCTGGCGAACGAAGCCGTCGTGGGGGAGCTTCCCGGTCACGACGAGATCCAGTGCGGCGCACACGCCAGCCGCCGTCGTGATCTGGATGGCGCTCCAGGCCTCGCCATCGACGAGCTGCGAGTAGATGGTCCGGGCGTCGCTGACCTGCACGAGCTGGTTGTTGCGCCGCCCGGTGACCGTGCAGAACGTCACGACAAGATCCTGAAAGGTCACCGGGATCGCCTGTTCGAGGATGTCCTTCAGGACGTCCCGCCGCCGGCTGAGCATGAGATCGTTCACGAGAAACATCACGAGATCGCGATGACCGGGGTAGCGGATGGTCTTGTAGTTCAGCTCGCGGACGCGGCCGTTCAGCGTCTCGCACAGCGTGCCCAGGCCGCCGGACGTGTTGAACGCTTCATAGCGGACGCCGTTCATCGAGAACGTCTCGAGTCCTTCGAGGGGCAGCACGTCGATCCGGCTGCCGTCGTAGATCACCTCACAGAGGTTGCAGTACCTCGTTGATCAGGCCATCCGTTGACCATGTCAGGTTGTACTTGAGGGCATTGGAGGGGAACTGGGGCAGCGCGCCGACGCGCATGTGCACCGTGTCGATGGCGTCGAACGCCCTGGTCAAGCGAGAGGCCACGATTGAGATGAAGCCGGGCGCCAGCCCGCATTGAGGCATGACCACACGGCCGGGGCGGTACGACACCGCGATCTCGCGCACGCGCCGGGTGGTTTCGACGTCTTCGGTCAGATCAAAATAGTTGAGCCCGGCCTCGACCGCGGCGGCGGCCACCGGAGGATTGGAACGGAAGTCCAGCGCGGAAATGACGGTGTCACAGCCTCGCATGCACTCCCGCAGGCCGGCCTGGTTCCGTGCATCGATCACGTGCGTGGCGACGCCAGATTGACGGTGGAGGCGCTCGAGCGCCTGCTCGCTCATGTCACCGACGACCACGTCGTAGTCGCCTGTTGGCGAGAGCAACTTCGCAATCATGCGACCAATTTTTCCGGCGCCGAGAAGCAATACGCGGTGCATGCCGATTTCGGATGTTACGCCGGGCGCCGCATCGGTGCATAATCTCCACCTCCGTTCAACAAAGGGGCAGCATGCGACCGACGACGCTGGTTTCCGCCGCGATTCTCGTTGCGGCGCTCAGTCCACTTCTATCCGGCCAGGCCAGTCCGCAGGGTCAGGGAGGCGCGACCGCGACACCAACTCTGCCGGCCGTCATCACGCCGCCCGCGCCGGTCGTTCCCGACGGCTTCACCCCGATTTTCAACGGCCGCGATCTCACGGGATGGCACATCAGCAAGACCAACCATCACGGCATCGATCCCGACTTCCACGTCGAACACGGCGTCATCGTCGGTACGCAGCGGCCGTTCGGCCGTGGCGGCATCCTGCTGACCGATCGCAAATACAAGAATTTCGAGGTCTACATCGAAGTCAAGCCCGACTATGGGAATGACAGCGGGTTGTTCCTGCGATCGAGCGAGGCAGGCGAGGCCTACCAGGTGATGTTGGACTATCTGCCTGGTGGCGGCATCGGTGGTGTCTACGGTGAGCGGCTGACGGGCGTGGGACAGCGCGCGGGAGGGGCCGCGGCGCGCGGCAATCAAGGTGCGGCCGCCCGGGGACGCGCGGCCGGGCCCGCGACGCCCCCGGTCGTCGGCGGCATTCCTCTCGGCAGCACGGCGCCAATCGGCGAGGCGGCGTGGATGAAAACGTGGAAACGCGAAGATTGGAACAGAGTCCGCGCGCGGATCACCGATGACGTGCCGCACATCACCGTGTGGATCAACGACGTGCAAATCACCGATTTCACCGACACCGCCAATCACGCGGCCGGTGGCGCGACCGACGGCATGATCGCCATTCAGGTGCACGGCGGCGCCCGCTGGGTGCAGGGCGGCTTCTGGAAGTGGCGGAATATCGGCGTGCGTGAGCTGCCGTAAGGCTTAGTTCGCCTTCAACGAACCGAGGTAGCTGACGACGTCGGCGATCTGCTGGTCGGTCAATTTGCCTTGGGCCGACGGCATCAGGCCCTTGTCGACGATTGAGTATTCGCGCATGCCGTCCTTGAGGTAGGTCTTGAGCTCTTCGCTTGGCGTAATCAGCTGGACGCTGATGGCGTCCTGGTTGAGCAGACGGCCCGTGATCGCGGCGCCTTCTCGAGTCACGACGCGCACCGATCGGTTCTCGGGGAGGACCTCGTCGTCCGGGGCCACCAGGGCCTGCCGCAACTGCTCCGGCGTGCGTCGGTCGCCGATGTCGGACAGGTTCGGCCCGACACGCGAACCGCGGTCGCCGATGCGATGGCAGTCGAAGCACCCGCCCGATTCCACCACCGCCCTGCCGCGCGACGACTCGCCGGCCTGGGCTCGGCCCGCCGCAGCGCTTTCGGCGCGAAGGCGGTCCGGCCAGGGTACGACTGCCAATAGCAACAGGAACGCCGAGACCGCACCGAGCATCGTTCTGCGCCTGTTCGTCATGTCCCGTCGCTCCTTCCGAATTTGCACGGTCTGGTGACGGGAGCATACTGCTACCGCTCCCGGAAATCTCCACTTCATCGAGGTGTCGACCATGAAGCTCCGCGTCGCGATTTTCATCGCCCTGCTGAGTTCGTCGTTGTCCGCGCAGGTCACGCACGATCGGCTCCTCCGCGCCGATCGAGAGCCGCAGAACTGGCTGACCTACTCGGGCGGATACGCGAGCCATCGCTACAGCTCGCTCTCGCAGATCAACCGGAGCAATGTGAAGAACCTCCAGTTGAAGTGGTCGTACCACCCGCTTTACGCGAAGAACACGAACAACCAGAACAAGATGGAGAACACGCCGCTCGTGGTGGACGGCGTGGTCTACACGGGGACCGCGCTCGAGGCCGTCGCGCTCGATGCCGTGACCGGGCGTCAGTACCTGGAAACTTTCACGCCCACTCGATCCCAAGGCGTATTACAACGCCTACGAGGTCAACAAGGGCATGGCCATCGCCGGCGAGACCCTCTTCTGGGCCACGGTGGACTGCCATCTGCTCGCGATCGATATCAAGACCGGGCGCGTGATCTGGGACAAGCTGCTGGCGGACTATCGCAAGGGCTACCAGTACAACGTCGCGCCGCTTGTCGTGAAAGACAAGATCATTCTTGGACCCGCGACGAACGAAGCGGGAGCCAACTGCTGGGTCGCGGCCTACGACGTGAAAACCGGCAATGAACTCTGGCGATTCGACACGGCGCCCACCTCAGCGGACGCGCCCGAAGCCAAGACCTGGGTCGGCGATTCCTGGCAGCACGGCGGCAGTCCGATCTGGAATGCCGGGAGCTACGACCCGGAAACGAACCTGACGTTCTGGGGCACAGGCAATCCCAATCCTGGCTGGAACGGCGACATCCGCACGCCCTCCGACAACCTGTACTCCAACTCCGTGATTGCCCTAGATGCCGACACTGGAAAATTGAAGTGGTACTTCCAGTTCACGCCGGGCGACGAGTACGACTGGGACGCGATCCAGATTCCTGTGCTCGTGGACATGGAGTACCAGGGCCGGCAACGAAAGCTCATGCTCTGGGCAAATCGCAACGGCTTCTTCTACGCGCTCGATCGCGTGACGGGGCAGTTCTTGAGCGCCAAGGCGTTCGTGAAGCAGAACTGGAACAACGGCTTCGACGAAAAGGGCCGGCCCATCTGGAATCCGGGATTCGTCCCGAAGCCGATGGGCGGGATCTATGTCGAACCCGGCACCCAGGGCGGCACCAACTGGTACCCGCCCTCGTACAGTCCGCGCACCGGGCTGTTCTACCTGGCGGTCTGGGACAACTACGGCGGGCGTTCCTCGAAGTTCCCGGTACCGCCCTGGGTGGAAGGGCAGCGCTACACCGGCGCCACGGCGCCGCCCGGATACGTCCCGCCGCCGGGAGCGCAGAGGTCGCGGCGTGCCCGTGCCATTCAGAAAAGAAGACGAAGGCTATGGCGCCATCCGCGCGCTCGACCCCAAGACGGGCGAAAAGAAGTGGGACTTCAAAATGGTAAGTTACACCGAGTCGGGTGTGCTCTCGACCGGTGGGGATCTCGTGTTCGGCGGCGGACAGGACGGCAACTTCGTCGCACTCGACGCCAGAACCGGCGAGAGGCTCTGGAGCGTGTACCTCGGCGGCCCCAATGCGAGCGGCCCGGTGAGCTACGCCGTGAACGGCAAGCAGTACGTCATCGGCACGGGCATGGGCACGATGTACTCATTCGCCCTGCCGGATTAGGCGGGCGCTCCTACGGCGTGCACCCCTCCATCCTGACGTCCTCTGAGCCCTCGACGTCGGCGCCGGTCTTCGTCTTGGCGGTCAGACGAATCACTTTGTCTCCGCACTTGGCCTTCATGTCCTGAACGCGGATGAGCACCATGAGATCGGTTCGACCGTCGCGATTGACGTCGTCGGACATGGAACGGAATGGCTCGGCTTCCGTGCCTGTCGGGCCAACCCGGATCGTCTGCGGATTGATGCTCATCGCATCGAACTGAGATGTCGACAGCACGGCGACAGGCATCATCCCCTCACGATCGGGTTCGACTGACGTCGGGTTGTCACCCGGCTTGACGTCGATCGTGACTCGAACTGCCTGCGCCGCTGCAACCGTGGACGCAATCATGACCGCGACCAGGCATTGCGCACCGAGCTTCCTCATCGTGGACTCCTTCAAGGCGTGGACCAACAGATCTTGCATCGCATTGTTCGCCGATTTCGTCGAGATCCTACAAGGTTGTGTCGTGGAATCTTGACGAAGACCCCACGGAAATTTGAACCGGGGCCTGGCTGACTGCGCTACTTATAATCACCCCCGTGCCGACAGCACTCGCCGGGCCTCCTTTGCGGCATTGGTTGCGGCGGCCGGGGCACCTTCTGGTGCTCTTTCTGGTGACCACCCTCGGGTTCCTCGTCGGCTTGGTCTGGCTCGGCTGGCGGACGATCGAGCAGGACAGGCAAACGCAGAGTCAGCGCATCCGTGAGCGCCTCGAGAGCGCAGCTGATCTGATTGCCGTCGACCTGCGCCAGACCCTCAGCGACCTCGAAGCCCAACTGGAACGGCTCTCTGCGGTTCCGACGGAATCCGTTCGCGAAGCGATGTCGGCCTACGCGCTGCGACTTTCCGGCGATGCACTCATCGTCGCGTTCGACCGCAGTTCGGTGCACGCGTTCCCTCGCCAGCGCCTGCTTTACTACCCGGTCTTGCCGGCCGCCGACGAACCGGTCGTTCCGCTCGATCCGATTGGCCAGGGCGCTCCACCCTCCGCCGGGGCCGCGGCGCTGGAGTACTTTCAGGCGCTCGCGCAGTCAGACGAGATGGGTGTTCGAGCCAACGCGCTGCTGGACCTGGCCCGCACGCAATCAGCGCTCGGACGCCATCGGGCGGCCCTCGCTACGTATCGCGAACTCCAGGACCCGGACGTCCTCGTCGCTGGACGACCAGCCGAGCTGTGGGCGCGGCTCGCCTCGTGCGAACTGCTGAGGGAATCCAAAGGCACCGGTGAATTCGTCGAGGCTGTTCGACAGCTCGAGCGCGATCTGCACGGTGGTCGTTGGCAGCTCACCCGAGCGGCCTACCAGAACTACTCGGCCGAAGTACGGCGGCTGCGCGCAGAGGCGGCACTACCGGCCGACGCCGCATTACCAACAGCCAGCGTGCAGTCGCTCGCGGCCGCCGTGGACTTCCTGTGGGGCCAGTGGCAGGAACAGGGCTTGTCGCGCGAGACCGCCGCCAATCGCACCACTCGGGTCTGGAGCGGCCAATCGGTGTTTCTGCTGTGGAGAGCGACGGCCGATCGATTCGTGGCGCTTGTCGCCGGCCCCGGTTTCGTTGCAGATCGCATCATCGAGCCGCTCAAGGGCGTCGCTGACCGCCAGAGAGTTCTCGTGGTGCTGGAAGACGGCCAGGGACAGACTGTGTTGTCCCATGGCCCGGTGCGTCCTGCCACACAGAGCGAGGTGCGGACCATGGTCGAGACGCGGCTGCCGTGGACGCTGCGTGTCGTCAGCTCCAACACGGAGACCGACGAAGCGGAGTTCTCGACCCGACGTCAGCTCGTTGTCGCGCGGGCTGGTATTCGTGGCGCTGTTCGTCAGCGCCGGCAGTTATCTGAGCGTCCGCGCGGTGTCGCGAGAGATGGAGGCCGTCCGGCTGAAGTCCGACTTCGTCGCGGCGGTCTCCCACGAGTTTCGAACGCCGTTGACGCTCGCTCCGCCAGTTTTCCGACCTCCTCGTCGAAGATCGCGTGTCCAGTGAGCAGGAACGCCGGCGGTACTACGCCGCCCTGCAACGCGGCACGCGCCGATTGACGCGGCTGGTCGAAGACCTGCTCGACTTCGGCCGGATGGAGGCCGGCTCGCGCGCCTACCGTTTCCAGAGCCTCGACGCGCGCCAGTGGTTCACGTCGGTCACCACGGAATTCGAAGACGAAGCGCGCAGCAAGGGCTACACGTTGGACGTGTCGTGGACGTGTCCGCCAGTCGCTCATCCTGCAAGCGGATCAGGAGGCGATCGGCCGAGCGCTCTGGAATCTTCTCGACAACGCCGTGAAGTACTCGCCCACCTGCAAGACGATTTGGGTGCGCGGCGATTTCGACGGCGGCCGCCTCACGGTCAGCGTCCGCGATCAGGGCCTCGGCGTTCCCGTCGAGGAACAGCGCGAGATCTTCCGGAAATTCGTTCGCGGCGCGGCGACGAGCACACAGGTCGTCAAGGGAACCGGCCTCGGTCTCGCGCTCGTCCAGCAGATCGTCGAGGCGCACGGCGGCATCGTCGGGCTCGAAAGTTCCGTCGGCGAGGGCAGCACGTTCTCCATGTCGCTGCCCGCCGCCGTTGAGGCACAGGAGCAAAGCAAATGGCTCGCATCCTGATCGTCCAGGATGTGCCCGATATCGCGGGCGTGGTCCGCTGATTGGAGATCGATGGCCCGCATCCTCATCGTTGAAGACGAACCGGACATTGCGCTCGGCCTCCAGCAGGACCTGCTGCTCGAAGGTTATGAGGTCGAGGTCGTTCGGCGACGGCGATCATGCGCGTGGATCGCGCCGCAGCCGGGGCGATTGACCTGATCCTGCTTGACGTGATGCTGCCCGGCAAAGACGGCTTCGCCGTCTGTCGCGAGCTTCGTCGTTCGGGTAATGCAGACGCCGATCATCCTGCTGACCGCCCGGTCCAGGAAGCGGAGAAGATCGAGGGACTCGATGTCGGCGCCGACGACTACTCACGAAGCCGTTCAGCCCGATCGAGCTCCGGGCGCGGATCCGGTCGATTCTCCGACACCGTCAGGAGTGGCTCGGCGAGAGGCGTGCGGCTCGACCGGGAACTACGGACTGCCGCGGAAGTCCAGCAGCGGTTCTTCCCACAAACCAGGCCGCTCGCGGCGACATCTCGACTACGTGGGGTTCTGCCATCCAGCGCGTTCGTCGGCGGCGACTACTTCGACTACCTCGATCTGCCAGACGATCAGCTTGGTCTTGTGGTCGCGGACGTCGCCGGGAAGGGCGCGCCTGCCGCGCTCCTGATGGCCTCGCTTCACGCCTGCATTCGTGCTCACGCGCCGCAGCACGGCCGCCATTGCGAAGAGGTCGCGCCGTCTGGTTAACGACATCCTCCACCAGGCCGACTGACACCGGCCGCTACGCGACGCTTCTACGGCGTCTATGACCGGCGCCCCGTGAGCTACGCTACGTGAATGCCGGACATCCGCCTGCGATTATCGTCGCGTGGCGATGTAGTATTGCAGCTCGGCTCGGATTCCGACTGGCCCGGTGGGCTGTTCGAGACGCTTGCGCCAGTGTCCCGCCGTGTTCAGCTCCAGCCGGGGGATCGTTTCGTGATCTACAGTGATGGCCTGACCGAAGCGATGGATGATGCCAATGTCGAGTTCGGCGCCGCGCGAGTGCAGCCGTCTTGCTTCTCGAGAGCCGTCGCTGCGTTCCGCGTGCGGACCTTCGCGACGCCCTTCCTCGCGCGGAACTTCGAGCCGCATACCAATGGGTGCCCGCAGTCCGACGATGTCACGGTGATTACGGGCGTGGTCCGCTGAACCGAGATTCGATGGCTCGCATCCTGATCGTCGAAGACGAACCGGATATTGCGCTCGGCCTCCAGCAGGATCTGCTCCTCGAGGGCTACCAGGTCGAGGTCGTCGCGCGATGGCGAGAGGCGATCGATCGCGCCGAAGCCGGTGCGATTCGACCTCATCCTGCTCGACGTGATGCTGCCCCGCAAAGACGGCTTCGCCGTCTGCCGCGAGCTTCGGCGCTCGGGTAAGCGCATGCCGATCATCCTGCTCACGGCGCGGACTCAAGAAGCGGAGAAGATTCTGGGTCTCGAGCTCGGCGCCGACGACTACGTGACGAAGCCATTCAGCCCGATGGAGCTCCGGGCGCGGATCAAGGCCGCGCTTCGCCGAAGCGCCGACGCCACGCCGCAGGTCTACCGTTTCGGCGATTTCGAGGTCGATTTCAACCGCTTCGAGCTGAGACGCGGCGGAAAGCCGGTCGACCTGACGCCCATCGAGTTCAAGCTGCTGGCCGCGTTCCTCCATAACCGGCGCAGCGTCCTGACGCCGCCAGCAGCTCCTCGATCACGTCTGGGGGCGCGACGTGTTCGTGACCGACCGCGTCGTCGACACCCATGTCGGCAACCTCGGCGCAAGGTCGAAGAGGACCCCGACAAGCCGGTCTTTCTGGTGAGCGTCAGAGGCGTCGGATACCGGTTCGAGGCCTAAGCGCCCGTGTTTGTGCCTTTCTTGTCAAAAACCACCACGAAATTGGTGCCGTTTTGCCCGACCGTCGGCCGGTCCTTCTCTACGCTGTGCGGTCACGGGTTCCGTCGGAGGGTTGGCCAATGACGTCCATGCAGGTCTTCAGGCGATAGTCTCGGCTCTGGTCGTGCGCGGCCGGTGTGCTGGTCGGAACGGACATCCCGGCGCGCAAGCCGTCAGGGCCCGGACGAAGCGTCCGTCCAGCTCGAGGCGGCCATTCAGAAGACAGCTCGTCACGGGCGACCTCGCGGCCGCGGTCGAACGCTGTACCAGACCATTCTCGCGAAGTATCGGCAGCCAGGGCCGAAGTCGCGGCTCAGACGCTGTGCGACTGGCCCAGTGTCAGGAGCAGCTCGGGCCGACTGGAGGATGCCCGGCAGAGCTACGACCGGCTCGTCGTGAGCACGCCAGCCAGAGCCGCGCCGCCGGCGCTGCCCAGGCGCGTCTCGTCTGGCCAGTCGTCGAGGACGAGAGAATGGGACGAGCGGCCGAGAGCCGTCGCGTCGTCGTGTGACACCTCGCTATGCGCCGAAGGAGGCGCAGGCGGAATGCCTGCCCGGAAACACCGAATTCGTCGTGTTCAGCGACCTTTCCGTGTTCAATCCGCAGACACGGCGAGAGTCAGCAGGCTGATCAACGGCGCCCGTCGGCGACGTATCCCGTCATGTCTCCGAATGGCACGTACAGTCGCCTACTTCGCTGGAACGGCGATTTGAGGGACGAGCATGGAGCGAAGCCTGCAGGCCGGGATCGGTCGACAGGACCGGTCGAGCTGAGGGTCGTCGACATCAACGGTTCCAACGACCGCGTGCTTCATGGGTCCGGACGTCCGTGGCTGAGGCCCTGTACGATGGTCGCCGGACAATCGCACGATTCTGACGCTCCTTCGAAGCGGACGAGCGGGCTCCGGCGAGATCGCGCTGATTTCGGCGAAGACCGGGTCACTGAAGTGTCCTGAAGTCCGCGCCCTGGCTGCCCGCCCAGAAATGAGCCTTTCGCAGGACGGCAGCTTCCTTGCCTACCAGGCCTCGACGCCACGGATTCCCACAGTTCGAGTTTCTTCTTCCGCGACGAGTCAGGGCCGGCAGGCCCGCCACTGGAACGCGCTACACGGTCGCGCTGGGCGGCCAGCGCGGCGCGCGCGATCACCGAGGACGACCTGCGATCATGCACGTGCTGAACCGGCTCGGCTTCGGCCCTCGCCCGGGCGACATCGAGCGCGTGCAGCGCCGATCGGCATCGATGCCTACATCGACGCAGCAGCTCCATCCCGAGAAGATCGCCGATCCCGTCGTCGACGCGAAGCTCGCGGCGTTCACGTCCCTCAAGATGGATATCCCGGAGCTGCTCGACAAGGCGCCGGTCGCGCCGCTGGCCGATCTGCGCGCCGCGCGGCATCGATTTTCGATCGGCCGCGCCATGGCGGAACGCGCGGCCGCCGCATCGGCGCGCCGACGCGGCGCCACCGTCGAGCGTCGATCCGTTCCTGCTTCGCCGCCGCAACCGGCCGCCCGACGAACGAAATACGGCGCGCGAGATGATCCGGGCGCGTCCACAGCGAGCGTCAGCTCCAGGAGGTGCTCGTCGACTTCTGGATGAATCACTTCAACGTCAACCTCGGCGACCGATCAGCAGGCGACCCACATTCGAAGAGCAGACGATCCGCCGCCACGTGTTCGGCAAGTTCGAGACCTGCTGATGCGCGGTGGCGCATCATCCGCGGATGCTGTACTATCTCGACAATTGGCGCAGCTCGGCGCCGGCCGATGTCATCAGACAGCGCCTCGCCGACCTCGAAGGACGGCTGCATCGACGACGCAGGTCGCGCTCCTGACGCGCATGCCGTTCCTCGAGGAGTCCAAGGGGCTCAACGAGAACTACGGCCGGGAGCTCCTGGAGCTGCACACGCTCGGCGTCGATGGCGGCTACACCCAGCAGGACGTCGTCGAAGTCGCGAAGATCCTCACCGGCTGGACGATCACGACGAGGGCATCGTCAACGGCCGGGACGAAGATGGCGTGTTCAAGTTCGATCCACTCATGCACGTCGAGGGCGACAAGGTCGTGCTCGGGCAGACGATCAAGAGCGGCGGCATCGAGGAAGGCGAGCAGCTCTTGAAGATGCTCGCGCACCACCCATCGACCGCCCGGTTCATTTCGACGAAGCTCGCGCGCCGCTTCATCGCCGACGACCCGCCGCGGCGCGGTCGACGAGGCCCAGCCGCACGTTCCTGCAGACGGGCGGCGATCTCCGCGAGGTGCGTCCGGACGATTCTCATGTCGCCCCAGTTCCGGTCGAGCGAGGCGCATGCGGGCCAAGATCAAGAAACCGTTCGAGCTCGTCGCCAGCGCGCTGCGCGCCGTTGACGCGAAATTCGAAGACGCTGGACACCTACGCGGACCTATGGTGGACGAATCGCAGAACTTCATCTCGCGCGATGGGCGAGAAGCTCTACAACCACGAGGCGCCGGACGGCAACCCGGACGTCGGCGCCGGCGTGGATGAACTCGAATGCGCTGATGCTCCGGCTGGAGTTCGCGCAACAGGCTCGCGACCGACAAGATCGTCGGCGTGAAAGGTCGACCTGGCGGCGGCCGAGCGCACTGCTGACGCAGATGGGCGTCCCGAAGCCAACCCCGCGCAGATCGAGAACAGACGCGCGCGATGGATGCAGGCGGCCACGATGGACCGCGCGGTGCCGACCATGCGGTGCGCAGCAGAATCAGATGATGATGGGCGCGGCGCCGGCGCGGCGGCCGCGACGGCCGCGGCAGCGATCGATCCGGCCGCGATTGTCGTGGCCGCGATGCTCGGCTCACCACAATTCCAGAAGCGATAGGAGGAGTGATGATTCGCCGGCGAGTGTTTCTCAGGGATGGCGGCCTGGCCGTCGTCGGCTTGTCGATGGTCCCGGGCTTTCTCGTCCGGACGCTGGCGCAGGCCGCCCGACGAACCGCCGCAAGACGCTGGTCGTGATCTTCCAGCGCGGCGGCGCCGACGGACTGAACATCGTCGTGCCGTTTGGCGACGCGGCCTACTACGACTACCGGCCCAACATCGCGATTGCCGGCGCCGGGCAAGGCGAGGCGCCGCGCTCGATCTCGACGGGTACTTCGGGCTGCACCCTGCGCTCAGCCCGCTCGTGCCGCTGTACAAGCAGGGACAGTTCGGCATCGTCAACGCGGTCGGCATCGCCCGACACGGGCAACCGCTCGCACTTCCAGGCGCAGGACTTCATGGAGTCGGCGGCGCCCGGCAACAGGACGGTGTCGACCGGCTGGTTGAACCGCTACCTGCAGGCCGCGCCCGACCCCGACCGCAAGCCCGCTTCGCGCGACGGCCATCGGCGAGACGCTTGCCCAAGGCGCTGCGCGGGCCCGGCGTCGGCGATGACGTTGGGCAGCCTCGGTCAGTTCGGCCTGCAGGGTGGCGACATGTACGAGTCGATGTACAGCCGCGACAGCCAACGCGCTGATAACGGGCACGGCCCGCGAGATGTTCGAGGCCGTGCGGCAGTTCGAAGTCCGCGCAAGCTCGACAGTACAGCCCGCCTCAGGGCGTCAACTACCCCGGCGTCAACACGCCGGCGTCTCTTGGCAACGCGTTGATGCAGGTCGCCCAGCTCATCAAGGCCAACGTCGGGCTGCAGGTCGCGTTCGTCGACGTCAGTGGCGGCTGGGACACGCATGCAAACCAGGACGAACGGCTGCCGGGGCTGCTGGCAGGACTTCGGCCAGGCGCTCGCCGCATTCCACCGCGACCTCGGCGACCGCATGGAAGACGTCGTCGTGCTGACGATGTCCGAGTTCGGCCGGACGGCGCGCGAGAACGGCAACGGCGGCACCGATCACGGCCACGCCAACGTGATGTTCGTGACGGGCGGCCCGGTCAAGGGCGGCAAGATCTACGGCAAGTGGCCGGGCCTCGCGAAGGAACAGCTCAACGAGGATCGCGACCTGGCGCTGACGACCGACTTCCGCGATGTGCTGGCCGAATTGCTGGTCCGCCATCTTGGCTGCGAGAAGCCGGACGCCATCTTTCCCGGCTACGGCGTCGATTCCGCACGGTTCAAAGGCCTGTTGTAGGCAGAGACGAGGAGCCGCTCTATGAGCGTTCGCGCTTTCTCTTGTGACGTTGTGCGCGGTGACCGTGCCGGCGCAGGCACAACCTCAGCCGCTGGAGCCCACGGGGACGTGGCGTTCCGTGGCGATCCCAGTGGCGGTCGTGCTCAAGGCTGGAGGGTCTCGGCGACCGGGACTGTGGGCGCCGGGGCCGACCCCCGGGGACTGACATCTCCGACGGCAAGATCGAGGGAAACATCATCACGTTCAGGGTCCAGATCCCGAATGCCGGCCGCACGGTCCTCTTCAACGGAACGCTGAAGGACGATGAAATCGCCTTTACGCGCGAAGTCCGTGTGCCGGCGGGTGCCGCACACCGGCGGAGCCCCCATTCTTGGCGCGGGGGGCCCGGACGATTTCATCGTTCAGCGATTCGTCGAGTCGAACACTTGGACCGGCACCATACGGAATGCACCGACGCCACGAAATCCGGACGTGCTCCCGTTTCCTCGGAACGTGAGCCTGGGGTTCAAGAAGGTGACAACTCCGCAGTGGCTCTGGCGAGGCGGCGACAAACAATCGAAGTCCGGACGTTCACCATTCCGATGGGCACGTTCGAGTGGCACGTTCGAGCTGAGAGTGACCGGCTGGCCTTTACCTTCACGCGACCTGGCGGCGATACCGCCTGCAACCTCACGCGACAGCCGGAGGGAGTGTTTCGAGGGACCTGCCTCCTTGGTGGCGGCAACAACCGTTGGCTGATCGACCCCGGGCCGCCAGAAACCGAGCCGAGCCCCGCAGCCGGGAATGCACCCTGAGGCTTCGCCCTCGCCGCTCTTCGCTGGTGAACGTGCACGCGTCATCCCGCCCACTCCGCGATTCGATGGCGAACGTCGCCGCATTCTCGATCCTGCTCTTGACCGTGAGTCTCTCGCTCAGCCGGCCACGGCTGGGCTCGTTTCGTATTCATCCCGCGACCGCGGCGGTCATTGGCGCACGCCTGACACTGCTCACCCAGCTCATTCCGGTTCAAATGGTGTGGCTGGCGTTTCGGTTGTTGTTTCTGCCGGTTCTGACGATCGTCAGCCTGATGGTCATCACGCTGATCGCCGAAAAGGCCGGACTGTTCACGCTGCTTGCCACACGGATTGCGATGGCGGCGGCAGGCGATGGACGCAGGCTCTTCGCGTATCTCTTCTTCTGCGGCACGATCGTTGGCACCCTGTTCACGAACGATGCCGCCGTCCTGATTTTCACTCCGCTTGTCGTGACCCTCGTCGACGAGATTCAGGAAGTGACTGGACGATCCGCAACAAGTCCCGTTCTATTTTGCTGTGCTGTATGTGGCGAATCTTGTCGGCGCTCTCGTCATCAGCAACCCGATCAACATCATCGTCTCGAGCCTGTTCTCGATTCCATTCATCGAATACGCGGCGTGGATGGCGCGTCCCAGCGGTGGTCAGCGTGGCTGTCAGCTATGTCGGCCTCCGACTGGTGTTTCGACAAGCACCTGCCACGTACCTACGACCTGGATCGCGTGGCTGTCCGGCGCCCGCCAGATCGCACCTTCGCGACCTGCTGTATGGTGTTCTCCTCCTGACGCTGGTGGGATTTTTCTGCGGAGCACTTCACCGGGCTCCCGACATGGCTGGTCGCGCCTCGGGCGCCGCGACCTCATGGCGATCTACGTGATGGCGTGCCCGGACCCCTGGCGACATTGTCAAAGGCGTGGGCTGGGACGTCATCGTGTTCATGGTCGGCATCTTCATCGTCGCGATGGGACTGCGGAATGCCGGGCTGACGCACGTCGTCGGCGCGTTCGTCGCCGGCGTCGGCGGCACGGAGTTGTCGGTGCTGATGTACTGTCACGGCGTTTGTCGCCGGGCTGTTTTCCTCGGTGATGAACAATCACCCGACCGCCGACATGATGACCTGGGTGATCCGCGACTTCCACCTGACGGATGCAGACACGAAGATGCTGGCGTTCTCGTCGCTGATCGGAGGCGATCTCGGGCCGAAGATGCTGCCGATTGGCTCGCTGGCGGCTTGATCTGGTTCCGCCTGCTTCGGGACCGTGGCATCGATATCCCGTATTCGCTCTACATCAAGATTGGCGTGCCCGTGACCCTGGTCGGCGATCCTGCTGGCGGTCATCGCGCTCAACGCCGAGCGCGCGCTCTACCTCTGGTTCATCAGCTAGGGCCGGCCACCAGCCGCGTCCGCGCTGTCAGGGTTTCTTGTGAAAACCACACGAAATCTCCGTGGACCACCCGTCGTCCCCGATAGCAATCTGCGACGATAGCCGCCGGTCAGCGGCCTGCTGAATGCAGGCCGCGTCCAGACACCATGACCAGCACGCCGACCGCACGTCCGATCTGGACTTTGACGTTGTTCCTCTGATCCCCGGTCCGGCGGTGCTCTGGCGTTCGCTCAAGTTCTGGATCTGGGCGGTCTTCATCGTCCTGCTTGCGGCCGCGATTCCAGACATCTTCGTCGACCTACTGGTTCTTCGAGAGCATCGGGAAGACGCAGCGTGTTCTGGACGATGTTCAACGCGCAGCTCACGCTGTTCGCGATCACGTGGGTCGTGTTCTGTCTGTCGGACTACCTGCCGATCCGGCAGTACGCCGTCAGCCCGACGCTGCGCAACGCGGCGATCCATCTCGGGCAGCTGGTCGGGTCTCTTCGCCGGCTGGATGGTGTCGCAGAGCTGGACGACGCTGCTGCTCTGGCGGCACCAGCAGCCGTTCGGCGAGGCCGACCCGGTGTTCGGCCACGACATCGGCTTCTACGTGTTCGTGCTGCCGGCGATCACGACGCTGCTCGGCATTCTGGCCGCGGCCGGCCTCGACACGGCGGCCGCGTTTCTCATCGGCCGCTACGATCAGCTGCGGGCGCACGGACTGCTCGCCCGCCGAGACCTCACGCTCTGGGACAAGCTCGGCATGATGGTCACGCCCGGCCTGAACTACGCGCTGACCCTGATGGCGCCTCGAGCCTGATCGGCGAGACGTTCCTCAGCCGCTATTACCTGCTCTTCAAGACCAACGAGGAGTCGGGCGTCCGCATCGGCGCCGCAGTTCCTCGACGTCGATGGCGTCGTGCTCGACGCTCAATCTGATCAACGTCTCGGTCGCCGTCGAATTCGGCGTGATGCTGTGCCGTCGGCTACGCGCTGCACGCGACTGATCCGACATTACGGCGCGATCGTCGACGCGCACATCGCCGGGACGAGACGTTCCGCAGCGGCGCTGGCGATCCGGCGGCCGATCCGCGCTGGTGGTCGCGCTGCTGGCCGTCGACCTGGCGTTCTTCGCGGGCGTCGTCCTGAAGCAGCACATCGTCGTCAGCCCCAACGAGCCGAACATTCAGATTCCGTACATCCAGCGGCACATGGACGCGACGCTCGCGGGCTACCGGCTGGACGACGATCGAGACGGTGGACTGGCAGCCTCGCCGGACCGCAAGCTGACGGCCGCCGAGATCGATGCGAGCGAGACGGTCAAGAACGCCCCGATCCTGCCGTCGTGGGTGAGCCGGATCGAAGAGCCGCCGGACGTCCAGCATCTGCGGCGGATCACGCTGTCGGACGACCTGACGGTCTACGGTCCGATGCTCGACATCTTCAAGCAGGAGCAGTCGCTACGCCCGTACTACGACGTCATCAACGTCGATGGCGTCCGCTATGACGTCGACGGTCGAAAGCAGATGTTCGTGAGCGCGGCCCGCGAGCTGCCGTCGCTGGCGTTTCTCGGACCGAAGGAATGGCTGCGGTACTGGGGCAGCGCGGCGCTGATGTACACGCACGGGTACGGTCTCGTCATGTCGCCGGTCAATCGCGTGGACGACGAAGGCCGTCCCGTCTACGCGGTCCGGGACATCCCGCCGAAAGCCGAGTATCCGCAGTTTGCCACGCCGGAACCGCGCATCTACTACGGCGAGGGCATGAAGGACGACTACATCCTGACGAACATCCGTCACCTGAAGGAACTGGATTATCCGGACGACCAGTTCCGCGTGACGGGCGAGTTCTCCGCCGGACGTTGCCGCCGGCATCCCCGTCGACGGCGTCTGGAAGCGGGTGATCTTCGCGCTCCACACGAAGGATCTCACGGCATTCCTGTTTTCGTCGTTCATCGATCACAGCCGGACGCGAGTTCACCTGTACCGCACGCCCATGCGGCGCGTGGCGCGGCTCGCGCCGTTCCTCTTCGTCGAGAGCAACAACCTCGCGTTCGTCGCCGACAACCGGATTCAGTGGATGGTGAACGCGCTGACGACGACGGACATGTATCCGTACGCCTTGCGCGAGGTGCTCGGCGACAAGGCCGACGAGCGTGCGGTCGAAGCAGTACCCCGAGCGCGCTGGTCAACTACGGCGAAGACTCCGTGAAGATCACCATGGACGCGTTCAGTGGCGAGATCCATTTCTACAAGATGACGGACGATCCGATCATCACGCGCCTGGGATCGAGTGCTTTCCCGGGCCTGTTCGAGCCCAGGCGCGCGATGCCCGAGCCCGTCCGCGCGCAGCTCAACTACCCGCTGCAATGGTTCCACGTCCAGTTCGACGACATCTACAAGCGCTATCACATGCGCGATCCGCTGGAGTTCTACAACGTCGAGGACCTGTGGGACGACGCGGACGAGGCCCTCGGATCGCTCGGCCGCGGCCTCGAGGAATACGGAACGCCGACGAGATGACGTTCTCGTACGAAGGATTCAACGCGCTGATCGATCCGGCGGACCTGCCGCCCGGCACGAACGCGGGCGACACCCGGCGACCTTCAGTACGCGATGCTCATGCCGTTCACGCCGGAAGGCGGGCGCAACATGCGCTCGCTCGTCATCGCGCTTCAGGACCCGGAGTCGTACGGCAGGCTGATCAACCTTCGCGTGCCGCAGGGCGTCTTCATCCCGGGGCCCGAGCAGGCCGACACGATCATCGACACCGACTCGCAGGTGAACCAGCAGATCGCGCTGTGGATTCGACACGCGTCCGAGGTCATTCGCGGCCACACGATTCTGCTGCCGGTGAAAGGGCGATCTGCTCTACATCGAGCCGCTCTGGATTTCGTCGATCCAGAACCCCTTGCCGGAGGTGAAGTTGTACTCGGTCGTCTACAAAGGGCGCTGCGTGATGTCGACGAGCGTGGCAGATGCCATCGCGTATCTCGACGGCAGCGAGGCGATCGAGCAGCAGTGAGAACGAGCTGCCCTGGTTCGAGTCGCGCACAAGAAGGAGGGTAAGTAGGTGGCACGAGAAGCGACAGATCGGCGCTCCTCGGTCTTTCGGTGGCCTGGGGCTACGGGTTTGCGGCTGCTTCTGATCGTCTTCATTCTGACCATCCTCGTGCCGGACGCCGACGGGCCGTCGCCTTGGGATGCGACGGCGTTCCGGAAGGGCATGATCGAGATGATCGCGAACTTCCGGATCCTGGACGAGCTCGCCGACCTGAGCATCGTCAAAGTCGCCGACGTCGGCGCAGGGCTGCTGATCGTCGATCTCGAACAGATCGGCGTATCGAACCGCAAGTTCGGCTGGGCGCCGTTCTACATCGCGCTCGCCTGCGCCGCGCTGTGTCTGTTTCTTCGAGCCGTGCGTCTGCGGCTTCTTGCGCAGGCACTTCGGAATCCCCTCGTCGGTCAAGGGCCAGCTTTCGGCGTTCTTCTTCGGCCGCGGCCTGAACCTGTTCTTTCCGTTCGGTCCGGGTGAACTGGGCACGATCCAGACGCTGACCGACCACGGCGCGTCGCGCGCGGACGCCGCGACGGCCGTGTTCTACAACCGCGTGCTTCGAGATCCTCGCGCATCGGCGGTTTCTCCTCTGGGGCTTCATCTATCTCGGCTGGGGCGGCGCGGTTGAAGCCTTCATCTGGACCGTCGTTCTGATCGCCGGCGTCGTCTCCCTGACGCGGCCGCTCGGACGCGGCCCCGACGGCGCGAGGCCGCTTCGGCGTGTCTCGGCAACATCTGGAGCGCCTTTCGCGGCGACACGCTCGACAGGCCGTCGCCGCGCTTCTGCAGACGCCGAGTTTCTTTCTCGGCATGCTCGCTGCTGTCGCTCGTCGCATTCGGGCTCGAGGTGTTCGCGTTCTGGAGCATCAAGCAGGCGTTCTCGTCGCCGATGGACGACTACATCCTGATGAAGGACCTCAGGGCCATTCCGTTCACGGTCGTCGTCGCGGTGGCGGCCCTGGCGCGCGTCATCCCGTACACCGTTCGCCGGATTCGGCGTCGTGGAACTCGTGATGGTCGTCATGTTCCGCGCGTTCGATCAGGGATTTCTCGGCGGCACGACCGTCGCGCTCCTGTGCGCGCTGCTGCTCAACGGCATGACGTTCTGCTTCTTCCTCATGACCGTGTGGATGCGCCGGTGCCCGAGCGTGCTCGAGACGTGGCACGCGTTCTTCGCACAGTCTGAAGCACGACATCGTGCCGCCACGCTGTCGGCGGGATCAGGAGCGCGAATTGCTCATGCGTCACGCTCGAACAGTCCCCCACGGTCGACGCGTACGTCGAACCGCGCATCCCGACGCCGGCGACCCTCTGGGCAGCCGGCCCGCAACTGGATCTGGGCTCGCTACGCCGTGCTGATTCTGGCGGCCATTCCCGACTACTTCATTCAGTACTGGTTCAACGCGAGCCTCGACCTTCACACGGTCTTCTTCACGAACCTGAGGATGCAGTTGGCTGCTGTTCGTTGCGTTATGGCGGGCTGGTCTTCGCGGCGTGTCTACGTGCCGATCAGTCTCTACGCGGCAAGCCCGGCTTCCGGCGGGCGGCGCTCCACTGTGGCGCTGTGGTTCGGCACTCTTCGCCGGCTGGCGCGCCGCCCGCCACTACCTGGACTTCCTGCTGGCCGTTTCACGGCGTGCCGTTTGGGGAGACGGATCCGGTCTTCGGTCACGACCTCGGCTTCTACGTGTACTGGCTGCCGATCCTGCAGACTGACGATCGCCGGCGCTGACCTGGGCGCTCGCGGTCAGCCATCGTGCGCCACGGTCGTCGCGCGCTTCGACGCGATGCAGCAGCAGCGGGCTGTTCGAGCGCCCGGACGTCACGCTCTGGGCGAAGGCCTCGCTGTTCTGTCCGCCGTACATGCGCTGGCTCTGGGACGCGGAAGGCATGGTCGTCGCGGCGTTCCTGTTCCTGCTGCGCTACAGCCTGCTGTTCAAGGACAACGAGGCATGCGGGCGTTCGCATCGGCGCGCAGTATGTCGACGTGACGGGCCTGTTCTCGACCGTCAACTACATCTACGTCAGCATCGCGTCGAGCTGGGCCTGTGCTTCCTCCTGAGCGTCTGGATGCGCCGCGTGCACGCCAGGCACGCATGGATTGCTCGCCGAGCCGCAGCCGAACGCGTTCCGCCGGAGACCGCGCTCGAAGCGTCCAGGCGCGGACGCTCGAGATGGAGCCGCGGCTGCCTGCTGGCGCGTCGACTTTGCTGTTCTTCGCCGGCGTCGTCGTTCGCGACCACGTGTTCGTGAAGCCCAACGAGCCGTACGATCCAGCTTGCCGTTCATCAAGCGGCATATCGATGCCACGGTCGAAGGGTACCGGCTGGATCAGTGAAGCCGGTCGAGTGGAACCTTCCGGAGCAGCCGTCGGCCCAGACCGAACTGCTCGCCAGCAAGACCCTGCAGAACGCGCCCATCCTTCCGTCCTGGGTGGCCAGCCTCGAGGAGCCTCCGGACGTTCAGCACCTGGAGCGGCTGAACCTCAGCGACTCGCTGATGGTGTACGGCCCGATGCTGCAGATCTTCAACCAGCAGCAGTCGCTTCGGCCGTACTACCAGTTCACGGGCGTCGACGGCGTCCGCTACACGGTGAACGGCGAAAAGAAGGATGTTCGTCAGCGCCGTCCGTGAGCTGCCATCGCTGGCGTTTCTGGGACCGAAGGAATGGCTGCGCTACTGGGGCAGCGCGGCGCTGATGTTCACGCACGGCTACGGCCTCGTCATGAGTCCCGGTCAACCAGGTCGACGAGCTGGGCAACCCGCTGTACGTCAGCGACAGCATTCCGCCATTCGCGCGGCCGATCCGGCCTTCGCGCACGAGCCGCGCATCTACTTCGGCGAGGGCGCGAAGGACGACTACGTGCTGACCAACGTGCGGAATCTGAAGGAGTTCGACCACGCCACCCTCAGTCCCGCGAGGAATTCGCGATGCCTGCCGACCTGAACGCCGGCATCCGCGTCGATTCGCTGTTGAAGCGCATCATGTTTGCGTTTCACACGAAAGACCTGACGGCCTTTCTGTTCTCGCGGTACATCGACTACGAGCAGACGCGTGTCCACATCAGGCGCACGCCGATGATCCGCGCCCAGGCCGTCGCTCCGTTCCTGTTCCTCGACTCGAACAACTACGCCTTCATCGCGGACAAGAAAGTGTATTGGATGGTCAACGCGCTGACGACGAGCGACACGCTATCCATACAGCTTCCGCGAGGTTCTCGGCGACAAAGCCGATGAGCGCGCCGTTCACCCGTTCCCGGAGCGCGACGATCAACTACGCCGAAGACGCCGTGAAGATCACCATGGACGCCTACTCGGGCGAGATCACGCTCTACCAGATGACCGACGATCCGATCGTCAGCGCCTGGGCACGCGTCTATCCCGACCTCTTCACGCCGGCCGCACGAGATGCCCGAACCGGTCAAAGCGCAGCTGACGTATCCGTTGCAGTGGCTCCACGTCCAGTTCGACGACATCTACAAGCGCTATCACCAGAAGGATCCCGATCCAGTTCTACAACGTCGAGGATCTCTGGGACGACGCCGACGAAGTGCTCGGCTCGATCGGCCGCGGCCTGAAAGGCTTCGGCAGCACCGATCAATCGACGTTCTCGTTCGAAGGCCATCCCATGCTGATCGATCCGGCCGACCTGCCGGCGGGCGTCGACATCGGGACGCCAGGACAGCTCGAGTACTGCCTGGTCTGGCCGTTCACGCCCGAGGGCAACCGCAATCTGCGGTCGCTCGATCGTCGTCTTCCAGGACCCTGAGCACTACGGGAAGCTCGTCAGCCTGCAGATCCCGCAGGGCCAGTTCGTCCCCGGGCCGGAACAGATCGAGTCCTACATCGACAACGATCGTCCCGTGCACCAGCAGGTCACGATGTGGATTCGCCACGCGTCGGAGGTCATGCGCGGCCACATGGTGGTGCTGCCGCTAAAGGGCGACCTGATGTATGTGGAGACGATCTGGGTCAACTCGACGCAGAACGAACTGCCGCAGCTGAAGCTCGTGGCGGTCCGGTATCGCGGCCGAATCACCTCAGGGCTGACGCTCGAGGAGGCCGTGCGGAACCAGGGATTGGTGATCGACAGGAACGCGCCGCCGCCAAGTTACACGGCACCCCGTCCCATGCCAGTCGCTCGTAAGTGACCGAGCTACGGCAACGGGACGATCGGAAGGCTCGCCAGCGCCGCGCCACCGACTTCGACGACGGTTGCTGCGACCGTTCCCCCCTCGGCGGCGACTGTGATCGTGCCGTCGAACGTTTCGCCGATTGAGGGAAACAGCTGCTCGATCGTCCGCGTGGCATGACCATTTGCAGGCAACCGAACCTCAACCGCGTTACCTGTGACCGCCGCACCAGCCGCGGTGCGGAGCGTCAGATCGCAGTACCAGCGGCGATCCGGTCGAGCTGAGAGAGAGCCGCGTCGTTACCCCGCTCGCGGTCTCGCGCCGGACCGCGGTCATGAAATTGTTGTACGTCTCACTCGCAGGAATGCGCACGACGCTGCGGTCGGCTGACGTCACCCGCAGGACCGCCCCGAGGATACCTTCCGACGATTCAGCACGTGCGGTGCCGCGCTGGATTGGGCCGGTCCCCGACGTCGTGAAGACCTCGCTTCCAAGGGTGCCGAGATCGTAGTCGACGCTCGTGGCTGGTGGCCGCCGGTTGACCGACAGCGCCCAAGGCTGTCCGGCCTCGTCGAAGAACCGCAGTGTGCCGCGCGTACCGCCGTTCGGCGCCGGGTTGACCAGCAGGAGCGAGTCTCCGCTGCTTGTCAATCCAGCGACGTGCACCGGCTGACGCTGGAGGGCCGGAAACATCGCCAGCGCCGGCGACGCCGTGACGCGACCGGCTGCCCCGCGCTCGAGCACGACGACGCTGATCGGGCCGCCTTCCTGCGGCCTGTCGCCGTCTCCGCCATCGACCGTCAGGCCGCCCTGAAAGTCGTTGAGATTCGGAAACAGGTCACGGATAAAGACCACGCGATGCCCATACGCTGGCATCTCGATCTCTTTCATGCCGAAAAACGTCTCTCCGTCCATCTCCTCGCCGTCGAGCGCATAGAGCGTCAGCTTGATGGTGCTTTGGGTGACGCTGTTTGCGATGAGGACGCCAGTGCTCACGCCAGACGCGCGATGTTCAACCACGGGGACGAACGCGCTATCGATCAGGGGTGTATGGGCGGGCCCCAGCGTCGCCGGCGCGGCCGCGCCCCTCACGATCGCCCCGAGCGGCGTGGATGCGAAGACCTGCGCGGTGACGGATCCGCGGACGATCGCATCGACCCGGAGGCTTCCCAACGCCGGCACGGTGAACGTGAGGTCGTCGTTCGCCGGCTGATTGCCCTTGGTCGTCGCCGGGACGATCGCGCCATCCTGGCCGAAGAACAGCAGTCGACCCTTGCTCGCCGTTGCGGCGGGATTGACGAGAAGCACTGACACCGTGCGCTCTGCGGGATTCCCGAGCTCTGCGACGACCTGCGTGTACTCCACGCGCTCCACATTGATCAGCCGATAGATCCCTCCCGTGACGGGATTGACCAGCTGTCGTTCCGCGGCGGATTGCATCGAGCCAGGGGCGGTACCGGGGAACAGCAGGTCGGGGTCCTTGCTGAAGCCGTTGAGAATGAGGACATCGGTGCCACCGCCGCCATTGATTGTTTCGACCTCTCCGGCAGGGACGTCACCAGCTCGAAGAACGATCAGAATCGTCGCCGTCGTTGCCGGCCACCGCGTCGGCACCAGCTCCACCGAGCAGCCAGTCATGGCCGAATCCGCCGGTCAAGGCGTCGGCACCATCGCCTCCGAGCAGCATGTCATCGCCCTGCTCACCGTCCAGCGTGTCAGTCCCCGAGCTGCCAAGCAGCGTGTCGGCGCCAAGGCCGCCGTGAAGGACGTCGTTGTCGACTCCGCCATCGAGGCGGTCATCGCCAGACTCGCCACTGAGACTGTCGTCGCCCTCACTTCCCATGATCAAGTCGTCGCCGGCGCCGCCTGTGACGGAGTCCGCGCCGTCCTCGCCATTCAACTGGTCGTTGCCGCCACCGCCTTCGAGTGTGTCGTTCTCGTCGCCGCCGGCGATCACGTCGTTTCCAGCGGCTCCCCGGATGATGTCGTTACCATCGCCGCCGTCGATGTCATCGACGCCGCCACCGCCATCGATCAGGTCCGGCTCATCGCCTCCGTCGAGAAAGTCGTCGCCGTCGCCGCCGCGTACCGTGTCGCTGCCGGCGCCGCTGTCGATGACATCCGCGCCCGCACCGCCGTCGATGGTGTCGTCACCTTCGCCGCCATCGATCTTGTCGCGCCCATCGCCGCCCTCGAGGAAGTCGTTGCCCTTTTGCCCGAGATCCAGTCGTCGCCCTGGCCGCCGGTCACCTTGTCGTTCTCGTCGGTGCCTTCCAGGATCTGCGCGGGCTTGGGGATCTCGGCGGGTGGGGAACCTCCACGACCACCTTGCCGCCCTGCGGTCGTCGGAGGCGCTTGGGAAGGCGGAGGTGCGGGCGCCGCTGCCTGGCCGACTATCGGCACGGTCAAGGCGCCCACACACAACGCCAAGCCTGCGGCCAGTCCGAGAACATGAACGGTCCGGATCGAGGTCGTCATCTCGGGCCCCTTTTGCCGACACTTGATACGTCGCGCGGCAGTATGACGTCGAGATTCTCGTGTGGGCAGGTGCACGCGGGTTCGGGATATTGCGCCGATCACGTGTGATTTGGTCAAGAAATCTTTACAAATCAACGGGCCTCAGCAGCGCAAACGCCCGATTCGGTGAGCTCAGAGCTTGAACAGATCGTCGAAGGCCTTGCGGGCGCTGTTCGATCCGGCCGCCGGCGTGGATCCAGTTTCGCGCTCGACGCTGACGCGCGGCCCGAACAACGCGCAGTCGTTCCGCGCGTCCTTGGGGCTGATGCGCGCGGGAATGTTCTCGCGGCACTCGAAGCGCGCGCCAGAGTCGAACGACTGGCAATGAATACACGCGTGCAGCGGCACGCCGCACTTGCCGCACGCGCTCATCGCTCCGACGTCGGTGCCTTCGATGCTTCCACATCGAGCGCAGCGGAACACGCTGCGGAATCCCGGCATGTTCGGGACCTTCGGATCGCGGGGCAGACGAGGATCCCGGGGTTCGGGTGGGCGGCGCGGCCCCTGGCCTGACGGCTGTCTCGATCGTTCGTTGTCTTGATAGCCGTGTTGTCGATATTTTCTATCGGACATTTGCCGGCCTCTCTCACTTCTAACTTCTGGCTTCCAACCTCGAACTTCGCTCCGCCTCGTCCATGGCCTTGTTGGCAAGCTTGTCGGCCTCGGCGTTGAGCTCGCGCCGGATATGTTCGAAGGTGACGTTGCCGATCCGGTGCGCCAGCAGCCGCGCCTGGCCGTAGAGCGACTTGAGCCCTTCGCTCTTCACCTTGTAGACACCGCGCATCTGCTGAACGAGCAGAAGCGAGTCCGAGCGGACGTGCACGGCCACGGCGCCATGGCTCGCGCACCAGTCGAGCGCCGCCAGCAGGGCCGAGGTACTCGGCGACGTTGTTGGTGGCGTGGGGCAGTGCGCCCATGAGCTCGGCGGCTGTCTCGCCCGTCGACGTTCGCACGATGGCGCCCCACCCGGCGGGTCCGGGATTGCCGCGCGCCCCACCATCGATGTTGACGACGTGCGTCGGTCGGGCGGTCACACGGGCTCCTTGGGCACGAAGTACAGAATTCGCTGGCAGCTGTCACACGGCACGATGCCGTCGTTCCGCCGGATCTGCTGAACGACGGCCGGCCTCAGACGGACGTGGCACGCCGTGCAGAGCTCGCCGTCGATAGGCGCCACGGCGATCATCCGACGCTGTTTGAGGACCTGCTCGTAGCGCGCCAGCACCGGCTTCTCGACGCTCGAGGTTTCGCGCGCGCGCTCGGTCGTCAGGCGCGCCAGTTCCGTATCCAGGGCGTGGCGCTCGGCGTTCAGAGCGGCCTTGCTGGTCTCCGCGTCCCGACGCGCTTCCGTGAGCGCCTTCTCGGCGGCCTTGATCTCCGCCGTGATGACGTCGGCGGCCTCGAGCAGGACGAGAATCTGCTCTTCGACGGCATCTTTCTCGCCCTTGGCGGTCGTGATCTCGTGGAGGAGCGCCGTGAATTCCTGGTTGGTCTTGACGGCCGCCTTGTGGTCTTCGAAGCGCGACAATCGGCCGTCCACGACCGCGACCTGCTTCTCGAGCTCGCGGCGCGCGTGTTGGTTCTCCGCGAGCCGCGCCTTCGCGGTGTCCACGCTCTGCGAGGCGGCGGCGACGCCGGCGTCGAGTGCCTGTTCCGCGCCCGGCAGCTCACCGAGCCGCCGACGAGCCGCCTCGGCGGCGGTGTCGAGTTGTTGCAGTGCGATCAGCGCGGCGAGCTGGGGAATCATTGACGAGCAGACCCGACGACAGGGCAGAGGGCAAAGGGCAGAGGGCAAAGGAGAGGGAAAAGGGAAAAGGGAAAGGGAAAGGTCAGAGGGAGAAGTCCGATCACGCGTTTCGCACCTTTGGCTGCACGTATGTCTTTCTCCTTTGCCCTCTCGCCTTGCCTCTGCCTTCCAGCCAAGCTCGCGAGCCGCTCTGCGCTCGCGAGCTTCGGTTGGTGGGCCCCCCAGGATTCGAACCTGGGACCAACCGGTTATGAGCCGGCAGCTCTAACCGCTGAGCTAGGGGCCCTCAGGGGTACTTCGACAGCAAGTTCGAAGTTAGAAGTCAGAAGTCAGAAATTACTGGGCGCTCACCGTATCACGCCGTCAGCAACTTCGAACTTCTGGCTTCTCACTTCTAACTTGCGCAAGCTCCGCCTATCTGCCTTCCAGGAATGGGCGCAGCCTGCGACTTCGAGACGGATGTCGGAGCTTGCGCAGTGCCTTCGCCTCGATCTGGCGGATACGCTCGCGCGTGACCGCGAAGCTCTGGCCGACCTCTTCGAGCGTGTGCTCGGATCCCTCGCCGACCCCGAAGCGCATCTTGATGACCCGCTCTTCGCGCGGCGTCAGCGTCTTCAGCACGTCGTCGGTCTGTTCCTTCAGGTTCAGGTTGATGACGGCCTCCGACGGCGACACGACGTTCGTGTCGGGGATGAAATCGCCAAGATGCGAATCTTCCTCCTCGCCGATCGGTGTTTCGAGCGAGATGGGTTCCTGCGCGATCTTGAGGACCTTCCGGACCTTCGAGACCGGAATGTCCATCCGCTGCGCGATCTCCTCCGAGGTGGGCTCGCGGCCGAGCTCCTGCACGAGCGCGCGCGACGTGCGGATCAGCTTGTTGATGGTCTCGATCATGTGGACCGGGATGCGGATCGTCCGCGCCTGATCCGCGATCGCCCGCGTGATGGCCTGGCGGATCCACCACGTGGCGTAGGTCGAGAACTTGTAGCCGCGGCGGTACTCGAATTTGTCCACCGCCTTCATCAGGCCGATGTTGCCTTCCTGAATCAGGTCGAGGAACTGGAGCCCGCGGTTCGTGTACTTCTTCGCGATGGAGACGACGAGCCGGAGGTTGGCCTCGACGAGTTCCTTCTTCGCCTGCTCGGCCTGGGCTTCGCCTTCGAGGATCGTCCGAAGCGTGCTCGTCAGCTCTTCGACCGGCTGCTCGAGCTTCAAGGCCATCCCGCGGATTTCCTTGCGCAGCTCGTCCTTGTGCTTGAGGAGGATCTTCTTCTCCTCCTCGCGGATCTTCCGCTTGCCCTTGGGCTCGAGCCGCTGGTCGATGTGCCGGATGTCGCGCTGGCGGGCCTGGATGTCCTCGACGGCATTCTTCATGCCGTCGATCAGGCGGCGCTTGACCATCTCGGTGAACTCAATCTTCCGGATGTAGCGGGACTGTTCGACCTGGGCGCGCAGGATCTTCCAGCGGGCCTTCCGGTATTTCCGCTTCTCGGCCTTCGGAACGTCGCCGTACTTCTGTTCCAGCTTGACGACGGCGTCGGTCTGCACCTTGACGCGGTCCACCTGCTTGAGGAACTCGCGCTGGCGCGCGGCAATCTTCTCGTCGGTGATCTCTTCCTCGTTGAAGACCACGAGCTCGCGGACGGTACGCTCGCCGCGGCGAAGCTGTTCGCCCATCTCGATGACTTCCTGCGTCACCTTCGGCGTGCGCGAGATGGACTTGATCACGGCCAGCTTGCCCTGCTCGATCCGCTTCGCGATCGCGACCTCGCCCTCGCGGGTGAGGAGGGGCACGGTGCCCATCTCGCGCAGGTACATGCGGACCGGGTCGTTCGTCTTGTCGAGCGCGCCCGGCGTGAGGTCGAGGTCGCCTTCCTCGCCGCCCTCGCCCTGCAGCTTGTCGTCGCGGTAGCTCTTCTCGGAATCGACGACCTCGATGCCGGCGCTGCCGAACGTGCTGAACAGGTCGTCGAGCTCCTCCGACGACGTGATGTCGGCGGGGAGCAGCTCGTTGACTTCGTCGTAGAGGAGGTACCCCTTCTCCTTGCCGATTGTGATCAGCTGCCGAATTTCGTCGTACTTTTCTTCAATGGACAAGGCGTCGTCTCCTTAATTCAATTCTTCGAGCCGCCGGAGCAGCTCCTTCTTGCGTTCCCACAGCGTCATGAGCGCGCCGTCGGTAATCTCGGAGCGCTCCTGAAGCTGGTCGATTTCGTCCTGGACGGCAGCACGTTCGCGGTCTACCCGGAGACGACGAAAGGCGCCGACACAGTCGGCGGCAGAAGCGGCCTCGGCCGGGGCGGCGGCCGCCCGGTCGAGCATGGCCCGCTCACCCTCACTTAGACGCTCGCGGAGCAACTCCGGGAGCATGTCGGGCGGCATGTCCAACAGGCCCGCCGCCAGCCGCAATATCGGTGCCGCAACCAGACCTTCGAGGTCCTCCGCCTCGAGCTGGGCCACCGCCGCCAGGCCCTCGACCGGACGATGAATCAGCGCCCAGAGCAGCCCCTGCTCGGCCATTCGGACCCTCGCCACGGCCGGGACGGCGGAGGCCGGCGCGACGGTCTTTCGCTGACCGGCTGTCTTCCGGATCTCGTCCCTGATCACCGATTCCGTAATGCGCGCCTTGTGGGCGAGCCGGTCCGCGAACTGGTCCCGGGCCGCCGCATCGGGGATCGTCGCCGCGACGGTCAGCATGCCGTCCAGAAACTTCTTACGATGGTCCGAGCGCCCAAGGTCCAAGCCCGCCGCAGCCCGATCGAGCAGGAAATCAAGATATGGTCGAGACGTCCTGAGCCGTTCCACATACGCCTGGCCGCCGGAACGTCGAATAAACGCGTCAGGGTCGCTCCCGGCCGGCAGTAACGCCACGTTCACCTGAAACCCTTCGGCCACGAGAAGCTCCGACGACCTGGCCGCCGCGTTCTGCCCGGCCGTATCGGGATCGAAACTCAAGACGACTTTCGTGGCAAAACGCTTCAGGAGCCGTGCCTGGGTCGCGGTCAACGCGGTACCCGAAACGGCCACCACGGGGTGAACCCCGGCCTGCCACACCTGCGCAAGGTCGAAATAGCCCTCAACCAGGACACAGTAATTGTGCTTCCGAATGGCCCCTTTCGTCACGTCGAGGCCGTAGAGGGTCCGCCCCTTCGTATAAATGGGGGTTTCCGGCGAGTTCAGGTATTTGGGCACCTGCCCCTCGTCCAGGGCGCGCCCGCCAAAGGCCACGACGGAACCCGAATCCCTGGCGATCGGAATCATCAGGCGGTGTCGAAACCGGTCGGCCAGTCGCCCGCCATCGCGCTCCTGGATGAGGCCGCTCCGAAGCTGCAGCTCACGCGGCACCTTGTTTGACGCGAATCGGGCCGCGAGGGTGTCCCGGCCTCCCGCCGGTGCGTAGCCATACCGGAACGAGGCCATCGTCTCGTTCGAGACCATCCTGGCTTCCAACTCACGCCGGGCCCTGGCTCCGGCCGGCGTGGCCAGCTGCTCCTGGAAGAAGACCAGCGCGTCGTCGTGCAGCGCCACCAGCGCTTCGCGCTCAGCGGTGGCCGCCCGGTCGTCCGCGCTGCCTTCCAGTTCGGGCAGCGGCAGGCCCGCCCGCTGAGCCAGATAACGGACGGCGTCCGGGAACGTGGATTTCTGATAGAGCTGCACGAACTTGACGACGTCTCCACCGACGCCGCAACCGAAGCAGTGGAACACTCCCTTGTCGCGGTTGACCGTGAACGACGGAGATTTTTCCTGATGAAACGGACACAGTCCCTTCAAGGTCGCGCCCGCCTTCTTCAGGGGAACGACCTCGTTGACGATCGAGACGATGTCTGTCTGCGTCTTGAGATCGTCGAGGAAGGACTGAGGGAAAAGTGCCATCGTGTCGATGAAACCGGGTTTCCGGTTTCTTACTCCTTGAGCTCCACGATCGTCGCGCCACCGCCGCCTTCGTTCTCCGGCGCGGGGGAGGTTGAGAGCACGAGTGGATGCTGGCGCAGGAACTTTGTCAGGGCTTCGCGAAGCCGTCCAGTCCCATGACCGTGGACGATTCGCAGCCGGCGTTCGTCTGACAAGAGGGCATCATCCAGAAACTTCTCGGCGCGGTCGATCGCCTGATCCACCGTCGAGCCGATCACGACCAGTTCACGGTTGGCCCGCGCGTCGGCGGCCGCCATGGCAACCGTGATCCCGCCCTTCGGCACCGGCTTCGTTCTGACGGGCGGGGCGGCCTCGCGTTTGTCAGGACGCCGAAGGTCCGCCAACCGAACGCGCATCCTCTTGCCGCGGACGTCGACATCGACGTGCTTGCCGGACGCTTCGCGCACGACGCCCGAGGCGCCGACGGTCGCGACGAAGACAGCCTCCCCAACGGCAGGCAGGTCGTCGAACCGCATGTCGTCGGTCGTCGGCGCCCCCGAGTCCTGCAGGCGATCGGCAATGGCGCCGAGTGCCGTGCGGGCATCCGACCGCAGCGTTCCGACGTCCCCGGTCGAAAGCCGGGGACGAGACGAGGGTGCCTCCACGGCATTGGCCAGGGCATGGGCGCGCTGCTTCAGACTGCCCACGACACGATCGACTTCCGCTCGAGCCTCCCGAAGCGTGTCGTTCAGACGGTCGTCGAGCCGCCGCTTGACGACGGCCTCGCGCTCGGCCAACCGCCCTTCGCGCTCGAGGAGCCGTTCCCGCTCGCGCGCGACGTCATCACGCTCGCCGGCGACGGACTGACGCTCGCGTTCGATGGCAGCAAGTTCCTGATCGACTCGCGCGAGGTGCGCCGCCAGCTGCGACTCTCGATCCGACCGGCGGGATCGCGCGTCGGCGACCACGGTGGCGGGCATGCCCAATCGTTCCGCGATCTCGAACGCCAGGCTGCGGCCCGGCGCGCCATAGAGGAGGCGGTAGGTCGGCGCGTACGTGTCAGGATCGAATCCGAATCCGGCCGTGACAGCGCCCTCCGTCGTCACCGCGTACGACTTCAGCGCATCGTCGTGGGTCGTCGCCACGACCGTCGCGCCACGCCGGCGGAAATGATCGAGGATCGCCGTTCCCAGCGCGCCCCCCTCGGCCGGGTCCGTTCCGCTCCCGACTTCGTCGAGCAGCACGAGCGCCGGCGGATCGAACGCGCGATCCATCGCGACAATGTTGGCGATGTGGCCGGAGAACGTACTCAGGCTCGCGGAGATCGACTGTTCGTCGCCGATGTCCGCGAAGACCGTCTTGAACGGCGTGAAGCAGCTGCCCGCTTCGACCGGGATCAGCAGACCGGACTGGGCCATCAGCGCGAGGAGGCCGACGGCCTTCAGGGCCACCGTTTTGCCGCCCGTGTTGGGTCCGGAGATGACCAGCACTCGGGCTGGCGGCACGAGAACCAGGTCCGAGCCGACGACGACCGCATCGCGCAGCGTCGTGCCCTCGGTCAGTTCGCGAATCGCGGGAATCAAGAGTGGATGGCGTGCCCCGCGGAATTCGAGGCGGCCGTCGCGGGCGACCGCCGGCGCGCGGCCCTGCACACGCCTCGCGATCTCGGTCTTCGCGTACAGCTCGTCGAGCTCGGCCGCGGCATCGAGCGTGCTCGACAGTTCCTCCGCGCGCGCACGAAAAGCGTCCGTCAGCGCCCGAAGAATCCGGCGGACTTCCGCCAGCTCACGGTCGGACAGCGTGACGATCTCGTTGTTGAGCGAGACCGTCGACAACGGCTCGAGATACACGCTCGCGCCGCTCGTTGACGCGCCGTGCACGATGCCCGGAATCGCGTCGCGATGCTCGGCGCGAACGACGACCACATAGCGTCCGTTGCGATCGGTGACGATCTGATCCTGCAGGTACTTTGCGGTATCGCGTCCCCGCGTCAGCGTGTCGAGCGTTGACCGAAGCTTCGTGCGCTGCCGCCGGAGCGATTCACGGATGTCGCGCAGCGCGGGACTCGCGCTGTCCACCACGTCGCCGGCGTCATCGATCGCGCGCCGGACGGCGGCGGTCTCGTTCGCGAACGACGCGGCGCGTGCCGCGATCTCGGCCAACCCCGACGGACCGTCGGGTCCGACCGATCGACGAACGGCCGACGCGACCGTGTCGATCGAGTCCAGAAGCTCAGCGAGTCCGGTGAGCTGGCGTGGCTCGAGCGGCTGGCCTTCGACGTCCAGTGCCGCGAGCGTGGATTCGAGATCGGCCGGCGCGCGAAGAGCGAGCGAACCACCCTGCTTGAGGAAGGCCACCGCCTCGGAGGTCAGGGCCAGACGGGCTTCGACCTCGTCCGGGTCGGTGGCCGGCGCCAGATCCAGCGCGCGCGCGTGGCCAAGCGGCGTCAGCGCGACCTCGGCCAGGGCCTCGCGCACCTGGTCGAACTCCAGGGCTCGAAAGACTGCAGCGTGCATGGGGGTGCCCCGGGAGACCGGGGGGAGCCCATGATTATGGCACGGTACGCGTCAATCGAGGTGATTTATCGCACTGGCAATCGCGGCCGCGCCAAACCCGTTGTCGATGTTGACCACCGACACGCCGGTCGCGCAGGAGTTCAGCATGGCGAGCAGCGCCGCGATGCCGCCGAAGCTCGCACCATAGCCGACACTGGTCGGCACGGCGATGACCGGTGCACTCACCAAGCCGCCCACCACGCTGGCGAGCGCGCCCTCCATGCCGGCCACCACGATGATGACGCGAGCCTTGTCGATGCGCGGGCGTTCGGCCAGGAGCCGGTGAATGCCGGCAACCCCGACGTCGTAAAGCCGGTCGACATCGTTGCCCATCACGTCGGCGGAGATCGCCGCTTCCTCTGCCACGGGTATGTCAGAAGTTCCCGCCGCCGCTACCATTACAATGCCCTTACCACGCGGCACGTCGACTCGGCGCTCGATGATCCGGGCCTGTTCGTGGAAATGGGCGTCCGGCACGAGTTTCGCTACTTCGCCGTACGCGGCGCGATCCGTCCGGGTGATGAGCAGGCTGTGTCCACGCAAGACGATGGCGTGGGCAATCCGGGAGATTTGATCGGCGGTTTTGCCTTGTCCGAAGATCACTTCCGGGAATCCCTGTCGTCGTGCGCGGGTGTGGTCGACACGGGCGAACGTCAGGTCTTCGATGGCGGCGCCCGCCAGGTCGGTCAAGGCCAGACGCTCGGCGTCAGCGGCGCTCAGTTCGCCGGCCGCGACGGCGTCGAGGATCGCGCGCAGGGAGCCCAACGAGGCCCCCAACGAGGCCAATGAGCGATGAGACGCGGCGTCGGGTTCAGGCACGGCTGGTTGACTCAATGGAGACGAGCTTCCTAGAATTGCGTGTTGTGCACGTGGTTCCGTGGCCCATTCTATGACCACACCCGAGACGCTGACCTTAGTTTCCTACTTCTTCGTCCTCAGTATCCTCGGCATCTACGGGTGGCACCGCTACTTCATCGTCTACCAGTACATGAAGTACAAGGATCAGGTCCCGGGCCCGCCACCACCCGTCAGTGAGTGGCCGGTCGTCACCATCCAGCTGCCTATTTACAACGAGATGTACGTCGTCGATCGGCTTGTGGACTCGGTCTGCGCCATCGACTACCCGCTCGAGCTCCTCGAGATTCAGGTTCTCGATGATTCCACCGACGAGACGCGGGAAATCGCCGAGCTCGCCGTGCGCCGCCAGGCCGCCCGCGGGTTCGACATCAAGTACATCCATCGGACGAATCGCGTTGGTTACAAAGCCGGCGCGCTCGAAGCCGGACTTCAGTCTGCGCGCGGGGAGTTCGTCGCGATCTTCGACGCCGACTTCACCCCGCCGAGCGACTTCCTGCGACGGACCGTGCCGTACTTCCGCGATGCGCGGCTGGCGGTCGTGCAGGCGCGCTGGGGGCATCTGAACCAGAACTACTCACTGCTCACGAAGGTCCAGGCGATCCTGCTCGACGGGCATTTCGTGCTCGAGCATGGCGGCCGCAACCGCGCGGGCTGCTTCTTCAACTTCAATGGCACGGCCGGCGTCTGGCGGCGCGAGGCCATCGTCGATGCCGGCGGCTGGCAGCACGACACGCTGACCGAGGACCTCGACCTCAGCTACCGGGCGCAGCTGCGCGGCTGGAAGTTCAAGTTCCTGCCCGACCTCGTCACGCCCGCGGAAGTTCCGGTCGAGATGAACGCGTTCAAGTCGCAGCAGCACCGCTGGGCGAAAGGTTCCATTCAGACGTGCCGCAAGGTCTTGCCGTACGTTCTGCTCGCCGACCTGCCGCTGAAGGTCAAGGCGGAGGCGTTTTTTCACCTGACGGCGAACTTCAACTACCTGCTGATGATCGTGCTCTCGGTGCTGATGTTCCCGGCGATGATCGTGCGCTACGAGATGGGCTGGACCGAAATGCTGCTCATCGACATCCCGCTCTTCGCGGCGGCGACGTTCTCGGTGTTCAACTTCTACATGATGAGCCAGCGAGAGACCTATCCCGACTGGCGCAGCCGGATTCGGTATTTGCCCGTGGTCATGGCGATTGGCATCGGGCTGTCCGTGAACAACGCGAAAGCCGTGCTCGAAGCGCTCTTCGGCGCGCCCGGCGAGTTCACGCGCACGCCGAAGTACGGTATCGAGCGCCGCCAGGACGATTGGCAGCACAAGCGCTACCACCAGTCGATGCCCATCCAGCCGTTCGTCGAGCTCGCGCTCGGCCTGTATTTCACCGCGACGGTCTTCTACGCGCTGGCGTATGGCATCTACGGCACACTGCCGTTTCTCGTGCTGTTTCAGTTCGGCTACCTCTACATGGGTCTCGTGTCGATCGTCCAGCAGTTCCGCGACGACGACGTGCTCATGAAGGCGCCGCAGATCGCCGGCGGCAAGTAAGCCCGCGCCCCGCCGTTTCCGCATAGAATCCGATCACATCTCAACGAGGTCGCAGACTGCGCGGACGGGCGTGGGTCCCACATGACCACTGAACAAAAGGCCAAGGCCGGGTTGGAGGATGTTGTCGTCGGCACCTCCGCCATCTGTTATCTCGATGGCGACCGCGGCATCCTCGCGTACCAGGGCTACGACATTCATGACCTGGCGGACGCAGAGCGTGGCGTGACGTTCGAGGAGGTCTGCTACCTCCTCTGGCACGGACGCTTGCCAAGTCGCGCCGAGCTTGGCGATCTCCAGACCGCCCTCGCCGCGGCCCGGATTCTGCCCGACGGCGTCGTTCGCGCGATGCGGTCGCTGCCGCGGGTTGACGGCATGGAGGCGCTCCGCACGCTGACATCGATATTGGCGCACAGCGATGCCGAGGCCGCGGATCACAGGCCGCAGGCGAACTACCGGAAGGCAGTTCGACTCACCGGGCAGATCAGCGCGCTCGTGGCGGCCTGGGGACGGTTGGGCGCCGGTGGCGGTCCCATCGATCCGGACCCGGTCCTCGGTCACGCGGCGAACTTTCTGTACATGCTGACCGGCGACCGGCCTTCCGCCGTGGCCACACGCGCGTTCGACGTGTCGCTGATTCTGCACGCCGACCACGAGCTCAACGCCTCGACGTTTGCGGCCCGCGTTGTCGCGGCGACGTTGTCCGATATGCACTCGGCGATCGTCGCCGGTGTCGCGCGCGCTCAAAGGACCGCTTCACGGTGGCGCGAATGCTGACGTCATGCGGATGCTGATCGAGATCGGACGCGACGCGGGACCGGACCGCGCCGAGGCCGTCGTGCGCGCGAAGCTCGGCGCAAGGAGAAAATCGCCGGATTCGGACACCGCGTGTATCACACGGAAGACCCGCGTGCGACCCATCTCCGGCGCTTCTCGAAAACGCTCGGCGAAATCTCAGGCGAACCGCAGTGGTTCGAGATGTCACAACGCATCGAAGCTGTCGTGAAGGCCGAGAAGAAGCTGAACGCCAATGTGGACTTCTACTCGGCGTCGACGTTCTACGCGCTGGGGATTCCGATCGATCTCTACACGCCCGTCTTCGCCGTCAGCCGCGTTTCCGGATGGACCGCGCACGTCCTCGAGCAGTACGCGAACAACCGGCTGATACGGCCGAGGATGGAGTACACCGGACCCTCCTACCCCCAGCAGGTCGTACCACGGGATCAGCGGTGAAAAACATCCGACACGAGCGGACGTCAGCGACCGCCTGACACGGTTGGTCCGGCAGGTCCGCAGCTGAGGTATCGTCCACAGCTGGTGCGATCGATTCGCCGTGCGGTTATCCGAGGAGCGCAGCTCGTCCTGGGCTACGCGGACTACCCGCGCGCGATCATCGGTGCGGCGAGGCGTCGCGCGGATTTCGCCGGCGTCGAACGCTTCTGTCTGTTTCTCGGATATCCGCGCAGCGGCCACACGCTGCCCGGCGCCATGCTCAACGCGCATCCGAACGCCCTGATCGCGCACGAACTGGACGCGCTGCAGTACGTGGACATGGGGTTCGGGCGCGACGCCCTGTTTTCGCTGCTCGTCGACCGCGACCGGTGGTTCTGCCGCCGAGGCTGCGAGTGGACGGGATATTCCTACACGATTCCCAATCAGTCTCAGGGCCGCACGGAAGGTCTGCGTGTCATCGGCGACAAGAAGGGTGCCGGCACCGCCCGCCGACTCGGCCAAAACCCGGCACTACTCGAGCGCCTGCGACGTACGGTCGAGGTCCCTCTTCGTGTGATCCATGTGACGCGCAACCCGTTCGACAATATCGCCACGATCGCGGCGCGCCGGTCCTGGTCCGTCGAAGAGGCCGCGCGGACGTATTTTTCGCTGTGCGACGCGGTCGCGGGGACCTTGCGGCGCTGCGATTCGTCGGAGGTGCTGCACCTGCGACACGAGGACCTGATCGCCGCACCGGTCGAAAGTCTTCAGGGGATGTGCCAGTTCGTCGGGATCGTTCCGTCGCGGTCCTACCTCGCCGACTGCGCCAGGATCGTCTTTGCGTCGCCTTCGAGGAGTCGGACGAAGGCGGGCTATACCGCGGACCAGCGTGCGAGCATCGAGGCCCGGCAAGCTCGCTACGCATTTCTTCGAGGCTACACGTATGACAGCTGAGGTGTCCGAGCTCGTTCTGGGCGGGCCGTTCGTCTGTCACGGTTCCCGCGCAGGGGACCAAAGTCAGCCTCAGGCCGACTTATTCCCATAGCCGGTCCGCTCATGGACGAATCGGCAATCGTGTCGTGAACGGCACGCCAGTTGCTAAGCAAGGGCCTCTGCACTTCTCGCCCGCGACGCTTCGAACGATTTCCAGGCGCACGTGCTGGCCACGGGACGATGGTTGTTAGGGTCTTAGCCCTGCTGTTCGACAGCGAGGAGCGTGGTATGCGAGGAATCAGCGACTTGGTCAAACGAGTGAGCTTGGGCTTAGTAGTGGCCGTTGTGGCGATGGTGGCTTTCGGAACGCCGCTCGCCGCTGAAACACTGGTCGCTGGCGTAGCACCGGAGATCAGCGGCGCGTCGCTGTCGGCAGGCCTTGCGCTGCTGGGCGGGGGCATGCTCTGGCTGCGCGCGCGTCGCAGATTGAAGTAGTCTCCTGCGCAATCAGTCATGGAAGGCTTGAGGCGCTCGGCCTCGAGCCCTTCCACACGCACAGCTCGGGTGAATTGACGCGGGTTGCCGGCGTGATATCTCACTCTCCAAACTCTCCAAAGCACGACACGCCATCAGGCCGTCCGCTTTTCTGGACGATCTGGCACGCCCTCGGCCTGGCGATCGTTCTGGCCGTTCCCGCCTACTACCAGTGGGGCGAATCGGTGGCCTCTGTGCCGCTGACTTGGATGCCTTTCGTCCTCGCGATGGGGGCCGCATACCTCGGCCTGGCAACTCGTGGTCGCTTTGGTGCGGCCGAAAGAACGCTGCGCGGGGTGCTGGATGTCATAGTCGCAGGAGCCAGCGTCTACGGACTCGCACTCGCCCTTCTGAGCTTTCGCCCTGACATTCCCGCAGCGGCGACGGTCGCGGCGCTGTCGATGTTCCTTGCCGTTTCGCTCGCCGTGTTGCCGATCGTGCTGCAACGGCGGCGAGCCTACGGCTTCGTGATTCACGCCGTTCTCATCCTCGGTATCACTGGGTTGTGGAGTCAGAAGGCGTCTGGCGGGATCCCGGTGCAGGTGGTCTTCGGCAACGCGCGGGCACTGAGCAAAGTCCCGTTCGTGATCGCCATGGACCAAGGGATCTTCGAAAAATACGGTCTGAATGTTTCCCTGTGGATACCGCCGGCGGAAGGCGAGAGCGAAATTTCAGCGAGCCAGTTCAATCGGCCCGCGCGTCCTGACATTCTCGTCGACGGTCATTCGCCGATCATGTACCGAATGGTGACGGAGGCGAATTTTCCGCCGATGATTGCCTTAGCCGGTGGCGACTGCACGGCCCGTATCGCTCATTGTCGGAAAGCGGGGGCTTCGAGCGGTTGGAAGATCTCAAAGGCAAACGACTCGGCGTCAATCTCCAGCGGTCAACGACCACGTTTGTCGCACAACTGCTGGCACGACGGATGGGATGGGATCCTGACCTCGACATCTCGATTCTGCAATTCGGTCGCGATGCGGAATCCTTGAGGACCGGAGTCGTGGACGCGATCGTCGCTGAGGAGCGCAACCTCGCTGAGCTTCAGGCGGAAGGCTATCCGATCCTCGCGGACACCCTCGACTGGAACGACCCGATAGCAGGCAACAGTGTTCTCGTCGACCTGGACTGGTTGAAAGTCCCAGGGCACCGCGACGTGGCGCTCCGTTTTCTGAAAGCCTCGGCGGAAGGTTTCGCGCTCTTCCATCGGAACCCCGAACTCGCGCGTCAGACCATGGCGAAGTGGAACGGCAACATGGGTGACTGAACTCGCTGACGCAATCTATGACCGAGGAGAGTCTTTTCCTCGCAAACCCTTTCCGTGTTACGACGGCATCAAGAAGGCGATGGAGTTCTACGACTCCAGCGAGATGCGCCGGCACACTCCCGAGAGTTTCTACGACGACAGCTTGATGCGCGAACTGGACGAGAGCGGATTTCTGGACAGCTTGTATCAATGAGGTTCCCCAGGCGATCTCGCGCGGCCCATCAGCCAGGTGTGCCAACCGAAGGCGTAACCACGGCAACTGCCCCTCCAATAATCTGAATTGACGCCGACTCAGCGCGATGAGCTGATCGGCACGAAACTCGGGCCGCATCAGCCCGTCCGGAGCGTGGAAGCGCGAGGCGAGCAAATAGTGCCCGATTTCATGGGCGAGCACACGGCCCAAGGCACGCCCGATGAGGTGACCGCGGAATTGCCCGGCAGGTCGGCGAGGGCTCGATTCTGCCATTTGACGCTTTCCACGGTCTGAACCACTGCGTCCACCGAGAGCATCAGCGTGTTCTCCGGGGTGGTGCTTCCTCGACAAAGACGACAGCGCCGAGCGGCGCTGCAGGCCGCGACACGCCTGCGTTGGTGCCTGCCGGAAGGCAGATCGGCCGACACAGCCATCGCTGACGACCCTCACCTCACCGTGCGGAGTGGATCCCGACGTGCCACGGCACTCCACCTGAAGACGACACCGTGCGGCTTCCAGAGCGCCGCGGTTTCGCTGACCATCGCTCGGAGCTGCGACGTCGGACATCGGCATGAGCGCCGTGATGTCGATCGCGAACGCCATCGAGCTCGTCGGGGCATACGCGAGGGCCATCACCAGCCCCAGCATCGCCACGCTGCCGGACCACGTCATGTCGCCGATGCTATGGTCGCATGCGTCATGAACAAATCTCTATGTTTTCATCAATACGATGAACGATGTTCATGCTACGGTTGGACGCATGGACCTCGAGGTTCGGCACCTGAGGCTCGTGCGTGAAGTCAGCGCCGCCGGCAGCCTGACGCGGGCCGGTGCCGCGCTCCACCTCACGCAGTCGGCGCTCAGCCACCAGCTGCGCGACATCGAGTCGCGCCTGGGCGCGCCGCTGTTCCTGCGCGTCGGAAAGCGCATGGTGCTGACGCCGGCCGGCGAGCGCGTCTTGCGATCCGCCAACGAGGTCCTTGCCGACGATCGAGCGGACGGAAGACGCGGTTCGCCACCTCTGCGGGCGCCAAGCGCGGCCTGCTTCGGCTCACGACGGAGTGCTACACCTGCTACCACTGGCTGCCCGCGCTGCTCAAGCGCTACCGGGCCGCGCATCCGGAGATCGACATTCGCATCGATGCGGCCGCCACCGCCGACCCGATCGCGCACCTGCTCGAAGGACGACTCGACCTCGCCATCGTGAGCGACCCGGTCCGGGATCGACGGATTCAGACGACCCGGCTGTTCGACGATGAGGTCCTCGTGATCGTCAACCCGCGGCATCGGCTGGCCGCGAGAGGGTTCGTGCGACCAGAGGACCTCGCCGACGAGACGGTGTTGACGTATTCGCCCAAGGAAGACAGCACGTTCTACCAGAGGTATCTGGTGGCTGCCGGCGTGACTCCCGTCGTGCAGCAGGTGCAACTGACCGAAGCGTTGATCGAGCTCGTGAAGGCGGGTCTGGGCGTCGCCGCCCTTGCGAGATGGGCTGTCGACCCGGCGGTACGGGCCGGCGCGGTGCGCGCCCTGCCGTTTACGCGCCATGGCTACAAGCGCACCTGGAGCGCTGCCGCACTGAAAGACGTGGCGCGCGTGCCGTACGTCAGGGACTTCGTCCAGCTGGTGGTAGACCACCCGCCGTTTGCATCGCCGGCGCGGGAGCCGGCCCGGCCTTGGGCACGCACCGCCTCGGTGGCGCGCAGACGTCTCAAGCGCTGACCGTTCGACATTCTTCGAGTTCGTGTGAGCCCGGCGGATGCGTGACGTATCCTTGCAGCGATGACCCCTCTCAGGCGCCTCGGCACAACTGCGATTCTCATCGGCCTCACGACCGCGGCCGGTCTCGCGCGCCAGTCCACGGCGCCGCAGGCCCCGCGGCCAACGCGGACCGCCCAGCGCGCGCAGTTCCTCACGATGTTTGCGCGCGGGTACTTTCCAGGTCGCACCGGTCAGGTTCTGATCGTTCCGCGGGAGGGGACGATCCTCACGCGTCCCGAGACGAGCGTGCCGTACATGCACGGGTCGCCCTGGGCGTACGACCGTCGGATCCCGATGCTGTTTTCGGGTGTCGGCGTCACCCCGGGGACCTACGCCATACCTGCCGTGCAGCAGGACGTCGCGGTGACGATCGCCTCCGCACTGGGTGTTGCGATGCCGCGCACGGCGACCGGCAAGGTCCTGCCAGGCATCAGGCCCGCGACGCCGAAACCGCGTGCGGTCTTCCTGCTGGTGCTCGACGGGATGCGGCCGGACTACTTCGACCGCCATGCGCCCGTCATGCCGACGCTGACGGGCCTTCGAAAGGCCGGCGCGTGGTTCGGCAACGCCGAGGTGAACTTTCTGCCGACGAACACAGGCGCGGGTCACGCGACCATCGCCACGGGCGCGGAGCCGCGGGTGCACGGCATCACGGGCAACAACTTCTTTGATCGGGTGACACGCCAGCGACACGACACGCTCGACGACTGGAATCCGCGCGACCTTGTGGCCCTGACGCTGTCGGACGTGTGGCAGATGCACGCGGGCCGCGGCGGCCGTGTCATCGCCCAAGGCAGCAGTTTGCCGGCGAGCGTCTCGCTCGCAGGTCACGGAGCCTGTCAGACCGCCGGATTTCCGGTCGTGCATGCGGCCTACGACGAGACCGCCGGAGTCTGGAAAACCGATCCGGACTGCTTCACGATGCCGCGTCAGCTGGACAGCTTCGATTCGCGCCAGATCTTTCCGGCCGACGGCCTGTGGATGGGCCACAAGGTCGACACCGTCTCGGAGATCCGCCGTTCGGCGCTCTTCTCGCGTTTCGAGGCGGACACCTTCGTACGTCTGATCGAAACACAGGGCGTCGGAGATGACGCCGTTCCGGACCTGCTGCTCTTGAACTACAAGACGGCAGACTACGTCGGTCACAAGCACGGTCCGGATTCGCCGGAACTCGCGGCCACGCTCGGTGAGCTCGATCGCAACCTCGCGCGGATTCTTCAGGCGATCGAGGCGCGCGTCGGGAAGGACTACCTCGTCGCCATCACCGGCGACCACGGTATGCCGACGAACCCGCCGGCCACCGGGGGCCGCTACTTCGCTCCTGACATCATCGCGTCACTCCACGCGAAGTTCGATCCGGGCGCCCAACTGGTTCCATACTACGAGCCGGAGAACTCCCAGATTTTCGTGGACGAGGAACGCCTTGCCGCGCTCGGTCTCTCTCTCAAGGATTTGACGGCCTTTCTCGAGGCCCAGCCCTTCGTCTTTGCCGCGTTCACCGAAGACGAGGTCCGGCGAGAGGCGGCGCGGCTGCGATAGATTCCGCCACCCAACTCCCGTGGCGCTGACCGCGACCGTCTATACGTTCGACATCGACCTGGCCGACACCGACCGCGGCCGCTACGAGTCGCTCGCCCTTCGTGTCGCTCGTCATCCATCGGAGAGTGAGGAGTACCTGGTCGCTCGCGTGCTCGCGTATTGCCTGGATACGACGATGGCATCGAGTTCTCGACCGGTCTGTCGGATCCAGACGAGCCGACGTTCGCCGTTCGTGATCTCACCGGCGCCGTGCGGGTGTGGGCCGAGATCGGATCGCCGGACGGCGGGCGTCTGCATCGGGCCAGCAAGGCCGCGGACCGGTCGTGGTGTACACGCACAAGGACACGGCCCAGTGGCTGCGACAGCTCTCTGCCGACGGATTCACCGGGCTGAAAAAATCGAGATTTACAGTTTTGACCGGGCCTTCATCGCAGTCGCTCGTGAGCCCGGCTCGAGCGCCGCATGGACACTGACCCTCATCGGTCGCGGACCGGCACGTGCTCGTCGCCTTTGCCGGCGCGGTGGTCGAAGGCAACATCACGACGCACCGCCTTGGCCCGGCGAGACTAGCCCGGCGTGCGCCATAATAGAAGGCTGCGCACGTCATGGATCAACGCTACATCAGGAACTTCTCCGTCATCGCCCACATCGACCACGGCAAGTCGACGCTGGCCGACCGCTTCCTCGAGCTGACGGGCGCGCTTGCAGGCCCGTGAGATGGAGGCGCAGGTCCTCGACAGCATGGACCTCGAGCGCGAGCGCGGCATCACCATCAAGGCGCACGCGGTTCGCCTGACCTACCGGGCGAACGACGGGCAGGACTACATCCTGAACTTGATCGATACGCCGGGCCACGTGGACTTCTCGTACGAAGTGACGCGTTCGCTCGCGGCCTGCGAAGGCGCGCTGCTCCTCGTGGACGCGTCGCAAGGTGTCGAAGCCCAGACGCTGGCCAACGCCTACCTCGCGGTCGAGAACAACCTCGAGATTATCCCGGTCATCAACAAGATCGACCTGCCCGGCGCGCAGCCGGAAGAAGCGCGGCGCCAGATCGAGGAGATCATCGGCCTGGATGCGTCCGGAGCCATCCTGGCGAGCGCCAAGGAAGGGCGCGGCGTGGCGGAGATCCTCGAAGCGATCGTTCAGCGTCTGCCGCCGCCGACTGGCGACCCCGACGCGCCGCTCAAGGCGCTCATTTTCGACTCCTGGTACGACCCGTACCGCGGCGTGGTCATTCTGACCCGCATCATCGACGGCGTGCTGCGGCCCGGCCAGAAGATTCGCCTGATGATCACGGGCCAGGAGTTTCAGGTCGAACAACTGGGTGTGTTCTCGCCGAAACCCGTGCCCGTGACCGAGCTGGGTGTCGGTGAAGCCGGCTTCATGGTCGCGAACATCAAGAACGTCGCCGACGCCAAAATCGGCGACACGATTACCGAAGTCGGTCGTCCCACCGACGCGCCGTTTCCGGGTTTCAAAGAGCTGAAGCCGATGGTCTTCGCCGGGCTCTATCCGGTCGAGGGATCGAAGTACGCGGAGCTCCGGGAGGCGCTCGAGAAACTCCGGCTGAACGACGCCTCGTTCTTCTTCGAGCCAGAGACGTCGGTGGCGCTGGGCTTCGGCTTCCGGTGCGGGTTCCTCGGCCTGCTCCACATGGAAATCGTTCAGGAGCGCCTCGAGCGTGAGTTCGACCAGGACCTGATCACGACCGCGCCGGGCGTGCTGTACCGCGTGACCACGACCGACGGGGCCGTCCACGAGATCGACAGCCCCGCGAAGCTGCCTGAGCCGGGCCGAATCGCGGAGTTCGAGGAGCCCGTGATCACCGCGATGATGCTCACGCCGAACGAACATGTGGGCGGCATCCTCGAGCTCTGCCAGGAGAAGCGCGGCATCCAGAAGGGTCTCGAGTACGTCTCGCAGAACCGTGTGCTCGTCACCTACGAAATGCCCTTCAACGAGGTCGTGCTGGACTTCTACGACCGGCTGAAGACCATCTCGCGGGGCTATGCCTCGCTCGACTATCACGTCACCGGCTACTGGGAATCGCCGCTGGTCAAGCTCGACATCCTCGTGAACGGCGAACCCGTCGATGCCCTGTCGATGATCGTCCACGAGGAGAACGCCTACGCGCGCGGCCGCGCGCTGGCGTCGAAGATGCGCGAGCTCATCCCGCGCCAGATGTTCGAGGTCGCCATTCAGGCCGCCATCGGCAGCCGCATCGTCGCACGCGAAACCGTCAGCGCGCTTCGGAAGAACGTGCTCGCGAAGTGTTACGGTGGCGACATCTCGCGAAGCGAAAGCTCCTCGAGAAGCAGAAGGAAGGCAAGAAGCGCATGAAACGCGTCGGGCGCGTCGAGATCCCGCAGGAAGCGTTCCTTGCCGTGCTGAAGGTGGGGCAAGACAGCTGACGGAAGTGAGAAGTGAGAAGCCAGAAGTTGAAGGGAAGTCGAAATGGCGAAGCCCCCGGGCGCAAGTCCGTCGCGCGCGAGTACTTCGAATCGCTCGTCATCGCGGTCATTCTGGCGCTCTTCGTCCGGACGTGGGTGTTTCAGGCGTTCAAGATCCCGTCGGGATCGATGGAGCCGAACCTGCTCATCGGCGACCACCTGATTGTGAACAAGATGTCGTTCGCGCCCACGGTCACCGCCGTGGAGCGGGCCGTGCTGCCTCGCCGCGACATCCGGCGCGGTGACGTCATCGTGTTCAAGTCGCCGGAAGAGCCGGACCGCGATCTGATCAAACGAGTGGTTGGCTTGCCTGGCGACCGGCTGGAACTTCGCCGGAAACGGATGTACGTCAACGGCAACCGGCTCGACGAACCGTATGTTCAGTACCTCGAGCCGCCATCCGAGAACGCACCGCCCAAGCCCGGGGATCTGCGCGAGGAATATGGCCCGGTCACCGTGCCCGTGGGCCAGTACTTCATGATGGGCGACAACCGCGACAATTCACAGGACAGCAGGTACTGGGGCTTTCTCCCGGCGTCCTACGTGAAGGGCCGCGCTCTGTTTATCTATTTCTCCGCCGACGCGAGCCGGTCGATCGTGGACCTGGTTGGTGGGATTCGCTGGAGCCGCCTGCTCGATCCGGTCCGATAGCCAGCCTCGAGAGCACGTCGGTTCTGCAGAGTCCTCCGACGGTCACGGCCTTGTTCCGCGAGGTTGCTCCGGCCACCACGCGAATCGTCGTCGGCGCGACGTCGAGCGCCTCCGCCAGCACCGACACCGCGGCGGCAGTTGCGGCGCCATCGACAGGGGGCGCCGTCACGCGGACGACGACCCGGCCGTCGCGCAGACCGTCGACCCCGTTTCTCGAGGCGCGCGGCACCACGCGGATCTCCACGCGGGACGGATCCGCGGCGGCCATCAGACCGCCGGCCTGTCGCCGAAAATCGCGCTGCCCACGCGGACCATCGTCGCGCCCTCTTCAATCGCGACCTCGAAGTCGTGGCTCATCCCCATCGACAGCTCGGCCATCGAGGCGGCCGGCAGGCCCGATGCGACCAGCCGGTCGCGCAGCTCCCGCAGGCGGCGGAACCAAGAGCGCGACTCCTCCGGCGCTGTCCGGGTTGGGTGGAACGATCATGAGGCCCCGAAGCTCGAGCGACGTGGCCTCGGCGGCGGCGGCCGCGAGGGCCACCACGGCGGCTTCATCCGCGCCGTGCTTGGTCGTTTCGTGAGCCAGGTCGACCTGAATCAGGATGCGCGGCCGGCGGCCCGCGTCGGCGGCGCCGCGGTCGAGCCGCTGGATGAGCTCGATGCTGTCCACCGACTGAATCCATGCGAAGGATCCGGCGGCGCGCCTGGCCTTGTTCGACTGCAAGTGTCCGATGAGATGCCACTCGAGCGGAAGGTCGGACAGGACGTCGATCTTCGACAGCCCCTCCTGCACGCGGTTTTCGCCGAAGGAAACCTGCCCCGCGGCGGCGGCCCCGCGCACGCGGTCAGGCGCGACCGTCTTCGAAACGGCGATCAGGGTGATGTCGGAAGGGGAACGGCCGGCGCGTTGCGCCGCCGCGGTGATGCGGCGGCGCACGGCCTCGAGATGCTCGGCGATGCTGGCCACGCCCTCAGGGGGCGACATCGCTACGGTGTGTCGATGATGGCCTTCGCCGTCGGCGCGTTCGGCCCGCTCGGCGCAAGTTTCAGGTACTCGGCCAGCGATTTCTTGGCCTCGGCGACCTTGCCTTCGTTGATCGAGCACCATCCCGTACAGATAGTGCGCTTCGGCCAGGTCCGGCTTCAGAGCAATCGCCTTCTCGAGGAAGGGCTTGGCTTCGGCGATCTTGTTCTGGTTGAACGCGATCGCGCCCTGGTTGAACAGCGACTCCGCGTTGCCGCCGCCGCCGGAGGACGCGGCGATCGCGTTGAACTTGGCGGACATCTTCGCGGCCTCATCGAATTTCCGCTGCGCATTGTAGATGTTCGTCAGCGCGTTGTACGCCTCGGAGTTCTGATCGTCGAGCTTGATGGCCGCCAGATATGCCTTCTCAGCCTCGGCGACACGTTCCTTCTTCATATGGAGGTCGCCCATCCGGACGTAGCACACGGCGCATCCAGGGAGCGCGACCAGCGCTTCGGTGTATTTGGCGATGGCGAGGTCGAAGTCACCGGCCTTGATCGCCGCCTCCACCTCCGCAGTCGCCTTCGCGATGGCGGCCGTTTCCGCCTTCTCGGCCTCCATTCGGGCTCTGGTCGCCGGATCGACAGCCGCCGTAATCATGATCGGCGGCAGTTCGAGGACGCCGTTGAACTGCACGCGCACGTTGTTGATGCCGCCCTCGAGGTCACCCTTCTTGGCCCGGATGTTCCAGGGATTGCCGGCCTGGAGGCCCGCCCGAACCCATTCACCGTTGTTGTTGGTCTTCACGGTGGCGGTCAGACTGTTGGCCGGTTGGGTCAGGGTCACGACGGCATCGGGGACGGGCTTTCCGTCCGCTCCGACGACCTTTCCGGCCAACGAGCCAACCTGAGCGTGCGCCAGGGCCGGCAGCGCCGCGAGTGTCAGAGCAAACAGTCCGGCCACGGCCACCCGGGCGGCGCGGTCGAGATTCATAAACGTCCTCCTCACCAGTGCAAACAGTTTACACCGGCCTCAATGTCAGGGCCGGCACCAGCCCGTACTCCAGATTACGACGAGCAGTGACGTCGTCGCTGACATCTCGAGCCGTTACCGCTCGAGGAACCGCGCCACGTCGGCCCGGTTCGCGGTGATCGGACACGGCGGCATCGAGGCCAGAAACCGACGGCCGTAGCGCATCCGCGTCAGGCGCGGGTCCAGCACCGCAAGGACCCCACGATCCGCGCGCGTCCGAATGAGCCGCCCGAGACCCTGGAGCAGGGCCAACGTGGCCAGCGGCACCTGGTAGTCGTGAAACGGCTGCCCGCCGCGCGCCTGGACCGCGGCAATCCTTGCGGCCACGATGGGATCGCCCGGAGACGCAAACGGCAGCCGGTCGACAATGACGCAGCTCAGCGCCTCGCCTGCCACGTCGATGCCTTGCCAGAAACTCGCCGTCGCCAGCAGGACCGCATTCGGCGTGGCGCGGAAGTCCCGAAGCAGCGCCGACCGCGGCGCCTCGCCTTGGACGAGCAGGGGCCACGGCACACGTCCGTCGATCTCCTCACGAACTTCCCGCATCGCCGCGTACGACGTGAACAGGACGAATGCGCGCCCCTGCGAGCAGTCGAGCAGCGCCTCGATTTCGGCTCGCGGCCGCACGGTTGAAATCCGCGTGACCGCGGATCGGGCATGTCGGCCGGCAGGTAGAGCAGGGCCTGGGTCCGGTAGTCGAACTCGGACGGCACCGAGACCGTGACGGCATCGGGTAGTCCGAGCCGGCCCAGGGCGTAGTCAAACGAACCCTCGACCGAAAGCGTCGCCGACGTCAGCACCGTCGCGTAGCGGTCCCCGACGACCGCGTCGCGAATGATTCCCGACGGATCGATAGGCGCCGCGCGCAACTGAACGCCCCGGCCGCGCTGCTCGACGAAATACACGTAGCGCTCGTCCTCCGCCGTCGTCACGAGCGACGCGTCCCGGCGCAACGCTTCGGCGCGGGTGCGCGCGAGCGCAAGGTCCGGCGGTACTTCGCAACCGATTGGCGGGCTCGCGACCGCGTGCACGAATCGCGCGAGCGCCTCGTCCAGGCCGCGGCCGGCTTCGTACAGGTGCGACGCCATGCCGGGCGTGATGATGCCGCGATCGCCTGAGCCGTCCTGCCGTGTCAGCAGCTGGAGCCGGGCGACGTCGAAAAGACGCCGCGCGCTCTGCTGCGCGTCGGTCATCGCGCGCACGAGAGCGACGGCGAATGTCGCCGCCTCCGGGGGCAGGAGGCCGGCGGCACGCGAGCCGTCACGCGCGAATTCGTCGACGCGTGTCAGCGTTACCGAGACGCCGAAGTAGTTCGTGACAACGTCCTCGAGCTGGTGCGCCTCGTCGATGACCGTCAGGTCACACTCCGGGATGACTTCGCCGAAGCCACCCTGGCGCACCGCCGCGTCGGCGCAGAGCAGGTGGTGATTGACGACGACGATGTCCGCCTGGGCGGCCGCTTCACGCATGCGCGTGACGAAGCACGAGGAGAACACCGGACAGTCGCGTCCGAGGCATTGCTCGCTCGTCGTGGACACGTCGGACCAGAGCGGCAGGTCATCCGGCAGGTCGTCGATTTCCGCGCGATCGCCGGTTTGGGTGTCGTTGACCCAATCCGCGATGCGCTCGAGCCAGGCGCGATCAGCCGGCGGGAGCCCGGCGGCCGCCTCGCGCAGCCGGTCCAGCCGGTGGAGGCAGAGATAGTTGGTGCGTCCCTTCATGTACGCGGCGCGCACGTTGATGCCCCAGCGCTCGTCGAAGAGCCGGGATGTCCTTGTAGAAGATCTGATCCTGAAGCGGGCGGGTTCCCGTTGAAATGAGCACGCGTCGGCCCGCCAGTGCCGCCGGGACGAGGTAGGCGAGGGTCTTGCCGGTGCCGGTGCCCGCCTCCGCGACGAGGGTGCCGCCGCTGTCGAAGGTGCGCGCCACTTCGGCAGCCAGCGCGCGCTGCCCGTGACGGGGTTCGAACTGATCGACGGCCGCGACGAGCGGCCCGTTGGCGTCGAAAATGCGATCGACGCGCGCGGTCAGCGAGCCAGGGCCGGATAGAGAGGGAACTTCCGGCACAGCGCTTCCACGTCGGCCCGTACGCCGTTGAGCGACGCTTCATCGTCCGGCGCCTGGAGCGCGCGAACGATGAGAGCCGCGACGGCATCCATCTCAGCCTCCCGCATGCCGCGGGTCGTGACCGCCGGCGTCCCGACACGGATGCCGCTCGCCACCATCGGCGGGTTCTTGTCGAAGGGAATGGCGTTCTTGTTGACCGTGATGCCCGCGCGCCCGAGAGCGTGTTCGGCGGCCTTGCCTGTCAGGCCGCGTGAGAAGACGTCGGCGAGGATCAGATGGTTGTCGGTGCCGCCGCTCACGAGGCGGAAGCCGGCCTCGGACAGCCGGGCGGCGAGCCGGGCCGCATTCAGGACGATCTGATGCTGGTAGTCGCGGAACGCGGGCGTGAGGGCTTCTCTGAAGCACACGGCCTTGGCCGCGATGATGTGCATGAGCGGCCCGCCCTGCACGCCTGGGAACAGCGCGCGGTCGAGGTCCTTCGCGAACTGGCTCTTGCACAGCACCATGCCGCCGCGCGGCCCGCGCAAGGTCTTGTGCGTCGTGGTCGTCACGAAATCCGAGTACGGCACCGGGCTGGGATGCTCACCAGCGGCGACCAGCCCCGCGATGTGAGCCATGTCGGTCATCACGAGCGAGCCAGTTTCGTCCGCGGTGCGGCGAACGCGTGCGAAGTCAATCTGCCGCGGATAGGCGCTCGCGCCGACGACGATGAGCTTCGGGCGGTGCGTCTTTGCGAGACGGTCCAACTCGTCGTAGTCGAGCCGCTCGTCGCTCTCGCGCACGCCGTACGGCACGATGTTGAAGTACTTGCCCGAGAAATTCAGCGGGTGCCCGTGCGTGAGGTGGCCGCCATGGGCGAGGTTCATGCCGAGGATCGTGTCGCCCGGCTTGAGCATCGCGACGTACACCGACATGTTGGCCTGCGCGCCCGAATGCGCCTGGACATTGACGTGTTCGGCGCCGAAGAGCTGCTTCGCGCGTTCGATCGCGAGCGACTCGGCGACGTCCACGAACTCACAGCCCCCGTAGTAGCGCTTGCCGGGATAGCCCTCGGCGTACTTGTTCGTCAGCACGCTGCCGGCGGCCTCGAGCACCGCCATGCTCACGAAGTTCTCCGACGCGATGAGCTCGAGCCCCTCGTCCTGTCGTTTCAGTTCGTGGCGGATGGCCTCCGCGATTTCAGGATCGGTCGCCGACAGGTGATCGAGCGTCGTGACGTCGGACGTGAGCGCCATGGCCGAAATGATAGCTGAAAACGCGATGCCGGTCGGCGTGTGGATGATAATTCGTCATGACCGTCATGCGCACCTATCGCGCCGGCTCGGCGATCGAGGACTACTGCCGTGCGTGTAAAGCCGATCGCATGCACACCGTGATCGCGTCGGACGCCGCGGGCGTTCCACTGCGGGTGACGTGCGGCTTCTGCCGAAGCGAGCACGCGTACCGGGGCGGGCCGCGTCAATCGCCAGCCGGTGAGCCGTCCGTCAGCCCGCCGGATTCGCGTCGGCCGGCCACATCGCCCGCGCGCGAGTCCCGGACGACATTCGCGCTCGTCAGCGATCGCGAGCGCCGTTCGCCCGCTATCATGCTGCCGGAGGATCCCACGGCTGACCTCGAGTTGTTGTTGCGCCGCATCATTCGCGAAGAGTCTGGCCTGACGTCGGCCGTGCCGGCGGACAAGTGGCGTGGCGGCACGCTCGTGCTGCGGCCGGGCACGCCGGGTGTCCAGGAAAAGGCCTGGCCGATCGAGACCTTCTTCCATAAGGTGGTCATGCTCCGCAATCGCCTGCGAACGCTTGAACAGCAGGTGAATGCCTCCGATCTTCCCGACGACGTGAAGGTCAAGCTCCAGTCGTACATCAGCGGATGCTACGGATCGCTGACGAGCTTCAACATCCTCTTCGCCGACGAGGACGACAAGTTCATTGGCGCCGGCGAGTAGCCGCATGGCCCACACCGCCGTCGTCACGCGCCGCGGCGCGGAACGGATTCGCGCCGGGCATCCCTGGATTTATCGATCGGACATCTCACGCGCCGATGCCGATCCCGGCGACATCGTGCGGGTCGTTGGTGAGGGGCGTCGGCCGCTCGGCTGGGCGTACTGGAGCAGCCTCTCGCAGATCGCGCTGCGCATGATCGCGCTCGAGCCTGAGCGTGCGGTGACCGACGAGGCCGCGTGGCTCCGCGAGCGGCTTGCGGCCGCCGCCGACTACCGCGCCGGACTGGACATCGACTCGTCGGCCTGGCGGCTGGTCCACGCGGAAGCCGATCGTCTGCCGGCCACAATCGTGGATCGCTACGAGGACGCGTCAGGGACGTACTTCGTCGTGCAGACGCTGTCGCAGGGGGCTGATCGTCGGCTTGGTCTGCTGGTCGAGTCGCTCGTCGAGTTGTTCGCGCCTCGCGGCGTCCTCGCCAGGAACGATCCGAAGGTCCGGCAGCTCGAGGGCCTGGATTCGCAGGTCGCCGTTCTCTACGGCGAGATTCCTGACCGCATCGCCGTACGTGAGGGCGCCATCACCGTGCCGGTGGATCTTCGCCAGGGCCAGAAGACCGGGGCATTTCTCGACCAGCGCGAGAACCACCAGGCGGCGGCACGGTACGCCCGTGGGCGGGTGCTGGACGCGTTTACGTACAACGGAGGATTTGCCCTGCAGATGGCGGCCCGCGCCGACTCCGTGGTGGCGCTCGACAGCTCGGACGCGGCCGTGGCGGCGACGCTCGAGCACGCGCGCCTGAACCAGCTGGGCAATGTCGAGGCGCGCGACGTCAACGTGTTCGATGAGCTGCGCGAGCTCGAATCAAGCGGCGTCACCTTCGACGTCATCGTGCTCGACCCTCCGGCGTTTCGCCAGGAACAAGGCGGCGGTCGAACGCGCCCTGGCCGGGTACAAGGAGATCAACCTCCGGGCGATGCGCCTGCTCGCGCCCGGCGGCCATCTCATCACGTGCAGTTGTTCGTATAACGTCGGCGAGGCGCTGTTCCTCGAGGTGCTGCGAGACGCCGCGATCGACGCGCGCCGATCGATGACGCTCGTCGAAAAACGCATGCAGTCACGCGATCATCCCGTTCTGCTGACGGTGCCCGAAACGCACTATTTGAAGTGCATGGTGCTGAGACGGGCGGAGTAGCGGGAAACGTCAAACTTCGAAGTTCGAACTTCGAAGTTCAAAGTTGAGGGTGTTATAGTCCAATCGCCGCCAGGGGCATCCGCCTTCCCCCGACAGGTTTCGGTCGGGCTTCGGCGTGATTGAGATGGCACCCTTGGAACCTGAACCGGTTGAGACCGGCGGAGGGAGTGCGGCGGCACGCCACTCCTGTGCGCCGGTCATGAAGGCAACATGACCAAGCGTCCCTACCAGCCTCTGACCGACGCGGACTTCGACGGCGCGTTTCCCGGCTCTCAGAAAGTCTACGCTGACGGTCCGCACGGCGTGCGCGTGCCCATACGCGAAGTTCAACTCGCTGACGGGGCGGGCACCGTGCCCGTCTACGACACGAGCGGGCCGCGCGGGTTCAGCGCCGAGACCGGGCTGCCCGCGCTTCGCACGCCGTGGATCCGCGCGCGGGCGGACGTCGAAGAGATTGGCACGCGCCGGCTGCGCGCGCTCCCCGGGCGCGCGGTGACACAGCTGCACTATGCCCGCCGCGGCGAGGTCACGCCCGAGATGGAGTTCATCGCCATCCGCGAAGGGTTGCCAGCCGAGTTCATCCGGTCTGAAGTCGCCCGAGGCCGCGCCATCATCCCGTCGAACATCAACCATCCGGAACTCGAGCCGATGGTCATCGGCCGTCAACTTCCTGGTAAAAATCAACGCGAACATCGGCAACTCCGCCGTCAGTTCCTCGATCGCCGAGGAAGTGGACAAGCTTCGGTGGGCGACGCTCTGGGGCGCCGACACCGTGATGGACCTGTCCACCGGCCGCGACATCCACGCGACGCGCGAATGGATTCTGCGCAACGCGCCGGTGCCGATCGGCACCGTGCCCATCTATCAGGCCCTCGAACATGTCGGTGGACGGCCCGAAGATCTGACCTGGGAGATCTACCGCGATACGTTGATCGAGCAAGCGGAGCAGGGTGTCGACTACTTCACGGTGCACGCCGGCGTGCTCCTGCGCTACGTCCCGATGACCGCGCGGCGGCTCACCGGCATCGTCTCGCGCGGCGGGTCAATCATGGCGCGCTGGTGTCTCGCGCACCACAAAGAGAACTTCACGTATACGCACTTCCGCGAGATCTGCGAGATCATGCGCGCCTACGACGTCGCGTTCTCGCTCGGCGATGGGCTGCGCCCGGGATCAATCGCCGACGCCAATGACGAAGCGCAGTTCGCGGAGCTCAAGACGCAGGGCGAGCTGACGAAGATCGCCTGGGAGTACGACGTCCAGGTCATGAACGAGGGGCCGGGTCACGTTCCCATGCATCTCATTCGCGAGAACATGGAGAAGCAGCTCGAGTGGTGTGACGAAGCACCGTTCTACACGCTGGGACCGCTGACCACCGATATCGCGCCCGGATACGACCACATCACCTCGGCGATCGGCGCCGCCATGATCGGCTGGTACGGCACCGCGATGCTCTGCTACGTCACGCCGAAAGAGCACCTGGGCCTGCCGAACCGCGAGGACGTCAAGGCTGGCGTCATCGCCTACAAAATCGCCGCGCACGCCGCGGACCTCGCCAAGGGTCACCCGCGGGCGCAGGCGTGGGACGACGCACTCTCGCGGGCGCGTTTTGCGTTCCGATGGCAGGACCAGTTCAACCTGTCGCTGGATCCCGTGACCGCACGGGCGTATCACGACGAAACGTTGCCGGCCGACGGCGCGAAGGTCGCGCACTTCTGCTCGATGTGCGGCCCGAAGTTCTGCAGCATGGAGATCACGCAGCAGATTCGCGACGCGGCGGCCGTTGAGGCGGGTCTCGCCGAAAAGGCTGCGGAATATCGTCGGCAGTCATGAGGTGCGACGGGCCAGGCTTAGGGCTCAAGGCTCATGGCCTCGGGCTTGCCATCGTCGCGCTGGCGGCTGCCGTCGCGTGCGGGCCGACGACCCGCGCGCCGGCAGTGAGCGCCACGTCGACAGCGCAAACCTCTGAGGCTGCGCAAGCCACCGCGCTCGGCGTGTCGCCGGCCGCGCTCCGGCTCCACCGGCGGGCCCTCGTCCTCGACACCCACATCGACACGCCGCAGCGGTTGGCATTCGAAGAGAAATTCGACCTGGCCGCTCGGCAGCCAAACGGCCACGTCGACATTCCGCGAATGCGTGAGGGCGGTCTGGACGCCGCATTCTTCTCGATTTGGTTTCCAGGCACTGTCACCGGCCCCGCCGCGGTCAGGCGTGCGCTTGGTCTGATCGACGAAGTCCGCGAGGCCGTTCGTGCCAACGCGCGTGACCTGACGCTCGCGACGAGCGCCGCCGATATCCGGCGAGCGAACGCAGACGGCAAGATCGCCATCCTGCTCGGCATGGAGGGCGGTCACATGATCGACGACGACCTTCGCCTGCTCCGGAGCTACGCCGCTGAGGGTGTTCGGTACCTGACGCTTACACACTCGCGCCACACGAACTGGGCGGACTCGTCGGGCCAGACGCCGGCGACCCACGGTGGGCTCACACCGTTCGGCCGGGAGGTCGTGATGGAGCTGAACCGTCTCGGCGTCATGGTGGACGTCTCGCACGTCTCCGACGAGACATTCGAGGACGCGCTCTCCGTGAGCCGCGCCCCGATGATCGCGTCCCATTCGTCCTGCCGCGCGATCTCGAACAACGCGCGCAACATGACCGACGACATGCTGCGCGCGATCGCCGCCAAAGGCGGCGTGGTCATGATCAACTACCACGTCCCGTTCCTCAGCGAAGGTTTCCGCGTCGGGGCGCTCGAGGCCGGCGTGGCTGCGAAAACGCAAGCGGCCAACAAGGCCTGTGGCGACGACGAGTCCTGCGCCATTCTCGCCGTGGGCGAACTGAATCGTTCGCTGATGCAGTCAGGTGCGCTCCCGCGCGTGTCCTGGGAGGCGATCGTCGACCACATCGATCACGCGGTGAAAGTGGCCGGCGTCGATCACGTCGGTCTCGGCTCGGATTTCGACGGCGCGACGATGCCGATCGGGATGGACGATGTCTCGCGGCTGCCGCGACTGACCGATGGACTGCTCAAGCGCGGCTATTCCGAGGCCAACGTCGAGAAGATCCTCGGCCGCAACTTCCTGCGTGTGATGGAGCGGGTGGAGGCCGTGCGGGATGGGCGTTAGGCGTACGCGGAACGGCGCCGGGTTGACGCCCGGCGTGACGTACGTCGTGCTGGGGCTGGTTCTCTACGCACTCACTCCCGGCGCGCTCGCCCGCAGCTCCCAGCCGGTCCGGGCCACGAAAGGCATGGTGGTGTCCGCCAACGGCCGTGCGTCGGAGATCGGCGCGGACATCCTGCGACGAGGCGGCAACGCGGTGGACGCGGCCATCGCGACGGCCTTCGCGCTTGCGGTCACACACCCGACGGCCGGCAACATCGGCGGCGGCGGGTTTCTCGTGTTTCGGCCGGCCAAGGGTGAACCAACCGCGTACGACTTCCGCGAGATGGCGCCGGCCGGCGCGTCGCCGACGATGTTCATGAAGGACGGGGTGTACCGACCCGAATGTCCACCACCAGAGCCACCTCGCCGTCGGCGTCCCCGGCACCGTCGCGGGCTTGTTCCTCGCGTGGGAAGAGCACGGGCGGCTGCCATGGCCACAGTTGATCGAGCCGGCCATACAGTTGGCCCGCGACGGATTTCCGGTCACGATCGATCTGGCGCGTTCGCTCGAGGGCGTGCTGGACCGAATGGCGCCGTATCCGGCGTCGGTCGCGCAGTTTTCGAAGGCCGGCGTCCCGTACGGGCCGGGTGAGGTGCTGCGACAGCCGGATCTCGCGCGGACGCTCGAACGCATCGCGACACAAGGCGCGAAAGGCTTCTACGAGGGCGAAACGGCGCGGCTGATCGAGGCCGAGATGAAGGCGCGCGGCGGGCTCATCACGACGCGCGGATCTCGGCGCGTATCCGCGCAGCGCCGCGTGCCACCGCTTCGCGGCGAGTACCGTGGACACGAGGTCCTGTCGATGCCGCCGATCAGCTCCGGCGGCGTGGCCTCATCGAGATGCTCAACATCCTCGAGGGCTATGACCTCGCGAAGAACGGCTACGGTTCGGCCGAGAACGTCCATCTGATTGTCGGAGGCGATGCGGCGGGCGTTTGCCGACCGCGCGCGCCCACCTCGGCGATCCGGCGTTCAACCCGCGCATGCCGATCGACCGGCTGATTTCGAAACCGTACGCCGCAGAGCTCCGGAAAACGATCGATCCGCGCCGCGCTTCACCATCGACGCCGACGAGTTTCACCTGGCCGTCCGTGAGCACCGAGACCACCCATTTCTCAGTCGTGGATGCCGAACGCAACGCCGTCGCGCTGACCTACACGCTCGAGTACGGATACGGATCGGGGATCGTCGTGCCCGGTGCGGGCTTTCTCCTCAACAACGAGATGGGGGACTTCAACGCGGCGCCGGATCTCACGACGCCCGACGGTCTGATTGGAACCGCGCCGAATCTCGCCCAGCCCGGCAAGCGCATGCTGTCGAGCATGACGCCGACGATAGTGGCCAGGGACGGTCGCCTGTTCATGGTCACCGGCAGTCCCGGAGGCCGGACCATCATCAACACCGTGCTCCTCACCATTCTCAACGCCGTGGACTTCGGCATGAATGCCCAGGAGGCCGTGGACGCGGGCCGTTTTCATCACCAGTGGCTGCCGAATCAGCTCAGCTACGAACGCTACGGCCTGTCGAGCGACACGCTCGGCGCCCTTCGCGCGATGGGCCATGAGCTGGACGAAGGCACTCGGCAGGGCGTCGCCGAGGTGATCGTCTACGACGCCACTCGCGACGTCGTCGAAGGCGGGCTCGACCGGCGGCAACCGGACGGGTCGGTGGGTGTTGAGTAGAAAGCGTGCGCCAACTTCGAACTTCAAACTTCAAACTTCAAATTCCGAAGTTTGGAGTTTGAAGTTCCACGTTCGAAGTTAGCAGACGATGACGCTCACCGTCCGGGTGCTCGCGGGCCTCGTCGCCGGGTTCCTGATCGGCATGCTGCTCGTCGAGGTATCGCCGCGAGCTGCGGAGCTCCTGGGGCAATTGCTGACGCCGGTCGGCACGATTTTCGTCAATCTGATTCGTATGACGGCGATCCCGCTGGTCGCGTCGATGCTCGTGGCGAGCCTGGGCGCCATGTCTGCGCCGGGCGGGCTGGGCCGCGTCACGCTTCAGGCGGCGGTCATCTCGGTGATCCTGCGTCGCCGTCGCGTCAGCCGCGAGCGTGCTGGTCGCGGCGCCCATCCTTGCGCACGTCGGCGTGGACGCGAGCGCCGCGGAATCGTTGCATGCGGCCGATTCCACCGCGACCTCTTCGTCAGGCGCCCAGTCGCCGAGCGTCGCCCAATGGTTCGTCGAGTTGGTGCCGCAGAACGTGATTCGGGCGGCGGCCGACGGTGCCATGCTCCCGGTCATTCTGTTCGCCGTGATCTTCGGTCTCGCGCTCGGCCAGGTCGCGGACGAGCGGCGCGCGGCGGTGCTCAAGGTCGCCGAAGGCGTCGTCGAAGTGATGCAGCGCATGGTCACGTGGATTCTGCAACTCGCGCCAATCGGCGTGTTCGCGCTGGCGGTGCCGCTCTCGGCACGCTTCGGCGCGTCCTTCGCGGGTGCCGCGCTGGCGTACGTTGGACTGGTCGTCGTGATGACCGTCACCGCGGTGCTCGTCATGCTCTATCCGCTGGGCCTCGTGTGGGGACGCATGCGCCCCGCCGCGTTTGCAGCCTTTCTGGCGCCGGCCCAGGCCATCGCGTTTGCCTCCCGATCGTCGCTCGCGTCGCTGCCAGCGGCCATTGCCAGCGCCGAGCGTGAAGGACTGGCGCCCGGTCTTTCGCGATTCGTGTTGCCGCTCGCCGTGTCGGTGTTTCACTTCGGCGCCGCCGTCGCACAGACTGTCGGTGTGCTGTTTCTGGCGAATCTCTCTGGTGTCACCCTCGACGGCGCGGCCATGGCGACAGTGGTCGTCGCCGTCGTCCTGGCGACGTACGCCGTTCCCAGTATTCCCGGCGGCAGCATCGTCACGCTGGTCCCGGTTCTGGCGGCCGCCGGGCTGCCGATCGACGGCATCGGCGTCCTCCTGGCCCTGGACACGATTCCCGACATGTTTCGGACGACGGCGAATCTGACCGGTGCGATGACACTCGCCGCGATTCTTCCCGGGGAGCGTCGCTGACGTGGCCACGCGTTGTGGCTGGGCTCGATCCGACCTGTCGATCGCGTATCACGACGCCGAGTGGGGCGTGCCGGTGCACGACGATCGCGTCCTGTTCGAGTTCCTGATTCTCGAAGGCGCGCAGGCCGGTCTCAGCTGGGAGACGATCCTCAGGAAACGCGACGCGTACAGGACGGGTGTTCGACGGATTCGATCCCGAGCGGGTCGCGCGCTTCTCTCAGGCGCGAGTCGCGCGCATCCTCGCCGATGCCGGCATCGTCCGCAACCGGCTCAAGGTCGAGAGCGCCGTCACCAACGCCAAGGCGTTTCTCCGAGTTCAGTCGGAATTCGGGAGCTTCGATGCCTATGTCTGGAGCATGGTGGCAGGCGCGCCGCTCGTGAACCGACCGCGGGCGATGTCGGACGTGCCGGCACGGACGTCCGATTCAGACGCGCTGAGCCACGATCTTCGGCGACGAGGATTCCGGTTCGTCGGCTCGACGATCTGCTACGCCTTCATGCAGGCCGTTGGTCTCGTCAACGACCACACGAGCGATTGTTTTCGGCGGAATGTATCCGGGCGGCGGCCGGCGTCTACTGCTGCGCGGCGGTGACTGGGACGATCTGAATGATGGTTCGAAAGCGCTTCTCGGTCGTGCCCGACACGGCCAGATATCCCGTGCCGCCGTTCCACGTGTAGTCCTTCACGACGACGCTCGGCGGGTAGGCCATCGTGTTTTCCTGGTAGCGGCCCAGATCGAACTGCCGCATGGGTGGTTCGCGGAAGAGCTCCCGCCCGCCATTCTTCAGAACGTTGCGGTAGTAGGCGACGATGTCGTCGAACGGCATGTCCGTGCCGTACAGGTAGTAGCGCTGCCCGGAGCCGGCGTCGAAGCCGTCGATGAACTCGGCCGTCGGGTACACCGGAAGACCCTGAGGCGCCTGTGCGCTCGGCGGTGGAGGCGGAACCTCCGGGAGCGGCGCGCTCGTCGCGGGCGGCGCGGTTGACGGCGCCGGGGCCGTTGCGGATCCGCCGGCCGGGCCGGAACACTGCCGGGAAACGGCTTCGGCACGAAGGGACCCTGCGGTGCCTGCGCGTAGAGGGCTCGTCGCCATGAGCAACGCCGCGGCGGCCGGCGTCAAGAGCGCCTTCATCTCATCCTCATTATACGAACGGCCACGATTGAAACTCGCCGTTTCTCGCTGACGTCATAAACGCAGAGGGATGGCCGCTCGCCGGCGAGCAAACAATCGGCGTGCGATAATCGAAAATCATGACCAGTGGATTGAAGACGGCGGCGTTGCTCGGCGGGCTCAGTGCCCTTTTTCTGCTTATCGGCGGCTACCTGGGCGGTGAGCAGGGGATGGTCTTCGCGTTCGGGCTGGCGGTCGTGATGAACGTCGGCAGTTACTGGTTCTCCGACAAGATCGTGCTCCGGATGTACCGCGCGCAGGAGGTCGGATCCGATCATCCGCTTCATCGGATCACGGCGCGCCTGGCCCAGAAGGCCGGGTTGCCGATGCCGCGTGTCTACGTGATTCCTGACGCGTCCCCCAATGCGTTTGCCACCGGACGGAATCCTCAGCACGCGGCCGTCGCCGCGACCGAGGGCTTGTTGAAGGCGCTCTCGGAAAGCGAAGTCGAAGGTGTCATCGCGCACGAGCTGGCACACGTGCAGCACCGGGACATCCTGATCAGCTCGGTGGCCGCGACGATGGCGGCGGCGATCATGATGCTGGCCAACATGGCCCGGTTCGCCGCGTTCTTTGGCGGAAGCCGCGACAGCCGCGAAGGCGGCAATACGTTTGGCCTTCTCGCGACGGCACTCCTCGCGCCGATCGCCGCGATGTTGATCCAGGCGGCGATTTCCCGTCAGCGCGAATTCGCGGCGGATCGCCGCGGCGCGGAGATCGTGGGCTCGCCGCTCGGTCTCGCCCAGGCGCTGCGGCGCATTGAAGCCACGGCCAGGCACGTGCCGCTCGACGCCAACCCGGCGACGGCGCACATGTTCATCATGTCGCCGTTTTCTGGCGGCGGATTGATGTCGCTCTTCTCGACGCATCCCTCGACCGAAGCCAGGATTCAGAAGCTCTTGAACAGGGCCTAGGCTCACGGCCTAGGGCTTGTGGCGGATTCGGACCCTTCCTGCGACACGCAGGCGCTCGAGCGTATCCGTCACGACTTTCTTTACCGCCTTCGCGTACGTGGCCGGCGCGTTGACGCCGGGTACAAGCGCTCGTAGCCTTCAACGAGATCCGGGTGTTCTCGCGCGAGAAACGCGAAGAAGTGCTCGCGCGCGCCCGGATCGAAGCGAGCCACGCCGGAGCCGGAGAACGGCACTCCGGCTTCTGCAATCGCCGACAGCGTGCGCTCGATGCTCGTCCGTGACGTGCTCAGACCCGGGACGAGCGGCATCATGAACACCGAGGCATCGACGCCGGCGTCCATGAGCTGGCGAACGGCCCGCAGGCGTTGGCGCGGGTGGGCCGTCCCCGGCTCGAGGCTGGCCCAGACATCATCGAGCACGGTCGGTACGCTCATGTAGACCGTGCACCCAGACGACCGCGCCGCCCGAGCGAGCACGTCGGCGTCGCGCACGATCATCGGGCCCTTCGTGACGACCGAGAACGGCGTGCCGGCCTCGACGAGCGCTTCCAGGCTGCGCCGGGTGATGCGGTAGTGACCTTCGATCGGCTGATACGGGTCGGTCGCGGTTCCGACCGCGACGGTTTCGCGCGCCCACGCGGCGCGTGAAAGCTCCCGCCGCAACACATCGGGCAGATTCCGTTTGACAAGGATCAACGTCGAGAAGTCATCGGAGGCATTGAGCTCGAGGTGTCGCTGATATTTGCGCGCGTAGCAGTACTCGCAGGCGTGCGTACAGCCGCGGTACGGATTGAGCGCCCATTTGAAGGGCATGCCCATCGACCGGGTGAGGGCGGACCGAACGTGGACTTCCTGGTAGCGCGCCTCGTCCGCACGACGGTGGGCGTCGGGAAGCGACTCGCTACCGGATTCCCGGACGGCGTTCGCGATGTCGCGGAGCGTGGGTGCCTCGATCGCCTCTGGGAACAATGGAAGCTGTGCCCGCATGAGCACAGCATAGGCGAAGATAAGACGAAAATGCGACGCCCTGGCCGCAGACAGCAGAATCAGGCGACTTCGGCCTAACCCAGCTCGAGCGTTCTCGGCCTTCTGCTGTTCGCTGATCTCCTCCCGCCACCAGTCCAGGGTGTCGCGGAGCGTCTGCTCGACGCGAATGGTGGGCGTCCAGTCGAGCTCGGAGCGAATCCGGCTACCGTCGCCCTGGACGATGGGCACGTCGTTCCGCCGAAAGCGGGCGGCGTCGATCTCGACGTCAATCGACGCCGACGAGAGGTTCAGGAGCTCGTGGAGCAAATCGCGAATCCGCCACGATCGTCCGGAGCACACGTTGTACGCGCGCCCGCTGGTTCCACCCTCCATGATCCGGCCGTACGCGCGCACGACGTCTCGCACGTCGGTGATGTCGCGCCGTGCTTCGAGATTGCCGACGCGGATGGTCGGCGGCTCGAGACCGCGTTCGATTCGCGCGATCTGTCGCGCGAAGCTCGACACCGCGAAGCCGGGCTGCTGGCCGGGCCCGATGTGGTTGAACGGGCGGGCGACCACGACGTCGAGCCGCTCGTCGCGCGCCACGTTGAGGGCCAGTTGGTCCTGCGCGAGTTTTGACAAGCCGTACGGATTCGATGGCGCGAGCGGGGCATTCTCGTCGATCGGATCGTCGCTCGACCGATAGATCTGGCCCGACGACACGACGAGAACGCGGCAGGGTTCACCGCGCAGCCGCACGGCCTCGAGGACGTGATGAGTGCCCAGTGCATTCACCGCGAGGTGTGAGACCGCGCTCGACCATGAGGTCGCCACGTTGGGCGCGCCGGCGACGTGGAAGATCCGCGACGGGCGGGTCTCCGCGACCGCCGAGATGACGCTGTCGCGGTCGGTCAGGTCGACGCCTTGCCAGATGATCCGCCCACCCGGCTTTGGCGGCTGGCCGCCCGGCCGGCAGCACCCGACCAGTGTGCCGCGCTGATCCAGACTGCTGAGGAGGTGCCAGCCGGCAAACCCGGTGGCCCCGGTGACGAGGGTCACGTCCGCGCGCATGTCAGGGCGTCAGGCACCCGATCGATTGCCGTACTGCGCCGCGTAGTAGGCGCGGAACGCCTCATCCTTCTCTTTGATCGGCCGCCACCACCACTCGTTGCGCTCGGTACCACTCGACGGTACCCGCGAGCCCGCGGTCGAACGGCACCTCGGGCTGCCAGCCGAGGCTCTTGAGCTTCGTCGTGTCCAGGGCATAGCGGCGGTCATGCCCTGGCCGATCGGCCACGGGCCGGATGAGCGACGTCGGCTTTCCCGCCAGCTCGAGGATGCGATGCGTCAGGTCGACGTTCCGCACTTCGTTTCCGCCGCCGATGTTGTAGACCTCGCCAGGCTGCCCTTTGTCGATCACGACGTCGATGCCCCGGCAGTGATCGTCCACATGCAGCCAATCGCGCACATTCAACCCGTCGCCGTAGAGCGGAAGGGCCAGGTTGTCGATCGCGTTGGTGATGAAGAGCGGAATCACTTTTTCCGGGAACTGATGCGAGCCGTAGTTGTTCGACGCGCGGGTGATGACCACCGGCACCTGGTACGTCGCGAAGTAGCTGTAGGCCAGGCGATCCGCGCCCGCCTTGCTGGCCGAATACGGGTTGCGCGGGCGGAGCTCGTCCGTTTCCCGGCTGTGACCTTCGGGCACGCTGCCGTACACCTCGTCGGTGGAAATCTGGACGAAGCGACGAAGCCCAGTCGCCTCGCGGGCGGCCTCGAGCAGCACGAACGTGCCGAAAATGTCCGTCTGGATGAAATCGCCCGCCGACTGAATCGAGCGATCGACATGGGTCTCGGCGGCGAAGTGGACGACCACGTGGGACTCGCGGACGAGCGGCGCCGCGACCGCCGCGTCCGCGATGTCGCCCTTCACGAAACGGTGCCGCGGGCTGTCCATCACCTCGCGCAGGTTCTCGAGGCGGCCAGCGTAGGTCAGCTTGTCGAGCGTGGTGATGCGCCAGTCGGGATGGCGCTCGTGCGCCCACCGCACGAAGTTCGATCCGATGAAACCGGCGCCGCCGGTGACGAGCACGTTCACGAGTGTCACAGCAAGAGGTCCTTTCGGGTCGTCATCCGACCCGCGCGGACATTATCGTCCACCAAAGGACCCGAGCGGGTTCGAGAACGATCCGATGCCGGCGAGCGTGAAGGACAGCGAGAATTGCGAATTTGTCGGTACCCCCTGCGCCGACCAGAGCGGCGTGTCCATCTTCTGGTAGTCGAACGACACGCCGCAGCACTGGCTGCTGTAGTACGCGCCCATTCGCTGGTCCACAAATGAGCGATCCAGCACGTCGAAGGTGAACCGGTACGAACCGCCCAGGTGATTGTTCCGGGAACGTATGGTGGTGCCGCCGCTGAGAAAATGCCGGCCGGTCTTGAAACCGGCCAGCCCGGGAATGACGAAGCGCCTCGACCACTCCGCGCTGACTTCGGTCGTCTCCCAGTACATTCTGAAGGTGCCGCTCGTGGTCCGAATCGCGCGGTGCTTCGAGTCGATGTCCATCCGGAAGTCGCCGGACGAGCTGTCGTTCACGCGGACGGACGCGCGAATGCTCACCGGCGAAAAACTGGACGCCGTCGCATCCAGATTGCTCGAGTAGTCGGGGTCGTAGATGGAGGCCAGCTGGCTCCGTGTAGTAGGACTGCGTAATCGCGACAGACAGGACCTCTGCGCACCTGCCCCCGCCGGCCGGGCGCGGACGGCGCGCCGCGAACGAGCAGGCGATTGATCAAGCCGTAGTTCACGGTCGTCGTTCCACCCACCAGCGTATCGACGCTGTCGATCTCGACGACCCGGATCCGATCGGCGAACGACGAGGTCCGACCGATGGAAAACCGCGGCTCGATGACGTGTTTCAGCCCGCGGTCCCGGGAAGATGCGCGCCAGGACCGGTCCTGTCATGCTGGCCTCGACTTCAAAGAGCTGACGGGTCAGTCCGATCGGCACTTGCAGGCGATCCTCCGTCGGATCGTCAAGATTCGTGATCACGTACGACTTGCTCCAGTGCGTGATTCGCCACGAGGCATCCGCCGTCGCGGACAGAAACGACAGGGTGCTCAACGGCGCGCGGATCGACGGCCCGCCATCGAACCGGAACAGATTCTGTTTCGTGAGCGGATCGTCGAGATTCTGTTGATCGAGCAGGTAGCTGGCCTGTGCGGAACCGCCGAGGTAGACCCTTGACGAGCCAATCGCGCGGTCCGGCATCGACACGTTGACCGTCGGCATGCGTCCGTTCCGTTGACGGCTGGCGGAGACCACACCGCTCTCGCTATCGACTCGGTCGTAAAAGTAACTCGTGCAGCTCAGCCCCCGCGGTGATGCGCATCCGGGCCACGCTGCCGCTGACGTTCGCCGTGATGTCGCGGCGTTGCCGTTGGTCCGACTGATACGCGTCCTGATACAGCTGCTGCGTCGCGATGTCCGTGAAGTAGTTCACCCGGCCGATCAGCCGGAAATTTCGAGGCAACGCCTGGTTGACGTCGCCCGTCACGTCATAGGACCGGCTGGCGCTCGTCGCGGCCGCGCCTTCGTCGCCGAACGTGGCTGGAGTGTTCGTCATGAAGAACTTGGCGGTGCCCCGGGAGCCCGCTGATTTGACATAGCGGTACTCGCTGCCGAAGCCCTGTCCGAACTTCGACGTCCAGTCGTGGAAGAACGTGGCGTCCTGGCTGCGGCTGATGGCCCAGAAGAACGCGTTGCTGAGCGAGGAGCCTCGCAGGTTGGAGGCGCCATAAGTCGGCAGGAGGAATCCGGTGGTTCGGTCGTCCTTCTCCATGGGGTAGTAGAACGCGGGTAGATAGAACAGCGGCACATCCTTGACGCGCAGGACGACGCTGCGCATCAGGGCGTGCTCGTCGAGCGTGATTGTCGCGTTGCCCATCGTCATTTCCCACCGCGGCACGGGCTGAGCGCACGTGGTGAAGGCGCCGTCGTTGATCTTGTACGTCTTCGGTCCGGCCTTCTCGATTCGCTTGCCCCGAAATGACACGTCCGACTCGAGCGTGCCGAATTGACTCTTTTCCTCGGGGGCCTCGCCGATGCGGGCGATGCCGTTGGCCTCGTAGAACACGCCGAGCTTGGTGCGGCTGTTCATTTCAGCCCGTTCGGCGAACACCCGCAGATCGCGCTGCTGCAGGAGCACGTCGCCGCTGGCTCGGATGTCCTGCGTGTCCGTTTCGTAGATGATTGTGCGCGCCTGCAGGACCATGTCGTCGCACGTGATCACGACGGGCGCGCCGACGAAGGTGTAGCGCAGTGCGTTGGGTGGCGCGGGCCGGTCGGTAATGGGTTCCGGCGTTTGGCCCAGCGGCCGGATCGTGCTCTTGCACGAGCCCAGCATGCTGTCTTGAGCATCGGCCGCACGAGGACCGATGAGTGCGGCCGCCGTCACGGCAAGAACGGCAACGAATGTGTACATCACACCGCCACGTTCATCTGCAGGCGCACATGGCGTGAACTTTCGCAGGGTATCACGACCGTGCAGCGCGAATTTCGCCTGCGAGATACAGCGAGCCCGCAACGACGACCGGCGATCCGAGCGCGGCCGCCAACATCACCGCGCGCGTCGGCTGCGCCTCGATCAACACCGGGATACCCGGTGCGATACGTGCGGCGGCTTCCAGAAGGTCGACCGGCGTCGCGGCCCGGGACGTCGAGGCCGCCGTGAAGATGAAGTGAGACGCTGCCGGGGCGAAGGCCGACAGCAGGGCGTCCAGCGCTTTGTCCCGCATCGCGCCGACCACCATGGGCACGCGGCGATGGTGTGTGTCGAGCACATGGTCGGCGAGGGTTCGCGCGCCGGCCGGGTTGTGCGCGCCGTCCAGGAGCACTTCGACCGACGACATCGTGATGGTTTCGAGGCGCGCTGGCCACACGACGTCCTCGACGGACTTCGCGATCGCTTCCGGTGTAATCGCGAAGCCCCGCGCCGAGACCAGCGCCTCGAGGAGTCGAATGGCCGTCATCGCGTTGTCGGCCTGGTGCCGTCCGGGAAGTGATACGCGGAGGGTGCCGTACGAACGCACCGGTGTGGTCAGTGTCAGATCCGCCCGTCCTTTCACCATGCGAACGTCGGCCGAGACGGCGTCTCGAACCCGCACGAGCGACGCGCGCGCCACGTCACACGCCGCCGCGACGACCGCGTCCACCTCGGGCGGGTTCACCGCGAGCACCACCATTGCGCCAGGCTTGATCACGCCAGCCTTCTCGCGCGCGATGGCCTCGAGCGTGTGTCCGAGGTACTGCTCGTGGTCGAAATCCACCGACGTGATGACGGCGGCCATCGCATCGACCACATTCGTCGCGTCCAGGCGGCCGCCGAGACCCACTTCCAGGACAGCCACGTCGACCTCCATGTCGCGGAACACCTCCAGCGCGATCGCGGTCGTGGCTTCGAAGAAACTCGGGGGAGCGGGCAAGTGACTCGCGGCGTCGAGAACGCGTGCGGCCGATGTATCCAGAGCCTCCGCCGAGATGGGCTCGCCATTCACGGCGAACCGCTCTTCGAGGTCGACGAGATGCGGTGAGGTAAAACGCCCTGTCCGGTAGCCCGCCGCGCGAAGACCGCGTTCGATCATCGCGGTGACGGAACCCTTGCCGTTCGTGCCCGCGACAATCACGGATGGGAAGGCGCGATCCGGCCGCCCAAGGTGCTCGACCAAATCCCGAATCTGATCCAGGCCGAGCTTGATGCCAATCTGCTCGAGGGCGAGCAGTGACGCGCGGGCGCTACGCGGTGGCACGCATGCCCAGCAGCCGCAGCGAACGGCCGAGGGTTGCCTTCATCTCACGCCGGTCCACGATCATGTCGATGAAGCCTTTCTCCAGCAGGAACTCGCTGCGCTGGAATCCCTCGGGCAGCTTCTGCCGGATTGTCTGCTCGATGACGCGAGGTCCGGCGAACCCGATGAGCGCGCGGGGTTCGGCGATGTTGAAGTCGCCGAGCATCGCGAAACTCGCGGTCACGCCGCCCGTCGTCGGGTCCGTGAGCACCGAGAGGTAGGGAAGTCGGGCGCGGTCGAGACGGCCAAGGGCGGCACTGATCTTCGCCATCTGCATGAGCGAGAGCGCGCCCTCCATCATTCGGGCCCCGCCCGAGCAACTGACCACGATCAGCCCGGACCGCGCCTCGAGCGCGCGTTCCGCCGCACGCGTGATCTTTTCTCCAACGACGACCCCCATGCTGCCGCCGATGAACGCGTATTCCATCGCCGCGACGACGATCGGGAGGCCTTCGATGTGGCCGCTGCCGACGATCACCGCGTCGAGCAGACCCGTGGCCTTGGACGTCGTCGTCAGGCGCTGCCGGTAGCTCTTCGTGTCCGTGAACCGCAGTGGATCGAGCGAACGCAGGCCCGGATCGTGTTCGGTCCAGCGCGCCCCGTCGAAGAGCGCCTTCAAACGGTCGCTGGCCGACATCCGGAAGTGGTGGGCGCAGTGCGGGCAGACCTGCAGCGCGGCCACCAGTTCCTTGTTGTAGATGACACGGCTGCAGGAGGGGCACTTGACCCAGAGACCCTCGGGCACCCGACTCGCGGTTTCGGGTGTTTCGATTGGCTTGCGGGTCTTCTTGAACCACGCCATTGGTCGTCACTGTACCGGAAACCATTTGTTATTGGCTATTGGCTATTGGTTATTGCATTGAGTCATTTGCTATTGGTTATTGGGTCCTTGGGTGGCCCGAGCGCCCAATCACCAATGACCAATCACCAATGCAATAGCAAATAGCCAATAACCAATAAGCAATAGCTACAGCGTTCTCGGCACGTAGTACCTGGTCCCACGAGTCATCGTCCGCAGCTGACGCAGCAAATCCTCGACCGCATCGTCGCCCCACGTCAGGTCCACCTGCGAGGTCTCCACCACGAGCAGGGGAGTGGCGGTGTAGTGGAAGAAGAAGTGGTTATAGGCCTCGTTCAATTCGGCAATGTAATCGTCGTCGGGCACGAGCAGCTGTTCGGACGCGCGCCGTTCGCGGTCCCGCAGTCGGCGGCGGAGAGCCTCGGTCGGCGTCTGCAGGTAGATCACGACGTCAGGCGCCGGCACGTCCCCCGTAGGAGCTCGAACAAGCGCTGGTAGATGAACAGCTCGTTGTCGTCGAGATTCACGAACGCGTAGATCCGATCGCGTTCGAAGATGTAATCGCAGACCGTCGTCTGGTTGAACAGTTCCCGCTGGCGCAGGCCCGTGAGCTGGCGATGCCGTGCGAGCGTGAAGAAGAGCTGCGTCTGAAACGCCGCGCCGTTGCGTCCGGAATAGAAGTCGACGAGGAAGGGATTCTCGCGATCGTCGAAGACGCCGCGCGCATCGAGCCGCGCGGCGAGGCGCTCGGCCAATGTGGTCTTACCAACGCCCACCGGGCCTTCGATGGCGAGGTAGCGGAAGTCCACTCGCGCCGAGTATAGCCAAACCCGCTGCGCTACCATACGACGATGCCGCGCCAACGACGTGTTCGCGCCCTCGCGCTCCTGTTTCTCGGAATGGCGAGCGTGGCCGCGTGGGGGTGCAAGTCCACCATCACGCCAGCCCCGGTTGTGGCTCCGCCGCCCGTGATTCCCTTGGACCGCAAGATGGCCTGGATCCTGCGGTTGGAACAGCAGCGCACGCTTCGCGATGCTGACGCCGCTGCGATCGCGGCGCCGGTTGCCGACGTCCTTCCGCCACGCACGCTCGCCCCCGCCGCGGCCGCGGGGCTGGATCAACTGGCGCTCGATCTCGACCCGGCGGTGCGGCGGCGTGCCGTCCTGGCGCATCGGCCGCATCGGCATGCTGGAGGGTCTGCCCTATCTCGTGTCCGCGCTCCAGGATTCCGACGCCGAGGTACGCGCAGTGGCGGCGTTCGGCATTGGACTGATTGGATCGGATGCGCGCGAGGGGGCCCGCCCGCTCCGTGCCGCCCTGGAGGATCCCTCGCCCGTCGTCCGTGCCCGCGCGGTCGAAGGTCTTGGGCTCGTTGGCGACGCAGCCTCGGCGCCAGCCATCGTCACGGCGGCGGCCGGATGCGACGCGCGCATCGCATCGATCGCGCCAGACGACGAGGAGCCGGCCAAGGCACCGGAAATCGAGATTTGCCGGCTTGCGCTGTTTGCGCTCGCGCGGCTGCGCGACTACGAGCGGCTCGCCCAGGTGGCGTTGACACCAGAGGGCCAGCCGGTTTCCCGCTGGTGGCCCGTCGCGTATGCGCTTCAGCGGATTGGTGATCCGCGAGCCGACTCCGGCGCTCCTGGTGCTGGCGACCACGCCAGGCATCGACACCGCGGGATTTGCCCTTCGTGGCCTCGGCACGCTCAAAGACCGGGCCGCCGTGCCCCTCGCGAAGTCGGCGGCGTTCAACGCCGAGGCCGACGTCAAGGTCCGCATCGCGGCCGTGCGCGCGCTGGGGCAGATCGGCGGTCCTGCGGCGATCGAGCCGCTGCTCGAGTTGCTGGGGCAGCCAATCGACAGCTCGATCGCGCTGGAGATCGTGACGGCGGTCGGGGCCTCAGGTCACGCGCGGGCATTCGAGGTGGTGGTCGAGCGGCTCAACGATCCATCGCCCGCGATGCGCGCGGCCGCACTGACCGCCGCGGCCAAGCTCTCGCCCGACGCGTTTCTCCTGGTGCTGTCCGGCCTCAATCGCGATCCCGAGTGGTCAGTTCGGGCCGACGCTGGCCAACGTGCTCGGTACCTTTGCCTCGGAACGCGTGACGCCGGCGCTCGAAGAGTTGCTGGCTGACGAAGACGCGCGCGTGCACGGGTCGGCTCTTGACGCGCTCGCGTCCGTCAAGGCCCAGAACGTCGCCGACCTCCTGTTCAAGTCGCTCGAGGCGGCTGACTTCATGGAGCGCGCCGCGGCCGCCAGATTGATTGGCGACTCGCGCCCCGATGGTGGGATCCCACGGCTCATCGCGGCGTATACGCGAGGGCAGAGCGACGCGGCGTATGCGGCGCGCACGGCTGCGCTCGAAGCCTTGTCCAAATACGGCGGCGACGCGGCGATGGCGGCACTCCGCGAGGGCCTCTCGGATCGCGACTGGCCGGTTCGGTGGCGGGCGGCCTCACTCCTCCACGGTCTCGGCGATCGTGCGGCCGCGCCAACGCGTCCCGCGCCGCTTCGCGTCCCGGTCGAGTCGTTCGAAGCCCCGGACGTGCTGCATCCTCAGTTCTCGCCGCATGCGTTCATCGAGACCGGCCGCGGCGTCATCGAGCTCGAGCTCAACGTGGTTGACACGCCCATCACGGCGAAGAACTTCGTCGAGCTTGCGCGCGCCGGGTTCTTCACGGGCATGAAGATCCATCGCGTCGTGCCGACGTTCGTCGTGCAGGCGGGTGACCAGCGAGGCGACGGCGAGGGTGGTCCGGGCTACGCCATTCCCGACGAGCTCACCTGGCAGCCCTACGTGCGGGGCACGGTCGGCATGGCTCTCGATTGGCGCGACACGGCGGGCAGCCAATGGTTCATTACGCTCTCGCCGCAACCGCACCTGGACGCGAGATACACGGTGTTCGCGCGCGTGGTCAACGGCTGGGATGTGCTCGATCGGCTGTCGCAGTGGGACGTGATTGATCGCGTGCGGATCTGGGACGGCGTGACGTTCAACTGACCGGAGATTGACGGGAACGGGACGAACGAACACGTCCCGTTCCCGGTCGTCGCATAGAAAAAAAGGGGGCGCGTTCGCCCCCTTTCTCTTGGCGGAGCGACTCTTACCGCTTCTTGCCGCCCTTCTTCTTGCCGCCTTTAGCTGCTTTCTTTGCCATTGCTTGGAGTCCCCCCTTTCGGCTTGGTGTCATGCGCAGGCGCTCAACTCTGCTGCGACCCCGCGGCCTCCCGGCCTGCCCGAGTCACACGCAGAGCGCCCTGGCTTCGTTGCGGACGGAGATGCCTGATCTCCGACAAGGCACAAAAAAAGGGTGCCAGCAGAAGTGCTGCACCCTGCCGCCGAGTCGAGTGCCGACCGGCGTGTCGCGCGTAAATTGATCGACGCGTTTCGTTGGCGTCGACTGTCGTCGCTGTCCATTCGGACTGTTTGCGCCGCGTCACTCCACTCCACCATCGCTGGCGTACCCAACAGGTGGGCTGAGTGATTCGCTCTCACGCAAGATGTAGATTATGGACGAGTTCGAAACAGTGTCAAGCACAAACTCGCGCGTGTTGTCAAAACATCACGCGCGTCGATCGTCGGGACGCGGTCGGAACGCGCCGGCGCGCGTGCGGGGCTCAGAACGCGCTCACGCGGAGATGTCTGCTTCTCGGCGTGACGATCGAGGGCGAGCGAGATCAGTCGGTCCACGAGCGTGGCGAGGTCGACGCTTCGACGCGGCCCACAACTTCGAGTACATGCTGATCGTCGTGAACCCTGGCAGCGTGTTGATCTCGTTGGCGAAGAGCTCGCCGGTCGATCGACTCAGCAGAAAATCCACGCGCGCGAGCCCCGCGCCTTCGATCGCACGAAACGCCTGGATCGCTTGCCGCCGCACTTCGGCTGTCGATGTCCGGTTCGAGCGGCGCCGGAATGATCAGGCGCGACGCACCGTCGAGATACTTCGCCTCGTAGTCGTAGAACTCGCGCGACGACACGATCTCGCCCGGCACCGACGCCTCGGGCGTGTCGTTGCCGAGGATCGCGCACTCGATCTCGCGCGCATCCGGAACGGCGCACTCGACGACCGCCTTCCGGTCGTAGTCCAGCGCCGTAGTTGAGCGCGCCCGCCAGGGCCGACGGGTCGTGCACCTTGGAGATGCCGACGCTCGATCCCAGGTTGGCGGGTTTGACGAACAGCGGAAAGGCGAGGCGCGTCGTGAATCCGCGCCGATCGACCCGGGCGCGATCGGCGGTCCACTCGCGGCTGCCGGACCACGACCCAGTCCGGAACCCGCAACCCGTGGGCCCGAAACAGCACCTTCATGACGGCCTTGTCCATCCCGACGGCGGAGGCCAGCACGCCGCAGCCGACGTAGGCCACGCCGGCCAGTTCCAGCAGGCCCTGAACCGTGCCGTCCTCGCCAAACGGACCGTGCAGCACCGGAAAGATGACGTCGAGTCCGAGTCCGGTCAGTGTCGCGGCCGCTTCCGCGCCTCCGGTGCCGCGACGATCGACCAGCACGAGCGTGTCGTCACCCGGATACGGCGGAAGGAACACCGTGCGACCGGTGCGCAGGCGCGACACGTCGCTGCGCATCTGCTCGATCACTTCGGCGGCCGAAGAGGCGGACGGTGGGCGATCGGCGAGCACCCAGCGGCCGTCCTTCTCGATGCGGATCGCGACGGGCTCATAGCGCTGCCGATCGATGTGCGCGAACACCGACGCCGCCGACGCGAGCGACACCTCGTGCTCGCCCGAGCGGCCGCCGTACAAGACGCCAACACGAAGTCGCTTCACGTGTGTCGAAGAAGAAAAGGAACGCGGCGGCTCGAAGCCGGCGCGAGGGCAGTCATTATAGGCTAAGCGCCGTGAGCGCCCGCTTCGGGTTCGAAATTCTTTCCCGTGACGGACGCGCGCGTCGGGGTCGCCTGCATCTGCCACACGGCGTCGTCGAGACTCCGGCCTTCATGCCGGTCGGCACGCGCGGTGCCGTCAAGGCCATCACGATCGAGGCCTTGTGCGATCTTGGCGCGGACATCCTGCTGGCGAACACGTACCACCTGCACGTGCGTCCCGGCGACGATCGCATCGCCCGGCTGGGCGGGCTTCACGCCTTCGCGGGCTGGTCGCGACCGATTCTCACCGACTCCGGCGGATATCAGGTCTTCTCGCTCGCCGCGCGTCGGCGCGTGACCGAGGACGCTGTCGTCTTTCAGTCGCATCTCGACGGACAACCACTTTCGCTGTCACCTGAAGCCGCCGTGGACATTCAGTCGCGCCTCGGATCCGACGTGGCGATGATCCTGGACGAATGCCCGAGTTGGCCGATTCCGCAGGCCGACGTCGAGGCGGCGATGGAGCGTACGCTCCGATGGGCTCGCCGCGGGCGAGCGCGATTCGAGGCGCTCGGAACGGCCGCGACTGCCGGCATTGCCGTGTCCACACCAGGGCAGGCCCAGTTCGGCATCGTTCAGGGCGGAACGTTCCTCGGACTTGCGGGACCGCAGCGTCGGCAGGCACCGTCGCGATCGGCTTCGAGGGCTATGCCATCGGCGGACTTTCGGTCGGCGAGCCGACAGCCACGATGTACGACGTCGTCGCGCACACGGCTTGCGCCCTGCCCGAGTCGGCTCCCAGATATCTGATGGGCACCGGGACGCCCAACGACCTCATTGAGAGCGTGGCCCGCGGGATCGACATGTTCGACTGCGTGCTCCCGACCCGCAACGCGCGGAACGGTCAACTCCTCACCCGGGAGGGTCCGATCTCGATCAAGAACGCCCGGTACGCCGAGGACCCGCGGCCGCCCGATCCGGGATGCACGTGTCCGACGTGCCGGCATCATTCACGCGCCTATCTGCGTCACCTTTTCATGACCGGCGAGATGAGCGGCGCTGCCCTCAACACCTTGCATAATCTGCACTTTTACCTTGACACCATGCGAGCGATTAGGAAGGCTATTGAGTTCGGAAACTTCGACTCGTTCAGAACGGCATTCCTCGAGACCTATTCCCGCCGACGATCGCAGTAGATGACAGACGCCTTCGCTCCAATCGTGTTCGCCATGCAGCCTGCCGGGCAACAGCCCCAAAACATGCTGGTGTCGTTCATTCCGATCGTGCTCATGATCGGGATCTTCTATGTGTTGGTGCTGCTGCCCATGCGCCGCCGCCAGAAGAAGATCCAGGAGTTTCAGACCGCCCTGAAGGTCGGCGACCGCGTCATCACGACAAGTGGCATCTACGGCTTGGTCACCAAGCTCGAGCCGGCCTCCGTGCAGCTGCAGATCGCCGACAAAGTGCGGATTGACGTGGCGCGTGCCTCGATCGGTGGGTATCAGGGCCAGGACCCGGTGGTCCCGCCGGACAGGGGCGGGCTCTAACTATGCAGAAGAACCTTCGCTGGAAGCTCATCGTGATAGCCGCCGTGACCGGGCTGTCGATCTGGTCCTTCACTCCGCCCAGCCAGAAGGTTGCGCTGGGTCTCGACCTCAAGGGCGGCGCCCACTTCGTGCTCGAAGTGAAGACCGACGATGCCGTCCGGCTCGAGACGGAGACGACGTCGGAGCAGCTGCGGGTGGCGGCAAAGGAAGCGAATATTCCGGCCACGACGCGCGTCACCGCGCTCGACACGTTCGTGGCGGAGGGTGTGCCGGCCGGAATGGATCAGCAGTTCCGGGCGCTTGCCGACCAGCAGACCACACTGGCGTTCACGCGTGAAGCGAGCGGCGGCGGAACGCATACGTTCCGCATGCGGCCGAACATCGCCGTGCAGCGACGCACCGAGGCCGTGACGCAGTCGATCCAGACGATTGAGCGCCGGATCAACGAGCTTGGCGTTTCCGAGCCCACCGTCGCTCCGTACGGTTCACACGGACAACCAGATCCTCGTCCAGCTTCCCGGGCTGTCCGATATCAACCGCGCCAAGAACATCATCGGCCAGACGGCCGTGCTCAAGTTGGCGCTCGTCGAGGCGGGCCCCGCGGCCGAGCAGGCGACGTTGCTCCAGGGATTCAACGGCCAGGTGCCGCCCGACCTCGAGATCGTCGGCGGTGCCGCGCCCGGGATGGGCTCGGCGTACTACCTGATTCGAAAGGTGCCGGCGGTGACGGGCCGCGACCTTCGCAATGCGCGTCCGACGCTCGACGAGTTCAACACACCGGCCGTCAGTTTCTCGCTGAACAGCGAGGGCGCGGTGAAGTTCAGCCGCGCGACGACGGACAACATCGGCCGGTTCCTGGCGATCGTGCTCGACAACCAGGTGATGTCCGCGCCGCGCATCGACGGACCCATCGAACGCGAGGGCCGGATCACCGGCACCTTCACCCCGCAGGAAGCCAATGACCTCGCGCTCGTGCTGCGTTCTGGCGCGCTGCCGGCCTCGCTCACCTATCTCGAGCAGCGTGAAGTCGGTCCGTCGCTCGGCGCCGACTCGATCCGCGCCGGCGTGACGGCCTCGATTGGGGGCCTCGTGCTCGTCACCGTGTTCATGCTGACCTACTACAGGCTGGCGGGGATCAACGCATTCGTGTCGATCGTGCTGAACATGACGATCCTGCTCGGCTTCATGGCCTACCTGGGCGCGGCCATGACGCTGCCGGGCATCGCGGGCTTCATCCTGACGATCGGCATGGGCGTGGACTCGAACGTCCTGATCTTCGAGCGTATCCGCGAGGAGCTCGCGCTGAAGAAGGGCGCGCGCCAGGCGATCGCCGCGGGCTTCGACCGCGTCCTCATCACCATCATCGACACTCACGTCGCCTCGCTCATCGCGGCGGCGTTCCTGTTCCAGTTCGGAACCGGACCGATTCGCGGTTTTGCGACCACCCTCTTCTTTGGCTTGATCGCCAACGTGTTCACGGCCGTCTTTGTCTCGCGCACAGTCTTCGAGTTCGTTCTCTCGAGGCGGCCCGCTGGCGCAACCCAGTTGAGCATCTAGCCGGGAGTTTCGCGCCATGCGGTTCCTCTCCAATCCCAATTTCAATTTTCTGAAGTGGCGCTGGCACGCGATCGCGCTGTCTGTGATCGTGATCTCCGCCGGGATCCTGACCGTCGTGGCGCGCGGCGGCCTGCCGCTCGGCGTGGACTTCTCCGGCGGCACCGTCATCGTGGTGCAGTTCACCCAGCCCACCGGCGAGGATCGCGTGCGCGATGCCCTCGGGGCGATGTCCTCCGAGGCCGCCGTGCAGCGATTCGGACCAGCCACGAACAACGCCACCCTCATCCGGTTGCCCCTCGAGCCGGGCGCCGACCAGGCCAACTCACTCTCGGCCGTATCGGAACGGGTCGAACAGGCGCTCCGGGCGGCGAACGTCGGTCAGTTCAGCGTCATCAACCGCGAGCTCGTCGGCGCAACGATCGGGCGCGATCTGCAGCAGAAGGGCATCTGGGCCACGCTCACGGCCATTGGCGGCATCCTCGTCTACATCGCGGTGCGATTCCGCTTCGGTTTTGCGGTGGGCGCCGTCGTGGCGACGTTCCACGACATTCTCGTGACGCTCGCGTTTCTGACCTGGTTTGGCTACGACCTCACGCTCAACGTCGTGGCCGCGATCCTCACGATCGCCGGCTACTCGGTGAACGACACCATCGTGGTCTTCGATCGCGTGAGAGAGAACCAGCGGATCCTCCGTCGCGAGCCGCTCGACTCAATCGTCAATCAGGCCGTGAACCAGACGCTCAGCCGGACCATCATCACCGCCGGCACGACCTTCCTCGCCGTCGTGTCGCTCTTTCTCTTTGGCGGTGAGGTCCTTCACGGTTTTGCCTTCACGATGCTCGTTGGCATCGTGACCGGCACGTATTCCACGATCTTCATCGCCTCCGCCATCGCCATTCTGATGAGCAGGAAGTCGGCCGTGCCGAACCCGCAGGGGGCCCGTTCTGTCGAAGCCCGGCGGAAGCGGGCGTAGCACGGCATAAGCCAGCTCATGCCTTCTGCCTTCGCGTTGTGAGCCTCCTCGACGCGGCTCTTCTGGGCGTCGTGCAGGGACTCACGGAATTTCTGCCGATCTCGTCGACGGCGCATCTGCTGATCGGTGAACGCGTGCTCGCGTTCGACGATCCCGGCGACGTCTTCAAAATCGTCATCCAATTCGGTTCGATTCTGGCCGTGATGTGGCTCTACCGTTCGAGGATCTGGTCTGTCGTCGCCGGCCTCGGCGGGGATCCGGACGCGCGGCGGTTCGCACTGATGATTGTTGCGGCGTTCCTGCCGGCTGCCGTCGCCGGCGCGCTGTTCGCGGACACGGTGAAGAGCGTGCTCTACGAGACGCCCGCCGTTTATGCGGCGGCGTTCATCGTCGGTGGCGTGATCATGCTGGCCGTCGAACGCGCGCGGCCGGTACCCACAGTGTTCGCCGCGGACAAGACACCCATGGCGCGTGCGGTCGCGATCGGCGTCTGCCAGACCGCCGCGCTCGTTCCGGGTGTGTCGCGTTCCGGCGCGACGATCGTGGGAGGCCTCCTTGCCGGCCTCGACCGGCCGGCCGCCGCCGAGTTTTCCTTCTTCCTGGCGATGCCGACGATGGCGGGCGCGTTCGTCTACGAGATGTGGTCGGCCCGTGATCTGCTGGGCGCCGAGCGACTGACGGAGATCGGTGTCGGATTTCTTGCGGCGTTCCTCGCCGCGCTTCTTCGTCGTACGCCCGTTTCTTCGGTTCGTGACCCGCTCGGGGTTCGTCCCGTTCGCCTGGTACCGCATCGTGGTGGGACTGGGACTTTTCGCGGCGATCGCCGCAGGGTGGCAGTAGTGGGTAGCGGGCCCGGCCCCTGGCTGCGCCGGCGTTTCATCACCGGCTTCTTCGTCACGGTACCGCTCGTCGTCAGCGTCGTGGCGATCGTCTGGGTGTTTGGCTGGGCAGACCGGCTCACCGGCGGCCTGAGCGAGCGCGTTCTCGGACGGCATGTGCCGGGTCTCGGTCTGGTGGCGACGGCCCTGTTCGTTCTCATTGTCGGCACCGTGGCGACCAACGTCATCGGCCGGCGGCTGCTCGAGCGCGCCGAGCAGATCCTCCTGCACGTTCCGCTCTTTCGCACCGTGTACGCGCCGGTCAAACAGCTCATCTCGGCGTTTTCCCCTGACAACGAGTTCGGCTTCAAACGGATGGTGCTCGTCGACAACGGATCGAGGGGGTTTGCGTTGGGCTTCCTGACCAAGGAGTTTTCTGTCGATCGCGGCCAGGGCCCCGAGACACTCGTGGCCGTCTACATGCCGACAAATCACCTCTATCTGGGAGACGTTGTGGTGTGCCCCCTGGAGCAGGTGTCATTTCCGGACATGACGGTGGAGGAAGGCATTCGCGTGTTTCTCACCGGCGGCATGGGGATGCCGGACGTGGTTCGCACGAGCGTTGGCGGTCAGGAGCGGCCCGGAGCGGGGTAGACTGGGCGGCGCTGTCCAGGACCGCGAGGTACGACTGACGTGCCATGGCTCAGGCGACGGTCCGACGCGAACGAGCGACCGCGCGAACGGAGTGGGGTATTGGGGCCCCGCGAGTGAGCGCGTAGGGGGTTCGCGGGGGCGAAGCCCCCGAGACGACGGAGTCGGAATGACAGGTCTGAAAGCGTGGGGAAGACGAACGGCATGGTGGCTGGCGCTCGGCGCCGTGTTGGCCTGGGCGAGCCCTGAGGCCGCCGCGCAGACGCCATCGTCCGATGTGCAGCCGCACATGGGCGGGGAAGCGAATCTCATCCTCCCCGATTTGAGTCAGGTCAACTTTCTAGGCGGCATCGATGGCCACACGTTGCTCTACTCGGGGCTCGTGGTTTCGATGTTCGGCCTGCTCTTTGGCCTGGTGATCTACAACCAGCTGAAGAACATGGCGGTGCACCCTGCCATGCTCGAGATTTCCGAGCTGATCTACGAAACGTGCAAGACCTACCTGATTCAGCAGGGCAAGTTCCTGCTGATTCTCGAGGCGTTCATCGGGACCATCATCGCGATCTACTTCGGCCTCCTCCAGCACTTCACGGCGTTCAAGGTCGCGACGATCCTGCTGTTCAGCCTGATCGGCATTGCCGGCAGCTACGGTGTGGCCTGGTTCGGGATTCGGGTCAACACGTTCGCAAACTCGCGGACCGCTTTCGCCAGCCTGCGTGGCAAGCCGTTCCCGTGCTACGCGATTCCGCTCAAGGCGGGCATGAGCATCGGGATGATGCTCATCAGCGTCGAGCTGCTGCTGATGCTCGTCATCCTGCTGTTCATTCCGGGGGACTACGCGGGCGCCTGTTTCATCGGCTTCGCGATCGGCGAGTCGCTCGGCGCGTCCGCGCTCAGAATCGCGGGAGGCATCTTCACGAAGATCGCCGACATCGGCGCGGATCTGATGAAGATTGTCTTCAAGATCAAAGAGGACGATGCGCGCAACCCGGGCGTGATCGCGGACTGCACGGGCGACAACGCGGGCGACTCCGTGGGGCCGTCGGCCGACGGATTCGAAACCTACGGTGTCACCGGCGTCGCACTGATCTCGTTCATCCTGCTGGCCGTCGGCGATCAGGCGACCCAGGTGCAGCTGCTCGTCTGGATTTTCATGATGCGCATCGTGATGGTGGTGGCATCCGGTGCCTCCTACCTGCTCAACGAAGCCGTCGCGAGGAGCCAGTTCGCGAACGTCGATCGGATGAATTTCGAAACGCCGCTGACCCGGCTCGTGTGGGTGACGTCGCTCGTGTCCGTCGCGCTGACGTATGTCGCGTCATATCTGTTGATTCCGACGCTCGGGGCGTCGGGCGACACCACGTTGTGGTGGAAGCTCTCGACGATCATCACGTGCGGCACGCTCGCTGGCGCCGTCATTCCCGAGCTCGTCAAGGTCTTCACGTCCACCGAGTCGGCGCACACGCGTGAGGTCGTCACGTCATCGCGAGAGGGCGGGGCCTCGCTCAACATCCTCTCTGGTCTGGTCGCCGGCAACTTCAGTGCGTTCTGGCTCGGCATGACCATCATGGGACTCATGGCCGTGGCGCTACTGGGTCAGCCTGAGCTTTGGCGATATCGGCATGATCGCGCCGGCGGTCTTTGCGTTCGGCCTCGTCGCGTTCGGGTTCCTCGGCATGGGACCGGTGACGATTGCCGTCGATTCGTACGGCCCCGTGACGGACAACGCGCAGTCCGTCTACGAGCTTTCGCAGATTGAAGACGTGCCGAACGTCGCGGCCGAGCTCAAGAAGCAGTATGGCTTCGACGTGGACTTCGCGCGGGCCAAGCACAACCTCGAGGAGAACGACGGCGCCGGCAACACGTTCAAGGCCACGGCGAAGCCCGTGCTGATCGGCACGGCGGTCGTCGGCGCCACGACGATGATTTTCTCGATTATTGTCGGGCTGACCGATGGCCTGGCGCCCGAGCTCGTGGCGCGCCTGTCGCTGCTCCACCCGCCATTCCTGCTCGGGCTCATCACCGGTGGCGCGATGATCTACTGGTTCACCGGGGCGTCGATTCAGGCCGTCACCACGGGCGCGTATCGGGCCGTGGAGTTCATCAAGGCCAATATCCGCCTCGAAGGCGTGACCAGGGCGTCGGTCGAAGACTCGAAACGCGTCGTGGAGATCTGCACGCAGTACGCGCAGAAGGGGATGTTCAACATCTTCCTGACCGTCTTCTTCGGCACGCTCGCCTTCGCCTTCTTCGAGCCATTTTTCTTCATCGGCTATCTGGTCTCGATCGCGCTCTTCGGCCTCTATCAGGCGATTTTCATGGCCAATGCCGGCGGCGCCTGGGACAATGCCAAGAAAATCGTCGAAGTCGAACTCAAGGCGAAGGGCACCGACCTCCACGCCGCGACCGTCGTCGGTGACACCGTGGGAGACCCCTTCAAAGACACCTCCTCGGTGGCCATGAACCCGGTCATCAAGTTCACGACGTTGTTTGGACTTCTGGCCGTGGAGCTGGCCGTGCAGCTTGCCGACCAGCAGGGACAGGGCCTGACGCAAGTGCTGGCCGCCCTGTTCTTTGCGGTCTGCCTCGTGTTCGTCTGGCGGTCGTTCTACGGGATGCGGATTGGGTCGGGCACGGCGCCGGCGAAACACTGAAGAGGGGTGTTTGCCTGCGATCGGGCGGGTCCGTTCTGGCAACACCGGTGTCTAAGTAGGTTACGTTGCCGTCACTCGGGGGCGTCGGGCTCCGACCGTTCGCCGAGCGCCCCCAAAGAAGTCGTTGAGTTCGTTGACACGTTTTTTTGTGTCTGACTATAATGCCGGGCCTTTACGAAATCAGCCGGGAGACGCTTGGGGCGTCGCCGTCCCTGGTATCTGCCCGACCGATGCGTGCCATCGCCGAGGCCTGACGGTAAAGGAACGGCCGTAAGGAGGATCACCGTGCCACGCGAAATGTTCGGCGACGTCGTCAAACCGTCCATTCAGGTGGGAACCAAGCAGTGGTACACGGTGCCGCTGTCGATTCTCACGCACACGCTCGGGCTGGCGGCGATGATCGTCATTCCGCTGCTCGCGACTGACGCGCTTCCGACGCCGCAGTCGGTGATGGCGTTCGCCGCGGTGCCGCCTCCGCCGCCGCCACCACCGCCGCCTCCACCGCCGCCGTCAGCGGCGCCGCCGCCGCCGCCGCCTGTGGAGGTCAACGTGAACCCGGCGGCGGCCCCGGTCGAGGCGCCTCGCGAGATCAAGCCCGAGCCGCCGCCCCGGCTGATGTCGGTCGTCGGCGGTATTCCGACGAACCTGCCCGCGGCGGCGAACACCATGGCCCTGGGCAATGCGCCGCCTCCTGCCGCGCCGGTGCGCGTCGGTGGCGACATCAAGCGTCCGGAGATCGTGAAGAAGGTCGATCCCGATCTATCCGCCGATCGCGAAAGCCGCTCGCGTCGCCGGCATGGTGATCATCGAAGCGACGATCGCGAGAGATGGGACGATCAAGAACGCCAAGGTCATTCGCTCGGTCCCGATGCTGGACCAGGCCGCGCTGGATGCGGTGAATCAGTGGCGCTACACGCCGACGCTGCTCAACAACCAGCCGGTTGAAGTCATCATGTCCGTGAACGTGACGTTCGCAATTCAGTAGGAGTGGGAACGCCGCGCGGGGCGCGGCGCTCTTCTGTTCGTGTCGTCTCGAGTTCGGCCCGGTGCCCGTGTCGCGCAGGACTCTTGATTCGTTGGCGTAATCGCAAGTCAAGACAGGTTTCGGAGGCTGGCAATGGATCTGATGGAAATGTGGAACCAGATGGGCTGGGTCGCGAAGCTCGTGGCCTTCGTTCTGGTTTTCATGTCGATGTGGTCGTTTGGCGTTGCCATTGAACGGTTCTACACGTTCTCGCAGGCGCGCAAGCAGTCGAAGTTCTACGCGCCCCAGGTGGCCAAGCACCTCAAGGAAGGCCGGTTGAAGGATGCGCTCTCGGTCTCGCAGGCCAAGACGTATCAGTACAGCCACCTTGCCAAGGTGGTGTTGGCCGGGCTCCAGGAGTATCAGTTCCAGGCCGATTCCGGTGCGTCGATGAATCGCGACGACCTGGTCGACACCGTGCGCCGCGCCATCCAGCGCGCCACCGCGCTCACGTCGAACGACCTGAAGAAGGGTATTCCGGCCCTCGCCACGATCGGCGCCACGGCGCCGTTCGTCGGACTGCTCGGCACGGTCGTCGGTATCATCTCGGCGTTCCAGGGCATCGCCGCCGCTGGATTGGGCGGTCTCGGCGCCGTCTCGGCCGGTATTTCGGAAGCGCTGATCGAGACCGCGCTCGGTCTCGTCGTCGCCATCCCGGCGGTCTGGATGTACAACTACTTCACGGGCCGGCTCGAGGTACTTCAGCGTCGAGATGGACAACTCGTCCTCGGAGCTCGTCGACTACTTCATCAAGAAGACGGCGTAGTTCGGCTTGCGGCGGAGGCGTCGGGACCGGTCACGACGCCGCCCGGAATCCTCCACGTCGCGGCAGGAGTCTTGTCATGTCAATGGATGTCGGCGGCGCCAAAGGTGGCGTCAAATCCGATATCAACGTCACGCCCCTCGTGGACGTGATGCTGGTGTTGCTCATCATCATGATGATCGTCGCGCCCCTGCTGCAGACGCCTGTCCAGGTGACGCTGCCAAAGGCCGCACACACGCAGGAGAAGCCGGATACCTCCGACCAGACCGTCGTCTACATCGACGGTCAGAGCCGGCTCTACATCAATGCGCTCGAAGCGACCGAGCCCGAGCTGATCCGGCGGTTGACGGACATCCTCGAGTCCAAGACCGAGAAGATCGTCTATCTCAAGGGTGACCAGGACGCCCCATATAGTGCCGTCATGAAGATGATGGACGCGCTTCGGGGCGCCAAGATCGAATCGGTCGCGCTCATCACCGATCCGCTGAAGCCGACAGGAGGGCAGTAATGTCACACGCCCACATGCACCACGGCGCGGAACGCGTCTTCAAAGCCTCCAAGGCCGAAGCGTCGGCGGATATGAACGTCACGCCGCTCATCGACGTGCTGCTCGTGCTGCTGATCATCTTCATGGCTGCGCTGCCTCTGGCTCAGCGCGGAACAGACATCAACCTGCCGCTCGAGACCAACGCCAACGCCAAGGCGGCGGACGTGCTGGGACAGGTGGTGGCGGACTACACCGCCGACCGTCGTCTGACGATCAACAAGCAGGAAGTCCCGATCCAGCAGGCCGAAGAGCGCTTTCGTGAGATTTACGAGACCCGCAAGGACAAGACCCTCTTCCTCATCGGCGCGGGCAACGTCCGTTACGGCGAGATCATGGCGGTCATCGACGCGGCCATGGGCGCCGGCGTCCAGAAGATCGGCGTCGTGACCGACGGCATGCGTCGCGAAGCGGCCGGCGGCGGCAGCGCAGGCGGACAGCCTTAGGGAAGTTAGAAGGCAGAAGTTACTTAGAAGGCAGAAATAGACTGGGGCCGGGGCCGTTCATGAACGGTTCCCGGCCTTTGCCTTTTCTACGGGCGCGAGTTAAATCGTCGTTGCCCCGTTCCCCGTTCTCCGGTTCCCGCGTTCCCCGTTCCTGTCGTTCTTGTTCCCGGTTCCACGTTCAGGAGAACGAAGAACGGGGAACAGGGAACACGGAACGGGGAACGACGCCTACCCGAGTTCCATGGGGTGCGCTCCGACAAAAAAGGCCTGGGGCCGTTCGATGATTCGAACGGCCCCAGGCCTGTGTCTCTCGACTCCGAGCCACCGCGCCGGCATCGAGCCGGCCGGTCTCTAGCTTCCGGCCGGTTTCGGCTTGGCAGAGGCTGCGGCGGTCGCGGCGGCGCCTGCCTCCTGTTTCTTCCTCAGAATCGAGCGAGCGCTCCCGGAGCGCGGTCGCCTCGCCCAGTAGCTTCTTCTGGACGGCCACATCGCGCTCCCGGCTGGCCTGGAGCCCGAGCAGCATCCCCTTGTAGGTCACGGCCTCGTAGTACTCGTCATTCAGCTTCAGGGCGTGGTCCTCGGCGGAGATGCCCGAGGACACGAACTTCCTGAACGTATCAATGGGAAGACGGGTGTCGCGCAGGGCCTTGTCGTAATAGAACGTACCGATGGTGTGCCACGCCTCGGGGTTGTTCGGCTCGAGGTCGGCGCGTTTCTGGAAGGCCGCGATGGTCTTGTCGAAGTCTCCCTGCTGGTTGTAGAAATTGGCCAGCATCTGATAGCCCACCGGGTCGTTCGGGCGAACTTCGGCGGCCTTCACGAACATCGCTTCAGCATCCTGGTTCCGGCCCTGATCCTGGTAGAGGCGCGCCAGCGCCTGATAGTTGCCCGGCTCGTCCGGCGTCGTGGCGATGAGCTCCTTGGCCGCTTCTTCAGCCTTCGCGAAGTCGTTGAGCCGGTCGGAGCCGTAGGCCGCGATCAGATATTGGTAGGACAGATTCAAGAACTGCGGCGCCTGCTCCTCGGTCCGCCCCTTCAGGTGGTCGATGGACTGGCGGTAGTTTTCGACCGCCTTCTGCAGGTAGGCGTCGTTTTCCGCCTCGCCCTTTCGGGCCGGCCGATACATCTTGTCGTAGCTATTGCCCAGGAAGAAGTAGGAGAAGGGGAAATCCGGGTTCAGCCGAATCGCTTCCGTGAGGTGCTCGGCGGCCGGCACGTAGTCACCGCGCTGATAGAGCCCGATACCGTCCTGGAACGCCTTGGCGGACCGAATGCTGCTGATGGAATAGCGTCCGCAAGCGCTCGCGGCCAACGACAGCCCGACGATGAGCACGACCATGCGGCTGAATCGAAACTGCATGTACTTCCCCTTTCGTGACGCCAAGGACTTCCTGGGAGGTCCTGCGGAGTGGTTCAGAGACGGGCCAGTATAGTGAACCGGCCAGGTCTCCGCAAGGCGGGTTCAGGGCCTGATTTAGGGGCTGGACCCTCACTTTCGGGCGTCCCGCGGCGTTTGCCGTTATCATGAGCCGACGGTCAGACCGCCGTCCGCCCCCAATCAGACCTGAACCGGTTAGACACCGGCACCCATGATCCGGTTCGATGACGTCATCGAGAAGGTGCGTGCACTGACCCCCGACGCGGATATCGATCTGCTCCGGCGCGCCCATGCCTTTTCGGCTGAAGAACATAGCGGTCAGGTCCGCAAGTCGGGTGAGCCCTATCTCGTGCACCCGGTGGCGGTCGCCGACATCCTGGCCGACCTGAGGCTCGACGTTGTCGCCATTGCCGCTGGCCTGCTCCATGACATCGTCGAGGACACCCCGACCTCGATCGAGCGAATCCGGGAGCTCTTTGGCGAGCCCGTGGCGCACGTGGTGGAGGGTGTCACGAAGCTGTCCACGCTCCAGTTCGCGTCGAGCGAGGAGCGGCAGGCCGAGAGTTTCCGCAAGATGCTGATGGCGATGGTGGACGACATCCGCGTCATCCTCGTGAAGCTCGCCGACCGGCTCGACAACATGCGGACGCTGCAGCACCTCCCCGAGGACCGCCGTGCCCGCATCGCGGAGGAGACCCGCGACATCTACGCGCCCATCGCGAATCGCCTGGGGATGAGCAAGATCAAGAACGAGCTGGAAGAGCTGGCCTTCCGCCACCTCGATCCGACGGCCTACGAGGCGCTGCGGCAGGACGTCGAAGCCACCCGCACGGCCACCGAGGGGTCGATCGACACGTTACGCCGGCAGCTCGAGGCGAAGCTGGACGAAGCGCAGATCGAAGTCGTCGGCGATTGACGGCCGCATCAAGCGCCTCTGGTCGATCCACCAGAAGCTGCAGCGTCAGCGCATTCCCCTGGACCAGGTGTACGACTTCATCGCGCTCCGCGTGATCACGAAGAGCGTCAAGGACTGCTACGGCGTGCTCGGCATCATCCACCAGATCTGGTCACCGGTTCCGGGCCGGTTCAAGGATTTCATCGCCATGCCGCGCCCGAATGGCTACCAGGCGCTGCACACGTCCGTCCTGGGCGATCGCGGCCTGCCCTTCGAGGTTCAGATTCGCACCGAGGAGATGCACCAGATCGCCGAGGAAGGCATCGCGGCGCACTGGAAGTACAAGGAAGGCCGCGTCGGTGCGGAGCGCGACGAGCATTACTTCAACTGGTTGCGGCGGCTCCTCGAGCTTCAGCAAGAAGTGCGCGACCCGCAGGAGTTCATGCAGAACCTCCGCATCGAGCTCTACCCGGAGGAGGTTTACATCTTCACGCCAAAAGGCGAAGTCAAGTCACTGCTTCGAGGCTCCACGCCGGTGGACTTCGCCTACGCGATTCACACCGACGTCGGCCATCAGTGCGTCGGCGCCCGTGTCAACGGCCGCATGGTGCCCCTGCGCACCGGCCTCAACAACGGTGACATCGTCGAGATCGTCACGCAGGCCGGCCACACGCCGAGTCGCGACTGGCTCAATTTCGTCGCGACGTCGCGAGCCCGTCACAAGATCCGGCACTTTGTGCACGGTGAGGAGAAGGCGCGAAGCGTGGAGCTCGGCCGGCGTCTTCTCGACAAGGAACTGCGGCGGTTCACCGTGGACCGGAGCCTCGTGACCGATGAGGCGATTGCCAAGATTGCCGGCGAATTCAGCGCGCAAAAGGCCGACGATGTGTTCGCGGGCCTGGGTTACGGGAAGATCACGGCCCGCGCGCTGCTCACGCGGCTTGTCGGCCAGGAGGCGCTCCGCGAGCGGAGTGCCGAATCAGCGCCGGTCGGTCCGCGGCGGCCGCCGGGCGGCACTGGCGCTGGGGCCGCCGATCAGAAAATCAAGGTTCGGGGCATTGACGACTTGATGGTGTTCCGCGCCCGATGCTGCAATCCGATTCGTGGCGAGCGTATCGTCGGCTACATCACGCGCGGCAAAGGCGTGTCGGTCCATTCGGCGACGTGTCCGAACGTCGTCAACCTCCTGTTCGATCCGGATCGCCGCATCGACGTGGAGTGGGATACGGGGCAGGACACGCCGTACACCGTACGACTCAAGATCAGTGTCGAGGACCGGCGGGGCATTCTGGCGGACGTCAGCTCGCGGATTGCCGACATCGAGACCAACATCAAAGACGTGGAAGCCAACGTCGGAGTCGACCAGCGCGGATCGATTCGGATGACGGTGGAGATCAGCGACCTCAAACACCTCGAAAAGGTGATGCGGTCGATTCGGGATGTGGATGGGGTGCTGGCCGTCGAGCGAGCGGCCAGGTAGGCAACTTCGAACTTCAGAAGTTAGAAGTCAGAAGCTACTGGACGCGCGTCCAGAGCATGCGCCCTGTTGGTTCTGAGTTCGAAGTTCAAACTTGTCCAGCTAGGCGGCCTTTACGACCTTATTGGACCTGAGGCAGCGCGTGCAGACGCGGATGCGGCGGACCCCGCCGTTAATCAAGGCGCGGACGCGCTGCAGGTTGGGTTCGAACCGGCGGGCCCGCACGTTGTGCGCGTGGCTGACGATACGGCCGACCACCGGCTTCTTTCCACAGATTTCACAACTCTTTGCCATACTCGTCGCGGTTCCGTCTGGGGCGACACCTGCAACCCCGAAAAACGTCCAAGTATAGCAGACGGTTCATGTTTGGTCATCTCACAGAAGGCGACGAGAACCGCGAGCCGTCGTGTCTTCGTCTAAAGCGGCACAGGCGGAGCCAAAGGATACAGGGCGGCCGCTCCGAGACTCAGGTAACGAGTCGTGGTGAATTAATGACAGCGGGTGAAACCAGCTGGACCAACAGTCCCGGACCGGGACAGTGGGCAAGAAACCGGTGGCTGGCACCCGAATTGCTACAGCCGAGTCCATCGGAGCGGCTAGTCGGTCGGAGAGCGGATCGGGAGGGAGAGACGTCATGAACGCACGCGCGAATCACACGGAAAAGGCGACGGAACGCTACGCCGAGTTGAAGCGGATCCTCGAGGACCGCCGGCGGGAGATCCTGAGCGAGGTTCAGGAGAAGATGCGTGATGTCCGCGCGGTTGACGCGTCCGGCGAAGGCGTCCTCGACGCGGCCGAGACCTCCGAAGCGGACATCCAGGACGAGATCGAGCTCGCCCTGATTCAAATGAAATCCGAGACGCTGCACAAGATCGAGGAAGCGCTGAAGCGGCTCGACGAGAACTCCTACGGCAACTGCTTCGAGTGCGGCGACGAGATTTCCGAGCGGCGCCTGCGCGCCCTGCCCTTCGCGGTCCGCTGCAAGGACTGCGAGGAGGCCCGGGAGATTGCCGAGCAGCGCGCCCGGCAGCAATCGCAGCGGCGATCGGCAGGGTTCCTGCTCGATTTGAGTTAACTCCGGCGACCTTCGCATCAGATCGCGACGGCCTGCCGGACGGCGGGACGAGCGATCACATCGTTTCCTCCCGCTCGGCGTCTAACACAGAAGAAGTCAGTGTTTCGGCAGAGGCCATCAGGGCCTCTGCCGGTCTCACCACCGGAGCGAGGCTCCTGTGGGGAGGGAGGGCATCATGAGCGACGAGACCACCCGCATCGTCCAACCGGGCGCCGGTGAGCGCTCGTACACCGTGCCGGGCGACGTTCCCGTCCTGCCGCTGCGCGACACCGTGCTGTTTCCGAACTCGTTCATGCCGCTGGCGGTGGCCCGCGAGTCGTCCGTGAAGTTGATCGACGAGGCGATCGCCGGCGCCAAGGTCATCGGCGTCTTCACCCAGCGGGATCCGTCGCACGAGGATCCTGGCCAGGGCGACCTGCACGACGTCGGCACGCTGACCCACATTCACAAGATGTTCAAGCTGCCCGACGGCAGCCTTCGCCTGATCGTCCAGGGCCTGGCGCGAATCCGCCTGGGCCGGCTCGTCGCAACGCGTCCTTACCTGCGCGCCGAAATCGCGCCGGTGGAGGAGACGCTCCAGGAATCGGACCGGCTGGAGATCGATGCTCTCGAGCGCAACATCCGCGCGAACTTCTCCCAGGTCGTTCAGCTCTCGCCGGTGCTGTCCGAGGATCTCAACGCCCTCGCCAGCAACATCACCGACGTCACGCCGCTTGACTGACTTCATCGCGTCGAGCCTGAGCACGATCGGAACCGTGGCGAAGCAGGACATGCTCGAGCAGCCGGATTTGCGCGCCCGGATGGATCAGCTCAACAGAATCCTGACCAAGGAGCTGGAAGTCCTCGAACTCGGGTCGAAGATTCAGTCCCAGGTGCAATCGGAGGTCGGCAAGGGCCAGCGCGAGTACTTCCTGCGCGAGCAGATGAAGGCGATTCAGAAGGAACTCGGCGAAGGCGATGACCAGATGCGCGAGCTGGAAGAGCTCCGCGAAAAGATCGATGCCGCCGGGATGCCCGACGACGTCAAGAAGGAGGCGCTCCGCGAGCTCGACCGGCTTTCGAAGATGCCGGCGGCCGCCGCCGAATACACCGTGGCGCGCACCTACATCGATTGGCTCGTCGCGCTGCCATGGGCGAAGCGAACCGACGAGGTCATCGATCTGGCGCACACGAAGACCGTGCTCGACGCCGATCATTCAGGGCTCGATCGACTCAAGGACCGGATTCTCGAGTACCTCGCCGTCCGCAAGCTGAAGGCGGACATGAAGGGACCGATCCTGTGCTTCGTCGGCCCGCCTGGAGTCGGCAAGACGTCGCTCGCCAAGTCGATCGCCCATGCGCTCGGCCGACGCTTCGTGCGGGTGTCCCTCGGTGGCATGCGCGACGAGGCCGAGATCCGTGGACACCGCCGGACCTACATCGGGGCGCTGCCGGGACAGGTCATCCAGGGGCTGAGACGGGCGGAGACGCGCAATCCCGTCTTCATCCTGGACGAGATCGACAAGCTCGGCTCCGATTTCCGGGGCGACCCGGCCTCGGCCCTGCTCGAGGTGCTCGACCCGGAGCAGAACAACACGTTCCGCGATCACTACCTGGACGTGCCGTTCGACTTGTCCGAGGTGCTGTTCATCACCACCGCGAACGTGCTGGACACGATTCCTGGACCGCTCCGAGACCGCATGGAAGTGCTCGAGCTCTCAGGCTACACCGAGGAAGAGAAACTGCGGATCGCGCAAGACCATCTCGTGGCTCGTCAGGTCGCCAACAACGGCCTGCCGGCCGGCGAGGTGACGTTCACGGACGCGGCCATCTCGGCCATCGTCCGTGGCTACACGCGAGAGGCCGGCGTCCGCAACCTCGAACGGGAGATCGGATCGATCTGCCGCAAGATCGCGAGGCGGCGCGCCGAAGGCCAGACGATGTCGGTGGCGGTGACGGCCGAAACCGTTCCGGATTACCTTGGCGCCCCGCGGCATCTGGATGAGGAGATGAAGGACCGCACGCGCGAACCCGGTGTGTCGGTCGGGCTCGCGTGGACACCTGTCGGCGGCGACGTCCTCTTCGTCGAAGCGCAACGCATGCCTGGCTCGAGCCAGTTGACGATCACCGGCCAGCTGGGTGACGTCATGAAGGAATCGGCGCGCATCGCGCTTTCCTGGTTCCGCGCGCACGCGTCGAAGTACGGCGTCGATCCGACGTTCTATCGGGACGCGGAACTGCACATCCACGTGCCGGCTGGCGCGATTCCCAAGGACGGGCCGTCAGCGGGTGTCACCATGGTGACCGCGCTCGCGTCGGCGCTGTCGGGCCGACCGGTCAAGCCGAGTCTCGCGATGACCGGCGAAATCACGCTGGCCGGCAAGGTCCTGCCGGTCGGGGGCATCAAGGAGAAGGTGCTCGCCGCGCGGCGCATGGGCATCCGCGACGTGATCCTGCCCGCGCCGAACGAGAAGAACGTGGTGGAGGATTTGACCGAAGCGCAGCGCAGCGACCTCAAGTTCCACTACGTGAAGAACATGGACGAGGTGCTGAAGCTGGCGCTGGTGCCGGTGTCGCGTAAGCCGGATTCGCCGAGACTGGACGACCCGCGTCCGCGCTACAGCATGTCGTAGCCGGTCGCGGAGCCCGCGACCGGAAGTCAGAAATACAAAGGCAGAAGTCAGAACATTCTGACTTCTGCCTTTTGCCTTTGTAAAGTGTCTTTCTAGTCGATCGTCGACCGGCCGTTCATCGGCAGGGCACGCCGGCTGGGCCGCACGGAGACCGCCGGACGCTCCCCGCGCAGCCAGCCTGACAAGGCTTCTGCGTAGAGATAAAAAACCGGCGTGATGAAAAGCGTGAGCGTCTGCGACACGACGAGGCCGCCGACGACCGCCAGGCCGAGAGGCTGACGGGACTCCGCGCCGGCGCCGACGCCCAGCGCGATCGGCAGCGTGCCGACCAGCGCCGCCATCGTCGTCATCATGATCGGCCGGAAACGAACAAGGCACGCTTCGTACATCGCCTCAGCCGGCGTCTTGCCCTGCGTGCGCTGCGTTTCGATCGCGAAGTCGATCATCATGATGCCGTTCTTCTTCACGAGGCCGACGAGCATGATGATGCCGACGAAGGCGTACAGGTTCAGGTCGATGCCGAAGACGAGGAGCGTGAGGAGCGCGCCGAGGCCGGCCGCCGGCAGTCCCGAGAGAATCGTGAGCGGGTGAATGAAGCTCTCGTAGAGGATGCCCAGCACGACGTAGATGACGAAGATCGCCATCAGCAGGATGATGCCGAGGCCGCGCGTGGAATCCTGGAACGCCTGCGCGCGTCCCCTGGAAGGACGTCGCGATGGACGCGGGCAACTCAGCGAACGCGGCCTGCTCGACCTGCGCCACGGCGTCGCCGAGCGCCACGCCCGGCCTCAGGTTGAAGGACACGGTCACCGACGGAAGCTGGCCGGTGTGGTTCACGGACAGCGGGCCGACGCCGGTGTCGACACGGGTCAGGCTCGACAGCGGAATGCGTTCGCCGTTCGGCGTTTTCAGGTGCAACAGGCTCAGCGCCGAGGCATCTTCCTGATACTTCGGCGCCACGCGCATGAGGACCTGGTAGGCGTTGTTCGGCGCGTAGATCTGGGCGATCTGTCGGGAACCGAACGCGCTGAACATCGCGGTTTCGACCTGATCGGCGCTGAGCCCCAGGGCGGCGATGCGATCGCGATCGAGCGCGACGTTGAGCTGCGGGTTGCCGAGCAGGAGGTCGCTGCCGACGTCCTGCAGGCCGGGCAGTTCGTGGAGCGCCTGCTCGAACTTCGTTGCCGACGCGTAGAGCGTTTCCGTGTCGCCGCTCGTCAGCGTGAACTGGTACTGGGCGCGCGTCGGCCGGCCGCCGATGTTGATCGCCGGCGGATTCGAGAGAAACACGCGAACTCCCGGGACGCCCGAGATCTTCGGCCGCAGCGATTCGATGACCTGATCGGCCGTGAGCGTTCGTTCCGTGCGCGGCACCAGTTCAATCTGCAACCGGCCGCCGTTGGCCGCCGAACCGCCACCGCCCGTCACGAGACCGATGGACGAGGTGACCGACTTCACGTTCGGGTCGGCCTGAACGATTTTCATCACCTCGAGCTGGTGCTCCACCATCGCCTGATAGCCCAGCCCCTGCGCCATTTCGGTCTGTCCGTTGACCTGTCCGGTGTCCTGGCTCGGGATGAAGCCCATCGGGATGATCCGGAAGCAGTACACCGTCGCCACGACGAGGAGAAGCGACGCCAGCATCGTGGCGCCATGATGGACCATCGTGCGGTGGAGCAGCCAGCCGTACGCATCGCGCGTCGCATCGAACGCGCGCTCGATCGCCATGTAGACCCGGCCGTGGTGGAGCGTCGCCGGCGGGCGAGGAAACGAGCCGCCAGCATCGGCGTCAGTGTCAGCGAGACGAAGCCCGAAATCAGAATCGCCACGCCCATCGTCACGGCGAACTCGTGGAGCAGGCGCCCGACGACGCCGCCCATGAACAGCACCGGAATGAAGACCGCGACGAGCGAGAGCGTGATGGAGATGATCGTGAACCCGATTTCCCTCGAACCCTGCAGGGCCGCGGTCATCGGATTCATGCCCTCTTCCATGTGGCGCACGATGTTCTCGAGCATGACGATCGCGTCGTCCACGACGAAGCCGACGGCGAGCGTCAAAGCCATGAGCGACAGGTTGTCCAGGCTGTAGCCCAGCAGATACATCGCGGCGAACGTGCCGACGATCGAGGCCGGAAGCGCAAGACTCGGGATGACGGTCGCCGAGAGATTACGCAGAAAGAGGAAGATGACCAGGACGACGAGCACGACCGTCAGCAGCAGCGTGAGTGTGATGTCGTGGATCGAGTCGCGAATCGCCTGGGACCGGTCCATCCGGACCTGGAGGCCGAGCGCGGCAGGCAGCTGCGTCTGAATCTGAGGCAGGAGCGAACGAATCGAGTCGACGATCTCGACCGTGTTCGTCCCCGGCTGCTTGTTGATCGCCAGGTAGATGGTGCGCGCGCCGTTGAACCAGCTTGCCTGCTTGTCGTTCTCGACGCCGTCGTAGACGTTCGCGACCTCGTGGAGCCTGACCGGACGGCCATCCCGGTAGCTCAGGATCAGCGGCCGGAACGCTTCGGCGTTCATGAGCTGCCCGTCGGTTTTCACGGCAAACGTGCGATCCGGGCCGTACAGCGTGCCGGTCGGTCGGTTGACGCTGTTGCGCGCCACTGCGCCCGCGACGTCCTCCATCGCGAGCCCCCGCGCCGCGAGCTGGCGCGGATCGACGTCGATCTGCACCGCGAACTTCTGTGCGCCGAAAACGTTCACCTGCGCGACGCCCTTCACCATGGACAGGCGCTGCGCGACGTTGATTTCGGCGTACTCGTTGATCTGCGAGAGCGGCAGCGTCTCGGAGCTGAGCGTCAGGAACAGGATGGGGAAGTCCGCCGGGTTCACCTTCTGGAACGACGGCGGCTGCGGCATGTCCGGCGGCAGGTTGCGCGTGCGCGAAATCGCCAACTGCACGTCCTGCGCGGCGGCGTCGATGTCGCGCTCGAGATCGAACTGGAGCGTGATCGACGTCTGTCCTGTCGAGCTCGTCGAGCTGATCGACGAGATGCCGGCAATGGCGGAGAACTGCTTCTCGAGCGGCGTCGCGATGGCCGACGCCATGGTCTCGGGGTTGGCGCCCGGCAGGCTCGGCCTGCACCGAGATCGTCGGGAAGTCGATGGCCGGCAGGTCGCTGACCGGCAGCGCCCGGTATCCAATGACGCCGAAGATGACGATCGAAAGCTGAAGGAGCGTCGTCGTGACGGGTCGGTTGATGAACAGGGCAGAAAGGTTCATGACGTGGTCCTCGACTGTCCCTCAGCAGGTTTGGCCGACACCTTGGCACCGGGCGTGAGCCGCAGCTGACCGTCAGTCACGACGGTCTCCCCGGCTTTCACGCCGCTCTCGACGACCGCCTCATCGCGGTCGATCCATCCGACCTTGACCGGGCGTGCCTCGACGGTGCTGTCCGCCTTCACGACGTACACGAACTGGCCTTGCTGGCTTGCCTGCACCGAGGCGTTCGGCACGACGACCGCGTGTCGCTCGACCGCCAGCTGAAGCGTGACGTCCACGAACGCGCCGGCCCAAAGGCGCCGATCGCGGTTGGCGAAGATGGCCTTGATACGCACGGAATCCGTCGCCTGATCGACCACGTTGTCCACGAAGCTGACGTTGCCGGTGACCGCCGCGTCCGCGGTGCCAGCGGGCACGGCCAGCACCTTCAACGTGCGTGCGCGGCCTCCGCCGATCTGCGGCAGCAGGCGGGCCGGAACGGCGAACGTCACGTAGGCCGGCGCCACCTGATTGATGACGACGAGCGCAGCCGTGTCGTTGGCGCGCACGAGCGATCCCGGATGCACCAGAAGCGCGCCGGTCCGGCCGGCGACCGGCGCTACGATTTTCGTGTACGTGAGTTGAAGCTTCGCATCGTCCAGTTCGGCCGAGGCGGCCGACACCGCCGCATCGGCGACCGCGACATCCGTGTTCGTTTGCTCACGCTCGGAGCGTGGCAGGAGGCCCTTCTTGTACAGCTCCTCCGACCTGTTGAAGATCGCGCGCGCGCCCTTGGCCTCTGCCGTGCTCCGTGCGAGCGCCGCCTCGGCCTGCTTCAAGGCCACGTCGAACGGACGCGTATCAAGCGTGAAGAGCACCTGCCCCGCCGTGACGTCGTCGCCCTCTTCGAAGCCGACGCTCACGAGCTCGCCTGACACCTGCGACCGGATGTCCACCGAGGATGACGCCTCGACGTTGCCAACCACGCGCACCTGCACTGGCATCGGCTTTCTCAACAGCCGGCGCCGTGGTGACCATGATGGCCGCCGCGGCGACCGCGGCCACGCCCGGCAGCGGCCGCTCCTCCCGCCGGCGAGGCGTCGCTTGCGGCATCACCGGAACACGCGGACAGGACGATGACGGGCAAGATCGCCGCGACCAGAAAGGTCAAACGAGACAGAGGAGCACCTGCAGGTCGAGCGTCGGGCATTGGCATCTCAAACGACGGTTAGCGAGCGCGACGAGACCCGCCGCACCAGCCTAGATCTTACGCCAATACCGCCAGATCGGGATGGGAGCTTACCGCTCATCCGATTCCTGCCGGAGGAGGACCAGCCCCAGCACGGTCTTCATGTCCACAACCTCCCCTTTGGCAATGAGTCGCCAAACCTCTCGTATCGAGAACGTCCGGGGTTCGATTTGCTCGTCGGGGTCGATCGCGGCCGGCCTGGAGGGCCGGACCAGGCCCGTGCACGCGTAGAAAATCATGCGTTCGTCGCAGAACCCCGGGGACGGGTAGTAGGCGCCGAGCTTCCGGATACGCGTCGGACGCCAACCGATCTCCTCCTGACACTCGCGGCGCGCCGCGCGTGCCGGCGCTTCCCCCGGTTCGAGGGAGCCGGCTGGCAGCTCCCAGATCCACCGTCCGATGACGTAGCGATACTGCCGGATCAGGATGACCTGGCCGGGCGACGGCAGCGGGACGAGCACGACCGACCCGCGATGACGAACAACCTCCATCGCGACGGATCGCCCGTGCGGCATCTTGACGAGGTCGCGCTCGATGCGAAACACGCGTCCCTCGTAGATTGTTTCGTGCTTCCTGGGCTTGAGTCGAAGGGCGGTCATGTCGTCCTCGGTGCCGCGTGTCGGCGGCGCAGTGCGGACAGCGCGTCGGTCAAATCGTCGGGTAACGGCGCGGCGAACGACAGCCGGCGTCCGTCGGTCGGATGGTCGAACTCGATGCGTGCCGCGTGCAGAAACGGCCGCTCCAGGCGCGCCACCGGTGCAAGCGACGGCGGAAGCCGCCGGCGCACGCCGCCGTAGAGCGCATCGCCCGCGACGGCGTGCCCGCCCTCGCTGAGGTGGACGCGGATCTGATGGGTGCGGCCCGTGCCGATGGCGAGCCGCACCAGCGACAGCGCGCCGAAATTTCCACGGTCAGGACCGTCGTCACGGCGCTACGGCTGTGCCGCGCCCGGCTCGACATCTTCCGCCGGTCGCGTGGATCGCGGCCGATCGGGCGGTCCATTGTGCGGCCGGCCTCGACACGGCCCCACACGAGCGCGACATATTCCTTGACGACGGTGCGATCGTGAAACTGGCGCGACAGCTCTCGATGCGCGCGGTCGTGTTTCGCGATGATCATCACGCCCGAGGTGCCGCGATCGAGCCGATGCACGATGCCCGGTCGTTGCTTGCCTCCGACGCCGCTGAGTCCCCCGACGTGATGCAGCAGCGCGTTCACCACCGTGCCGCGGGCGTGGCCCGGGGCGGGATGTACGACCATGCCCGCCGGCTTGTTGATGACGACGAGGTCCGCATCGTCGTGCAGGATGTCGATTGGCAGTGACTCGGCGATCGGGTCCGCGGGTTCTGGCGGCCGGCACGACGACAGAGACGGCAAGGCCAGCCGTGACGGACGCGCTCGTCTTGACTGGACGGTCGCTCGCGGTGACGTGGCCGGTCTTGATGAGGCGCTGGATTTGGGAGCGTGACAGGGCCGGCAGCCGGCGTGCGAGGAACACGTCGATGCGCAGGCCGGCCTCTTCGGCGGCTGCGACGAGATGCTCCTCGTGGCTGGAATCGCTCACGGCCTGGCGCGGCCGCGGAGGCGCACCAGCATCAGGAGCGCCAGCGGCACCACGAGGAGCGACACGAACTGCGAGGTGGAGACGCCCATCACCGTGCCACGGTCGTCCCCGCGATAGAACTCGACGACAAAGCGCGAGATGCCGTAGAGCAGCATGTACAACCAGAACGTGCGGCCTTCGAAGCCTTTGCCTCGGCGCTCGGTCACGAGCAGGACGATGAGAATCAGAAGCTCGGCGCCGGCATCGTAGAGCTGCGTCGGGTGCAGCGGAATGCCGAGGGGTGTGCCAACGTTCGAGGCTGCCAGGGGGTTGGTGAACGTAATCGCCCACGGCATCGTGGTTGGCGTCCCGTAGCAGCAGCCGGCCATCAGGCAGCCAAGCCTGCCAACGACGTGACCGAGCGCGATGCCGGGCGCGAACAGATCGGCCGTCGTCCAGATCCGTAGTTGGTATCGGCGCACGAGGAAAATCGCGACGCCCAGCGCGGCGAGGAGTCCCCCGTAGAACACGCCCCCGGCGCGGACGAGCGAGAGCAGTTCGCGGGGCTGGCTCCGGAAGTACTCGAAGTCCACCAGCACCAGCATCAGCTTGGCGCCAACGAGCGCCGCGATGATGAGGTAGATGCCGAGGTCCATGACCTTCGTCCCATCGAGACCACGATGCCGGGCGCGGACCACCGCCAGTTGCAGGGCCACGAGGTACGCGGCAGCCAGGAGCACGCCGTAGGAGTAGACCGGCCAGTTACCGATCTGAAACAGGATGGGATGCATGTCGGTTGAAGAAGATCACGTCGACGAAAACGAGGGCGGCGCCGACCGAAATGGCCGCGTCCGCCACATTGAACGCCCAGAAATGCCAGTCGCGCCAGTACACGTCTACGAAATCGATCACGTAGCCCTGACGCATGCGGTCGATGAGATTGCCCACCGCGCCGCCGAGAATCAGCGACAAGCCGAGCCGCGCCATCCGTTCCTCGGAACGGACGTGTCGCGCGTAGTACGCGATGCCAACGAGCGCGACGAGCGCGAGGCCGGTCGTGAGCAGGCTGCGTTGCGGATGGTCGGCGCCGTTCAGGAGCCCGAACGCGACGCCGGCGTTGTGCACATGCACCAGGTCGACGAGGTTCGGGATGAGTGGCGTGCTGCCATAGACCGGGAGGGAGGCGTTGACGAGGAGCTTGGTGGCCTGATCGAGCGCAATCGTCAGGAGCGAGACCCACCAGAGCACGCCGAAAAAGCGGGGACGCGCCGCGGCGGCGGGAACGACGTCCGGCGTGCCGACGGCGGCCACGGCCACGCGGCTCTCGTCACCGCCCGGCAACAAGCTGACCTCCCATCGCGTCCACGCAACGGCCGCAGAGGCCGACCATCTCGCCATCGATCGCGGCATCGGTCACGTACCGCCAGCAACGCGGGCACTTGTCACCTTTCGCGCGTGTGACGTGCACCGACAGCTCACCCTCGGCCACGCGGGTCACGTCGACCGACGAGGTGATGAACAGCATCGGCAGATCCGCTCGATGGCGGAGCAGCAGATCCGCGAGAGCGCCTGGTGCGCGTACCTCCAGGTGCGCGGCCAGCGCGCTGCCGATTTCCTTCTGTTGCCGGGCGACCTCGAGCGCCGGGTTGACCACGCCGCGAACATCGAGGAGCTTCTGCCACTCGGTTTCGAGCGCCTCATCCCGCCAGCTCTCGACGCCGCGCGGGAAATCTGCGAGGTGGACCGACTCGTCCCGCGTTCCCGGCAGTTGCCGCCAGATTTCGTCGGCCGTCAGGCAGATGATCGGCGCGATGAGCCGTGTCAACCCGTCGGCAATCAGATACTGCGCGGTCTGCGCCGACCGGCGATCCGTCGAGTCCGCGCGGAACGTGTAGAGCCGGTCCTTCGACACGTCGAGGTAGAACGAGCTCAGGTCCACGGTCACGAATTCGTTGATCGCCGTGAAAATCGCCTGAAAGTCGTAGGCCGCGTATTGGCGGAGTACGTCGTCGGTCAGACGCGAGAATCGCGCCAGCATGACGCGGTCCACTGACTGCAGGCCCGCGACGGGCAGTGCGTCGGTGGCCGGGTCGAAGTCGAACAGGTTCGACAGCAGGTACCGGAACGTGTTGCGAATCTTCCGGTACGCCTCGACGACCCGCGCGAGGATCTCCTTGCTGATCCGGATCTCGCCGCTGTAGTCGCTCATCGCGACCCACAACCGCAGGATGTCGGCGCCGCTCTCCTTGATGACGTCCTGCGGCGCGATCGAGTTGCCGACCGACTTCGACATCTTCCGGCCTTCGAGGTCGATCAGAAACCCGTGCGTCAGAACTTCGCGAAACGGGGCGTGACCACGCGTACCGAGCCCGACGAGCAGCGAACTCTGAAACCAGCCGCGGTGCTGGTCGCTGCCCTCGAGGTACATGTCAGCCGGCCAGTTGAGCTCCGGCCGTACGGAGAGGACCGCCTCGTGGCTCGACCCGGAGTCGAACCACACGTCGAGGATGTTCATCTCGCGTTCGAAGCTCGTGCCCTTGCAGCTCGGACACGCCAGTCCCTCCGGAATGAAGTCCTCAGCCGGACGGCTGTACCAGGCGTCGGCGCCGTGCTCTTCGAACACCCGCGCCGCCCGCTCGACGATCTCGGTCGTGATGATCGCTTCGCCGCAGGCCGTGCAGTCGAACGCGGGGATCGGCACACCCCACACGCGCTGGCGCGACACGCACCAGTCGGGCCGGTTGGCCACCATGTTGTAGATCCGGTCGTGGCCCCACTGCGGAATCCAGGTGACTCGTCGATCGATTGCGTCGATCGCCGCGTCGCGGAGGGTCCCGGCGTCGGTGCCGTCCTTGCCGCCGAGCGTACCGTCCATGCGGATGAACCACTGCGACGTCGCCAGGAAGATGACCGGATTGTGGCAGCGCCAGCAGTGCGGGTACTGATGCGAGAGCGACTCGCGGTGCCACAGCTTCGCCCGCTCGTGGAGGAGGGCCTCCACTTTCGCGTTCGCATCGAAGACACGCAGACCCGCAAACAGATCGACATGGTCGAGAAAGTGACCCGCCGGTCCGATGGGCGCGTAGATGTCGAGGCCGTACTTCTGCCCGGTCCGGAAGTCGTCAGCGCCGTGTCCCGGCGCGGTGTGGACCGCGCCCGTGCCTGCGTCGAGCGTCACGTAGTCACCCAGCACCGCCACCGAGTCGCGTGGATAGAGCGGGTGCCGGAACCGGACACCCTCGAGGTCCACGCCCTTCATGCGCGCGACCGGTCGGCCGAACTCGCGGCCGACTGCCGCGGCAACCTTGTCCGCCAACCCCTCCGCCACGATCACCGCGCGACCGTCCACCTCGTAGGCCCCGTAGTCGAACTCGGGGTGGAATGCGACGGCCAGGTTGGACGGAATCGTCCAGGGTGTCGTCGTCCAGATCAGCACCGAGACGTGCTTGCCGGCGAGCGCCGGCACGCGCCGCGCGATCTCGGGGCCGTCATCGTCGTTCAGCTGGAACTCGACGTAGATCGACGGCGACGTGTGGTCGCGGTACTCGACTTCGGCTTCGGCCAGCGCCGTCCGGCAATGGATGCACCAGTGCACGGGCTTCTTGCCCTTGTACACGAGCCCGCGCTCGACGAAGCGCCCGAACGCGCGCGCGATGGCCGCCTGATAGGCGAAGTCCATCGTCCGATATGGCTGATCCCAGGTCGCAAGAATCCCCAGACGCTGAAACTGCGAGGTCATCGTTCCGATGAACCGATTGGCATACGCGCGGCAGGCCTGGCAGAAGTCGGCGACCGACATCTCCCGCTTCTTCGGGCCGAGCTCACGATCGACCTTCAGCTCGATTGGCAGGCCGTGGCAGTCGTAGCCGACAACGAACGGTGCGTCGAAACCGGCCATCGTGCGTGACTTGACCACGATGTCCTTGAGGATCTTGTTGAGCGCCGTGCCGAGATGGATGTTGCCGTTGGCGTAGGGCGGCCCGTCGTGGAGCACGAATCGTGGCTGGCCCTTGCGCCGCGCGCGAATCTTTGCGTACAGGTCCATCGCCTGCCAGCGTTCGAGCGTCACGGGCTCGGCGGCCGGCAGGTTGGCCTTCATCGGGAAGTCCGTCCGGGGCAGGTTGAGCGTATCTTTCCAGTCGCGCATGAGTGGGCCGAAACCGTCATTCTATAATCGGTGGTGGTGGCCACCACCGCGGCTGTCTTCTTCGACGTCGATTTCACCCTGATCCATCCCGGTCCAAGGTTCCAGGGCGCGGGTTACGAAACCTGTTGCGCGCGGCACGGAATCCGGATCGACCCGTCACGGTTCGACGCCGCCGTCGCCGGCGCCGCCCCGGTTCTCGACTCCGCGGACGTCCTCTACGACGCCGATCTGTACGTCAAATACACCCAGCGCATCATCGAGCTGATGGGTGGCTCGTCACCCGCCGTCGAGACCGCAGCCCGCGAGCTCTACGACGACTGGGCGGAGCACCACCACTTCTCGCTCTACGACGATGTGCTCGACACGCTCGAGGGCCTCAGGGCGAGCGGCGTTCGCGCGGGCCTGATCTCGAATTCGCACCGTTGCCTGGCGTCATTCCAGTCGCACTTCGAGCTCGACGGTCTCATCGCCGTGGCGGTGTCGTCTTCGGAACACGGGTACATGAAGCCGCACCCGAATATCTTCCGCGCGGCTCTCAGCCTGATGCGCGTTGAGCCCGGCGAGGCCGTGATGGTCGGCGACAGTGTGAGCCACGACGTCCAGGGTGCCAGGCGTGCGGGAATGCGGGGAATCCTGCTCGCGCGTGGGGCCGTGCCGGCCGGCATCAGCGGAGACGTTGATGTCATTCGAACGCTGCGGGAACTGCCGGGGAGAATCATGACAAGTCAGAAGTTAGAAGTCAGAAGTTAGAAGTTACGGGGCGCTTGCCGCGAGTCGGCTTTCAGTTGCTTCTTAACTTCAAAGTTCAAACTTCAAACTTCAAAGTTGTGCCCCGTTCACCCCGGTGGCCATGCGAGCTTCCTTCCCGCGAGCACATGCAAGTGGATGTGAAACACGGTCTGGCCTGCGTCCGCATTGCAGTTGAACACCGTCCGGTACCCGCTCGCGTCGTAGCCTTGAGTTGTCGCCAGAGCCGCGGCCAGACGAACCATCTCGCCCGCGAGTGCGTCGTGCGATGGTTCGAGATCGTTCAAGGTCGCAATGTGCTCCCGCGGGACGATGAGCACGTGCATCGGCGCCTGGGGATTCAGGTCTTTGAACGCGACGAGACGTTCGCCCTCGTGCACTTTGGACGCCGGAATGTCGCCGGACACAATGCGGCAGAAGATGCAGGACATTGGGCGATTATAGACAGGTTCCGTTCCCCGTTCCCCGTTCAGGTTCTGCGTGCGACCACGACGCGTGGAATGCCCGCGAGATCGTCCGCGATCTTGACTAGCGATAGGCCCATGGTTAGTTCGAGGATTTGCCGGATCTGGTCCGACTGTCCCGATCCAATCTCCATGACCAACCAGCCGCCGGGCCGAAGCCCCCTGTGGACGGCCGGGAGGAGTGCGCGAATGACATCGAGTCCATCTGCGCCGCCGAAGAGCGCCACCTCCGGCTCGTAGTCGCGGACGTCCGGCATCAAACCGACCCGATCGTGCTCGGCGACGTACGGCGGATTGGACACAACGAGATCGAACCGGTCGTCCGCGTCGCTCCCAAGGAAAGCCGCCTGTCGGAGCTCCACGCGGTCGGCGATATCGAAACGCGTGACGTTGTTCGCGGCCACTGCAAGCGCCGCCGGGGAGACGTCGGTCGCAACGATCCGGGCCGCCGGCGATTCGAGGGCGAGCGTGATCGCGAGGATGCCGCTGCCGGTGCCGACGTCGATGACGTCCGGAGCCGCTCGGCCTGCCGCCTGCCGTTCAGCCAGCACCGCCAGTCCTTCGTCCACGACCAGCTCGGTTTCGGGCCTCGGGACGAGGACCGAGGACGAGACAACGAACGACCGGCCGTAGAACTCCCGCTCGCCCGTGATGTAGGCGATGGGCTCGTGGCGCATGCGCCGCGTCAAGGCGGCGTCCAGGGATGCCATGAACGACTCGCTCGCCCGCTCGCCCTGCCGCGAGAGCCAATCGGCGAGGTCCCACCGCAGGATTGATCGGGCAAGGGCTTCGGCCTCCAACCAGGCGGAAGAAACATCCCATCCGGCGGCCTCGAGTGCGCGGCTGGCGAGCCGTACCGATTCGGCCAGGGTTTTCACGGTCGTGGCGCGTTCTGCCTTTTGCCTTCTGCCTTCTGACTTTCTAAGTTGCCTCTGTCGCCTCGCGCAGTTTGTCGGAGAGCGCGCGTTCCTCGAGCTGAGCGATGAGTTCGTCGAGATCGCCGTCCAGCACGTCGGCGAGCTGGTGGAGCGTGAAGTTGATCCGGTGGTCGGTGATCCGGTTTTCCTTGAAGTTGTAGGTCCGAATTTTCTCCGAGCGTTCGCCGGTGCCGACCTGCCCGCGCCGCTCCTTGGCGATGGCCTCCTGCTGCTTGCGAATCTCGATCTCGTGCAGCCGATAGCGAAGGACCTTCAACGCCTTCTGCCGGTTCTTGATCTGAGACTTCTCATCCTGCTGCGAGACCACCAGCCCGGTGGGAAGGTGGGTGACGCGGACGGCCGAGTAGGTGGTGTTGACGCTCTGCCCGCCGGGGCCGCTCGAACAGAACGTGTCGATGCGCAGATCCTTCGGGTCGATGTGGATTTCGACGTCCTCGGCCTCCGGGAGCACCGCGACCGTGGCGGTCGAGGTGTGAATCCGGCCGCTCGCCTCCGTCGCCGGTACACGCTGCACGCGGTGGACGCCGCTCTCGTGCTTCATGAACCGGTAGGCTCCCTTGCCCTCGATCGCCGCAATGACTTCCTTGATGCCGCCAACGCCGGTCTGGCTGACGGACAGCACCTCCAGCTTCCACTTCCGCCGTTCAGCGAATCTGGAAAACATCCGGAACAGATCCGACGCGAACAGCGCCGCCTCGTCGCCGCCCGTACCGGCGCGGATCTCCAGGACGACGTTTCTGTCGTCATTGGGATCGCGAGGGACGAGAAGTCGTTGCATCTCCTGCTCGAGCGCCTCGGCCTGGGCGTCGAGGGCCTTCATCTCTTCAGCCGCCAGCGCCGCCAGTTCCACGTCGCCGGCCGCGGCGAGCTCGCGCGCCTCGGTCGCGGACTGCTGCACCTTGGTGTATTCGCGGAACCGATCGACGAGTTCCTGAATCTCGGCGAGCTCCTTGGAGTGCGCGCGATAGGTCGGGGGATCCGCCTGTACGGCGGCATCGCTGATGAGACCGGTGAGGGCCTCGTAGCGGGCTTCGACGGCCGTGAGCTTGCCGAGTACTTGCGGCGTCATGACAAACGTGAGACTCCGGCGCCGCCTGACACAGGCGGCAGAAACGCGACATCGTCGCCTTCATGGACCGCAGTGGTCATCGGGGCGAACTCCGCGTTGACGGCCGCCGAAACCGATGATCCGAGCGGGGCAATCGCGGGATGGTCGACTTCGAGCGCCCGCCAGACGTCGGCGACCGACGCCCCGGGCGCGAGCTCGAGCGTCGCCTCGGAACGGCCGGCCAGCTCGCGCAAGCGCGCGAACAGTTGCACGGTCACGCGCATGCCCGTGCGCGCGCGAGCCGGCGCGCCTCCGGATCCGATGGATCGGCGACCGCGCCCTCGACCCACGCCTGACCGTCTTCGAAGAACTCGTGCTTCCAGACGGGTGCGATCTGCTTGACCCGCTCGATCGCGTAGCGGCACACCGCGAACGACTCGGCCCGGTGCGCGGCGGCCGCGACGATCACCACGCTCGCCTCTCCCACCAGCAGACGGCCCGTGCGGTGCACGATCCCGAGCACGCTTCCGGGCCACTCCTCGGCGGCTTCGTCGGCGATCTGGCGGAACGTTTTCACGGCGAGCGGCTCGAACGCCTCGTACTCCAGATGTCGGACGGGCCGGCCCCGGTGCGTGGATCGGACGACGCCAACGAAGCTGCAGAGCGCGCCACAGCCTTCGTCGATGGACTCGGCGGCCGCCTGGACGCGCGCGATCAGTGTCTCGACCGACAAGGGCGCGGTGACGATGTCGAGAAGCGCCGCGGACATCCGTTCAGTCTATACCGCTGGTGAATCGTGCGGCCGGCCCCGCCCATGGAGCTCGCGGTTGAGCACCGCGAGATCGAGCTCGCCCTCCCAGCGCGACACCACGATCGTGGCGACGCCGTTGCCGATGAAGTTCGTGAGCGCGCGGGCCTCGGACATGAAGCGATCGATGCCGAGCACCAGCGCGAGGCCGGCGACCGGCACGGACGGCACGACGGCCAGTGTGGCCGCCAGCGTGATGAATCCGGCGCCGGTCACACCCGACGCGCCGTTCCCCGTCAGCGAGGCCACGAACAGCAGCGTGACCTGCTGCGTCAGCGTGCAGATCGATGTTGAGCGCCTGCGCCACGAAGAGCGCGGCGAGCGTGAGGTAGATGTTCGTCCCGTCGAGATTGAACGAGTAGCCGGACGGCACGACAAGCCCGATGACCGACTTCGAGCATCCCAGTCGTTCGAGCTTGTGCATGAGCGGAACGAGCCCGGCTTCAGACGAGGAGGTGCCGAGCACGGTGAGGAGCTCGTCTTTGATGTACGCGAGGAACCGGAAGATGTTGAACCCCGCGAGCTTGGCGATCGTGCCGAGCACAATGCCGACGAACAGACCGCAGGTGAGATAGAAGCTCGCGATCAGGGCGCCGAGCGGCAGGAGCGCGGCGATGCCGTAGCGGCCGATCGTGAACGCCATCGCGCCGCCGGCACCGAGCGGAGCGAGATACATGATGGTCGTCATGATCGAGAAGAAGATCTTCGAGCTCGTCTCGATGAAACGATGCACCGGTTCGCCGGCCGGTCCGAGCCGCACCATGCCGTAGCCGAAGAGGAGCGCGAGCAGCAGGACCTGCAGCAGATTGCCCGAGCCCGTGAAGGCATCGAGAAACGTCACGGGGATCATGCTGAGGATGAATTGCACGGTCGACTGGTCGGTCGCCGCCTTCGCGTAGCCAGCCACGGCGTTGGCGTCGAGCGTCGCGGGATCGATATTGAAGCCGTCGCCGGGACGGACGACGTTCGCGACGATCAACCCGATGAGCAACGCGAATCCCGACACGATCTCGAAGTAGAGGATCGCCTTGCCGCCGACCCGTCCGACCTTCTTCATGTCGCCCGCGCCGGCAATACCGAGCACCACCGTGCAGAAGATCACCGGACCGATGACCATCTTCACGAGGGCGATGAACCCGTCGCCGAGCGGACGAAGCTTCACGGCCTGCGCGGGCGCCAGGTAGCCGACCAACCCGCCGAGGAGAATCGCGATCAGCACCTGGACGTACAGGTGCGGCAGCCGCCGTTTCCGCGTCTCGACCGGCACGGACTCAGGCGTCATCGCGGAAAGAAGTGTCCAAGCGGGCCATGGCCGCGGCCGATGCCCGGCGCGTGCCGGATCGCATCGGTGACGTAGCGCTTCGCGTGCCGCGTGGCTTCGACGAGCGGATCGCCGAGCGCGAGACGCGCGGCGATCGCCGACGCGAACGTGCAGCCGGTGCCGTGCGTGTGCGGCGTGTCGATACGCTCGGCCCGAAACTCCGTGACCGCGCGTCCGTCGTGAAGGACATCAATGGCCGGACCCTCGAGGTGGCCGCCCTTGACCACGGCGGCTCGCGCGCCAAGCGCGACAAGACGCTCCGCAGCCCGGCGGGCCTCAGCGACCGTGGTCACGGGCAGGTCCGTGAGCGCCGTCGCCTCGGGGCCGTTCGCCGTGACGACCTCCGCAAGAGGAAAGAGCGCCTTCCGGATGGCGGCGACCGCCGCGTCGTCGAGCAACCGGGCGCCACCTTTCGCGACCATCACCGTGTCGAGCACCACGTGCGGCAGGCCATGGCGCGCGAGCGTCGCGCCAACCGCCGCGGCGATGTCCGCGGTGGCCAGCATGCCGATCTTGACGGCGTGAATGGGCAGGTCGTCGACGACGGCGTCGATCTGAGCGACGACCATTCGGGGCGGGAGCGCCAGCACATCGGTCACGGTGACCGTATTCTGCGCCGTGATGGCGGTAATCGCCGACATGCCATAGACGCCGAGCGCGGCAAAGGTCTTGAGATCGGCCTGAATTCCGGCCCCGCCGCCCGAGTCGCTCCCCGCGATTGTCAGCGCCGTCCGCGTTTCGCTAGAATCGCGTCGTGTCTCATCCGTCATCCGGTACGCTGCTCGATCATTCCGTCGTTGCCGTCGCGAAAGCGGCGACCGAGCCGGTTCGCATTGGCATCGCGCTCGTCGCCGCGGGTCTGACCGCAGCCGCGGCTCAGTTTACGACGACCGTGCCGTTCACGGCGGTCCCGTTCACCCTGACGCCGATCGCCGTGCTGCTCTCGGGCGCGGTCCTCGGGTCGCGGCTCGGCGCGCTGTCCCAGGCGTTCTACGTCCTGGCCGGTGCGCTTGGCCTGGCTGTGTTTTCGCCTTCCCTGACGCTGCCCCCCGGCGCATTGCGTCTCCTCGGCCCGACGGGAGGCTACCTGATGGCGTATCCGCTCGCGGCCTTCGCCACGGGCTGGCTGTCTGAGCACGGCTGGGACCGGCGCTATCTGACGTCGTTCGCGGCCATGTTGGCCGGTCTTGGCGTCATCTACCTCGGCGGCGTGTCGTGGTTGGCGGCGACATTCCTTCCGTCGCCCGGCGCGGCGGTCGCCGCCGGCCTCGCGCCTTTCCTCGTGCTCGACGTCCTGAAGGTCGCCGCGGCCGCCATGATCCTTCCGCAGGCCTGGCGGCTCCTCGGTAGACGCTTGGATTAGGGCTCAGGGCTCGAGACTCAGGGCTTAGGGCTCTGGCAGTTGGGATACGGAGCCGCGGGCCCTAAGCCCTGAGCCCTAAGCCCAGCAGGACCCGAATCCTCAGAACGTCACCCGCACGCCGAACTGCATTTCACGCGGCGCCTTGGCGCTGAAGATTCGGCCGAAGTTCGAGTTGCCGAACGTGCGGTTCGGCAGGTCGAAGTTGGCGCGGTTGAAGAGGTTGAACACTTCCCATCGCAGCTCGACTTCGGCCGTGCCGGCCAGCCGCCAGTCTTCGCCACCGCCATGTCCACGTTCGCGTAGCCGGGTCCGACGACGCTGTTTCGTCGCGCGCGTGCCGAACGTGAAGACGCCGGGCAGCGCGAAGGCGGCCGTGTCGAACCATCGCTCCGGCGTGCGCTCGCCGCCAGGGAGATTCGGATCACCCAGTGCGTTCGGCCGCTGCGCGGGACCGGCGCCGACGTTGGCCCGGTCCGTGGCGAGATTGACGGTGAAAGGCGAGCCCGACTGGGCGATCAGAACTGCACTGGCCCGCCACCCGCCGAGGATCGCGGCGCCCACGCCATCGGACGTCCGAAAGAACGGGAACGCGTACGTGCCGCTGGCGATGAACTGGTGCCGGTGGTCGAAACTCGATGACGCCCATTCGCCCGCGTCGCTGAAGATGTTGCGCACGTCCTGCGGAACGTTGGCCTCCGCCTCTGTCGCTCCGGGGCTCGACGCATCGTCCTTCGACGTCGAGAGCGTGTAGCTGACATTGAACGACGCCCGCTGCGCAGACGTCGCTCGGTCTTGATTGTGAAGGCGTGGTAGATCGATTTTCCGTCGAATCGGATCGCGTTGATGCGGCTGAGCTCGGGAATCGGGCGGCGTGCCTGGATCGATCCCGGGCCGGGTTCGGGCACGTTGCGGATCGTCGCGTTGTCCGCGCCGAGCGTCCATGTGCCCATGTAGCCCATGTCGACGATCGTGCCCGGCGTCAGCTCGAACTGGACGCCGCCACTCCAGGTCTGGCTGTACTCGACGGCGTAGTCGTGGTCCATGATTGACGCGCCGACCGTGCCGGTCGCGCTCGTCGTGAGCATGTCCGCCGTCCGGTACGGCGGCACTCCGGTATCGGTCGGGACGTCCACCTGCTTCGTGAAGAAGAACGGGAGATTGCGTGCGAACGCCGTCTGCACGCTGTAGGCCCACTGATTCAGGAAGATCCCGTAGCCACCTCGAATCACCGCGCGCGCGTCGTCGAGACTGAGTGCAAACCCCAGCCGCGGCGCAAGCCGCACCGGGCTTCCCGAGAGCAACCCGCGATTCCATCCGAGCGATTCGGAGGTGACCCACGGCGTCGGGATCAGCGGCAGGAGCTCGTGGGCGCTCGGGTGGATGTTTCCGTCCTCATCGCTCGCGACGACGAACTGCCCGCCCGGCACGGAGAGGTCCACCGACGACAGCCGGTTGTCGTCGGCATACATGTGCTGGTTGAATTCGTAACCGCAGCCCCAGATTGAGCGTCAGGTTGGAGCGCACGTTCCAGTCGTCCTGCGCGTACAGGTGCAGCCAGTTGGTGCGGCCGTCCTCGTCGCCGCGGCCGATGCCGGATGTGGCCGAGGTCGGATAGCCCAGCAGGAAGTCCGCGAACGCGTTCCCGCTGAATTGTCCCGTGTAGGTGAAGGAGCCTCGCGCAACGTCGGGCTGCTCCGGGCGAAGACGCAAGTGGTAGAAGTAGCCACCGAATTTCAGGCGATGCCGCCCGCGGTCGACCGTGAGGTTGTTGTAGACCTCGAAGTGCGTATTGCGGCGCGATGTGAACGACGTCGGGTCGCCCATCGTGGCGTATTGGCCCGCGGTCGAGACCTGCGGGAATCCCACGTCGCGCGGATCCGCGGTCACGCCCTGCAGCCCGACGCGACCCGCGAAGTCATTGCCCTGGTTGAGACTCACTTGTCCGCCGGAGACGTGCATCCACCCGAAGCGGACTTCATTGAGAACCGACGGACTCAACACGTGCGTGTGACTGGCCGCGAGGTTCCGTGTCCGTGTCGTGAGCGAGCGCCCGAACCCGGGAACGAGCGCTTCCTGAAGCACGCTCGCGCCGAACGGCTGCGTTTCATCCGCGTCGAACGTGCTGAAACGACCGAAGATCTGATCGTTCGTCGCCGACCCGATGGTCCAGTCGCAGGCTGAACTGGTCGATGTCGCGTGGCTGCTCTTCGACGCCGACGAGGTTCTGCACGAGTTCGCCACTCGTCGGCTCCGGGACGTTCTGCAGAAAGGCCGCGGCGATCGGATCGATTCGTTCGAGTGGGAATCCGGTTGTCGGCGAACGGTTGACACACACCGGTCGATGGAATCGTCAGCGGATCGCAGATCTCGGCGATCCCGGTGAAACGTCCTTCACGCGCGGCCATCGGTGCCACGGAAAACGTGCGGGTCGCCGACCGTTTCAGTCGAAGCGCTTCGTAGCTGCGCGAAGAAGAACGTGCGGCTTTCGAGAACGGGCCCGCCGAACGATCCACCGAACTGGTTCTGTCGCAGCGGTGGAGGCCCCTGTCCCTGCGGCTGGAAATAATTCGGCGCGTCGACGGCATCGTCACGGAAGAACTCGAAGCCGCTGCCACGAAAGCTGTTCGCGCCGGCGCGAGTGATGACATTGATCAACGCGGAGGCCTTGCCGCCGAATTCCGCCGGGTACATCGATTTCTGAATCTTGAACTCCTCGATGGAGTCCACCGATGGATTGATCACGAGGTTGTTGAAGAGCTCGTCGGTGACTTTCGTGCCGTCGAGCAGATAGATGTTGTGCCCGGATCGCTGGCCGCCGACGTTCGGGAGCGGGCCGGCCTGTTGAAGGGCCTCGCCGCGAGTACCGCCTGGAGGGATGACCACGGCATCGCTGAGCTGCGCCAACGCGAGGAAGTTGCGGCCGCTCAGAGGAATCTGCACCACTTCCTGGTTGCTGATGACGTCGCTGATCTCCGCGGTCGTGGTTTGGAGTAGCGGCGCCGACCCCGTGACCACGACGTCGGTCGTGACGCCTTCGACCGGCAGTGAAAAATCCAGGTTCTGCGTCCGGCCAACCTCGAGCGACACCTGCACGGTTCGTGACGCGAATCCCGTGCACGAGGCGCGGACGTCCCACTGGCCGATGCGAAGTTCAGGAAGAAGGAACCGGCCGTCGGTCCCCGTGACGCGCTCGACGACGGTGCCGCTGGCCGGGTGGGTGGCCGTGACCGTGGCGCCCGCGAGCACGGCCCCCAGATGATCGCGGACGACACCTGAAATGACTGCCGTGTTGGTCTGCGCCGCTGCGGGCCGGGCGAGTGCCAAAATGAGCAGAACTGTCGCCACTTTGAGCCAACAGGGCATTGCCCAGCGAGCGTAGGACGAAGAGTCCGCCACATGCGGAATGTTGTAGGTCATGCGCAGCCCATTGCTTCAACCCGTCCTCGACGAGGAGGATGCTGTCAGGCACGGCTATTTGCCGAACACGAGCAGGTATTGGTAGCGAAGGAACGTGTGGTGCGCGCGGAAAATCAGCCCGGCGGCTTCCGCGTCCCGCCGCACTTTCTCGGGATCCACGCGCTCGCTGAGCGATGGCCCGGGGCCGCCGGCGCCGTCCTTGGTCCATTCGACGATGCCGACCAGCCCAGCCGGCTTCAGCGCCGCGCGCAGGAATCCGAGGATGCGGACCGGATCGCTGATTTGTGGATATGTGTCCACGATGATCACGGCGTCGAGGCCCGACGGGAGCTTCGGATCGTCGATTCGGCCGAGCACGGTCTCCACGTTCGTGAGGCCCTGGTCGGCCGCCCGCCGCCGGATCGAGTCGATCATCTCGCGCTGAACGTCCTGGCCGTAGACGCGTCCGTTCGGCCCGACCCGTCGCGCCAGCCGGACCGTGAACCATCCGCCGCCGGCACCGATGTCGGCGACGCGCGATCCGTCCGCGATTTGCAGCGCGTCCATGATGCGCTCGGGTTGCTGCCACTCGTCCCGGTCGGGGCTCTCGAGGATGGCGAGATCTTCGGGCGGAAACAGCCGCCGGTTCTCCTGCGCCTGGGAAAAAGGACGTCGGGAGAGCTTTTTACGAAAAACGTAAAAAGCTCTCCCGACGTATTTTCCGCGGCGAGGAGGACCACCAGCGCCGAGAGGACGACAAGCGTGCGAAGCACGGCCTACCGGATCCCCTTGATGGCCGCGTCGATGGCGGTGTCGAAATCTGCCGCGGGGTCGTCGAGGTGATAGTGGATGACGGTGCGCCCCGCCGCGACGAGCGCTTCGAAGTCACCGAGCGCCTGCGCCTCCTTGAGCGTGCGGAACGAATACGGCTCGCCGGGCACCGGCGTCGTGGTCGCGTCCGCCGCGGTCAACAAGAGAAACGTCCCGGTGTTCGGTCCGCCCTTGTGATACTGGCCCGTCGAATGGAGGTAGCGCGGACCCACGCCATACGTGCTCGCCAGTCCCGTGCGTTGCCGGAGCTCGCGGCGGACCCGATCGATCGTCGCGCCGCGCGTCGCATCCGTGGCCACGTAGTCCAGGATGGCAACGTATCGGCCGCCTGCCGGCGCTGCGCCCCGGTGCTCGCGGCGGCCGATTCCGCCCGTCGGCTCGAGCCGCGGCACGAGGTGAAACATGCCGCGGGCCGTGAACGTGTCCAGCTGACGTTGCGTGCGTTGCTTGGCGTCTTTCACGTTCGGCTCGTCGAACGGGTTCACGCCGAGCACGACCCCCGCGACCGCCGTTGCCACTTCCCAACGGAAAAATTCACCGCCGAGCTCGGCGGCGCGTCGTCGTGATGCGGAAGACCGGATGGCCGGCGGCCTCGAGGGCATTGCCCGTCACGGCAGCGTCGGTCCCGTCGGCCGACATCACGATCACGAACGACCGGTCCCGACCGTACTCCGTCGCAAGTCCCGCGGGCTCACCGACGACCGGCAGCACGCCGCGCCCGTTTTTTCCAGTGCTCTCGGCGACCAGTTGTTCGATCCAGACGCCAAGCGGCTCGAGCGCCGGCGGAAGCAGCACGGTGAGCTTGTCCCGGCCAGTAGCGGCCTGCTTGCCCATGAACGTGCCGAGGGCGAGGCCCGGACTGTCGTTGTCGTCGGCGCGGCACCGCGCGGCCATTTTTTCGCCCGACGCCAGGAGCGCGCGGATATCGAGTCCGATGAGCGCGGCGGGCACGAGCCCGAAGAGCGACAGCGCCGAGAAGCGGCCGCCGATGTCCGGCGGGTTGAGGAACGTGTGGCGATACCCCAGGCGCGCCGCGCGCGCGGCCAGTGCCGTGTCGGGATCGGTGATCGCCAGGAAGTGCCGGCCGGCCGAGGTCGGAAGTGCCGCGCTCATCACGCCCCAGAAGTGACGCTCGAGCGACGACACCTCAATCGTCGACCCGCTCTTGCTCGCAACGATGAAGAGGGACCGCTCGGGTACGAGGTTGGTCGTCACGCCCTGGACCATCCGCTCGTCCGTGGTATCGAGCACGGTCAGGTTCCCACCGTGTCGGCGGGCGAGGGGGACGTCGCGCAGAACCTCGGCACACAGGCTGCTGCCGCCCATACCGAGCAGGTAGAGATCGGTGAGGCCGCTCTCGAGTGCGTCGGCCGCGAAGGCTTCGACGTCCGCCGCCCGGGGGGCCATGGCCGTGGGCGCGTCAACCCACCCAAGCCGGCTGGTAACGCTCGCCCAGGCGTCCGTGCCAGGGGTCGCAAAAACGGTGGCGTCGCGGGAGAGAATTCGTCCGGTCAGCGTCAGACCCCTTTTCGACGGAAACGGGCAAATCGCCCGTATAATCAAAGCATGATTCACGTGACTGAAACAGCTGCCGAGAAAATCACTGCGCTGCTCGCCGAGGAAAACAAGCTCGGTTCCGGCCTCCGGGTCTTCGTGCAGGGTGGCGGCTGTTCCGGGCTCCAGTACGGCTTGATGATTGATGAGGGCAGCGGGGATCCGGACTCCGACCAGATGTTCGAAATCAACGGCGTCCGCCTGCTCGTGGACCCGGTCAGCCTCCGCTACCTCAAGAACGCCGAGGTTGACTTCGTCGACAACAACATGGGCGGCGGATTTACCATCAAGAACCCGAACGCCAAATCAACCTGCGGCTGCGGCTCGTCGTTCAGCGCCTAACCGTCATCCTCGCCGGCTAGAGGCCGGCGTTCATGCTGTCTCCGACTGAATTCGTCGAACGGCACCGACCGTCCGGCAGCCGGCGTTCCGGCAAGCGCGACGTCATCGTGTCCGTGTTCCTGGAGCAGGACGGCCACATCAGTCCCGACCAGCTCGTGGACGCGGTGCGCGCCCGGGACTCGCGGATCAGCCGTGCGACCATCTACCGGACGCTCCAGTGGATGACGGAAGCCGGGATGGCGCGCAAAGTGGACTTCGGCGAAGGCCGGTTCCGCTTCGAGCATGCCTACCGGCACCCGCGTCATTTTCACCTCATCTGCCGTAGCTGCAAACAGTCGTTCGAGTTCCTGAGCTCGGACATCGAGTCGTTCATCGACGAAGTGGCTCAGGCGCGCAAGTTCGAGGTCGAGGAGAGCGTGCTCCAGATCTACGGCACGTGCGAGGCCTGTCGAGCCGGCCGCCCCGCCGAAGCCACCAACCCGCGGATCGAGTCCGTGTTCGCGCGCGACGCCTTGCGCATTGCGATTGCCACCGAGCGGAGTGGCCTGACTTTCTACACCCGAGCCGCGAAGATCGCCCGCGACCGCCGGGGGCGCACGGTCTTCGAGCGGCTCGCCGGCGAGGAGCGCGAGCACCTGAGCAAGCTCGAGGCGCGATATCGCGAGCTCGTCGCCGCGGATCCTGCGCTCGAGTCTCAGCCGACGTTTTTGTTCTTCAAGGGCGCCGTGAACGGTCTGTTCGCCGCCGGCGCGGATGAGTTGACCAAGAAGGGCAAGGGCGATCGGCACGCGCTTCTCATCGGCATCCGCTGCGAGCGTGCGTCGCATCGTTTCTTCAAGCGCTATGGTGATCGCTTCGAGGAGTCCGAGGGTAAGCGGATCTTCCTGGAGTTTGCCGACGAGGAGCGGGATCACTGCGATCTGCTCGTACGCGAGTACCGTTCCCTCCTCGAGCGTGAGCGGCGCCGCGGGACGACGAAGCGGCGGCCGCGTACGGCGTGATCGACCTCCACCTTCATACCACCGCGTCGGACGGACGCTCGACACCGCTCGAGCTCGTTCGTGAAGCCGTCGCCGCGGGCATCACGGCGCTCGCCGTCACCGATCACGACACCGTGGCATCGGTGCCGGAGGTCGTCGCCGCGGCCGAGGCGGCCGGCGTGGTCGCCGTCGCGGGCATCGAGATTACCGCCGTGCATGCCGGGCGCGACGTCCACGTGCTCGGTTATTTCATCGATCCGTCCAGCACCGGCTTGAACGACTTTCTCGTCCGGCAACGGCAGGATCGGCGCCGCCGCGTGATCGAGATTGGCAATCGCCTCGAAGAGCTGGGGGCTCCGGTGGATCGGGCGGCTCTGACGACGGCCGCGACCCAACCCGGCAGGTCGCCCGGCAGGCCGCTGGTCGCCGCCGCGCTCATCGCCGCCGGACACGTCCGCAATGTCCCTGAGGCGTTCGATCGCTACCTGGCGCGTGGCGCGCCGGCGTTCATCGAGCGGATAGGGCCGCCACCGGCGGACGTAGTCAGGCTGATCGACGAGGCCGGGGGGCTCGCCGCGATCGCGCACCCCGGCAAACTCAAACTCGACGAGATCATTCCGACGATGGTCGATGCCGGCATGCCCGCGATCGAAGTGTTTCATTCCGATCACGACGCGGCCGATGTCGCTCGCTATCAGTCGCTCGCCGCGAAACTCGGTCTGCTCGTGACCGGGGGGTCCGACTACCACGGACCGGGCACCGGACGCGCCTCGAGTCTCGGCCGCATCGGAATTTCCGAGGAGGCATTCGCGGCCCTCGCGGATCGCGCCAGGGCGAAACGGCCGTGATCTCGGCGCGCGCGCCCCTCATTGAGATGACAGGGATTCGGAAGCACTTCGGCGAGCCCCAGCCGCTCGTCATTCGCGATCTGACCATTCGCGCGTCCGATCGTGTCGCGCTTCCAGACCTCAACACCGGCGCCGCCGAAATCCTGATCAACCTGATCACCGGCGCGTCACTGCCGGAAGAAGGTACCGTTCGCGTGGATGGGCACGACACGCGCGACATCGCGACCGATACCGACTGGCTCGCCTCGCTCGACCGGTTCGGCATCGTCACCGCGCGCGCCGTGTTGATCGGCGCGCTGCCTGTGGCCGCGAATCTCGCGTTGCCGCTCACGCTGTCAATCGACCCGATGTCGGCCGAGACGCGCTCGGCGGTCGAGGCGCTCGCCGAACGCGTCGGCCTGCCGCCGAACCGTCTCGACGCGAAAGCCTCCACGCTCACCCCCGGCGAGCAGGTGCGTGTTCACCTGGCACGGGCGCTGGCGCCAGGGCCACAACTCGTCCTGCTCGAACATCCCACCGCTGCGGTTCGCGATCAGGGAGAACAACGGTCACTAGGAGAGGCGTTGCGCCGCGCGACGGAGAAGACGGCCACGGGATGGCTGGCGTTGACTGCCGACAGGATGTTCGGCAGGGCCGCCGGGGCGACCTGGTTGCGGATCGACGCGGACGGAGGCGTGCGGCGCGAAGGTCTCTGGTCGGCCTTGTCCGGGCTTCTTCGCTGACAAGACAGAGAACAACCCTCAGCCGGCGCCGGCGGCGGTCGTCGCGACGCGAGTGGGGAAGGTAGATTGGGCCGGAATGTTCACCGCACTGGAGCGGCTCCGGCCGTGAGTGCGGGATCGCTAGCTGTCGAGCAGTCGAACGTCGGCTGCGCGCGGCCCTTTCGGCGAGTCCTCGTTGGCGAACTCGACCCGCTGGCCCTCGCGCAACAACTCGAACACAGCACCGCGGACTGCGGAGCGATGGAAGAAGTGCTCGACGCCGCTTTCATCCCGAATGAACCCAAAACCCTTGTCGATCAACAGCCGTGCAATCGTGCCACTAGGCATGATTGGTCCTTTGCCAGGGAGGCAGGTGCCTCTAAAAGCTTGCGTAAGTGCTGGTTCCGGGGCTCAGTCTAGGCACGGAGGTTGGGTCAAGTCAAGAACGACGGGCCCGAAAGCCGGCCCGTGATGGCTCGTCAGACCGCGGGTCATTGACGATAGCGATACAGCCGTGCAATCCCCTCGACGGCCTCGCGAATGGCTCGCTGACCGCGCACGCGGTCCTCGTCCGCGATCGCCGTCGAGCGACCCGCGCCTGTGCCATCGAGCTCGTACGCGTACTCGCGCAGGGCGATACCGTCGAAGACGTACAGGCGACGGGCGTCGTCCAGGAGGGTCCCGTACACGCTCCCATAGCTCGACGCGACCACCTGCGGATCGGTCGATCGCGGCGGCGCCGGAGCCCCGTCCTTGCGGAACAGCGGATGCCCGAAAAAGGCCGCCGGAGGCCGCGGTTCATGGCCCAGCAGCGCGTACAGCGTGGGCGTGAGATCGATCGTAGAGGCCGGCGCCGCCGTGTCGGCGCGGACGCCCGCCCATGCCGACGGCAGATGCACGATCAGCGGAACCTGCAGGATCTCGGGAAAGATCGTGTACGCGTGCCCCATCCGCCCCTGCTCGCCGAGCGAGTCGCCGTGATCGGCGGTCACGACGATGAGGCTGTGATCGAACAGCCCGCGTCGCTTCAGATCGTCGATGAACTCGCCGAAGCACGCGTCCAGCCGGCGGACGCGGGACGCATAGGGCGCGTAGAACGCCCCGTACGATGCGCCGTCGACGGGCGCCGCTCCCTCGCGGGTGATCGCGGCGATGTGGACGTCCTGCGGGAGCGAATAGACGAACGCCGGCGGCCCGCCGGCATTCAGCCGATCGAGGCGGCCGCGGATCTCGGCGAGCGTGCGGCACAGGCGGAAGTCGGCAACCTGGACGGCGGCATCGAGCGGCGAGCGCCGGGCGCTTGCCGGCAGGATGACGTCGAGAATGTTGTCCATGCTGATCCACTGCGTGTACTGCTCGTGCTCCAGCAGCCTGGCGAGCGTATTCATCGGCGTGAACGGCGTCACGTACTGCTTGTGCAACACGAGGCCTCCCACCCACAGCGACGGCACCGACAGGCCGGTGGCGCCGTACCGCGTGAACGCGCGCTCAAAGACCGTGCTCTCGCGCGCGAAGCGCTCGAGCGCGGGCGTGAACGTCACCCGCGGGTTGTATGCCGACACGTAGTCGCGCCGCAGGCTGTCGACGACGAAAACAAAGATGTGCGGCCGGACCGCGGCGGGCGTACCGTCGAGCGCGGCCAGATCGATCGTCACCGGTGCGACGTGCGCGCTGCGCGGAATGTTCGTGTGCCGCTCGAGAAAATCGACGAGCCCGGTGTCGGACACCGATGCGGGCGGCGCGAGCGCATCCTCGATCAACCGGATCGACGCGTCGTGCCCCTTCCAAGCCTCCGCAGCCTGCGCCGCAGCTGTCGCCCATACGTGAGACCGCTCCGTTCAGGACCAGCAGGACGAAGCACAGCGCAAATGGGACGACGCCGGCGCTCGGCGTCCGAATCGGCAGGATGCGAAAACCCGCGGCCAGCGCGATCAGCCAGGACGCCATTGCGGCGCTCTTGGCGACGACGAAGTTCCAGTCGGATGTCGCCGCCTGCCGCTCGACCAGCCAGACCGCGCCGCCGGCCAGCGCGAGCCAGCCGAGCGCGGCGGCGCGCGATCGCGTCGCCCACCGAGGAACGAGGCCGCTCAACGCCTGGTCCAGACCCGGCCCGGCCCCCGTGGCCCGCGGGCCTAACGCCGCCGCCAGGGCCGCGCCGAACGCCGCGCCACGAGCGCCCCCCGCACGCCAACGAGCGCGACCGGCCGGAGCACGACGCGCGAGAGAAAGAGCGCCAGCGCGACCGCGAGGACGCATCGCGCCAGCCACGCTTCGACGACGGCGCGCGACGAGATCAGCCGTGCGGCGCCGCGGATCACGCAGATCGCGCCGAACACGCCAGAGAACACGACGAGGTGCAGCAGCAGGCTGCGCAGGCCTCCAAGCCCCGTGCTCCGCATGCCGAGCGGGAACACGAACGGCAGCGCCGACAGGGCGTGCGTCAACGTGACGGCGAGCGCCGCGAGCGCGCAGACCGCGAAGTCGCGGGACACCGCGTCGGCGCTGGCAGCATCCGCGTGCGGCCCGGGGCGGCCACGGGGCAGATCCATCAACGCGATCCACACCGGCGGCACGAGCGCCAGCAGCGCGAGCACGAGCGCGGACGACGACGGTTCGAGTTGCGACAGCGGCGGCGCAAAGAACAGCGCCCTGCCGGCCAGCGCCCACGCGGCGATGAACGCGCGAGCGCCTCGATGGCCCGACCGCAGCCAGGGCGCAAGCGCCGCCGCGCAGGCGGCCAGCGCGGCGAGAGAGATCCACGCGTGCCGTCCCGCGAACGTGACGAGCGCCGGCACGAGTCCCGGCTTGAGGAACTGCTCCGACGCGAACGGAATGGCGCTCAGCAGGCAGTACGCCGCCGTGGCGAACCAGAACACGCCGGCGATCGCGCGGCTCCAGACGATCCGCATCAGCGGTTCGCGGCGACGCGCTCGAGCCACACCGCGAGCTCCGCGCGCCTCGACGGATCCAGTTCGATGCGCGCGCTCGAAGTGACGCCGCGCCTCGACGCGACTGCCGGCGCTGGCCTCGACCCGGCCGAGCGCAATGTGAACGTCGACGTAGTTCTCGGCCGCCGCGAGCGCACGCTCGAGATACGTCCGTGCCTCCTGCGGCCGGCCCTGCCGCTCGGCCACCAGTCCGGCCACCAGCAGCGCGTCGGCGTTGGACGGAAAGCGCGCGAGCACGGCGTCGGCCGCCCGCCTCGCCTCGGCCACCTTGTTCGCGCGAAGGGCAAGGCGAGCGAGACCGAGCTGGATGTCGGCGCTCGATGGATCGAGTGCCGCGGCCTTCGAGTAGCGATCCAGTGCGTCGGCGGTCCGGCCCGCGTGCTCGTAGGCGAGTCCGAGGAAAAACAATTGCTCGCTGTTGCGCGGATCGAACGACACGCACCGCTCGAACGCCTCGAGCGATTTCCGCTGATCGCCCGCACGCGCGTACGCCTTGCCGATCGCCGGACAGGCGTCGACCGGCGTCGGCGACACGTCGATGAAGCGTTCCCATGCCGCCGCTTCGTCGGCGGCGCGGTCCAGCTTCCCGTAGATGTGCGCGAGCCGCTCGGCGTAGACCTGCTGGGCGGGAAAGCGCTTCACCAGCCGGGACGTGGGCTCGAGCGCGTCGGCATACCGCCCCGCGGCGTACGCGTCGTTGCTGAGCGCGAGCCACTTCTCGACGCCGGCGTCCGATTCGGCGGCCGCCGGCGACACCGCCGCCGGCGACGGCTTCAACGCCCACGCATAGGCGATCAGCACGAGCGCGCCGCCGGCAAGTCGCGCTGCGGCCGTCATGTCAGAAACTGCACCGAGAGACCGGCGGTGATTGTCGTCTGCCACACAGCCGGGCGGTTGGGGCGCTCCTGGTGGCCCACGCCGGCGCTGCCGGAGAGGCGCGTTCGCGAGCCGAGGAGTAGGTCGAACTCTCCGCGGACCGTATCGGAGTTGAACGTCGCCAGATCCTGGACGCTGCGGACCTCTTCACGGCTGAAGCCGTGGCTGTAGTTGAGGCCGAGATAGCTGGTCCCGTCGCCGCCGAAGTAGCGGCGGAACCCGCCGACATAGGTGTTCGAATGCAGGTCGCCTTCGCCGGGGACGTAGTAGAGCTTTCCGGTCCACATCCAGTTGCCGACGTACTTCGTGAGCGTGCCGACGTAAATCTGCGTGAGCGCCGAGAAGTCCATGTAGCGCGCGCCGCCCGATGCCTCGAAGCCGCGGCCGAGGGACTGATACAGGTCGAAAGCCACGCGATACTGGGGATACAGGGAAGGGGCCGATTCCGGCGCCACGCCGAGCGCCGACGAAGGCGTACGTGCCGGGCCGGAAGCGCGGGTAGAACTCGGCGTCGAAGAAGTTGTCCCGCAGGCCGAATCGCTCGGCGTGGTTCCAGCGCATGATCAGCGAGCCGACGCCGGTCCGGCGCGTCAGCGAGGCCGAGACTTCCTGCCACGGCTCCGTTCCATCGTCGAACGCGTCGAGCGTGTAGCGTCGTGGCGGCCCACCACGGACGGTTCGCCGCCTCGATTCGATCGCGAACCGCCCGCGCGGTGACGTTGCCGGGCTGGCCCGCCAGAATCCGATCGGCCTGCTCGAGCGCTTCGGTGGAATGGCCCGACCAGGTACTCGACGTTCATCAGCGCGACGCGCGCATCGGTATAGCCGGGGGCCTGCGTCAGCACCTGCTGCAGGACCGGACGCGCCTCGTCGTATCGTCCTTCCCACGAGAGCACCAGCCCGTAGAGCAGCCGCGCATCCACATCGCGAGGCGCCTCGGCCAGATGCGTCTCCAGCATGCTCAGCGCTTCCGCGCGGCGTCCCGACGTCGCAGCCGCGCGAGCTTTCGTCAGGATGTCGTCCTGGCCCGCAGCGCGCAGGGGCGCCGTGAAGAGGCACGCCAAGAAGAAGAGACTGGCGGTTCGCATGGTTCCTCGCGCGGGCTCCGGAGATTATCGCCTGCCGCTGACCGGCTCGAACGGAGCATCTCATCGGCGACTGCACAGAGGATCGTGAGGCCTGGCAGAGATGGCCGCGCTAGAATGCGCCTGCTGATCATGCTGCTCAGGGCCCTCGACTGACCCATGCGGGGAACGTCGCTCGACGCGGAGTCCGTTGCGCGCGTCCTCCTGTGGATGTCGATGGCGCTCGTGCTCGCCATGACCGCCGGCGTCGTCGTGGAGCGCACCGCGTTTGCGCTGCTGCGGGCGCGGCGCCTGCGCATCGAAAATCGGTACAGCCCGCTCGTCCGCCGCGCGCTCGCTGGCGACGACGCGGCGCTCGGGCTGCTCGTGGCGAGCCCCGGCGCGGCACCGCCTCGCCGTCGCGAGGCTGCTCCTCGAGCCGCTCATCGACGATCGCGATCCCGCTCGCATCACGCGCACGCGCGCGATCGTCGGCGCGCTGTCGTTCATCCCGATCGTCGACCGCTACCTGCGCAGCTGGCTGTGGTGGCGCCGCGCGGTCGCGCTTCGCGCGCTGGGAGTGCTCCAGCTGCGCGACCACACGGCGGCGGTCGTCGCCGCGCTCGACGACCCGCATCCCGACGTCCGCGCCGCGGCGCTGGACGCGCTGACGTACCTGCGCGACGTCACCTCGCTTCCCGCGGTCGTCGTGCGGCTGCACGACGCGTCGCTGCACCCCGCCCGCCGGCTGGCCGCGCTCGCGGCGTTCGGGCCGGAGTGCGAGGACTTCCTGCTCGAGTTGTCGCAGGTCGACGCCGCGCACCTGGTCAACTACGCGCGCGCGCTCGCGATCTGCGGCACGAGCCGGTCGCGCCCGGTGCTCGCGCGATGGACGCACGACGCGCGTCCCGAGGTCCGCGCCGCCGCCTTCGAAGCGCTCGCACACGTGGGCGTGGACGCCGAGGCGGCCAGCCTGGCCATCGAGGCGCTCGAGAGCGCCGACGCACCGGTACGCGCGATGGCCGCTTACGCGCTGAACGGGTGGAAGGGCTCAGGCGACGCCGCCGTGCACCTCGGGCAGCACCTCGACGACGCCTGGCCGGTGGCGGTGCATGCCGCCCGGTCGCTCCGCTCGATGGGCAGCGCCGGCACGTTCGAGCTCCAGGCGCGGGCGTCGCGCTCCGATCTCGCCGGCCTGCTCGCGCGCCAGATGCTGTCGCCGGTGGTCGCACGATGCTGAGCGAGACCGCCAGCTCCGCGCTGGGCGTCTTCAGCGTGGTGGTCATCGTGTACTTCGTGCTGTGGAACGCGTCGCAGATGGCGATGAGCCCGATCGCCATGGTGTTCCTGGCGCGTCACCGTGTGCGGCACCGGCGCCACGCCCGCGCGCTGGCCGCGCGCCTCGCCTCGCCGCCGCTCGTGTCCGTGATCGTGCCCGGCTACAACGAGGAGCTCACGATCGTCGAGAGCGTGCGCGCGCTTCTGGTGCTCGACTACGCGGCGCGCGAGATCATCGTCGTCAACGACGGGTCGTCCGACGGCACGCTGGCCGTGCTGCACGACGCGTTTCAGCTCGTGCCCGCGCCGGCGGCGTTCGCGCAGCCGTTGAAGACCGCGACGGTGCGGGGGATGTACCGGTCGACGAGCGAGCCCGCGCTCGTCGTCGTCGACAAGGTGAACGGTGGAAGCAAATCGGACGCGGTGAACGCCGGTTTCAATGCGGCGTCCGGGACGCTCGTGCTGAGTATCGACGCCGATACCTTGCTCGAGCCCGACGCGTTGAGCCGCGCGGTGACCCCGTTCCTCGAGGACCCGTCGACCGTGGCGGTCGGCGGCAACATCGCGATCAGCAACGGCTGCCGCATCGAGAACGGCCGCATCACGGCGGTCGCGCTGCCGCGAAGCTGGCTGGCGCGGTTTCAGATCGTCGAGTACATGCGGGCCTTCCTGCTGTTCCGGCTCGCCTGCGCGGCGGCGAACGGCGTGGTGCTCATCTCCGGCGCGTTCGGCCTCTTTCGCCGCGAAGCCGTGATTGCCGTTGGCGGCTACGACCGCGCGGCCATCGGCGAGGACATGGATCTCACGATGCGACTGCAGCGGCACTTCCGCGCCGACCGCAGGCCGATCCGGATCGCGTTCGATCCCAATCCGCTTGGCTGGACGCAGGCGCCCGAGGACTGGCGTTCGCTGAGATCCCAGCGGTACCGGTGGCGCCGCGGCCTGCTCCAGGTGCTGTGGCGACACCGGCAGCTCATCGGAAACCCGCGCTTCGGCGTCGTCGGGCTCGGCGTGATCCCCTACATTCTCGTGTTCGAGGGGCTGGGTCCGCTGCTCGAAATCAGCGGGTACGGTTTGACCGCGGGCGCGGCGCTGCTCGGGCTGCTCAACTGGGAGATGTTCGTCGCGATGATCGTCGTGTCGGTGCTGTTCGGCGCCGCCGTGACCCTGCTCGCGCTTCTCATGAGCGACATCGCGACGCAGCGATACATGGCCGGCCGCGATCTCATGCTCCTCGTCGCCGTCGTGCTGCTCGAGGGCTGCGGCTATCGCCAGATGAACGCCTGGTGGGGGTGCGTCGGAACCGCTCAGGCCGCGATCGGCCGCACCGGCTGGGGACAGATCAAGCGCCGCGTCTTTCGGGAAGCGGTAGCTCTGTCTTCGGCTTCGCTCCTCGGCTCCGCTACGGGCTGCGACTGCATCCCGGCTGCGTCGCACGGCAGCGGTTCCAGCAACTGTTCCTTCCGGACGGAATCTGTACGCGGAGGTTGGCTTGCCATCCGTAGCTCGCTCACGGATGCAGGCGAGCGAAGGATGGTGGACCAGACCGGGATCGAACCGGTGACCTCATGAATGCCATTCATGCGCGCTCCCAACTGCGCTACTGGCCCACGATGGGAACTCGAACACCCGATTATATCGCGCTGCTCCTCGAAGGCGTCCAAGCCGCCGAATGGCGTTGACAGGGTCGTCGTGGGAACGATAATCGGCGGGGTGTGAGCGAAACCATCGAACCACGCGTCTTGAGACGGCGGTTTCTGACTCATTTCGTGGCCGGGCTGCGGGTGGTCTGGCCGATCGTCTTCGGGCTGGTGACGGTGATCGTCGGCCTGGGTTGCGCGATTGCCCTGATCGAGCGTTGGACGCTGTTCGAGGGCGTCTACTTCGCGCTCGTCTCCGGCCTGACCATTGGCTACGGCGATCTGGCGCCGAAGACCGTGGTGGCGCGAGTGCTCGCAGTCACGATCGGGTTTGCCGGCATCCTGCTGACGGCCACGATCGCCGCCGTCGGAGTGCAGGCGTTGACCGCCACGCAGCAATCCCTGCCACAACGCTCCTCGCGTTGACGGTCGGTGGAACAAGCCTTACGGCCGCGTAGCCTCAGCAATATCTCAGCTGGCCCTCACGAATCGCTCAAGACTTCGATCCGCCGAACGCCGATGCTTCGTGCGGAGGGCATCGATGCCGATGCGTGCGCGTTCGCTCAAGGTCAAGCTCATCCTTCCTGCTCTTACCGAAGCGACGAGCCCGTTCTGGCGCCCCATCAAGTACTCGCTCTTCCCACCGCTTGGCCTGGCGACGCTCGCCGCGTATCTCGGCGCTGACGACGACGTCGAGATTCAGGACGAGCACGTGGAAGCGCTCGACCTGACTGACGCACCCGGACCTCGTCGTCATTCAGGTCTACATCACCTCGGCGCGCCGCGCGTACCAGATTGCGGACCACTATCGGCAGCGCGGGGCGTATGTCGTGCTGGGCGGATTGCACCCGACATCGCTGCCGGAGGAGGCCGCTCCGCACGCCGACACGATTTTCATCGGCCCGGGCGAGGACACCTGGCCCCGGTTCCTCGCCGATTTCAGGAGGGGCAGTCCGGAGCGCGTCTATCGATCGACGCTCCGCACGCTGGCCGGCCTGCCGCCGATTAGACGTGACCTGATCAAGCGCCGGCTCTACCTTGTCCCGAACTCGATCGTCGTCTCGCGCGGGTGCCCGCACGTCTGCGACTTCTGCTACAAGGAGGCCTTCTTTGAAGGTGGACGGTCCTTCTACACGCAGGCCGTTGACGCCGCACTGGCCGAGATCGAACGTCTGCCTGGCCGACATCTCTACTTTCTCGACGACCACCTGTTCGGTGACCGACGGTTCGCATCGGCGCTCTTCGACGGCATGCGTGGTATGGGACGACTGTGGCAGGCCGCCGGCACCGTGAACGCCGTGCTCGCGCCCGACCTGCTCGAACGCGCCGTGGAGGCCGGGCTCCGAAGCCTGTTCGTGGGATTCGAGACCCTGAACCCGGCCAACCTTGCCGAGCAACGGAAGTTCCAGAACCTGCGCCGCGACTACACGGCCGCCATCCGCCGGCTGCACGACCTTGGTGTGATGATCAACGGCAGCTTCGTCTTCGGAATGGACGGCGACGACACGACCGTGTTCGAACGCACGGTCGAGTGGGCTGTCGAGCATGGGATCGAGACGGCCACGTTCCACATCCTCACCCCGTATCCGGGCACGGCCCTCTATCGCCGCATGGCCGAGCAGCGACGTCTTACGGTTGACGACTGGGATCTCTACGACACGCGGCACACCGTCTTCCGGCCCGCGCGCATGTCAGGCCCTGACCTCGAACGCGGATACCGGTGGGCCTACCGGGAGTTCTATCGATGGCCCTCGATCATCCGCGGCGCCGCGGCGCACGATGATGGTCTCGCCGGTCTACGCCACCTGGCGTACGCCGCTGGATGGAAGAAATTCGAACCTTTGTGGGACGTGATCATTCGCGCCCGACACGCCGGAACGATGCTGCCGGTGCTCGAGACCATCCTCAGCGAGTTCGGGCGTCGTGGCTCGCCGGGCGCGTCCGAAACCCATCGGGAGATGCCCGGCGGGCTGCTACACCGCCTGCTATGAAACCCCACCAGCCGACAACGCGACCGGGGATTCTCCCGCGCTGCTCGGGACTCGAACGCAAATTGTGGTCCCCCCTTGGAGTCTGCTGACGACGTGCATATCCCCGCCAACGATGTGCGCCCGTTCCTCCATGCTCACAAGTCCAAGACCACCGCCGTTCCGGCGCACGGCCTCGACGTCGAATCCCCGACCGTCATCAGTCACGGTCAGTTCGACGTGCCCGCCAAATTTGGCGAGCGAGACCGAGCACCGTCTCGCTCGGCCGTGCACGACGCCGTTTCGGAGCGATTCCTGAGCAATGCGAAACAAACACACCGCGACGTCTGGGCTCAGACGTCCGAGGTCGCCCTCGCTCTTGAAGTTCACCTGAACCGCGGACTGCTTCTCGACCTCGCTGCAGTACGTCTCGAGTGACGTGGCCAGGCCGAGGAGTTGCAAGGTGGCAGGGTGCAACTCGTGCGAGAGAGTCCGAATCGCCTGGAAGATGTCGAGCGTCTCCTGCTGAAGCTTCAACAACGCCTGCTGGGTTGGGGCGTCCTGAATATCGCCTGAAGAACGTTTGAGCTTGCTGACGGCCAGGGAAAGGCCGGTCAATATCTGGCCCACGTGGTCGTGGAGATCCCGGGCGATACCCGCTCGCGCCGCCTCCTGTGCGTTGATGAGTCGTCCCGCCAGCTGCCGAATCCGTTCATAGCTCGTTCGAAGAGTTGCCTCCCGTGCCCGGATCGTCTCCTCCGCGCGACGGCGTCTGGCTCGCTGCGTCAGCAGTCCAAGGATGAGCATCAACTGAGCGGTCACGACGATGATCGAGCCGATGACGTACGGGCGGGCGGCTTCCCACACGCTCGGCTGTCTGAATCGAATGTCCGACCCGGGCGGAAGCCGCGACTGGTCGATACGCCACCGCCGGAGCTGGCGCCAATCAAAGGTCGGGACGACTCGAGCGTCTTCAATCGGGATGTCCTGAGGGCGTGTGCCGGCGAGGATCCGGCGCGCCATGTTCCCCAGATGAGTTCCGGTCTCGCGCGTGTCGCGCACCACGCCGCCGACGACGCCCTTGCCGACATAGAAATCACTTGTGCCGTACACCGGTACTGTCGCGGCCTGAGCCACGATGCGCGCGACCTCGTCAGGATAGAGGAGGTTGCCGTTCTCCTCCTGGTGCCAGAGATAGAGAATCAGGCTTCGCGGCGGGATGGCCCTGACGGCGGCCAGCAGGCGAGGTACCGTGCCCTCGTTGATGTAGGTGAGCTTGACCTGCCCCGAAAAGTCATGAAGTTCCGTCTTGACGACATCGAGGCCTGACGCCCCGCTTGCCCTTGCCACCACGAACACCTGTTCGGTCGAGGGGTGCAGCGCCAGGGCCACCTTCAAGGTTTCAGCGTAGGCGGCACCCAACAGCACGGCCGTGAGAGGACGGTCAGCGCTGCGGAGGATCTCGTCCGGGACCGAAGAGCCCGGCGTAGACGATGGGCGCCTCGGGAAACAGCTCGTCGCGATGCCCGAGCACGAACCGCAGCGACGTGTCGGTGACCGCGATCACCACATCGATTCGCCGGCCTCGATACTTCCGGTCGATGTAGTCGCGCAGCACCAGCGACGCCTCTTCCTCCACAAATTTGTCGGTTTCGAGGTACTCGGCGAAGTAGTCGAGCCGAATTTCCGGGTGGCGCCGCCAGGGCCGCCCGGATCGCACTCTCCAACACGAGGTTGGACGGGTGGTCCTCGGGCCCGAAATGAATGGTCAGCACGTTCCGCGGAGCTGACGACTGAGCGGAGGCTGTCGCGCAAACCAAGACTGACAGGAGGGCCGCCACGCCAACCGCAAACCGAAGTCGCACGTGGGCTGGCAAGGTCATGTCAGAACACAACCGTTCCCGTACGCTGGCCGGCGAACTGCCGACACGGTCGCGGGGGAAGCAACAGGGTGTCCAGTCTAATACGCCACACATCCACACGATGAAGCGAACAAAGGGACAAATTCGGTGAGCAAAAGCGCACATCGGTGATTTGGACGCACGCCGAACGGCTGTCGTAGACTTCCGCGAAGGCATGGCCGAGCGGCTTCAGAACATCAACGTCGTATCGAGCGAGCTCCTGGCGACGCCGGATGACGTCAAGCGGGAGTCGCCGCTGCCGGCCACGAGCGAAGAGTTCGTGTTCCGCAGCCGCGTCGCGCTCCAGCGCATTCTCGACCTTCAGGATCCTCGACTGTTTGTTGTTGTGGGCCCGTGTTCCATCCACGATCCAGCTGCTGCCAGGGAGTATGCCACCCGGTTACACCGGCTGGCTCCGGACATCGCCCGCACGATGTTCGTCATCATGCGCGTGTACTTCGAGAAGCCGCGAACCACGATCGGGTGGAAGGGCCTCATCAACGATCCGGACATGGATGATTCCTTCCACATCGGGAAGGGCATCCGCATCGCGCGCGAGTTGTTGCTGTTTCTGGCGCATCTGGGCCTGCCGGCGGCCACCGAGGCGCTGGATCCGATCATGCCGCAGTACTTGTCCGAGCTCGTCACGTGGACCGCGATCGGCGCGCGCACGACCGAGTCACAAACGCATCGCGAGATGGCAAGCGGTCTGTCCACGCCGGTGGGATTCAAGAACGGGACGGACGGTTCGCTGGCCGTCGCGATCAACGCGCTGCACTCCGCACGGCATCCGCATCACTTTCTGGGCATCACGCAGCGGGGACAGTCCGCCGTTTTTCGTACGACCGGCAACCGTCACGGCCATATCGTCCTGCGTGGAGGTGGCGGACGCCCGAACTACGACGCGGAGAATGTCGCGCGCGCGGAGCGCGAGCTCGAGAAGGCAGGGCTGCCGCGTTCCATCATGGTCGATTGCAGCCACGGCAACTCGAACAAGGAGCCCGCGCGCCAGTTGGTCGTCGCCGAGAATGTCGCAACCCAAATCGTCGACGGCAACCGTTCCATTGTCGGCATGATGGTCGAAAGTAACCTCGAAGCCGGCAGCCAGCCCATTCCCGCGAACCGGTCTGAACTTCGCTACGGCGTGTCGGTGACCGATCCGTGCATCGACTGGGCAACGACGGAAAACCTCTTGCGTTCGCTCGATTCGCGTCTGCGCTCGGCGCCGCGGTTCGGGCTGAGACCGAATGACACATGAAAGACGTGAAGGCCTGGGAACCATGAAGTCATGAAGATGGGTTATCGACGTTCCCGAGTGTGCATCGCTCCATGGCTTCATCCGCGTGCATTAGCATGCCTGTCTGTGACCCCTTTTGATCTTCAGCTTCGCAGCCGGGTGATCTTTGGCGAAGGGACGTTCTCGCGCCTGGGTGAGCTGGCGCGTGCGCTGTCGTTCTCGCGGACGTTGATCGTCGCGGACCAGGGAGTGGTCGATCTCGGACACGTCGAACGAGCCGCCGAGGTGCTCGAGCGCGCTGGTATTCGGGCGTTTCGCTTCCACGACTTCGGCCCGAACCCCGATACGAACATGGTCGAGGCCGGACGCGTCTTCGCCGCCGCATCCGGTGTGGATTCCGTCGTGGCGATCGGCGGCGGCAGCTCGCTCGACTGCGCGAAGGGCATCAATTTCGTGCTGACGAACGGTGGATCGATGCGCGACTACCGCGGCCACGAGAAAGCGACACGGCCGATGCTGCCGTTGATTGGCGTGCCGACGACCGCCGGCACCGGCAGCGAGGCGCAGTCGTTACGCGATCATCTCCGATGCGGAGACGCACGCGAAAATGGCGTGCGGCGACTCCGAAGGCGATGTTTCGGATCGCGATCCTCGATCCGGTGTTGACCATCTCGCAGCCGGCGTCGCTCACGGCCGTGACCGGCATCGACGCGATCTCGCACGCCGTGGAGTCGTTCGTGACGACGAAGCGCACGCCCGCGTCGGATCTCTTCGCGCGCGAGGCCTGGCGGCTGCTCGACGGACACTTCGAGCGCGTGCTGGCCGAGCCCGACGATCTCGAGTCGCGCGGCCGCGATGCTTCTCGGCGCGCACGACGCGGGCGCGGCGATCGAGCAGTCGATGCTCGGCGCGACGCACGCCTGCGCCAATCCGCTGACCGCGCGCTACGGCACGCACACACGGCGTCGCGATTGCGGTCATGCTGCCGCGACGTCGTGCGCTGGAACGCCGCGGTCGTCGGCGATCGGTATCGGAGCTCTTGTGGGCCGCCGGCGTCGATGCAGGGCAGTTCACCGGGCGATACGCTCGCGCGCCCGTCTCAGTCGACGAATCGCGAGCCGCGGGACTGCCGGCGCTCGCTCGACGACCTCAACGTGCCTGAAAGCGATCTGCCCGCGCTCGCATCAGACGCGGCCAGGCAGTGGACCGGCACGTTCAATCCGAGACCGTTCGATGAGGCCGGTGCGCTCGAACCTGTACGGCGCGGCCCGGAGCCGTCGACAGCCCTGAGCTCGACTCGGAAGTGACCTCAGTCCGGCAGATCCCCTGCCTTCGGTTCCGGCAGGAAGAAGCTCGCGACGAAGCCGACGACGTACGCCATCGTGCCGACGATCGCCGCGGCGTAGGCGAGTTGTGTCGGGAGCGTCGCGCCCGGCATCGAGGCCACGAGCTGCGTGGTCACCAGCGCCGCGCATGTGCCGATCATGCGGCCGCCGACGTTGGCCGCGAAGCTCTCGCCGGTGCCGCGCAGGTGCGTCGGGATACACGCGCGGCAGGTAGTTGCCCCAGAAACTGAACTGCGCGATGGTCGCCAGCCCGACGCAGGAAGATGCCCCACTGCAGCGAGCGTCGAGGCCGCATGGTCGGCACCAAGAAGAACACGAGCGGCAGCAGGATCAGCCCCGGATCTGGAACATGTGCAGCAGCCTGCGCCGGCCGATGATGACGCGCCGCCAGAAACGCCGAGCAGCGACGCGGCCCGCGAGGCCGCCGAACTCCTGGAACGACTGCACGCCGCTGATCGTCTGCTCCTGCGCGGGCCGCGCCAGCGCTGCGGACTTCCGCCAGGCCGGGCACGATGCGCGGCATCTGCTGAATCGCGCCGAACGCCGCCGCGTACGCGCACGCCATCATGATGCGTCGTGACGATCGTCGTCCGGCGGAACTCCGGCGTGGAACAGCTCGCGCGAAGCTCGGACGCTTCAGCGTGCCCGCGCGCTTCTTCTGCTGCCACGCGGGCGACTCCGGCAGGAACGGCCGGATGATCATCAGCGGAATCGCGGGAATCACGCCCGACATCAGCGTGTAGCGCCACGCCTCGTGCCCGCCGCGGACCTCCGGCAGCGACTGCGCCGTAGGTCACGATCAGGTAGTAGGCGCCGGTCACCATCAGGCCGCCGATCGATCCGAACGCCTGCGTGTAGCCGACGCACCGTTCTCGCGCTGCTTCGGTCGGTGAAGAGCTCCGACAGCCACGCGACGGCCGCGACGAACTCGACGCACACGCCGACGAACGTGCAGCAGCGCCAGAACAGCAGCCACTCGACCGACGTCGGCATACCCGGCCGCCAGCGCCGAGAACGCGTAGAGCAGGATGCTCCACACCAGCACGCGGCGGCGGCCGAAGAGGTCCGTCAGGTAGCCGCCGAGCAGGCCGAAGATGCCGCCGGCGACGGCCGGGCACGTACAGCAGCGTGCCGACCCACTCGTTGACCGCGAGGCTGTTCGGCGCCACGCCGAGCAGATCCGCCAGCGCCGGCCGCACGATGAGCGGCAGCATCAGCAGCTCGTAGGTGTCGAACGCGAAGCCGAGCGCGGCCACCGCGCAGATCAGCCACTGGAGCGGCGTCAGCGGGGTCGACGATGCGAGCGTTCACGAGTGTCGTCCATCATGTCCTCAGGTACGAGCCGTCAGCCGTGCAGAAGTATCGCGCCAGCGTCGCGTCGACTCGGCCGCGACGCGGGCGTCAGCAGCGACACGACGACCATCAGCAGCGGCCGAGATGATCGTCATCGGCACGACGGGCAGAATGCCGAACACCATCGTGCCGCTCGCGGCCCGCGTGATGATGTCGACGTCCGCCGATCGACAGGATCGGTGACCGGCGTGCCCGGCGGCGGCGCCGGCACCGTCGTCTGAACGACCGCCACGGTCGAGCACCGCGGCACGCCGTCCAGACGGTGCTCGCGAGCGCGCCCCACTTGGTGCTGCCGCGCCAGAACAGCGCCGCCACGAGCAGCGGCGCCAGCGCGGCGATAGCCGGCAAACGCGTACTGCGTCGCCAGGTCGAAGATCGACTGCGGCACGCTGCAGCGCGATCAGATAGGCGACGAGCGTCAGCAGCGACGACGAACAGCGCGGCCCGTGCGGACCTGCACCGCTCGCCGAACCGCCGCCGTGCCGCCGTAATACGCGAACACGTCCTCGGTGAACATCGTGGACAGCGCGAGGATCTGCGAGTCGCTCGCCATGACCGCCGCCATCACCGCCGCCGCCAGCAGCGCCGCCAGCCACAGCGGCGCATACCCCTGCACCAGCCGCAGAATCACGTCGTCGCCGCCGGCCTGCGCTGGAGGCGACGCGCGTTCGTCCGGCGACGAGCGCGCCGCCGCGGCGCCGCGAGCGTCGCGCGCGCCTCGAGCTTCGCCGCGATCGCCGGCACGTCCGTCGCCCGGTTCGCCACGACGCCGAGGAAGACCGACGGCAGCCAGATGGCGAGCATGCAGATCGGGTAGAGCACGATCGTCTTCCGGAAGTGGCCGAGCTTGTCGCGCCGTCAGGCAGAAGATGCGCGATGTGCGGAAACGCGATCGACGACAGCGGGATGAACGTGTAGCTGAAGAAGTAGCGCGGCGACACGCGCTCGCGCGTCAGCAGCGGCGCCGTCGCGGGCGACGCCGAGCATCGCCTCCATCGCGGCCGGAACCCGCCCATGCCCGCGCGACGACCGCGCACGGCGATCGCGCCGAACAGCAGGAACAGCACGGTCTGGAACGCGTTGACCCACGCCGTGCCGCGCATGCCGCCGAAGAAGACGTAGCCCATGACGACGAGCGAGACGATGGCGCCGCCGAGCCAGAACGGCACGAGGCCGTCGCTGACCGTCTGCGAGCGTCGTGCCGCCGCCCATGACGGCGATGATGATGTAGGGCACGAGCAGCACCGCCTGGACGACGAAGATCACCGTGCCGATGTGGCCGCACTCCCAGCGGTCGCGAAACATCTGCACCGGCGTCATGAAGCCGTGCCGCTTGCCGAGCGCCCAGAGCCGCGTGCCGATCACGAGCAGCGCAGACGGGAATGACCAGCGCCGACGACGACGCCATCAGGCCGAAGGTGACGATGCCGTTGGCGAAGGCGTGGCCGGAGGCGCCGAGAATCGAGAACGCGGTCATGTTCGCGCCGAAGAGCGACAGCAGGAAGACCGCCGGGCCGAGCGAGCGGCCGGCCAGGAAGTAGTCTTCGGCGCTCGGCCGATCGGCGCGCCGGTCCGGAACGCGAAGATCGCCGATGTAGAGCGACGACCGCCAGATAGGCGAAGACGACGACCGCCGGAATCATTCCGGTCGCGTCGCGTCCGCGGTCCAGGTCGCAGGTGAGACGGCCAGAGATCAGTCCGTGCACGCAGCACGCCACGAGGACGCCAGACGACCGCGATCACGACCGTGTAGGCCACGTGGTAGAAGAGGCCGATCGGCAGGACGCCGAAGACGAGCGGGCGTCGCCTCACGCCAGAACCAGATGTCCTGGTGCAGCACGTAGAGCCCGCAACACGATGAGCGTCGCCGCGATGCGCGACATCAGGTGCCTCGACGTAGTACCACAGCCCACGCGCGAAAAACAATGCACGGCGGTCGGTATACTAACGGGCTATGCAGCGCGGGACAGACGTCGGGTGTGGGCGCGGATGGCGTCGGCGGCGCCGCTGCGGCGCGCGAGGCGCTCGACGCCTGGGTGCGCGAGATCGTCGCGTGGCACTTCGATCCGGCGACCGGCTGTCCGTTCTGGCTCGACTACGCGAAGAAGCTCGGCTGGGATCCGCGCCAGCGAATCCAGAGCTTCGCGGACCTGCGGTCGCCTCGGGCCGTTCGAGGACGAGTGGCTGCGCGGCGGGCCGGTCCAGCGCTGGGTGCCGCGCGGCCTCGCGGGCAAGCCGGTCTTCGTCTTCGAGACGGGCGGCACGACCGGCATGCCGAAGACGCGCATCGCCTGCGACGACTTCCGCACCGACTACGAGCTGTTCAGCGCACGCTGCCCGACGAGCACTTCCCGCAAGGGTCGAACTGGCTGATGCTCGGACCGTCCGGGCCCGCGGCGGCTGCGGCTGGCGGTCGAGCACCTCGCGCAGTTTCGCGGCGGCATCTGCTTCTGCGTCGATCTCGATCCGCGCTGGGTCATCAAGCTGATCAAGAAGGGCTGGAGCGAGCACCTGCAGGCCTACAAGGATCACGTCATCGATCAGGCCGTGACGATCCTCGGCGCCAGTCACGACATCCGCTGCATGTTCACGACGCCGAAGCTGCTCGAGTCGCTGGCGCTGCGGCTCGAGTCGCATGGGCACGACGCATTCGCAAGGCCGGCATCACCGGGCATCTTCTCCGGCGGCACCGAGTTCACGCCGCAGTGGAACCGCTTCGCGCACGAGGAGCTGCTCGACGGCGCCTACATGACGCCGACCTACGGCAACACGCTGATGGGCCTGGCCGCCAGCGCGCCGACCGGTCCGGAGAACGGCTACAAGATCACGTACTACGCGCCGCAGCCGCGCGCCGTGCATCGAGGTCGTGGATCTTCGACGACCCGACGAAAGCTCGTCGGCTACGGCGAAACCGGCCGCGTGAAGCTGACGACGCTGACGAAGGAGTTCTTCGTGCCCGGCTTCCTCGAGCGCGACGAAGGCGAGCGCGAGCCGCCGTACGAGAATATCCCTGGGACGGCGTCAGCGGCGTGCGTCCGTTTCGCGGGTTCGCGGCGACGACGACGGTCGGAGTCTACTGAGCATGCTGCAACTGCCAGTCCTCCGCTGGGGACAGCCGTACACGCAGCCTCGACGTCGACGAAGTCGTCGCATTTCGCGACCGGCGAGCCGGTGGCGCGCGTCAGCCGCGCGAACGGCGGCCTGCTGCAGCGCGACATGCGCAAGGCCGCAGGCGCGCGCGAAGCTCTGCGCGAGATTCCGATCGACGACCTGATCGCGCGCGCGGCCAGGGCCGGCGAGCTCTACATGAACGCCACGCTGCCGATGGGCGACGGCACGCAGACGCCCGACGAGTTCGTGCGCGCGCAGTCGGCGACGACCGGCCTGCCCGAGCACATGTGCCGCGCGAACATGAAGAAGAACGCGTTCGTGCTCGGCGCACATGCGCGACATCCTGACGTCGCTGACGCGCGGGCTCGTCCTTCGACGTGCTGACCACGCGGCTACGGCGAGGAGCGCGGCGTGCCCATCAGCTACCAGGCGCAGAGCCCGGTGCTCGGCCTGGTGCTGCCGTCGAACTCGCCGGGCGTGCACACGCTCTGGCTGCCGATCATCCCGATGCAGATCGGCCTGGTGCTCAAGCCGGGACCGCAGGAGCCGTGGACGCCGTACCGCATGGCCGAGGCGTTCTTTCGCGGCGGGCATTCCGCGCGAGGCCATCGCGCATCTACCCGGGCGGCGCCGACGTCGGCGCCGCGGTGCTCGACAGCTGTCGCCCGCAGCCTGATCTTCGGCGGCCAGCCCACCGTCGATCGCTACCGCGGCAATCCGCGCGTGCAGGCGCACGGCCCGGGCTTCTCGAAGATCCTGTTCGGCGACGACGAGGTCGACGACTGGGAGCGTATCTCGACGTGATGGTCGAGAGCGTCTTCATCAACAGCGGCCGGAGCTGCATCAACTGCTCCGGCATCTGGGCCAGCCGGCACACACGCGAGATCGCCGACGCGGTCGCCAAGCGGCTGGCTGCCGTCGAGCCGCTGCCGCCCGACCATCCGGAGGCGGGGCTCGCCGCGTTCACGGTTCCGGGCGCGGCCGACGCGATCTCGGCGTCGATCGACGCGGATCTGCACGCGCCCGGCGTGACCGACGTCACCGCGAAGTACCGCGACGCATCCGCGTGTCGTCACACGCGGCCAGCGCCGACTACCTGCTGCCGACCGTCGTGCACTGCGGATTCGCCGGAGGCGGCGATCGCGAAGAAGGAGTTCATGTTCCCGTTCGTCACGGTCGTCGAGTGCCCGGAGGCGCAGATGTCGACGCCATGGGCCCGACGCTCGTGTGCACGGCCATGACCGCCAGACGCCGAGCTTCAGCGGCAGCTGCTCGACGCCGTCCACATCGACCGCCTGAACTTCGGTCCCGTGCCGACGAGCCGGCTCAACTGGCTCCAGCCGCACGAAGGCAACATCGTCGACTTCCTGTTCCGGCCGCGGGCGTTCCAGACGGCGCCGAGTCGCGCGACGGTCAGGGCCGACTCAGACCGGCAGCATCTCAGCGCTAGTGCTGTTGCCCTGGCCGTGACCGTGAGCCTTGAATGCCGCGCATGAAGATCCTCTCGATCACCGCCGGCGCGGCCGGGATGTACTGCGGCAGTTGTTTCCGCGACAACGCGCTGGCGGCCGAGCTGCTCGGCCGCAGGGGCACGATGTCACGCTGCTGCCCGTCTACACGCCGACGCGCACCGACGAGACCGAACGTCAGCCAACGGCAGCGTGCTGTTTGGCGGCATCAGCGTGTACCTGCAGCAGCGATTCGCCGCTCTTCCGGCAGGCGCCGCGCATCCTCGATCGGCTGTGGGATTCGCCGCCGCGTCATCCGACGCCTTCGCCGGCCGCTCGGTGTCCACGATGCCCGAGCTCCTGGGCGAGCCTGACCGTTCGATGCTCGGTGGGCGGTCCGGCGTCCTTCGTCAAGCGAGTTCGAGAAGCTGGTCGAGTGGATGCGCAGCGAGCCGCTGCCCGACATCATCAATCTGCCCAACTCGCTGCTCATCGCGATGGCCGCGCCGCTCGCGGACCGCGCTCAGGCGCCCGGTGTGCTGCACCCTGCAGGGCGAAGAGCTGTTTCTCGAGGCGCTCGTCGCGCCCTATCGCGATGAGGCGCTCGCGCTGATCCGGCGGCAGGTGCGGCACGTCGATCAGTTCATCGCCGTCAGCGACTATGCGCCCGCTTCATGTCGGACTACCTGGCGATTCCAGCGGACGCGGATGTCGGTCGTGCCGCTCGGCATCAGCTTGACTGGCTACGCGCCCGCGCGAGCGACCGGCGCAGAACGGTTTCACGGTCGGCTACTTCGCGCGCGTGGCGCCGGAGAAAGGGCTGCACGTGCTGGCCGACGCGTTCGTCCGGCTGTGCCGGCGCGGTCGGCGACGCCGCCGTGCGGCTGGAAGCGGCCGGGTACATGGCTCGGGCGATGACCGCGCGTATCTCGACGGCGTGCGCGCGCGACTCGCGAAGGCGGGCTGGCGGACCGAGTTCACCTACCGCGGCGAGGTGCGATCGCGAGGGAAAGCTCGACGTTTCTGCAGCGGCCTCGACGTGCTGTCGGTGCCGGCGACCTACGACGAGCCGAAGGGCATGTTCCTGCTCGAGGCGATGGCGAGCGGCGTGCCGGTGGTTCAGCCGCGCCGCGGCGCGTTCACGGAGATCGTCGAGCGAGACCGGCGGCGGCCTGCTCGTCGAGCCCGACAGTCCCGAGGCGCTCGCCGACGGGCTTTACGCGCTCTGGCAGCGACCGCTCGCCGGCGCGAAACGCTCGGACGTGCAGGATGCGGCAGGCGTGCGCGCCCACTACACGCATCGCAACGTTCCGCGCAGCCGGCTCGTCGAGGTCTACGACGCCGCCGATGCAGAAACCGGTGACCGACCGTGCTTGATCGACGTCAGCAGCCGTCACGCAAGGCATACCCGACGCCCGCGGGCCGCTCTGCCGTGCTCACGGACGTGACGTTCTCGCTCGCGCCGGGCGACGCCGCCGCGATCACGGGACCGTCCGGCAGCGGCAAGAGCTCGTTGCTCTACGCCTTGGGTGCGCTCGAGCCGCCCTCGTCCGGCTCGGTCACGCTCGACGGGCGCAATCCGTTCGCGCTCGCGCCCGGCGCGCTCGCGGACTTCCGCAACCGCGAGATCGGTTTCGTCTTCCAGGACCATTGCCTGCTGCCGCAATGCTCGGTGCTCGAGAACGTGCTCGTGCCGACGCTCGTGTCGACGCGGCGGCGGCGACGAAAGCGCCGCGGAGGTCGAACGGCGCGCGCGCGCGCTCATCGAACGAGTCGGTCTCGCCGAACGGATCGATCACCGGCCGGCGCAGCTGTCGGGCGGTGAGCGGCAGCGCGTGGCGATCGCCCGCGCGCTGATTCGGAAGCCGCGGCTGTTGCTCTGCGACGAGCCGACCGGCAACCTCGACAGCGCGGCGGCGTCGGGCGTGACGTCGCATGCTCCTGGACCTGCATCGCGAGCAACAGAACATTCTGATCGTCGTCACGCACAGCGCCGCCGTGGCCGAGCGTTTCTCGATTCGCTACGAGCTCGTGGCCGGCCGTCTTCAGGAGCGGGCACGGGGATGAACCGCCGCCGCCTCGTTCTCCGCGCGCTGGCGTACTACTGGCGCACCAACCTGGCCGTCGTCGCCGGAGTCGCCACGGCCGTGGCGGTCCTGGCGGGTGCCCTGGTCGTTGGCGATTCGGTGCGGGGCACGCTGCGGCATCTCGCCCTCGATCGAATCGGCGCGACCGATCTCGTTGTCACGGCGCCACGCTTCTTTCGCGAGGCCCTCGCCGACGACATCCGATCGGATCCGCGGTTCGAATCGCGATTCGCCCGCATCGCGCCATTGGTGGTCAGCGAGGCGCTGGTCACCGCGCAGGTCAGTGGACGGCGCGCGGGGCGGGTCCTCGTGTATGGGGTGGACGATCGGTTCTGGCGCTTTCACGGCGTCGATCCGCCTCCGATGGGAGACCGTGGCGCACTCGTCAGTCCGGCCCTCGCGGCCGAGACCGGCCTGGCCGTTGGTGATGCGGCCCTCGTGCGCGTGGCGATGCCCTCGGCGATTCCGCTCGAGTCGCTGCACAGCGACAAGGACGCCGTTGGACGATCGCTCAGGGTGACCGTCTCCGGCGTCCTTGCTCGACGAGCCGCTGTCCGACTTCTCGCTGCAGCCTCGACAGGGCGAGATCCGGGCGATCTTCGTCCCTCTGCCGCGATTGCAGACCGAGCTCGAGGTGCCGGGACGCGTGAACACGCTGCTCGTCGCCCGCGGCTCGTCGACGCCGGGGACAATCGCCGATTCTCGAGCTTCAACTTCGCGACCACGCGGCGTTGACGGACGTCGGGCTCAAGCTGGCGCCACTGCCGGCACGGCACGCGCTCTCGGTCGAGGCCGACGCTGGCCTGATCAACGCCGAGCAGGTCAAGTCCGTTGAGGCGGCGCTCGACACGACCCTGATCGAATCGACTCCGCTGCTCACGTACGTCGCGAACGAGCTGCGTGCGAATGGCCGGTCCGTGCCGTACTCGCTCGTCACCGCGATGGCCCTGACCGCCATCGCGCCCGACGTCGCCGTGGATTCGGCGGCTGGGCTGCCGCCGATCGTGCTGAACGACTGGGCCGCGGCCGATCTGGCGGCGCGCCGCGGCGACATCGTGAGTCTCGACTACTACGTGTGGGAAGAGTCTGGTCGGCTCTCGACGCGTACCGCCGAATTCCAGGTCGCGGGCGTCGTTCCTGTCGTGGCCGCGGATCGAGACTACGCGCCCTCCTACCGGGGCATCACCGACTCGCCGACGATCGACGGCTGGGATCCGCCGTTTCCGGTGGATCTCAGGAAGGTGCGTCCGCGCGACGAAGCGTACTGGGAGCGCTATCGGACCGCGCCGAAGGCGTTCGTGCCACTGGAGGCCGGTCAACGTCTCTGGAGTTCACGACATGGCGCGCTGACGTCGATCCGTCTGGCCGCGCTTCCCGGGCGAGACCTCGCCGAAACCGTCCGGGCGTTCGACGAGCGGCTGCGATCGAAGATCGACCCCGTCGTGCTGGGCACGACGGTTGCCGACGTTCGCGGTCCCGCGCTCGCCGCCTCACAAGGCGCCACCGACTTCGGCGAGTATCTTCCTGTACTTCAGCTTCTTTCTCGTCGTCGCCGCGCTCGTGCTCGCGTCTCTGTTCTTCAGGCTCGGTGTCGAGCAGCGGGCTCGCGAGGTCGGCTTGCTCCGCGCCGTTGGCATCGATGCGCCAACGGTGCGCCGGCTTCTGACGACTGAGGCTGTGCTCCTTTCAGCACTCGGAACGATCCTTGGACTCGCGGGCGCGATTGGGTACGCATGGCTCGTCATCAAGGCACTGACGACATGGTGGGTCGACGCCGTCGGGACGACGGCCCTGACGGTGCATGTCGCGCCGCTGTCGCTCGTCGCAGGCGCAGTCGGCGGAATCGCCGCAGCCATCTTCTGTACCTGGTGGACCTTGCGGAGCTTGGCCGGAATCTCCGAGCGAAGCCTGCTTGCCGGCGATTTGCCGGCCGGCGGCGCGATGTCTGGCGAGACCGGGGCTCGGTACGACGATGTTTGCCGCCGCGGTGATTTCGTCATTTGCGACAGCCGGGTTCGTGGCACTCGGCATGGCCGGTGTCATCGCCCCGGCCGGTGCCTTCTTCGGCGCTGGCGGCACGTTTCTCATCGCAGGTCTCTTCGCGTGCGCGTACTTCTACAGGACGTCGTCACGTGGACACGTCCGCGGGCGCGGCTGGTGGTCCGTATCGAGACTCGGTCTGCGCAGCACCCGGTACCGGCCCGGCCGGAGCGTCCTCTCGATTGGGGTCGTCGCCTCGGCGACGTTCATCCTGATCGCCGTTGACGCATTCAGAAAGATCCGCTGGCCGCGAGCGACCCGGCGTCGGGCACGGGCGGGTACGAGCTCATCGTCGAGTCGTTGCTCCCCATCGTGCACGACCCGTCGACGACGAGTGGCCGACAAGCGTTGAATCTTCCTGATCTGGGCGACGCCACGATCGAGCGATTCAGGCTGCGTCCTGGCGACGATGCGAGTTGCCTGAACCTGTATCAACCACAGGACCCTCGCATTCTCGGCGCCACCGCGCATTTCCTGGACGCGGGGAGGTTCGCGTTTCAGGAATCGCTCGCGACGAGCGCCGGCGACCAGGAGAATCCCTGGAAACTGCTGGAGCACGCGACCTCTGACGGCGCCATACCGGTGATTGCCGACAGCACATCGATGAACTACGTTCTTCATCGCGCGCTCGGCGAGGAGATCGTGATTCAGAGCGGCGGCCGCCCGGTGCGTCTTCGTATCGTCGCGGCGCTTCGCGACAGCGTGTTTCAGAGTGAGCTGGTGATGTCCGAGGCCAATTTCCGTGCGCTCTTTCCGGAACGCGAGGGCTATCAGGTACTGCTTGTCGACACGGCTGAATCGCGCATCGCCGATGTCAGCGACGAAATCGAAAATAGCCTGGCCGATCTCGGAGCGGATGCCGTGCCGACGGCGACGAAGCTGGCGGAGTTTCACAAAGTCGAGAACACGTACCTCTCGACCTTCCAGACGCTGGGAGGGCTGGGACTGCTCATCGGGACGGTCGGCCTCGCGGCGGTGTTGCTGCGGAACGTGCTCGAGCGCCGTCGCGAGCTGGCGCTCCTCGGCGCGCTCGGCTATCGGCCGCGGCACTTCGTCCTGCTGCTGGCCGCTGAAAGCCTGTCGCTGCTCGTTGTGGGGCTGGTGCTTGGCGCCATCTCCGCGGCCCTTGCCGTCCTGCCGGCAGTGTCGGAACGCGGCGGACGAATGCCCGTCTCGACGGCGGGGGTGCTGCTCATGGTGTCGGTACTCGTCGCAGGGTTGCTTTCCACGGTGGTCGCCGCGCGCCTCGCCACGCGCGGTCCACTCCTCGATGCGCTCCGTGCTGACTAGAACCCTGGAACCCTGGAACCCTGGAACCCGTTAACATCGTGATCGCCATGCGCCCGTTACGCACGCTTCTCGTGTTCGCCGCCGTCGCGGTACTGTCGGTGCCTGCCGATCAGTCCGTGGCCGCGGTCCAGGACGGTGGCGTGCGGATGGTGGCTGTCGACGGTGAAGGCGCAAAGTACTGGTCCCGGTGGCGCGGCCCCTCCGGTCAGGGTCTGGTCGTTGGTACGGGGTATCCGGCGACGTGGTCCGAGACGGAGAACGTCAAATGGAAGGTCGCGGTTCCTGGCGCTGGCAACTCGTCGCCGATTGTGTGGGGCGACAGAATCTACCTGACCACGGCATACAACCGCGGCGCGAAACTGTCGGTTGTCGCGTTCCGGCGCACTGACGGCGCGCGCCTGTGGGAGACCTTTGCTCCGTCCCACTCGGGATACGCGCACTCCAAGAACGGCCACGCGTCGGCGACCGCGGCGACTGATGGGGCGTACATCTACGCGTCGTTCGGCAGCTCGCTCGTCGCCGTGGACGTCAACGGCAAGCTCGTGTGGAATCAGGACATCGGTCCGATCAGCAACTACCACGGCCCCGCCGGTTCGCCGCTCCTCTACCGCGATCGATTGATCTTGTTTCAGGACCAGAACGCCGGGTCGTTCATTGCGGCCTTCGATATCAAGACCGGCCGGCAGCTCTGGAGAACGTCGCGCGATGCCACCGTGGGATGGGGTACGCCGATTGCCGTGCGGGTAGCCGATCACGACGAGATTGTCGTGAACGGGCAGAGCCGCGTGCAGGCCTACGATCCAGCGACCGGCCGCGAGCTATGGGCGTGCCGTGGCACGACCATGGAAGTGATTCCCACGCCGGTCGTCGGATACGGCCTCGTGTACTGCGCGTCGGGCCGTGCCGGGCCGACGCTGGCGATTCGTCCCGGTGGGCAGGGAGACGTCACGCGCAGTCACGTGGCATGGACGAGCCCGCGGGGCTCGCCATTCGTGCCGTCGCCGATTCTCGTCGGCAGCCACCTCTACACGGTGAACGACATGGCCAGCATTGTCACGAACCTCGACGCCACGACGGGTCGCATCCTGTGGCAGGGGCGCCTTGGCGTGGCCCAGCGTGAGGGATTTTCCGCGTCTCCCGTCGCCGTGGGGGACCACGTGTACTTCACCAATGACGAAGGGGAGACGTTCGTGCTGCGCGACGGTCCCACATTCGAGCTCGTCGGTGTCAATCGGCTGGGGGAGTCCGTACCTGGCTTCGCCCGCGCTCGTTGACGGCCGTTGGTACTTCAGGACCAGCGGTCACCTCGTGGCGATCGGACGCTGATTGCCGGTGGCCACGCCACGCTTCCGCTTCGGCTCCTTTCTCGTATCGCCGGCGCACCGGACGGTTCGCCGCGACGGCGCGGATGTACCGCTCATCCCCCGGTACTTCGATTTGCTCGTGCTTCTCCTCGCCGAACGGCACCGTGTGGTGGAGCGGCAGGAGATCTTCGATCGCGTCTGGACGGATGTGGTCGTTTCCGACGGCGCGCTGAGCCAGGCCATCCGCACCATCCGCCGCAGCCTCGGCGATGATCCCCGGCGCCTCGTTTCATCCGGACCGTGTCGCGCCATGGATACCAGTTCGTCAGCCGTGACGTCAGCGAGGAAAGGGATGACGGCCCGTTCGATGAGACCGGGGACATGTCTGAACCGGTGGTCGAGGAACCAGTCGTTACATCGTCGGTCGACCCTCGCGACGCGTTGATCGAGCGACTACTGAACACCAAGGAGCGTGACGAAGAACGGCGCGAAGCCGCCGAGCAGCTCCATGCGCTGGGCACCGCCGAAGCCCTCACGCGGCTGGACGGACTGCCAGGGCACTCCGATGCTCGGGCAGTGCTCCGCGACGCACGCTGGGACGTGCCCGGCGCTGGAGCGGTGCCGCTCTTGTCGTCGCCCGATCCGCTGGCGGCCATCGTCCACCTCGTCGGCCTGCGTTATCGTCGCGCGGCGCGCCACATGTCGAATCGGTGGGGGACGGCGGCGCTGGGCGGCACCACGGCAGGCATCATCGCCGGCAGTGCCGGCGGTGCTGCCCTCTGGCTTGTGCCCGAGTCTGGCGCCGACCCCAGCGTCATCGTCGCGCTCGCGGTCGTTGGCGCCCTGGCAGGTGCGCTGGGCGCGGCCGGTGTTGGCGCCGGACTGGCGTCCGCCGAGGTGCTCGCGCGGTCCGCGCGAGCGACTGGCCTGACGGTCTGCGGGGCGATCGGGGGTGCGCTCTCCGGCACGATCGGGCACGTGCTCGCCCGAGCGGTGCTGGTGGGGGTGTTCGGGCGGGACGTCACTGGCATTGGCGGGTGGTTCGAAGGACTGGTGATTGGCGCGGCAGCCGGATTGGGTTACGCGCACTCGACGTCGCTGCTTCCCGGAGGCGGGCTGGCGGGTCCGCGGGGCAGCGCGAGGACCCGCGCGGCTCTCGTGACCGGGATCGTCTGCGGCCTCGCGGCAATCGCGTTGTCGCTCGGCGGCCGGAACCTCGTCGCGTCGAGCCTGGATGTCATGGCGGCAGCGTTCGAGGGGTCTGACGTCGGGCTGGCGCCGCTGGCGAGACTCCTGGGCGAAGAAGAATTGCGGCCGGTGACCCGGACCCTCATCAGCGGCGCCGAAGCGACACTTTTCGGCATTGGCCTCGCATTTGGCCTGACGCACCGCCCTCGGCCGCGAATCTAACCCACATCTCACCGCCCGCTCACAAGTCGGTCATGTGTTCCCGGGCCGTCCCGGGCATTGTGTGAGGCACCCCGCGATCGGATGTGCCGATCGCGAATTGCTCGAGGATGCCAATGACCCCGGTCCGTCTGTGTGCCATCGCCCTCATCTATTTCACGGCGGCCATCGCCTGGTTCGTCCTGGGAACATCGGTCATCGCCCGGTCGGGCGAATTCGATGGGCGGCTTTCGAGCGAGGTGGCCCTGCTCTGGGGCGGACCGCACACCCAAACGGCGCCGGACCTCTGGTTCGAGCGGCCGAAGACGGTGGTCGAGGCTGTCGAGCGCATCGACCAGTCGGGCCGGAAGGTCACGGAGAACGTCACGCGAGTCGTCAGCGAGCGTGTGCCCGTGGCCCTCCAGTCGAGCGACATCGACGTCACCCTGGCGCTCGATCACCGCAAGAAAGGCCTCCTCTGGTACGACACGTACGGCGTCAGGCTTCGGGCGACGTATCGAGCGACCAATCCGACGACGGCGCCGCAAGTCATCCTGGCGCACCTGAAATTTCCTTCCGACCAGGTGCAGTTCGACAACTTCGCGTTTCGAATCAACGGGCAAACCGTCCGGCAGACCTCGGATCAGGCGAAGGGTGCGACGACCGCAGGCGGAGGTCACGGCTGGCGGAGACGTCGTCGTCGAGCTCGCGTATGACTCACGGGGGCTCGACACCTGGACGTACGCGTTCGCTGGCGAGCGGCGTGACCGAGGTGCAGAACTTTACGATGAGGATGCGTACAGACTTTGGAGGGTTCGACTTTCCGGCCGGCACGATGTCGCCGTCGTCCAGCCGACAGGTCGATGGCGGGTGGGAGCTTGGGTGGCGGTTCACCAGTCTGCTGACCGGGCGATCGATCGGCCTCGACCTGCCCAACCGGTTGAACCCGGGCCCGCTGACCGCGCGCATCACGTACTTCGCGCCGGTCTCGCTGCTGTTCTTTCTCACGGTCATGGTGATTCTCGGCGTGCTCCAGGCCGAGAGCCTCCACCCGATGCACTACGCGTTCCTTTCGGCGGCGTTCTTCGCGTTTCACCTGCTGCTGGCGTATCTCGTCGACCACGTGTCGATGCACTGGTCGTTCGTGGCCGCGTCGGCGACCAGCATTCTGCTCGTCACGACCTATCTCCGGGGCGTCGCGGGCACGCGGGTCGCGATCGCGCGGGCGGGAGTTGCGCAACTCGTATTCCTCGTCCTGTTCAGCTACGCCTTCTTCTTCGAGGGCTACACGGGCCTCACGGTCACCGTCGGCGCGATCGTGACGCTCTTCATCCTGATGCAGTCAACCGTGCGTGTGGATTGGGGTCGGACGTTCGCGCGCGAGGTGGTGCGATGACGCCCTTCCACGTCGCAATCACGATGGACGGCAACGGTCGCTGGGCGGAGCTGCGCGGACTGCCACGGACGG
>CAVTYZ010000021.1:0-85542 GCA_963739035.1 uncultured Acidobacteriota bacterium | reverse complement strand
TCGGCGGCCGTTTTGGCCTTGCGAACGAGCTGCTCGTGATCGCGCGCGCCCGGCTCGGCGATGAATACCGACGCATCAGGAGGCCGGTGAGACCGCGCTTGCCGTCGGGAAAGCGTCCGGTCTACCCACCATCGAGGATCACCCCGTCGTTGGCCGCCCGCATGACGTCTGAGAACGGGTGCTCGGACACCGGATGTTGCGGCGCGGCAGGATGTACTTTCCCGGGATCCAGATCGTTCACCGGCCGATGCAGCGTGAACTCCTCGACGAATGCTTGACCCTGATGCGGCCATCTACGTACGGCGTCTCGCCCAGATAGCGGTTCCCCTGCTTCCAGAACCGCTGCGAGTCGCCGGTGGCGAGCCGCGCGAAAATGTGCCGGAGGTCGAGCCCTCTGGGCACCCATCCTTTGAAGTGATCATCATTGAAGTTGGTGCGCGAGGCCGCGTGCATATGATGACCGTCCTGGTTGATCGAGCATCGCGAGCGGCAGGGTCGTCGCTTGCCCGGAAGACGTCGGCAAGCTCTGCATCGTCGCTTAGGCGAGGCGATGCAGATCAACCAGGGCCCCCGCAGGGGGCCGTAGCGGCGCTCGATTCAGCACGGCCTCGACCGAGTTGTGCATGGCTCCCTCTTCAAGGTCGCGCGTGCAGCGTAAGCGGAGCATCACGCTCACGCGATCTATTCAACCACAGTTCCCCCCGCACGCCTCGGACGTCACGCCTCACCACCTCGTTGTATGCTTTCGACACCGCGACGCGCTCGGCGGTTCCGGACGACGCTGGAGGTCACCGCATGAGCGAAAAGTTCGACGCTGTCGTCATCGGCAGCGGGTTCAGGGGGAAGCATCACCGCCTGCCGGCTCGCGGAGCAGGGGATGAAGGTTCTGGTGCTCGAGCGGGGCAGACGGTGGACCCGACCGAGTACCCCCGCAAGCAGGGCAATCCCTGGACCTACGACGTCCGCCGGCCCGCGAAGCGCAATGGTTGGCTCGACCTGCGCTTTTTTAAAAAGATGATCGTGGCGCAGGCCGCCGGCGTCGGTGGTGGATCGCTGGCGTACAGCAGTGTGGCGATGGAGGCGGACCCGTCATGCTTCGAACGCGGATGGCCGCCGGAGATCACCTACGCCGTACTGAAGCCCCACTACGACACCGTGGCGCGGGTGCTGAACCTGCAGACGCTCCCGGACGGGCAGCTCACCCAGCGTCTGAAGCTCACGCGCGCCGCGGCCGACAAGCTCGGCCACCAGAACCGCTTCTCCAAAGTGCCCCTCGCCGTGTCGTTCTCGGAAGACTGGCACTACGGCCTCCAGGACGCTTTCGACCCCAGGCATTCGAAACCCTTCGTCAACGCTCAGGGTCAGCAGCAGGGCACGTGCATTCATCTCGGCCACTGCGACATCGGATGTGAGGTTCGCGCGAAGAACGGACTGGACCTCACGTATCTTGCCCTCGCGGAAAAGCAGGGCTGCGTCGTCCGGCCTCTCCATGTCGTGCGTGGCATCGAACCAGAAGACGGCGGATATCGCGTCGTGTTCGATCGCATCGTTCAGGACACGCTCGTGCGGGGAGTTGTGCATGGCGACCGAGTCTTCCTGGCGGCGGGCAGTCTCGGCTCCACGGAGCTGCTGCTCCGTGCGCGCGACGAGCATCGCACGCTGCCAAACCTGTCGCCACGGCTCGGCCGCGGATGGTCGCCGAATGCGAACGTCCTGTCGATGGCGTTCTACCCGGGGGTGATCGGGTCCGCCAGTCGGTCGGCCCGACGATCACGTCCGCGATTGACTTCATGGACGGCGTCGCGGGCGAACGCTTCGTCATCGAGGACGACGGGTATCCGAACCTGCTGCTGAGCGCGCTGAGAGCCGCGACGCGGGATAACGCCAACAGTCATCTTGCCCGCTCGCTGCATGGAGTACCTGGAGCAGCAGCCGCGTGCGGACGACTCCGCCAGCGGCGTGATGGTGTGGTTGGGCGCCGGCGTCGATGCCGCCGATGGCGAGCTGCGGCTGGACCGCAGGTGGCTGCCGCCGTTCAATCGCACGTTCGAATCTCGAATGGAGACCCGAGGCGTCGCGAGGCGCGATCGAGGCCATCGTCGCGATGCACCGCCGCATGAGCGAAGCCACCGGTGGCCGTCCCGGCTCCGATCTGGGCTGGCGGCTGTTCAGGAGCCTGCTGACGCTGCACCCGCTCGGCGGATGCCGCATGGCCGCGGGGCCGCAGGCAGGCGTCGTCGATCATCGCGGCCAGGTCTTCGGCTACCCCAATCTGTTCGTGGTGGACGGCGCGATTGTGCCTGTCGCGATCGGCCGCAACCCGTCGCACACGATTGCCGCGCTCGCTGAGCACGTCGCGGCTCACGTGGCGTGAACGGCCCGCGCGGTGTCCGCCTGCCGCGCGTCGAGTATGACGGCGCCTTCCCATGACTGCGAGCTACGCGCGCGACCGTCGCGTCTGGTAATAGTGGTTGTCGCCTTCGTCATCGAACTCGCGGACGAGCGTGAGGCCTGCGCCATCAATCAGGCGCCGATAGACGTCGGCGCCAAGCGCAGTACGAATCGCGTCCCGTGAGGGCGTCCTTCCACTCACCGACCTGCCAGGGAGCGGTGAAGAGCAGCTGTCCGCCCAGACGCGACTGCGCCCGCGAGCCTGCCGATGGCCGTGGGCTGGGCGTCCGGGGCCAGCAGGAATACCAGTCCCCACGCGACGACGCCGTCGAAGAGACGCCCGAAGTGCGTCATCGATTGACCTCCTCGCAAAGCACGGGGAGGTCCGGGAAGAGGCACTTGAATTGCTCGACGATCCGTGGGGATGCATCGATGGCGTGCACACGGCAGCCGGCCTCGACGAGCGCCCGCGTGATCGGGATGCCGACGCCGCACGCCACATCAAGGACCTCGGTCCCTGGCGCGAGTGACGACGCCCATTCGCGGACTTGCGAGGCACCGACCAGCGAACCGACACGCCCCCGCCCGAATATGTCGGCTAGGTCGTCGTAGCCGTTGGCGCGATCATTCATGGAAGCAGTGTAGCGAGCCCACGGCGATGCGGATCGCGCGGGCTCACGATATGATTCACCGTTCACCCGCCCGGTTAACGGTGATGGCTGGCGGCTGCAAGAGGTTCTTCTGCTCGTCCGCCGGCGCGTGTGGCGCTGCCGCAGCCGTTGTTGCCCACGGCCCTCTGCTACCTCCCTGTCCCGGCGCTCGCACAGACTGCCGACATCCTCCAAGGGCAGACCGCCCAGGCGACACGCGCCGAGGGGGACCGCGCGAGCCGGGAGGCCAAGGCGGCCCGGCTCGTCGCTGAACGGCGCTCGAAAATCGAAGCCGTCCTCTACCGGATTGACGAGGACCTGATCCTCCAGCGCATTTTCAGTCCGCCGCGCGGGATTCACGCGAGGGTGGGCGGCATCGGCGAGGGCGGCGGGTTTGGCGGCGGTCCGGGTTACCAATTCATCGGCGTGCCACTCGATGTTCGGGCCTCAGCAGCCGCGTCTCTGAAGGGCTACTTCATCGCCGAAGGGTCGCTGCGCTTTCCGGGCACGCAAAGCGAGGATCTCTACACCTGGGCGAACGGGCCTTACGTGGAGGTCTACGCGCGGTGGCGAGACTCTCCCCAGGAGGACTTCTACGGGCTCGGGCCAGGCAGCCTCGAGAACGATCGATCGAACTTCGCCGAGCGGGAGACGTTCGTGCGCGTCACACCAGCCGTGCGGCGGGGCTATCTGACCGCCGGCGTGAATCTGGGATACCTCGATCCGTCGATCGGCAGCGGCACGGACACGAGCATGCCGTCGACCGACGAGATCTTCGGGCCGGAGAAGTCCCGGGCCTTGATGCCCAGCCGGCGTTCGGCGTGATCGAGCCCTTCGTGGAGTTCGCGACCCTCGATCGGGCGATCGATGATCGTGCCGGTGGCCGGTATCGGGTGACATTCACGCGATACGCTGATCGCGATCTCGACCAGTTCTCGTTCGATTCGTGGAACGTCGATCTCCGGCAGTTCATTCCGTTCGTGCATGACACGCACACGCTCGCGCTCCGGGCGTGGGCGTCGTCGAGCGAGCCTTCGGACGGCGACAGTGTGCCGTTCTACCTCCAGCCCACGCTCGGCGGCTCGACATCGTTGCGGGGATTCCGGACGTTCCGCTTCCGCGATCGCAGCGCGCTCCTGATGCAGGCGGAGTACCGGTGGCGCATCAACGAGTTCGTGACCGGCGCGCTCTTCTACGACACCGGCGCGGTCGCGCCTGCGCTTGGAGACATCGGACGGCTCGAGCGCGACTACGGCTTCGGCCTGCGCCTCGGCAGCCGCTCGACCGTGGCGTTCAGGGTCGACATCGCATTCGGCGGTCGCGAAGGCAACCGCTTTCTCGTGAGGTTCGACGATGTGTTCTAAAGCGCTGAGGTGTGTTGCGGCCATCGCGTGCATTGTCGCGGTCGCCGCCGGCGTGGGCGCGGGCGCGGCGGGCCAGGCTCCGCGCGCGGCCATGCGGTTCTTCCCCGACGATCCGATTTCGCGCGATGACGACACGGCAATGGATGCGAGCGGCATCAAGGAGCTCGCGCTCTCGGAGTCCTACGACTTCCTGATCAACACGTTCGCGGCGAAAAGCGGCCGCGAGCCGATTCCCGCCGTCAACGTCAATACCCTGGACGAAGTGCCGGACTCGAGCTGGTTCACCAACCGCATCGGCGTTCGCGATCTGTCGCTCGCGGAGATCGCCAGGGGACCGAACAAGTTCGAGCGCCTCGACGTCGTGGACTGGGTCGTGGTTGCCGGCAAGGGGCCAGGTGGTTTTCATCCTGGCTTCCTGGTGGGGCACCCGGGCGACCCGGGTCAAGTATTTCAGCTCGAAGTCGATCCGGTTGATCACCCGCAGATGGCCACCGGCGCCGAACTGATTGGCACGCTGGTGTACCACGCGCTCGGGTATCACGTGGAGGACGTCTATCTGATCAGGGTGGATCCGGCCAGGATCACGATCTCCGACAAGGCCACGATCCGCGACGCCTCAGGGCGGCGCCGCTTCAACCAGCGCGACCTCGATGCGATTCTGCGCCTGGCGGCGCGCGACCGTGATGGGCGGGTCTATTTCTCGGCCACCCGCTTCCACGACGGCGAGCCGCTCGGAAACTTCCAGTACCACGGCACCCGGAGCGACGACCCGAACGACATCCACCCGCACGAGCACCGCCGCGAGTTGCGTGCGAACCGTGTGTTCGCCGCATGGCTGGCGCACGACGACTCGCGGGCCATCAACACGCTGGACCTCCTGGTTGCGGCCAACGGCCGCAAGCACATCCGCCACTACATGTACGACTTCGGCGCCATTCTGGGCAGTGCGACCCGGTTCGCCGAGCCGCCGTCGGGCAACCACGAGACGTACCTCGATAAGGACGCGAGCCTCGCCGCCCTGGCAAGCCTCGGCTTCGCGATCCCGCCCTATCTCCGCGTGCCCCGCGCCGATGGACCGCCCTCGGCGGGTGCGTTCGACAGCACATCATTCGATCCGGTGCGATGGACGCCGAACTACCCGAACCCGGCGTTCGCCAACTTGCGTCCGGACGATGCGTTCTGGGGGGCGCGACTGGTGGCACGGTTCTCCGACGATGCGATTCGCGCGATCGTCGACGAGGTCCAGTTCGACGATCCGCTGGCGGCCGCGCACCTCACCCGTGTGCTGATCGAGCGTCGCGACGACATTGCACGCGTCTGGCTGAACGGCGTGAACCCCGTCGTCGGTCCGCGCCTCGCCGCCGACGGCACGCTGACGTTCGAGAACGCAGCGGTGGCGGCGGGCGCCGCCACGCCCGGAAGGGCTACACCGTGAGCTGGTCGAGATTCGACAACGGGTCGCTAAAGGCCGAAGTCGTGGGCGACTCACTGCACGTGACCGAGGAGCGCGCGGCGGCGCCGCCGGGGCTGCTCGCCGGTGCGGAGTTCGTGATGGCGACGATCCATGGCGAGCATTCCGATCATCCTGGCTGGCGCCAGCCGGTTCAGGTGTACTTTCGCCGCGCGGCAGCGGGTTGGGACACCGTCGGAGTCGTCCGTCAGCCCTGAGCCTGGCTGCGCAAAGGCGCGGGCCTCAGGCCCGCGCCTTCCAGGGCTTGAACGCGTTGTCGTCGTCCAGCCCTTTCATCGCGAACGCGACCGACGGGAAGTGCCGCGAGATGATGGCCTTCATGGAGTTCTCTTCCACCCACTCGATCCCCTGTTTCGTGTAGATCTCCGGGCGGTAGTCCTGCGACAGGAAGCGATCGCTCTTGAGCCGTCGCGACGCCATCAGCAGGAAGATGCGGAAGGCGGTGTCGCTGAAGCCCATCCCCTCCGGCAGCGGCTCGGCCATGAGGCCCACCATCGTGTCGACCATCTCCAGATCATTGTTGTAGACGCGCTTCATCTCGGCGGCCCACTCCGGCCTGTCGGTCAGCTCCTCGAAGCTCCTGACCGGCGGCTTGTGGAGCAGACGACGGAACCGGTTGTAGCGCGGCACGCCGCGCTCGCGGTCGCGAAGGATGTCGATGGTGCCGAGGTCGAACCGTTCGCCGTTGTCCTGCTCGATGTTCTGCAGGAACTTCGGGTAGTTGTGCAGCCGGACCGCGCCAGGATGGTGAGTCCCAAACGAATAGAACAGATCCGCGATGTTGAACCGCGCGAGGAAGTCGACCCCTCGCCGGCCCGACAACTCGGGCAGTTCGGCATTCGCGAGACCATTGCCGGTCTCCGCCGAGCTGATCGTGAAATGATCCGGAATCAGCGGGTGCATGCGGTACACCGAGACGAACTCCTCGGTCAGCGAATACGGCACGCCGGTGTGATCCGTCGGCGACCCGGGAATCCCGGAGAAGATGTCGTTGTCTGCGAGCGCCGGAAAGACGTTCTGCAGCTTGCTGAACCGTCCGTGCCAGTTCGTCCTCAGGCCGGTGGTGAGGACCTCCCTCGGGAGAATGGCGGTCGACCACTCCACGGTGTGAATTTTCGCGAGCAGCGCCGCGTTGACGAGACGGGCCTGCTGGAACAGCCGCTCGTCGTCCCAGAGCGGATTGTGCTTCCTGAGCATGTCGCAGATGGCGTTGTGCTCGAGCGCGAACAGCGCGTGCAGCAGGCTCAGTCCCACCCAGCCGTTCTCGGTGAATCCAGTGATCTCCCGGCCCGTGACCGGATCCACGCCAAGGCGCCCGCTCGGGCTGACCAGCACCTTGCCCTCGCGGCCGGCACGGAGTGACGCCTGGGCCGACGGGCTGCTGCCATAGACTTGCGAACCGTCCCACCAGTGCGTGCTCTCGTTGATGTACGCCGGCGGCAGTTTCGAGTCGGGGACTTTTGGTGGCTCGGCCGGCGTCTTCGGCACGCGCATGGTCGGTTCGTGCCAGCGGTCGCCGTCGCCGAGCGGGATGTCGTGGGTGTGCGTCCAGCTGCCTTTCTTGTGCACGAACCAGTCGTGGACCATGAACTGGATCCACGCCGCGGCGATCACGTTGAGGATCGTCGCGGGCTGAAAGACGGTGCGGGTCAGGAGCTCGAGGCTGACCTGTCGTGGGCTGGGCGTCAGGAGATTGGCGGTGTCGGGGAACGCTTCGCTCAAGGGCACGTTGCGTCCGAAGCGCATGCCCGCACTGCCCATGCGGGGACACGTGAGGTCGTTGTACGTGCCGTCGCTCGTGCGCACGTTGTGGGCCTCGCCCCCCGGGGGCGCCGTCGAGCTCTGAAGCGGCGGCTCCTCGGTGTCCTGGAGGTTCTTCTGACGCAGTTCCTCGCGAATCTGGTACAGCTTGATGCCCGCGGCGGGACGGGGAAGGTCGTACCAGTCCTTAGAATCCTTGCTCATGGCAGACTCCTGCAGTAGACGGTTGACCGTGAGCGAAGGGGAGAACGACACCGTAATGTGCCAGTTGCAGCGATGTCAACTTCCTCCTCTCGTCCGACTGGTTGAGGAAGCCATGGCTGGCGAGGCGTGTGCTACATTTCGCCAAATCCAAACGAAGGAGGCGACGGCGATCCTGCCGCTTCGCCAGCATGAGCGGTAGGTGGTCCTATGAAGCAGGCCCTGGTGTTCACCACACGCGCGCTCTTCGCCGGCCTGCTCATCGTCATTCCCATCTACCTCGCCATTCTCCTGCTGCTGCAAAGCATGAAATCGGCCGCGGGGCTCGTGCGTCCGATCGCCCTGCTGTTGCCGGAGTGGGTTCCAGCCGAGACGGCGCTGTCCCTGCTTCTCGTTCTTGCGGTTTGCTTTCTCATCGGCGTCGCCGTCCGCACCCGGGTGGGGCAGGCGGCTCGCGACAGGATCGAACGTACCTTCTTCGAGAGAATCCCGGGCTACGCGCTCCTCCGCAGCCTCACCCAGCAGATGGCGGGAAAGAGCCGCGAGAACATCTGGAAGCCGGCGCTGCTCGACGGCGACGAGGGCCTCATGCTGGTGTTCATCATCGAGGAATTTCCCGACGGGCGCTACACGGTCTTCGTGCCGTCAATCCCCACGCCGCTTGCGGGCGCCGTCTACGTCGTCGAGCGGAAACGAGTGCACCCTCTTGATGTTCCGTTCACAGACGCGCTCAGGATGGTCTCCCGGTGGGGATCGGGCGCCAAGGATCTGGTCGCGGCGATGGAGCGAGGAGAAAGGCTGTGAACACGTCGATCTCCGCCCCGCTTTTCGCCGGCAGTTTGTTCCTTGGAATGGTGCTGGTCATGGAGCTGGGCCGCCGCCTCGGCAGCCGGCGGCTCCAGAGCGAGGGCGCCCGCGGGGGGTTCGGTGCAGTCGAGGGCGCCATTTTCGCCCTGTTCGGACTGCTGGTGGCCTTCACGTTCTCTGGCGCAGCCTCGCGTTTCGATTCCCGGCGGGCCCTCATCGCTGAGGAGGCCAACGCCATTGGAACGGCCTATCTCCGGCTGGACCTGCTGGCGGCCGGCGATCGATCCGACTTGCGCGAGATGTTCCGCGGTTATCTGGACGCGCGGCTCGAGGTCTATCGCAAGCTGCCGGATCTCGAGAAGGCCATCGCGGAACTGAATCGCTCGGCCGAACTCCAGCAGAAGATCTGGACCGAGAGCGTCTCGGCCATCCGCAGCCCCGAGGCCCATCCGAACGCGCCGATGCTGCTGCTCCCCGCCCTGAACGCGATGTTCGACATCACGACGACCAGGACGATGGCCGCGAGGGCGCATCCGCCCGGCGTGATCTACGGGCTACTGTTCGTGCTCGGACTGGGATGCGCCCTGCTGGCCGGCCACGCCATGGCCGGCGTGAAGACGTGGAGCTGGCTCCACGCAGCCGGGTTCGCCGCCTTCGTGTCGGTCGTGGCATTCGTGATCGTCGACATCGAGTATCCACGGATGGGCCTGATCCGCCTGGCTGCATTCGACCAGGTGCTGGTCGAGCTCCGCGACAGCATGAAGTGAGTGTCGAGGCGCGCCGAGGCGCTCGTCCACTTCGCGCGAGCAATGACGCTGCAGCAGCCCCCGTGTGTTACCCTTCGCCACTTCCAGGCTGAGGAGGCGACATCATGGGCCGTTATGCGGTCGAGCTGATTGGCACTTTCTTCCTTGTTCTCACGATCGGCATGACGGTCATCGATCCCGGAGCGGGCGCGCTCGCACCACTTGCGATCGGGTCCGCGCTGATGGTGATGGTCTACGCGGGCGGCCACGTCTCAGGCGCCCACTACAACCCGGCGGTGACCCTCGCCGTGTGGATGCGAGGACGCTGCGCGGCCGCGGATGTCACGCCATACATGGTCGCGCAGGTCGCCGGCGCGTCGATCGCGGCGGTCGTGGTTGGCATCCTGAAAGGTCCCGACGCCATGGCAAGCGTCACCGCGTCAGCACCCCCCGTCGTGCGGGCGCTCCTCGCGGAGTTCCTGTTCACCTTTGCGCTGGCGTGGGTCGTGCTCAACGCCGCGACCGCCAAGGCGACGAGCGGCAACTCGTACTTTGGGCTCGCGATCGGATTCACGGTGATGACCGGCGCGTTTGCTGTCGGAGCGGTGTCCGGCGGCGCCTTCAATCCCGCAGTCGCCGTCGGTATTACTGCCATGGGACTGTCGGCGGCCTCCAACATCTGGATTTTCCTGGTCGCGGACTTCGCTGGTGCCGCCGCGGCTGCACTGACGTTCAAATCTGTTAACGCCGCCGATCGCTAGCTCCGCACGGCCCACAAAAGAGAACCCGGGGTTCCACGTGAGCCTGCGTTCCTTCCTCCGACAGCCGTCGCGGCGTGGAGGGCCTGCGCTGTCGCCTTGGTACGTTTGTGGCGTACTCCAGCAATTCAGGTATGGCGATTAATCTCGAGACCTTCTGGGACGAGATGGGTCCGTTTGAACACTCCCTCCAGATCTACGAAACGGACGAAACACTGCTCGAGGCCTTGGCGAGCTTCGTCGCAGCCGGGATCGACACGACGAATGCGTGGTCGTCATCGCCACACCAGAGCATCGGTCCCTGCTGCAGTTCCGGCTCGCAGCCCGGAGCATTGACCTCCAAGCCGCGGCCGACAAGAACCAATACATCGCGCTCGACGCAGAAGCCACGTTGTCGGAGTTCATGCGCGAAGGCTGGCCGGACGAGAGTCTGTTTACCGACTGCGTCGACCGCGTAATCAGGCGTGCGCGGTCCAACGGGCGGCCCGTTCGCGCATTCGGTGAGATGGTGGCCATCCTCTGGGCGCGTGGTCAGACCGGTGCGACTCTGCGACTGGAGCACCTCTGGCATCGGCTGTGCCAGGAACAAAAATTCCCGTTGTTCTGCGCCTATCCCCGCGCCGGCTTCGTTCAGGACGCCACGTTCGCGCGGGAAGAAATCTGCGCGACGCACGACCGCCTCCTCGGCGGAATCCAGTAACCCACGCCCTCACGCTCGTGCTGCGGCACAATAGCGGCAATGCCCCGCCGCCCGTGGCCGTCGTGCTGAATTGGCGAGCCGACGACCAGGCGCCGCCTCGGTGAGCGGCTCAGGGCTCAACGGGCGCCCTGCTACAATTCCGCCGTATCTGAGGTGTCGTTGGCCAAGAAGTGGTACAGCTACTTTGTCGTCACCGACCAGTCCACGGACGTGGCGGATCCCGCGGCGGCTGCCGGCGTAGCCCCGGCTTCCGAGCCACAGCGGGTCAGCGACGTCGTGCCCGAGGCGAACGCGACCACGACGTTCGTCACGCCCATCCAGAACACCTTCGATCTGGGCGAGGTCTACAACGCGGCCAAGATCGCCGCGCCGGCCCACGGGTACACCGTGCTCAAGGTCGCGGATATGCTCCAGAGCGAGCACATTCGTACGTTGCCGGGCGACGTCAAGCGCAAGTCGATCATGGTCGCGCTCGACGCCGCCGGCGTGAAGGTCACCGACATCGTCGAGGACGCGGTGAAACGCGATCGAGCGCTCGACACGTACGAGCGGGTGCTCCAGAAGAATCTCGAGGCGCGAGGCGCCGAAATCGCCGCCGAGAACAAGCGGCTCGAGGACGAGATCACGCAGCGCGTCGCGGAGCTTCGTGCCAAGATTGACGAGAACACGCGCGCACTCGGCGCCGAAGCGCAGGAGTTCCAGGCGTGGCAGCAGCAGAAACGGCAGGAAGAGGCGACGATCGCCGAGGCCGTCAGCTACTTCGTTTCCGAGAATCCCATCACCACCAACCGGGTTCCTACGGACAAGGGAGAAGTCGATGTTCGCTAGATTGAGCCGTCTGTTCCGCGCCTGGATGGGGTTCTTCATCTCGGCGGCCGAAGACCCCGAGGTGATGCTGCAGGACGCCATCGAAGAGATGCGCATGACGATGCCGAGGCTGAACACGGTCCTCGTTGCGACGCGCGCCACGGTCATTCGCCTGGAAGAAGAGCGCGACGGCCTGGTCCGCCAGGAAAAGCAGCTGACGTCGTCCATCCAGGCGGCCCTGCGCGACGGGTCGGCCGCTGCCCGCAGCATTGCGGAAGAGGACGCGTTGCAGCTGCAGCAACTACGCACGGATCTCACGAGCACGCAGGAGCAGCTCGCCGCGGCGGCCAAGGCGCACGAGAGCGCGAAGCTGTCTGTGGACATGCTCAAGGGCAAGCTCAAGGACAAGATCGAGACGACCCAGCGCGCGCTGAAGGAGCGGCAGAAGGCGCAGGTCCTCAAGGTCGCGGCCGACGCCATCGTCGAGCTGCAGTCCTACGGCGTGGCCTCCACGGCCGACAAGTTCCTCGAGCAGATCAAGCAGGAAGTCGCTGAGTCGAAGGCCGCGGTGGAAGTGGCGACCGGCGCCATCGATACGCAAGTCATCGAGCGCGAGCGGACCGCGCGGAAGCTCAAGGCGGCCGGCATCCTGCAGCAGTTCGAAGCCGAGATGGGCATCAGCGCACCGCCGACGGCGACGGGCACGACCGTCACGCCGAGCGTCGGCGGCCGTGTGTCGGAGAAGCCCGGCTCCTGAGCGCCCGCCCGCTGAGAAAAGACGCGATGGCTCCTCCCAATGAGGACGTGTCCGCTGGCTCGATCCTCCGAGAGCTGATCGTCAACCAATACCAGGCCATCGTTCTTGGTGGGGCAGCGCTCGCCTCGCTGGTCACCGTCAACCCGCTGCCGCTACTCGTCTGGCTCGGATCGGAGTTGGTGTTGCTCCCGATCCTCGATTCCGGACCGTTGCGCCGCCTCGTCGCGCGCCGCAAGCTCGCGAGCTCGCGTGCCCAGGCCAACGCGGAACGGAGCCGCCTCGTCGGCGCGCTCACGCCGCAGCAGGCGAAACGTTACGCGGCGATGGAAGAGCTCTGCCGCCTCATCGAGGCGAACTATCAGAGCCTGACCGGCATTTCCCAGGTGTACCTGTCCGAGCAGCGTCGCAAGCTCGACGTGATCCTGCAGGGATACGTGCAGCGGCTCATGGCGCTTCAGCGCTACGAGAAGATGCCGATGACGCGGAACAGCCGCGACATCGAAGAGGAAATCGAGGCGCTCGAGCAGGAGCTCGCGGACCCCGACTTGAACGAGCGCGCGGCGGCCGCCCTGAAGAAGAACCTCGAGCTCAAACGTCGTTTGCTGGAGTCCTTGTCGGAGGTCGACGGCACGGTGAAGGCGCTGTACACCGAGCTGGACTCGATGGAATCGCTGCTCGAAGTCCTGCATCAGAACTCGATCTCGCTCCGCGATCCGCAGGCCATCTCCCAGGAGCTCGACGCCATCGTGCGCCAATCCGAGGAGTCTGACCGGATCGTCCGCGAGATGGAAACCCTGCTCCGGAGTGGAACTGAAGGCTGGCAAAGCGACATCCTGCCGGACACGGCTCCGCCGGTCATCGGCAAGACCACGGCGGGCCCCGAGCCGCGCCGGTCGGGGACGAAGCAGCGATGACCACGACGTTCGTCCACTATCCGCGCTGGGCGCAGACGCTCGCGCACGGGATCCGGGCACGTCTCGGCAACACGTTCCTGCTGCACGGCAACACGCTGGATCTGCTGCCGTCGCCGAAGCCCCCGAATGAGCCCGATGAGTCCCGGACGATGGCCGACTTTCTGCCGCTGACACGTTTTCTCGGCGACTGGGTGTTCGGGCAGCGTGAGGTCGTCATCGAGTACCAGCGCGCGAACGGCGCGATGTTCCACACCCGGGATTCGCACAAGCACTTCATGGACACGGTCGAGACCGTGGACGCGGTCCACGGCACGAGCTTCTCCACGACCCTGCCCCGTGAGCCGGTGGCGTTCTGCGCGTTGCTCGATTCGTTCCTGAAGCAGGTCGTGCACAGGAAGTCGGCGCTGGGCGTCGCGGTGATGTTTCCGTACGCCGAAACGCTGATCCCGGAGTCGGCCGGCGAATCGAGCGCCGACGACCGCGTCATGCGCGTGTACATCCAGAAGTGGTCGACCGACCCGGCGCTGCTCGCGGCGAACGTGACCATCGTGCTCGTGACCGAGAACCTGGCAGACGTCAGCTCGCGGGTTGTCCGCTCGCCGCAGACCGTGGAGATCGAAGTCGAGCGGCCGGACGAAGCGGAACGGCTGGTGTTTCTGCGGGCCGCGCGCGATGCCGAGTGGTTCACGGCGCGTTCCGAGCTGCCGATCGAGCGGCTGGCACAACTGACGTCCGGCCTCACGCGCATCCAGTTGCGGCAGATCCTGTCGTCGGTGGACGAGCGCGGCGGCACGTTGAATCCGCAGGCCCTCCGCGAACAGAAGAAGGCCGTCATCGAGGCCGAGTGCTATGGGTTGCTGGAGTACGTCGAGTCCCGGTTTGGACTCGACATGGTCTCGGGCCACGACGGCGTGAAAGCGCGGCTTCGGCGCGCGTCAGCCGCCGTGCTGGCGGGGAAGCTCGGCGGCGTGCCGATGGGCTACCTGATTGCCGGCCCGGTCGGCTCGGCGAAGACGTTCCTCGTCAATTGTTTTACCGGCGAGCTCGGCTTCCCCTGCGTGAAGTTCCTGAACTTCCGCTCGCAGTGGCAGGGTGTGACGGAGGGCAACCTCGAGAAGATCCTGAAACTTCTGCACGCGATGTGGCCGGTCGGTGTGATCATCGACGAAGCCGACGCGTTCCTCGGTGACCGTAACCAGGAGGGCGATTCGGGGACCTCGAATCGCGTGTTCGCCCAGCTCGCCTCGTTCATGGGGGACACCGAGTATCGCGGCAAGATCGTGTGGTTCCTCATCACGTCGCGGCCGGATCTGCTGCCGGTGGACCTCAAGCGTCAGGGGCGGGCCGAGGAGCACCTCGCGCTGTTCTATCCGCAGGACGACAAGGAGCACGACGACCTGTTTCGCATCATGCTGAAGAAGAGCGGCCTCAAGACGCCGGCGACGTCAATCAAGGAAGTGATTGACGATCCGGAAGGCCTGTCAGGCGCGGACATCGAAGCAATCTTCGCGCGCGCGTTGCTCGTGGCCGACGATACGCCGGAGGGTCCGTTCGTCTCCGTCGAGACCTTGCGGAAGACGTTCGAGGACTTCATCCCGGCGACCAGCCAGCTCGAGCGCGAGCTGCAGATTCTGGCGGCCGTCCAGGAGTGCACATCACGTGAAGTGCTACCCCCGTCGTATCGCGAGATGGACCGCGGCGCCGTGCTCGCCAGAATCAACGAGCTGCGGCGCTGTTGAAGACGTAAACAGGGCAAAGGGCACAGGGCAAAGGGCAAAGGAAAGGTCAAAGGGAAGAGGGAAGGTGAGAGGTCGGCGGTAAAGGAAAAGATGGCGGGTGTCAGCTCGTTCCACACCTCTGCCTTTTGCCCTCTGCCCTTTGCCCTGACAGAGTAGTGGTCCAAAACGGAGGTCACCGTGTCCCGAAGTCCGCTCTTTCACTCCCTGCGCCGCGCGTTTTGCGTGGCGGCCGTGGCCTCGCGCGAGCGGCCGGGCCTGCCGCCCGTGGACGAGCTCTTCGAGTTGGCCCTGACGCGCCGGCGTTTCCTCGGCGCGTCGGCGGTGACAGCCGCGGCCATCGCGGCCGGTTGCGGGCGATCCGACACACCACCACCGGCCACCGCGACGACGCCTCTGCTGCCTCCGGGTGCACAAGCGCCTCGCATCGCCATTGTCGGCGCCGGCATGGCCGGACTGAACGCGGCCTACAAGCTCAAACAGGCGGGCCTGACCGCCACGATCTTCGAGGGCGCCAACCGCACAGGCGGTCGCATGTTCACGGCGACGAACCTGCTCGCCGACGGCCTGACCACCGAGCTCGGTGGCGAGTTCATCGACAGCAACCACGAAGAGATGCTGAACCTGATGAAAGAGTTCGGGCTGGAGCGTCTCGACACGCGGGCGCCCGAAGCGGCCTCGCTCAAGCCCGAGACCTACTTCGTCAACGGCCGTCACTACACGCAGGAGCAGGCCGCCCGGGCGTTCGTGCCGATGGCGAAAAAAATTCTGGTCGACTACGACGCGCTCGGCGACGTCGTGGACCACAAGACCGAAGGCGGCGGAACGAAGATCGACCGGATGTCGATCGCGCAGTACCTCGACGGCATCGGCCTCACCGGCTGGATGCGCGAGTTGATTGACGTCGCTTACGTCACCGAGTACGGGCTGGACGCGGCGGAACAATCCGCCTTGAACTTCGTCTTCCTGATTGGATCCGGCGATCTCGAAGACGAGGAAGCGTTCACGCTGCTTGGCGAGAGCGACGAGCGGTACAAGGTGCGCGGTGGCAATCAGCGCGTGGTCGACGAGCTCGCGAAGCGCGTCCAGCCGCAGATCCGGACGCTCCATCGTCTCGAGGCCGTCAGGAGCCGGGGGACCGGCTTCACGCTCACGTTCCAGACGGAAGGAAAGTCCGTTGACGAACAGGCGGACGTCGTTATCCTGACCGTCCCGTTCTCGATCCTGCGCGACGTCAAGATGGACGTCGCAGATGCCGGCGGTGAAACAGAAGGCGATTCGCGAGCTGGCGTACGGCATGAACGCCAAGGTGCTCGTCGGCTTTCGAAGCCGGCCATGGGAGAAGCTGGGATACTCCGGTGCGACGTACAGCGATCAGATGTTCCAGCTCGCGTGGGCGAACAGTCTGTTGCAGCCGGGCACCGCGGGCGGCCTGACGTTGTACTCGGGCGGCAAGCTCGCGCATCGACGTCGGGCAGGGATCCGCCGAAGCCGCGGCGGCCCGGCTCATGCCCGGGATCGAGCGCGCGTATCCGGGCGCAACGGCCGAGCGCAACGGCAAGGTCTCCAGGTTCCACTGGCCGACCTTCCCGTGGACCAAAGGCAGCTACTCCTGCTACAAGCCGGGTCAATGGACGACGATCGCGGGCGCGGAAGGATTGCCGGTCGGGAACCTGTTTTTCGCCGGCGAGCATTGCAGCTACGATTTTCAGGGCTACATGAACGGCGCGGCGCAGTCCGGCGCGGACACTGCGAAGGCGGTCATGTCGGCGGTGTCCAGCGCCGCCAAGGCTGCGCGCAGGCAGCCCTCGCGGCGGGCGCTCGCCGGGATGTGGGCGTGAGAGCCTCGCGGAAGTGAGAAGGTAGAAGGCTGAAGTCAGAACTGGAGGCGTCATGCGGCTGACTGGTGCGGGCAAGTTTCTATTGTTTGTCGTCGGTCTGGGCGTGTTGGCGTACGCGGGCTGGACGTATCGCGATCGGTTGCCCGGCGGGATGCCAGGCACGAGCCAGAGCACGTCCACAACGCCGTCGGCCACACCTCCGCCGGCACCGGCTCCGGAGCGCAAGGGCGTGCTGGCCGCAATCCGCCAGAAAGGCGTCATGCGCGTCGGCATGGAACCGGAAGCGCCGCCGTTGCACTTCATCAACGGCCGCAAGCAGGAAGACGGGTTCGACTTCCGCCTCGCCGCGATCATCGCGGAAGGGCTCGGCGCCAAGCGCCCTCAGGTGGTCGAGGCCGACTATGAGGATCTGCCGGATCGCCTTCGTTCCGGCGAGATCGATGTGATCATGGCCGGTTACGTTCCGGATTCCTCGATCGAGGGCATCGTCTGGTCGAACGGCTACCTGCGACTTCGGGCTTGTGCCTGATCGTGCGCGAGGGCATGGAAGCGACGTACCGCTCGGTGAAGGATCTCGCGGGCAAGCGCATCGCGATTTACGATGATCCCGCCGCGGAGCGCTGGGTGCAGCAGAACATTCCTGGCGCGCGGATCAGCAAGTTCTCGGGCGACGATGGGTGGTTCGAGGCGGTGGAGAAGGATCAGGCCGACGCGTTGATCTACGACTATCCGTTCGCCGCGGAAGAGATCAAAGCCCACCCGCAGACGACTATCGTTCAGTACAACCTGAACCAGTCGAAGTACGCCGTCGGGATTCCAGCCGGCAACTATGATCTCGTCTACGAGGTCAACGCCGCGATCGACAAGTTCAAGGCGACCCCGCAGTACGCCGAACTGATGCGTGAGTACCTCACGACCTCGTCCGAGGTGTTCATGAAGCCGGTCGCCGGACGCAAGACCTACACGGTGACGGGCGGGCGACACGCTCAGCCGCATCGCGGCCAGCGAGCTCAAGGATGTCAATCGCTGGAAAGAGATCTGGGATCTCAACCGGGAGCGCGTCGCGAACGAGAACCTGATCTATCCAAGGCTTGTACTACTGATGCCCTAACAAGGGCAGAGGGCAAGGGGCAGAGGGCAAAGGAGGGGGCAGAGGGCAAGAGGGCAGGGAAGGTTGGAGGGGAGAGGGCAAATGTCGCCGCTGACACCTCTGACCTCCCACCTTTCCACCTCTCCTTTGCCCTCTGCCCTTTGCCCTCTGCCCTGATAAGGTCAGGTCAGGTTGTCCACTCACGTCTTTCTTCTGTCTCCCGCGTGGTGCGGTGGTAAACGCGCGAAAATGCTGCTGAACCCGGCGGCCTCGTTCGATCTCGCCGTTCGTCTGCGGCGAGGCACACTCAGCCTGGGAGAAGCGTTCGCGTTTATGAGCGGGCTGTACTTCCGCGGGAAGCTCGCCTACGGGTCGCGGTTCGGACCGGTCACGGCCGGCCGCGACCGGACATTCGTGATCACGCCGACAGAGGGCCTTCGGTCGCCCTGGTCTCCGGTCACGACGGCTCAGTTGCGTGAGTTCGCGTCGGTGGACGTGAACGCGGACGATCCGCGCTACCGCGTGCCACTCGAGCGCGATCTCATGGCGCTCGACGCGTCGCTTGAACGGGACGCGCGCGTGGTCCTGCTCGGCAGCATCGCGACGTCCAAATACGTGGACGCTCTCCTGCGCGTGGTCGGGCCGCGCCTCTGTTTTCCGCCGTCGTTCATCGGTCGCGGCGACATGAGCCGCGGAGGCCTGCTGCTCCGAGCCGCACGAGAGGGCGTCGAGCTGGAATATGCCCCGCTCGATTCGGTGACACAGCGTCACGGACCGAGGCCGCCAAAGCTCGACCCGGATCCGGTCACTCCTGTCGTAACACTTCGACTGGGTCGACCGACGCGGCGCGGCGCGCCGGCCAGGCGCAGGCCGCGATCGTCACGAAGACCAGCATGACCGTCATGCGAACGAACGTCGCCGGATCGGTCGGGCTCGTTTCGAAGAGCAGCCCGGACAGCACGCGCGTGGAGAAGTACGCGACCACGAGGCCCGCGACGAGGCCGATGGCGGCGGGCCGGGCACCCTGCACGATCATCAGGCGGACGACATTCGCGCGCGTGGCGCCGAGCGCCATCCGCACGCCAATCTCACGTGTACGCTGGGCGACTGCGTAGGCCACGAGGCCGAAGAGTCCCATCGCGGCCAGCGCGAGGGCCACGCCGCCGAACAGACTGAAAACCAGCATGTTGAAGTGCCACGGACCACGCGTCCGCCGCACGATCGCCTCCATCGTGGTCACGCCATCGAGGCTGAGGCTGGGATCGACGGACGCGGCGGCCTCGCGGAGCGCCGGCACGAGAGCCACGGGATCGATCCGCGAACGCACCATGTAGTGCCGCACGTTCGGCTCCTCCGCTTGCTGGTGCGGAACGTAGAGATCGAACCTCGCGGTCTCGATCTGGCGATACCGCGCGGTCGCCACGACCCCGACGACCGTCGACCATCCGCCATCCGGTGCGGATTCCGGAACGCCCTGAAGCCGAAGGCGTTTGCCGATCGCGTCTTCGCCCGGCCACATGCGCGCGGCCATCACCTCGCTGACGATGACGACGCTCGGCGACGTCGACGTGTCGGTCACGCTGAACGTCCGCCCGCGGAGAAGCGGGATGCCCATCGACCTGAAATAGCCCGGCGTTGCGGATTCCCAGTTCACCATCGGGTTGGCGTTGAACGCCTCGGGCGTCGCCGGCTGTCCTTCGATCACGAACCACGAATCCATTCCGATCGATCGGTGCTCGAAGGGCCGCAGGTAGACCGCGCCCGCGGCCACGACGCCCGGCGTCTGCTGCATGCGGGTCAGCACGGCGTTAACCACGTCGTCTCGCTGCGCCTTCGTGGGATAGCGTTCGTTGCCGAGACCGTCGACGCTGAATGTCAGGACGTTCGTCGGGTTGAAGCCGAGATCGAGACGGTTGAGTCGAGCGAAGCTCTCGACACAGAGGCCCGCGGCGATGAGGAGAACGACCGTGGCTCCTGCCTGGAGCGCAACGAGCACGCCCCGGCTCCGAACGCTGCCGGACCGGGTCGCGATGCCGGTCGAGGTCCCGCGCAGACTGTCGGCGACGGAGTGGTCGTGGAAGCGATACACGGGCGCGAGACCGAGGACGAGTGTGGTCGTCGCAGTCAGACCGAGGGCAAACGTGAGCACCGTGCCGTCGAGGGCAACCGCGTCGAGGCGCGGGATATCGGCGGGACTCAAGGCGACCAGTGCGTCGAGCGTCATGGCGGCCACCGAGATGCCGAGGAGAGCGCCGGCAATTGCGAGCAGGGACGCTTCGACGAGAAGCGGGCGAATCAACGCGAGCCGGCTCGCGCCGAGTGCCGTGCGAACGGCCGTTTCCCGGGCACGCGTCGCGCCGCGTGCGAGCAGCAGCCCGGCGACGTTGACGCAGGCGACGAGCAGCACGACCACGACTGCGCCCATCAGCAACATCAGTCCGCGTCGCGCAGGGCCGAAGATGTGATCGGCCAGCGGTGTCATGCCGATGGTCATATGCGAAACATCGATCTTGTAGTCCTCGCCAAGCGTCCGCACCACTGGCCCGGTCTGGTCGCGAGCCAGGCGCATGCCGGTGCCGGCGTCCAGCCGCGCGATCCCGAAGAAGACGTTCAGGCCCTCGTAGATGGGCTCGACCGGCTCGTTCCGCGCGCGGGCGAACCTCGCCAAATCCGGACCGGCGGGCGTCCAGGTACTCGGCGCCTCGGGGAAAAAAGAACTCCGCCGGCATGACGCCGACGATCTCCGCGTCGCCGCTGATGTTCAGGCGGCGTCCCACGATGTTCGGGTCGCCGCCAAAGCGGCGTATCCATGCCGCGTGGCTGAGCACGAACGCGCGCGTCGCGGAAGGGGCGTCGTCTTCAGGCCGGAACGTCCGGCCGAGAAGGGGTCGTGCACGCAACACGTCGAAGAAGCTCGCGGATACCGTGCTGCCCGACATCCCGAACGGCGCGGCGTTGGGCAACCTGACCGTGTCGGACCAGTTCACGGAGCCGAAGACGGCGACGTCATCGAAGGCTGCCACCCGCCCGAGGAGATTGCGCTGGGAGCCGAACGGGAACTCCCCGACGATGCCGCGATGCTCCGGCCAGGCCACGACGACCTGACCCGGTTCCTCGACACCGAACGGCTGCAGGAGCACCGCGTGGACCACGCTGAACATCGCCGTCGACGCGCCGATGCCGATTGCCAGCATCAGCACGGCCGCGGCCGTGAAGCCGGGCTCACGACCGAGACGACGAAGCGCGTGCCTGAGCTCGAACGGCAGGGACATGGTTTACTCCCGAAGAAGCGGTTTCTTCGTGTACTCCGTCGGCACGGACACAATCGGCTCGTCAACGTGCGCGTCTCGTCGCCGGCGACCGACGAGGCGGACGTATCCGAGATAGCGGCCGGCATCGGCTTCGAGCGCGTTGACCTCCGTCGTGTTGTCCGGCGCGACCAGCTTCACCCAATCCCGCCAGAGCTGCCAGCCGTCGGCCATCGTGTCGGCGCACTCGATGTCCACCATGCCGGTTCGCTCCCAGTGCCGTCGCCACCACGCGGCGGAGTGGAGGGCCCAGACGTCCGGAGTCCACCATTCGCGAAGATGGTCGGGAACCGAGCCCTCGACTTCCTGGACCAGTCCGGCGCCGACGAGACCCACTTGGCCTTCGGGCTTCACCAGACGGAGCAGCGTGTTCAGGTACAGGTCGTCCGTGGCGAAGTATGGGAATGAATCGACGCACACGATCGCGTCGAAGAACTCAGCGGCGAACGGCAACGAACGAGCGTCGGCGTGGATCGGAAACACGCCGTCCTCGACGCCGGCATCACGAATGCGTTTGAGGTTGTCCGACGCGCTGAACCACAGGTCGGTCGCCCACACCTGGACGCCAAACTCCCGGCGGAAGAAGATCGATGAAGACGCCAGGCCGCATCCGAGATCGAGCAGTCGCATGCCAGGTCGCAGATCAAGCGACGATGACAGCCATTCACTGAGCCACAGCGAGTTGGCGCCGCCGCTGACGCCGGCGCGAATCCAGTCGGGGTGGTACGTCGACGAACGGGGAAACGATGTCACCGGGCACGTCTTACCACAACGATGCCGGCGCGACCACACGAGTCGCGGCGGTTACGCCGGTGGGGAAGGGCTCCGCCGCGTGTTCGTGCACGAGCAGCCAGGCCTTGACCGGGACGCCAAGGCCGAAGCCGGTCAGCGAGCGATCCGTGCCAATCACGCGGTGACACGGCACGACGATCGGAATCGGATTCCGGCCGTTGGCCAGACCGACGGCCCGCACGGCGTCGGGCTTGCCGATGCGTTGCGCCAACTCGCGATACGAGATCGTCGTGCCCTCTGGAATCGTCCGCGGAGCCGACCAGACGGCAAGCTGGAAGTCCGTGCCCTCGGGCGCGACCACGACGTCGCGAAACGCATCCGAGGCCCCGGCAAAGTACGCGGTCAGCGCGCGTTCGGCGGTCTGCAAGATGTGCCGCGCTGTCGGGACTGCCCGACGCGCGCTCGACGTTAGCGTGGTCGGCGAGAAGGTCGACCTGCGCGAGACCGCGGCGACGTTGCAGTAAGCGCAAGCGGTCCGATCGGCGTCTCGATGACGGTCGCGTGCGATCATGCGAGAGATCCCAGACTATCGAAAACAGAAAGCGACCGGGTGGCTTTTTCAGGTCAGCGCGCCGTCCCCTTTTTCCGCTACGATCCCCATGCCGGATGTCGTCATCTTCGCTCCGTCAGACTCATCCCAAGCCGCCAGCGGCACCCTGGTGCACGCCCGCATGACCGCGCGATCGCCCCACGAGGCGCATCGCGCGGCCACGCCGCTCGAGCTGTTCTTCGATCTGGTGTTCGTCGTCGCGATCGCCCAGGCGGCCTCGTCCCTGCACCACGCGGTGTCCGAGGGTCACGTCGCGCACGGGCTGACCGGCTACCTGATGGTCTTCTTCGCCATCTGGTGGGCATGGATGAACTTCACATGGTTCGCGTCGGCCTACGACTGTGACGACGTGCCGTATCGATTGATGGTGTTCGTGCAGATGGCCGGCGCGCTTGATCATCGCCGCCGGCGTGCCCGCCTTGTTCGAAGGACAAAGTGGGACGGCCGTGACGATCGGGTACGTCGTGATGCGGTCGGCGGTCGTCGCGCTGTGGCTGCGCGCCGGCCGCGCCGATCCGGCGCGGCGCAAGACGGCGCATCGCTATGCCATCGGCATCACCGCGCTTCAGATCGGCTGGCTCGGCCTGCTCTTTCTGCCGCGGCCTTCGGTGGCCGCGTTCTTCGCCTTTGTGTGTCTCGAACTGCTGGTGCCGATGTGGGCCGAGCGCGCGGCGCCGACACCGTGGCACCCGCATCACATCGCGGAGCGCTACGGTCTGCTCACGCTCATCGTGCTCGGTGAATCCATCCTGGCTGCGATGATCGCCGTGCAGTCAGCGGTCGCCGGCGGCGAGCGGTTCGCGGCGCTGGCGCCCACGATCGTTGGCGGGCTGCTCGTCGTGTGCTCGATGTGGTGGATCTACTTCGACCGGCCCGTCCACGACCTGCTGACGAGCTTCCGCAAGGCGTTCGTGTGGGGCTACGGACACTACCTCGTGTTCGCGTCCGCTGCGGCCGTCGGCGCCGGGCTGGCGGCGAATGTCGATCTCGTGACTGGGCATTCGAAGGTCGGTCCGGTCGCGGCCGGCTACGCGGTCGCCATTCCGGCCGCGGTGTATCTGGGTTGTTTGTGGCTGTTGCACGACCGACCCGCGTACCGGCGAACTCGCGCGTTCGGTCCCGTCACGGCGGCGCTCATTCTGCTCAGCCCGTTCACCGGTCAGGGTGTCCTCGTGACCGGCCTGGTGCTCGCCGCGCTCGTGACGTCAAAGCTTTTTGTGAAGGCCGGATAGACCCGTTACCTGATCGCGCCGCGCCAGCACCAGCAGCTTCCCACCGCACCAGATCGCCATCACGAGGGCGGTGGAAATAATGACCTGCTCCATGACCCCTGCTCCTGTAATTGCTCTGAGCAAAATCCGGGCCGAGTCGCACGACGGCCTCGGTTGAAGGGGATCGGCGACGTGAGCGGGCGCCATGGACCGAAGGTGCAGTTATTGCGCGATACGGGCCTATATGTCCATTCGTCGTTCCTCGTTCCCTGTTCCCCGTTCCCCGTTCTGGTTCCAGGTTCCGGGTTCCGGGTTCTCCGTCGTGCCGCAGAACGAGGAACGAGGAACGTGGAACCGGAACGGGGAACGTGGAACGGGGAACCGGGAACGACGTGGAGCTATTCACTGCGTAACGCCGTCACCGCGTCCACTTTCATGGCCCGCCGGGCCGGCACGTAGCACGCGAGCAGTGAGACGGCGCCGAGCACCAGCGCGACCGCGACGAGCGTCGTGGGGTCGGTCGGCGTGACCTGATAGAGCAGTGTGGTGAGAACACGCGTCAGGCCGAGCGCCGCGACGACGCCGACGCCGAGGCCGACAGCGGTCACGACGGCCGCGCGGCCAAGGACGAGTCGGAGCACGTCGCCGCGCCTGGCGCCAAGTGCCATGCGGATGCCAATCTCCGATGTCCGCTGCGCCACGGTCTGCGCCATCACGCCGAAAATGCCGATGGCCGTGAGGAGCAAGGCCAGCGCGGCGAACGCCGACAACAGCCACGCCGCGACGCGCGTCCGCCACATCGCGTCGCCGACCCGCTCCTCCATCGTCTTGACTGAAAGGAGCGGGAGATTCGGATCGAGTGCGCGAACCTCGCGGGTGATCGCCTGAGTCAGCCCGCGTGCACCGAGTTGGCTGCGGACGACGACCTGCATGTTGCCGCGATACGACTGCGTGAGCGGCAGGAACACGTGCGGTACGGCCGCAATCTCGAGCGAGCGGTAGCGGACGTCCGCGACGACGCCGACGACCTCGGCGCCGTCCTGAAACCCGCCTTGTCCGACCGCGAGCCGCTTGCCGAGGGGAGACTCGCCCGGCCAGTAGGTGCGGGCCGCGGTGTCGTTGACCAGCGCGACCTTGGGCTGCCCGACGCGATCGCGGTCGGTGAAGTTGCGTCCCTCGAGGACGGGAATATGCAACGCCTCGAAGTAACCCGCCGTCGCCCACGCGATGCCGACGAGCTGGCGTTGAGTCCCCTGTGGTCGTGGCGGAAACCAGATCGTGGTGCCGTTGCACCCTCCGGACACCGGCATGCAGAAGCCCCAGCCGGCGGACTCGACTCCAGGGATCGCGCGAAGTCGCTCCAGCAGAGCCTGCTGAAACACAGGTCCCGTGTTCGCGTCGTACCGCACGTCCGGCAGGTCGAACTGCGCGCTGAGCACGTTGGTCGGATCCACGCCGATGCTCGTGTGCTGCAGGCGGCTCGCGCTCTTGAGCATGAGCCCGGCGCCGGCGAGTAGTACCAGCGCGATCGCAATCTCGGCGCCGACGAGAAGCGCCCGGGATCCGAACCGGCCGAATCCGCGCGCGCTCGAGTTGCCCCCTGCGACCTTCAGGACCGCAAGCGGTCGCAGCGCGGATGCTTGAAAGGCCGGAAGAACCGACACGAGAACCGCCGTGACGAGCGTCAACCCTGCCGTGAACCCGAACGTCAGCACGTCGAAGCCAATCATCCCCGCGCTCACGCGCGTGAGGCCGGCGGCGCCGGGAATGCGTGGTGTGCCGGGACTGACGGCTGTACGGAAGAACACGTTCGAGTCGGGAAGCAAGGTTGCCGCGGCTGCGAGCAGCACGGCGGCGACGACGAGTGCCGCCAACCGCTCCGGCTCCCGCAAGCATCAGACTCTCGACCACGAACTGACGCGCGACACGCCCGCGTCCGGCCCCAAGCGCCACGCGTATGGCGACTTCGCGGCTGCGAGCGATCGCCTTGGCGACGAGAAGATTCGTGAGGTTCACGCACGCGATCAACAGCACGAATCCCACGGCGCCAAGGACGATGAGCGCCACACGGCGAAGGTCGGCGTCCACGCGCGAGTCATACAACGACCGGGCAGTGGCGCTTGCGGTTGTCGGCCCTGAAGCGCGGACCGTCGCGATGCGCCTCCTCAACCTGTTTCCCATACACGCCGAGCGCGGACACCACCGCCGTCTCCGCCACCTCGGGCCGTCGTCGTGCGATGACCGAATAGCTGTGACTGTGCGCTTCGGTCAGACTTTCGGGGTCGGTGACCGCGAGCGGAGTCCACAGTTCGGCGTCGCCGCTCAATCCACGGAAGCCGAGCGGCAGGACACCGACGATGGTGTGGGTCACGCCGCCAAGTTGCAGGGCTCGTCCCAAGACACCGGGGTCGGCGCCGTATCGGCGTGTCCATAGGCCATGTCCGATCATGGCCACCGGCACGGCGCCGGCCTGGCGCGCTTCTTCTGGTGTAAACGTGCGACCGAGCAAGGGACGAACACCGAGGACCGAGAGATATTGATCCGTGATGGTCTCGCCCGGGACCCGCTCCGGGTCGCCGTCGCCTGACAGACTGAATGGTCGCCCGGTGAAAATCGCCGTGTCCTCGAAGACCTGCTGAAGATCGGTCAGGGTCTTGTATTTCGGATATGACCACACCATTTCCGCCTGGCCGCGGCGTGGGGCGGACGGATCCCCGACGTCGCGGAGCGGTACGAGCAGGTGCACGAGCATCAGCCGATCGGCGTGCTCGAACGGCAGCGGCTTCAGAAGCACCGCGTTGACGACGGCAAACATCGCGGTGTTGGCGCCGATGCCGAGCGCGAGCGTCAGCACGGCGACGGCCGTGAAGCCCGGCGACCGCGCGAACCACCGCAACGCATAGCGCACGTCCTGGCCGAGTGACGACATCACGCCGCTCCTTCCGTGGACCTGAACCTGATGATTGGCCGATCGTGCGGCCAGCCGATGCTGGGGCGCGCTGAAGAGCACGCGGCGCGTCTCGCGGCGCAGCCATCGGCGCGCGGCGCGGTCGCCGTCTGACGCGCGAATTTCGTTGAACCGTTCGATGGTGTCGCCGACGACCGACTCTCGATCGACGGCTGGCGTCAGGAAGCCGATCAGGAGCAGAGAGCGAGCCGGCTCATAGCGCCTTCAACCGCTGCTCGACTCCGGCTGCCATATCGGCGACCGCGTTGTAGGCGGTTTTCAGCGCGCGCGCGCCGGCCGGAAGCAGCTCGACGTACTTCCGCCGGCGGCCGCCGCGCTCCGGCAACGGCTCGCCGACTTTCGAGCGCACGAGTCCCTTCTGTTCCAGCCGCTGCAGCGTCGTGTAGACGGCGCTGATCGACAACTCGCGATTGGTGCGCGCCTCGATCTCGCGCCGGATCGTGGCGCCGTACGCCGCCGGCCCGAGGCGCAGGACGGCGAGCAACACGAGCTGCTCGAACTCTCCCAGGGCAGACGACATGAAGCTGTATATTCCACAATGTGGAGAATATGTCAATTGCTCTCGCCGTTCCCGGTTCCCCGTTCCACGTTCCCCGTTCTTGGTTCAGGGTGAGAACCGGGAACGGAACCCGGAACAGAACGGGGAACGCGGAACAGGGAACGGGGAACGACTGATCGCAGTATGATTCGGACAAATTTTCTTTTCAGGAGTGCGGAAAATGAGATTCGCCGTCATTGCCCTGTCACTCGTCGTTGCGGTTGGCGCTGGCGCGGTCGCGCAGCGGAGCGGGAACACCAACCCGCGCGTGCTGCCGAACGCCGACAGCTCGAACTACATGGACATGAACCAGATCACGAAGGCCAACGTGAAGGACCTTCAGGTCGCGTGGTTCTATCCGCTTGCCGCCGCGACGTTCAGTCCCGTGGCCGTGGACGGCGTGCTGTACGGCCTGGGCCGGAACAGCGCCTCGCTCGTCGCGCTCGATGCGACGACCGGCAAGGAAATCTGGGTCCACGAAGGCTTGAACGGCATTGTCAGCAAGGGCATCAACTTCTGGCAGAGCGAGGATGGCAAGGACCGGCGGCTGCTGTTCTCGGTCAACAGCTTCCTGCAGGCGATCGACGCGCGCACCGGCAAGTCGATCACGTCGTTCGGGAAGAACGGCATCGTGGACCTGCGCGTCGGGCTCCGCCGTGCGGAAGGCACCGGTGCGAGCGCGCAACAGAACAGTCCCGGCCGCATCTGGCGCAACACGCTGATTCTCGGCGGCTCCTCAGGCGAGGCGTTCATCACGCCGCCCGGTGACATCCGTGCCTACGACGTCATCACGGGACAGAAGGTCTGGCAGTTCCACACGGTGCCGGAGCCGGGTGAGTTCGGCTACGAGACGAATCCGAAAGAGGGCTACAAGTACATCGGCGGCGCGAACAACTGGGGCGAGATGTCGGTTGACGAGGCGCGTGGCATCGTCTATTTCGTGACCGGTTCGGCGACCTACGACTTCTACGGCGCCGATCGACACGGCGCGAATCTCTTCGCCAACTGCATCGTCGCGCTCGACACGCGCACGGGCAAGCGCCTGTGGCACTTCCAGACGATCCATCACGACCTGTGGGACCTCGACAATGTCTCGGCGCCGCAACTCGTCACGGTGCGTCAGAACGGTCGCAACGTCGACGCCGTCGCTCACGCGGGCAAGACCGGCTTCCTCTACGTCTTCAATCGCGTGACCGGCGAGCCGCTCTGGCCGATTGAAGAGCGGCCCGTCCCGCAGACCGACGTGCCCGGTGAGTACTCGTCGCCGACGCAGCCCTTCCCGACCAAGCCGGCGCCGTTCGTCAAGCAGTCGTTCACGGTCGACGACGTGAACCCGTGGCTGCTGACGCCGGAGCAGTACGAGAGAATGCGCGACCGCGTCGCGAAGGCGAAGAACGGCACCGGACCGTTCGGCGGCCTGTTCATTCCGCCAGCCATCGGACGCGAGAGCGTGTCGATGCCGGGCAACCAGGGCGGCGCCAACTGGGGCGTGACCGCTGCCAATCCGAGAAGAGGCATGGTCTTCGTCACAGGCGTGAATCAGGTCGCGCTGCTCGTGCTCGAAGACGTGAAGACGCGCGACGGATCGCCGGCCGGTGCCGGGAACCCAGGCGGACAACCGCCCGTGTCGGGCGACGTGCTGACCCGCGGACAGACGGCGTACCGGCAGTACTGTCAGGCGTGCCACGGCGCGGACATGCGGGGTGTTCTGCCCGGCATGCCGTCGATCGTCGGCGTGACATCGCGAATCGACGCGGACGCCATTCGCGCGATCGTGCAGGAAGGCCAGGGACAGATGCGTCCGCTGATCGAGATCGGGTCCGCGGACTTGAATGCGATTGTCACCTATCTGGCCGCGACCAACCCATTCGGACGCGGCGGCGGGCCGGTACGCGCTGGCGGACCGCCGATGCCGCCCGGACCGATCGTAGCGAGCGGCGGTGCTCCGCAGCCGCCGCTCCCAGCGCGCGGTATGGGTCCCTTCTATCCCGGCATCGGTGGCAACGCCGGCAGCATGCCCTGGCCGGACGAAGTTGACAAGACGGGCCTTCCGCCAACGCGCTACATGAGCGGTTACAACGTCATGGCGACCTACACGAAACCGCCGTACACGACGTTGACGGCCTACGACCTGAACACCGGCGACATCAAGTGGCAGATTGCGCCCGGCGATCATCCAGAGACGATCGCGCGCGGCGGGCCGAAGGGCACGGGCGGCGTCGGCGCGAGGAACGGCATCCTCGTCACGTCCACGGGCCTCGTGTTCCACGCCGCCGGCGACGGGAAGGTGCGCGCCTACGACCAGGACACGGGCAAAGAGCTCTGGGCCGGCGACATTCCCGGCGCCGCGCGCGGCATCCCGGCGATGTACATGGCGAACGGCCGTCAGTACTTCGTGGTGATGTCGCCGGCAGGCGTCGTGGCGGGTCAGCCGGCGGCCGGCGGCCAGGTCCCGACCGCGGAGCAGGGCGTCTCGCCCGAGCACGCCGCGCGGCTATATCGCGTTCGCCCTGCCGCGGTAGAAAAGTGGCCGGGTGACTTTTACGTTTGTCGTAAAAGTCACCCGGCCACTTTTGGTCTACGGCGCTTTCCGATACGCCGCACGGATCGCGGACGCGTTCTGCGCCGGCGTCGCGGCCCAGTCGCCGTTGTTCGACAGGTCGATCTCCTTCACGAGCTCCTCCATCGTCTTGCCGGCCTTCTTGCCGGCGGATACCTTCGTCCACAAATCCGACAGGAACGCGCTCTGGCCGCGGAGCGTCGCGGTCGATCCGACCTCACCATGGCCGGGAACGACGATCGTCACGCTCCACGATGCCATGTCGAGCAGGATCCTGGCCCAGTTCGGGATGTCCGCGTCGCGGTCGGCGACGTTGTTGCCCTGCCGCCAGTTCACGCACAGATCGCCCGTGAACAGAATCCCCTCGCGCGGCAGCACGGCCACCGCGTCGCCGATGGTGTGGCCCGGCCCGACCTTGCGCAGCTCGAGGCGCCGCTCGCCGTCGTCGATGAGCATGAAGTCGCCGAACGTCAGCGACGGCGGCTGCAGACGGTACGGCGCCAGGCTGTACTGGTCGGTGCGCTTCGACATCGACGCCCATTCGCCTGTGCCCTTGGCCGAGCGCAGCTCGTTCGCGCAGTCCTGCGAGCAGATGACGGTGACGCCGGCGTCCACCAGCACGCTGTTTCCCTGGGTGTGATCCCAGTGGTAGTGCGTGTCGAACACGTACTTGATCGGCTTGGACGTGGTCTTCTTGATCTCTTCGAGCGCCGCCTGCGCGCCCCAGGGCGTGTTCGCGTCGATCACGACGACGAAGTCCTTGAATTCGATCCAGCTCGTGTTGGCGGGCTGGCGCACGCTGTTGTCGCCGATCCTCGTCCACACGCCTGCCGCCAGTTGCCGAACCATGCCCGGCTCGGTGCGGACGTGACGTTGGTACAGGCCGATGAGGACGAGAACGAAGGCCGCGAGGACGGCGGCGCGTTTCATGAGACGAGAATATAGGGAAAAAAGGGGTCGGGACGATTTTCACGTTTTAGGTAAAAATCGTCCCGACCCCTTTTTCACTACAATCAGCCGTGCTCAAGACGCTGGTCCCGGTGCTGGCGGTGGTGTGTGCCATGACGATCGCGTCACCTTCCTCCCAGGCCCAGCAGTTCGACCTCCTGCTGAAGGGCGGGCACGTCATCGACCCGAAGAACGGGCGTGACGGCGTCATGGACGTCGCGATCACGGGCGCGAAAATTGCCCAGGTCGCGCCCAACATCCCCGCCGCGAGCGCGCGGCAGACGATTGACGTCAGCGGCCTCTACGTGACGCCCGGCCTCGTGGACGTCCACACGCACGTCTACGCCGGCACCGGCGCGATGGACTCGTTCGCCGGCGACAGCAGCATCTATCCGGACTCCTTCGCGCCGCGCACCGGCGTGACGACGGTCGTCGACGTCGGCAGCTCGGGCTGGAAAAACTTCCCGGACTTCAAGTGGCGCGTCATCGATCGATCCATGACGCGCGTGCTCGCCATGTTGAACGTCGTCGGCAGCGGCATGGGCCCGGGCGAGACGGAGCAGACGACGACCGACATGGATCGCCGAGGCGACGGCGCGAGTGGCGAAGCAATTTCCCGGATCTCATCGTCGGCGTGAAGAGCGCGCACTACATGCGCAACGACTGGACGTCCGTGGATCGCGCCGTGGCCGCCGGCCGGCTCGCCAACATCCCGGTCATGGTGGACTTCGGCGCGTCGACGCCCGAGCGCTCGTTCGAGGATCTCGTCCTCGTCCACCTTCGCCCCAACGACATCGTCACGCACATGTACGTCGGGCGGTATCCGACCCTCGGTGCCGACGGCAAGGTGCTGCCGCACATCGTCAAGGCGCGCGAGCGTGGCATCAAGTTCGACGTCGGGCACGGCAACACGAGCTTCTCGTGGGCCAAGGCCATTGCCGGCGTGAAGAACGGGTTCTGGCCCGACACGATCTCGAGCGACGCGCACATCCGCAGCACGCGGCTGAGCATGAAGGACCTGCCGACGGTCATGTCGAAGATGCTGGCCGCCGGGCTGCCGCTGAAATCGATCATCGAGATGACGACGATCGCGCCAGCGCGGTTGATCAGCCGGCCGGCGCTCGGGCACCTGGACGTCGGCGGGGAAGCGGACGTCACGGTGCTCGGCATTCGGAAGGGCACGTTCGGGTTCGCGGACGGCACGAACGTCCGCTATCCGGCGACCGAGAAATTCGAGTGCGAGCTGACGATTCGCGCCGGCCAGGTCATCTGGGACCTGAATGGCATGACGAGCACGGCGTTCAAATATGAAGACCTCCGCAGGTCTGTTTTCACCTGGAGCGGACCATGGCAATTTCCCGGCGTGATGTCACGAAGCTGGCTCTCGGCGTGATTCCTGGCGCACTGCTCAGTGAGCGCGCGCTCGGCGCGTCCGCGCTTCAGGCCGGGAAGCCGGACTCGAAGGTCCGGGGCGTGCAGATTGCGATGAACGCGCCCTACAACTTCGGCACCAACACCATGAGCGCGGACGAGACGCTGGCGCGCTGCGTTCGCCTCGGCATCAGCGCCGTCGAGCTGCGGTCGCAGCCCGTCGAGAGCTACCTCGGCGTGCTGCCGGAGCTCGTGGCCGCCGCCGCGCCCGGCGGCCGCAACGCGACGCGGACGCCGGAGCAGGTCGCGACGCAGAAGGCCGCCGCCGACGAGCTGCTGCAAGTGGCGGCTGTCCGTGCCGATGGCGGGCGCGCAGGCATTCCGCAACGCTACGAGGACGCTGGCGTGGCGATCGAGATCGTGAAATTCGACGGCATGTACGCCCGTTCCGACGCGGAGCTCGACTACTGTTTCACCCTCGCGAAGAACCTCGGCGCGCGCGCGATCTCCTGCGAGATCGACGTCGCCGGCACGAAACGCGTCGGCCAGTTCGCCGACAAGCACCGGCTGATGGTCGGCTATCACGGCCACGCCGCGACCGGGTCCGGCTCACTGGAAGGAAGCATTCAGCTACGCCGCGCACAACGGCGCCAACCTCGACATCGGCCACTTCGTCGCCGGCGGCCACGGCTCGCCGATTCCGTTCCTCAAGGAACACCACGCGCGCATCACGCACGTGCACGTGAAGGATCGGAAGCTGAACGACGGCCCGAACGTGCCGTTCGGCACGGGCGACACGCCGATCACCGAAGTGCTCCAGCTGATCCGCGACAACAAGTGGAACATTCAGGCCACGATCGAGTTCGAGTACGACGTGCCCGCCGGCTCCGACCGGATGGCGGAGATCGCGAAATGCATCGAGTACTGTCGAAAGGCGCTGGCCTAGCGCGGCAACGCAAACGCGATGTAGGTCGCTGTCGCCTGACCGCCGGCCACGTCCGGCGGAGCGCCGCGCACGACGCCGGAACTGCCCGTCGCGATCACGACGAACTGCCGGCCGCTGGCTTCGTACGTCGGCCGGCGTCGCGCGCCCGGGTCCGGCCATCACCGTCTCCCACAACAGCGTGCCCGTCGACTTGTCGAACGCGCGCAGCTTGCGGTCGGCGTTCGTCGCGCCGATGAAGACGAGGCCGCCCGCCGTCACGACCGGGCCGCCGTAGTTTTCGCTGCCGGTGTTGCGAAGTCCCTGCGCGACGAGCTCGGGATACTCGCCGAGCGGCACCTGCCACGCGTAGTCGCCCGTGTTCAGGTTGATCGCGCTGAGCGTGCCCCACGGCGGCGCGGTCGCGGGGAAGCCGTCCGGATCCATGAAGCGCCGGTATCCGGTGAAACGGAAGCTGTTGTTGATGAGCGGTGATGCCGGTGCTGGAGGCGCCGCCCCGCCGCGTCCGCGTCCCGCGCCCGGTGGCGGCTCGTCCGCGCCCGTCAGGGTGAACTGCACGATCGCGTTCACCGCGGCTTGATCGAGCGCCGGGAACCCCGGCATCCGGCCCGCGCCCTGCCGAACGACCGTCGTGATCTCCGCGAACGTCTTCCGGTCGCCAATGCCGATGAGCGTGGGAATCGACGGCGGCGCGCCCACGCGATCGTCGCGATGACACGTCGCGCAGTGCTGAAGGTAGAGCGCCTGTCCGCTCTGGCCGCCCGTGTTCGGCGCGAGCCCGCCGGTCCACGCGAGATCGTTCGCGTTGACGTAGTAGAGGCCGGAGTCCGGATCGAACGCCTGGCCGCCCCACTCGGCGCCGCCGTCGAATCCTGGAAACACGACGGTCTGGCGGTTCACGCTGAGCGGGACGAACTGCCCGGCGCTATGGAACGTCTTGAACTCGTTGAGCGCCCAATCGCGAATTGCGGGCGTTCGCGCGGACAGCAGATTCTCGGTCAGCAGCTGACGAGCGAACGGCGCGGGCTTCGTCGGAATCGGCTGGGTCGCGTGCGTGACCTCGCCGGGAACCGTGCTCGACGGAAACGGCCGGTACTCGATCGGGAAGACCGGCTGTCCGTTCGTGCGATCGAACACGAACACATAGCCGTGCTTCGTGGACTGCGCCACGGCCTCGATCGTCCGGCCGTTCTGCCGCAGCGTCATCAGGCTCGGCGGCGACGGCAGGTCGCGATCCCACACGTCGTGCCGGACGAACTGAAAGTGCCAGAGCCGCTTGCCCGTGGATGCGTCGAGCGCGACGAGCGAGTTCGCAAACAGGTTGTCGCCGAGCCGATCGGCGCCGTAGAAGTCCGACGCCGCCGATCCGGTTGGCACGTACACGACCCCGCGTGCCTCGTCGAGCGCCATGCCCGGCCAACTGTTCGCGCCTCCGGTGTACGTCCACGCTTCGTTCGGCCACGTCTCGTAGCCCGAACTCGCCAGGACGAGGCACGGTATGAAACGTCCACCGCAAGCGCGCCCGTCCGCACGTCGTACGCGCGGATGTCGCCAGGCGAGGCCGGCAGACCTTCGCTGACGCGTCCGCCGACGATCATCAGATCGCGATAGACGACACCGGGCGTCGTCAGGCGAACGCTCTGGGTCTCCGGCGTGCGCGGCCGAGATTCTCGCGAAGATCGATCCGGCCGTCCGGTGCCGAATGCGCGGGATCGGCTGACCCGTCTTCGCGTCGAGCGCCCAGATGAAATCCGCGGCCGCCGCAAACACGCGGGTTTCGCCGCCGCCGCGCCAGTACATGACGCCGCGGTTGGGCCCGCCGCTCGACGACGCCCGGATCGAACACCCACAGGCGCGCGCCCGTCGCCGCGTTCAGCGCAAACAGCTTGTGCGACGCGGTGTAGCCGTACAGCACGCCGTCGACGACGACCGGCTGCGTCTGGAGCGCGCCGGCCTCGCCGGTGTCGTAGGTCCACGCCGGGGTCAGCGTCGCGACGTTGTTGCGATTGATCTGGGTGAGCGGCGAGTAGCGGATCTGTCGCGACGCCGCCCCCGTAGCCCCATTCGGTGGAGCGGCGGCGACGGAACTGTGCGCCGGCCAGGGCCACAGTCGTCACGACCGCGGCGCACCGGAATGATTTGCAGCAGCCTGTCATCGAGTTCTCAGGCCCCAAGCTCAGCCGAGCCACCAAGCCCGAGCCCCAAGCCGTCCTACCGTTGAATCCTCGCTGAGCCGCCCTTTGCGAACGCTTCCACCTGCTCGAGCGTCGCCATCGTGGTGTCGCCCGGGAAACGTCGTGATGAGCGCGCCGTGCGCCCAGCCGAGACGCACCGATTCCTCGGCCGACCGGCCCGACAGCATCCCGTAGAACATTCCCGCCGCGAACCCGTCGCCGCCGCCCACGCGGTCGTGGACGTCGAGGTCGCACATCGGCGAGAGATACGACTGGCCGTTGATCCACGCGACCGCGCCCCAGCGGTGCCGGTTGGTCGAGTGCACGTCGCGAAGTGTGGTGGCGAGCACCTTGATCTGCGGGTACGCCGCGACGACCCGATCGATCATGCCGAGGAATGCCGACGGGTCGAGCTTCGACGAACCGGCGATCTCCGGACCTTCGATGCCAAGGCCCTTTCTGCAGGTCCTCCTCGTTGCCGACGAGCACGTCCACGAGCGACGCGATGCGCGCGAGCAGCGTGCGCGCGCGGCCGGCGCCGCCGGTCGCGTTCCACAGCTTCTCGCGGTAGTTGAGATCGAACGACACGATCGCGCCACGAGCGCGCGCCGCCTCCATGCCCTCGATGATGAGCTCGGGCGTCGTCTCCGACAGCGCCGCGAAAATGCCGCCGCTGTGAAACCACCGGACGCCGCCGGAAAAAATCGCATCCCAGTCGAAGTCGCCGGGCTTCAGCATGGCCGCGGCTTCGTTCGCGCGGTTGTAGAACACGACCGGCGGCCGGACGCCGTGGCCCGAGGTCGCTGTAGACCGTCGCGATGTTCGGTCCGCGCGCGCCGTCGTGCGCGAATTGCTTGTAGTGCGGCTCGACGCCCATCGCGCGCACGCGTTCGGCGACGAGCGCGCCGATGGGGTAGTCCACCATCGCCGACACGATGCCCGTCCGCAGGCGGAAGCAATCGGCCAGATTGGCCGCGGTGTTGAACTCGCCGCCGCTCACATGGATCGTGCAGGAGCGCGCCTTGTGGAACGGATAGACGCCCGGATCGAGCCGGTGCACGAGCGCACCGAGCGCGAGAAAGTCGAGGCGGCCGTCGCGGGGAATCGTCGAGGCCTGTGCTCATGACGACTTCGTCCACTCCGTGTGGAACACGCCGTCGCGATCGATTCGGCGATACGTATGCGCGCCGAAGAAATCGCGCTGGGCTTGCGTGAGATTCGGCCGGCAGGCGCCGGCTCCGGTAGCTGTCGTAGTAGGCGAGCGACGCGCTCATGGCCGGCACGGGAATGCCCGCGCCCACGGCCGTTTGCACGACGTCGCCGCCACGCGTCCTGCCTGGACGGCGACGGCGTCGCGAAACGCCTCATCAATCAGCAGATTCGCGAGAGCGCGCATCGCGCTGGAAGGCGGCGCGGATGTCGGAGAGCAGCGTCGCGCGGATGATGCAGCCCGCCCGCCAGATGCCGGCCACCGTGCCCGGATCGATGCCGTAGCCGTACTCGGCCGATGCCAGCCGCAACATCGCCATCCCCTGCGCGTACGGACATGATCTTGCTGCGCGTAGAGGGCCTGTCCCGCCGCCGCGACGAGCCGGCGTCCGTCCGCCGCGGACCACCGACGGCGACGGCCCGGTGCAGCACCTCGCTCGCGGCCACGCGCTCCTTCTTCAGCGCCGACAGCAAGCGCGCTTCGACGGCGGCGTTCACCGTCGGGATCGCCGCGCCGATATCGAACGCGTTCTGGCTCATCCACTTGCCGGTGCCCTTCTGCTGAGCCTCGTCGAGAATCAGGTCCACCAGCGGCGTGCCGGTCTCGGCGTCGACGTACGCGAGGACGCTGGCGGTGATCTCGACGAGGTACGACCTGAGCTCGCCCTCGTTCCACTCGGCGAACACGTCGCCGATCTCCCGCGCGGTCAATCCCGCGCCGCGGCTGAGCAGGTCGTAGACCTCGGCGATGAGCTGCATGTCGCCGTACTCGATGCCGTTGTGGACCATCTTCACGTAGTGGCCCGGCGCCTCGCGGTCCCATGTGCGCCACGCACGGCTCGCCGTCATCCGCCCTGGCGGCGATCGCGCGCAGGATCGGCGCGAGCGCGTCCCACGGCCTCCGCCGATCCGCCGGGCATGATGGAGGGGCCCCACAGCGCGCCTTCTTCACCGCCGGAGACGCCCATGCCGACGAAATGCAGCCCGGATTTCGCGAGCGTCATCGCTGCGCCGGTCGGTGTCCGAGAAGCAGCGAGTTGCCGCCGTCGATCAGGATGTCCCCGGGCTCGCAGTGCGGACGAAGATGTTCGACGACGCTGTCCACGGCCGGCCCGGCGGGCACCATCATCAGCACGCGCCGCGGCTCGCTCGAGCGCCTGCATGAGCTCGTCCGGCGACTCCGACGCCGATGATGGCCGGTGCCACTGGCCGGGCCCATCGAGGAACGCCTGTCGTCTTCTTCGGCGTCGAGGTCGTAGCCGGCGACCGGGAACCCATGGCGCTCGATGTTCCGCGCCAGATTCCCACCCATCACGCCCAGCCCGACCACACCAATTTTTGCCGCCATAGACACATGCCAAATTTCAAACTGCAAGCTTAGAACGTCAAACTACGAATGTTGGAGTTTCACGTTTTCAACTGGACGTGTGAGTCCGAAGCCGGAACAGCATCTCGCCGGCGCGTGGCACGACGAGGGTGTCCGCATCGGACAACTGCTGCGGGTCAATCGTCGCGGGATCCGCGTACTCCAGATTGATCCGATCGCAACGCTCGCGCGGGATACCCGTGGCGAGCGTCACGCGAATGCGCGGCGTCTCGCGTCCGTTCGAGGCGTCGAATGCGCCGAGCCCCTTCACGTGCGTGGAGTGCGCGAGAATCCCGCCCGGATACTGCTTGAAGCGATCCCACTGCGCCGTGAAGTAGTCGCGGCAGTGATAGCCGATCTCGTCGATGATTCGGCCGTGGACGAAGCTGACCTCGCCGACGTGCGGCGCGTAGATCACGACTTCGCCGTCGTCGGCGACGACCGGCTCGGTCTTGTACATGCCTTTCGCCGCCGTCCACAGATCCTCGTACATCGTCGGCATCACCGACAGCACGCGCTTGAACGGCCGATCGACCCAGACAATGTGGCGGCTCGCTGAGAGCGAGGCGGCCTCTCGCCACGCGTCCCGCACGTCCCCGCAGTACGCGCCGGCCACGCCCGTGTGCGTGACCACGAGCGCGAGAAGCGACAGCGGTGTCGCCAGCAGACCGGCGGCGCGGTCGATGATGGTGCGCACCGGTGTGTCCGCGGTGCCGATGACCTTGTAGCTCGTCAGCAGCGCGCCGAGCCAGTGCGTGAAGTGAATGATGTCGGGCGCGGCGATGCCGGGGAACAGATACTTCGTCCCACCCGAGAAGCCCGCGACTTCGTGCGGGAACACCGGTCCGCAAATGATGACGTGGTCGTACTCGACGACGAGCCGGTTCAAGGCGACCGGGATCGGATCGCGCAGCCGTCCTTCGGTGAGCGCGGCGACCTCGTTGGCCGGGATCGATCCGAGGGTCAGAAACGTCGATGGGTCGTCCCACTGATGATTGAGGATGCGTCGCGAGCCGGCGCGCCCGTTCGCCACGGGTCGGCCGATGTGCTTCGACAGGGCCGCGTCGCTCATCGGCGCGTGGGTCCCGAGCGCCACGAGGAAGTCCAGCGCCTGGACGCGCGGACCGAGGGCCCGCTCGATCGCGTCGAACATGAACGGCATCGGCATGGTGCGGGTGCCGTCCGGAATGATCACGAGCACCCGGCGGCCGTCGACGGCAGTCTCCCGAGGCCTTCGTCGACGACCCGCGAGACGGCGTCGTCCGGCAGATGGCCGCTCAACGTGCCCTGGCCGACGACGCTCATTTCACTCCCTCGCTTCTCCTCGGGTCGTTCGGGGCATGGAGAAACGTCATCATACGGCACTCGATGCGGTCTTCGGACGCCGGTCGCACTTGGTTGAAGGGCCCGTTGGAGTCGTGTATGGTGAGTTCCAGATTGCGAGCTTTCGTCCTCATGTGCCGCTGCGTTGCTGGCGCTTTTCGACGCGGCGTCTTTCGCCTACTTCGGTCAGAACTCAGCTCTGGCACCCGTGCTCGAGCCCGACGCGTCCATGCGGACGTTCGCGTTGCCGGCGGGCTACCGCGTCGAGCTGGTTGCGAGCGAGCCGCTCGTCGCCGATCCGATCTTCATCGACTGGGACGCAGACGGCCGGATGTGGGTGGTCGAAATGCCGGCCTACATGAACGACATTCGCGGGACCGGCGAACAGACGCCCAACGGCCGTATCGTCGTGCTCGAGGACATGGACCACGACGGCCGCATGGATCGACGGACCGTGTTCGCGGACGGTCTGGTTTTGCCGCGCGCCCTGAAAGTGCTGCACGCGGGCGTGCTGGTCGGAGAGCCGCCGAACCTCTGGCTGATGCGCGACACGAACGGCGATCGACACGGCCGACACGCGCACGCTCGTGACCGACACGTACGGCCGGCGCGATGCCAATGTCGAGCACAACGCCAACGGGCTGATGTGGGCGCTCGATAACTGGATGTACACGTCCGAAGTGGACATGTTCCTGCGATTGAAGACGGGCAAGTTCGAGGTGCGAAAGACGTTATCGCGCGGGCAGTGGGGCGTCTCGCAGGACGATGCGGGGCGGATCTATCGCAACACCAATTCGTCGGTACTCCACGTGGACGTCGTGCCGACGGCGTATTACACCGCGCACGGCCGGCCTCGTCAGAACACGCGGCAGCTACGAGATCGCTCGCCACATCCTGAAAACGATCTGAACGCGACGTATCCCTCGCGGCCGACGCCAGGCGTGAATCGCGGCTACCAGTTCGGTGTGCTCCGTCCCGATGGCCGACTGGCGTCGTTCACCGGTGTCGGGGCGCCCACCGTGTATCGCGGCGATCGGCTACCTGGCGAGCTGTACGGCAACGTGTTCGTCGCCGAGCCGGCCGGCAATCTGATCAGCCGGATCATCGCTGCGGAGCGGCGACGCCGGTGTCGTCGCCGAGACGGGCCTATCCCGGCAGCGAGTTCCTCACCTCCACGGACGAGCGGTTCAGGCCGGTGTATCTGTCCTCGGCGCCGGACGGCACGCTCTACATCGTCGACATCTACCGCGGCATCATCCAGCACAAGGGCTACATCACCGAGTACCTGCGCGATCAGATTGAGTCGCGTGGGCTCGAGCAGCCGATCGCCCACGGCCGCATCTACCGCGTGATGCACGACTCGACGCGACGCGGTCCGGATCCGGGCTTGTCGAAGGCGTCGGGCGCGGTGCTCGTGCAGAACGCTCGAGCATCCGAACGGGTGGTGGCGTGATGCGGCCCAACGGGTGCTCGTCGAGCGCGGCGACCTGTCCGTTGTCGCTTCACTCGACGCGCTCGCTCGTCGACGGCATGCTCCCGCGAACGCGGCTGCACGCGCTGTGGACGCTCGACGGGCTCGACGCGCTGCCGGCCGCCCTTGTGGTTCGTGCCCTTGATGATGTGTCGGCCGACGTGCGCAAATCAGCGGTTCGGCTCTCGGAGCGCTGGCTCGCGCTCGGCGATGCGACGATGACGACGGCCGTAACCGCCCGCGTGGACGACGCGAGCCCCGAGGTGCGGCGGCAGGTCGCGGCATCGCTCGGCGAGGTTCCAGCCGGCCCCCGTGAGGAGTTGCTCGCGACGATGGTCGGCCGCTACGGCGACGATCCCGTGGTGATGGACGCATCGCTGAGCGGAATGGGAGCGGGCGGGCTCGCGCTGATGGACGCGCTACGCGCCCGGAAGCTCGAAACGCCGCTTCGCCGCGCCGCGCTCACGATGGTGGCCGCGACACTGACGCGCGCGGCGGACGAGAGGCCCGTGCAGCAACTTCTTTCGACCGTCGCCGATCCGCTGACGCCGGCGTGGCAGCGCGACGCCCTTCTGGGCGGTGTCGAGGTCGCGCTCCTCAATACGCCCATGCCGGGCTCATCGGGCCGCCGCGGAGGCGGGCCATCGGCGGACGCACCGTGCACGACGTGCCCGGGTGGACGCGCGGGACCGGGTGGCGCTCCCGCGTTTCCGACAGCGCCTGCTTCAACCTCGACCGGACGGGGCAACGACGGACCGAGGCTGCGGCTCGCGGCAAGACCGGCCATCGCGGACAGTCAGGCGGCGGCTGCCCACAGAGCTGGCCGCGCGACTCTCAGCGGTTCTCGCACGTCTCGAGTGGCCGGGCAAGGCCGGCGTTCAGGCTGTTGCGGCGTTGACGCCCGCGGAACAGGAACGGTTCGACGCGGGCAAGGAAGTGTACGACGGGCTATGTCAGGCCTGCCATCAGCCGGATGGCCGCGGTTTGGACAAAGTCGCTCCGCCGATCGTCGGCTCGGCGCATCGTCAACGGCTCGGTCGAAGCGATCGCGCGCGTGCTCTTGAACGGCAAGGAAGGTACGGTCGGCCTGATGCCGCCGCTCGGCGCCATGCTCAGTGACGACCAGATCGCCGCGTCGTTGACCTACATACGGCGCGCATGGGGCCACACCGCTTCGCCCGTCGATCCGGCGACGGTGAAGAAAATTCGTGACCTTACGGCCACACGGACTCGTCCGTGGACCAACGAGGAACTCGCAGTTCTGAAATGAAAAAGGGGTCGGGACGCTTTTGAACTTCGAACTTTGAAGTTCAAACTTCAAGCGTCCCGACCCCTTTTTTCGTGAGGAGTGACGTTTGAGAGTCGGCATCATCGGCACGGGCGCGATCGCCAATCTGCACGCCCGCGTGTACAAGAAGCTTGGATTTCCAATTCGTGTCTGTTGGGACATCCGCGAGGACGTTGGTCAGAAACTTTGCCGCCGTCAATGACTCCGAGTTCGTCCGGGGCTTCGAGACCGTCTGCCGTCACCCAGACGTCGATTTCGTCGACGTCTGCACGCTGCCTGACTTCCGGCTCGATCCCCTGCGCATCTGCGCGCGAAGCTCGCAAGCCCCTCCAGGTCCAGAAGCCGATCGCGACGACGCTCGACGTCGCGCGCGAGATGGTGGACGATCGCCCGCACCGCGAAGATCCCGCTTGGCGTCGTGAGCCAGCACCGCTTCGACGACTCCAGCCAGTTCGTGCACGCGGCCATTCGCGACGGGCGGCTCGGGCGCCTGCTGCAGTGCGATGCCTACGTGAAGTGGTACCGGTCGCCCGAGTACTACGCGCGGCCGGTGAAGGGCAGTTGGAAGGGCGAGGGCGGAGGCGCGCTGATCAATCAGGGCATCCACCAGATCGATTTGCTGCGGTGGATGGTCGGTCCGGTCCGCGACGTGTCCGCGATGTGGCAGCTCGGCGCCCTCCATCGCATCGAGTCCGAGGACATCGTCAACGCGCTCGTTCGCTTCGCGAACGGCGCCACGGGCGTCATTCAAGCGGCGACGGCGTTCGCGCCCGGCTACACCGAGCGCGTCGAAGTCCACGGCACCAAGGGCACGGCCGTCATTTCGGGCGACAAGCTCACGACGTGGGACGTGAAAGATGACGAGGGGACGCCGCCGCCCCTTGCGAGCACCGTCGCCTCCGGCGCCTCCGATCCGATGGCGATCTCGCTCGAGCCGTTCGAGCGCCAGTTTCTCGACTTCGCCGACGCGATCCGGACGGGCCGTCGGCCCCTCATCGCCGGCGAGGACGGCCTGCAAGCCCTCGAGCTGGTTGACGCGATCTACCGGTCCTGCCGATCGGGCGAGCGCGTGCATCTCGAGGCCTGACCGGTGCGTCGGTTCGCCTCATCTCAGATCGTTGTCCTATATTTCTTATTCGTCTAGCGGTAAGGAGAGTTCATCATGGCACGTAAGAAGACAGTTCGGCGCGGATCGAAGCGACTCAACGCCACGGCGGAAAGTCTGGGGTCGGCGCTCGGGCACGTCGCGGCGCGACTCGACGCGTGGAAGCGTCAGCGGGCCGAGATTGCCGCCGACATTCAGAAACTCCTTCATTCCGCGCAGGGCATGTTGGGCGATCTCGGTGACCAGGCCACGAAGCGGGCATCGGCGTTTCTGAAGACCACCGCACCGAACAAGGGCGGCCGGCCGAAGGGCTACAAGATGTCGGAGGCGACGAAGCGTAAGCTGCGAGCCGCATGGAAGCGGCGAAAGGCCGCCGCGGCGACGAAGGCGGGTTCGAAGGACTAGCGCCGAATTACTGCGCCGAGATCCACTGGTTTGGCCGTGCGGAAGGCCTTCCACAGGTCACCGACATCCTTGAACCGATCCGGCGCGGTCCGGATCGTGAAATCTCGCGGATCGATGCCCCGTTCGATTTCCTTCCAGGTCAGCGGTGTGGACACGCCGGCGTAGTCGCTGGCCCGTGCCGAGTACACCGTCGCCAGGGTCTTGCCCAGGATGTTCTGGAGATAGTCCACGTAGACCGTCCCACGCGGCCGGCGTTTGACCCAGCGTTCAATCGTGGCGACCTTTGGGTGCGCCTCGGCGACGAGAGTCGCGACCATCTGGCACAGCAGCTGGCCCGTGTCGTACGTCGTCTCGGGCGGCAGCGGAATGTAGATGTGCAGACCGCTGGCGCCCGACGTCTTCGGCCACGCCGGGATGCGGTACTTGTCCAGCACGTCCTTCGTCCAGCGGGCGACGTCGAGCACCTTGTCGAACGTCGCCTCGTCGCCCGGGTCGAGGTCGATGGCCACGTAGTCGGCGTGAAACGGGTCGGCGACGCGCGAGAACCACGGGTCCTGTGAGATCGCCGCGAGCTGCGTCATGTAGAGCAGTGTCGTCAGCGACCCGCCGATCAGCCGCTCGCGCGGCCCTTCCTCGTCGATCGGTTCGACATCTTCGGGCAGTATTTCCCGGCGCACGCCCGGGGGCACGGCTTCCGGATGACGTTGCTGATAGAACGCCGACTTCACGATGCCGTTCGGAAACCGCTTCATCACGAGTGGCCGATCGTCGACGGCCGGCAGGATCATCGGCGCGACCGTCGCGTAGTAGCGCAGCAGCTCGCCCTTCGTGATGCCGAGCTCCGGCCAGAACACCTTCGCGAGATTCGTGACCCTCAACGTGTCGCCGTTCGGCAACGCGACGTCGCCGTCCTTCCGGGACTTCTCGAGCGCCAGCAGTTGGTCGATCACCGGCCCGGTGGACGAGTCGCGGCGTGTTGCGGCGATGCGGCGAACGTGACGGCGCGATCCGCGGTTTAGCCGGCCGCGGCGGCGCGCCTGTCGGCTCCTCGCGCGTCACCTCGGTCGCATCCTTGTCCGAGCGCAAGCCGAGGTAGACCGGCTGGCGCAGCAGGCCATCGCTCGTCCATTCGGTGAATCGAATCATGCAGACGAGATCGGGCCGAACCCAGTGCGCCGGCTCCATCGTCTTGAACGCGTCAGCAAACGGACTCTTGGGAATTGCTCGCTTCGCCAGGAGCGTCGCGACTCGATCCAGTTCTTCCTGATTGAATCCCGTCCCGACGCTTCCGGCCCATCGCAGGCGTCCGTCTTGGCCGTAGTAGCCCACGAGCAACGCGCCGAAGTGCGCGCGCGACTGCCGCGGCGCGGTCCACCCGCCGATGACGAACTCCTGCTGCTTGAGAAGCTTCAGCTTGCGCCACGAGGGCGTGCGCTTGCCGCTGTGGTACACGGAGTCGCCGGCCTTCGCGATCAGCCCCTCCCAGCCCTCCCGGCGGGCGCGCTCGAGCAGGGAACGGCCGTCGTCGAGGACGATGTCGCTCAGCCGAACCCATTTCTTCTGTGCGGGTGTCGGCCGAATCGCGTTTCTGAAGGCGCAGCCGGCGCGCCGCAAGGGGCTGGCCGCGCAGGTCCTCGTTGCCGTCGCGCAGGATGTCGAACAGCACGAGCGCGGCGGGCTGCGCCCGTTCGGCGCGCTCGATGTCTCCGGCCGAGGTCAGGTGGATGCGTCCCTGGATGTGCTGGAACCCGAGCGGCACGCCGCGCGCGTCGACCGCGACGATTTCACCGTCGAGGAGCAACGGTCCGTCGAGCTTACGTGCCATCGCGGCCAGCGCGCGGACGATGCCCGGGAACTGCGCGTGCTTCTCGCGCCCGTTCCTCGAGTAGAGGGCGACCGTCGGCTTGCCTCCGCGTTTCGCAGGCGGCCGGACGTCCACGAGTGCCCGAATCCCGTCGTACTTCGGCTCGTAGACCAGGCCGGCCTGGTTGATGGGCGGCTCCTCGAGCGAGGCCAGCATCGGCCGGACGGTCGGCGGGATTCTCTCGCCAGGGCACGACAAGAGACTATGACGATATCGACAGAGTTCGAGGAGTTCGAGGAACGGGGGAACGGGGAAGGGGGAACGAGGAACGATCGGCCTAGAATTGAACGAGATCACTTCATGACGGATCGTCTTCCGACGGGCCCAGCAGTACGGACCCGTCGCCGATCGGCCGGCAGTTCGGTGTGTATCGCGTGCTGTCGCTGCTTGGCGTCGGCGGGATGGGCGAAGTGTATCGCGCCCACGACTCGAGGCTCGACCGAGACGTGGCGATCAAGATCCTGCCGCACGCCGTCGCCGCGGATCCCGAACGATTGCGGCGCTTCGAGCGCGAGGCCCGGCTGCTGGCGGCGCTCAATCATCCGCACATCGGCGGCATCTACGGCGTCGAGGACGTCGATGGTCACCCCGGGCTCGTGCTCGAGCTCGTCGATGGCGAAACGCTTGCCGATCGGTTGAGGCGCGGCCCGCTGCCGCTCGCCGAGACGCTCGCGATCGCCCGCCAACTTGCAGACGCGCTCGACGCCGCTCACGAGAGAGGCATCATCCATCGCGATCTGAAGCCCGCGAATCTCAAGGTCACGCCGGACGGCGCTGCTGAAGGTGCTCGACTTCGGTCTCGCCCGCAGCGGACGCGACCGACGACGCGCCGGTGAGCTCGACCGAATCGCCGACGCTCACGAGCCCGGCCACGCGCGCGGGTGTGATTCTCGGCACCGCGACGTACATGAGCCCGGAACAAGCGCGCGGCCGGCCGATCGACAAGCGAACCGACATCTGGGCCTTCGGGTGCGTGCTCTACGAGATGTTGACGGGACGCGCGCCGTTTTCCGGCGAGACGGTGTCGGACACGATCGCGGCCATCATCGAACGTGAGCCTGACTGGTCCGCGTTGCCGGCGCGCACGCCGCCAGGCCTCCGCCGGCTCCTGCAGCGATGCCTCGTGAAGGATCGCAAACAGCGACTGCGGGACCTCGGTGACGCGCGCGTCGAATCTCGAACAGCGTCGCGGACGAACCGCCCGTGACTTCCAATCGGCGACTTCGTCTTGCGGTTGGTGGTGCGCTAGGTATCCTGCTGTTCGTGGCGCTGGCATCAGCTCGTCGCGCTGCTCACGCGACGAGACATGCCGCCCGCACCGGAGCCTGTGCGACGGTTCTCGATCGATCTCGGATATGTGCGTCCGGTCATCTCGCCGGATGGACGACGCATTGCGTATCGATTGGATGGGCGAGCTGTGGATTCGCGACATCGACAGCGAGATGCCACGCGAGATTCCCGCAGGCGCGGCGGTCGGCGTGTTCAACACCGACACCGCGTATTATCTGACCTGGTCGCCCGACAGCCGCGACCTGGCGTTCCCGGCCGACAGGCGAGTTCCGACGAGTGCCGGTCGTCAGGAAGGCGGGTCCGCGACGACGATCTGCAAGCTGCCGCCAGGCCGGACCGACTGGTCGGCAGATTGCAGGCATGGCCTGGAGCCGCGACGGGCGAGACGATCGTGTTCAGCCGGTATGGACAGGGTATCTTACGAGGTCGCTGCTCGCGGCGGAGCTCCGGTGCTCCTGACGAAGGAAGTTCACGCTGATGATGTGTTGCTCTTCGAGACACCTGAGGGCCGCGCCATTGTGTTTGCGGAGTCGACAAGACGGCCACGATCTCGTTCGTGTGGGCCCCCAACGTTGGCCGTCGGGTAGTCTGCGCGACTCGAGACGAGTTGGCCGGAGCTCGTGTATTCGACTTCCGGACACATCCTGTTTCGGCGCAATCCAGTGGAGAACCCGTCCATTTGGGCACTGCCGTTTTCAGCGGCGACGCTCACGACCACCGGCGAGCCCATTCTGGTCGAGCGAGCGGGTCAGGGAATGAGCGTGGCCGACGATGGGACGCTCGCTGTATCCTCGATAACGGGCGCATGTCGCGAGCCAGCGTCTGGCCTGGCGCGATCGTGGCGGCAAGATCCTCGCGCAATCTGCACAGACGCACGACGCGATTCTTAGTGTGTCGCTCTCACCCGACGGCAATCGGGCCGTCGTCGCCGCTCGCGACGGGCAATTGGGCGCATGGCTCTACGATGCGCCGAACGCCTCGTCCGGACGCGGTTCGATCGTCGGGCGAGCCAGAATGCAAGCGCGCGCGTCGATGTACCCGTTCTTCTCGAAGCTCGGGCGATGAGATTCTCTATAGACTCAAGAGTCCCCCGACGAGACGGCCGTCTTCGCGAACGCCGCCGACGGATTTGGTCCAGCCACATACCGTCCCGGCCCCCGACGGGGTTCAAAGTCGCGCATGATCGCACGCACGGATGGGCGATATCTGGCCGCTCGCTGGCAGGCCGCGCGGACGGCGAAAATCGGTCAATATGTGGCTCTGGCGAAACGACGGTCGGGGCGGTAACGGCGAGGCTATCCATTACTCGCGGAACGCTGAAAATGAACATGCCGATGACCGTGTCGCCGAATGGGCGCTACGCTGCCTACACCTCGACGATCAGCGGGCGACTCGAGGTCTACGTCCGGCCGTTCCCGGAAGGCGACGGGCGGTGGCAGGTGTCCGTGAACGGCGGCGCAGGCGCCGGCATGGAGACCTGACGGATCGGAGTTGTTTTTCAGCGAGGACACGACGCTCATGGCCGTGAGGGTGTCGATCGACTAGCTCGTTTTCGGCGGGCGCTCCTGAGCCGCTCTTCGAGCACCCGCTGCTTCATGTCCAGGCCCCGTGCCCGCCGCGCGCTATGCGGTCACCCAGGATGGCCAGCGGTTCCTGACCGTTGAGTCCGAGCGTGATCGAGAGAGGCCTATGATTCCGCGTTCGTGCAAAACTGGCTGGCTGAATTCAGCCGGGCGGCACGAGAAGCCCGGACGAGTAGGCCGTGGCGGGAACGGGAACTGCTGTGCAGTTTCGTGCACAGTGCACAGATTCGTTATTCTGTCGATAACTCTGGAGTCATCCCATATGGCAGCGCGTCCGACCTGGAAGGGTTATCTCAAGATCAGCCTGGTCAACATCCCCGTCCGTGTGTTCCCAGCCACTGACGCGGCAGCGACCATCAGCTTCAACCAGCTTCATCGGGAATGCCGCACGCGCATTCAGCAGAAGCGATGGTGTCCGACCTGCCAGGTCGAGGTGCCCAACAGCGATCTCGTGAAAGGCTACGAGTTCGAAAAGGGCCAGTACGTGGTGCTCGACGAAGAGGACATCGCGAAGGTCCGTCCGGCCTCGACGCGCGTCATCAACGTCGTCCAGTTCGCGAACGCGTCGGCGATCGACCCCGTGTATGTCGAGCGGCCGTACTACCTGGCGCCCGACGGCCAGGTCGCCGCCGAGGCGTTCGCGGTCATGCGTGAGGGCATGGTAGGGAAGGCGGCCATCGGCAAGCTCGCGCTTTACGGTCGCGAGTATCTCGTCGCCATTCAGCCGCGCGAGAACGGTCTCGTGATGTACACCATGCGCCACGCGAGCGAAGTGCGTGCGATGTCGGCCATCGACGAGCTGCAGACGGTGCCGGCCAAGATCAAGCCGGACGAGGTGAAGCTCGCGCGCCAGGTGATCGGCAGCTTCGAGTCCGAGGGCGATCTCTCGCAGTACCGCGACGACTACCAGGACGAGCTTCGCAAGATCATCGACGCGAAGATTGCCGGCGAAGAGATCGTCACGCCGCAGGAGGAAGCGCCGCCGAAGGTCGTCAACCTCATGGACGCGCTTCGTCAGAGCCTCGAGCGAGTGTCCACCACGAAGAAGCGCACCGCGCGTATCGAGCAGGCGAAGCCGGCACGCGACGTCAAGGCGCCCGCGAAGAAACGCGCGAGAGGGTGACAGTAGCCGCCCGCCCGCACTAGCATCGAGGGCGTGCCCAAGATCGACAAGGAACGCCTGGCTGGCCCGACCCGGCCGCCGGGCTCACCCGAGATCCCGCAATTCCACCTGCCGGCCTTGCCTGCTGGGGCCAATTCCGGCGTGTTTTCGCCCAGGTTGTACGGGGCCGCCCGAATCCACTTCTCCGACGGCAGACGAAAATTAGACGAAACTCGGCGCGTCGCGTTTCTTCTCCCGCTCGAGCCGGACTCGCGGACCGTGGACTGGGACCTGGCGCAGCCGACTGCCGCGATGCCCGAGGACCTGCTTCAGAACCCGCCGCGCAAGGCGGCCTATGTCCCGCTTCCGGCGGCGTCCATGGAAGTGAAGACGCTGACACGATGGGCGAAGGGCTTCGACCGATGGCTCGCGCGCACCCAGCGGCTTGTCGTGCCGGCGAAGTCCGAAGGCGCCGAAGACGTGTCGCTGCGTCCGAAGCGCGGCGGCGTCTCAGTTGAGCTGGTTGGGATTGTCTGGGAGCTCGGCTGATGGCGGCGCTTGCGGCGCCGCGTAGGTCCGCGGTGTCAGAAGCGCACGAAACTCGTCATCGGACGGAACGGACAACGGACCGGCCAGCGCTGCAGCACGGCGCTCGACGAGTGGTGCAGCCGGCACGTCGAGACCCGAAATCGTGGACCACGCGTACACGCCATAACCCACGCCCAGGAGGGCCACGACCGTCGCGACCGCTACGGCCCGCCGCCACGGCCGAGGGCTCGCCGGCTCGCTGACCGATCTCCAGCACGAACGATGGTGCCGGTGTCGATTCGACGGTCACCGCCGGCTCGGTCGGCACGATGCCCGGGCGGTTCCGACAGGCCCGACCGATCGCGCGGCACGCTTCACGAGGTCGGGCGTGATCACGGTCACGCCTTCGAAACGCCCTTCCTCGAGCGCTCGATCGCACAGCACGTTGATGCGGCGCGGCAGCCCTCGCGAGAGGTTCGCGACGACGCGCGTGGCGTCCGGCGCCGAACGTCACCGAGTGCATGCCGCCGGCGATGGCCAGGCGATGCTGGATGTACGCGTGAACCTCGTTGGATCCGAGCGGCGCCAGCGTCACGCGGCGCGTGATCCGATCGTTCAACGCGAGCATCGGCTCGGTCTTGAGCGTGTGCAGCAGCGCGGGCTGTCCGCACAGCACGACCTGCACGAGCCGCCGGTTGTCCTTCTCGAGCGCCGTGAGCAGGCGAATCTCGTCGAGCACCTGCGGCGACAACGACTGGGCTTCGTCGAGGACGATGACCGCATGGCTGTCGATGGCGACGAGCGATCGCAGGAAGGTTTCGATCGTGTCGAGGAGCTGCGGCACGTCGGCGTTGGCGAGCGCACCGCGGCGAAGGTCCTCGGGCGCGACGAGTCCGAAGTCTCGCAGCACGATGCGGAACACCTCGGCGCCCGACATGTACGGGTTGTGAATCATCGCGGAGAACGTCCGCGACCCCAGCGATTCCAGCACCGCGCGACACAGGGTCGTCTTGCCCGTGCCGGTTTCGCCGGTCAGGAGCAGGATGCCTTCGCGACGCCGCAGGCCGTTCAGCAGTTCACTGAACGCCTGCTGGTGCGACGCGCTCAGGTAAAAGAACTTCGGGTCGGTCGTGATCGCGAATGGCTGGTCGGTGAGACCGTAGAAGGCCTCGTAGATGGGATCTGCCAGCGATCGGAAGGCAGACGGCTGCACGGCTCGATTATACGGATGTTGCCGGCACGAGGTGGGACGGAATGACGCGCCTTCGCCGGGGCGCGACGTTTGCCGCCATGAACGTCCTCATGTGGGCGCTCATGACCGCGATTCTCATCGTCGTGCCCGACGCGCTCGAGCGATGGATGTCGCTCGAGTTCGCGCGCGTTGTCGGATGGGCCGTGGCCAGCGGTCTGTGGGTCGTCGTGCTCCAGCAGCCGTGGCGAAGCCGCGTCGGTCCCTTCACGCTCTTCACCCTGCAGGTCCTTCTCTGGATCAGCGCCGCGCTGGTCGCCATCTGGATCAGCGACACGGTTCGGATGCCGACGTTCATTGGAGAGATTGAATAGGCGTTCCAGGGTTCCAGGGTTCCAAGGTTCCAGGGTTCTGCCGGTCTGACTCAGGCTGAACCAGCCTTGGAACAGAACCAGAACCTTGGAACCTTGGAACCACAGGGATGTGGCGGCGTTCGTCGAAGTCGCCCGCGCCAAGCGCCTGATCAAACGGCCGCGCACCACCTCAAGGACGGGACACGCGGAAGACGGAACAGCGAACCGGGAACGGGGAACGCGGAACGTGGAACGACAACGATCCACAGTCGCGCTTACTTATTTCTTTGGCCCGGTCGCAGGGTGGAACTTTCACCCCTCCTACACAGTCTTACACAAGGTGGCACGCTACCAATCGGGCCGGTCGCGTGTCCGGACGACGGACACGGCACAGCGGCTTATCATAGAGACTACGGATCGACGGCCGCGACGCGGGCGCTAGGTACCCGGCAGTATCCTCACCATCTGGCCGGGCCGGTGGCATCGAATCCCGACGTTTCGGCCACGGGTTAGCTGGCTGTTCCGGACAGCCGGCCAGCCATGCAATCAAGAACAGACTGAAGGAGCGTATCGAATGATCCAGAGAATCATCCTCGCAGCCGTCGCGACCGTCGCCTTGACGGCGCCGGCCTACGCGCAGAAATTCGAAGCCAGCTTCACCGGCGGCTACAGCACCAGTGAAGGCATCAGCGGTGACACCATCGTCACCCCGGCGGGAAGTTTCAACACGATTGACGTGAAGAGCGGCGGCTCGTTCGGGCTCTCGTTCGGCGCTGTGATGGAATCCGGCGGCGAGATTGGATTCATGTGGGGCCGGCAGATGTCGAAGCTCGGCGTCTCCGGTGTGTCGCCGTCGATCGAAATCGGTGACATGGATATCGACCACTACCACGGCTACTTCGGGTACAACTTCATACCCGGATCGAACGTCAGGCCTTACCTCTTTATCGGGATCGGCGCCACCCACTACGGCGGCGTGGACTACACCGGTCCGCTCGTGTGGGTCGGGCACGATTAGCGGTCAGACTCAATTCAGCACGACCTGGGGTGCCGGCGTGAAGGCCTTCACCTCCAGCGGCAAGTTGGGCGTCCGCGGCGGCGTGCGGTGGACACCGACCTACATCACGTCCGAGGCCGAAGGCTGGTGGTGCGATCCGTTCTGGGGCTGCTACGTGACGGGTGACTCGAAGTACGCGCACCAGTTCGAGTTCTCCGGCGGCGTCGTGGTCGCGTTCGGAGGGAACTAGTTCCAGGGGCCGGGGCTTCAAGCCCCGGCCTCTTGTTTTCATCCAGGAAACTCGCTGAACGATCCGTAGGTTCGTCGCCACTCGTGGCTGGTCGTTGCCGCTCTTACCCCGCCTGAAAGTTGACCGTGTCTTTGCGTCCTGCGAGCACGTTCGACAAGACTACAGCGTCCTCGTCCACCCACTCGACGACCGAAGATGTTCCCGACGTTATCCCTCTTTCGCGAAAACTTCTCATTGTCTCGGGCGAAGCAACCCGCCAGACGGCTCGACGACGAAGACCTCCACCTCGTTCTTGCCGGCGCGCAGACGATCGGGCGGCAACATCACCACCCAACGCTGGCTGCGCGGCCAGGCTCGTGTGGTTGCCACGATCGTTCCGTTCAACGCCACGGCGAGCACATGACGCGCGACGTCCGCAGGGTCAGTCGCATCGAAACGACCCATCAGTTGTGCCGGAAGGCTACGCGAATTCGGGTTCAGATTCACGAGCGCGTCGCGCCCCTCGACGACGACACGGACGGTGTCGATTCCCTGGATATTCCCGAACGAGTCGACGCTTCGGCCGGCAAGAGCCAGCCGCCCTGGCACACCGAAGACGGGCCACTTACCCAGACCGAACATCTCCGCCTGTCGCTTTGCCAACTGATCGCGGATCGGCCGTAACTCGTCGGGACGGTAGGTCTCGTGGATCGTAGCGGCGTTGAGGAAGAACTGCTTCTGCGCGCGTGGCGGAGCACCGCCGATGAGCGACCGGCCATCCACTCTCCACGTCGGTTCGATCCCAAGAACATGCGCAACGGTCGGCAGCACGTCGATGGTTTCAGCGTTCGTGTCGTCTATAGCGCCACGTGTCACTCCGGGCGTTGTAGCCGGCGCCTTCACGATAAGAGGGACCGACAGGATCTCGGTGGCAGTGTTTCCACTGAAGGTTCGAGGCCTGTGGCCAGCAATAAACGAGATGCCGTGGTCGGCGGTGACAATGACAAGCGCTGAATCATAGATGCCGGCGTCGGCGAGCCGCCCACGCACCTTGCCGACCAGCGTATCGGCCAGCATGGCCTGCACGATGTCGCTATGGTGATGTTGCGCGACGAGCCATTCGACGTTCGTCCACCTGCCGTTCGCCTGTCCGGGAATCCCGACGCGATTGGCGATCAGCTGACCCGATGGCAGCCATCGAGACGGCTGGTGTGTGGCAAGGCTATGGATGAAGTACAGCGTCGGCTGGTGATCGTCGGGCGAAATACCGGCCGCGAATGACTCGAACGCGTCGAGATGGTCGGCGCGATTGGCGTTCTGCCAGCGTGTCCGCCAACTACGCCTCGCCCGAACTACGCGCGCGCCAGACTTTTCGGCGTTCGTTCTGTCATCCGTCGCATCGTCTTCGTCCTCATCCACGGCGGCAAACAAAGCCCAGTTCTGCGTCAAGTCCGGCAGCGATGCGCGCAAGGCCGGCGGCAGAAACGTGTGTCCGGCGACCACCACGATATCGGTGGCCATCGCTGCCAGGCGCTCACTGCGTGGCGGACCTGTGTCGCTGCAGACCTGATATGGGCAGAGCGACGTCGCCGTCTCGAAGATTTCGAAGCGGTAGTTGGGTCCGACGAGCGAGAACACCGTATTGGGATGATCCGCGGCCGTCGGGTTGGCTCGCGTTGCCGGATAGCGTCCGGTCAGAATCGCGGGCAGCGCCGACTGCGTGACGTCGCTGACGGCTGTCGCATTTCTGAACCACACGCCGTCGTGCAGCGAGAGCCGCCAGATTTGGAAACCTGACCGCATTGATCCGGCCCGCGTCGTCGAGCAACGACACGAGCGACAGTTCGTCAAAGACCATGATCACGACCGGTACCGGGCGTGCAGAGGCTGCGCGGGGTCGCCCATTCTGTTCCGCTGCGCCCGATCGCCACGGCCCTCCAAGGACGAACACGAGCGGCACGATGAGCGCTGCGGGAGACAACACGCTGAGGTAAGTCCGGAATACTGGCATTCTCAGCCAGGCCCGCGCGGCCAGACCGCCGACAACCGCGAAAACGACCAGCGCGGGAGGCCACCCCGTGACGCCAGCGCGGTAAGAGATCTGAACGGCAAGGATTGCGGTCGTCGCGCCGACGAGCAGTGCGGCCAGAGGCTCAGCCAAGTTCCGGTTCAGCGCCCTAGCGAGGACGAGTATCGCCGCGCACACGATTGATCCGGACAGTGTCAATACCAGCGCCACGACCATCGCGTCGATGGTGTCCGCGCGATGGGCGACGAAGAACTCGGGCGCGCGCTCGAGTGCATCGAGGACGGGCTGAGCGACCGCGAGCGCCCACAGCCCAGCCACGCCCAGGATGGACCCAGTCAGATTCTTCATGTGGAAGTCCACGGTCTCAGGCGGACCGACCTTGCCCCGCTTCTGCTCCGCAAACGGCTCCGTGTACAGCCGTCATGTTACACGTCGAGGCCATCGACCGGCGGTGGTCGTGGGGCGCCGCCGAACTTCCGCCTTCGCGCAACGCTTCGGTGTCCGCCGCGAAATCTTGAAGCCGCCGGCGCCAGGCCCAAGCCGCAAGCCCCAAGCCTGTCTGCGAAGAGAAGTTGGGGTGAGTGACGGGGATCGAACCCGCAACCACCGGAGCCACAGTCCGGTGCTCTACCATTGAGCTACACTCACCGCACGGAAGGCGCTCCCCACAATTTATCAAAACGGGCGCGCCTCCGTGCGACAAGCGGGCGCCTACAGGTTGTGTCGCCGCTCGTGACGCTGGTCCTGCGGCAGGGTCGCCGGCGGATCCTGATGCGCTGAGCCCTGTTTCATCCCTTCAACCGCGCCTGTCTGCTCGTCCGCCTCGCCGATGTCGGCGAGGTTCGACCGCTCCTCTTGCTCCTCTTGCTCCTCGGCCGGTGAAGCCGGCGTCTTGAGCGTCGGCGTGTCTTTTGGCTGTGTGCCCGTCGCTTCGAACGGGTTCGGGCGTCCCTCACCCTGGCCGTCGGCCTGGTCCTTGCCGGAACGCTGCTGCTGTTTCTGGTCCTTGGACTTCATCTTTCACCTCGTTCTTGGACGCGAAGCCGCGCCAGCGGCGTGAGAGAGCAAGGACCATGCCCCGCCGTCGAAGGCGATGATGAAGATGTTCGGAACGATGAAGGACGTGAAAGTCGTGAAGACGACCAAGACCGGCAAGGCGAGACCTTGGCCGCCTGGAGCCGAGGAGTCTTGAGGCGTGGGGCCTGACTTAGAACCGGCTCGCGTCGGCGTCCGTGTCGTCGACGGACACGGGCATGCCGACCGTCGCGCCGCCGAGGGCGCACGGCTGGCCGTCACGGCTCACGGAGCCGAACCTGGCGCGCAGATAGCTGACGGCGGAGTGGAACGCGAGCAACTCGCTTTCAGCGCGAATCTTGACGCGACGTCCGTTGCCAGACACGAGCGGACGGACGACGGTGCCCTCGTTTTCCACGAGCGACAACCGCGCCGTGTACGCGCGAGCTTTGCGGCTGCCCTCGCCAAACTCCGGGCTGATTTCCACGACGCAATCGGCTAGGGCGAACCGGACTTGCTGACAGGACACGACTGCAACCTCCGTCCGAGGCGCAAAAGTGCAATCTGCGTACCCGGCGCCTCGTCTGGAGATCCGCGTCGATCTTGCACGGTTTTTCGCAAACCGGTCGCGCGGCCATCGACAAGGTGGCATTCAGGCACCCACGCGGAATGTAATAAGGCTCATCGGGACCGAAATCGATGCACGACGACCAACGGGAAGATCTGGTGGCCAAGGCGCTCGCCGTCGCTCGCGTGCGGGCGTTGCGGCTTGGCGCTGTCGCCTTGCACAAGACTCTCATCGAGAACGAACGGCGGCGCTACGAAAAGGACCATGGCCGCATCGAGAGCCCTCACGCGGCGCTGCGGCTGGTGCTGGAAGCGCCAGCGTTCCAGTGGCTGCATCCACTCGCTGAAGTGATTGTCCAGATGGACGAGAAGCTCGCCGAAGATGGCGCGATTGGACGTGGCCGAATCAGAGGCGTTCGTCGATCGCGTGCGCAACCTGCTCTCTGGCGAGGATCGGCAGGAACGATTCCGCGCAGGAATATCAGCGCACCTTGCAGGACGCGCCAGAAGTCGTGATGGCGCACGCGGAGGTCGCGCGGCATCTGACCGGCATGTAGATGCGAAGCGATCAGACGCTGCCGCGGGTGGCGTCCTGGAAGGAGCGTGCTTCTTCTTCGTGGAACCGAACCGCGAGCTGCGTCTCGCGCACCGTCACCGCGCAACCGACGACGAGACCACCGACACCCATCGTGCCGGACGCGAGGCTGAGCATCGCCATTGCGAGGAAGACGCTCGTCCCGACCCAGGCGGCGGCGAGCGACCCGATCACCGAGATGAGCGCCGACGCCGCGAAGGCCCCGATCGACAAGTAGAAGCAGCGGAGTGACGCGAAGGAGCAGTTGGCTCCGGACGCGCAGCCGCCACAGGTGTTCTTCGTAGCGGGCCGCGCGCGCGCTGGCCGGATCGAGGCCCGACGAGTTCGGCGGCCAGGATGCGGGTGCGGTCCACCACGCGCGCGATGCGGTTGCCCGTCCCCAGGCTCAACACCGAGGCGGCGTTCGTGAGAATGGCTGGAGCCACGATGATCGTCAGGGCGGCGAAGGGGCTCGTGGCGATGGAATCCATGGGAGGGTGGAGCGCAGCCTTCTTTTCGGCGGCTCGAGGGGACTGGCTTGACCCGGCGAGATTTTGGTGCTTCAATCTCAATGTTTTGATGTCTCAAAATTATCGGGTCTTTACCGGAATCTTTCGGACCGCCGGTGTGCTGACGGCCCTGATTGCCGGTCTCGGGCTCGTCCCGCCCGCTCGAGCCCGGCAAGGCCGGCCGGCGGAGGCGCCCGCCGCCCCGGCCACGGCGCTCTCGGGCTACATGGAGCTCCATTTCAACAAGCTCGAGTTCCAGGACGGCATTCTCGACTTCCATCGCTTCGTCCTGCTCGTGACGCACGAGTTCAACCCGCGGCTCCGGTTCGTCAGCGAAATCGAGATCGAGCACGCCGTCGTCGAAGGCCTCGAGGAGGGCGGCGAGCTCGAGATCGAGCAGGCGTATCTCGATTTCCTGATCACTCGCGCGTTCAACGTGCGCGCCGGCATGCTGCTCGTGCCCATGGGCATCATCAACGAGCGGCACGAGCCGCCCGTGTTCCACGGCGTCGAGCGTCCGCTCGTGGATACCGTGATCATTCCGACCACGTGGTTCGACGTCGGCGCCGGCATTCACGGCGAAGTGGGCCGCGGATGGCGTTACCGGCTCTACGTCATGGCGCCGCTCAACGCCGCGGAGTTCAGCGCGGAAGAGGGCGTTCGCGAAGGCCAGCAGCACGGCTCGGAAGCCAACGTGCGCCGCGCCGCGGTGACCGGGCGGCTCGAGTACGTCGGCCGGCGCGGTCTTACCGTCGGCGGCGGATTCTGGTCCGGGCGGTCGGGCTTCGAGTTCCAGCCACGCTTCGACGTGCCGGTGACGGTTGTCGAAGCCGATGCCCGCTACACGCGCGATCGGCTCGAGCTGCGCGGCCAGTTTGCGCAAGTGTCGATCGACAACGCCGGACTCGTGAACGACACGATGGCGCTGCGAACCGGCGTCAATCCGAACATTGCGCGAACGCTTCGTGGCGCGTACGGAGAAGTGGCGTACCGGGTCATTTCCGGCGCGCGCATGGGCGACGTCGCGCTGTTCACGCGCTACGAGAACGTGGACACGCAACGACGCATGCCGGACGGCTACCTGCCGCTCAAGGCGTTCGATCGCGACCAGTGGGTGATTGGCGCGACGTACTGGCCGGATCCGGACGTGGCGGTGAAGCTCGACTACATCGTGGCGCGCAACAAGAGCGACGTGCTGCCGGCGCCCAACTCGTTCAACGTCGGACTGGGATGGTGGTTCTGAAATGAGAAACCGTTGGCGAATGGTCGCTGCAATCGTTGGGGTCGCAGCCGGCGTGTCCCTCGGGCGGAGCGGCCGGCAGGCCCAAAGCCAGCCCGAGGTGTTGGTGGACGTCACGGCCGAGCGCTTCTCGTTCACGCCGTCCGAGATTCGCGTCAAGGCGGGCACGCGGCTTCAGATCCGCCTCCGCAGCGAGGACACCGACCACGGGTTCCGCATCCCGGACACGGATGTCGACGTGCGCATCCCGAAGCGCAATCGCGGAACCACGACGGTGATGTTCGATGCCGCGAAACCCGGCCGCTACACGTTCCAGTGCTCGCACGTCTGTGGCGCGGGCCATTCGTTCATGCGCGGCGAGATTGTGGTGACCGAATGAGCACGCCGTCCATCGTTCGCGTTGGCGCCGTGGGGCTCGTGCTGCTCTGGACGGCGACCGTTCTCACGCTCGCCCAGGGAGGTCCGGTCGCCGGCAGTCCGCTCCCTGGAATCACGCCGGCGGAGTTCGAGGAGTTCCGGCTGGGCCTCGAGGATTTCCTCGAAGTCGAGACGGCCGATGAAGGCCTGGGGCCGGCGTTCAACGGCACGAGCTGCGCGGTCTGTCACAACGTGCCGGTCGTCGGCGGCGGCGGCATCATCACCGAGCTTCGCGCGGCCACGCGGACGCCCGACGGTCAGTTCGCGCCGCTCCACGAGTCCGGCGAGACGTTGTTTCAGTTGTTCTCGGTGCCCGGCCATGCGTGCCAGGCGATCGTGCCGGCCGAGGCGACGGTCTTCGCCCGCCGACTGCCGATTCCGCTCTTTGGCGCCGGGCTCGTCGAGGCGATCCCGGATGGACGCGATTCTGGCGCTCGACGATCCGGACGATCGCGACGGCAATGGCGTGAGCGGCCGCGCGGCGCGGGTCCTCGATCTCGCGACCGGCCAGATGCGGGTGGGCCGCTTCGGCTGGAAGGCGCAGCACGCGACGCTTCTGACGTTCGGCGCGGACGCCTATCGCAACGAGATGGGCATTACGAACGACATCTTCGCGACGGAGCTTGCCGTCGGCGTGTCGGACGACCGGATGCGCGTCTGCGATCCGATTCCCGACCCCGAAGACGTGGCCGACCCGGCCACCACGGCGCCGCGGCATCGACAACTTCGAGTCGTTCATGCGGCTGCTCGCGCCCGTACCTCGCGGCGCGTCCGACGCGTTGACCGCGGTCAGGCCGGCGAGCAGATCTTCGATCGTCATTGGCTGCGCGGCCTGCCACGTGCCGAAGCTTCGCGACCGGGCCGAGCAACAACCCCGTGTTCGACCGCCGCGAGGTCGCGCTCTTCTCGGACCTGCTGCTCCACGACATCGGCACCGGCGACGGCATCGTGCAGGGCGCCGCCTTCGCCAACGAAATCCGCACGCCCGCGCTGTGGGGCCTGCGTTTCCGCCGGCCGCTGCTGCACGACGGCACGGCGGCCACGGCCGACGAAGCCATCCGGCGGCACGCCGGCGAAGCCGCCCTCGCCCGCACGGCGTTCGAGATGCTCGGCGACGCCGACCGCGCCGCCCTCCTCGCATTTCTCGGGTCGCTGTAGGATCTCCTGGTCATGAGACCGACGCTCTTGTTACTGGCCGGTGTGTTCCTGCTCGTCTCGGCTCCGCCGCTGACCGGGCAGACAGCCGTGACGGCGTTCACCAACATGCGCGTGATCGGCGGCGCCGGGCACCCCGAGGTCGACAACGCCGTCATCGTCGTGCGCCAGGGCCGGATCGAGGCCATCGGGCCGGCTTCGGCCGTACGTCCTCCGGCCGGCGCGCGGGTCGTCGATCTCGGCGGCAAGTTCGCGATGCCCGGCCTGATCTCGGCGCACTCCCACGTGTCTGACGTCAACGGGATGCAGCCGCGCGCCTACACCGAAGCCAACACGCTCCGGCAGTTGGGCGTGTTCGCGCGCTACGGCGTCACCTCGGTCTGGAGTCTCGGGCGGCGAGCAGGCGCCTGCGTTCAAGCTTCGTGACGCGCAACAGACGGCGTCGCTCGATCGCGCGCGTATCTGGGTCGCGGGCGACGTCATCACGGCCGCGACGCCGGACGAGGCGCGCAAGCGCGTTGCCGAGGTCGCGGCGATGAAGCCGGACATCATCAAGATTCGCGTGGACGACAACCTCGGCACGACGGCGAAGATGGCGCCGGCGGTGTACCGCGCCGTCATCGACGAAGCGCACGCGCGCAAGCTCCGGGTCGCCGCGCACATTTTCTACCTGGCCGACGCCAAGGATCTCGTCCGGGCGGGTGTCGACGTCATTGCTCACAGCGTGCGCGACCGCGAGGTGGACGACGAGTTCATCAATCTCATGCGGGCGCGCAACATCCCGTACTGCCCGACGCTGACACGCGAGTTGTCCACGTTCGTCTACGAGTCCACGCCCGCCTTCTTCAAGGATCCCGTTCTTTCTGACCGAGGCCGACCCGACAGTCGTCGCCTCGCTCAACGAGCCGGCGCGTCAGCAGGCGATGCGCGCGTCGAAGAGCGCGCAGGGCTACAAGGCCGCGCTGCCGATCGCGTCGCGCAACCTCAAGCGCGCTGGCCGACATGGGCGTGACCATCGCCATGGGCACCGACACCGGGCCGTCACCCGAGCGGTTCCAGGGATACTTCGAGCACCTCGAGATGGAGATGATGGTGCAGGCGGGAATGTCGCCGGCGGCGGTACTCCGGTCCGCCACGACCGGCGCGGCCGAAGCGATGCGCGTCCCCGGCGATCGGCGCGCTCGCGCCGGGTGCGTGGGCGGATTTCGTCGTGCTGGACCGCGACCCGCGTCAGGACATCAAGAACACACGGTCGATCGCCTCGGTGTGGATTGCGGGGAATCAAGTGAAGCGATAGGGCGAGTCGGTGCTGGTTCTCGGTTCTCCGGACTGAAGCACCAGAACACCACTAGCACTCACCTGAAGGACCTTAGGACCCGTGGACCCCAGGACCGGAGAGAACGTGAGCTCCTAAGCATCCGTCGTCTGCAGCGGCGTGCGTGCCGCGGCCCTCATCGCCATCGCAGACGGCGTCACGTCGTCGCTCAAGCCGTAGCCCAGCCGGCGGTGGTGGATGGCGTGGAGCACGTCCGCGAACGCCGCCTCCATCTTTTCGAGATCCTCGGTCGTCAGCGCCCGCATAGACAAGCTGTTGATCCGCAGTGACGCGGGCGACGGTGTCGCGGACGAGCGCGATGCATTCGTCGCGCGTCTGCGGCAGGAACACGCGCGCCTTCGCCTCGAGCTGATCGCCGATCATCACGATGCCGGTTTCCCTGGACCGCGGCCGAGGGCCGGGATACTGCAGCATTCGGGTGTTAAGCTGAGCCTCGCTGTCCAGGCGCGCGAGCAGCGATCGCATCGGCGACGTGCCGTGGTGCTCGAGCGCGAACTGCGCGATGGTGTCGCCGAGCCCGTAGCTGCGAATGAGCGCGGCGCCGTCCGAGACGTGCTGCACGAGGCTGCTGCGCGATCTCTTCGATCGACCGCCGGTCTTCGCGAACCTCGCCCTGCTGGTTCTCGATGAAATTTTCCGGGCGCAATCGTCTTGCCCACGTCGTGGTACAGCGCGCCGACGCGGGCGACGAGGGCATTCGCGCCGATCGCGCCGCGCCGCGGCGTCGCTCAGGATCGCCAGGTTCGTCGAGTGCAGAAAGGTGCCCGGCGCCTGGGTGATGAGCCGGCGAAGCAGCGGGTAGTCGTAGCTCAGCGCCTCGATGAGCGTGAGCGGCGTCACGTGGCCGAACATGCGCTCGACGAGCGGGCTGAGCGCGAGGAGCAATCCGCCGGCGAGCGCACCGCCGACGACGGCGCTCGTCGCGCCGGCGACGAGGGCCGGCGTCGGCCGGCCTGTCGCCGACAGGAGCAGAAACACGAGCGCCGACGCCAACCCGGCCGCCGTGCCCGCCGTGACGACCGACCCGCGGCCCCGTGGATCGCCGACGAGCGATGCGCCGACCAGACCCGCCGACGAGCACCTGCAAGCCGAGCAGAGGAACTCGCGTCGGGATGGCCTGGGCGAGCACCGCCAGGGCGAGCGTCTGCACGAGCATTGGACCGGTGCCGAGCGCCAGACGCGTGTACATCGGCAGGGCCGCGATCGGGAAAAGAATCGCGACGACCAGCTCGGCAGTCTCGGTCGTCCCGAGCAGTCGCCTGGCCGCGAAGTGCCAGATCTGGAGAATGGCCGCAAACACCACGAAGCTGGTGGCGACGAAGATCAGATCGCGCACGCGGTTTGAACGCGCCGGAAGCGGTCGGGCGAGCGCTTGCGTCGACATCGAACCGAGAGAACTTGAGGCCAGCGTAACAGAATTGGCCGGAAAATGCCGGATTGCATGGGTTCGGGCTCTGAATGGCCCGCCTCGCGACCCGGTCGCAGGTGCCCGCCTACAATGACGACAGCCCATGAAGCCACGCGGTCTGGGGGCGCCCGCCCCGCCTTTGGAGCTGCCGACCGCTGCCGGCGAGCCCTGGTCGCTCGCCAAGGTGAGGGGCAGGAACGTCATTCTGTCGTTCCTCGGCCCCGCCAACTGCGCCTTCTGCCGGGCCCACGTCATTCGTCTCATCCAGGCCCGCGAGCGGATTGCCGAGACCGGAGCGGAAGTCGTGCTCATCGCGCATCACGACCCCGAGCTGATGATGTCGAAGATGATGCACTCGCTGAACCTGCCGTTCACCCTCCTCTTCGACAAGACGCGATCCGCCTACCGGGGCTGGGGTCTGGGCACCGTCAACTTCAAAGCCTTCGTGCGGCCGGGATTGTACCTGGAAGTGGCTCGCGCGCTGCTTCGGCGCGAAAAATGGCTGGGGAGTGCGCCGGACCAGACGCAGATGGGCGGGGACTTCATCGTCGATCGCGACGGCAGGCTCGTGTTCGCCAATCGTCTCCGGAGCTTCCACGACCGCGCGAAGGTCGAGGACTTGCTGACGGTGGTAAGGACAATCTGAGGATCTGCGAAGGGTGATTTGTGGGTGCGCATCGCTGCCGCACCTCTCGAACCCTTCGAGACCTGACTGTACCGTCCCCGTCTCGTCCCACGCCGCGCGCAAGGACGACGAACGGGGCAGGTGCCGGCGCCACCACTCCGCGGCATCGTGCTCGATCCAGACCGCGAACTTCTGGGCGCTGAGGGTGTCGGCGATCTCGCGAACGCTCGACGGACGATCGTCCGGCCGCTTGGCCAGGCAGCGCATCACCAACGCTTCGAGCTCGGCCGGAATCGGGAGCTCCGTGCGGCTTGACGGCAGGTCGGGCGTCGCCTGCACGTGCTTGAGGGCCATGCTCATCGGGTTCGAGTCCGGAAACACGAGCGTGCCCGTCAGCAGGAAGTAGGCAACGCATCCGAGCGCGTAGATGTCGGCCCGCGCGTCGACGTTGAGCTCGCCGAGCGCCACTTCCGGCGCGATGTACCCGGGTGTTCCTGCCGTCGTGCCTTCGACGGTCAGCGCGGCGCCGAGGTCCTCGCAGGCTGCGCATTTGGCCAGTCCGAAATCGAGCACCTTCACGAAGTCGTGGTTCAGGGCCAGCTGGCAGATCATCACGTTCGATGGCTTCAAATCGCGGTGAATCACGCCCCGCTCGTGCGCTTCCTCGAGCGACGAGCAGATCTGGATCAGGATCGAGCGCACTCGCGCGGCCGGCTGCGGGCCGAACGTCGTGACGAGCGTCTGCAGGCTGATCGCCGTCCACGAGCTCCATCACGTAGTAGAACTGCCCGTCGCCCGACAGACCGAAGTCGTACAGGTAGATCGTGTGCGGCGACTGCAGCGAGGCGATGACGTTGGCCTCGCGCCGGAAGCGCTCGACCCATACCGTGGGCTGCTTGGTGAACGCGCCCGCGTTCGGGCGGACGAGCTTGATCGCGGCCCGTCGCGCGAGCATGTCGTGGCTGGCTTTCCACACCTCGCCCATGCCGCCTTCACCGATGGGCGAGATCAGACGGTAGCTGCCGAGCGCGGCCGCTGGCTCACGAACGGCCGAAGGGCCGTCGAGCCGTCTCCGAACGAGCGCGGCCAGCACCGCGGTCAACACGTTGATGCCCGGCCAGACGATCAGGTGATTCCACGGAACGGGCGCGAAACCTCGCGCGTCGACGTTGATCGCATACGCCGCGGCCACATCGCGGCCGCGGCGAGTCCGGCTGACCAGCGTGGCGGCTGGCGGCTCTGCGGGATCACGACGCCGAGGAAAAGAATCCACGGGGCCACGGCCGACACGCCGACACGGGATGGTCCGTCGCAAGCGGTACAGACGTTTCCAGGAGCGCCAGGGCGAACGCCACGATCACGCCGAATCCGGATGCCAGGATCCGCAACGCCGAGTCGTCGACGAGCGAGAAATGCTGGACGGCGTAAGACGCCCGCGCCGGCCAGGACGACGGCGAGCACGGCCAGCCGGACGATCGGAAGCTGGAACGCCGCGGCGAAGTCACCCTGAACGATGAAATGAAACGACGTGACGAGCAGCACGACGATACCGAGCGCCACGGACAGCCAGACTGGCCCGGCCGCCGCGCGCGCTTTCGCGAGCGTGCCGCTGCCCGCATGGGTTTTCGTGGGTTGTTCGGACGCGCTAGTCATCCTCGAGAGCCAGCCCCCCGCCCTCGGCCGCCACGACGATGTAGCCGTGGCCGCGGGGGCAGGTGAGCTCGACGTCGGTGGGCACGAGCGATTCGTGCGTAATCGCGCAGCCGCCCGCCGCAGTCCGAGCGCGACGGCAGACGAAAAACGCGAGGTCGCCGACGATGTCGGGCGTCACCGGACCGGACAGGCGCTGCTTCCAGGCCGACGTGCATGCAAAGCAGACGAAGTGGTCGGTGTCCGGCGTGGTGTTGAAGTTGTCGCCCCGCTTGTGGGCGCCAACGCCGCTCGTGTCCTTGAACGTGAAGACGAGCGGCTCGTCACAGTCCGGACAGGTGATGCCACCGCCGACTTGGTCGGCTGGTTTCGTAGCCTGCGACATCGAGAAGGTCGAGCTGACATTGTATGATGCGCTCCCCTCGGAGTATCCCAATGCAACGACGCGAGTTTCTGATTGGTTCGGCCGTGGCGCTTGGCGCGTCGCGTGGCTTGCTCGCCAGTGCGGAAGTGCCGTCACGCGGGGCCCAGACGCCGGCCGCCGCGAAGACCGAGCGGCTGGCCATCATGACCTACAGCTTCAGCCGGATCCTGAAGCTGCCCGGCCGTCCGGCGAGCCCGAACGCGACGCTCGATTTCGACGACCTGCCCGAGATGTTCGCGGACCGCTACAAGGTCCACAACCTCGAGATCCAGCACGGGCACTTCCTGTCGACCGAGCCGTCGTACTTCAAGGACTTTCTCGCGCGGCTCGCGAAGACGAAGTCGCGCGTGACGAACATCAACCTCGAGCTCGGCGCCATGAACATCTCGCCGCCGATCCGGCGCTGCGGGCCCAGGCGGTCGATCTGACGAGGGCGTGGATCGACCACGCGGTGACGCTGGGTTGTCCGCGCGTGATGATCAACCAGGGGCGCGCTGACCGAAGAGAACAAGCAGACCGCGATCGAGACGCTCAAGATCATGAGCGACTACGGCAAGTCGCGAAAGATCGCCGTGGGCGCGGAACCGCGCGGCGGTGGCGGCGGCCGGCGTGGCGGCGACGCCCCCGCGGGCCCTCCACCTCCGCCCCCGCCGTCCTACATCCTGCTGACGGAGGTCATCAAGGGCGCCGGCGCGACCTCGGTGCCTGACATCGGCAACTTCGGCGGCGACCAGGACACGCAGCACGCCGGCATGCGGGCGATGTTCCCGCTGACGAACGGCAACTGCCACATCAAGGTGCACGAGCCGCCGCGCTACGACCTCGTCGCCGCGATTCGTCTCACGCGGGAGCTGGGCTACAAAGGCCTGTACTCGATCGAGTTCGAGAACCAGAGCGACCCGTACGCCGGTGTGCAGACGGTGTACGACGCGCTCCTGGCAAATATCTAACCATGAAGGCATGAAGGTTGTTTGTTGTGGAAACAGCTCGAACGTTTTGCCCAATTCAAGCTTCATGCCTTCATGGTTCAAGCTCTGATCGAAAGAGGGTAGGGGGTTGTCGATGACACAGGCTCCCGCGGCGAAGCTCGATCGCATCGCCATCATGACGCTCAACTTCGAGAACATGATGCGTGTGCCCGGACTTTGGGAGGGCCCGAACGACACCCTCGAGCTCTTCGACATCCCGGAGATGTACGCCGATCGTTACGGCGTCCACAACATCGAAATCCAGCACACGCACTTCGCCTCGACGGAGCCGTCGTACCTGAAGGAGCTTCGCGCCCGGGTGGAGAAATCGAAGTCGCGCTTCACGAACATCAACCTCGAGTTCGGGCCGATGAACGTGTCGGCGCCGCAGCCACTCGCGCGGCTCCACACCATCGATCTCACCAGGCAGTGGATCGACCACGCGGCGGCCGTGGGCTCGCCGCGCGTGATGCTCAACCAGGGCGCGCCGACCCATGAGAACAAGGTGTGGAGCGTGCCCGCGCTGAAGGAAATCGTCGCTTACGGCGCGACGAAGGGCGTCAAGATCGGCATCGAGACGCGCGGCCCCGTCAGCGGCAACAACCGCGGTGTCGTGAATCCCGCCCCGCAGGCTCCCGCCGGCGCACCTGCGCAGCCGCCGGCCACGCCACCAGCGCCACCCGCCCCCGGCGCCCCGTTGCCGGTGCTCACCAATGTGCCGGGCTGGGTGCTCCTCGCCGAACTGCTCGCCGACTCCGGCGCCCTGGCCAATGTGGATCTCGGCGGCGTCGGCGCTGCCGATCAGGGCGAGCTCCACGCGGCTCTTCGGACGCTGCTGCCGATGACCGTGGGCAGCATGCACGTCCGCCCCAGCCCGCGGTGGGACCTGGCCACGGCCATTCGTTTCACCGTGACGCTCGGATACCCGGGCATCTACTCCATTGAAGTCCGTGGCCACGAAGGGACGAAGGCGGCGGTGGATACGGTGGTGGCGAATATCTAAAAGGTTCCAAGGTTCCAGGGTTCCAGGGTTCCAGGGTTCCAGGGTTCCACGGTTCCACGGTTCGCGTTCCTGGTTCACCGACATCGAACTGTCGCACCGGCCGGAGAAGCTGGAGAACCCGGAACCAGAACCTTGGAACCCTGGAACCGTGGAACCCTGGAACCGTACGGAGTCAGACATGCCCCAGACCGGTGTCTACTCGAACGCCCTCAGCCGTCTTTCCCGCCGTGAACTTCTGAACCTTGCCTGGAGGCTCGGCGCCGCGGCGGTCGCCGCGCCGCTCGCCACGACCCGCGTGACCGCGCAGATGGCGTTCGAGGCATATCCGTTCACGCTCGGCGTCGCCTCCGGCGATCCGACGCCCAACAGCGTGATGCTCTGGACCCGTCTGGCGCCGCGGCCGCTCGAGGGAGGCGGTGTTGCCGGCGGTGAACCTGGAAGTCGGTTGGGAAGTCGCGCGTGATCGCGCGTTCGCCGGCATCGTGAAGAAAGGGCTCGCGCTCGCGCGGCCCGAGCTCGGCCACAGCGTGCACGTGGACGTCAGCGGCCTCGATCCCGCCGCGCGACTATTTCTATCGCTTTCGTGCGGGCAGGGAAATCAGCCAGATCGGACGCACGCGCACGGCGCCGGCCGCCGGCGCGTCAGTGGACACGCTGCGGTTCGCGATGGTCGGGTGCAATCACTACGAGACCGGCTTCTTTACCGCCTTCCGGCGCATTGCCGAAGATAACGTCGACTTCGTCTTCCACACCGGCGACTACATCTACGAAGGACGCGACGACGGCGGCCGCACCGAGGCCGTGCGGCAACACGAGGGTCAGGAAATCTACACGCTCGTCGACTACAGGAACCGGTACGCGCTCTACAAAATGGATCGCGACCTGCGCGCCGCGCACGCATCCGCGCCGTTCATCGTCACCTGGGACGACCACGAGGTCGACAACGACTACGCCGGCGAGCCGCGACGAGCAGGACACACCGCCGGAGGTGTTCCTGCTCAGGCGCGCGGCCGCGTACCAGGCGTTCTACGAGTCGCATGCCGCTGCGTCCCGAGCGCGTTTCCCACCGGACCCGACCTCAAGCTCTACCGGCGGCTGACCTTCGGATCGCTCGTGGACTTCACCGTGCTCGACACCCGGCAGTACCGCTCCAATCAGGCGTGTGAAGGCGGCGCCAAGCCGGGCTGTTCCGAAATCCGGGACGACAGCCGGACCATGCTCGGGACGCTGCAGGAGCGGTGGCTGTTCGAAGAGCTCGCCAGAGCGCGCGCCCGCTGGACCGTCATCGGTCAGCAGGTGCCGCTCTTCGCGCGCGACCTCGGTCCCGAGAGCGCCTCGGGCCGGTTCTCGATGGACAAGTGGGACGGCTATCCCGTGGCGCGCGCCCGGCTGATCGATCGTCTCGTGGAAACACGCGCGCCAAATCCGATCGTGCTGTCGGGCGACGTGCACGTGCACTTCGGCGCGGATCTGAAACGCGACTTCAGCCGTCCGGAGTCGGCGACGATCGGCTCCGAGTTCACGAACACGTCCGCGACATCCGGCGGCGACGGCGCGGACGTTTCGGCGAACTGGAAGACCGTCGCTCCGATCAACCCGCACATCAAGTACCACAGCGCGCGCCGGGGCTACGTGGCATGCACGGTCACGCCGGCGACATTCCGCGCGGACTTCAAGGTGATCGATCGGGTGACGGTGCCCGGTGAGCCGGCGCGGACGGGCGGGACATTGGTGGTCGAGGCCGGGCGGCCCGGCGCGTCAGGCAGGATGAGCGCTGAGACATTTGCTATTTGTTACAACAGCGACCTGATTTCGGCTTCTCGAAGACCCGCCGTATCCCGTCCTGCAGCTTCTCGTTCGGCTCCGGCCTCGGAACGCCGACGTGCTCGTAGCACACCGATCCGTTGCGGGCGATGACGAATGAAGACGGAATGCCCGGAAGCGGGCCGTAGGCTTCCTCGACGTCCTGCCGCGTCGTGCCGTCCACGATCGTGTAGTTCATCTTGTGTTCTGCGGCGAACGGCGCGGCGTTCGCGAAGTCGTCCAGCGTGACGACACCGACCACCTGGAGGTCGTCCTTATAACGATCCTGCAGCTCGATCGAGGACGGGAATCTCCGCCTTGCACGGCACGCACCAGGTCGCCCAGAAGTTCAGGAAGACGATCTTTCCCTTGTAGTCGGCGAGCCGGATGTGGTCGCCCTTGAGCCCTTCATCGTGAAGCTCAGGTTCGCCGGCTTCGCATCGACCGGGCACCCGGCGCCGACGGTCTGCTTCGTGTCCGAAGACGCCGCACGCGGTCGAGGATGGCGAGAGTTGCAAGCAGGCGCCGGCAGTGTCAGGCGCATGGGCAAAGGATACTTCAGAGCGCGTCCCTACATTGCATTGCATAATGACTTCGATGTCTCGTGCGCCCTTTCACCATCGGTCTCATCCAGGATCACGCCACCGCGAACGTTGGCGACAACGTCACGCGTACGGAGGGACTGATCCGCGACGCGGCGAAGCAGGGCGCCCGGATCGTCTGCCTGAAGGAGCTTTTCAGCGCGCCGTACTTCTGCAAATCTCAGCAGACGGATCGATTCGATCTGGCGGAGCCGATTCCAGGCCCGACGACCGACCGCATGCAGAAGCTCGCCAGGGAGCTCGCGGTCGTGATCATCGTCCCGCTCTTCGAACGCCAGGGCGCCGGTGTGTATCGGAACTCGGCGGCGGTCATCGATGCCGACGGCCGAATGCTGGGCACGTACCGGAAGATGCACATTCCGGACGATCCGCTGTACAACGAGAAGTTCTACTTCACGCCGGGCGATGGACCGGTTGCGGGCGCGACGCCGGAGGCGCCGGCCGGCGGCGGATTCCAGGTCTGGAACACGCGCTACGCGACGATTGGCGTCCTGATTTGCTGGGACCAGTGGTATCCGGAGGCCGCGCGTATTACGTCGCTCCTCGGAGCCGACATCCTCTTTTATCCCACCGCGATCGGCTGGCACCCGTTCGAAAAGGACGAGTGGGGCAGGGCGCAGGTCGAGGGCTGGCAGACGATGCAGCGATCGCACGCGATCGCGAACGGCGTCTACGTGGCGGCCGTCAATCGCATCGGCCACGAAGACGAGCCAGGCACCGAGGGGCTCGAGTTCTTCGGGCACTCGTTCGTGGCCGATCCGGCCGGCCGCATCATCGCCGTCAGCCGGGCAGGAAGAATCGATCCTCATCGCGACGTGCGATCCGGCGTTCGCCGAGACCACGCGGCGGAACTGGCCGTTCCTGCGCGACCGGCGCATCGACGCCTACGGGCCGATCCTCCGGAGATACCTCGGCGCATGAGCGCCGTCGTTCATCCGCTCCGGATGCCGGCCGAATGGGAGCCGCACCGGGCGACGTGGATCAGCTGGCCGCACCACGAGCCGGACTGGCCGGGGAAGCTCGGCCGCCATTCCGTGGGTGTACGCCGAGATCGCGCGTCTCGCTCGCGCGGCATGAGCCGGTCGAGATTCTTTGTGCGTCCGAGGCGGTCGTCGCCGAAGCGCGGGCGTGTCTCGAGGCGCACGCCGTGAGGACCGACGTCGTGCGGCTGCACGTCGTGCCGACCGATCGCGTGTGGCTTCGCGACAGCGCGCCGACGGGCGTCCTCGACGCGCGAGGCGGCGTGCTGCTGCTGAATTGGGCGTTCAATGCGTGGGCGAAGTACGACAACTGGCGCCTCGATGCGGAGGTCGGTCCCGCCGTCGAGCGCATCACCGGCCTGTCCCGGATCGAGCCAACCCTCCCGGACGGTCGAAAGATCGTGTTCGAGGGCGGCGGCATTGAAACGAACGGCCGCGGACTCGTGATCGTGACCGAGGAGTGGCTCCTGAGCGACGTGCAGGTTCGGAACCCGGACCTCGGCCGCGAAGATTACGATCGGATGTTCGCCGAGTGGCTGGGCGCCCGCCGGACGATCTGGCTCGGCGAGGGCTGCATTGGCGACGATACGCACGGACACGTCGATGATGTTGCGAGGTTCGTCTCGGCGAACACCGTGGTGCTGGCCGTGGAATCCGATCCGGCGGACGAGAATCACGAGCGGTCGATGGACAACGTGCGCCGTCTCGAGCTGGCGATGCGTGACCCGGAAATCGGGCCGCTTCGCGTCGTTCATCTACCGTATCCGCGCCCGCTCTACATGCATCACGAGCGGCTTCCGGCGAGCTACGCCAACTTCTACATCGCGAACGGCATCGTCATCGTCCCGACCTTCAACGATCCGAACGATCGCGTCGCCCTGCAGACGCTGGCGGACCTGTTCCCCGGGCACGAAGTCGTGGGACTTCATGCCGGCGATCTCGTGTGGGGCCAGGGAACACTGCACTGCCTTACGCAGCAGGAACCGCTCGGCATGCAGCGCTCGGTAGCCTGATGGCGGTCCATGCGTCCGCCGACGCTGAAGCTGCGGCGGAAAGTCAGCTTGGCGGATAGGAACGCCATGGACACCACAACCTCGAGCGCGCCTCGACCATTCGCCTGCACCCCGATGACAACGTCGTCGTGGCCCGTGAGCCGATCGCGGCGGGCGCCCCGATTGCCGCGCGAGCGTATCGTTGCGGCCGGCCACGTCCTGCCGGGCCACAAGGTGGCGACGCGTGGCATCGAGCCTGGCCAGCCGGTGGTGAAGTACGGGCAGATCATCGGCTTCGCCTCTCGTCCTATCGCGGCAGGCGAACACGTCCATACGCAGAACGTTCAGCTCCACGACTTCGATCGCGCGTACGAGTTCGGCACCGGCGCCCGGCCGACCGAATTCATCGCGCCCGCGGCCACGTTCCAGGGCATCGTTCGCGCCGGACGGTCGAGTCGCGACGCGCAACTATGTGGGCATTCTGTCGTCGGTGAACTGCTCGGCGACCGTGTCGCACCACATTGCCGCGGCGTTTCGTCGGGACCCGGTGACAGGCGAGGGCCTGCTCGCCGACTTCCCCAATGTCGATGGCGTCGTCGCGCTCACGCACCGCACCGGGTGCGGACAGGCGGCCGAGGGTGAGGGCATCGACGTGCTGCGCCGGACGATGGGTGGCTTCGCGAAGCACGCCAACTTCGGCGCGACGTTCACGATCGGGCTCGGCTGCGAATCCAACCAGATCAGCCAGATCGTTCGCACCCAGGGTTTGAAGATGGCCCGGACGACGAGCGCGTTCACGATTCAAGAGACCGGAGGTGCACGGCGGACGGTCGAGCGTGGAATCGCGCAGGTTCGAGAGCTTCTGCCGGACGTGAATCGCGTCGAGCGACGGACCGTGCCGGCATCTCATCTCATCCTGGCCTCGCAGTGTGGCGGATCGGACGGCTACTCCGGCATCACGGCGAACCCGGCCCTTGGCGTCGCGTCGGACCTGCTCGTGCGGCATGGCGGCACGGTCGTCCTGTCCGAGACGCCGGAGACCTACGGAGCGGAGCATCTCCTGACTCGCCGCGCGGTCAGCCGTGAGGTCGGCGAGAAGCTCCTGGCGCTCTTCGACTGGTGGAAGGACTACATCGGCCGCAACGGCGGCGAGTTCGACAACAATCCGTCGCCGGGCAACAAGGCGGGCGGCCTCACGACCATCGTCGAGAAGTCGCTCGGCGCGATGGCTAAGGCCGGCTCTACGAATCTCGTGGACGTGGTCGGCTATGCCGAGCCGATTCACGCGCACGGGTTCGTCTTCATGGACACGCCGGGATACGACCCCGTGTCGGCGACGGGGCAGGTGGCCGGCGGGGCCAACATCCTGTGTTTCACGACCGGACGCGGGTCGGTCTTCGGCTGCGTGCCGACGCCGTCGATCAAGATCGCGACGAACACCGCGCTCTTTACCCGGATGGACGAGGACATGGACCTCAACTGCGGCGGCATTGCCGACGGCGAAGACACCGTGACCGGCTGCGGCCACAGGATCTTCGAGGCGATCCTGCGCGTGGCCTCGGGCGAACGCACGAAGAGCGAAACGTTTGGTTTTGGTGAAGCCGAGTTCTCTCCCTGGCAGATCGGCGCGGTGATGTGACGTAGGACTCCTGACTCGTCACATGACGACAATTCGTCAGGGGGACCGCGCTCCTCGACAGAGCTCGGAGCGCGGAGAAATATGCACGAGATCGAAACACAGTTCACCGTGTCGTGCCCGTACTGCGGCGAGTGGGTCGAGTTGACGCTCGAACCGGACATCATGGGCACGCTTGTTCATGACTGCGAGGTCTGCTGCCGTCCGTGGCAGGTGCGCGTCGGCTACGAGCAGGGTGAACGATATCGTGGATGTGACGCGCGGAGATGGCTCGGAGTAGTAGCGCTCTTCCGTACAGGTTTCGCGCGTCCGTCGGAACGCCGGGAATTCCATGGCCCTGCGGGTTGGCACTGATGTTGCCAATCCAGAGGTCATGGCGATTCAACCTCAACTCACGACAGCGTCATCACCGCAGCCGGAGGACACGCCGCGGGTGGGGATGCTCTATTGGCTCTTCTACCGTAACGGTCACGCGTTGACCTGCGAGCTCAGCGTGAACGCGCGATCAGGAATACGTCGTTCAAGTCACACCGCTCTGGGACGACGAAGCCGAGGCGTGCGAAACATTCAGTCGGCCGACGGACGCACTTCGCCGCCACGCCGAGCTTGCGACGTTCCTTCGCGAGTCGGGCTGGCTGCTGGCCGAACGTGGCGTGGTGCCGTCCGCGGCGTAGATTCGGCTACCCGCCCATCGCGGTGTCGGCGGATGGTCCGTCGATCGACGGCACCTTGCCGCCCATCGGCCGTATCTCGGTGCTGAGCTGACCGCGAGATGGATCGCGTCGAGGAACAGCATCCACGCGATGGCCTGACGCGGCGCGGTCATGAGCGTGCGATCGCCGACCTTGAAATCCCCGGGCGTCGCCCACTGCTTCGTCGAGTCACTGACTTCTATCTTTTCCGTCACTGCGTGAAAGCTGCTGTCGAGCAGCGACAGCGCGTGCGTGTGGTCCTCGAACGGGACCTGACCTCGGTGATTCACCACGCCGTCGTCGATCAGCTCACCGAGATCCTGAAAATGTCCGATCAAGTGCTTGACGCAGCTCCTCGGCCGAGCGTGACCGCTCGTCGTGGCGATAGGCGAGCTTGTCGGGCGGCAGGGCCGCGACGACGTTGTGGAAGCGATTGAATTCGGCGGAAAGAGAGTGGAGGAAGAATGCGTGGTTGCTTCACGAGCTACGCTCCTTGGCCATGAATGCCCGCCTATTCTATTCGTCCCTATGCCGTCCGTCAGCAACACCGACACCGCCGACGCCGAATCGTCGTGACCCGGCCGTGGAACAATAGCGCCCGGGAAGCCGCATGTGACCTCACAATGGCGAGCGGCCGTGAAGGCCGGGGACGTCGAGGTGCTCGAGGCGCTGCTCGATGCGGGCGCCGACATCGACGCCAAGGACGAGCACGGGCAGACGGCGTTGATGAACGCCGCGCGCGACGGTCACACGCCGGTGGTGCGTGTGCTCGTGGAACGCGGCGCTGATCTCAACCACACCGCGAAGTACAACCTGTCAGCCATCATGCTTGCCGTGATCAACGGGCGCGACGCCATCGTCGGCGTGCTCGCGGACGGAGGCGCGGACCTCACGATCAAGGGCACGGGAGCGCCGGGATTCGCCGGGAAGACGGCGCTCGACCTTGCGGTCGCGGCCGATCGCGTGATTGCGATGGCGCTGCTGAAGGACGCGTAGGGCGTCAACGCACGGTGCCGCGCACGATCGTGAGCGGTCCGAACTCGGGTGTGCCCAGGCGGCCGGCGTTCACGCTCACCGTGCCTTCGAGCTGGTACTCGATTGGCTGGCGGCCGATCGCTTTACGGACGACGTCGGCGAGCCCCGGAACGTCGCGAAAATCCACCGACAAATCAATCGGGATCGTCGTCGCCGCACCAGCGCCCAGCGGGAGGCCCAGCGGGAAGTCCGCGGTGGCCGCGCGAGAGGTCTCGAAGAGCAGCGTGCCCCTCAGACTTTCAAGCGTGAACCCGAACGGGTTCGGGTTCGTGACCCGCGTCCACACCCGGACGTTCGCGCCCCCAAGCGGGGAGGACCACGTTGGCGGGACGAGACGAAGCTCGGCCGGCTGATCCGGCACGTTCTCGAAGTTCGGCGGCCGCACGAAATTCGCCAGCGGCCCGAATGACTCGCAGGACGCGGCAGGGAAGCCGACCGCGAGGACGATGACCAGTGCCGGCAGAAGTCTCCGTGCCACATGTCCTCCTCAACGGACCGCCAGCAAGAGGGCCAGGATTGCGATCAGGATCGCGCAGGCGCTCAGGACCGTGGCCATCGTTGTCGTCGCGGCCGCGGGCGTCATCGCGCGCGTCGCGATCGTTTGCCGCATCACGTGCTTGCTCTCGAGCACGTCGCGCATCGCCTCCTCGAGATGTTGCTGGTGGATCAATCGTGTCTCCGGCGGGCCCGGCGCCGAGGCCGCCGCGAGCGCGGCCTTCAGCACGGCGTTGCGGATGTCTCCGCCGCTGACGTCGAAGGTCTCCGCGAGCCGCCGGAAATTGACATCATCGCCCGAGCGGCGTGAGATCGGGATGCATCTGGACTCTCCAGATCTGCTCCCGTTCGCTGACGCCCGGCAGCTCGAACAGGACGTGGGTGCGGACGCGGCGCTCGAACGCCGGATCGAGGTTTGCCGCCATGTTCGTCGCGAAGATCACGACACCTGTAAAGACTTCGATCTCCTGGAGGAGCACGTTGACCGCGGTGTTCGTTTCGCGCATCGCGCCGAGATCAGGCGCCGCCGACCGCCGGGAGGCGATCGCGTCCGCCTCGTCGAAGAACAACACGCTGTTCGTGTCGCGCGCCCGGCGGAACACCGCCGAGATCTGCTTGGGCGTTTCGCCCAGCCACATCGACTCGAGCTCCGCGTATCGAACGATGAGGAGCGTGCGGCCAAGCGCGTGGGCGATGGCGTCCGCACAGATCGTCTTGCCGGTGCCCGGGGGACCGGCGAAATGGAACGCCAGCGCCAGGCCGGTTGGGTGCCGCTCGCCGAGTCCCCATTGCCGGAAAATCAGATCGTGGCTGGTGACCTGCGCCAACGCCTGGTCCAGCGCGCGACGGGTTCTCGCCGGCAGGATGACGTCTTCGAACGTGCGTCGCGGAACGACCGCCTGAACGGCGTCGCGGCCGGACGTGCCGGCCAGAAACCGGATGAGGGGATGCGCCATTCAGGCTTCAACAGAAGCAAGAACAGCGCCGCGCGGCGCGACAAGAGTGACATGACGGAGTAGGACACTGCGCGTCCAAAAAGATGGTGGCGCCTGGCCGAACGGTTCCGTACTTTGTGTTGTCGCGCCGTTTTTCCCTCAAACAGTTGGCATTGTTGTTGCGAATACGCGGGGCATGGCTACGAGGCCAGGCCCGTCATCGTCCACCCCGCATACCGAGGAGCTTCGGCGCGGGGGCATGGTGTGTTGGCTGTTCTACCGGGACAATCGCGCGCTGACCTGCGCGATCAGTATTGACGGCGACGAGGAGAACGCCGTGCACGTCACCCGGCTCTGGGATGACAGCTCGTTTTCCGAAGTGTTTGCCCGGCCGGAGGACGCGCTACAACGGCACGCCGAGATCGCCTCGTTCCTGCACGAGTCCGGCTGGCTGCTGGTCGAGCGTACCGTGGTGCCGCTGGCGGCCTGACTTCGCGGCTACGGCAGCATGCCGGCGCGGGCCGCTCGATCGAACTGCCATCTGCCTCCGGCCTTCACCATCCGCACGCGCGTGAGTGCGCGCTGTCCGGGAAACAACTCGCCCTCGACGTCGAGCACCGCGACTGACTCGCTTTCGAGGATGCCTCCCGTGATGTCGAGCTTCTCGGTGGACATCCAGGCTTTGAGCAGTTCGGCGGCGCTTTCGGCGTTCTCGGCCGGCGTGTTGTAGCTCCGGTCGAACGTCTTCAGCGCTTCGGGGCTCGATGCCGGCCCGAATCCCGTTCCAGTCTTTCTTCTCTGCCGCCGCCAGCAACGCGCGCAACCCCTGTCCTGGATCGCCGCCGCCTGCCGGGAGGGGCGTTCCAGTCGGAGCGCCGGCACGTCCACCTCGAACGTCAGATCCGCGGTGTACGTCGCCCCGTCCATCGCCTTCACCGCGCCCTTCGACACCAGGCGTCCTGCGAGCCGTGATGCCGATCGTGTCGTCCACGTGACGGTCAGGCCGCCCCGCGAATCGTCGACAAACTGCGACATGGTCTTCGAGTACGTCGCGTTCATGCCGACCGTGCCGTCGGCAGTCACCCACAGCAGCACGTAGTTCCGATCGCTCAGCTGGTCCATGTTGATCGCCGTCATGTGCGGGTCGAACGCGGTCTGCACCGCGGCGGCGTCAATGTCCACGTCGGTCAAGAGGATCTCGACTTGTGTCCGGCGCGCGTCGCGCTGGTCGCGGACGACGTAGGCGATCCCGTGCGCGACGGTGATCGTGCCCATCTTCTGCGCCGTGAACGTGCCGGAGCCGCCGTGAGCGTCCAGGCCCGTGTGCCAGAAGGTCACGCCGATCGCGATGAGCAGGACGACGAGACGTCTCGGGTGTGTGTGCATGATGGCGTATGGTAGCGCGCGGCCGCCGAAGACTACCGCCAGACCCAGCCGATGCCGCCGAACCACTCGGCCGTCGTCGCCGAGCAGTCCCGGGAGATGCCGCGCAGGCGCATCTCGCCAATCGCGTAGACCTGATCGTTCAGGAACACGCGCCCGCGAGCGCAAAAGACATGCGTCGGCGGCGGACACCGCGTGTCATCGCGCGTGGACGCTGAGCCCTCGCGTTGCCGACTCCAATGGGCACGCTCGGTGGTCCATTTCAGCCGCGTGATAGGCTTGCGCCTCCAGCATTCCCGACAGGTTCGTGGGGACGGTCCTCTTATCGGCCAGAGCTTAGGAGGGAACATGAATCCAAAACCACGCGTTGGATTGATAGTTGTGGTTGGTCTCATCGCAACGACTGCATGGGCGGCCGCGCAGGCGAAAGATCCGTTCCTCGGTAACTGGGCGCTGAACGTGGCCAAGAGCAAATACAGTCCCGGGCCGCCACCGAAAAGTCAGACGAGCACGTACGAGGCCGCCGGGAATGGCTACAAGATCTCGGTGCGGAGCACGCCCGCGACGGGCGCCGTGCAGGAGTGGTCCTACTCGACCAACTTGGACGGCAAGCCGGCGAAGATCACCGGCATCAACCCGAACGCGGACATGGCCGCGACCAAGCGCCTCGACGCGATGACGCTCGAGGTCGTGTACATGAAAGATGGCAAGGAGACCACGCGACAGCGTAACGTTGTCGCGGCCGATGGGAAGACGCGAACGGTCACCACGACCGGAGTGGACGGCCTGGGCAACAAGGTGAACAACGTGGCGGTGTACGAGAAGAAATAAGCGGCCGGCCCTCGACGCGTTCGACGTCACCTATGCCGCTCGCGCAGGGCGCGGTGCGCGATGTCGATGTCGGTAACCAGGACGGCCACACGCCGCTGCACCTGCTTGGGTGGCACACCGTACCCGAGGCCCGAAGATCGCCGTTGGTCAACTGAGTACCAAACCCGTGCTTGTAAAATCAACAAAATAAAGACACGCGCCCGTAGCTCAGCGGATAGAGCATCGGCCTTCTAAGCCGAGGGTCGCAGGTTCGATTCCTGCCGGGCGCGCCAAATATTAGGCGGGGGGACTTCGTCCCCGCCGCGCCCCCCTTACACGCTCACTCGCGGGGACCCCAACGCCCCGCTCCGTTCGCGTGGCGCGCTTCGCGCGACGCAGCCGTCGCTGCTGCGACCCGAGGAGACGCGCCGAGGGGCGCTCGCTGGTAGACGTGCGCGTGGGGGTGGGGCCCCACGCGAATTTCTTGAAAAGTTCGATTCCTGCCGGGCGCGCCAAAAACCTCGACCGTTTGCAACCAACTTGCAACGCTGCGGTTCAACTGGTGCTCCAGGACGAACCGATTCGGAAGGGCGTCGTGGTCAACGCGACGCCCTTCGTCTTTTGGCGCTGCGGCCACGCGTGACATCGCGAACGTCGGAGACGAGACTACCTCGCCTGCAACTTCATCAAGATTCACCGCTCGCTGCGCGCCGTCCGCTTGCGGTCGGTGGATGCGGGCGCGAGTCGAGCGGTCGGGGGGTGAAGTCGACGCCCGCGGCGACCCGGAGAGTTAAGTCGGCGCTGCGGCAGACGCGGTCGGCCCCGCATCGGACAGTGGCGGTCAGCACCGATCTCGATAGGACATGTGCTCGTGGCAGACTACTTGCGTACCGCGCGCCCAGTCCCTCAATCCAGCTCGCTTCCACCTAGGGTATCGCATGTAGCCCGAGGAGGTCAGCGATGAGAATGTCTTCAGCAATCAATCGAGTGTCTCTGCGGCGGCTGGGCCGCTCGATGGCGATCGCCCTCCTGGTCCTGCTGGGCGCTGCCGCACCCAGTTCGGCGTCGTTTATCAGCATGTCCGATTCCTTCACGCTGCATGAGACCGGAGTCACGACAATCTTTTTGCCTTTTGGCCAGGATTTTGTGGAAGATGGACCGAATTTCACGGTCGGCGGGGGCGGCTGGTTCATCAATGTCGACCTCGATGTCGTGATGTCGGATTTCGGCGCGGACGGCGGCGAAATTCCGGACGGCATCATTGAGGTTGGAGACACCAGGACTGAACTCTTCTTTTTCGAGCTGTCGCACAACGGTCTTCTGGCATTGGACTTCGATTTCTCGGGTCAGATTGTCGCTCCGAGCGGCCCAGCGACTGTGGGTTTTCTCAACGGCACTCCCACGTTGATGATGACGCATGCCGATGGCAGCACAGACCTCTACACCCTGATCTACACGGTCCTCAGCGCAACGTCTGACCTCGATGGCACCGACGGCGTCGCGTCCTTGACGGTCAACTGGGACTTGACGCTGACCGGACAACATATCGCCGTGGCCTCCGAGGTTCCCGAACCCGCCACGCTCTCGCTGCTCGGCGTCGGCCTCGCGGGCGCAGCCGTGCGACGGTTCCGCCGGAAGCGCACGTAGCACCACGAACGTCGCGAGACGTGCAGAGGCCCGCCAGCCGCGCGGGCCTTTGCTTTTGGCGACTGTTCAGATGCGCGAGGAGCCAATCGTCATGCCCGTCACGCTGGCCGGCGAGTCGCGATCAACCACGCGGAAGATTCACTGCGGCGCGCCGTCGATGCCGGCGGGCACAATCGTGTGGGTCAAGGTCCATGACAAGTGGATCAAGCCTTGTGTGCAGCGGATTGAGTTCGCCGTCCTCGTTCTCCAGCCCTGTTTTGACACATAGCGACCTGGTGTCATAGCCTCGCCTACCACCTGCCGATGTCAAAGCTCCCCAGCCTGAGCGTCGTGGCGCTATCGAACCGCCTCGTCTCGCTCTGCCTGGCGTTTGTGCTCGCCTCCTTAGGGCGCATCGGTTCTGCCTGTGCCGCGATAGATAGGCTGGCGACGATGGTTCGGAGTTGTCGCCAAATCCCCCGACTCTCCGGCGTCGCCATATGCGTTCTAGGCCTAGCTGGATGTAGCGATGGTAAGAGTCCTTCAAGTCCTTCACCGCCCTCCAATAGTGGACCCGCAACACTCTTTCGCGGCCAGATCGCAGCCGGCGCGACAGGCGTTTCGGGTATGCCTGCGATGGCTGCGTCAGTCGACGGAACACTGTTGGGCGCGCTTGACGATGGAGCAGTGCTGCGATTGGCTTCAGGAGAGTCCCTGCGCGTGTTTGTTGCAGCCGATGGGCGACCGGAACGTGCGGTCATCGGCGACGCCGTTTTCGTTTTCACCAACATTGGTGAGGCGGCAGTCAGCGTCACAGCGATGTCTCGGGATGGCCGGCGCATCGCGCTCGGAGCCATCCCGATTTCATCAGAGTGGGCCGGAGGCTGGCGCAAGAACTCGACCCGCAGGTCCGTACGGTCTGTTCAGGCGGTTGAACTAACGCTCAGCGCGAAGCTCAAATACGCTGCGCTCGCGGTTGAGTCAGTTGGGTGCTTGGTTGCAGCAGTGAAGGGGCTCCTTGGTGCGATCGAAACATTTGGGCTGAGCCTCGCTGTGTCTGCGCTCGGTTGTGCATCCACACTTGTCGATGCGGCGGTAGTGTTCGGTCTAGAAGACGATCCCGAACTCGCCTCAAGTCGCAACGCCGCAGGCAACATCGCGAGCGCCATCGGCTGTGCCACCCAGACGAATCCGTTTGATTGCCTCGCATTGGCACTCAAAGCGATTGCCAATCAGTTGGAGTCCTTTGAGGCGGCGCAACGCGAATTAGTCGACCAATTTTCGATTAATGGATCTGTCATCGACAAAGCGACTCGACAGACAATAGCAGGCGCTCCGATTGACGTGTTCATCGACGGTCAGCCGGTCACTGATCGAGGAACTACGACGGACCGCGCTGGACAATTCACGGTCTCTTCTCTTCCGCCCAACATACTGGTCACGCTTAAGGTGTCGCGCACAGCCGGCTATATCCCGGTTTCAGTCGAAGTCCAGGTTGGAACGGGGACCCATACGGAGATTGTCTTGCAGAGGTTAGGGGATAGTTCGATGTGGGGATACGTCCTTTACGAACATCCCATTACAGGCGCTCTCGTCACCATCACGGACGGACCGGCGGCTGGTCGGCGGGCCGTAACGGATGCCGAAGGCATGTTCTTGTTCGACGATCTGCCGAATGGGCTAATGACATTTGAGGCTTGGGTAAGCGGATACAAACCGAATGCGCGCCAGTATGAGATGAGGACCGGCGCTAATAGAATGGATTTCTTCATGTCCCGGACGGGTACGTGGATCGGTAACACTGACAACACTTCTCCGTGATCGCAGAAGCCCGCCATCGCGCGGGCCTTTGCTTTTGGTGCGTTTGAAAGTCTCGTTCAAATAGCCACTTACCGAGTTTCCTCATCGTTGGAACTACGCGGCGAGATTAGGTAATATTTCGAGAACGCATCGCGTCGGCGCGGAGATGAGAAGCCCTCCCGCCGGAAGCCAACCCTCGTGAGCGCTCGACCCCGACGATCCACTCGTCGGGACCATGCGCTGGCGGTGGCCGCGATGGGTCGGACAGTTGTCCGACTCATCGGAGGTCGCCGTGAAAGCGCGAAGCAGCACAGCAGCCGATACCAACATCCTCGCCGCCAAGGTGCCACGCATCGTGGCGCAGCGCCTGCGCGCTGAAGCGGAGCGCCACGATCGCACGATTAGCGGTCAGATCCGGCACGTTCTCAAACAGTGGGCTGACGGCCAAGCGGGGGCGACAAATGACCGCGCCTAGCACCCCCTGGCTAACCGTCCGCGAGGCGGCGGCGCGCGCGAGATGCGGGCCGAAATTGATCTATCGCGAAGTGCGTGCCGGCCGGATTCGGGCGGCCGTCGTGGGGAACAGGCGCGACCTTCGCATCCTGACCGAGTGGATCGATGACTGGTTGATCCGCTCGAGCACACCGGTCGAGGTTCGCCGTGTCGGCTGATCGCCGCGCACGGCCCGACCAGAGATTGATGACAAAGGCGCAGCCGGGACAGCCCGACTGCGCCGAACGCGGGGCGACAGGGGCATCCGTCGCGAACGCGGCCCGAGGCGGGCGACGGCAAGTATACGTCGCCCCCTCAGGTGCAGCGCCGAGCGGGCAGCGCACGACAAAGAGGCCCGACGATGCGGGGACCGACGAACTGTGTCGGCCGCCTCATGTGAGCGACGACGCGCGACTAAATCACGCTGGCGATGCCCCGCTGAGCGATGTCGTGAGGGCGTGGAGCGCACCGACGCTCCCGGCTCGGCAACGAGGCATGTCCATACGCCCGACACGACGCAACCGCGGGTCGAGGTATCGCAACGGGACGCAGTCGGCGGCAACGCCGAGTGCCGGGCAGACGCAGGGGACGGGGCTCGGGTTGCCTCGCGGTCTTCGGCGTGCGCTCGAACGGGCTGACGACGTGCCCGCCCACCTCCGGGCGCAAGCCCGGCCTCCCAGGACCGATGCTGCGAGACCGCATCGGCAGCGGCGCGAGGCACCCCGGCGAGGGTCTATCGCCGCGTAACACACGCGGCCCTGTGACCTCGTAGGCGCGCTCCACGATGAGCGCGAGCACCAAGCCGTCCCCCACGGCAGATGCCTGACTTCGCAAAGGAAGCCAGGCGTCGGGGCGGAACAGGCAGTCGGCGCAGCAACGCCGTGACCTCAGCTTCCCGATGCAGGGAGGAAGAGGCAATCGTCGTGATCTGCTCCGACGAGAAGAACGCGAGGGACAGATGCCGGGGCAGACGACCTGGCGGGCACGGACACGACATCTCGGCGAGTTGATGGAGAACGGGCTAGATGACCTCCGGAGCAGTCCCCTTGCCGATCAAGCCGAGGGTCGCGGCAGGCGGCTGGCGGCGCGGTGCCGGTGACTCGTGCGCTATCCGCAGCGTGATTGGACGGACTTCGCCACTGCACTCTCATGCGGTTGAAATGTTGCCAAATTGTTTCCGTGGCAGAAGGGCGGGTCTAGCCGGGTTGGTGGATCCAGAGCCAGCCTTGCTCGGGGCGGGCGAGCTTGGGTTCATCAAGTTCCACCCAGCGCGCTCCGTCGATCCACGTCTCCAAGGGCTTCGCCGCCTCCTCGGGGAGCAGTCCGAGGTTCACGTTCTGACTCGAATCCTGCTCGTCCTGGAGGAACTCCCTCACCAACTTGCCGCGCTCGATCACAATAAGCTGAGCGTAGGGGACGGTGTCGTTGTAGCCGGCGTAGACCATGTCCCCACCATCCGCGAGTTCTAGCCAACTCTCTGAGGGGCGTTCGGCCAGCCCACCCGAGAGCTCTTCAATCACCGTCCATGAACCGGCGGCGTAGACGAAGACCGCCAAGCCCATCCACTCCCCGTCGGAGAGCGCGAGGTGGACTGCTTCGCGCTCTTCCACCAGTCGCCGTGCAGCCACCTCTGGCATTCCAATCCAACGGCCGTAGCGGGCCATAGCTTGCTCCAGCGGTAAACGCAGGCGCACATAACTCAATTCGCTCATCTAGTCCTCGCGAGTCCGCCTGACCGGCGAGCGCGCTTACTTGGCAGCTGCCTTTTTGGCGTAGCTTTTCCGCACAAGTGTAGGAGAAAGGTTCGCCTTCAACGGGCGGCGATGCTTCCTTGCGATGTGCGTGGAAAGGCTGTTCGTGGAGACCTGTTCACCGCAGAATCTACACAGGGCTTTTCCTGGCGAGATGTGGACGCGCTGCATGTTTCAACTCCAGTTCGCGGTCGTTGTACTACTGCGGCCTTCCAGTCATTCGGCGGCGTTCCGAGCCAATCAGGATCAGTTCACTCAAGATGAAACGCACCGCCGCTCCATTCTTCCGGAGCGATGTCGGCGATGGTTTGGGTGAAGTCCCAGCGGTGGCCACAAAAGTCCTGAACATTATATTGGCGCTCGCCGTAGGGCTGGTCTTGCGGCTCGGTGAGGATGATGGCTCCATTCTGCCGCGCGCGCTCACAGTGACCCTCGGCGTCCTCGATCCGGACCTGAACGATATGTGAGTTGTTCGGCGCGACCGTGCCTTCGGCGATGGTGAAGCAGCCGTCTCCGGCTTTCATCTGGATGCGGTGATTGGCGATGCGCAGGCGGATAGTAAAGCCGAACGCCTTTGATAGCCAGTCAGCTGCTGCGCCTGGGTCGGGGTAAATCAGCACAGGGATCACGCTGCAGGGTGGAACCCAGCGATTGAGTCGCATCCTTTGAACTCTAGCAACGTTATCGCCGAAGAATCGGCACGACCAATCGAGACCGCCGATCTGCGATAGGAGAAGAGGAATGTAGTCGCCAAGTGGCTAGGACGCGGACCATCGGCCTCAAAGAACGACGATCGCCTAGGTTGGGTCGCGACGACTTTTAACTGCTGCGCCGGCCGCTTGGAGGGAGTAACGGCTTGCCGCTAACTCACGCGCGTTGGACGGAGCGAGGGAACCGACGCGGGGTGGCCGCATTGCGACCGAAGAGGGTCC
>CAVTYZ010000020.1:0-85358 GCA_963739035.1 uncultured Acidobacteriota bacterium | reverse complement strand
CAACCGCCGCTTTGTCGTCAGCCACTCGATGACCGCAGCCAGATTGCGCCGGTAGTTCGCGTCCGTCGCCGGCACCGCGTCATAGGCCGCAAACAGATCCTGGGCGGACGCCTCGAGGGTCGAGGCCTGCCGGGCGCGGGCGGGAAAACAGGCGCGAAAGAAACTCCGCGCGATCCGCTGACAGCTCCATGAGCGCCTTGTACAGGAGATGCTCCCGGAGGTTGCCTCGCCGGATATCGATGATGAACGCCATCCGGGGGCGACGGACATATAGGTGAAGTTCTGTTCCGGCCCGACGCCGATGTAGAGGCGCCCCGGTCGTGCGGCTTGCCAAGTCGGGAAGGACGAACTGAAACCGTCCTTCGTTGGAGACGAAGTTCTCGGAGTGAAACGTTCCGCCCGGTTCCGAGAACTGGTGACGAGCCGCCAGAACTCCTGATCGCTCAGCCGGGCCGGAGCTCGGTGACCGCGGAGACGCGCCCGCGGGCGGCGCGGGCGGGGCGACCAGACCGACCGCGAGGAGCAGGCCCGCGAGGAAGGCACGTCGCGTCGTCGTGGACGTCCCATGCGAGCGGCAGCTAGAACCGGACGCAGCGCACCCGCGCGTTTCGGTGAGCATCAGCCCGAGTTCGTTCATGCGCCTCCGCCACCCCGCCCGAATCCTCGCTGACCCGACCGGATAAAGGTGCTCGGCTCATCGAGCGGCATGGTCGCGACGTTGGCGCAGAACTGGCCCCAGATGCCGTCCTGCATGAGGTACTGCTCGACGTTCGACAGGTAGAACGCCGACACCGTCGCGCCATGGTCGCGAACGTACTTGCCCACGGCCCGCAGCGCCTTCGCGCCGCCGAAATTCCCGACGACGGGCACGACGAGGTTGCGCGGCTGGAGATCCTTGATGAAACGGAAGGTCTCCTCGCTTGCCAGATAGCTCCGTGCCATGCCCTCGGCATCGGGCGCCATCATCAGGTTGGCATACGTCGCCATGTTGCCGCGGCCGGAGCCGCCCGACGTGGAGGAGTTGTAGGTGATCGACGGACCGAACCAGTAGAAGTTGTAGTAGACGTCTCGATGCCGTCGAGGTCCTCTGCCGACAGCGGCAGCTGTGCGGGCTCCTCGTCAGGTGATCCTTGATCGCCTGAAGGTTCTGTTTGTAGTGCTCTCGCCTTCGGTGCGGCCGTCGAATCCCAGTATCGCGCGACGATGTCCCGGCCGTCGAGGCGTCGGTCAATCCCTCGGGCCGCTTCTTCGTGAACAGACGGCCGAAGAAGTCGGCGCGATCGGCCGACATCTCGAACAGCGCCTTGTACATCAGCTGCGTGTGCAGGTTGCCGCGGCGCACGTCGGTGATGAACACCATCTTCGGCTGGAGCGCGACGATGTAGTTGAAGTTCTGCTCGGGGCCGACGCCGAGGTACACGCCGCCCGTCTTGGCCCGCCGGAGAAGCTGCGGCATGATCTCCGGATAGTACATCTCGTTCGAGAGCAGGTTGTCCGACCGGAAGTAGCCGTTGGGCTCGGACAAATGCTGCGAGAGCTGCCAGAATTCCTGGTCGGTCAGCCGCGCCGGCAGCGTGTCGGCGGCCGCCGGACAGCGGGCCCGCCAGGCGATGACAACGGCAACAACGCGAGGATGGCGACAACAGGAACGCGAGGTCGGGCCATGGGCAGTTTTCGCGCGAGTGTAGCAGTCTACGGCCGGCCCGTCAGGCGCTGGACCGCTTCGCGCACCGCCTGAACGGAGCCGGCGACCCCGTGAACATCTGCTCGGGAAACCGGATGTGCTGAAGCATGTCCGAGTAGATCGCGGCCGCTCTGATACAGGTTCAATCCCATGCCTGCGAGGTACTGGAGCCTGAGATTGCGGTCGCGATTGATCATCGCGTCCTTGAGCCAGGGCGCCAGGTCGTCCGCCGTGCCGGCGTAGTTCGACAGCAGATCGACCGCCGAGTGAATCCCGATTTCGCTGAGCGACTGCTCGACCTGCGCGTACGCGGGGCTGTCGAGCTTGGCCTGCAGCTCGTCGACGTTGATGCCGTGGGCTCGACCTGGCCCATCAGCACGAGGTCGTAGCCCTGGCCGTTGTTCGTGTTGCCCCAGACCACGCTGTTCGGGAACGCCTTCATGAACGTGCCGATTTCGCTCTTCACCGCCGCCGGGTTGCTCTCGTACAGCTGGACGAAGAGCGTCACGACGCCGCCCGGATTCAACTGTCGCTTGACGAGCTCGAAGAACTCCTGCGTGTACAGCGTCGCCGCGCCCTTGACCCACGGATCGAGCGGATCGGACGTGATCGCGTCGAACGTCTGGTCGGTCGTCAGCAGGAAGTGCCGCGCGTCATCGATGTGGATGGTGACCTTCGGGTTCTCGACGACGTTGTAGTTGTGCTCGCCGAAGTACTTGGACACCGACGCCGGCACGAGCGGCTCGATCTCGGCGATCGTCATCCGCTCCACGCCGGGGCCGATCGACACGGCCCCGGCCGTGACGCCAGCGCCGCAGCCGATCACCAGCGCGTTCTTCGGCGCGCGCGGAATCAGGTGGGTGAAGTGCCCGAGCATCCGCTGCAGCCGCATGTCCTGCGGCTCGCTCGACGCCTGTACCTTGCCGGCATTGTGGTAATTGCGCACGCCGCTCGATGTCTCGCTACGGCGACGAACGCGTTCAGGCCTTCCCCGATGTAGATGATGTTGGTGAGCCCCATCCACGTCGCGGCGTACCGGCCGTACGCGACGAGCAGCCCGGCACGGACGGCACCGCCTGGCCATCCATCCCGCGCCGGCCGTCGCCAGGAGCAGGAGCGGCGGTCATGGAGCGGCGGCTCTTCGAGCCGCATTGCTCGGTCGCGGCCGGCGCCAGCAGCAACAGCCGCGGCCACCGACACCAGGATGAACACCTGCTGCCCACGCTGGCTGCCGATGTACACCACCATGATCAGGCCGGCGCCGAGCGCGCCGACAATGGCCCCGACCGTGTTCGCGGCGTACACGCCGCCGACCAGCCGGCCGGGATCCTGGCCGGGCGCCGCCACGGCCGGCCAGCGCCGAGCGGAAAGCTCGCGCCCCACAGGATCGCGCCGGGCAGCACGACCCAGACACCGCACGAGGTCGAGCTGGAAGTTGAACCAGGGATTCGTCGAGATCGACGGATTGATCGGCCAGTACGGCAGCGAGGTCGTGAGCATCAGGGCCGCCCAGCCCAGCGCGAAGCACAGCAGCATCTGACACCAGCCCAGCGCCGACCGCGGATTCGCGCTGTTGCGCGCCATGCGCGGCGCCGATGCTGCTGCCGATGCCCAGCCCGAAGAGAAACACGCCGAGGATCAGCGAGAACGTGTACACCGTCGCGCCAAACATCAGCGACAGCAGCCGCGTCCAGATGACCTGGCAGCCGAGCGCCGTGAAACCAGAGAGCGCGATCGCCACATACACGGCCGCCGCATCCGGTGCGCGTACGATGGCGCCCGTTCGGCTCGGGCCGGCTCGTGCGGCTGTGAGCCGTCCGGCGCACGAGCGCGAGGCCGATGACCGCGACGACGCACGTTGAGCGCGACGGCGACGTAGGTCGCCACCGCCATGTCGTACACCCGCAGCAGATAGAAGCCCGCCAGCAGGCTCCCGATCACGGCGCCGCCGATGTTGCCACCGTAGAAGAAGCCGAGCCACGACACGCCGCGTGGCGTCGTCTCCACCCAGCGCGCGATCGCGGGCAGCGTCGCGCCCATCAGCAGCGTCGGCGGCAGCAGACACACGCGCCGCGACGATCGCGCGGAACACGATGCTGCCGCCCGCCGATGCGTGTACAGGCCGTTGACGAGCGGCATGCCGAAGAGCAGCAGCAGGCCCATCGCGCCAATGCCCAGTTCGAGAAATGCATACACGCGCAGTGGATGCTGCCCGCTGCCCACATAGCGCGGAAGCAGGAAGCTGCCCAGGCACATGCCGCCCATGAAGGTGCCGAGCAGCACCCCCAGCGAGACGGCCGAGGAGCCGATCACGAGCTGCAGCAGCTGGAACCAGACGACCTCGTAGATCAAGGCGGCGCAGCCGCTGCCGACGAAGAGGAACAGCAGCGCCGGAAGAGACCGGCTGGCCGCGGCGATCGACGATGCATCCGTCCGTACACTGGGCCTTTCCTAGGCCAGAAATCCGCTAACCCGCCACACCGCCCGCCGGCACGTCGCGACGTCATTACGACGGAGCGTCGCCGTCCGTTCCTCACCGGGCCGCCGCAGGTCCACCGGGGTCTCCCCGAGACCCGCCCGGACAAAAAAAGACGGGCGCACCCAGGTCCGAGCACGCCCGTTGGTCTCACCCTGGCGGGACCGCAGCCCCGCCACGGCGCCGCATTTACTCCATGTCGTCCTTGAAGTTGAAGTCCGCGTCCGCGTAATCGTCCATCTCCCGCTGGGCTTCCAACTCCTCGGGTGTCGGCGGTGGCGGTGGCGGCGGCTCGTCGGCAGGAATCTTCAAGCGCCGATACCACTCGAACCCTGTGCCGGCAGGAATCAACCGGCCCATCGTGACGTTCTCCTTCAGACCGCGCAGGTAGTCCACGCGTCCGGAGATGGAGGCCTCCGTGAGCACCCGCGTCGTCTCCTGGAACGACGCCGCCGAGATGAACGAGTCGGTCGACAGCGACGCCTTGGTGATGCCGAGGAGCAGCGGCCGGCCCTTCGCGGGCAGGCCCCCGGCCGCGAGCACGCGCTCGTTCTCCTCCTGGAAGCGGAACTTGTCGACCTGCTCCTCGATCAGGAACTCGGTATCGCCGACTTCCTCGACCTTCACCCACCGCATCATCTGGCGGACGATGACCTCGATGTGCTTGTCGTTGATGCCGACGCCCTGGAGCCGGTAGACCTCCTGGATCTCGTTGACGAGGTAGGCCTGCAACTCCTTCTCGCCGAGCACGGCCAGAATATCGTGCGGGTTGCGGGGCCCGTCCATCAGCGGCTCGCCGGCGCGGACGCGATCGCCCTCCTGCACGTTGACGTGGACGCCGCGCGGCAGCGAGTACTCGCGCTGCTCGGTGCCTTCGTCGGGGATGACCAGAATCTTGCGCATCCCCTTGACGATCCCGCCGTGCCGGACGGTGCCGTCGATCTCGGAGATGACGGCCGTTTCACGCGGCTTCCGCGCCTCGAACAACTCGACCACGCGCGGCAAGCCGCCCGTGATGTCCTTGGTCTTCGTGGTCTCGCGCGGGATCTTCGCCAGCACGTCGCCGGCGAACAGCGTCTCGCCGTTGGAGACCATCAGATGCGCGTTCGACGGCATGTGGTACCGGTGCAGCACCTTGCCGTCGGCAGCGACAGATCTCGATCGCGGGCTGCTTCTTCTCGTCGGGTGAGTCCACGATGATGAGGCGCGAGAGGCCCGTGACCTCGTCGACGTCCTCGTGCACGGTCACCTTGTCGATGATGTCCTTGAACCGGACCACGCCGCCCGCCTCGGTCAGGATGGAGAAGGTGTACGGATCCCACTCCACCAGCACCTGGCCCTTTTCGACCTGCTGCGTGTCGCGCACCTTCAAGTGCGCGCCGTAGACCACCGAGTAGCGCTCGCGCACGACACCCTTGTCGTCCAGGATGTTGATCGAGCCGCTGCGGTTCATGACGATGAGCGGGGCCACCGCCGCCGCTTCCTGCTCTCGGTCCGCCCTTCGACCGCCAGGATGCTGTCGAAACGCACCTGCCGCGGTGGCGGGCCTCGAGCGTGGACTGCTCCGCCACGCGCGACGCCGTCCCGCCGATGTGGAACGTCCGCATCGTGAGCTGCGTCCCGGGTTCGCCGATCGACTGCGCCGCCACGACGCCGACCGCCAGCCCGAGTTCCACGAGCCGGCCGGTTGCCAGGTCGCGGCCGTAGCACTTCGCGCACACCCCGCGCCGCGCGGCACAGGTCAGCACCGAGCGGATCTTCACGCGCTCGATCCCGGCATCCTCCACGCTATCGGCGAGCGCCTCGTCCAGTTCGGCGCCCGCCGGCACGATGCGCCTCGCCCGAGGAGGGATCCACAATCGGGTCGAGCGCGACGCGGCCGATGATGCGATCGCTCAGCCGCTCGATGATCTCGCCGCCGGAGTCGATGATCGGCCGCGCCTCGAGCCCGTCGAGCGTGCCGCAGTCGTACTCGGAGATGATCACGTCCTGGGCGACGTCCACGAGCCGCCGCGTGAGGTAGCCCGAGTCGGCCGTCTTGAGCGCCGTGTCCGCCAGGCCCTTGCGCGCGCCGTGCGTCGAAATGAAGTACTGCAGCACGGTCAGGCCTTCGCGGAAGTTCGAGGTAATCGGCGTCTCGATGATCTCGCCTGAGGGCTTCGCCATCAGGCCGCGCATGCCGGCGAGCTGCCGGATCTGCTGCTTGCTGCCGCGCGCGCCCGAGTCGGCCATGACGTAGACGGGATTGAAGCTCCGGCCCGGACTTGTCCAGCGCCTCCATCTCGCCGAACATCTCGTCGGCGATCTTCTCGGTGACCTCGGACCAGATGGCAATCACCTTGTTCTTGCGCTCGCCGTTGGTGATCGCGCCCTCCTGATACTGTCCCTCGACCTTGATGACCTCGTCGCGCGCGCTGCTGCACGAACTCGGCCTTCTTCTCCGGAATGATCAGGTCGTCGATCCCGATGGAAATCCCCGAGAGCGTCGCGTAGGTGAAGCCGAGGTGCTTGAGGCTGTCCAGCATCTCCACCGTCTTCTCGAGGCCGTGTCGCAGGTAGCAGTACCGGACGGCGTGCTGGAGGCCCTTCTTCTTCAGCAGCCCGTTGATGAACGGCATCTCCGCGGGCAGCGCGTTGTTGAAGATGACGCGGCCGACCGTCGTGTTGATGATGCGGTGGTCCACCGCCTGCTCGGGCGCGTCGATGACGTCCTGCGAGTCGCGGGCGGCCGTCAGATCCATCGAGCCGGCCGGTGTAGCGCAGCCGGATCGCCGACAGCGTCTCCACCTGGCCCGCCTCGAGCGCCAGCATCACGTCGTCGTACGACCCGAACGCGCGGCCCTCGCCCTTCGCGCCCGTCTTGGACTTCGTCAGGTAGTAGCAGCCCGAGGACGATGTCCTGCGAGGGAATCGCGATCGGCTGTCCGGAGGCCGGCGACAGCACGTTGTTCGAGGCCATCATCAGCACCGACGCCTCGATCTGCGCCTCAGGCGACAGCGGAATGTGCACCGCCATCTGGTCGCCGTCGAAGTCGGCGTTGAACGCCGTGCAGACGAGCGGGTGGATGCGAATGGCCTTGCCCTCGACGAGGACCGGCTCGAACGCCTGGATGCCCAGACGGTGCAGCGTCGGCGCGCGGTTCAGCAGGACCGGGTGCTCGCGGATGACTTCCTCGAGGATGTCCCACACCTCGGCCCGCTGCTGCTCGACCATCTCCTTGGCCTGCTTGATGGTCGAGACCAGGCCGCGCTCTTCGAGCTTGTTGTAGATGAACGGCTTGAACAGCTCGAGCGCCATCTTCTTCGGCAAGCCGCACTGATGCAGCTTCAACTCCGGGCCGACGACGATGACCGAACGGCCGGAGTAGTCCACGCGCTTGCCGAGCAGGTTCTGGCGGAAGCGGCCCTGCTTGCCCTTGAGCGTGTCGGACAGCGACTTCAGCGGGCGGTTGTTCGCGCCGCGCAGCACGCGTCCGCGCCGGCCGTTGTCGAACAGCGCGTCGACCGCTTCCTGCAGCATCCGCTTCTCGTTGCGGATGATCACGTCGGGCGCCTTCAGCTCGCATGAGCTTCTTCAGCCGGTTGTTCCGGTTGATGACGCGCCGGTACAGATCGTTCAGGTCGGAGGTCGCGAACCGGCCGCCATCGAGCGGCACGAGCGGGCGCAGCTCGGGCGGAATCACCGGCACGACGTCGAGAATCATCCACTCCGGCTTGTTCGTCGACCGCCGGAACGCATCGACGACTTTCAGCCGCTTCGCGAACTTGAGCTTCTTCTGCACCGACGTCTCGTTGCGCATCTTCTCGCGCAACTCCTCCGCCAGCCGGTCCACGTTGACGCGGCGCAGCATCTCCTTGATGGCCTCGGCGCCCATCTGCGCCTTGAACTTGACGCCCAGGCTCTCCCGCTCCTGGCGGTACTGCTCTTCGTTCAGGAGCTGCTTGTCCTTCAATTCCGTCTCGCCGGCATCGATGACGACGTAGGCCTCGAAATACAGGATGCGCTCGAGATCGCGCAGCGACAGATCGAGCAGATGGCCGATCCGGCTCGGCAGCCCCTTGAAGAACCAGACGTGGCTGACCGGCGTGGCGAGCTGGATGTGACCGAGCCGCTCGCGCCGCACCTTCGCCTGCGTGACCTCGACGCCGCACTTGTCGCAGATGACGCCGCGGTGCTTCATCCGCTTGTACTTGCCGCAGAGGCACTCCCAGTCGGTGACCGGGCCGAAAATCTTCGCGCAGAACAGCCCGTCGCGCTCCGGCTTGAACGTCCGGTAGTTGATCGTCTCCGGCTTGGTCACTTCGCCGTGCGACCACTGCAGGATGCGCTCAGGCGACGCCAGGCTGATTCGGATCGCATCGAAGTCCGACGTCAGCTGACCCTTGTCGTGGAGATTAGGTCTCATGGATCTCCTGGATATCTCGTGTCCTTGTCAAGCTCAGAAGTTCGAAGTCAGAAGGGCTGAAGGCCTGGCCGCACGTGCCGCGTGACCTGCGCCTAGTCTCTCTGACCTCTGCCTTCTCACTTCCAACTTGTCCGCGTCAGTGCCTACGCCCCGACCGGCGTCTCCGGTGCCGGCTCGCTCTCAGCCGGCCGGCGTCTCCTGCGGCGCCCGCGGCTTCGTCCGCATCAGCTCGACATCCAGGCAGAGCGCCTGCAGCTCGCGGATGAGGACGTTGAACGACTCGGGCAAGCCCGGCTGGAACGACGCATCGCCCTTGACGATGGCCTCGTAGATCCTGCGCCCGGCCCGTCACATCGTCCGACTTGGCCGTGAGCAGCTCCTGGAGAATGTGCGCGGCGCCGTACGCCTCGAGCGCCCAGACCTCCATTTCGCCGAACCGCTGGCCGCCGAACTGCGCCTTGCCGCCGAGCGGCTGCTGCGTGATGAGCGAGTACGGCCCGATCGACCGCGCGTGAATCTTGTCGTCGACCAGGTGCGACAGCTTCAGCATGTAGATGAAGCCGACGGTGACGTCCTGTTCGAACGCCACGCCCGTCATGCCGTCGTAGAGCCGCGTCTTGCCGCCCCTGGGCAGCCCGGCCTCCTCGAGCCACTTCTTGATCTCGAGCTCCGTCGCCCCGTCGAAGACCGGCGTCGCGAAGTACAGCCCGAGCGCGTGGGCGGCCCAGCCGAGATGGGTCTCGAGGATCTGGCCGACGTTCATGCGCGAGGGCACGCCGAGCGGGTTCAGCACGATCTCGACCGGGCGTGCCGTCCGGCAGATACGGCATGTCCTCTTCGGGCAGGATGCGCGCGATGACGCCCTTGTTGCCGTGCCGGCCCGGCCATCTTGTCGCCGACCGACAGCTTGCGCTTCATCGCGACGTACACCTTCACGAGCTTGATGACCCCGGGCGGCAGCTCGTCGCCGCGGCGGATCTTCTCCTTCTTGCTCCTCGAACTCGCGCTGGATGACGTCCACGCGCTGCGCCGGTCCGGTCCTCCATGGACGCGCAGCTCGTCCTCGAACCCGAGGTCGTCGGTTTCGACCCGCGCCCGCACGAGCGCCGAGAACGGAATGTCGGCCATCGCCTCTGCCGTCAGCGGCGCGCCCTTGCGGAGCAGCCGATCGCGCCCGTCCGCGTCGAACAGGTCGGTGCGGAGCGTGCGGCCGTTCAGCAGCTGCACGAGCCGCTTCTTCGTCTCCTCGTGCAGGATCCGGATCTCGTCCTGCAGGTTCTTCTCCATCAGGTCGAGCTCGTCCTGCTCGATCTGCTTCGCGCGGTCGTCCTTCTCGATGCCCTTGCGCGAGAAGATCCGCACGCCGACGACGATGCCCTCGATCCCCGGCGGGCACGTCAGCGACGCGTCCTTCACGTCGCCGGCCTTCTCGCCGAAGATCGCCCGGAGCAGCTTCTCCTCCGGCGTGAGCTGCGTCTCGCCCTTCGGCGTGACCTTGCCCACGAGGATGTCGCCCGGCTTGACGCTCGCGCCAATCCGGATGATGCCGCTCTCGTCGAGATCCCGGAGGTAGCTCTCCGAGACGTTCGGGATGTCGCGCGTGATGTCTTCGGGCCCGAGCTTCGTGTCGCGCGCCTCGATCTCGAACTCCTCGATGTGGATCGACGTGTAGTAGTCGTCCTTCACGAGGCGTTCGGAGACGAGGATCGCGTCCTCGAAGTTGTAGCCGCGCCACGGCATGAACGCGACGAGCACGTTCCGGCCGAGCGCGAGCTCGCCCAGCTCGGTGCACGGCCCGTCGGCGAGCACCTGGCCCTTGTTCACCCGCTGTCCGACCTTCACGATCGGCCGCTGGTTGATGCAGGTGTTCTGGTTGGACCGCTTGAACTTCGTCAGCCCGTAGATGTCGGCGCCCATCTCGCGCGAGAGGCCGCCCGACTCGCTGCCCTCGACGCGCACGACGATGCGCTTGCTGTCCACGAAGTCCACGGTGCCGGAGCGGCGCGCCACGACCACCGCGCCCGAATCGCGCGCGGTGATGTACTCCATGCCCGTGCCGACGAACGGCGCGCGGGCCTGGAGCAGCGGCACGGCCTGGCGCTGCATGTTCGATCCCATCAGCGCGCGGTTCGCGTCGTCGTTCTCGAGGAACGGAATGAGCGAGCGCGGCGACCGACACGAGCTGCTTCGGCGACACGTCGATGTAGTCGATCTTGTCGCGCGGCGCGAGGATGAAGTCGCCTTCCTGCCGGGCGTTCACGCGGTCGTTCTTGATGCGCATGCGTCTCGTCCACTTCGACGTTCGCCTGCGCGATGACGTAGTGATCTTCCTCCCACGCCGACAGGTAGAAGCAGTACGGCTCGAACTCGACGCCCTTCTTCTTCGACCGGCCGTCGGCGCCCACCAGCTCGTCGGCATCGACGACGTCGCCGACCTTGTACTTCGGGTTCCCGCCGGCGTTGGTGACGATGCACGTAGTCGATGACGTGCCCGTCCTTGACCTTGCGGTACGGCGACTCGATGAAGCCGAAGTCGTTGATCCGCGCGTACGACGAGAGCGACGAGATGAGGCCGATGTTCGGGCCTTCCGGCGTCTCAATCGGGCAGATGCGACCGTAGTGGGTCGGGTGCACGTCGCGGACCTCGAAGCCCGCGCGCTCGCGCGAGAGCCCGCCGGGGCCGAGCGCCGACAGTCGGCGCTTGTGCGTGACCTCCGACAGCGGGTTCGTCTGGTCCATGAACTGCGACAGCTGCGACGACCCGAAGAACTCGCGAATCGCGGCCATGACCGGCTTCGCGTTGATCAGGTCGTGCGGCATGGCGGTCGCCATTTCCTGGTAGACCGACATCTTTTCCTTGATGGCCCGTTCCATGCGGACGAGGCCGATCCGGAACTGGTTCTCGAGCAGCTCGCCGACCGAGCGCACGCGACGGTTGCCCAGATGGTCGATGTCGTCCATGAGGGTCGGGTTCTTGCGCAGCTTGAGCAGGTAGCGAATGACCTCGTAGAAGTCCGCCGGGTGCAGCACCTTCTCGTCGAGCGGCGTGCTGAGCTTCAGCTTCGTGTTCAGCTTCAGCCGGCCGACGCGCGAGAAGTCGTACTTCTGCGCGTTGAAGAACATGTTCTCGAAGAGATTGCGCGAGCTGTCGAGCGTCGGCGGATCGCCGGGACGCAGGCGCCGGTAAATCTCGATGAGCGCCTCTTCGTGCTTCTGGATCGGATCCTTCTTCAGCGTCTGCGAGAGGACCGGACCGATCTCGTCCTTCTCCGGGAAGAACACCTCGATGGCCGGAACGTTGCGCTCCTGCGCCATCGCGATGACGCGCTCGGACAGCTCCTCGTTCGCCTCGAGAATGACCTCGCCCGTCGCCGGATCGATCACGTCGCCCGCCGAGAACGCGCCTTCACGCTCCGTTTCGACGAGCTCGACGCCGGCGACGCCGGCCTTGCGCAGCGCCTCGACCTGGTCCTTGCGGATCTTCTTGCCGGCGTGGAGCGCGAGATCCGAGCCCGGAATCGGGAACTCCGCCCCGGCCCGGCGGCCGATCAGCGAGTCCGACACCTTCCAGAGCACCTTGCCGCCGGCCAGCTGCAGCTCGTCCACCGTGTAGAACGTCCGCAGGATCTCGTTCGCGCCGCGCAGGCCGAGCGCGCGCAGGAACACCGTCGCCAGGAACTTGCGCTTGCGGTCGATGCGGACGTAGAGCAGGTTCTTGCTGTCGTACTCGAACTCCACCCAGGAGCCGCGGTACGGAATGATCTGCGCGACGAAGAGCGCCTTGTCCTCGGTATGGAAGAACGCGCCGGGCGAACGGTGGAGCTGGCTGACGATCACGCGCTCGGTGCCGTTGATGATGAACGTGCCGTGGTCGCCCATGAGCGGGATGTCGCCGAAGTAGACCTCCTGCTCCTTGATGTCGCGGATCGTCTTCACGCCCGTTTCCGGGTCCTTGTTCCAGACGACCAGGCGGATCGTGACCTTGAGCGGCACGGCGAACGTCATGCCGCGCTCCTGGCACTCCTCGACGTCGTACTTGAGCTTCATCTGCACGGTCGTGCCGCACAGATCGCAGACGTCGCCACGCGCCTCGTTGGCGCGTCCGCACGTCGGGCAGATCACCGCGCCCTCGCCGTACGGGTCCGCCACGAGCACGGTGCCGCACCCGTCGCACTTCTTGCGCAGGTGCTCCAGGCCGGCGAGCCGACCGCACTTGCACTCCCAGTTGCCGATCGAGTACTCGATGAACTCGAGCGAGGAGTTCTCCCGAAAGTCGCTGATCGGGAAGACCGACTTGAACACCGACTGCAGCCCGACGTCTTCGCGCTCGGCTGGCAGCCGGTTCATCTGAAGAAACCGTTCGTACCATTTCTTCTGGATCTCGATCAAGTTCGGGATCGGAACCGTGGTGGCAATCTTCGAAAAATCAATTCGCTCGCGGTAGACGTTCTTGGGCAGGCTGTACATTCAGCAAACCTCTTCATTACCCGGAAGGCCGCTCGACCTGACGTGGTGGTCGCGCCACGTCGCGGAACCCGGCAAGCACCACGTCACGTCAAGCGGCTTCCGTGCAGGAAGGCGCGAATCCCGGCAACCCCGCCCGCGCGGCCAGCCGAAACACAAATACGGACGCACGACCGGCACGCGACGTGCCGGCGTGCGCAACGAACACGCGGCGGCCTACTTGACTTCGACCTTGGCGCCCGCTTCTTCGAACTTCTTCTTGATGGCGGCCGCCTCGTCCTTCGACACGCCCTCCTTGATCGGCTTCGGCGCCGATTCGACGAGGTCCTTGGCCTCCTTGAGGCCCAGGCTGGTCACTTCGCGGACGACCTTGATCGTGTTGATCTTGTTGCCGCCGATGTCGGTGAGGATGACCGTGAACTCGGTCTTCTCCTCGACCGCCGCCGCGCCGCCGCCCGCTCCGCCGGCCATCGCCGGCATGGCCATCGGCATCGCCGCCGCCGCGGTCACGCCGAGCTCCGCTTCGAGCGTCTTCACGAGCTGCGAGAGCTCGAGCACGGAAATCCCCTTGATGTAGTCCACCACCTGCTGCTGCGTCACGTCGGCCATTGCAGTCACTCCCTGTAACTTGATCAAACTTCGAACTTCAAACTTCGAACCAAAGTCGAACTTCACTTCGAAGTTCAACGTCTCAGTTCGTCGCTCGCCCTTCTCGTCCCGACTTCCGCTCGGCGGCCGAGAGCACGTTCACAAGATCGCGCGGCAGCGCCGACAGCACGGTGACGAGCTGCCGCACCGGCCCCTGCATCACCGACAGCAGGGCTCGCGTAGAGCTCCGGCTTGCTCGGCAGGCTGGCCAGGTCGGTCACGGCGCCCGCCGACACCGCGCGTCCCTGAACGACGGCCGCCTTGATCGTCATCGACGGCGCGGTCTTCACGAACGTCGTGAGCGCCTTCGCCATCGCCACCGGGTCGCGGCCGGTGTAGACCACCGCCGTCGGCCCCTTGAACTCCTTCGAGAACACCTCGAACGACGTGCCCGCCGCGGCGCGCTTCGCCAGCGAGTTCTTCACCACGCGATAGCGGGCGCCGGAGGCGCGAATCTGCCGGCGAAGCTCGGTCACCTGCGGCACGGTGATGCCGCGGTAGTCCACCAGCACGGCGGTTTCCGCCTCGCGGAACGCCGCCTGGAGCTGCCCGAACTCCTCGTCTTTTTCTGCTCTGCTGACTGCCATTTCTGCATCCCTGTCGGCTCAGGCTCAAGGCTCAGGCCTGATCCGTCGCCGCTGACTGGCCCGAGCCCTAAGCCCTGAGCCGTGAGCCCGTCTCAGTGCTTCACCAACTCGTCCACGTGCGACGTGTCGATGTCGATGCCCGGGCCCATGGTCGAGGACATCGTGATGCTTCTCAGGTACTTGCCCTTCGCGGCGGCCGGCTTGGCCTTCACGACGCTCTCCATGAGGGCGTGCGCGTTGGCGATCAACCGGTCGGCCGCGAACGAGATGCGCCCGATCGGCGCATGCACCACGCCGGCCTTGTCGACGCGGAACTCGACCTTGCCCGCCTTGATTTCGTTGACGGCCTTGGTCACGTCCGGCGTCACGGTCCCGGTCTTCGGGTTCGGCATGAGCCCCCGCGGTCCGAGCACCTTCCGAGCTTGCCGACCGCGCGCATCATGTCGGGCGTCGCCACGACCGCCTCGAAATCCGTCCATCCGCCGAGGATCTTCTCGACGATCTCCTCGCCGCCGACCTCGTCGGCGCCCGCCTCCTTGGCCTCGCGCTGCTTGTCGGCGCCGGCAATGACGAGCACACGCTTCGACTTGCCGAGCCCGTGCGGGAGTACGACGGTGCCGCGGACCATCTGGTCGGAATGCTTGGGATCGACGCCGAGACGAATCGACAGGCCGACGGCCTCGTCGAACTTGGCGAACTTGATTTTCTGAACGAGCGGCACGGCCTCCTCAATCGAGTGAGGCCTCGCCGGCACCTGCTGCCGGGCTGCCTGGTACTTCCTGCCCCGCGTTCTCATTGCGATCGTCCCCCTGTGGTCCTGACGGCGCCCGAGCGCCTCCCACGTTCAGACAACTTGGAACTCAAAGTGCGAACTTCGAAGTTCGATTCGCATTCCCGGCCGCGAACTCAATCAATAACGTCCAGTCCCATCGACCGTGCCGTGCCGCGCACCGACCGCATCGCCGAATCGACGGTGTCGCAGTTGAGATCGGGCAGCTTGAGCTTCGCGATCTCCTCGACCTGCTTGGCGGTCACGGTCCCGACCTTGGCCTTGTTCGGCGTTCCCGATCCCTTCGCGATGTTCGCGGCGCGCTTCAACAGCACGGCCGCTGGCGGCGTCTTCGTGATGAACGTGTACGAGCGGTCCGAGTAGATCGTCACGACCACCGGAATGATCAGCCCGTCGTCCTTCGCCGTCTTCGCGTTGAAGTTCTTGCAGAAGTCCATGATGTTCACGCCGTGCGGACCGAGCGCGGTGCCGACCGGCGGCGCGGGCGTGGCCTTGCCCGCGGCAATCTGGAGCTTGACTTGTGCCTGTACCTTTTTCGCCATGTGCTACAGCTTCTCGACCTGCAGGAAATCCAGCTCGACCGGCGTGGCGCGGCCGAAAATCGTGACCATCACCTTCAAAGTGTTCCGGTCCGTGTTGACGTCGTCCACCACGCCGTTGAAGCTGGCGAACGGCCCTTCGTTGATCCGCACCTGGTCCCCACGCTCGAACGAGTACTTCGGCTTCGGCTTCTCGGCGGCGACCGTCACCTGGTGCAGGATCTGGTCGACTTCCTCCCGAGACAGCGGCGACGGCTTCGGTCCCGCGCCGACGAACCCCGTGACCTTCGGCGTGTTCTTCACGACGTGCCACGCGTTGTCGGACATGTGCATCTCGACGAGGATGTAGCCGGGGAAGAACCGCCGCGAGCTCTTCACCTCGCGACCGCCCCGCTTCTCGACGATGTCCTCGGTCGGAATGAGGATCTCGCCAATCTCGTCCTGCAACCCGTACGCCTGCACGCGCTGCTCGAGCGACTCGCGCACCTTGTTCTCGAAGCCCGAGTAGGTGTGGATGATGTACCAGTGCTTGGTCTTGTCGTCGGTCATGGTTTCGACCATGCGAGCACCTACGATCCGGCCCACTCGAAAATCGAGGCATTCACCGCCGACAGAATCAGGTCCACGGCGTACAGGTACACACCGAAGAAGAGCGAGACGAGGATCACGACAATCGTCGTGGCCCACACCTCGCGCCGCGTCGGCCAGGTCACCCGGCCGAGTTCGGCCCGTACATCAACCAGAAACCGCCGCGCACGGCCGAACCAGCCGCTGACGTGCTCCGGCGATTCCTTCAGGTTGTCCAACATCGCAACCTTTGCCACTGTTCACGCGCCCCGTCTGAATGTCTGGCAGGCCAGGAGGGAATCGAACCCCCAGCCCTCGGTTTTGGAGACCGATGCTCTGCCAATTGAGCTACTGGCCTACAAACCTACCACTCCAAATAGCCAATGACTATTTGGTTTCCTTATGCGCCGTGTGCTTCCGGCAGTAGCGGCAGAACTTGCTGAACTCCAGCCGCTCCGAGCTCTTGCGCCGGTTCTTCGTCGTGCTGTAGTTCCGGCGCTTACAGTCTCCGCACGCCAGCGTGATGATCTCGCGCATGGTCCTCGCTCGACTGACCGTCCGGCCACGATCTCGGTGATCGTCCCGGCGCCCACCGTTCGTCCGCCTTCACGGATGGCGAACCGCGCGCCCTTCTCGAGCGCCACCGGCGTCAGGAGTTCACCGCGGATCGGGGTGTTGTCGCCCGGCATCACCATCTCGACACCTTCCGGCAGATGGAGCGTGCCGGTGACGTCGGTCGTGCGGATGTAGAACTGCGGACGATAACCGTTGAAGAACGGCGTGTGACGGCCGCCCTCTTCCTTCGACAGGATGTACACCTCGGCCATGAACTTCGTGTGCGGCAGAATCGAGCCCGGCTTGCACAGCACCTGGCCGCGCTCGACGTCGTCCTTTTCCACGCCGCGGAGCAGCACGCCGATGTTGTCGCCGGCCACGCCTTCGTCGAGGAGCTTCCGGAACATCTCGACGCCGGTGACGACCTTCTTCTCGGTCGGCTTGAATCCGACGATCTCGATTTCCTCGCCGACCTTGACCTTGCCGCGTTCGACGCGTCCGGTCACGACCGTGCCGCGCCCGGAGATCGAGAACACGTCTTCGATCGGCATCAGGAACGGCTTGTCCACCTCGCGCTGAGGCATCGGGATGTAGGTGTCGATCGCATCCATCAGCTTGAGCACCGAATCCACGCCGCCCGAGTCGCCCTGCAGCGCCTTCAGCGCCGAGACGCGCACGACCGGCAGGTCGTCGCCGGGAAAGCCGTAGCTCTTGAGCAGCTCGCGCACCTCGAGCTCGACGAGGTCGAGCAGTTCCGGATCGTCAACGGCATCGACCTTGTTCAGGGCGACGACGACGAACGGCACGTTGACCTGCTTGGCGAGCAGCACGTGCTCTCGCGTCTGCGGCATCGGGCCGTCGACCGCGCTCACGACCAGAATCGCGCCGTCCATCTGCGCGGCGCCGGTGATCATGTTCTTGATGTAGTCGGCGTGGCCCGGGCAATCGACGTGGGCGTAGTGCCGATTCTCCGTCGAATACTCCACGTGGCTCGTCGCGATGGTCAGAATCTTCGTTTCGTCGCGCCGGCCCTGGGACTCGGAGGCCTTGGCCACTTCATCGTACGGCACGAACTTGGCCCAGCCCTTGTCGGCAGCCACCTTCGTCAACGCCGCGGTCAGCGTCGTCTTGCCGTGGTCGATGTGGCCGATCGTGCCCACGTTCACGTGCGGCTTCGAACGATCAAACTTCTCCTTCGCCATTGCTCTGAGTCTCCGTTGAGTAACTGCGTTCGTTGTCTCTGCACTTGCGCTACCTGGAGCCGATGACCGGGATCGAACCGGTGACCTCGTCCTTACCAAGGACGCGCTCTGCCAACTGAGCTACATCGGCCTACGCTCTCGGACTCCTTCGCATCCTCGAGCTACGGCCGACAAGTCGGCCAACCTTCGCGAGCCTGACAGACGCCTCGGCCTTCCAGACGAAGCCGCGCATATCACGGCGGGCGCTGGCTTGCCGGACGAAGCGGCGAGCGTAGCGAGCGTTCCGCGAAGTCTGGAGCGGGAGACGGGGATCGAACCCGCGACCAACAGCTTGGAAGGCTGTGACTCTACCACTGAGTTACTCCCGCCTTCGCGCCTCGCCCGCTTCGCCTCTCGGCGCTTCGGCGGGCAAGCCCGCTGTCCCTTCGACCCGCTCCGCACTGCTCCGTCGCCCTCGCCCGTCAGCTCGAACCGTGCCGAGTCGCTCGCGTCCATTGGCGCTGGCTTGCCAGCCGCGAGCCGTGCAGCGCAGCGAACCGCTGCGGCGAAGGCTGGTGGCGAGGGAAGGATTCGAACCTTCGAAGCCGCTAGGGCGACAGATTTACAGTCTGCTGCGTTTGACCGCTTCGCTACCTCGCCGATCCGATCACCTCGAAAACTCCGTTCCGTGGCCGACGCGTCCCCGTGACTCCCATGGTGGTCCTGCGCCTTGCGGGAGCCTGAACCGATCCGCGACCAGCTTGGAACAACTGTGGTTCCTTGCGACGTGCGCGTGTGGGGCGAGCCCGGAACTTGGAGCTGGCGAAGGGATTTGAACCCCCGACCGGCTGATTACAAATCAGCTGCTCTACCGGACTGAGCTACGCCAGCCAGACAAAACGGGAATGGTAGCACGCTCCGTGCCAACAGGGCAATATGAGCGGACGTTACCACAGATGCCGGTGCCGCTGATTACTTCCCATCATACAGCCGATGCCCGATGGCGCCGCTGCCGTCTGGCCTCGAACAGGGCAATTCCGGCCGCAACTGACACGTTCAGGCTCGAAACCCCCCCGTCATCGGGATGCCGACAAGCCGGTCGCAGGTCTCCCGGACCAGCCGCCGGAGGCCGGTGCCCTCTGCGCCAAGAACCAGGGCCGTCGGCAGCGTGAAATCGACCGCGTCATAGGGATCGGACGCGCTGTCGTCGAACCCGATCGTCCAGACGTTCAGCGCCTTGAGCTCGTCGACCGCCCGCGAAATGTTCACCACCGTGGCAATCCGGACATGAGCCACGGCGCCGGCCGACGCCTTGGCCGTCGCGCCATCGAGCGGGGCCGCGTGGCGGGCCTGCCGAATCATGCCATCGGCACCGGCCGCATCCGCCGAGCGCAGAATCGCGCCGACGTTTTGCGGATCCTCGATGCCGTCGAGCACGACGAGCAAGCGGCGGTCCGGGCGCGCCCTGAACCAGTTCCTCCACGGTATATGCGGCCAGGGCCTGCACCTCGGCGGCAACGCCCTTGATGCACACCGCCACGGGCCAGCTTGTCCATGCCACGCCGGTCCAGCGTCTCGATTGCGAGACGCAGCTCGTGCGCGCGCGCCACGAGCTCGTCCACGCGCGGGCCGGCGCCACGCTCGTGGATGAGACGTCGATACACGCCGCGCCTTCAGCGCCTCCGAGACGGCATTGATGCCGTAGATCACTGCCATCACGCCCGCTCCTGCGAACTCGAGTCGCTCCGAGACCGCCCGCGCACGCTCCCTGCACGACGCCACCGCGACGACGGAGCGCGTCGGCCGGCAGTGTCGCGGCGCGATCGATTGCCGGAACCATCAGATCGAGCTCCGGGCCAGACGAGGCGGCCGTCAACGCGTCGCGAATCGGGTGGAACAAGGCGCGCCCCTTGATGCCGGTCTTTTGCCGCACGCGTTCGGCGGCGGCACGGAACTCCTGACGATCCAGCGACGGGACCGTGGCAATCTCCTGCGCGAAGGCGTGAATGACCGACTGAGCGGCGGCCGATCCGGATCGGCGGCAATCGTCGCCACCGCTCGCTCCGCGTCCCAGGCAAACAGACCCGGTCAACACGCTCCGGAATGTCTTCGAGCCGATCGACCGAGCCCGACCGACCATCGGCAGGAGCAACTCGACGAATGCCGCGGCCTGCCCGGAGTCGGTCAACCAGCCCGCGCGGACAAAATACGGAAGCGCCATTCGCGCCACGCGATCGGATGGCGTTTCCTTCATGTAGTGCCGGTTGATCCAGGACAGTTTGTCCGTGTCGAAGACCGCGGCGCTGTGAGTCACCCGCTCGAGCTCGAAACGGCGCGCCATCTCCCGTACGTCGACCAGTTCCTCGGACTCCCCCGGCGACCAGCCGAGCAGCGCGAGGTAGTTGACGAGCGCCTCGGGCAAATAACCGCGGTCGCGGAATTCGGCGACGCTCGTTGCACCATGCCGTTTCGACAGCGGCGCGTGGTCGGGACCGAGCACGAGCGAGAGATGCGCGAACGCCGGCGCGGACAAGCCGAGTGCCTCGTAGAGCAGGATCTGCCGCGGCGTATTCGAGATGTGGTCTTCGCCCCGAACGACATGCGTGACCTTCATCTGGGCGTCATCGACGACGACGGCGAAGTTGTAAGCCGGACGGCCGTTCGATCGAAGCATGACCGGATCGCCAATCACCTCGGTGGCGAACGTCACGTCGCCGCGCACGATGTCGCGAAACGTCACGCTCCGTCCGGCAGGCACGGCAAACCGGAGCGCGGCAGCCTCTCCCCTACTGACCCGATCGATGGCCACCGCCGGGTCGATCGCCCGGCACTTTCCGCTGTAGCGCGGGGGCTGGCCTGCCGCCATCGCCGCCCGACGCTCACGTTCCAGATCCTCCGTCGAACAGAAGCAGTAGTACGCCCGGCCCGCGTCAAGAAGCGACCGTGCGGCGGCGGCGTACTCGGCGAGTCGCTCGGACTGCCGGTACGGCGCGTGCGGTCCACCGACGTCCGGCCCTTCGTCCCAGTCGAGCCCCAGCCACCGCAAATCGTCACAGATGGCGCGCTCCGACTCCCCGGTCGATCGCTCGATATCGGTGTCCTCGATGCGAAGAATGAACGTGCCGCCATGACGGCGCGCGAGCAGCCAGTTGAACAGAGCCGTTCGGGCGTTGCCGACGTGCAGGTTTCCCGTTGGACTCGGCGCAAAGCGCACGCGCGGCGCGCGTCACGAGACTGGCCCGGCGACAATCACGGCTACGGCATGGGCGGCGACGGCCTCACCACGGCCCACGGCATCGACGCCCTCATTGGTCTTGGCCTTGAGCCCGACGGCGCTCGCCTCCACCCCAAGGACCGCGGCAACCCGTTCGCGGATCGCGTCGATGTGCGGCGCGAGCTTCGGCCGCTCCAGCACGACCGTGACAGTCGACGCTCGCGGGCCGGAATCCCGCGGTCGCGACAATCGCGACGGCACGTCCGAGCAGATCCACGACCTGGCAGCGCCCTTCCATTTCGGATCGGTGTCCGGAAAGTGGCGTCCGATGTCACCGGCCGCGGCGGCACCGAGAAGCGCATCCACGATCGCGTGGCACACGACGTCGCCGTCGGAGTGGCCGACCGGACCACGGTCCGGCGACACCACAACGCCCGCCAGCACCAGCGGCCGACCATCGGCAAGCCGATGCAAGTCGTAGCCCGTGCCGACACGCGGCGCCGCCTCGACACGTGCGCGCGCGGCGACCAAATCATCAGGCGTGGTGATCTTCACGTTGCGCGGGTCTCCCTCGACAATGGCAACCGGCAGCCCGGCGCGTTCGGCGAGCATGGCTTCGTCGGTGGCATCGCCACCGCGCTCCGCTTCGGCGAACGCCGCCGACAGAACGTCGCGCCGGAATCCCTGCGGCGTCTGGGCAAGCCAGATGTCGTCGCGCGACAGGGTCCGACTGACGCAACCGCTCGCCGCGTCGCGCTCCTTGACCGTATCTCGCGCGGACACGGCCGGCACGGCGGCGCCTCGCTCCGCAACCCCCGCCAGCACGCGCTCGATGATCTGGTCATCGACAAACGGCCGGGCGGCGTCGTGAATCAGGACGACGTCCACACGATCGGACAGCGCTCCAGCGCCCGCGGCTACGGAGTCTTGACGACGAGCGCCACCACCGACGACCCGGCACGGATCGAGCCGTCGGCCCAACGAGCATCGCGGCATCCGGGAGGCGGTCGGATGGCAGCACCACGACGAGTTCGGACACCGCGGGGTGCCGATCGAATAGTCGCACGCTGTGTTGGAGAAGAGGACGGCCGCCGAGATCCAGAAGTTGCTTGGGCACCGACGTGCCCATCCGGTCGCCGCGGCCGGCGGCCACGATGACCACGCCCACCGTCATACCGCTAGCCTTGCGCGGCAGGACGCGGCCGCCGTCCGGTGTCCTCGCGGTGCTCCGTTCGTGTCGGCATGCCTTCGGCAGGCGTCGCTCCCGCTTCGGCGGCGTGTCGGCCGAAAATCATTCGGCCGGCCGTCGTCTGCAGAACGCTCGTCACGACGATGTCCAGGCTGCGGCCGATCCGGCTGCGCGCATTGTCGACGACCACCATCGTGCCGTCGTCGAGATACGCGACGCCCTGGTTGTATTCCTTGCCTTCCTTGAGGATGAACACGTTCATGACCTCGCCAGGAAGGACCACCGGCTTGAGGGCGTTCGTCAGCTCGTTGATGTTCAGCACCTCGACACCACGCAACTGCGCGACTTTGTTGAGGTTGAAGTCGTTGGTGACGATGCGGCCGAGCATCGTGCGCGCGAGCTCGATCAGCTTGAGGTCGACTTCCTTGACCTGCGGAAAGTCGACGTCCGAGATGATGACCTCGACGCCGGCCATCTTCTGTATCCGGTGCAGGATGTCGAGGCCGCGGCGCCCGCGGTTCCGTTTCAACGAGTCGGCCGAATCCGCGACGTACTGCAGCTCCTTCAGCACGAACTGCGGCACGACCAGGGTGCCGTCGAGAAACCCGGTTTCGACGATGTCCGCGACGCGGCCGTCGATGATGACGCTCGTGTCGAGAATGCGGTACCGCTTCTGCGGGCGGGCGTCCCGGAACAGCGACAGGAACTTCGCGGGCTCGAGCCACTCGCCCCTGCGGGCCCCAAGCACAAGGCCGAGGTACGGGAGCACCAGAATAATCAGACCGTGCAGGAACCGGACCTTCGCGCTTTCCGTGTCAGCCCAGAAGAGCGCAGAGCCGATGGTGCGCGCGATGAGCAGACCCACGCCAAACCCGAGCAGTCCGCCGAGGACGCTCGTGACCGAGGCGTCTCGGAGGCGCGCCTCCGCGGCAGCGATGAGCAGCGCGACGCCGAGACCGAGCGCGACGCTCGGAGCAAAACCGTCGAGCGGGCGAATGACCGTGGCCGCGTAGACCACCACGCCGACGAACACGGCCCGAGCCAGGAGGAAGCCCGACATATCCACATTGTATGTCGGCTCTACAGGAGGGTTTCGAGAGCGCCGGCTGCCGTGCGCACGCCGACAATCGAAAGTCCGCCCGGCAGGTCCTCCATGGCGGCGTTGGCTTCGGGAACGACGCACCGGCGAAAGCCGAGTTGCGCGGCTTCACGAACCCTTAACGCCGCTTGGGATGTCGCCCGCACCTCGCCGGCCAGTCCGACCTCTCCAAATACCACCACGTCCTGGGGGACCGCGCGATTGCGGAGGCTCGACGCGACCGCCACGAGCACGGCGAGGTCGGCGGCCGGCTCGGTCACGTTCAGACCACCGGCGACGTTGACGAACACATCGTCGGTCGCGAGATTCAGGCCGACGCGTTTGTCGAGCACCGCAAGCAGCAGCGCAAGGCGGCTTGGCTCGAGCCCGTTTGCCGTGCGTCGCGCGTTGCCGAATGTGGCCGCGCTGACGAGGGCCTGAACCTCGACGAGCATCGGCCGCGATCCCTCCATTGCGCACAACACCGCCGAGCCGGGCACGCCGAGGGGCCGTTCCGCAAGAAACAGCAGCGAGGGATTCGGCACGGCGCGAAGCCCCGACGCCGTCATCTCGAAGACGCCGAGTTCACTGACGGCGCCAAAACGGTTCTTGACCGCGCGCACGACACGGTGCGTGTGATGCTGCTGGCCCTCGAAGTACAACACGGTGTCAACGACGTGCTCGAGGACCTTGGGGCCGGCGAGGCTGCCGTCCTTCGTGACATGTCCCACGAGGATCGTCGGAAGGTTGCGCCCCTTCGCGGTGAAGAGCAGGTCAGTCGCCGCCTGGCGCACCTGCGACACGCTGCCGGGCGCGGACGGAATCTTCAGGGAGAAGACCGTCTGGATCGAGTCCACGATCGAGCAGGGCGGGCTTCAACCGATCGACAGCTTCGATGAGGCGCTCGAGACACGTCTCTGCGAGCAGGTACAAGGGACCGGCGTCCACGCCGAGCCGATCGCCACGCATCTTGATCTGGTGCTCGGATTCCTCACCCGAGCAGTAGAGGACAGGCCCGATCGTCCTCGCAAAATGCGCCGCGGCCTGGAGCAGCAGCGTCGACTTGCCGATCCCCGGCTCGCCGCCGAGCAGCACGAGTGAGCCCGGGACGACACCGCCACCGAGCACCCGGTCGAACTCACTGATGCCGCTCGAATAGCGCGCGGCGACGACTGTGTCCACGTCCGCGTACAGCCGCACGCCGCCGCCGCCAAGCGCCGGGACGGTCCCGCGCGCGGACGCCGCGGGCTCGGCAAAGGACTCCTCGACGAACGTATTCCACCCGCCGCAATCGGGACATCTGCCGAGCCACTTCTGGGACTGCGAACCGCAGGACTGGCAGACGTAGGTGGACTTGGGAGTCTTCATGACAAGTTCGAAGTTAGAAGCCAGAAGTCAGAAGTTTGCGGACTGCTCGCGCGTCTGGCCTGCACTTGTCCAGATCGCCAGTCATGGCCGCGGTGGAATCCTACCAACATCGCAGTTTCCGCTTCGCGCTTGCGATTCTCGGCTTCTCATCGCAAGCTTGTGGCCAATCCCGGCAGTGCCGCGCCATATCGCGATCCAGCTCTGCCGTGCAGGAACATGCAATCGGCGCGAACCTCGAAGAGGCAAGATCTGCGTACTCGCGTCGAGAGATCGCGGCCAAATACTCAATTGCGCTTCGTGAGGGCCGGGAGTGTCACTGACTGGCTCCGACTGCTAGGAGCCGACCAGCCTCGACTCGACGCCAGCCGACCGACCCGCTCATCGACGAGGTCGATCAGTTCATCGCGATGCTCACGGCAACGGTCCGCAAACTACGGTCAAGCCGACAGGTCTCCGAGACAAGGCGAAGCGCCCAGTAACTTCTGACTTCTGGCTTCTAACTTCTAACTTGTCTCGTATCGTCTCTCAATCCTCGCTCCCAAGCGACACATGATCTCCCACGGGATCGCGCCGATCGAGGCGGCCATTTCGCGAGCGGTCAGCGACTCGGCCCCCTGGCGGCCGATGAGGACGACTTCGTCGCCGGGGGCGACGTCGAGGCCGGTGACATCGACCATCAGCATGTCCATGCACACCGATCCGACGATCGGGTGCCGACGGCCCCGGACGAGGGCGCTACCGCGGCCCGACAACCGTGTGTCGAGTCCGTCGGCGTAGCCCGCGGGAACGATCGCGATCGTGCGGGGCTGGTCGGTTCGCCAGCCGAGACCGTACCCAGTGCCCTCGCCCGGGCCGCAGTCCCTTGACGGCGACGATGCGGCTGGTCAGCGAGAGCGCCGGTCGCAGGTCGAGCGAGGCCGCGAGCGGAGGCGGCACGACGCCGTAGAGCAGAAGTCCCGGCCGGACCCAGTCGTACCACGTCCGTCGATCGCGCAGGAGCGCGGCGGAGTTCGCCGCATGCCGCCGCACGCCTGTCAGCCCGAGCGCGCCGAGCGCCGCCATCGCGCGGTCGAACCGGCGCACGTTGCTCCTCGAGAAACTCGGACTCCGGATCGTCGGCCGTCGCAAAGTGCGTGTACACCGCGTCGAACTTCAATCGCTTGCTGCCCAGCACGTCCGGCATCGTCCGGCGCAGGTTGTCGTGCCGGAAGCCGAGACGGTTCATACCGGTATCGATCTTCAGATGACAGTGGACGACCACGCCGCGTCGCGCGGCGGCGTCCTCGAGGGCTCGCGCGGCGGCCGGGCTGGACACGGTCGGCGTGAGTCGGTGCTCGAACACGCCGTCCAGATCGCTGACGCTCAGCGCGCCGAACACCAGCACCGGCGCTTTGACGCCCGCTTCCCGGAGCGAGACCCCTTCGGCGATGTCCGCGCAGGCGAGCATCGAGGCGCCCGCGGCTTCCAGCGCGCAGCGCCACCTTGCCCGCGCCGTGGCCGTACGCGTTCGCCTTGACGACGGCGATGATGCCGGTGCCGGGCGCGGCCTCGCGCGACGAGGAGGGACCGAATGGCGTCGAGGTTGTGCCGGATGGCGTCGAGACTGACGGTCGCGACCGTCGGGCGGATCACGGCTCCGCCATCGACCCGGGACGACCCTGGGCAAGATTCTCGAATCGCGTGTACTGCTTGAGAAACGCGAGTTTCACCGACCCGGTCGGGCCGTTTCGCTGTTTGCCGATGATGATTTCGGCCGTGCCTTCCGCTTCGGGGTTGCGCTCACCCTCGACCCGTACATGTCCTCACGAAAAATGAACAGCACGACGTCCGCGTCCTGCTCGAGGGCACCCGACTCGCGGAGGTCCGAGAGCTGCGGCCGATGGTCGCCGCGCGTCTCCGGCGCCCGGCTCAGCTGGCTGAGCGCGACGATCGGCACGCCGAGCTCCTTGGCGAGGATCTTGAGCGAACGGGAGATCGACGCGAGTTCCTGCTGGCGATTGTCGAAGCGCCCGCGCCCCTGCATGAGCTGCAGGTAGTCGATGACGAGCATGTCGAGCCCGTGCTCGAGCTTGAGACGCCGCGCCTTGGCGCGCATCTCGAGGATCCCGACAGACGCCGTGTCGTCGATGAAGACGTTCGCGTCGTGCAGCCGCCCGAACGCCTGCACGAGCCGCGCGTAGTCCTGCTCGCCGAGGAACCCGCCACGGAACCGATGGGCGTCCACGCGCGCCTCGGAGGTGAGCATGCGCAGGAACAGCTGTTCTTTCGACATCTCGAGGCTGAACACGCCGACGGTCTTTCCCGCTTCGATGCCGCAGTGCACCGCGACGTTCAGGACGAAACTCGTCTTGCCCATCGACGGCCGCGCCGCCACGATGACGAGATCCGACGGCTGAAATCCGGACGTCATCTCGTCAAGGTCGACGAACCCGCTCGGGACACCGGTGACCAGACCGCGATGCTGCTGAAGCTGCTCGATCAGCTGATAGCCGGAGTCGACGAGCTCGCTGACCCGCACGAAGCCCGACCGCATGCGGTCGTCGGCGATCTGGAAGATCGACCGTTCCGCTTCGTCCAGCAGGTTGTCGGCGTCCTCTTCCGCGTCGTACGCGCGCGAGAGCACGTCGGTCGCGGACTGGATCAGCCGCCGGAGCGTCGACTTTTCCTTGACGATCTTCGGCGTAGTGCTCGACGTTGGCCGACCGCGGCACACCGTCGGTGAGCGCGCTGATGTACGCGGGCCCACCGACCTCGTCGAGCTCACCCGATCGGACGAGCTCGTCCTTGAGCGTGACCAGATCGACCGGGTTGCTCCGGTCCGTCAGCGCCACCATCTTCTCGAAGATGCGCCGGTGCGCATCCCGGAAGAAATCCTGGGCGTCGATGACCTCGGCGGCCTGGTTGAAGGCGTGGTTGTTGATCAGAATCGCACCCAGCACCGACCTTTCGGCTTCCAGGTTGTGCGGAAGAGTGCGATCCATCGGGGAGAGCATAGACAAGTTGGAAGTTCGAAGCTAGAAGTTCGAAGCAACTGGGCGCATCGTCCGGACGCGTCCTGTCAGTTGCTTCTGACTTCTAACTTCTCACTTCCTACTTGACCAGGTTCCGGCCAGCGTCTATTCGGCGGGAACGACTTTCACGGTGACTTCGGCCGTGACGTCCCGGTAGAGCTTGATCGAGACCTTGTGGTCGCCGAGCGCCTTCAACGGCTCGGGCAGCTGGATCTTGCGGCGATCGACCGTCAGCACCGCGCGCCGCGAGCAGATTCGGCGACGTCGGCCGACGTCACCGATCCGTACAGCACGTTGTTCTCGCCGACGCGGCGAGCCGCCGTGAGCTCGACGGCTTCGACTTTCGCCCGAAGCGCCTCGCGCTTCCTTCACCTCCTCGGCTTCGCGTGCGTCGGCCTTGGCGCGCTCCCGTTCGATCTGCCGCTTGTTCTCCGTCGTGACCGCCAGCGCGAGCTTCCTGGGGAACAGGAAATTCCGGGCGTAGCCGTCGGCGACCTTCACGACCTCGCCGCGCTTGCCGAGGTTGTCGACGTGTTCACGCAGGATGACTTCAATGGACATCAGTGACTCCGTCGGTTCCTGGTTCCTCGGTTCCAGGGTTCCTGGTTCTGGTTCAGGATTCACGAGAGAACCCTGGAACCCTGGAACCTGGAACCTGGAACCTTGGAACCCTGCCTAGTCCGTCACGTACGGCACGAGCGCAATCTGCCGCGCACGCTTGATGGCCGTCTGGAGCGCCCGCTGATGCAGGGCGCACACGCCCGAGATCCGGCGCGGCTGAATCTTGCCGCGCTCGGGAATGAACGGCGCGATCAGCCGAACGTCCTTGTAGTTGATGTAGTCGATCTTCTCCAGGCAGAACTTGCAGACGCGGCGACGCCGGAAGAATCCGCGCCGCCCGCCGGCCTTGTCACCGCCATCACGCTTGGCTCCGCCCGAGCGGCCACCGCCGCGCGAGTCCTTGTCCATGTCGCTCATCGGTCACCTCGATCGCGGAATCCGCCGTCCATGCCGCCGTCGTCGTCGTCCTCATCGGCGCGTCGCTGGCGCTCGCTCTCGGTCGGCTCGGGTGGCAGGCCGCGCCGCACGCGGCGCGCGGTTGTCGCGGATTTGCGACGTGCTCGCGCACGTTCGGCCGCCGCGAGATCCTCATCCACGCGCACGATCATGTGGCGCATCACCGCGTCGAGCACGCGCAGCCGGCGATCGAGCTCGGCCGTCAGCGCGCCCGGCCCGTTGATGACCTCGAGGACATACGCGCCCTCGCGATGACCGGCGATCTCATACGCGAGCCGCCGCCGGCCCCAGGTCTCGGTTTTTTCAATGGTTCCACCGAATCGTTCGACGACCGTGGCCACCTGCGAGTGCAGGTCGGCCAGCACTTCCTCGGTCGTTTCCGGTGGGGCGATGTACACCAATTCATACTGACGAACGTCGCTCATATGCCTCCTTCTGGACATAAGGCTGCTCTTCACGGAGAGCGGCAAGGAGCACTGGACGCCGAACAACGTTTCGGCGCTAGGCTACTATCCTCGTTGGCGCGATTGTACGCGTTCATCACGGTCTCGAAGCCCTGTTGAGTCCACGCTTCCACCGCGTCGGCGGCCCGGGCAATCGCGCCTTCAATCCCGGACTGCTCGTCCTCGTCGAACCTGGCCAGCACATGGTCGGCCAGGTCTCGCCTTGCGTCACCACGCCCCACACCGATGCGGAGCCTGGGATAGTCCACGGTGCCGAGCGCGTCGGCCACCGATCGTAACCCGTTGTGGCCTCCCTCGCTGCCCCCCGGCCTGAAACGCAACCGCCCCAGGGGCAGGTTGACATCGTCGGAGACGACCAGCAGGTCCACCAGCGACACCCGATAGTAGCGGGCCAGCTCGGCGATCGCCGGGCCGCTCAGGTTCATGAACGTGAGGGCCTTGGCGAGCAATACCACCTCACCGTTCGTACGCCACTTCGCCTGCACGGCATCGGCCGGCGCCGCCTCGAACGCCAGGTCGTGGCGTCTGGCGAGTAGATCGACAACCTCGAACCCGACGTTGTGCCGAGTCCCGCGATACTGCCCTCCAGGATTGCCAAGTCCGGCGACGATCTTCACGGCAGGCCCGACCCTCTGCCCCTTGCTTACTTCTTCTCTTTCTCTTCCTCTTCCTTGTCCGCCTTGCCCTTCTTGATGACCTCGGGCTCGGCGGGCGCCGTCGGCGCCACGGCTGCCGCGTCGGTCGGCGTCGGCTCAACCTCGACCTTCGGCGCGATGACGTGCACGATCAGCATGTCGCTGTCGCTCACGGCTTTCCACTTGCCGTCGCTGACGAGGTCGCGCACGCGCACGCCGTCGTGCAGCATGAGCTCGGTCACGTCCACGACAATGTGCTTCGGAATGTCCGCGGGCAGACACTCGACCACGACTTCGCGGTGGACGAAGTCCACGATGCCGCCTTCGGCCTTGATGCCCTTGGCCTCGCCCGTGAGGTGCACCGGCACCGTCACGCGCGTGATCTTGTCCATCGCCACACGATAGAAGTCGGCATGGAGGAGGTGCTGCGTCACCGGGTGGATCTGATATTCCTTGACGAGTACGTGGGTGTCGCCACTCGCGCCCTCAACCTTGAGCTTGATCAGCGTGTTCACGCCGCCTTCGGAATGAAGAATGTGCAGGAGCTGCTTCGGGTCCACCGCCAGCGACTCGCTGGCTTGCTTGGCGCCACCGTAGACGACCGCGGGAATCCGGCCCGCGGTCCGCATCCGTCCGGCGTTGTTCTTCCCGAGCGAATCCCGCCGCACCGCTTCGAGTACTGCGTCCATAACGTCCTCGTTCCTGATGAATCGCCGCGCGCCCCGCGCGCGGCCCGCCTACACAAACAGCTTCGAGACCGACGTCTCCTCGTGAATGCTCCGAATGGCCTGCGCGAGCAGCCGCGCGACCGACAGCACCACGACTTTCTCACACGCGGCCTTCTCCGGCGTCAATGGCACGGTGTTGGTAATCACGAGCCGATCGATCGGAGCCGCCTCGATCCGCTGCATCGCCGGGCCCGACAGCACGCCGTGGACGGCGCTCGCCAGCACGCGGCTGGCGCCGCTCTCCATCAGCGCCTGCGCAGCCTTCTGAATCGTTCCAGCAGTATCGATGATGTCGTCCGCGATCACGCAGACGCGGCCTCTCACGTCGCCGACGACATTCATCACTTCGGCCGTCCCGTCATCGGATCGACGCTTGTCGATGATCGCCAAATCCCCGTCGATCCGCTTCGCATACGCCCGCGCGCGTTCGGCGCCCCCGACGTCAGGTGACACGATCGTGACGTCCCCGACCTTCTGGCGCGACAAATACTCGATGATCACCGGCGCCGCGAACAGGTGATCCACCGGGATGTCGAAGAACGCCTGGATCTGCGCCTTGTGCAGATCCATCGTCAGCACACGATTCGCGCCGGCCGCCCCGATGAGGTTCGCGACCAGCTTCGCCGAAATCGGCACGCGCGGCTTGTCCTTCCGATCCTGACGCGCGTAGCCGTAGTACGGAATCACGGCCGTGATGCGCGACGCAGACGACCGGCGAAAGGCGTCGATCATCACGCACAGCTCCACGAGGTGCTGATCCACGGGCGGCGACGTCGGCTGAACGATGAAGACGTCCGTGCCCCGGATGTTCTCGTCAATCTGGAACGACACCTCGGTGTCGGGGAACCGGTGCAAACGCGCGGCGCCCAGCGGCATGCCGAGATGCTCGGCGATCTCACGCGCCAGCGCGGCGTGCGCACTTCCAGTGAAGAGTTTCAGGGGACCGTGAGCCATGGAAACGATTTGTTATTGGCTATTTGTTATTGGTTATTGCATTGCCTATTGGTGATTTGCTATTTGCGCGTTCGCTGCCGACCCGTCGTCCAAATAACTCAATAGCCAATCGCTCAATGCAATAACCAATAGCCAATAACGAATAGCTAAATGGTATTGGGGCGGAAGGATTCGAACCTTCGAATACGGGATCCAAAGTCCCGCGCCTTACCGCTTGGCCACGCCCCATCGGCTGCAGGCGACCTTGCGGGCACACACGGGCCCTCTGCAAACACGGAAGTGTATCACAGCAAGATGCGCCTGGCGGCCTCCCGCCGGTCGCTCGTCCGGGTCAGAATCACCAGCCAATCAGGGCGTTGCAGGCCGCGGAGGGCGGTTCGCGGCACGCTCGCGGGAAAGACCCCGAAAACGGCCGAACCACTGCCGGTCATCGCGGCCGCTCGCGCGCCGGCGCGCTTGAGCGCATCGATCATCTCGACAATCACCGGGTGCCGCACACCCACCGGCGCCTGAAGGTCGTTGACGAGGGCGACGGGGCCGCCGGGCCAGCCGAAATCGATCTCCGCAGCTCGGCGAGCCGCGGCGTCGTGTTCGGCGGTGGCCTGCCGGCGATCCGTGTCCAGCCAGGCGTACGCCTGGGCCGTGGGAACACCGAACGACGGCTTGATGATGACGATCGACATCTTCGGCGCGTCATCGATCGGATAGAGCTCGTCGCCACGGCCGGCTCCTAGCGCGGTGCCGCCGTGAAGCGCGAACGGCACGTCCGATCCGATCTCCGCCCCGAGACGCACGAGGTCGCGCGGACTCATCCGCGCGTCCCAGAGGATGTTCAGCCCAACGAGTGCCGCGGCCGCGTCCGCGCTGCCACCACCGAGGCCCGCAGCCACCGGAATCTCTTTGACGAGCCGCACGTGGACGTCCCTCGGCTCGCCGCTTCGACCAACCGCGCGCCAGAGGCGCTCAGCGGCGATTGCGATCGAGGTTGGTCCGGTCGGCGGGTATGCCTGGCGACGACGTCGCCAGGATGAACGGGCCGCGGCGGGCCGACAGCGTGATCCGATCGCAGAGCGCGATCGACTGCATGAGTGTCCGCACCTCGTGAAAGCCATCGGGCCGGACTGGGCCGACTCGTAGTGTCAGATTGATCTTGGCTGACGGCCGAAGGATGAGGACCCTGGACATGCGACTACCGTGAGGCCGCGTCCTCGGCGAGTGGGCCGACCTGGCGAAGTTCTTCCAGCGAGATCGTCGTCGCGCCGTCGGGAATGATCACGCGAAACAGGGCTGGATCGAGATCCACGTTGGTCTGAACAGCCTGGACGCGAAGGTTGAGCGACACCGCCGCCTTGCCCGCGCTCGACGACGCGATCCGGATGTCTCGCGGCAGCCCGCTGACGAACGGTCCGTAGTCCACCAGCACCTCGCTTGCCCCGAGCGACGTCGAGGGGCTTGCCCCGAGCGACGTCGAGGGACCTGCTCCGAGCGATGCGCCAAAGCGACCCGCACGCGGCTGCCACCCGCTGCCGGCTGCCGTCAGATAAACGGTCCCGTCGGCCGTCACGACTTCGAGGAGACCGTCGTGACGAACCGCGTAGTCGACCTGATCGGACGTGGTCACGCAGCCGCTCACAATCGCCAGAAGGCGGGCGGGGCTCACGGGGACGCCGATCAGCGCCTCGAGAATGTCGTCCGGGCGCGCCGTCGCGACACGGTTGCCGTCGCGCAGTAGAAGGACGGCCTCGTCGGCCGCACCGCCGAGCCGAAAGAGCAGTTGACCCGAGACGCTCGCCTCGAGTCCGATGTTCCCGTTCGACGCGAGCGCCGTGAAGAGTTTCGCGCTCGCCAGACCGCGGATGCGCCGGTCACCAATCTGTCCCGTCAGAGCGAACTCGGATCGGTATGAGGTCGTCGATCGGCAGGAGGCGGTGAGCGTGTTCCAGATCGTGCTGGCGTCTGGCGCCGGAACACCGGGGCCGCGTGGAGCCACGAAGGCGGCGCGGCCTGCGCATGAGGTCGTGGCGAAGGCCAGCACGGCCAGCACGGCCGCGTGCTGACAGCGGCGGCCGTTCAAGACTTGCCGGCCAGATCGCGGGCTCGGTCGCGCTTCTTCTCGAGGGCTGCCGCGTCGATGCCGTCGCGATCGCCCGATAGCGCGCGATCGAATGCCGTGGCGGCGTCCGCATACCGCTTCAGCTGCAGATACAGGTCACCGAGGTGTTCATTGATGACGGAGACCTTCGGCAACTGCCGGGCCGCGCGCTCGAGTGGCGCGCGCGCGTTGTCGAACTCACCCATCCGGTAGTAGGCCCAGCCGAGGCTATCCAGGTACGCCGGGTTGTCCTCGTCGATGGCCAGCGCGCGTTTGATGAAACCAAGCGCCTCAGGCAGCTTCTGGCCGCGATCCGCCAGCATGTAGCCGAGGTAGTTCAACGCCGGCGCGTGCGACTCGTTCGCCTGGATGATCTCGCGAAAGGCTCGCTCGGCGCGATCGTACTTGTGGTCCCCCTCGTAGGCGGCCGCCAGCGAGAAGAGCAACTGCTGGTTCTCCGGCGCCTGCTTGCGCGCCGCCTCGTACACTTCGACGACTCGTCCCGGCTGGCCCAGTCGCGTGTAGGCACTGCTGAGCTCGGCGGCCATCTCGACAAAGATGCCCGACTCCAGATCGCGGGGCTGCGGGCGAGCAAAGCGCGGCGCCAGCATCTGGACAACCGCGCGATGATCCCCGGCCGCGGCACGCGCGCGCGCGGCCGCAAGCGGCGCCCGGCCATCCGCCGGATCGATCGCGGTCATGCGAGCAATCGCGGCGTCGGCGGCCGCCAGGTTGCCCGCCTGCCCTTCGACGAGCGCGAGCAGGTACCAGGCCGTGACACTCTTGGGCAGCTCGCGTGTCGCCACGCCGAGCACCGTGCGCGCATCGGACACGCTGCCGCTGTTGGCCAGCGCGGCCGCCTGACGCGGACGATAGATCGTGCAGCCTGGCTCAACCGACACGACTTCGCTCCAGGCCGCCGCCGCATCAGCCCACCGTCCGGCGCGCTCGAGGCGTTCGATCTGCCTCACCCGCATTTCGACCGGATCGATCGCGTCCGCCTTCAGATCGGCGAGCGTGTCGAGCGTGCGATCCGCGTCGACGCCCTGACCAGTCGCCTCATAGGCCTTGACGAGCAGCCGGAGGGCCGCGGGATCGTCGGGGTCGCTCTTGAGCAGGGCCTGCAGGCGATCGATCGCCCGCGCGGACTCGCCCTGACGGATGTAGAGACTGTTGAGCAGGTACTCTGCGTACTGATCGACGCCCTGGCCATCGAGCGATCGTTCGAGGTGGCTGATGGCCTCAGCGATGATCGGGTCACCCGACGAGCCAGCCGGGATCCTCTCGATCGCCGCACCCTGGATGCCGCCGAGAAGTCTATGTGCCGCCCGGTTCGCCGGGTCCACCGCAAGCGCCGCACGCACCTCTCGTTCGGCCTCGTCCATCTGGTTCTGTCGAACGTACAGGTCCGCCAGGTCGAGGCGCATGGTCGTGGAGTCGGGAAGGAGCGCAATCGCCTGACGGTAGTTGTCGATCGCGCCTGAAACGTCGTTCTCGCTGTCGGCAGCCCGCGCCTGAAGAAACAGGTAGTACGCGCGGCCGACGTCCTCGGCGGATGGCCGGGCCGGCGGCGAGACCTGCAGACCCAGCACGGTGGTCACGAACAGTTCGAGCAGCACGGAGATCTGATTGTTTCACAGCAGGGCCCTGAGGCCCGAGGTCCGAGGCTCGAGGCCTGGCCCCAGGCCCCGGCTCGCAAGCCACAAGCCCGATTCACGTTATATTCACCGCATGCCGGTTGACCCCGCCCTTCTCGAGATTCTGGTGTGTCCGAATTGCAAGACGCCGGTGCACCCCGTGCAGAACGGCGCCGGCTTGAAGTGCGACACCTGCCATCGCGTGTATCCCGTCAAGGACGACATCCCTGTCATGCTGATCGACGAGGCCACCATCGAGAACTGACAGGCGTTGCGTATCCTTCTGGTCCGCCTCCGCCTGATCGGCGATGTCGTGTTCACGACGCCGATCCTCCACGCACTCCGTCGCCAGTTTCCATCCGCCGAGCTCGTGTATCTGGTCGAACCGGCGGCCGCGCCTGTCGTTGCCGGCAATCCCGCGCTGTCAGACGTCGTGGTTGTTCCGCGACGGAAAGGATGGCGGCGGGTGGTTGACGACCTGACGATCGCCCGGCGCCTCCGTGCGCGTCGGTTCGATGTCGCGGTCGATTTGCACGGCGGACCGCGGAGCGCCTGGTTCACGTGGCTCAGCGGCGCGCCGGTGCGCGTGGGCTACGACGTTCCCGGGCGACGCTGGATGTACACGCGGGTCGTCCACCGGCCCCGCGAGCTGCGCGCGCGCCATTCGGTTGAAAACCAGTGGGACCTGCTGGCCGCGCGTGGACGGAGCCCTGTCCGCTCCGGCCGATCGCGGACCGCGATCGCGTGAACATGACCGTTGATGACGCGGCCCGTCGAGCCATCGATACCCGTCTGCGCAATCTTGGCGTCGCGGTCGATGGTCGTGTCATTCTTCTGCACGTGAGCGCGGGCAACCCCTTCCGTCGCTGGCCGGAACAATCGTTCGCCGATTTGGCGGCGGGTCTCGTCACGGGCCATTCGGATCGCTGGGTCCTTGTCACCGGAGGACCGTCGGACCACGAGTCGGCCGCTCGGGTCATCGAACGCGCTCGCGCCGCGGCGGGTCCGGCGGCGGCGCGGCTCGCCAGTGCCGAGAACTTGTCGCTGCCCGAACTGCGTGCGGCGATGGACCGTGCCGCGCTCTTCATCGGCGGCGACAGTGGTCCGCTGCACATTGCCGCCACGAGCGACGTGCCGGTCGTCGGCCTCTACGGCCCCACGCTCGCTGAACGATCGGCGCCGTGGCGCCCGCGGCACCTCAAGACGGAATCGATTGACGTCGGCGTGCTCCCCTGCCGGCCGTGCGAGCAGCGGGTCTGTGTGCCGGGTGACTTCCGATGTCTGACAGGCATCTCGGCCGCGACGGTTCGGGCGGCGGCCGAGCGGCTGCTGGAGGCCGGATGACCGACTCGCTTTCATCAGCGGGCTCGCCCGGTGGCATCGAACGCACCGCGTACTGGCTGTTGACCGCCGGGCTCGGCATGACGCTGTTCAACCTGCTCACCGCGCAGGTGCTCTTCGGCCTCGCGGCGTTGCTCTGGTTGTGGGTGATCCGCGCCGACGGGCGGCGCCCTGAAGTCCCCGCATTCTTCTGGCCGCTCGCCGGATACGCGGCGCTGACGCTGGTGAGTGCGGCCGTGTCTCCGGATCCCAGAGCGAGCCTGATCGATAGCCGGCAACTGGTGCTCTTTCTCATCGTGCCAGTGGTGGTGCGCCTCGCGCGGGGCGCCCGCGCCATGACGACGCTCGACGTGATCATGGCGCTCGGCGCCGCGGGCGCCTTCGTGGGCGTCGTCGAGTACACCATCTTCGGCTTCGACAACCTCGACCGCCGGCCCATGGGTTCGCTGTCGCACTACATGACGTACTCCGGGCTGGTCATGCTCGTGCTCGCCGCGGCGGTGGCCCGCCTCCTCTTCTATCCCGCGCAGCGCATCTGGCCGGCCGTCGCCGTTCCCGCGCTGGCCGTGGCGCTCGCCGCGACACAAACGAGAAACGCGTACCTCGGAGCGCTTGCGGCAATTGCCTGCCTGCTGCCGTTACGCCAGGTGCGGTTGCTCCTTGCGGTCCCGGTGCTGATCGTGCTCTTCGTCGTCGCCGCGCCGGCTCAAATCAAGGACCGCGCGTTCTCAATCGCCAATCTGCAGGACGATTCGAACCGCGACCGGCTCCAGATGCTCGTGATGGGCCGCGACATGATTCGTGACCACCCGGTGTTCGGCGTCGGGCCCGAGATGGTGGGACGCGTGTACGGCCAATACCTTCAACCGAACCCCGTCCACACGTACAACCCGCACTTGCACAATGTGCCCGTGCAGATCGCAGCCGAGCGCGGCCTGCCGGCCCTCGCCGTATGGCTGTGTTTCATTGCGACGGCCGCATGGGGGCTGCTTCAGGAGTTCCGCCGCGGTCCGGCGCCCGCGCTGGCCGCGGCCGGATTGGGCGCGATTGTCGCGATGCTGACGGCGGGTCTCTTCGAATACAACTTCGGTGATTCGGAATTCATGATGCTGTTCCTGGCGTTGATCTCCCTGCCGTACGCCGCGCGATATGCGGTCGCCGGCCTCTCGCGGCGGGTCCGACCCATCGCGCTGATCACCCTTCGGTTCATCAATGACCAGCCTCACGGCTCTGACCTCCCGCCTCGCAGGCCGACACATCGCGGTTCTGGGCGACATCATGCTCGACCATTTCCTCATCGGGCACGTCGATCGGATCTCGCCAGAGGCGCCCGTACCGGTCGTTCGGTTCGCCCGTGACGACTACCGGCTCGGCGGAGCCGGGAACGTCGCGCAGAACATCGTCGCCCTGGGCGGCCAGGCCTCGATCGTCGGGGTCGTCGGTCAGGACGAGGCCGCCGCGGAGCTGCGCCGGTGTCTCGATCGCGCGGCGCTGCCGACCGACGGACTCGCCATCGATTCGTCGCGACCAACGACGCGCAAGATGCGCGTGGTCACGACCCGCAATCAGCAAGTGGCACGGGTGGACTATGAGTCGGACGCGGATGCCTCGGGTGAAGTGCTGCGAATGCTCTCATCCAGAATCGTTCAAGCCGCGGCCAGCGCCGATGCCATCGTGCTCTCCGACTACCGGAAGGGTGTGGTGTCCTCGGACGTGATCGCGACGGCTGTCGTTGCCGCCAAATCTCGTGGCATCCCGGTGCTCGTGGATCCGAAAGTCGCCGATGCCGATCGCTATCGCGGGACATGGCTCATCACGCCGAACCACCACGAGGCGGAATTGATGACGCACCGCGTCATCCGCACCGCGGACGACGCGCGCCTCGCCGCTCGGGCGCTGCACGAGCGGACCGGATCGAACGTCATCATCACGTGGGGCGAACACGGGATGTGGATCCTGGACACGACGAGCAAGACGCCACAGGAGCACGCGCTGCCGGCCGTCGCCCGCGAAGTCGCCGACGTCACAGGCGCGGGCGACACGGTGATCGCCGTTCTGGCGCTGGCGCTGGCAACCGGCGCGACGCTCCTCGACGCCGCGTGCCTCGCCAATATCGCCGCCGGCCTCGTCGTGGCTCGATTCGGTCCCTCGAGCGTCACCCCCGCTGAGCTCGCGGCGGCTGCCGCCGATCATCAATAGATGCCCGACGCTCTGGTCCCGCGCCGCGACGCCGTCGTGTGGGCCGGCTGCTTTTTCGTCGTGGCGTTCCTCCTCATCGCGCTTCAGTTCACGAGCAGCGACGGCGACTCCGATCTCTATGCGGGCTTGTCCAACCGTCTCGCCGAGGAGCCCGTGAGCCGTTGGGTGGCGCCTGAATGGTGGGGTTTCTGGCCCGAAGCGGAGATGACCGGGCTATTTCGGGAGCATCCTGCCGGAGCGCTCATCGTTCCCGCCGCGCTCGTGCGACTCGGCGTTCCCGGACCACAGGCTGCGTATGTCGTCGGGATCGGCGCGGGCCTGGCGGCCCTCCTGCTCATCGGATGGCTGCTTGCACCGCGTTGTGCCGCGAGACGACGCGCGAGCCGCCCTCGTGCTGCTCCAGCTCATGCCGGTGGCCTTCCTGTTCAGGATCCGCGCGAACCACGAATACCTGATGCTCGTGGGCCTGCTCGTGGCGCTGGTCGGGCTGGAAAAGGTACGACAGTCGTGGTGGGCGGTCCTGCTGGTCGCCGGGGGCATGGCTGGTGCGCTCCTCGTGAAAGGCGTGTTCGTTGTGCTGACGATCGCGGGGGCGCTGCTGTGGGTGTTGATCGATCCGGCGGGCGTCACCCGGTCTCGAGCTCGGCTCGTCGTCGCCGTGCTCGCCGGGACCTTTGTCACGATTGCCGTCGGTACCGGCTACGAGTTCTGGTTCCGCGCGGTGACTGGCGAAGCGTACTGGGTGCCGTACTGGCAGCGGCAACTTGGACAGGTCGAGGTCGCGACGCCGATGGGCGGCGGTGTCGCCTCCCTCGCGTGGAATGTCTTTTTCTACCTGAGCCGGCTGACGTGGCACGCGGCCCCGTGGAGCCTGGCGCTCATCGCGCTGATGTGGACGACGCGTGGCCCGTGGGTGTCTCGCTGGCGTGCGCTACCGGATCAGGAGCGGCGAGGTCTGCTCTTTGCGCTGACGTACGGTGTGCTGCTCGTGTTCGTGCTCAGTCCGTCCAGCCGAGTGGCCGAACGGTATATTTTCTCGGGCACCTTTGTCGTCGCCGCCGCCGGGGCGATCGTCGCGCTCCGCATCTGGCCGCGTATCGCGGCGTGGTGTCGCGAGCTCGACGAGCGCCTCCCCGCTGCACCCGCACTCGTGTGGCTCGCGCTGATGATCGCGCGCCTGGCGATCGGACCGTGGATGCCGAGGATTGGATGAGGCTTGAGGCTTGAGGCTTGAGGCTTGGGGGCAGAACGTGCCTCGCGACGTGACCGGCCGCAAGCCCCAACCTCACTCTCCCCGTCTCTCGACCGGCCAGTACTCCGTGCGCCGCTCACCCAGCAGCCGATAGTCCCGTTCGCTGATCGCGCGCACCACCAGATCGCGCCGCGAGTACATCGAGCGGCCCGTGAAGTTCCTGATGCCAAGCGCGACGTCCGCTATCGCGCCAGTGACGAGCAAGACCACGGCGGCGGTTCGAACCCACCTGATTCGCAGCAGGTCCGACCACACGTAGAACGCGTAGATCATCACGACCGGGAGCAGCACGTAGTAGGCGTGCGAGGCCGGCGCTCGAACGGAAAACGCGAAACTCGGCACGAGCAGGGCCAGGACGCCGAGCGTCGCATGCCGGACGGGCCTCCATCCTTTGCGTTCGGGATGCGCGCGAAAGAGTTCCACGAGGAGAATCCCGACCTGAATCGCTCCCAGCACGCCGGCCACGACAATCGCGGGTGCGGCCCAGGGGAACTCGGCGAGAAAAGAAAGCCGGTCATGCGTGCTCGGGCCCATGAACCGGGCGACCTCGAACGTCGCCAGCGACAGGAACTGCACGACGATCTGCGGCAATCGAAGCAGGTTCATCGGCTCGAAAACGACGTTCTCGCCCGTCCGCCCGACAACGGCGCCGAGGCCGTCCCGGAGGAGCGTCGGCACGATCGTCAGACCCGCGAGCGCGGCACCGAGGCCGCACCAGACGAGACCGACTCGACGCCTGCCGCGGATCGTCGCGCCCGGCGAGCACCAGCACGACCAGCGCGATCGGCACCAGAATCGCCGCCGAGAGGTGAAACTGGGCCACCCAGAGCAGGCCGAATCCCAGACCGACGAACGCGAGCGCTCTCGGTACCGCACCGACGCGTAGGCCGGGAACGAGCTCGAACGCGGACACGAAGAACACGATCGCGCCGAGGATGGCGTAGGAGGTGTTGATGATGTGCGCCGAGATATCGAGCGTCCATGGGCTGAAGAACACCCAGGTCCACAGAAACCAGCGCGGGATGTCCGGAAGCCGCCGGCCGATGTACCACGCGAGAAGCGCCAGCGCGCCCAGCGAGAGCACGTTGAGCAGAACGTACGGCGCTTCCGGCCACGGGGCGATCCAGAACGGACCGCCGACGAGCAGTCCCTGCATGCCGCCTGGAAGCCGAGTCTCCGTGTACACGACATCAGGCCCGTAGAGCGGCCAGGCGCCCGTCGTATAGAACTTGAGCCCGATCAAATAGATTTGAAACTCGTCGTCGCCCCAGAAGTCGAAGGCCAGTCCGAACGCCAGCCGCAGAACGAAGGCCACGGCCAGGAATGCGACCAGTCGTCGAGTCCCGCCGCTCATCGATTCCGGATGAGGACGACGCGCTGCACGTGGCGCGGGTCGGGCGCAAGCAACGACTCGCCACGCTGCCAGATGCTGGTGTTCAGATACGTCACGGACATCAGACGTTGAAAGGTCCGGCCGAGTCGGCGCTCGACTTGATCGAGCACGCGTTCGTCCACCACGAGCAATCCGGGCGGCTGTCGTCGAGGTAGTACGTGAGCTCGTCCGTGTGATCCGACGTCACGTCGGCGATCACCGCCCGCATTCCCGCGTAGAACGGCAGGCTACGACCCAACGCCCCGCACGCGCACAGGTCGCGTCCCTGGCCCTCTGCACGGATCGCGGCCGCGATTGTCTCAACCGGTTCCGGCCGGCTGGGTGCCATGAGCGTCACGTTGAACGCGACAAGCGCAGCGCCGGCGGCCAAGGCGATCGCCGCCGGCACGACGCGACGGGGCAGGAACAGAGTCGCGGCGGCCAGCACCACGCCGATCGCGGTCATCGTCGCCGGTCCCGCGGGCGACAACGTCACACCGCCGGACACGTACACGCCGACGGCGCGCCATAACAGTGCGCCGAGCGTGGCGATCGTCACGCCCGCCAGCGTCGCGGCGACACGAAACATCGCCGAGGCGGTCGTCGCCGTCGCGTGGCTGGTCACCGAGCGCGCGAGGAGGATCGAGATCGGCACGAGGCACGGCAGGATGTATCGGGGCTGGCTGCCGATCGACACCATGAAGAACGCCAGCGGTCCGCCTGCCCAGCACAGCAGGCGCGCCTCCGGCCAACCGAGCGATCGGCGACGCGAGATGAGCTCACGGAATGGCCGGACCCACAACAGGCCAAAGGCCGACCACGGCAGCAAGCCGGCGATGATGATGGGCAGGTAGATGTAGCCGCGCCACGTGTTGTACGTCGACGTGGCGAAGCGCTCGACGTTCTCGCCGACGAAGAACCGCCACGCATACTCGAGGCCTTGCGCCCGCATGACGGCGAGGTACCAGGGCGCCGCCACGGCGAGAAAAAGGACGAGGCTCACAGCCACCTGGCGAACACCGATGCCGTCGGGCCACATCCTCCGGGTCTTCTGTCGCTGCCAGAGCCAGAGCGGCGTCACGATCATCAGCGGCAATGCCAGGGCCACCGGACCTTTTGCGAGCGTGCCGAATGCCGCCGCAAGGGCCGCGATGGCCAGCCAACCGCCGGGCGTGACGCGCGACGCGGTCGGTGACGTGCGAGGCCGCAGATCGATCGCTTCGATGGCCGCCCACGCCGTCAGGCTCACGAACAACGCGAGCGGCGTATCGGGAAGGGACTGCCGCGCCAGGGGCACGACACCAAAGCTCGTACTGACGACCGCGCCGGCCAATGTACCGACGCTCGAGCCGTACCATCGTCGTCCCACGAGAGCGGCAACGAGCGCGAGCCCGATGCCGGCGACGGCCGAGCCGATTCGCGCGGCCCATTCGCTGACGCCGGTCAGCTCATAGGTCGCCGCGATGATCCAGTAGAACAGGATCGGCTTTTGAAGCCGTGGCTCGTAGTTGTAGTGCGGCGTGGTCCAGTCGCCGCTCTCGACCATCTCGCGTCCCGCTTCGGCGTAGAACGCCTCATCGGAATCGGTAATGGCCGGCTGGCTGAGGCCGAGGACGAACGTGAGGCCGCACAACAGGAGGAGCCCGATGCCACGCGGCATGCGGGTCAGTCTACCAAGAGCGATCGGACCAGCCTCACCCTGAGGGCGTGAAGAGGTCACCATGAAGGCATGAAGCTTCGGGTTGGAAGAGCATTCAGCCCTGCCAATCGTGAATCTTCACGTCATCATGGTGCGCGATCAATGCCGGAAGTGGCGGCGGCCGGTGAACACCATCGCCATGCCGTGCTCGTCGGCCGCCGCGATCACGTCCGGATCGCGGACCGAGCCTCCGGGCTGAACGACCGCGGTGGCGCCGGCGGCTGCGACGGCATCGAGCCCGTCGCGAAACGGGAAGAACGCGTCCGATGCCGCCACCGATCCGCGCAGTCGATCGCCAGCCTTCAGGATGGCTGTTCTCACCGCGTCCACCCGACTCATCTGGCCTGCGCCGATTGCCAGCGTGACGTCCGGTCCGGTGAAGATCACCGTGTTGGACTTCACGTGCGCGGCGATGCGCCAGGCAAATCGCAACGCGCGCCACTCGTCCTCGGTCGGAGCGCGACGCGTGGCGACGCTCACGGAGTGATGCCCGGGCCACTTCTCGCCGGCTTCGATGACGCGGTCACGGGCCTGCACGAGCCAGCCGCCGAGAATCGAACGGGCATCCCGCGCCTGCTCGAGACCAGCGAACGATGCCGTCAGGACGCGCAGGTTGCTCTTGGTCGCAAGGATGGGCAGAACGGCCGCCGCATCCGCGAGATCGGGCGCGACCACGGCTTCGATGAAGGTCGACACGATGGCGCGGGCGGTGTCCACGTCGATCGGGCGATTGAGACCGACGATGCCACCGAAAGCGGACAGCGGATCGGCCTCACGCGCGCGGACGTACGCGGCGGCCAGCGTGTGACCGGTCGCGACTCCACACGGATTGGTGTGCTTGATGACGACGGCGGCAGGCTCGTCGAACTCCAGCGCGATCCGCGCGGCCGCGTCGAGATCCAGCAGATTGGTGAACGAAAGTTCCTTGCCCTGGTGAACCGTCGCGTCACCAAAGCCGAGCGGGACTTCCGCATACCAGGCGCCAGCCTGGTGCGGATTCTCACCGTAGCGGAGGTCACGGAGCTTCGTCAGACGCGGCTGCCAGACCTCGGGCAGGAGCTCCGACTGTGCACCGGCACCGCGCGTGAACTCGCCGCCCACCTCGTCCACGCTCACGTCGTCGAGCGTGGTCGCGATCATCTGATCGTAGGCGGCGGTGTGTGCGAAGGCGTGGCGCGCGAGCGAGAACCTGAACCCGAGACCGGGACCATTGGTCGACGTCACCGCGGCGAGCACGGCCTCGTAGTCGCCGGGTGAAACAACCACCAGCACGTCTCGAAAATTCTTGGCGGCCGCGCGGACCAGACTCGGGCCGCCGATGTCGATCTCCTCGACGAGGTCGTCGAACGGAAGCGCGGACTTCGCGGCAGCTTCGGCGAACGGATAGAGGTTCACGACGACCATGTCGATCGGCCGGATGTCGTGAGTGGCCAGCGAGGCAAGGTCGTCGGGCCGCTGGCGGCGCGCGAGGATGCCCCCGTGAACCTTGGGGTGAAGGGTCTTGACCCGCCCGTCCATCATCTCGGGGAATCCCGTGACGTCGGAGATGCCAATGACCTGAATGCCCGCAGCCTGGAGCGCCTTTGCGGTCCCGCCGGTGGAGACGATCTCCCACCCGGCGGCCACCAGGCCCTGGGCGAAGGGCACGAGGCCCGTCTTGTCGGAAACGCTGATAAGCGCTCGCATCAGGCTTCCTGCATGAGAATTGGGCGGATGCCCAGTACATGAAAGCAGTTGACAATCAGGGGGGACATGACTAGAGTCGCCGGTTGACGTTGGGCGGGCCGACGTCGTCGATGAGGCCGCGTGTCGCGGTCTTTTTTTGTACCCCGTCGCGCTCGCAGCGGACACGGCGGGGGGTTAACGCGGCGCTCAACGCCGCGTGTCATGCAAGGCAGGCAAGTAGTATGCGCATTACTGGCAAGGTCAAGTGGTTTAACAACGCGAAGGGGTACGGTTTCATCGAACGCGAGGGTGGCAACGACGTTTTCGTGCACTTTTCCGCGATTCAGGGTTCCGGCTTCAGGACGCTCGAGGAAGGCCAGCAGGTCGAATTCGAGATCGTTGACGGTCCGAAGGGACCGCAGGCCGGCAACGTCACCAAGCCGAGCTAGACCACCTTGGGGGACCGGTGCCCAGGGCTCCGGTCCCTCAACCTCCGACCCCGCCACTTCCCCTCCCATTTTTTTCATCGAATCAGGCACCAGACGAGCGGGAGCCAGAGCTCGCGCGCGTACGGCACAGGCTGATCGTCCACGAGCACCTCAGTATCCGGGATGTCGGATACGACCTGATACAAGTCGCGCAGACGCTCCGGGCGATCGCGCGGAAAGAATCGCGCACGATGCCGGAGTACGCCATCGACGCTGACCTCGATGTACTCGTCCGAGGCCCGCGCAAGTTCCACGGCGCGCCGGTAGCGATCGCCCTCGAAGCGCGGAAACACCAGCGAGATAGAGAACGGAAGAGCCGACGCGCCGAAGACCACGGCGGCGATCTCGGGATGGAGCTTCGCGAGTTCCTCGTCGGTGGGCTCCTCGGACAGCTCCGCGTAGGGCCAGAACCGCTCGAGCGGCCGGTGCGTTGGCTCGTCCGGCAACGACGCGGTCAGGCGGCTTCTCGTCAGACATCGGCTCGACTGGACACATCCTACATGTCCTGCAAGCGCCTACACGACCGGCACTGCTCAGAATATCGTCCTGACCGACTCCGCCGCGATCGTGAGCAGCGCTCCGGGCAGCACGCCCAGATAAATCACGACGACGAGCGCGAGCGCGAGACCAACCGCCGCGAGGGTGGTCAATGCCGGGCGATGGCCCGGCGCGCGCTCGTCCGTCATGTACATCTGCACGACGATGCGCAGGTAGAAGAACACGGACACGACGCTCGTGAGAACGCCGAGGATCGCAAGCGCGACCAGGTGCTCCTGGATCGCGGCGTTGAAGATGTACCACTTCGCCACGAATCCCACGGTGGGCGGGAATCCGCCGAGCGACAGCAGGAACACCGTCAACAACGCGGCGAGACCCGGCCGCTCGGCCGAGAGGCCGGCAAAATCGCGGATGTCGTCGTGAGGACGATCCGCCGTCGACAGCGCCGCCAGCACGCCGAACGCCCCGAGGTTCGTGACGCCGTAGGCGACGAGATAGAAAAGGATGGCGGCCTTGCCCGCCGCGCTCGCCGCGACCAGACCCACGAGCAGGTAGCCCGCATGCGCGATGCTCGAATACGCGAGCATGCGCTTGACGCTCGACTGCGCAACGCCGACGACCGTGCCGACGATCATCGTGAGGCCGGCAATCGCGGAGACGACCGGCACCCAGTCCACACGCAGAGGCTCGAGCGCCGTGAGGAACACGCGGACGAACGCGGCGAACGCCGCGGCCTTGACGCCCGTGGACATGAAGCCCGTCACGAGTGTTGGCGCCCCCTGGTACGCGTCCGGCGTCCACATGTGAAAGGGCACGGCCGACACCTTGAAGGCGAACCCGACGAGCAGCAGGACCGTGGCGAGAATGACCAGGATGCCGGGATCCAGCGTCGAGCTCGCGATGCGGACGCCCAGCTCGTCGAGCTTCGTCGTGCCGGTCACGGCAAACGCGAACGCGATCCCGTAGAGGAAGAACGCACTCGAGAACGCGCCGAGCACGAAGTACTTGAACGCCGCCTCGGCGCTCTGCTCGCTGGTCCGCTTGAGACCCGTCAGGACGTACACCGACAGCGACATGATCTCGAGCGCCAGGAAGATGATGAGCAGGTCGCGCGTGGCGCCCATCAGCATCATGCCCGACAGCGCGAACAGCATGAGGGCGTAGTACTCCCCCACCGGCAGGTGATCGCGCTCCACCGCACCAGACGAGATCAGAATCGTGAGAAGCCCGATCGCGCAGATGACCACGTTGAAGAACACGGTGTAGCGATCGACGACGATGACGCCGAAGCCGACCAGATCGGGCTGGTCCCAGAGCGACACCGACGTGATGATGCCGCCGACGAGGCCGATGACCCCGAGGAGCGCGACTGGCATCTGCTCGCCGGGCTTGCGGAAGGCCTCGGCCAGCAGCACGGCGCACGCGGAGAGGACGACGATGAGAACCGGAACGATCGGGATGATGTCGGCGAGGATGTCGGTGGCCATGACGATAAAAGATGTCAGCGCGAGGACGCCTGCGGCTCCGTCGTGGTGATGGCGGCCACGTCGGCCGGTGAGGTGACTGGCCGCTCGAGCCGATCGGCCGGAGGGTCGATCGCACGGGCGTTGGCCGGCGCCGTGTTCGGCACGATCTGTTCGATCGTCTTTCGGACGGCGGGTTCCATCGGCTTCAGAAAGACACCGGGCGCGACGCCCATGAAGATCGCCATCGCGCAGATTGGCGCGATCACGAACCACTCGCGCACGCTCAGATCCCGCAGCCCGCGGTTCTTGTCGTTCGTGAGCGGACCATAGTTGACCCGCTGGAACATCCACAGCATGTAGACGGCGGACAGAATCACACCGGTCGCCGCGATCGCCGTGTAGATCCGCGCGCCGCCGAGCGCGCTGCTGCCGAAGGCACCGACGATGATCAGGAACTCGCCGACGAATCCGTTCATCCCGGGCAACGCGATCGACGCGAGCGTGATGAGCAGGAACGCCGCCACGAGCTGCGGCGCGACGCTCTTGAGGCCGCCGAACTCCGTAATCTGACGCGTGTGCCGGCGATCGGACAGCATCCCGACGATGAGGAAGAGCCCGCCCGTGGAGATCCCGTGCGCCAGCATCTGGTACACCGCCCCCTGCACGCCGTTGACGTTCAGCGCAGACAGCCCGAGCACGACAAAACCCAGGTGGCTGACCGACGAGTAGGCCACGAGCTTCTTCATGTCGGGCTGGACCATCGCCACGAGCGCGCCGTACACGATGCCGATCACGGACAGCGTCGCCAGCCACGGCAGAAACACGATCGTCGCCTCTGGGAACAACGGGAAGGCGAAGCGCAGCAAGCCGTACGTCCCCATCTTCAGCAGCACACCCGCCAGGATGACCGACCCGGCTGTCGGGGCCTGCACGTGCGCATCCGGCAGCCACGTGTGGAACGGGAACAGCGGCACCTTGATCGCAAACGCGACGGCAAATGCCAGGAACAGCCACATCTCCGCGCCGCGCGGAATGTCGAGCGCCGTCAGCAGTTCCAGGTCGAAGCTTGGCACGCCGGTCACGGCCTGGTGGTGATAGGCCAGCCAGAGAATCGCCAGCAGCATCAACACACTGCCCGCCATCGTGTAGAGGATGAACTTGATGGCCGCGTAGATGCGCCGGTCGTAGCCCCAAATCCCGATGAGGAAATACATCGGAATCAGCATCGCGTCCCAGAACACGTAGAACAGAAACAGATCCAGCGAAACGAAGACGCCAATCATGGCGGCTTCGAGCGTGAGCATGAACAGCGAGAAGTCACGCACCCGATGCTCGACCGACTCCCACGAGCACAGCAGCGCAATCGGCGTGAGAAACGTCGTCAACACCACGAGCCACAGGCTGATACCGTCGATGCCGACGTGATAGGACACGCCGAAATCGGGCAGCCAGGCGTGGCGCTCCACGAACTGGAAGTCGGCCGACGACGCGTCGAAGCCCGCGACGAGCGCCAGGCTCAACACGAAGGTCACGAGCGAGACGCCGAGCGCCACGTGGCGCACGAGGGCGTCGCGTCCGCGGCCAAGGCCGAGAAGCGCGAGCCCGCCGGCGACCGGCAAGGCGACGATGGCGCTGAACAGTGGAAGAGAAGTATTCATCGCCAGAGGCAGTACCCAGCACGCTGAGCGCGCCGACGAAGAGTGACATCGCGTAGGCGCGGACCGATCCGGTCTGCATGCGGCGAAGCACCGCGCTCCAGCCTCGGACGGCCAGACCCACGCCGTTGACCGTGCCGTCAATCAGGCCGGCATCGACGCCGCGCCACAGGAAGCCGCTCGACGTTCGCTTGATGGGCTGCACGACCGAGGCGTCGTATGCCTCGTCCACGTAGGTACTTGTTCAGGAGCAGTCGATGCAGCCCGGCGAACCGCTCGGACATCGCGGACGCGCGCTCCGGCGCTTTCAGGAAGAACGTCGTCGCGACGCCAATGCCGGCGAGCGCCACGATCGTGGAGAGCGCCATCAGGCCGAGCTCGAGACCCACGCTGTGGGCCTCGCTTCATTGGTCCCGGCAGAGCCGGGCGCCGTGCTTGGGCCGGCCGGGAGACCTCGAGAGGCGCCTCGAAGCTCGGCGCAAGAAACGCCTCGATGCGATTGCCGCCGTGGACGATCGCATTGGGAACACCGACGTAGCCGGCCGCAACGGAACCAACCGCGAGCACGACGAGCGCGATCGCCATCGCCGGCGGAGCATCGTGCAACCCGTGTCCCCCGCCGTGGCCATGACCGTGATCGGCGCCGGCGTGGTGACCGTGGGCGTCATGGGCGTGGTCGTCGCCGTGCCGCCGCTCACCGAAGAACGCGAGATACAGAAGACGGAACATGTACGTGGCCGTCAGGAACGCGGTGAGGACCGCGAGCGCCCACAGCACCACGTGGCCCTCGGAAAAGGTCTTCCAGAGAATCTCGTCCTTCGAGAAGAACCCCGACAGCAACGGCACGCCGGCAATCGCGAGCGTGCCGATGAGGAAGGTCCAGTACGTCACGGGCAGCTTGTCCTTCAGGCCGCCCATTCGGCGCAGATCCTGCTCGCCGTGCAGCGCGTGAATGACCGCGCCTGACCCGAGGAACAGGAGCGCCTTGAAGAACGCGTGCGTGTAGAGATGGAAGATGCCGGCGGAAAATGCGCCGACGCCCATCGCGAGAAACATGTAGCCGAGCTGCGACACGGTCGAGTACGCGAGCACGCGCTTGATGTCGTTCTGGACCAGGCCGATCGTGCCGGCCATCAGGGCCGTCAGACAGCCGACCACCGCGACGACGTCGAGCGTGATCGGCGCGTGGCTGAAGAGCACGGCATTACGCCCGATCATGTACACGCCGGCCGTCACCATCGTGGCCGCGTGAATGAGCGCGGACACCGGCGTCGGGCCTTCCATGGCGTCGGGCAACCAGACATAGAGCGGAAGCTGGGCCGATTTACCGGTGGCGCCAAGAAACAGGAGCAGCGTGAGCCCTGTCAGCAGGCCGAAGTGCGCCTCCACGGGCAGTTCGGCGACCGCGCGCGCGACGCCCTGAAAATCCAGCGTGCCGAACGTCGCGAACAGACCGGCCATGCCGAGGATGAACCCGAAGTCGCCAATGCGGTTGACGACGAACGCTTTCTTGCCCGCGTCGGCGGCCGATGGCTTCGTGAACCAGAAGCCAATCAGCAGGTACGAGCACAAGCCGACGCCTTCCCACCCGATGAACATCACGGGGAAGCTTGCGCCGAGCACGAGCACCAACATGAACGCGGCAAACAGGTTCAGGTAGGAGAAGTAGCGCGCGAACTCCGCGTCCGACTCGTCGTGCATGTAGGCCGTCGAGTACAGGTGAATGAGCGCGCCGATGCCCGTGATGACCAGGATCATCACCGAGGACAGCGGATCGAGCCGGAACGCGAGCGGAATGTTCAGCCGGTCCGACGCGATCCACGAGTACAGCACCTCCTCGATCGCACGCACGCCGCCGACCGGCTCGGTTCCCAGCAGCCGCCACACGGCCGCCACCGACACGCCGAACGCGAGGCCCATCGCCGCGTCGCGATGGCGCCCGACACACCCTTCGGCAGGCGCTTGCCGAACGTCGTGTTCAGCAGGAAGCCGGCAAACGGGAGAAGGGGGATCAGTGCGAGCACGAAGTCACCATTTCAGGGACGTGAAGGCGTCCGGGCTCAACGACTCGCGGTGCCTGAAGAGCGAGATGATGATGGCCAGCCCGACGGCCGCTTCGGCCGCGGCAACGGTCATGACGAAGAAGACGACGATCTGTCCATCGACGGTGCCGTAGTACCGATCCGCCGCCACGAACGTCAGGTTGACCGCGTTCAACATGACCTCGACCGAGAGCAGAATCGTGATCAGGTTGCGGCGCAGGAAGACGCCCGCCGTGCCGATGGAGAACAGCACGGCCGAGAGCATCAGGTACGAGTTGAAGGTCGGTTCGGGCAGCATCACGCCTTCTCTTTCTTCGCCAACACGATCGCCCCCACCATCGCCACGAGAATCAGCACCGATGTCGCCTCGAACGCGAACGCGTAGTCGGTGAAGAGCTTGAGACCGATCGTTTCCACGTCAGAGGACGGCTGCGCGCCACGCGTCGGAAGGGGCGCGCCCTGAATCTGCCGAAGCGCCCAGGCGAGCTGCACGACGAACAGCAGCGAGAGCACGGCGCCGACGCGGCGCGGCCCGGCGCCGCCGAAGAGCCGCGCGTGATACCCGGTCGGCGGATCCTCGGTCGGCACGTTCAGCAACATGACGACGAAGAGGAACAGCACCATGATGGCGCCGGCGTAGATGATGATCTGGATCGCCGCCACGAACGGCGCGCCCAGCAGCACGTAGAGCCCGGACAGGGCGCAGAACGACACGATGAGCAGCACGACGCTGTACATCGGGTTCCGCTGCCCCACGACGAGCACGGACGCGACGACCGTCGTGGTCGCGAGAATCCAGAAGTAGAGGGCATCCATCGTTGTTACCGGGGGTTACCAGCCGAACCGCGGACCGAAATACACGACCACGCCCGCCGTCACGAGCAGGTTGATCACGGCGATCGGGAGCAGCCACTTCCAGCCGAACTCCATCAGCTGGTCGTACCGGTATCGCGGCAGCGTCCAGCGCATCCAGATGTAGAAGAACAGAATCGCGAACAGCTTGATGAGGAACCAGACCCACCCGAGGCCGAGACTGTTCAGGATCGGCCCGTGCCACCCGCCCAGAAACAGGTCGGTCGCGACCGCGGACACGGTGACCATGTTCACGTATTCGGCCAGGAAGAACAGCGCGAAGCTCATCGAGCTGTATTCGGTGTGGTATCCGGCGACGAGCTCCTGCTCGGCTTCGGGAAAATCGAACGGCGCGCGGTTCGTCTCGGCGACGCCGGCGATCAGGAAAATCAGAAATCCGACGGGCTGGAGGAAGATGTACCACTGCGGAATGAAGCCAAACCAGTAGCCCTCCTGGTGCCCCACAATCTCCCGAAGCGACAACGACCCGGCCAGCATGATCACCGACGCGAACGAGAGCCCGTAGGACAGCTCGTAGCTGATCATCTGCGCCGATGACCTGAGGCCGCCAAGCAGGGAGTACTTGCTGTTCGAGCTCCAGCCTGCGAGGACGATCCCGTACACGCCCATCGAGGTGATCGCGAAAATCACGAGCAGCCCGACGTTGACGTCGGCCACGGCCAGGTGGATCGGCCGGTCGAGGAGGCCGAAGAAGGTCGTGTCCGCGCCAAACGGCACGACGGCAAACGCCGCGAACGCTGCCGTCGCGCAGACGATCGGCGCCGCGTAGAAGAGCACGGTGTCTGCGGCCTTCGGACGCAGCTCCTCCTTGAACAGGAGCTTCACGATGTCGGCGAGGGGCTGCAGCAGGCCGCGCGGACCGACCAGGTACGGCCCGTAGCGCTGCTGTGCGAACGCCGCCACCTTGCGCTCCATGTAGACGAGCACGGCGGCCGACATCTGCAGGGCGAAGAACGTGACGCCGATGATCGTCAGCTGCGCGATGAGCTCGGGGGTGATGCCGAAGGGCATGGCTTAGTGCGCCCCCGCGTGCACACGCGACGACGCGCGCCACGGGGCCGGCACGGTGCATCGGCCCTCGCGAATGTGCGCCTCGTATTCCGCGCGGAACATCTTGATCGTCGACAGCACGGGCGTCGCCGCCGCGTCGCCGAACGCGCACAGGGTCTTGCCGAGAATGTTGTTGCTGATCGAGAGCAGCAGGTCGAGGTCGCGCATCGCGCCGTCGCCGCGCTCGATCTTGCCCAGGATCCGGTGGAGCCAGTCGCCGCCCTCGCGGCACGGCGTGCACTTGCCGCACGACTCGTGCTTGTAGAAGTGCAGCAGGTTCTCCGCCGCCCAGACCATGCACGTCGTGTCGTCCATCACGATGATGCCGGCCGACCCGAGCAGGGATCCCGCCGCGGCGATGCCGTCGAAGCTGGCCGGGATGTCGATCTGATCCGGGAGCAGCACGGGCACCGACGACCCGCCGGGGATGACGCACTTCAGCGCGCGGCCGTCGCGCATGCCGCCGCCGAACCTGTCGTCGTAAATCAGGTCCTTGAGCGACACGTTCATCGGCGCCTCGTAGACGCCGGGCTTGCGCACGTGCCCGCTGATGCAGAAGAGCTTCGGCCCGCCGTTCTTCTCGGGGCCAATCCTGGCGAACCACTCGGCGCCATGCTCGATGATGAGCGGCACGTTGCAGAGCGTCTCGACGTTGTTGACCGCGGTCGGACACCCGTACAGACCCTCGACCGCCGGAAACGGCGGCTTCAGACGCGGCTGCGCGCGCTTGCCCTCGAGCGATTCGATCAGGGCCGTTTCCTCGCCCGCTTCGTACGCGCCGGCGCCGCGATGCACGTAGATCTCGCAGTCGAATCCGGTGCCGAGGATGTTCGTGCCGACGAACCCGGCGGCGCGCGCCTTGGCGAGCTCGGCCTCGAGAATCTCCTGAACGTGGAAGAACTCGCCGCGGATGTAGATGTAGGCGACCTTCGCGCCGATCGCGTGGCACCCGATGAGGCAGCCCTCGAAGAGCAGGTGCGGATTACGCTCCATGAGCACGTGGTCCTTGAACGTGCCCGGCTCGCTCTCGTCCGCGTTGCAGCAGATGTACTTCGGCTTCGGGGACTTCTTGTCCACGAACTGCCACTTGAGGCCGGTCGGGAAGCCCGCGCCGCCTCGTCCGCGCAGCCCCGACGCCTTGACGGCCTCGATGACCGCCTCGGGCGGCATCGCGAGCGCCTTCTTCAGCGCCTCGTACCCGCCCTGCTTCGTGTAGAAGTCGAGCGTGTAGCCGTTCGGCTCGCGGACGTGTTTGGTGAGAAGTGCATCCATCGGGGTCACTGTCGCTGACAAGTTAGAAGTGAGAAGCCAGAACTCAGAAGCGACTGGGCGCTTGCCGCCGTCCGTAGCTTCTGACTTCTGGCTTCTAAAGTTCGAACTTGATCCGCTTGTCACTGCTCTTCTCCGCGGACGCGCAAATGACAGCCCGTCAGGGCTGCCGCACCGCGCGTCCGCAGCCCGTCCACGAGTTCCCGAGCCGCTTCGGGTCTCTGACACTCATGCCAGTGGTCGTTGACGCCGACGACCGGCGCGCGATCGCAGGCGCCGAGACATTCGACCTCGAGCAGCGTGAACTCCCCTGTCGCGTCCGTCTCGCCTGGCTTGATCCCGAGCGCTTCGGACAATTCCTCCGTCACGCGCTCCGCGCCCATGAGCGCGCACGAGAGCGTCCGGCACACCTGCAACACGTGGCGGCCGACCGGCCGCGTGTAGAACATCGTGTAGAACGACACGACGTCCTCGACCTCCGCCGGCGTGCACCCGATGGCGCCCGCCACGTGCCGCATCGCGTTCCGGCGTGAGATACCCCTGCTGATGCTGCGCGAGATACAACGCCGCGAGGATCGCGGACTTGCGCTGGTCGGCCGGATACCGCGAACAGATCTCGTCGAGTTTCGCCTTGTTCTCCGGCGTGTACGTGAACTCGGGACCTTCCTCGGGCAATTGCCGCGCCGACTTGTGCCGGCCGCGGCCGTAGTCCATGGCGGGATGAAAGCTCATCGATCCACGTCTCCCATCACGACGTCCGTCGATCCGATCACGGCGATGAGGTCGGCGACGAGTCCGCCGACGACCATCTTCGGCAGCGCCTGACACGCGAAGAACGAGGGCGCGCGCGACTTGATGCGCATCGGCCGGTTCGTGCCGTCCGACACGATGTAGAAGCCGTGCTCGCCGCGCGGCCCCTCGACCGGCACGTAACACTCGCCCTTCGGGACGTTGAATCCCTGCGAGTACAGGAGGAAGTGCTGGATGAGCGCTTCCATCTCCGTGTACACGCGATCCTTGGGTGGCGGCACGTAGCGGAAGTCGCCGCAGTCGTACGCGCCGGTCGGCGAGATACGGTCGAGCGCCTGGTAGACGATCCGGACGCTCTGGCGCATCTCCGCCACCTTGACGGTGTACCGCGCGAACACGTCGCCCTCGGTGGCTGTCGGCACGTCGAAATCGAACGTGCTCGTACTTGAGGTACGGGAAGGTCCTCCGGACGTCGTACGGAATACCGACCGCCCGCGCAATGGGACCGACGAGCCCCATGGCGATCGTGTCCTCGCGCGAAAGCCTTCCGACGCCCTTCGTGCGCTTGGTCCAGACCTGGTTCTTCGTCAGGAGCTTCTCGTACTCGTCCAGCTTGCCCGGGAACTTGTCGATGAATTCCTTGACGGCCTGCTTGAACCCGCGCGGCAAATCCTCGCGCAGGCCACCGACCCGAAGATAGCTCGGGAACATCCGGAAGCCGGCGATCATCTCGTTCAGATTGAGCAGCTGCTCGCGCTCGCGGAAGCAATACATCATCACGGAGATCGCGCCGATCTCCATGGCGTGCGTGCCGAGCCACACGAGGTGACTGCTCAGCCGCTGCAGTTCGGCGATCAACACACGTATCCAGATGACGCGGTCGGGAATCGACGACTCGATGCCGATCAGCCGCTCAACCGCCAGGCAGAACGCGAGGCTGTTGGACTGTGGACCGAGGTAGTCCATCCGCTCGACGAGCGGGACGACCTGCTGCCACTTTTTCTGCTCGGCCGTCTTCTCGATGCCCGTGTGCAGAAACCCGATCGTCGGGCTGATCGAGACGAGCGTCTCGCCATCGAGCTCCAGCACCAACCGCAGCACGCCGTGCGTGCTGGGGTGCTGCGGCCCCATGTTGACGGTCATCGTCTCGGTGCGAATCTCAGGCATCGGTGATCAGGGGCTCGCGGAAACGAGTCAGTCTCTCCGGTCGCGGCCGGGGCCTTGCGCGTAGCGCGACGCCAGCTCCCGCTGCTGGCGAATGCTCTCCGCGAACTCGTCCGCGGTAATCTGGACCGGCTGCCACGACGCCGTGTCCTTTCGAATCTGGACGGGATAGTCCTTGCGCAGCGGGTGGCCCTGCCAGTCGTCGGGCATGAGAATCCGTCGCATGTCGGGATGCCCGTCGAAGAGAATGCCGAAGAGGTCGAACACCTCGCGTTCCGGCCATGCGGCGCCCGGAAACACCGACACGACACTCGAGATGCGCGCGTCGCCGTCGGGCACGCGCACCTTGAGTCGGAGCCGTCGCGCCGGCGCCGGCTCTCCCGTGGCGTAGGCCGCGCCGACGCACGCGACCAGATAGACCATTTCGTAGCGGGGTGACGCGGGCAGGTAGTCGGCCGCCGTCACGTCAACGAGCAGCGCGAACTGCAGCGCCGGGTCGTCGCGGAGCACCTGGCATATCTCCAGGAGGTGCTCGCGATCGACGGCGATTGCGGGCATGTCCACGCCCGACACGTCGTCGAGCGACGCATCGGGGACACGGGTCCGCAGAATTTGAAGAACGTCAGTCGCGTCCATTGATTGCCGGGTGCCTCCAGCGCCTACGCGCTCATGCGCTGCTGGTCGATCTTTCGCTGGAGTTGCACGATGCCGTAGATGAGCGCCTCGGGACGCGGCGGGCAACCCGGCACGAACACGTCAATGGGCACCACCTGGTCCACGCCCTGCACGATCGAGTAGTTGTCGAACACGCCGCCGCAGCTCGCGCACGCGCCCATGGAGATGACCCACTTCGGTTCGGGCATCTGGTCGTAGATGCGGCGGAGCACGGGCGCCATCTTCCTCGACAAGCGCCCGGCCACGATCATCAGGTCCGACTGGCGTGGCGACCCGCGAAAGACTTCGGCGCCAAACCTCGCGATGTCGTAGCGGCCGCAGCTCATCGCCATCATCTCGATGGCACAGCACGCCAGACCGAACGTCACCGGCCAGATGGCGGACCGACGCGCCCACTGCACCATCTTCTCGACGGTCGTCGTGACGATCGGGATTTCGAACTCAGACATAGGCCAATCCGTTCACGAACGCTCGCCGCTCCAATCGAACACCCCTTTGCGCCAGACGTAGATGTACCCGGTCAACAGAAGTGCGAAGAACGCCACGATCTGCCAATACCCGACGACGCCCAGCTGCCGGAAGGCGATGGCCCAGGGGTAGAGGAAAGCGACTTCGATGTCGAAGAGCAGGAAAATCATGGCCACGAGGTAGAACTTGACCGACTGACGTTCACGCGCGTCACCGACGGGCGGCATGCCGCACTCGTAGGGCGCCATCTTCTCGGGCGTGGGCTTTCTCGGCCCGATGAACTGCGACAGAAGGACGTTGCCCGCAGAAAATCCTACTCCGAGGCCGATCATGATGAGGATGGCCAGAAAACCTTCCATCGGTCAGGCGTCTCCCGGGGAGTGAGTCCGGCAGGCTGAGGGCAGCAACCGCCGGAAAAAGGCTGCACGGTGCGCTTGTACCTCGCGCCGTACAAGCTCAGATGCTAAGCGAACCTCCGCGGACATTCAAGGGCAGAGGGCAAAGGGCAGAGGGCAAAGGGGAGGTCAGAGGGCGGAGGGAAAAGGGAGGGGAGGTTAGAGGGAAAAGGGGACGTCACAGAAATTGCGACCCGTCTCGAGCGCGCACGTGCAAGAACCTCACTCCAGCCAAATCAGCGCCTCGCCCACAAGAGCGTTCGTCGGGCACAGACGTTGCTATGACGTCAGGAGTGACGGCGGTGAGACAGGACCTCTGCGAGCGGGCTTTTCGATTTGCCGCCGCCGTTCTCAGCCGGTTACTCGCGGCTCGCGGCCGCTGGGCCGGCCCAGTCACACATGACCGAGCAACTGTTCAGGGCCGTCTCGGCGATCGGCGCAAACCTGGAGGAAGGTCAAGTCGCCAACAGTCGTCGCGACATGGGATCGAAGTACGCAATCGCCCTCCGTGAAGCGCGCGAAACGCGTCACTGGCTCCGCCTGCTCGCGACACAACCCGAATTGACCGAGGAGCTCGCGCCGTTGCTGAGAGAAGCCTCAGAATTCATCGCGATGCTCACCGTCTCGGTGCGGCGGCTGAGAACCCCCTCACCGGACGTTCCGCAGAAGCGATAGGCCCTGTCGTTTCCTTCTTCCCTTCTTCCCTTCTTCCTTCCTCTTCCCTTTCCCTCTCTCCTCTCCTTTGCCCTTTGCCCTCTGCCCTTTGCCCTTGTAACGTTGCACCCCAATGCGCCTCGCCTGGTTTACCCCCTGGCCCCCCGATCGAAGCGGCGTGGCTGGCCGATCCGCCGAGCTCGTCCCGGCACTCGCGGCCGCGGGCCACGGCATCGACGTGTGTGTCCGCGACGCTGCCGCGGACGGGCGCCATTCGGACGGTCCGCCAGAAGCCGGACAGGTGCGCGTCCAGAACGCGCACGACTTCGTGTGGCGCCGAGCTCGGGGCCAGTACCGACCTGGCCGTCTATCAACTCGGCAACTCACACCTGCACGAGTTCATCTGGCCGTATGTGTTTCGATGGCCTGGCCTCGCGGTCCTGCACGATGCGCGTGTGCACCACGCGCGGGCCGCGGCGCATCTCCAGTCTCACGCCGCCACGAGCAACAGAGACCGGTATCGCGCGGACTTCGCGTGGAACCATCCGGACGTCTCCGCCGACGCGGCCGAGCTCGGCGTCGCCGGCTTCGGCGGCTGCTACTACTACATGTGGCCGATGGTCCGGGACGTCGATCATGGTGTCCAGAACCACGGCCGTCCACGCGCTTGGAGCGGCGACTGCGCTCCAGCAGGAATTTCCCGGCGAGCCCATCGAGTACCTGACGCTTGGCGAAGGCCGCGACGTCCCGTTCACCGACGCGGAACGCCAGGCGGCACGCGCCGCCCTCGGCTTTACGGCGGACACCGTTGCGTTCGGGGTGTTCGGCGGCCTGACTCTCGAGAAACGCGTGCCCGAGATGATCCGCGCGTTCCGCGCGTGCCTCGGCGTTCAGCCCTCGTCGCGGCTGCTCCTTGCCGGAAACGTTCATCCGTCGCTCGACTGGCGCTCGCTCGCGCGTGACGCCGGAGTCGAAGGGGCCGTGATCCTCCGCCGGGGCCTCGATGACGTCGCGTTCGACCAGGCCCTTGTCGCGGTGGATGTCTCGCTGAACCTCCGATGGCCATCAGCACACGAGACCTCGGGGCCGTGGCTTCGCGCGCTTGCCGAGGGTCGGGCCACGGTCGTCACCGATCTCGCCCACCAGTCGCACGTGCCCTCCCTCGATCCCCGAACCTGGCAGTCGATGGACGACGAGCCGGTCACGATCGCGATCGACATCCTCGACGAAGCGCACTCGCTTGGTCTCGCCCTCCGGCGCCTGGCGACGGATGCGGCCCTTCGCGATCGCCTCGGCCGCTCCGGCCGGCGCTACTGGGAGTGCACGCACACGTTCGCCAGAATGCGCGACGAGTACCTGGCCGTGATCGATCGCGCAGCCGGGCGCACACGATCGGTCGCTCCACCCGCCTGTTCTGGGGTACGATCCGTTGTCGCAGGCCCGCACGCTCACCGCGGCCTTCGGCAACCTGTCATGCGAATTGTTTTGAACGGCGATCCGGCCGAGCTGCCGGGCCCGATGTCCATACAGGCCCTTCTCGAACGCCTCCAGATCGATCCGCGCGTCGTCGCCGTCGAGTGCGACCGCGTGGTAATCAAGCGAGCTCGACATGCCGAAACGATGGTGACCGAGGGCACTGAAGTGGAAATCGTCGCATTCATCGGCGGCGGTGCGGGCACCGCGTGACGCCTGTCACGGGCGTGCTCATCGTGTTCGCCACGGCCATGGCCCTGGCCGCGATGTTCGTCCCTCTCGTCCGTCGTCTGGCCAGAGGCGGCGGTCTTTTCGAACAACCGGTTGAAGATCGGTGGCACCGCCAGCCGGTTCCGAAGCTTGGCGGCGCCGGCATGGCCATTGCGTTCCTGCTGGCCGCGCTGCCAGTCGCCCACACTGGCGAGCTCAGGCTTCTCCTCGCGGCGCCCCTTGCGATGTTCGTGCTCGGCCTTGTCGACGACCTCCGTCCGGTCCGGTCCATCAGCTGAAGTTTGCGGCCCAAATCGCAACGGCGATGGCGTTCCTGACGCTGGCGCCGAACGTCAGCATCACCGGACAGCCTGTCTTGGACGCGGCGATTGCCGTCGATCTGGTTCGTGGGCATCACGAACGCCTTCAACCTGCTCGACAACATCGACGGCCTCGCGGCCGGTGTCGCGACGATTGCCGGCGCGTTTCTCGTCGCGTCCCTGCTCGTGAGCGGCAACGCCGTCCTCGCCGCGCTTGCGTTGCCGGTCGCGGCCGTCACAGGCGTCGCCGCCGGTTTTCTCATCTACAACTGGCACCCGGCGTCAATCTTCATGGGCGACGGCGGAAGCCACCTGCTCGGCGCCTTCTTCGCCAGCGCCACGCTCCTGGCGGTGCCGCATCTGCAGATTGAGGGTGGCGGCGCCACGATTGCCGTGGTGCTGCTGCTCGTGCCGTGCGCCGACACCGCGCTCGTGATTCTCACGAGACAGCTTTCGGGTCGCAGCGCGTTTGTCGGAGGGCGCGACCATCTGTCGCATCGTCTGGTCGCGCTTGGAACGGATGACCGCGCCGCGGTCCTTGTGCTCTATGCGGTCGCGGCAGTCGGCGGCTTCGCCGCCCTTGCGCTCCAGACGCTCGGCGCCACGATCGGGTGGGCGATCGTCGCCTGCTACGCCGCCGCAGTCGGCGTCCTCGGCGTGTACCTCGCCCACGTTGACGTGCGTTCGGATATCCGGCGCCGTTCTCGGCTGCCGCTGCCATCCGAGCTCACCGCGCGCTATCGCCTGTACGAAGTGGGACTCGATGTCCTGCTGATCGCGCTGGCCTACTACCTCGGCCTGGTCACACGATTTCGCGAGCCTGAGCGGTTCAGCATCTTTCTCGATCACTTCACGGACATCCTCCCCATGGTGGCGAGCATCCACCTCGTGGGGCTCTGGCTTGCCGGCAAGTATCGCCGTGTCCCTGTGCGGAGCGCTCTATCCGCCGCGGTGACCATCCTGCGAGGCGCCGCGCTCGGATCCGCGGGCTCAGTCATCGCGGTGCTGTATTTGACCCGGTTCGAAGGCTACTCACGAATCGCGTTTGCGGTCGCGGCGCTGCTCGTCGTGGCGCTGCTGTGGAGCGAACACTTCGCCCTCCGTGCGCTCGACGAGTTTCTTCGCCGTCGGCAGCGTCCGGAGCGGCTGACGCATCGTGTACGGCGCGGGACCACGCGGCGCCCTTGCGGTCCGGGAACTCCGAAGCAACACCGCGCGCGGCCTGACGCCATTCGGGTTGATTGACGACGACCCGGGCGCGCCGCCGCGACGAAGTGGAAGGCGTGCGTGTGCTCGGCACTCTCGAGGATCTTGACCGGCTGCTCACGGAGGCGTCGGGCGCCGTGACGACCCTCATCGTCGCGACCCAATCGCTGCCCGAGGACCGTTTCGATCGCGTGTGCGCCACCTGCCACCGCCACAACGTCGAGGTTCAGCGCCTCCGGTTTTCGCTCGACGACGTGGACACCGACGCGCGAAGCCGGAAGCCCGGTATCGTGCGGTTCCCGCGCGGGTAGGTTTGCTAAAGTGACCGGATGCACGACACCCTGCTGATCGCTGGTCGTCACGTTCGGCTCGCGCCTGGTCGTCGGAACGGGCAAATATCCCTCGCACGAGGTCATGCGCCGCGCGCACGATGCATCGGGCACCGAGATGGTGACGGTTGCCGTGCGGCGCGTGGACCTGAGGGCCACGGGCCCGGCGTCGCTCCTGTCCTGGATCGACACGGCACGCGTGTTCCTCCTGCCGAACACCGCCGGCTGCTACACGGCCGACGACGCGGTGCGAACGGCACGGCTGGCGCAGGAGGCCGGCCTGTCCAACTGGATCAAGCTCGAGGTCATCGGCGACGAGCGCACGCTCTTTCCCGGACAACGAGGCGCTCGTCGCAGCGACGCGCATCGCTGGTCAAGGAAGGCTTCGTCGTCCTGCCCTACACGAACGACGATCCGATCGCGTGCCGCAAGCTCGAGGACGCCGGTGCGGCGGCGGTCATGCCGCTCGGCGCGCCGATTGGGTCCGGGCCTCGGCATTCAGAATCCCAACAACCTGTCGATCATCAAGGAGCACGCGGGCGTGCCGGTCATCGTGGACGCCGGCGTCGGCACGGCATCGGACGCGGCCATCGCGATGGAGCTTGGCATGGATGGCGTGCTGATGAACACCGCGATTGCCGGCGCGTCCGACCCTGTGATGATGGCCGGCGCCATGAAGCGCGCCGTTGAGGCCGGCCGGCTGGCCTTCCTCGCCGGACGCATCCCGCGAAAGCGCTACGCGTCGGCGAGCAGTCCCGTGGAAGGTCTCGTCACCGGCTCGCCGCAGCGGAGCTGATGTGAGCGGTCCTACGAATCTCGAAGAGCGTCTCGCGCGGCTCGAGCAGGAACGGCAGGAAGCCGACCGCCGGTACAACGACGCGCTGACGGCGCTCGACCAGGCCGTCGCGTCGCGCGGCGAATGCCCGCGCATCCCGCCGCCCTACGACGCCACGCGCCTGCCGGACGCCAACCAGAGCTGGGATCCTCCCGGCCGGCGCCCACGGCGGCGGATCGCTCGTTCAAGGGCCGCCTGCGGGCGTTCGTCTGGGGGATCGTCGGCCCGGGTTCGCGTCGCAGCGGCATTTCAACGCGACGATCGTCGATCATCTCAACCGCAACGTCGCGGCCCACGAGCAGTCAGAAGGCGGCGACCGACGCGCTCATCGCGTCGATATCGACAGCCAGATCGCAGTTCCAGTCGCGTCTGATGCAGTTGCTGCAGACCATGACGCTCTATGTGGACACGAAGGATCGGTCGGTCGCGGGCCAGCAGGACGTGCTGAACGCCGGCCTCGCGCGGTCACCGACGACGTGGCTCAAACGGTGGGAGTCGCTCGGCGCGCGCGAGGACCGATTCGTCCGGCGCCTGTCCGCGATCGACGATGTGCGGACAACGGCGACGCTGGCTCAGCAGACGAGCCTCTCGCTGAAACGAGAAGTCGAGAGGCTCGTTTCGGGTACGACAGGTCGACCGGTGCGACAGGTCCAAGGAGCGAGCTGGCGCAGTCATCGGTCGCTCAGTCGATCTCAACGCGTTCAAATACCTCGGGTTTGAAGACCAGTTCCGCGGATCGCCCGAGGACATCTCGCGTCGGCTCAGCGAGTACGTCGAGCTGTTCGCCGGCCAGTCGGACGTGCTCGACGTCGGGTGCGGGCGCGGCGAGTTTCTCGATCTGTTGCGCGCGCGCGGGATCTCATGCGCGCGGGATCGACGTCAATCAGGCGATGGTCGAAGCGTCGCGCGCCCGCGGCCTGACGTGGACATCGGCGATGCGCTCACGTACCTCGCGGCGCTCGGCGATGGTTCGCTCGGCGGCGTGTTCGCGGCGCAGGTCGTCGAGCATCTCGCCCCCGGACTACCTCGGGACGCTTGCTCGAAACGGCCGCCCACAAGATCAGGCCCGGTGGCTCATCGTGCTCGAGACCATCAACCCCGCGTGCTGGCTGGCATTCTTCGAGAGCTACATTCGCGACCTGACGCACGTGCGGCCGCTCCATCCGGAGACGTTGCAGTACATGCTTCGGGTGAGCGGCTTTCACGACGTGCGCGTCGAGTACAAGTCGCCGGTCGCGGAGGCGGACCGGCTTCAGCCGATCGTGGTGCCGGAACACGACCTGCCGCCCGCGATCGGCGACGTGATTCAGGCCTTCAACGAGAACGTGGCCAAGCTCAACGCGCGCCTGTTCACGTTCCAGGACTACGCCGTCCTCGGACGACGATAGAGCGCGGAGACACGATGGCGGAGGATCGCACCGACAAGCTCATCTCCGACAACCGCAAGGCCGGCTTCGATTACCACATCCTCGAAACGTTCGAGGCAGGGCTGGTCCTGACGGGCACCGAGGTGAAGGCGATTCGCGAGGGTCGCGTGAACCTGCGGGACAGCTACTGCCGGCTCGAGCGGGCGGAGGCGTTCCTGCTCGGCACGCACATCGGTCAGTACAGCCACGGCGGCTACGCCGCGCACGACCCGGTCCGGCCCCGGAAACTTCTCTTGAAGCGTGACGAGCTCAACAAGCTCCTCGGACGAACCACGGAGAAGGGCCTGACGATTGTGCCGCTCCGGATGTACTTCAGGAAGGGCCGGGTGAAGATCGCAATCGGGCTGGCGAAAGGCAAGAAAATGTTCGACAAGCGCGAAACGATTCGGCGGCGCGAAGCGGACCGCGAGACCCGCGCGGCCGTCAAGACGCGGCGGGTATAATGGCGTCCATGAAGCGTCCTATCTGGATTGTTGCCGGTGTCGTCGTGCTCGCCGGACTCATCGCGTGGCTGGTTTTTCGAGGCGAGTCCGAGAACCTCGTGGTCAATTTCGTCGACGACTTCGCCCAGGCCGTGGAGAGGCGGCCGGTGAACGCAAACTTCGCCGTGAGCGACGTGACCCTGGCAGGACAGACCAAGCGCGCCATCGTGCTCCCCGGCGCCAGCCGGATCGCCTGGACGGTCACGATTCCGGAAAATGCCTGGCTGCTCGTGAGCGGCTGGTTTACAGGAAGAGGCGTGGACGACGAAGGGCGATGGCGTCGTCTTCCGCATTTCGATGAACGACGACGAAGTGCTGAACATGGTGATCGACCCCTTTGGCGACACCGGCGCGCGCCGCTGGAACGACTTCGAGATCGATCTCTCGGAGTTCGCTGGCGAAACCCTGAACGTTTTCCTGAAGACGTTCACCGAGCCCGCCCGGCTCGAACAACAGCGACGGCGACATGCCGGTCTGGGGCGAGCCCCGCATCGTCATTCGCTAGCTCCGGCCCTGCCGGCATTGACCATGGCACAGCCGGGCGACGCCGCGCGTCCCGCTGCTCGACCTCTCGGCGCAGTATGCGCCGATCCGCAGCGAGATCATCGCAGGCGCTCACGCGCGTCGCCGACAGCCAGCGCTTCATCCTTGGCCCGGAGGTCGAGGCGCTCGAACGTGAGCTCGCCGAGCGCCTCGAAGTCGGTCATGCCATCGGCGTGTCCTCGGGCACCGACGCGCTGATCGCCACGCTCATGGCACTCGGCATCGGCCCCGGCGCCGAAGTCATCGTGCCGACGTTTTCGTTCTTCGCGACGGCCGGGTCCGTCGACCGCGTCGGCGCCACGCCGGTGTTCGTGGACATCGATCCGGTCACGTTCAACCTGGATCCCGCGGCGGTGGCGCGCGCGATCTCTCCGCGAACGCGCGCGATCATTCCCGTCCATCTGTACGGGCTCTCCGCCGACATGGATCCGATCCTGGAGCTCGCGCGCACGGCGAGCATCCCCGTGATCGAGGACGCGGCCCAGGCGATCGGCGCCCGCTACCACGGACGCCTGACTGGAGGATTGGGCACGGCCGGATGTCTTTCCTTCTTCCCGTCGAAGAACCTGGGAGGTCTCGGCGACGGCGGCCTCGTGACGACCAACGACGCGTCGCTCGCGCACGAAGTCCGGCTGCTCCGCAACCACGGCGCCGAGCCGAAGTACGTGCACACGCGGATCGGCGGTAACTTTCGCCTCGATGCCATTCAGGCCGCGGTCCTTCGGGTGAAAGTGCCGCATCTGCAGGCGTGGTCGGACGCGCGCCGGCGCAATGCCGACCGCTATCGGACGATCATGGCGGAGCACGGGCTCGACAGCGCCATCGAGCTGCCGGTCGAACCACCCGGCTACACGCACGTCTACAACCAGTTCGTGATTCGAGCGCCAAAACGCGATGCGCTGCGGACGCACCTCACGTCACGCCGCATCGGGACGGAGATCTACTACCCGATTCCGCTTCATCGGCAGGCGTGCTTCGCGACGCTCGGCCGGACGTCCGACACCTTTGCCGTCGCCGAGCGCGCGGCCGAGCGCGTCCTGGCGTTACCGATCTATGGCGAGCTGACGCTCGCGCAGCAGCAGCGCGTCGTGACCTCTCTCGCCGAGTTCTACGACCGCCGGCCATGAGATCGCTGGCACTCATCGTTGGCGCCGCCGGCCAGCTCGGCTCCGCCATGGCCGAGGGCCTGTCGAGCCGGCACGAGGTCGTCGCGATGACGCGGCACGACCTCGATATCGCGAACGCGGTGGCCGCGCGCGACCTCGTGTCGTCGGTCTGTCCGGATCTCATCGTCAACTGCGCCGCCTACAACCAGGTGGACGCCGCGGAGGACGACCCGCTGGCCGCGCTCTCCGCCAACGCGTGGGGCGTGCGCACGCTCGCGCGGCGTTGCCACCGAGATTGGCGCGACACTCGTGCACTTCAGCACGGACTTCGTCTTCGACGGCACGGCGAACCGCCCGTACGTGGAAGACGACACGCCCAACCCGCGGAGCACATACGGCTGTTCGAAATTGCTCGGAGAGTGGCTGGCCGCAGGACACGCCGCAGCACTACGTGCTGCGCGTCGAGAGCCTGTTCGGCGGTCCCGAGATGCGAAGCAGCGTGGACCGGATGCTCGCCTCGATTCGGGCCGGCGAGGAAATCCGCGCGTTCGTCGATCGAACCGTCTCGCCGAGCTACGTGCCGGACGTCGTCTCCGCAACGGCCGCGCTCGTCGAGCGCGGCGCCCCGTACGGCGCTGTACCACTGCGTGAACACGGGCTGGACGAACTGGGCCACGCTGGCCCGCGAATTGGCCGGGCTCGCCGGACGGCCGGATGCCGTCATCCGCGAAGTGCGCATGGCCGACGCGGGCCTTGCCGCGAGCCGCCCGCAATTCGCGGCCCTCTCCAACGACAAGCTCGCCAGCGCAGGCGTCGTGATGCCCTCGTGGCAGGACGCGCTCAAGCGCTATCTCGAGAGCGCGTGAACTCCCGCTGAGACTTTCTGGCGAACCATTCGCCCCGCAGCCACAAGGCGAGACGGGCGATCGGCGAAATCGTGCGGCCGAGCCGTCCGGCATGCTTGTCGTAGAGGCGGAATGCGCTCGCGTGGAACGCACGGATCGCGGGCGCTGGATTCGATGCGGCCGACCGCCCGCCGGCGTGGCGGACCGACGCGGTCGGCACGTAGATGCGTTCCCAGCCGTGGGCCGCCGCCCGGCGGCAGAAGTCCGCGTCTTCCCAGTACAGGAAGAAGGACTCATCGAAACCATGCAGCGCGTCGAACACGCTGCGACGCGTCATGAGGCACGACCCGGCGAGCCAGTCCACGGCCACGGCCGCGTCGGCCGCCTGCGCCGGCAGGTTCCATGCGGAGAGCCAGTTGCCCGGAAAACGTCTCGTGAGCCAGGTCGACCGTCCAGCGAAGAGCGTGGAGAACCCTGGAAAGCGGCGCGCGGACGCCTGCACGGTCCCGTCCTCGTTCAGCACGCGCGGCCCGACGATGCCGGCGCGTGGATGGTCGACGAGGTATTGCTCGAGCCGCTCGATGACCGGCTCATCCATGACGGAGTCCGGATTCAGCAAGAAGAAGACACGGCGACGTCGAGGCGCGCGCGGCGAGATTGACACCCGCCGCGAAGCCGATGTTTCGGTCGGTCGGCACGAACGTGGCGTGCGGATGACGCCGGCGGACGGCGTCCATCCGCGCGGCATCGCTTTCCTGATCGACGACCACGACCTCGTCGCCGGCTCGAAGGAACGGCTCCATCGACGACAGCGCACGATCCAGGTCTTCGTAGACGTGATAGTTGACGACGAGCACGGCGACGGACAACGCGGACGATTGTACTCGTGTGCTATGGTGGTCGCCTCATGCCGAAGCGTGCACTAATTACCGGAATCACCGGTCAGGATGGCTCGTATCTTTCGGAGTTGTTGCTCGATCAGGGTTACGAGGTGTACGGCGTCACTCGTCGTCTCTCGTTGGCGAACTACTGGCGCATCGAGCACCTGCTCGATCGCATCACGCTGATCCCGGGCGACCTGCTCGACCAGTTGTCGATTATCCGCGCGCTCGAGCGGGTCCGCCCGCATGAGCTGTACAACCTCGCGGCGATGTCGTTCGTGCCCGCGTCCTGGGATCAGCCCATGCTGACGGGTGAGTTCAACTCACAAGGCGTCACGCGTGTGCTCGAGGCCGTCCGCGTCGTCGATCCCGCGATTCGCATCTACCAGGCGTCGTCGTCCGAGATGTTCGGAAAGGTTCGCGAGATTCCCCAGAAGGAAACGACGCCGTTCTATCCGCGAAGCCCGTACGGCGTGTCCAAGGTCTTCGCGCACTACATCACCGTGAACTATCGCGAGAGCTACGGGTTGTTCGCGGTATCGGGCATTCTGTTCAATCACGAGTCGCCGCGGCGCGGCCTGGAGTTCGTCACCCGGAAAGTGACCGACGGCGCGGCTCGAATCAAGCTGGGCCTCGCCAGCCAACTGAAGCTCGGCAACCTCGACGCCCATCGCGACTGGGGCTTCGCGGGCGACTACGTGCACGCCATGTGGCTCATGCTGCAGCAGGACTCGGCCGATGACTACGTCATCGCGACGGGCGAAAGCCACTCGGTGCAGGAACTTGTCGAGGTCGCGTTCGCACGCGTCGGACTCGACTGGCGGAAGCACGTGGTCCAGGACCCCGCCTTCCTGCGACCGGCCGAAGTGGACCATCTGATCGGCGACGCGTCAAAGGCCAGGAACACCCTCGGCTGGTCGCCGAAAGTCTCGTTCCAGCAACTCGTCGAGATGATGGTGGATGCGGATCTGAAGAGGCTAAGGCTTAGGGCTCAGGGCGTAGGGCCTGACGCGTGCCGCTCCCTGTTGTTGCCATCACCGTTGGGGATCCTTCGGGCATCGGACCGGAGATCGCCAGAAAAGCGTCCCTCGATCCGCGTGTGACGTCGGTTTGTCGCCCGGTCCTCTACGGACCTCAGACGGTCGACGCGCTTGAATTTCAGCCCGGGCAGGTCAACAGAGCGTCAGGACAGGCCGCATACGATGCGATCGTCCGCGCGACAGAGGACGCGCTCGCCGGTCGAGTCGATGCGGTGGCCACGGCGCCCATCAACAAGGCAGCCTTTGCGGCCGCCGGGCTGCCATGGAAAGGGCACACGGAGCTTCTTGCACATCTCTGCGGCGTCCGCGACGTGGCGATGATGTTCTGGTCCGAGAAGCTGCGCGTGGTTCTGGCGACCGTGCACGTGCCGCTGGCGGAAGTCCCTCGAGCGCTGACGTCTGATCGGCTGCGTACGGTCATTCAACTGGCAGCGGAATCTCTCCCGCGATTCGGCGTGAAGTCGCCGCGGCTGGCCGTGGCCGGCCTGAACCCGCACGCGGGTGAAGACGGCCTGCTGGGAACGGAGGAGCGCGACGTCATGGCGCCGGCCGTGGCCGCGGCGAGGTCCCGCGGCATAGACGTCTCCGGTCCCTGGCCGGCCGATACGATCTTCGTCCGAGCCGCCAGAGGAGAGTTCGACGCCGTGATCGCGGCGTATCACGATCAGGGTCTGGTTCCGGTCAAGCTCGTCGCGTTCGGCGAGGCCGTGAATGTGACGCTGGGCCTGCCGATCATTCGGACGTCGGTGGACCACGGCACGGCGTTCGACATCGCTGGGCAGGGTGTGGCCAATCCAGGCAGCCTCATCGAAGCCGTGCGCCTGGCGTCGAGACTCGCCCTAAGCCCTAAGCCCTAAGCCCTAAGCCTTCAGCCCTGAGCCTGAGCCTCATATCGTCACCGAGATCCAATCCGCGACGAGCTTCGGGCTGGCGTTTCGACCGAGAGCGTCGTCGGCGGCCTCGACAGTCGCGAAGGCGTTCAGCACGCGCTCGATGCTGAAGGCGGAGACAAGGCTGCCGAGATCGTCGGCGAGATCGGCGTGCGCGAGCGGCAGCGCGCGCGACGCGCCAATCGCGCTGAGGTCGCGGAGAAGCGACAACAGAATGGCCAGCCGGTCCGACAGCGCCTCACGATCGCGACGGTCTGAATCGTGACGTGTCAACGCGCTCGCGGCTTTCAACCGAGCCAGGACCGCCTGGCCGCGCGCAGCGGCGAGAAGCCCAAGCGCCGCGCCTCGATCCGCGTCGAACTCGTCCTGTCCGGTCAGAGCCCGAGTCACCGTGCCCCCCGCCCGTGCCGCAAGGCGTGGCGCCGACGCCGCGTCCATGCCTTGCACCCTCAGGATTCGGGCGACGTCGGATTCCGTCAGTAACCCGAATCGGAGGCGGCGGCATCGCGACAGGATCGTCGGCTGCAGCGTGTCCGCGTAAGCCGACACCAGGACGATGATGGCGGCCGAGGGCGGCTCCTCGAGGGTCTTCAGCAGCGCGTCCTGCGCCTGCACGGTCATGGCGTCCGCCGGGTCGATGATGAAGACGCGACGGGCGGCCTCGAACGGCCGATAGTTGACCGACTCGAGCACACGATCTCGAAGCGCCGGGATCTTGATCGACGCTTCGTCGCCGCGATCGACCACCGTCACGTCCGAATGCTGTCCGCGCGCGATCCGCTGGCAGGTCGAGCACGTCCCACATGCATCGCCGTTCTGCTGGCGCGGGCAGTTCACCGCTTGCGCGAGCGCCATCGCCACCGCCCTCTTGCCAACACCCTCAGGTCCAGCGAAGAGCAGGCTTTGTGGCACGCGGTTTCTGGACACGGCCTGGCGCAGGAGCGCGACGAGCGGCGCGTGTCCGATGATGTCGCCAAGGGGCACGCGTCGATCTGTATCGCGGCCTATCGTGCGACGCGTGCGGTTGCGCACCTCGCGCGGCCGGTGCCATAATCGTGTGTTGCCGGTTGGGGCGGTTAGCTCAGTGGTAGAGCACCGGCCTTACACGCCGGCTGTCACAGGTTCGAGCCCTGTACCGCCCACCAGCCTTCGCTCGCAAGGAACGCGAGCTACGGCAAGCCACTTGGAGGAGAAGCGACGACAAGCAAGAAATTAGAAGTAAGAATGTGAGCGCGAAGTCTTCAGCGGAGCCGTTGCAAATTCTGACTTTTTACTTCTACGTTCGAACTTGACGGAAGATCTTCACAGCCCCTGCGGGGTCGTAGTTCAGTTGGTTAGAACGCTGGCCTGTCACGCCAGAGGTCGCGGGTTCGAGTCCCGTCGGCCCCGCCAATTTCCAGTTTCGTTGCCCTTCGCGAACACGTCGAACGGCGAAGAGTAAGTGGGACAAAGAGTTCCGCGATCGAACGTGCAGTTCGATAGCACGGCTTCTAGCAATCGACGCTGCTCCACCCGTAAGTCTCCCCCGTCAAGCGGATAGTTCCCGAGGAGACTGACCAGCCGTGCTGCCATGTCACATCGTCTTGAGGAACGCGATCAGCGCGAGCTTGTCGGCGTCGCTCAATCCCGGTTCTTCCTTGGCAAGATTCGTCCCGAAATAGTGGCCGCGGTTGACGACGTAGTCCGGGCACTTGCTGATCGCCATGAGCTGCGGCACCTCGTTGGCGAACGCGGCGCGGGCCTGTTCGTCGGTGGCGTTGGACGGCAGCGCCCGCAGCTGGCGAATCAGCCTCCCGATCACCTCGACGAGCCGCGCCTGGTGGGCCAGGCGTTCGGGCAGCGACCGACCCTCCGAGATGAGCGCCATGTTGGCGAGGAGCCCCACCGGCGTCCCGGCAGGGATGGGTCCGATCTCCAGGTTCGGCTTTGCGAACGGTAGGTAGCCTCGCCATCCCAAGACCGTCTGGAGAAAGTCGGGCAGATATCCGGGCGCGACGCGCAGGAAGCTGCGCGCGGTCGTCCGCTGAACGTAGCCAGGCAGGCTCGGCACGAAGTCATCGCGTTTGCGGCGTTCGGGCCAGAGGAGCTGTTCAATGGCGTCGTCGAAGGCCGCCATGCGCCCCTCGACCGATCCCCGCCAGTCGAACTCGCCGAGGGTGTTATTGAGCAGGAACGGCGCCGAGCTCCAGACGCTCACGAGCGACGCCGGCCTCGTGTAGCCGCGTCCGCCGGCCGGCATCTGGTACTGCTGCGGCTTGCCATCAACCGGGCTATACACCGTGAACGCGCCGACCGAGGGCAGCTCCTTGTAGCTCTGCTGACGAAAAATTGTCCCAGATGTTTCCGGCAATAGCGTTGGTCGCGAGAGGACTGCAGGCATTGGTCTCGAGCAGCGTGACCGGCACGCGCCGTTCGCTCGAGAGGTAGTTGTCCACGAGAAAATCGGGACTCTTCACGAGCGCGGTCATCGCCTTCTTGAACTCAGGCGTCTTGGTGTGCGCCCAGGTACTTGTTCCAGCACTCGAGGTACTGCGGACCGTTGCCGCCGTCGGCGCAGTTGCCCGCGACGACTGCCGCCGGAAGATCTGGAGTCTTGCTCGAATGGCAGCGCGCGCACCGGTCGCCAAAGACTTCCTTGCCGCGGTTGAGTTCCGCCGCCGAAGCCTTCAGGTAGTTCGCGCCGCCGGGCGCGTCCTTGAGGTAGTCGGGCGGCGTGCTCGCCAGAAAGAACGCCGCGACGGCTGGCGTCTGCGCCTCGGTGGCTTTCCAATACGACGACACCTGCTCGAGATCCGCGATCCGGATGGGCGTCACGATCCCGGCGCGCTGCGTCGGGCCGATGAGCAGAGTGAAGTGCCGCGTCCACTCCTCGCTCGCGAGCCCGATGTTGATGTACACACGATTGAGCGCGCCGAGCGCCCCGACGGAATCGGAGCCGTCCTTGAGCACACGCGGCGTAAAGGTGGTGTTCGGCGCCACGAACAGATTGGACAGCACCTGCGTCGCCGGGTACTGGTTGAACTGTTTGTTGTCCAATCCACCGCCCGTGAGCGTCTCCTTGCCGACTTTCGTCGCCTGCCTGAGCCGGGCCGACAGGTTGTACACCGCGTTCATCGTCCGCGGGTTGTTGATGTTGTCGCTCGAGAGGAACGACGTATCGCTCGTTCCGGGCAGCTGCGTGTGAAACAGCTGAAACACGAAGTTGTCGGCCGGACTCGCCGTGGAGACGCGGGCGCTCTTCTGGAAGAAGAAAATGCGGTCCACCCAGAAATACTGCGCACCCGGATTCGACGTCAGGTTTTCCCACTTCGGATTCTCGGGATCAGCCGGTGGATTGATCGGGCTCGGGCCGACGTGACAGAACCCACACGACATCCCGACGCGGTACGGCCGGACGAGGTCCTTGTCTTCGTAATAGGCCGGGTCGGTGTAATAGCGTTCCGGGTCCCACTTCGCCTGGGCCGCGCTGTCGAAGTCCGGATTGGGGAACAGGCGCAATCCGACGATGCCTGAGGGCTCGCCGTAGTAGGAGCCGACGGGGATGTTGTCGCCACGCGCGCCGATCTTCACGCCCGGATACTTCTGCGCGTTGGCGAACGGATCGGGCGGGCAGCCCGGTCCCTCGACACGCTTGTCGAGCCACAGTCCGTACCTGTTCGGGTCAGGGCCCGTCGGAGCTTCGAAGCACGGCTCGTTCACAAGCCCCAGGTACCGCCATCGTCCGTCCTGCCCCTGGCCGCGGCCGTAGCCGAGACTCCGGTGCGACGAGACCGTCTTGAGAAAATCGAGCGCGCCGAAGCTGTTGTTGCCGAGGTAGTCCCACAGCTTGTCGTTGCCCGCGGTCCACACGAGCCAGTTGTTGCGCCCCTTCACGAAGAGGTCCATCGCCTGATCGGCTGGAAGGAAGGGCAGCGCCGCGGCCACGCGCTGGGGATCGCGTGACATGCCGCGGTCCATGTCCGCAAAGTAGTCTTCGTCGGCTGGCGGCAGGGTGTCCCAGTTGCGTCCGGCTCGCATGGCTTCATCTGGCCGGGGCGCGTCCGGCGGCTCAGCGGTGCCGCAGGCGCTCGTCCCGAGCAACGCCGCCACGGCCACTGCCACCAGCGTGTTTCGACTCATCGTCATGGCAGACCTCCTTATGAGGCGCGGTGGCCGTCAGAACTCGAGAACGAAGTCGATCAACCGTTTCTTGCCGCCGTAGACTTTTCCGAGGTACACGTTCGGCGCGATCTGCCGAATCTCATCGCGGATCCACCCGGCCACGGTCGACGTCTTCGAGTAGTCGAGGACGATGCATTCCTTCTTGTCGAGCCAGCTCGGTCCCTTGTAGACCGCGGCGACGATCGCGTTCAGGCCCAGCACGGAGATGCGATTCCGCAGCACGCCATGTTTGGCGTCGAAATTCTTGCCTTGCCACGCGAATAGAGTGACGGCTTTGGCGATCGCGGGAGTGAACGCGGTGCCGGCGGCGACGAGCGCCGTGCCCTTGGCCGCACCGTCCGGAATTGGACCCGCCTTGCTTTTTGTAAACAGCTCATCGAGCTGCGCTTGATTCATCTTCAGCAGCGACTTGACGTCCATAGCCAGACGACTCCCTTCCTCGTTCGTGGTGGAACAGCCGGCTGGGGAGCAAGCTGGCCTACTGTACGCATTCCTCGCCAGCGAGTGAACGGGTTTTCTCCGCGTCCCTCCGCCTCTCGTGGCGGTGAAGTCACTCAGAGTCCGGCGAAGTACCGCAGCGCGCGCAGGCTCGGGAGGAAGAAATACGCGCCGCCGCGGACCGTGACGAACTGCGGAACTCCCGACACGCGTCGCCGCAGACCACCCGGACGCGGCACGATCACGCTGTCGGTGACCGGGCATCCCGGAATCGCCGCTCGATTGCCGAGCAGCGGATCGCTCTCCCCGGTCAGACCGGCAAATTTCGTGCTCGCCATCCAGGCATTCTGGAGAAACTCGAACTGCCGAACGATGTTCGCGTTGAAACAGAGGAAGTGCAGCCCGCGCTCCGGTTCACCCGGCGGGGCCGGTTGAAGCGCCTCGGCCGGCGACAGGGTGGGCCCGTACTCGCGGCCTCGGCGCAGAATCCGATGGAAGCGTACCGACGACATCACGTCGTCGCGATACGACGTTCGGTCGAGCCCGAGTGATGCGATGAGTTTCTTGAGGACGCCGGTTGGGTGGCCGAAGAAATCCGCGTTACGCGGATTGGCCCGACGCACATGGGCGCCGACGGGGCAGCGCTCTCCCGCCGGATCCCCATCGAACGTGAACTGGTTCTGACGAATGTCGTCGGGCTTCGGGCCCACCCCGGCGATGGCCCCGGGCTGACTCGGCACCAGGGGATCGCCCGCGCGCGTGCGGCCGACGAACGCCGCCGCGAGCTTCTCGGCCTCGACGGGATCTCCATCGGCTTCGTCGGCGATGAACCGCCAGAACAAGCGCACGTCCTGGCTGAGCTGGCGCATCACCAGGTACGTCCCATTGCGCCCCAGGTCTTTCTTGTCAGGCGCGTCCTCCGCGGGAAGCAGTCCGGCACTCGAGGTATCCGCGTCGAGCAGCGGACGTTCCGTGTACTTCCCGGTACTCATTGCGGTATCCGAGAAGGAACTCGCCGAGGGCCACGACGTTGCTGTAGTCGCCCACACTGGCCGGAACGTTGCGCTCCTGCGACCAGTCGACGACCGGCTGGCTGACACCGTCGGCGAACCCGAACGGTTCAACGCCATCGAGATCCGCGGTTCCCAGCACACGCTGCAGCGTGAACGCTTCGTTCCAGATGCCTGCGGTGGTGTTCCGTACGAGTTGGCCTATTCCTCCCGGCTCGGCGAAGAACATGACAACGACGTGCGGCACGTTGCCCGGACCGCCCCATTCCCACTGCCAGGGATCGTTCGCTCCGACGTCCCCAAGTCGGCGCGCCCGATGTTCTTCGGTCATTCCCGCGAGAAACTCCTTGGAGAAGGCCGCGAGCACCGCCGGCGGCGTTCCGAGCGCTTCAAGCCCGGCTGCCGTGAACGCAATCTGCATCGCGGTGGGAGGTGGGGGACTGCGCGTGATCGCACTTGTGATCGGCGCCGATCGCAACCACGCGCGCGCCGCTTCAACATTCTTGATGCGGGCGAGCGCATACGTCGCCTCCGTCATCCGCCGGTAGCCGAAGCGGACGATGCCCTGGACGTCGGCGTCATCGACAGTCAATCGTCGTCACAGGAGCGCCACCCACTCGCGCGCGTCGTCATCGCTCATCGACGCCGACTCCAGTCCTTGACGGATTTGCGTATTCCGGTCGAGATCCAGCGCGGTCAACCCCGGATACGCCTTATACCAGACCTGGGTCGGCACCTGGTGCCGGCGGTTGAACTCCTTGAATTTCCGCTCATCGCTGCATCCGTCCAGGATGAGCCAATTCGTTCTGGGATACCCGATGCCGTTGCTGAACACGACATTGAGGCCGAAGCCGACCTTGTTGATGAAGTCGTCCATGTAGCTCTCGTGACTGCCGTCGTAGTTGCTGAAGAACACGATGCGCTGCCGGTTGTCCAGGAACACCCACCGCGCAAAATGAATGGAGCGCACACGCGCCAGGCCGCCGCGCGTGTACAGATGTCTCGAGCCGTAGTCGATCGCGATCAGCACGACGATCGCCGTCAACAGCCGCACCGCGCCCGGGCTTCAGGCTGCCCATCGCCGTGAACTGATTCGAGACGCCGTGATCCTCGAGCACGGCCAGCGCGGCGTTATGCTCCGCCGGGGTCCGCGGACATAGCTCGGGATCCGTCTTCTCCAAACGGCGGAGACGTATGAGGACGACGACCGCAATCGGGAGCACGGAGGGGCAGTGCGAGCAGGGCGAGCGCGGGGAGGCCGACGAGATGGAGGAGATTGCGAAGCCGCCAGCCGAGCGGCGTCGGACGCTCGGGGGACAGCGTCAGTCGTCCGGCTGCCACGTCCGCCAAGACGAGACGCCGCAGCGTCGCATGAATCTCCTGTGCCGGCCGTCCGTCGAGCCGCGCGAATTCGTTCTCGATGTGCCGTTCGAGCGCGTCGTGCAACGCAGCCTCTTCGTGGACCTGCCGCACGGTCCGGCCCCGCCAATTCACGTAGCTGGCGGCATTCGGCACGTTGTGCGCCTGCATCCACCTGACGAGGTCGGCGCCGGCGGCGAATCCGTCGCAGCACGAGAAGATCGCCCGCAAGCCAGCCGGCACGCGCGCGCGCCATTTCCGCGAGGAACGCGTCGACGTCACCATCGATATCGCCGGCGAGCGCCAGGTAGAGCGGATAGGTGCGCGGCGCCATGCCATACACCCTCACATCGTCAACCGTCTTGTCGTCCACGATGAGCAGCCGCATGAAGTGCAACGTGTCGAACTGGCGGAAGGGAAGGAGCGCGTTGTCGGGGTTCGTACGGCCGGGCGCGTCGTTCATCGAGTCGAGAAGACCGCGCAGCTCGGCCTCGCGCTCGGGATTCACCGCCGCCAGGATCATGAAGCTCGACTGCGGCGTCATCGGCGGTCAGAAGGTCTCGTCGCCCGTGGGCTCGTAGTGCGGCACCGCGTTCATCGTCTGCCGGAGCTTGGACAGCTCGAGATAGATCCGGTGTCGGGCGCGGCTTTGATTGCCGAGCGGGCGATGCTCGGGAATCGAGTGCCACGGGTTGTAGGACAGGCGCCTGGCGAACACGATCTGCTCGGGAGAGTTGAAGGTTTGCCGCGGCAGGCGCAGCGTCGCCACCGAGACCCGGGGTGAGAGGCTCTCGGGCCAGAGCACCGCGTTATTCTCGATCGGCATGAGGTGTGGATCGGTCTGGAGCTGAAGCCGCACGTCGAATTCCACATCGCCTGCGTTGAGCGACGCGACCATTGCGTTTCTCAGATAGTCGTCCGGCGGACGAAACGGCAGCCGCGGTATCGGAGTCCGCTTCGTCGACTTCGGCCAGAACGAGTACTGCATGGCCTGTCCTTCGCCCAGGAGGTACGGCACGCAGCTGAAGTACGGCGCTTCGAACGGGCTGCTCCGGGTCTTGATCCAGAGCGCCTGCATGATCATGTCGAGGATGTGCGAGCGATGGAAGTTCAGGAAGTAATAGATTGGCGCGTCCTTCACGCTCTCGACCTGCAACTGGGCGTTCGCATTGACGTCAGGCGTCACAAAGGTCGGCGTTGAGACGCCGAACATGTCCTGCGTGAACTTTTCCTGGTCCATCAGCTTCGGACCAGGCACCCCCATCAGCTTTGCGCTGATGCTCATGAAGCCGACGTCCTCAATGTCAGGTGTCACGTAGGGGCCCGGACCCGCAAAGCGTACCCACGCCTTGTACATGCGGGGCTCTTTGTAGATGCCGTGTCGGAAGTGAGCGGGCAGGCCGTCGTGAACGATGAACTCTCCGCGCACGACGCCCTGGGTTTTCGTGTTCCCGCCCCGCTCGAATCCTCCAGGCTTCCAGAGCCCGCGCATCTGCTGCTCAAAGCTCGCGATGATCGAGTCGACGAAGGCGTCCTCGCCCGGGAGCTTTCGTTCCTCGGCGATCTTCAGTCCTTCGTTTGGGCGCTTGCGGTTGATGAGCGCCGTGACGAGACGGGCGACCGGATCGCGGAGGGTGGCTTCGAACAATGGGCGCCAGAACGGGTCGATGCGACTCTCGGCGTGGATCACCCGTGTGAGCAGGTTGGCCACGGTGTTGCGAAGGAGCGACCCCGTGTTGGCTCGCGGCTGCGATCGACTGGCGTTCGAATCGAAAGCTGGCGTTGGCACGGCTCGTTAGAGACTCGCCCCGACCGCCGCTGACTGTCAAAGGATTTCAGTGCGTGGCTTCCGAGGCCAGGATCACGTCCGCCGCCTTCTCTCCAATCATGTACACCGCGCTCGCGATGAAGAAGCCGGGGATGCGCGGAAAGACCGACGCGTCGACCACGCGCAGCCCCTCAGTTCCATGGACGCGGAAGTCACTCGTCAACACGCCGGCGGCCTCGCGCGGTCCGATGGGGCACGTGCCGCAGGCATGGTGCCCCCATGCAGTATCCCGGACAAACGCCGCGAGGTCATCGTCCTCGACGACCGCGTCGCCGGGCAGCTCTTCGTGGGCCACCAGCCCGCGCGCCCGCAGACCGTGCGTCACACGCCGAACGAATCGAATCCCCTCGACGACCGCGTTCAGGTCGGCCGCGTCGCCATCGCTGAAGTAGTCGAAGTCGATCGCCGGCATGTCGAGCGCGTCGGCTGAGCGCAACGTGACTCGGCCGCGATTCTTCGTGTGGGCCTTGAGCACGACCCAGGTGAGCGCGTTCAGGTCCTTCGCAAGGTCTCCGGCATAGCCCGGGTAGTAGCCACGGAAGTGGGCGAGCATGGCCATGCAGAACAAGTCCGGACGGGGAAGGTCTGGCGACGATCGTCTGAACAACGTCAGGACCGCACCGTTCGAGCCGTACACGCCTCGGCGCGTGGCGGACCATTCGGCCAGCTGCGGATCGGCCGCGTCGAAGGTCGCGCCTTCGTAGACACCCCAGGTTTTCGCGTTCATCCGATTGACCACGCCGACTTCGTAGCGATCCTGCAGATTCGAGCCGACGCCGGGCAGGGGCACGACCGGCTCGATGCCGTGGGCGCGCAATGCGTCGGCCGGACCGACGCCGGAGAGCATGAGAAGCTGCGGCGAGTTGAACGCGCCGCCGGAAAGAATGACCTCACGTGATGCGTAGAGCGCGCGCGGCTCACCGCGCCTGCCGCTTGGCGGCGTATGCGCCCGGTAGAGGCGCTCGCCCTCCAGGAACTCGACGCCGATCGCACGACGATGGGCGTCGAAGAGGACTTTTGTCGCGAGCGCGTGTGTCACGATCCTGAGCCGATCGGGATGGCGTCGCGCCACATCGAGCACGCGCTCGCGCGTCCCTGTACGGGCGTGGCCATCAGTCGTGAGCGGCAGATACCGCACGCCCGCGGCGTTCTCTCTGACTAGCCGCCAGTCGTTCGGATCGAGCCACCCTTTCAGGAACCAGCGAAGACGGTCGATGCGATTGCGGTCCTTGAGGAACGCTGCGCGCGCGCAGTCGTGGATGACACGAGCCAGCATGTGGTCGCGCATCGCTTCCATCGGGATCGCCTTTTCGGTCGGCAACCATCCGTTCCAGCCGTGCCGCGTCGGATTGAACCCGAGCTTCGACAACCACCGGTGCACGGGACGGTGCCGGCAGTTCTCGAGCCGCTCGAAGTATCCCCGCATCTTGTCAGCCGACCAGCTCTTGTCGCCTGTGAGTTCAGCGATGTGATTCCAGTCGGCGTTGTGCGGATACACGAGGATCATGGCGTTGTGCGCGGTGCATCCGCCGAGGGTGCCGGCGCGCGGGTAGTAGATGCCGTCCACGCGCGACCCGCCAGAGTGTTCGACGAACTTCGGGTCGCGCCGCTGCCGCTCCTCGTCGCGGTAGTGACGGACGAAGAACGCCCAGGACATCGCGTCGTTTTCTGACGCAAACGCGTGGAAGCCGGGAACGTCGTAGTCGTGGGGGAGGCGATTGACGTGGGGCTCGACGGGACCGCCGCCCGAGAGTGCGCGCGCATCACCGCCAGCCTCGAGGAGGATGACCCGCCGCCCCGCTTCCGCCAGGCGGGCGGCTACCGTCCCGCCGCCGGCGCCGGATCCGACAACGAGGTATTCACAGTCGGGCGGGTGCGTGGAAGTCAACGCCACGAGCGGTCGATCGGACGCACTAGCGGGGCCATATTTGGGCTCTCCTTCGCAAGTGCTCCATCGTAATGGACTTGCGCGGGGGAACGGAATTCGTCGTCGGCGCGGTCGCCCTTTCTGTCACCGCTGCACTTGCCGGCTTGCTCGTGCTGCAGTCGGCTCGCGCCGAGATGCGAACACCCGCGCAGCTCGCCCATACGGAGGCGAGCACCGACGACCCTCCCGTCTACGACGACGGCTGCCATGGAGGGTTCTGGGCGGTCGATTTTCCGCCGTGCACCTATGCCGCGCGCGGATTGCTTCGCCGCATCGTGCTCTTCGGAGACTCGCATGCCGCCGTGCTGGTAACAAAACAATTGGGTACGGCGAGAATCGCAGTCACTCGGCTTGGGAAGCCTCCTCGGACGGCCCTGTCCGATTGGCCGTGGGCTGCTCGTCCATTGACGCCGGACACGTGGCTGGTAATATCGTGGTATTACCATGCCGACACTCACGGTGAAGCTGGACAAGGCGCGCGCGGCACGGTTGGCGCGTTGGGCCCGGCGACGAAAAGTGCCGAAGTCCGAAGTCATTCGCGCGCTGATCGATCGAGCAGGCCCGATTGAGACCGGCGATGACCTGACGGAGCTGGTCAACGCGTCCGAGGGCCGAGGGCTCGGTCTAGCCCAGAAGATCCCGTGAACCGTCCCGTCCTGCTGGACGCGTCCTTCCTGATCGCGCTTGAGCGGGAGACGACCCGGCGAGAACACGGCCCGGCACGACGGTTTCTGCCCTCGCTTCGCGGCCGTCCGCTCGTCGTCTCGATCGTCACCGTCGAGGAAATTCTCGAAGGGGCTGCCGACGAGGATCGGGCCTTCTCCGCGTTGCAGCGATTCTCCATTCTTGGTTTGTACCTCGCGCAGGCGCGCCGATGTGCCCTGCTGCAGCGCCGATCCCACAGACGGATGGGGGAAAACGACGCGTGGCTCGTGGCGACGGCCGAATCGATCCCAGCCGACATCGTGGCGGCCGATCGAGCGGCATTCGAGCGCCTGGGCGCCGCGTATCTCCGTTTTCGGTAGCGCCCGCGCCCTAACGCTCGCTCAGCGAGATTTCGGCGAAGCGATTCACACCGGAGCCACCTTCGGAGCAGGCGTCGTACACGTAGCCATAGACGCCAGTGCCCTCGGGACGTGTGCACACGTGACCACGAATCCAGGAGCCAGAACCGGACGACCCTCGCATCCAGCAAGAGCGGCACGATGCCGAGCCGACCTGACTACGCCTTTGCCCCTTCAACGATGCTCGTCCCGAAGTTATCCTGCAGCGGAATCACTCCGGTCACGCGGAACCCCGTCTCGGAGTACAGTTCCTCCCATTGCCGTAGTGTTCGCTCTTTGCCGCGAATCCCGACCATCATCAGCAAGTCAAGAAACTTTGCCGACGTCCCCGAAGGATCGCCCATCGGTGGCAGCACCGAATCGACGCAGATAAGGCGCCCAGCACCCTGCATGCTTCGGTGACAATTCCGCAACAGCCGGAGGCAATGCTCATCGTCCCAGTCGTGGATGATATGTTTCATGATGTAGGTGTCGGCGGGTGGGACGTGCTCGAAAATATTCTGGCCGACATACTCGAGTCGACCCGCCACCGCATCAGGGGCAGGGTTTTTCTCCTTGGCTATCGGGATTAGCTCCGGCAGATCGACAAGAATTCCGTTGAGACGCGGGTATTTTTGCAAGAGTGCGATGACCAGGTGTCCGAAGCCGCCTCCGAGATCAGCGAGCTGGCTTACGCCGCCCAAATCGCACTTTTCCAGCACGCCGCGCATCGAGTTCTGGCTGTTTGCCTTCATCGCCTCACCGAAATTTGCCAACTCTTTCGGGTTTGCGTTCAGCCAGTCCCACCATCCCATGCCGAAGACACGGTGAGACTGCGGCTCGCCGGTGCGAATGCTCTCAGAGAGTTCACCCAGAATCCGCAGCCACGTGCCACCAGCTTCCTGCGCCACCATCTTCACTAAACCCGGCGCCGACGCAGTTAAGACTTCCGACAGCGGCGTCGGCCCGAATCGGCCCTCTGCATCTTCGGCGAATAGCCCGATGCTGGCGCAAGCCCGCATCACCCGCTCCAGTGCGCCTATGTTCACATCGAGCCCGGCGGCCAGTTGCCCCGCCGTCATTGGGCCGTTCACGTGGAGCGTGTCGGGGATATTCAGCTTGGAGATCTCCGAGATCGCTCTGGCGACCCAGCCGCCCAAGGCCATCTGCATCACAACTGCTTGTGGAGGAAGCGCCTGCGGCGCAGAACCCGAAATAGCCATAGTCTCCCTTATTCGCTCGAAAGCTCTGGTCCAGTACAAAACAGGTGCAGCGCTATCCACCACTCTGACGCGACCAGGCGTTTAGGTCGGCCCCACCCGTCTTCTTTCAGTTATCTACGCTGTCGCCCGCCGATGGGGCAGCACTAGTCTAGGCTGGCTAAGGTGAGTCGTCTTCGTCGTCGGGATCGTCGCCCGCTTCATCGGCGACAACGTCTTCGTCTTCCGCCTCGCCGCTGGGAGGCAGCTTCCATTTCAGGAAGCGGTCCACCGCATCCTGGCCTCCTGCCAGCTCGCGCGCCGTCTGAATGCGCGCCTCAAGGTTCGCGCGTTCGTCTCCGTCGAGCGCCGACGCACGGCGGGAGAGTTCGGTGAAGAACGCCTCGAGCGCGAAGGCGTCATTCCATGCCTTGACGATCGAGCGCAGTTCTTCCTTCGCCGCCTGCCTTGCCCGCTGCCGCGCCTCGGCCCGTTCGCGCGCCTGACGACGGCGGCGTTCGATCTGTCTCGCGCCTCCTGCTCGCGCCGGCGCTGCTCGGCGTCCTCGACCTGTTTCACGATGGACCGGCACGGCTTCTTCGAGCGCGTCCGCAATCGCCGACGCCATCGTGACGAATTCGCCCTTCTGGCTCTCTGTCCATTCGTGCTGCCACGGGCGTCATGCCGTGGTGAATACGCTCTGAGGACGAATCGTCCCGTCGGCATGTCGCGGGTTTCGTCCGCCTCGCCGGGCGCCTGCGGCGCATAGCGGCGTGTCGGCGGCAGATCGCTGATGCGGACATAGCGGTCCATGCCCGTACGCCGTACGCGCACATTCTCGGTCAGCTCGAACAGGGTCAGGCCGATCTCCGCGTTCTGCACGTACGCGATCGTCGGCCGGTTCGGAGCCCATTCATTCGGACGTCGGTAGTACTGATCCTTGATCGGACGCTGCGCGACATCGACCGGCGGGCGGTGTCTGTAGTAGTCGGGCGAAAGCTGCACCCGGTGGCCGCGCATCTCGAGCTCGATGAGGATCGCGTCGAGCGCTTCCGCCGCGCCGCGGATCATCGGCTTCGTGACGAAGGCGTCGAGGACGTTCTTCTTGCGCGGCGCCATGTAGCCGCCTTCCGTGGCCGCCGCTTCCTCGAGAAAACCGCGCCACGCCGTCACCAGCGGGTGATGAGCAGGGCGCTTCGGCGGTGCGGCCTTGCCCTTCGACTTCGTTTCCGGCGACGGCAGTTCGAGCGGCGGCAGCCGCTCCATGACGGCAACGCCCTTCTCCCAGGACAGCGGATCGCCGGGACCGGCGGGGGCAGCGGCGGCACCGGCATCTTCTCGCCGGCGGCCTTCCGCGCCCAGTAGCCGCGCGGCGGGTGCGGGACGTTCAACCCCTCGCAGACGCGCGCGAGATAGCTCGACGACACGTCGTAGCGCTGCGCGAGCTTCGTCGCCGGCTCGCTCCAGATTTCCTTGTACAACTCCTCGCGTGTGATGCGCATGGGGCAGGAGTATCCCTGTTTGCGCCGTATTGCCGCCAATGACTATCGTTGCGGCCCATGTCCCAGCGTTGGAAGAAGGTCACGCTCGCGCGCAGACGACCTGCCGCTTGTCGTGCTGTGGAGCGAGATGCTCGCCGCTACCGGCATCCCGGAGTCGCGCGCCTGGCAGCTTGTGCAGGAGGGCAGCTTCCCGATCCGCCACCTGCCGTATCACGGCTACTCGCCGCGCGGCAGGAAGCGCTATGTCGGCCGCAGCCAGATCGATCCGCGCGGCTTCACCTTCGCGAAAGTGGAGGTGCTGAAATTCATCGCGCTGGATGACGATGAGCGCTACCGGAAGACGCTGCTCGAATGGGAACTGCCGCGCTGCTGCCATTGCCCATTCCACTGCCCGCCGCATGGTCAGGCGCAGCAGGAGCACCCTTACGCGGCGCGCTTCAGGACGCGATGGTGGAACCGGTGAACGGCCGCATCGTGAAGTCCGTCGACGAGATTCCAGCCGTGTGTCTTGAGGAGGACCTCATCGCGATCTTCCGGCTGACGAGCCGCGAAATGCGCCTGTGGCGGAAGTTCCCGGAGTTCATCCCGTTCCCGCCGCTCCCGATGCTGGACCGGCAGATCCGGGTCAGCGGCTGCGTCGTCGCCTGGTTCCTCGCGCAGGACTCAGGCGAGTACCACCGCAGCTTCAAGTCGCCGCTGGAGGAGCTGACGAAAGGCAAGCGCGGACGCAGCCGCCCGCCGTGGTGGAAGTTCGCGCCGCCGCATGGTGAGCGCTATCGCGTGACGCCGCTTGAAGGAGAGAAGCCGGCGCTTGGCGTCGACAAGGTCGCCGCGATCCTGCGCACGACGCCGTCGGCTCTGCGCCGCGCGATCAGGGAGCCGGACTTCCCGATGCCGCCAGCGAACCCGCGGCCACTGCGCTGGACGGAAGGACAGATCGAGCGTCTGCTCTGGGCGCCGCAGGACCACAATGAGCACTTGCAGAAAATGCGACGGAGGCAACCGAAGGCCAGCGATCGGGACGCTAGCCCTGCGGGGCCGGAGC
>CAVTYZ010000019.1:0-351258 GCA_963739035.1 uncultured Acidobacteriota bacterium | reverse complement strand
TCTCGGCTTCCGTTGCTGTCAGCCGCGGACGTTTAGGCGACACCGATGCTGATCGTCGTCGTCAGGACGTCGGCGTGTTGAAATGAACCGCGCTCCTCGGCATTACGCTTGATGTAGAGATCAGCTCCTCGCGAAGGCGCGCGAGCGTCTCGTCCAACGTCGCGCCCTGCGTATGGCGACGCGATTCCGGGCGATCGGCGAAATATCCGTGTTCGTCGTGCTCGATGACGGCACTGACTTACATCGTTCGCCCTTCCGCTGGCCATATCTGGCAGTGGCAACCACTTCCTAATGATCAAGCGGCCTTCACGGGCGGCCGACGCGACCCTCTCCGCCTCCCTGCGAAACCACTCGTCGTGATCGACGGAGCTGACCAGAAGGTCCAGAGCAACTCGATCGACTGTGCGCCCGGTCTCGGCGGCCAGGCAGATCACTGTGGCTTCGAGTTCAGGCGGAAGCTGCAGGTTAATGAGGCTAGCGTAAGAGGGGATAACAAGGGCTGTCAATCGAGGTGTCTAGATGCCCGTCGGCAGGAAGGCTCATCGTTCCAGCAACTATGGAGGTCTTCCTCGACCAGTTGGGTATTAGAGCAGTGAGGTCATGCCACTCGGCGGCCGCGTCGGCAGGGATCGCCAGCTTCGCGGCACGTCGGCTCATCCGGCACGCCCAGACAGAGAACGTCTCATCTGGCACCTCGCTTGCCAGTCAGCCACTGCCGCAGCCCATTGCTATTCTTTGAGCGAAGCTCCGCTGCGAGAGCGCGTTGGCCGTCGGTCTCAAGCCAAACCGTCGACTACTCTGGAGAGGCGACCGTCGGGCCTTCCCGGGTCTATAAAACGCTTCGCCGGCATACCTTGAATTCCTTCAAGAAGAGAATGTAGCGTTGATTAATCCTAACGGTGGAAAGCCGATGACTTCCACCCGTTCAATGTTGACTTCCTTGGTCCCTTCTACCGCCTCTCTGTCGCACCTCTATGAGCCCACCAACACTTACGTCATGTTTTGGGTTTCCTTTGCAAATTTTAAAACTGAGCCCTCAAAGCTGCTTGAACGAGATCAGTCCACGACCGATCCCTCATCCTCGAAACTCAGCCCTTCCGCTTCAACAACCAAGGCGGCCGTATTCCACGAATCGTCCGGGGTCCTTCTCGATCGCGGTAGTCAACATAGACCCAGCCGGTTCTTATAGGCTTTTGCGCCGCTGCCTCTCACGGCAAAGCGGCTATACCGCTCAGCGGAATCGCCACGACGATAAGGATCGTCTGTCACTTGGGCAACCGCCTGCCCGAAACTTTGGCCATGGTCGACGAAGCGATGCAGCGTGAAGCCGGTGCCCGTCTCAATGCGTGGGCGCAAGTGTTGGCGCGACCACAAGCGCACCGGCACCGTCAAACGACTTTGGAAAGCTGCCGCTGAGCGACGGCGCGGTCTGACCCAGCCCACTGCTTCAAAGCCGGCAATCGCTTTCAGCGCCTTCAGTAAATCACACCGGGCAACGAACACCAAACACGGACACTTCGGGAAGAAGCAGCCGTGCAATATTACGCGACGCATGCATGGAGGCGTAGCCACAGGTGTAGGCGTGGATTGTCCTCTCCAGGCAGAAGGAAACCGCAATATTTCTCCGCAGAGCCCTGCCTTCGTCAGCATCGCCGTCGCGTCCTCCTGGCGGTAGCGCCTTTCCATGATGATTTTGCCGACGCTGACGACGCGGGCTCAGGACGCGACGCAGCGTCTACCGAGCAAGGTTACGGCGGCGTGGTTGCTGACCGCGAAAAGCGCCTGACACGGATCGATTCGAGCGGTAGGTGTCGTTGTCACCTGGAAAAACAACGCGGCATCCCCGACAATCAGGAACATCGACGGACAGAAGACCATCTGGATTGCGCGAGGCGATCAGAAGGCTGCGGCAGATCGGCGACTTGCGTTGGCCAGGCTGGAGGCTGTTCGCTCAATCAACCCGGAGGCACTTTCACCTGGACTCAGACTGGACTGGCACGTGCTGATGAACGGAGATGCCCGCAATTGCTCGCTGGGCGGGGGCCCACCGAGTACACGTCGCCGAGTTGGCCGGAGCTGCTGTTCAACGACGGAGTGCCGCGCAGGGCGTAGGCGTCGGTCCTAAAAGAACTAACGTTATCGAGAGAGGCTCGAGAGCCGCAGTGGGACGGGCCCAACGGCGAGCTTATCCCAGCGCCGCCCAGAGCTGCAGGACAGGATTCCGACGCTTGAGGTTGGTCTCTGCACGTCGGAACCCCATGACGCGGCCCTACGATTTCGGCATCAGCTTCTCGACGATCTGATCGACGGTGAAGCTCGCCGCCTTTTGTCGCGGTGGGAACTCTTTGAAGCTCTCGAGCCACTGGTGCACGACCGCCTGCGCGGCGTACTGGAACGGGACGTGCTCGACGAACCAGTCGTTGTATCTGATGCTGTCCTCGCCCGCCTCGAACGGATCCGATCGCAGATCGAACATCTTGGGGATGCGCATCTGCTTCAGCGGCTCGCGCCAGACCTGGAGTCCCGTGGCGAGCTGCTCGGCGAACACGATCTTGTACTGCTGCACGCGCAACGCCATCAGGTCGCCATCGTCGCTCCAGTAGATGAAGCCGTCGCGCGGGCAGGGCTCCTTGCCGGACAGGAACGGCAGCAGGTTGTAGCCATCGATGTGCACCTTGAACGTCGTCCCGCCGATATCGTGTCCCTTCTTGAGCTTGGCGACGATGTCCGGATCCCCGGCTGCGGCCGCGAAGGTCGGCAGGAAGTCCGTGAGGGACCCGATCTCGTTGATCACCTCGCCGGGCTTGATGACGCCAGGCCACCGCATCACGCAGGGGACGCGCCAGCCGCCCTCCCAGTTCGTGTCCTTTTCGCCGCGGAACGGCGTCGCGCCGCCGTCCGGCCAGATGCATTCTTCCGCGCCGTTGTCCGTGGTGAAGACGACGATCGTATTGTCCGGCCACGCCGAGATCGTCGACCTTCTTCAGCAGATCACCGACGTAGCCGTCGAGTTCGACCATCCCGTCCGGGTACAGGCCGTGCCCGGTCTTGCCCACCGACGACGGCTTCAGATGCGTGAACACGTGCATGCGCGTGGGGTTGAAGTAGCAGAGCCACGGCACGTTCTCTTTCGTCTTGCGCTCCATGAAGTCGAGGGCGGAGGCCAGGAACTCCTCGTCCACCGTCTCCATCCGCTTTCTGGTCAGTGGGCCGGTGTTCTCGATGGTCTGCTTTCCAACCTTCCCGAACACCGGATCGACGGTCGCATCGTCCTTGTCCGTCGCCTTGCACTTGAGGACGCCGCGGGGTCCGAATCTGGCCTTGAACTTGGGGTCCTTGGGGTAGTCGACATACTCGGGCTCTTCCTCGGCGTTGAGGTGATAGAGGTTCCCGAAGAACTCATCGAAGCCATGCACCGTCGGCAGGTGCTCGTTGCGATCGCCGAGATGGTTCTTGCCGAACTGGCCGGTCGCGTAACCTAAGCCCTTGAGCACCTGGGCGATGGTCACGTCTTCGGCCTTGATCCCCAGGGTGGCGCCGGGCATGCCGACCTTGGTCAGGCCCGTGCGGATCGGCTGCTGGCCCGTGAGGAACGCCGCACGGCCAGCGGTGCAGCTTTGCTGGCCATAAAAATCCGTGAACATCGCGCCCTCGCGGGCGATGCGATCCATGTTCGGCGTGCGATAGCCCATGACGCCGTGGTTGTAGCAGCTCAGATTGAACCAACCGATGTCGTCCGCCATGATGAAGAGAATGTTTGGTTTGCCCGTCTTTGCCATTTGAAGTCTCCTGTACGCCTACTGGCGTCGGCGCCCTCTCCGATCACAGTCGAACGCGAAGAGTCTACGCCTCTGCACACGAACCTCAAACGGCCGTCGGAACCCCCTCAAGCCTGCCTCGGGTGCTTGTTGGTCCTACCGCCTCGAAGTTCTGGGAGTTTATTTCTCCCGGTTTCGTCTTTCGCCATTGGGCTCGAAAGGTGTTAACCTGAGCGCGCTGGCGACAGACTCTTCGAAGCCAGAGGTCATTTCGGGGAGGTCGTCAGTGTCCACAACGCGCGCGTGGTCCGTCGTCCTGCTTCTGATGTTTGCATCGGCCTGCGGCGGCACGCCGACGGAACCATCTTTCCGTCCCTCCCCCTAGTGCCCTCCGTTACCGGCCCCTAGTCCTCCGTTACCGGCCCCTAGTCCTCCGTTACCGGGAAACGGGGAACTCACCGGGCAAGTGACTGACCGCACCACCTCAGCACCGCTTCCCGGTGCCACCGTTGTTTTCTCTCGACCTCCCCCTTCGCCAATTGCGACGACTGACAGTTCGGGACGTTAAAGTTTGACGGGCTTACCAGCCCCGGACGCCGGTGCCTTGGTCTGGGCTATCGCCGAAGGCTACGAAGACCATGTTGACTACTATCGTGGGACGTCACAGGATTTTCGTCTGTATCGCATCGAGCGGATTCCGGCAGGCGGCTCCACGGCGGTGACCGTGCGCTCGGATGACTCACTGTGCTGGAACAACATCTGGGAGCCGTGGGTGGGCCTGGCGACTATGTGTGCCGAAAGGTCCGCATCGTGCCCACCGACGGCGTATCGTGGAAGCGCTCCCCATCGGCGGAGGATCTGGCCCTCCTCTTGTCGTTGCGGTTTATGCTGGCAAGCAGGTGCTTGTTGAGCGCCTGGGAAACCCGGTGTCTGTCCCGCTGACAGGCGGAACGAGGTCATCGCATTCGTCGCGATGGTCTCCGGTTCGCCGACGACGCAATCGTTCACGTTGACGACGTCGATGGCTCCACGATGACGGCTCGTCTGCGGCGGACAGAACGATGGCGCCCAGTCGTCAGGGCGCTCTCTGGTCGACTTCCTCCGTGCGGAAGCGGCCATCAATCCGTGACAGGAAGAACTGGCCCTTCGACGCGGCAACCTCAAAGCCCTTTGCTAAGAACGCCGGCGCAGGCTGGAATCGACGCACAGCACCGACCGCGAGGATGCCGAAAAGCTCCTCCGCAAACGGCTCACCGCGAAGGACGCGGGGATCCTGCCTGAGGCCGCGATCGGCTCATTGACGGTAAAGGACGCGACCGACGACGTGATCGCCGATTACAAGACGAACGGGCAGAAGTCCCTGAAGGATTTGCAGGGCAAAATTCGGCTGCACCTGCTGCCGTTCTTCGGCGAGCGGCGGCGCATGTCGTCTATCACCACGGCCCCATGCGGGCCTTCACTGTCGAACGGCAGGACGCCGGGGCGTCATCGCCGAGATCAACTGCGAACTCGCCGCCCTGCGTCGGGCGTTCAATCTGGCTGTGCAGGCGGGCCGTCTGGTCAATCACCCCCACTTTCCGATGCTGAAAGAGCGCAATACGCGACGAGGCTTCCTTGAGTCGGTGCAGGTCGAATTTGCGCCGTCTGTAGCGAGCAATACAGACGGCTAAAGCCCTTGCGCCCTAGTTGTCCGCTTCGCCTTCGCCACGGGATGGCGGACGGCCAGCGACGTCCTGCCGCTCGAATGGCGCCATGTCGATTGGGCCGGACGCTGTGTCCGGCTGGAGGCGCACACGACCAAGAACGGCGAGGCGCGGTCGTTCCCGTTCACGACCGGCATTGAGACGATCCTGACGGCCCAGCTCGCCGAACACGAACGGCTGAAGGTTGCTGGCACGATCTGCCCGTTCGTGTTCCATCGGAACGGCGAGCGGATCCGCTACTTCCGCACCGCGTGGCAGAATGCCTGCCAGGTCGCCGGCTGTCCGGATGCCCTGGTTCACGACATGCGACGTTCAGCCGTCCGGACCTTCGAGCGGGCGGGCGTGCCGCGCTCGGTCGCCATGTCAATCGTCGGCCACAAGACAGAGTCGATCTACAGACGCTATGCCATCGTGGATGAAGCGATGCAACGCGAGGCGGCAGCTCGGCTCGACGCCTGGGTGGGTGCCGCGTCACCGTCGATGGGCACGGTTGCGGCCTTTGAAAAAGGCAAGCGGCTGAAGCGCGGGACCCGGTAGCTAAGCTGGCCGTCGTGGCGGGTTAGATATTCACAGCGGCGTCAATGGGGACTTATCGCTTCGTCCTCCGCTCTCGCCCATATACTCACAACGTTGTCCCTCACTCCCGGCACCCGTCTCGGTCCCTATGAAGTGGTCTCCGCAATTGGCGCCGGCGGCATGGGCGAGGTCTACCGCGCGACGGATACGAAGCTCAAACGCCAGGTCGCCATCAAGATTCTGCCGCCCTCGCTCGCCGCTGACCCCGATCGCCTCCGACGGTTTCAGCGCGAAGCGGAAGTGCTCGCATCGCTGAACCACCCGAACATCGCCGCCATCTACGGGCTCGAAGAAGGCGGTGGCGTCTCCGCGCTCGTCATGGAGCTGGTTGAGGGAGAAGACCTGTCCCAGCGCATTGCGCAGGGGCCGATCCCGATCGATGAAGCCTTGCCTATCGCCAGGCAGATCGCCGAGGCGCTCGAAGCCGCCCACGAGCAAGGGACCATTCATCGCGATCTGAAACCGGCGAATGTGAAAGTCCGCGCGGATGGCACGGTGAAGGTGCTCGATTTTGGCCTCGCCAAGGCGATGGACCCAGCCGGCGCGTCGAGCGCGACGGCGGGCGTATCGCAATCGCCGACCATCACGTCTCCAGCGATGACCGAGGCGGGATGATCCTCGGCACCGCCGCATACATGAGTCCCGAGCAGGCGCGCGGTAGGCCTGTCGACAAGCGCAGCGACATCTGGGCGTTCGGCTGCGTGCTGTATGAAATGCTGACCGGGCGGCGCGCCTTCGCGAGCGACAATGTTCAGGAAACGCTGGCGCTGGTGCTGACCAAGGAACCAGACTGGCTCGCCCTACCATCAGCAGTGCCCCCGGTCGTGCGCACATTGCTGGAGGGATGTCTCGCGAAGGATCCGCGGAAACGCGTCGCCGATGTCTCGGTGGCTGAGTTTCTGCTCGCGGAGCGGAACGCCGGGCTGCTTTCAGGTCAAGCTTCGATCGGCCGCTCGGTCACGCGACGGGAGCGCCTTGCGTGGGCGGCTGGCCTGGCGGCGGCAGTATCAGTCGCCGGTGCGCTGGCGGGGATCCATGTGTTCGAGCCGGGTGTCGACGTTCCAAGCATTCGGTTTTCAGTGGCTCCTCCGACCGACGTTTCGGTGTTCGCGGGTCGCGTCAACGTCGGAGCCGTATCGCCAGACGGACGTCGCGTCGTCCTTCCTGTAGCTCCTCGGACTGGAGGGCCGGTCAGACTGGTCATTCGAGCGTTCGATACAGATAGCTTTCAGGAGCTGCCGGGAACTGATGGTGCCGATAGTCCGTTCTGGGCACCAGACAGCCGATTCATCGGGTTTCTGGCGGATGGCATGTTGAAGAGGATCGACGTGACCGGTGGCCCGCCACAGGTGGTGTGTGAGGCGTCTGGGCTTGGCGGCGGCACTTGGAACCGCGAGAGTGTCATCGTGTTCTCGGGCGGCAGTGGCCCACTGTTCCGGGTGGAGGCGAACGGCGGAATGCCGACGCCACTGACGAAACTGGACGCGAAGCGGCAGGAGACGGCGCACCGTCACCCGTGGTTCTTACCAGATGGGCGTCATTTTCTTTACGCCGCGACGGCGACGTCCACCGACACGACGGTATATGTCGGGTCGCTCGATCGGGAGATGAAGGTCCCGGTGGTTCAATCGGACACGGGGGCCATCTTCGCGGAGGGCTACCTCTTGTTCGTCCGCCAGGATACGCTCCTGGCGCAGCCCTTCGATCCCAGTCGCCTCAAGACCTCCGGCGATCCGGCGGTCGTGGCACAGAACATCTCGAACACGCGGAACACGGCAAGTGCAAGCTTTTCTGCGGCCGACAAAGGCGTCTTGTCCTATTGGGCCATCTCCCACCTACCCACGCAGTTGGCGTGGGTCGATCGTGCGGGGAGGGTGCTCGAAACGGTCGGGCAGCCTTCCGATCAAACCGGGCTCGAGCTCTCTCCGGACGGTGAACGTGTAGCTTTGAGCATTTACGATTCCTCGAGGCATACCCGTGACATTTGGCTCTACGACTTCGCGCGTGGAGCGCGAACCCGCGTTTCATTCACCGCCGGAGACGGCTGGAACTCCAGTTGGTCGGCAAACGGCGATCGCATCGCGTTCAGCGCGAGACGAACGGGGCTGCTCGATCTTTATCGGAAGCCCACGCACGGTGGAGGCGCTGAAGAAGAGCTAGGCAAGCAAGTGGGAAATAACAGATACGTCGGCGGTTGGTCAGCGGACCTTAAGTTTCTCTTGTATCACACGGGTCGAAGTCGATCTGACACTGGCAACGATATCTGGACGTTGCCGATGTCAGGGGATCCGACGCCGCGACCGTTTTTGCAGACTTCAGCCAACGAAGCGGACGGACGATTTTCCCCGGATGGACGATGGGTGGCCTTCACGTCCGACGAATCGGGTCGCGAGGAAGTGTACGTTGTCCCCTTTCCAGGGCCGGGTGGTAGGTCCCTGATTTCTACAGAAGGGGGTACGGGTCCGCGATGGCGACGGGACGGCAGGGAGATCTTTTATCTCAAGCGCGGCACTCTGATGGCCACCGCCGTAAACGGGCAGGGTTCGGTGTTTCAGGCGGGAACCGTGGCTCGCCTCTTCGAGGCAAGCTTCCGAACGGAAAACTATCAAGGCTACGGCACCGGGTCGGTCTACGACGTAGCGCCAGACGGTCAACGTTTCTTGATCAACGTAGTGGTTACGACCGAGCCCGCACAAACGCCCATTACGATTGTTACGAACTGGACATCGCTCCTTCGGGCCGACCATTGATGCGCATGTTAGCTTCGCGTCTTTAAGGCTGTGCTCTCGGGCCGAGCGAGCGCGACGCACATCGTCACAGTCTCCGCCAATCGATGCTTCTGCGTGGACACGCGTGCACTGGCGCGTCACCCAAATCCGAAGATTCTTCTCAAGCCGTTTGCCGATTGAGGGCTGGCTCTGGTAGTCCCTGGCGGAACTGCGGTGGATGCGGGCCAAGGCAGCAGGTATGCAAAACAAAGCCGCGGCTACACCCACTCGCCATGAAGGCAGTGCGCCCTCAAGGATCTTGCAGAATGGGCAATCCATCGAACCGATGATATCGGTCGGTTCCTCGGTCAGCACGCCGTGACGGGCTCAAGAACGGGATCAGTCGCCGTCTTTGGGCGGCAGGACGCGCCGTGCGCGCACTCGCGCCTCGAAATTTCCTAGAAGCGGTTTCAAAACCGGCGTAGCGCGATGAGCGCGGAAGCAAAGTACAGGAACGCCAGATACATGGATGTGAACCGTTCATGGCGGACGAGTAAGCGGCGAAAGCCTCCGAGCCACGCGAACGTGCGCTCCACGATCCATCGGTGTCGATAGCGGCGCAGCTGTCGACGGTCCTCGAATCGGCGATGGAGATTGTTCGATCGGTACGGCACGATGACGGTGACGCCACGCTTGGCTTGCGCGACGCGAAACGGGTCGCTGTCATAGGCCATGTCGGCAATCACGCGAATCAGCTGGCGGCACCTGCGGCCGCGGCCAGGAACGCGGACCGCCTTCAGCGTGGGCGGCGCGAGGGAGATCTCCGCGAGGTTGGCCGAGGCGACATGAATTCCCAACGGAACACCCCCGCCGTCGACCACCACCATGCACTTCGAGCCCTTTCCCCGCTTGGTTTTCCCGATATCGGAGCCCCCTTTTTCGCCGACGTGAATGAGCCATCGAGGAACGCGTTCTCCCACCGGATCAGTCCGCGCGCATCGAGCTCACCGAGCAGGGCCCGCCACAGCTTGAGCCAGGTCCCGTCTTCGTCCCATTGTCGGAGCCGTCGCCAGCAGGTTGATCCACTCGGGTATCCGTCCGGCAGGTCGCGCCACCGCGCGCCCGTCTTCAAGACCCAGAGGATTGACGGCCAGAACGGCAGAGGCGTAACCTCGGCTTATGGGTCCAATTGGCGTTCCGGAACTGGTAGCGGTGGTGGGCTGGACGCCTTGATCGGCTACGTGCTCTTCAAGGTCATTCGCCTCCTCACAGCCGAGCGGCAGAAGTAGCCGCCGGCAGTTCTTCCTTGAGGAGTGTCAGCCATGCGTAAGCAAGCCCTCGCACTTGCAGCGATTGCAGTCCTGTCCTTGTCTGCTGGTGCTTTGGCGTCCACTCCCTCGGTGCAGCCGTCCTATGACGCGCTTCTGGCCATGCCAACCGCAGAGCGAAAGACCGCGTTTCGCAACCTTGACGGTGGCGCTCCAGCTTGCCATTCTAGGAATGCACGTCGATAGGTGGCTTGAAACAAATCGCAGTCGGTTGAGTGCCAGCCAGATCGAACTCATTCAACAAGTGAGAGCTACGCTCACGGACAACCGAGACCTAGAGAAGTCGCGTGTCCTGTTTGAACGCATGCGCTGTGAACTCTGGAGGTCTGATCTTAGCGCCCTTGAATTCCCAGACGATCAGATGGGAGAGTCGTCTTGGGTGCGAGATGTGGACTGACTGGGTCCGTGAATGCGTGCTGTCGAAGGCGATTGACGCGGTCTTCTAAGCCCGTCTGTCTGCCAGCACCCCCACGACGATCAAACTGACCGCGCAGGCTGGAGGCTCCGATGAGACGCCTGAGTGTCCTACCTTCTGTGTCGCTATGCTGTTCTTCGGCGTCGGATGGCTGGCCGCAACTTCGGGGCTACAGGGCAGCGGCATCTTTCGTCTCTCGATAGACGCGTCGACTGGCGACACAACGATCAAATGCGAAGGCTGTGAGTTCCTGTCGTGGACTGCCGATGGGCACCCGCCCGAACGCCAGCCAGCCTTCAGCTTCACATGCAGTGGTAGCCGCTGTTGGAAGGTCGTCGGCGCGGTCGCTATCATCCAAAAACCAAAACAGATGGCGCAGTCTAGTTCGACAGCCGCACAGCCGTAGCCGACTGCAACTGCGTGTTCTTCTGAATACGCCACCGCCACCGAAGGGCAAGCCGAAGGCCCGCAAGCCTGCCAAGAAGGGAACGAAGCGGTGGACGGTCCCGCATCTCTACGAGGACGGTTGTTGACACTCGGCAAAGGAAAAGCCAATGACGCGAACATGGCCCGAGGATTGGGACGCCCGGAAACGAGGCGTGGTGGAGTGCTGGTTCTGTAGCAACCGACCTGTATTTCGGTACGCCGTTTTATGTGGGAGGTGTTGGCGACGCACACCTTGAGCGACACCCCATCGCTCGCGGCCATGTGATCGTCATCTTCCGCGACCGCCACGTCGCAGACTTTACGAGTCTGACTCCTGCAGAAGCCGCCGGGTACTGGTGCGACGTTCACGCCACCGCGCAAATGGTCGAGCGCGTGTTTGCGCCGTGTCACATGAACTACCAACTGCTCGGCAACATGGTGCCGCATCTTCACGTCCACCTTGTGCCCCGGTACCTCGATGATCCTGCTCCCGAAAAACCGCTGCCTTTCGAGCCGAAGCCAATCACCCAGCCCGAGTACGACAGGCAACTGCAGCTTCTGATGGATGTCGGCAAAGGGTGGACCGAAAAAGACGGCGAAAGAGGGCCGTGAAGTTCCAGCCGCACCTGCCGTTCGGTTCGTTGAAAAAGGCGCTAGACTTGGCCCATGACGACTGAGCCAGACGGTCCCGATCTGAGGGTCTACGATGGTCCAGAGTGGGACGCGACCATCGTCAAGCTCGCACTCGAACAAGCCGGAATAGAAGCTGTCTCGGATAGCACCGAGACACTCGGCTCTAGACACCTTCACAGTACCCGTCTTTGTGCGAGAGGCGACCGAACTAGAACGCGCCCGCGACATTGTCGCCAAACACATGAAGGGCCGCGCCTAGCGTGGGTGTGTGATTGCCATGATCACCTTTGAGGACTCGCTGAAGCACGTCCTCAACGTCGGGCCGATGCCGAAGGGCGAGAAGCCGACATCGACTCGGAAGAAGCGAGCGCGGAAAAGGGAGCGGAAAACGTTGGAGGTCTGATGGTCACCCGGATCGTCATCGTGGGAGCAGCAGTCATCGCGGCGATGCTTCTGTGGTTGGGGCCAGTCTCGCTCCCCAATTGGGCAGTAGTCCCACTGCTCGTGGCCCTCGTGCCGGTGGTGGTCGGTCTCAGCGTGAAACGGATGCGCGCTGAGAGCCGCTTGGCGCGCACGGTCTGGCACGCCCTCACGCGAAAGTAGTAGGAGGTTTCATATGACCGTTCGCACAAAGGTCATTCTCGCCGCGCTCTGGGCGCTCTCCCTGCTGGTCACGGCCCGATGGACTACAGCCAACGCTCAGACCACACCGCAGATGGGACAAGAGGTGCGTTTCCTGAAAAGCCAAGGCGACGGGGCCGGTCATCGGGGAATCCTTGTGGCGAACTTCGGCGGCCAGTGGCTGCCGGTCCAGTTGGACAAAATGCCAGACGGCAACGCCTTCTAGGCGGGCCTTTCAACAACTACCTACTCCCGTTTTCTTTTCTCGTCGCCGGATACCGGGTGGCGGCGGGGGCGCCCGCAAGAGCACTTGAGGGTGCCGATGAAATCCTCATCCGATTCCACGACTTGAGGCACACGGCCGCGACGTTCCTGCTGGCGCAAGGGGTCGATCCACGCACGATCATGGAGACGCTGGGGCACTCTCAGATCAGCCTGACGCTCAACACGGTACTCGCACGTCCTGCCGTCACTTCAGAAAGAGGCTGCGTTCCGCATGAACCAGATGCTGGCTCGCGTCTGATGGAGCGAGACTCTTGAAACTGAATAACGACCAAAAGCAAAGGCCCGCGCGCTGGCGGGCCTCTGCACTTCTTACGGGATGTCGTGCAGCCTACGTGCGCTTGCGGAACCGTCGGCACGCTGCGCCCGCGAGGCCAACGCCGAGCAGCGAGAGCGTGGCGGGTTCGGGGACCGGGTCGAGCGAGGTCTGGGCCGTTCCGTCAAGAGTAATTTCGCCGATCGAAAACCAGTTACTAACAGTACCGAGCTCGTTAGACAGAGTGATAGTACTGCCCACTACGCCGTCGAGTGCCGTGCCTGTGAGGGTAAAGAGATCGTCGCAAGGACCTGACGAACACGCAGGGCCTGTCGCCGTTGATGTAAGCGCTGCCGAAACCCCACCAATCGTGATCGTAAATCCAGTAATGGCCCCGGGAATTGTGTTGGAGGCAAAGTGACCTCCCGAAATCAAGATGCTATTGATTCGAAGAAAGGCCACTCAAATTCAGCGTGATCACCGGAAGTATTGAAGTTCCGTCGTTCGCTTGCGGACTGACGAACAGGTGGGTGCTGTCTTGAGAGGTCCCGGGTGATCCATCGTTAAGCGTTCCTGAGCCACCGCTATAGTTCGCAAGCGTTCCCGCAAACGAAAAGTTAGTGAAATTGACGCCTGTCGGAGTGATTGTGCCGCTGTACGCGTGGGTCCAGTTGCCATGACCTGATTGCGGAGTCGCTTGAATGTCATAGCTGGCGATGGTAATTGGTGCAGCATGCAATGGTGTTGCGAATGCCCCCAGGGAAAGCACGAATGTAACGGCGCCGACAGAATATCGCATGGTTTTGTTTTTCACCTTCAAGAGTACGGACGTGGCGTATGCAGGAACGGATGATGCAGGGGTGAGAGCTAGCGCAGGGCCGAGCGGCTGGGGAGCGCGCATGAGCATCCTCCGACGATAAATGGAAACCTGCGGCATCATACACGCTCGGCGATGGCCCACGAGGCCCACAGCCTGCCCGCCTTGGCGAAATTGCGAGATTATTTTGTGGAATGGTTGACTAGACGCCTGTGAGGCAGACGTTAGTCGGTGCGACGACTGTCTAAGGGCTGGCGCGTTAGGTCGCTGTCGTGAGATGCAGGACGGCGAACTCGATCCGCTCGACTCGCGCCAGCATCCACCGGCCCTCCACTGCAACCCACACGAGCGTGCCTGGCCGCATCGACGGCTCGCGGCAGTGAATCTTCCGCGCGGTTGATCGCGACTCGCCAGCCAGCGTGACGGGCATGACGATTGGTTTTTCGCGCACGCAATCAGCTTGTGTTTCAGCGCCTGACAGAGCAGGTCAGGCCAGCGTGAGGCTAGTCGGACGGATCGTCAGACGGTAGAGGCGTGATGTGGTGAACGTGGGTGTCGTCCGTCTTCGATACCGACCACGCATGGCCGCATTCTGGGCAGAGGCAGGACCAGACGTGCGTATGACGGCTGGACTCGTCAAGGCGTCGAGGTGTTTCCGCCTTGCAAGCTGGACAGGGGCGGATCGGCATGGAGGGGCACTGACTCTGCGCCCCCGCCCGTCCGTTGTCACCTCGACGGTTCGTTCGGCGCATTAGCGGGGAGTCTCGGGAGCCGTTGGACAGTCCACACGGTGCCGCACTCGATACAGCGGAAGTGCCGGACGACGGCGTGTCGGTTCTCGGTTGCCGGCAGCGTACGCAGTGGACCGGCAAGGTGACCGGGGAGGGGTCAGCCACGGGCGAAATCTTATACTCGGTCAGAGTAGAAGCGCGTACTGTAAACTCGCGGCCGGATGCACTCCTCGACCGCTCCCACAGTCTGTCCGGTCTGCCCGGATTGCGGGTCCACGACGACGACCTACCTCGCCGCCACGAGTGAGGACGCCTACGTGCATTACTGCCGCTGCGACGCGTGCGGGCACGTCTGGACCGTGACCCGAAGGACGGCGAACCCGGCGAGTTGCGCGACGTGACGCCGCGCACGCCAAAGTGAGGGCGACCTACTTTCAACGCGGACAACGGAGTGGCAGCGTGACCGGAGAGGGATCGGGCACCGAGCCGATGTTACGCCCGCGCGGTACCGCGTAGATGTGTGGACGGCCACGCGGTGCCGCACTCAACGCATCGGAAGTTGAGACGTCGAGTTCTCAGCCGAGCCACTGAAAAGCAGTGCGAAAAACAGTCGGAACGATCCCTGGTGGGCGTCACGAGCCAACGGCTGAGCCATCCGCTAAAACCACTCCGCCGAATTTCTTAGGAAAATTTGGTGAGCCCGCTCGGAGTCGAACCGAGAACCAACAGATTAAGAGTCTGCTGCTCTGCCAATTGAGCTACGGGCCCACTGGGGGGAACGAAAAACTTCAAACTCAAAACTTCAAACTTCGAAATTTGAAGTTCGAAGTTCCGCCGACGCTCGCTTCGCATTCGAGGATTCGAGCGAAGGCGGATGGTGCGCCCGGCAGGATTCGAACCTGCGACCTTTGGCTCCGGAGGCCAACGCTCTATCCAGCTGAGCTACGGGCGCAAACTCGAACCGTGCAACGTCCGACTTCTGACTTCCGACGTCTGACTTCGAACTTCGCCTGGGGTCAGTCCCACTTCGTGAGCGGGGACAGACCCCAGGCGAATGGCGCGCCCGGAGGGACTTGAACCCCCGACCTACGGGTTCGAAGCCCGGCGCTCTATCCAACTGAGCTACGGGCGCACAGCCGTTGAATCTATCACATCAACTCTCGGCGTTCGCCGTGGTCGGCGCCCCGGCGGTGGCGCCTTGGCCGTTCGAACCGCCGGGTGAGCCGCCGTCCCCGCGAATGGCACGCAGACGGGCGCCGATCTTGAAGGACGCATCGAAGATGGGGCGAACCGGCATCACCCCACCGATCCGGTACTCGCCAATCGCCTGCAGTCCCACCGACGCCAGGCAGCCGCACTGGGTGCAGTCCGGATCGCCGCCGTACTGGCACGGCGTGATCGCGCGCTTCAGATCCGACGACACGCACGCGGTGGTCTTGGCGAAGATGCACTCGTCCGGATCCTGCGGCGGGTGAAGGTAGCCGCGCAGGACGGACGGTCGCATGTCCTCGAGTTTCGGCTCGCGGTGATACAACGAGAGAATCTCGGCGGCCACGCGCTCGCGATCCTCGGGACGCAGCCGTTCCTCGGACTGCTCGCCCTTCTGCGGCGTGTACAGACTGAACCAGATCCGGCGCACGTCCGCGAGCTTCGCCCAGAACTCGGTGAACTCGGTGACGTACCCGGGCCGCGTCTGCTGCCGCGTGATCGTGCAGTGCACCGTGACGTGCTGGCCCTTGATGTGTTTCAGGATGCGTTCGTACGTCGCGGGCGCGCGACGCACATCGTGCTCGGGCTGAAGCCCGTCGATCGAGACGCACACCTGAAGGCGCGGCATGTCCGCCCAGCTCTCGGGAATCGGACGGACCGCGCTCGTGACCACCTGCGTGTGAACTCCCATCGCCGTGAGCTGAGGCAGCAACACGTCCAGCTCGCGGAACCGGACGAGCGGCTCGCCGCCCACGATCGACAGGTGCAGGGGTTTGTGGCGACGGACCAGGTCGAGCATGCCGTCGATGAGTTCTTGTCCCTTGAAGTCCGCCAGTTGCCGAAGAACGACATCACCACCGAGATGCGTATCGCCGTAGGCGTAGCACCCGGGGCACCGGAGCGGACACTCGCGCGTGATTTCAACCGAAAGATTAGGGCGACGACCTTGCAGGATCATTCCCCACGCCTGCACTACCGGGGCGGCATTCATTCCTTGATATTAGCCGCTCCATCCGGCACGGCCAGCGGATTCTTCGCGAAGCACAACGACTCGACCACCCGACCACCCAGAAGGTGCTCCTGGATGATGCGCTCGGCGTGCTCGGGCGTCACGTCGCGGTACCATGCGCCCTCCGGATACACGACGGCGACCGGTCCACCGGTGCAGATGCGAAGGCAGTGCACCCGCGTCCGGTAGAACGGGCCATCCGGCCCGGTGATGTTCAGCTCCTTCATTCGCCGCTTCACGTACTCCCACGTGGCCTCGCCCTGCTCGGCCGAGCAGCAATCCGGGCCCGCGCACACGAGGAGGTGACGAGTCAGCTTGCCGATGCCGAAAGCCGTCGCCGACGCTTCTGGAGAGATTCGGTCTTTAGCCATAAGGATCAGAGTTAGAAGTGAGAAGTCAGAAGTCAGAAGCAACTGGGCGCTTGCCCAGTCAGAGACAAGCGTACGATAGTTTCTGACTTCTGACTTCTAACTTCCAACTTCCCAGATGGCTCGCTACAAGCTGACCCTCGAATACGCCGGCACCCGCTACAGCGGTTGGCAGATCCAGCAGAACGCCCGGACGGTGCAGGGCGAGCTCAACCGAGCGCTCGCGGACATCGCCCGCGGCGGGAAGCTCGACTCGTACGGCGCCGGGCGAACCGATGCCGGCGTGCACGCGCTCGGCCAGGTCGCGCACGTCGACCTCGGCGTCGAGCTCCCGCCGGCCACGCTCGTCGCGCGCGTGAACGACGCGCTCCCGCACGACATCAACGTCCTCGGCGGCCGAACGCGTGCCCGCGCGCTTTCACGCGCGGCACAGCGCCGTCGCCAGAAGCTACCTGTACCAAATCGCCCGCCGACGGACGGCCTTTGCCAAGCCGTTCGTCTGGTGGGTGCGCGACGCCCTCGACGTCGAGGCCATGCGCGCAGCCGGCGAAGGCATTCTCGGGCTCCGCGATTTCCGCGCGTTCACCGATGACGACCCCGAAGAGAAGTCCACGCGCGTCCTCATGCAGCAGGTCGCCGTCGCCACGGTCGGTGACCTCGTGCTCCTCCGCGTCGTCGGATCGCATTTTCTCTGGAGGATGGTGCGCCGCCTCGTCGGCGTGCTCGTCGCCGTCGGACAGAAGGATCTGCCGCCTGGCGACGTCGCGCGACTTCTCTTGTCGCCGTCGGATCTGCCCGCGCGACTCACCGCGCCATCGTCAGGCCTCTTCCTGGAGTCCGTCTTCTACGACGAGCCTCCGCTCGATCTGGAGCTTCAGCCGGCGGTTTTTGGACGGACACGGTAGGCGCGTATTCCTCCGGCTGGAGTTCGTCGATTACGAAACGTGTAGGTGCACCCGAAAAGTGCAAGCCCGTGCAGCCGCACGCAGCGGGGCTGTCGCAGATTGACGGGAGTTTTCGTTGATTGTCGTCACCTCGAGAGCGGGCATGCCACTTGCCAGATCTCCGCGTGGACGGAGATGCTAGAAATGTCAGTGCTCACTTTTCCGGCCTGTCACCTCGCTCACGTCGCCGGCCCACGGCGACACTCGTCCACCGCCATCTGGATCTGCAGATACCCGTACCGGACGATGCGCGCGAGCGGACCGTCGAGCGGCTGCGGAGACTGCCCGGTCTGGCAGGCGATGCTGCGACGCCGCTGTGCGGATGCCACCACTGTCGCCGAAGAGGTCGAACTCCTCGAGGCGATGACGGCTTCGTAGAAATCCCGCGGGCTTCGCCCGCGGACTCCCCGAACACGCTCCTTCGCCTCGGTCCTTCGCGCTGATTAGCATAAAGAATAAGAAGGATGGCTCGCGTCAGATCGTTCCTTGAACCTGTCGCACCCGTCGCACCTGTCGTACCTGTGAACTTATTCGGGCGTTGCGGTTTCGGTTCCGTCTTGTTGTTCCTGAACGGCAGCCCCGCTTCGCCAAGCCACCACCTCGGCCGATCGAACGGAATGCGCTTGAGACCGAACGCGCTCACGGCGTTGTGTTCGAGGTGCGAGATGGCCTCGTCGAGGTCATCGGTGACTTTGAGCAGGGCGAGGTCGGGTTCGCTGATCGCGCCCTCCGCGAGCATTTCGTTCAGCAGATCCATGAACGGCTGCCAGTACTTCGTGCCGACGAGCACGATCGGAAATCCGCGAATCTTCCCCGTCTGAATCAGCGTCAACGCCTCGCACAGCTCGTCGAGCGTGCCGAGCCCACCGGGCAATGCGATGAACGCGTAGGAATACTTGAACAAGCAGCACCTTGCGCACGAAGAAGTAGTGGCAGGTCACCCAGCGATCCAGGTACGGGTTGGGCGCTTGTTCGAGCGGCAACTCGATGTTGCAGCCGACCGATCGGCCACCGACGTCACGCGCGCCGCGATTGGCGGCCTCCATGAGCCCGGGACCTCCGCCAGTCAGCACGGTGAAGCCCAGGCGGCTGACGCGGCGGCCGAGCTCGCGGGCGGTCGCGTAGTACGGATGCTCCTCGCCAAACCTGGCCGACCCGAACATGACGACGCAGGGGCCGACGAAGTGCATCACGCGAATGCCCCGGATGAAATCGCGGAACGCGCGAAGGATCAGGATGATTTCGGTGAAGCGCGGATTCGGGCCGGCCAGAAGATAGCGGTCCGAGTTTCCGGCCGGCGCGGTCTTCGTCGTGTCCGATCCCGGCCCCGACGCGATCGGGCTGCCGGACTTCCCTGCCGGATTCGGCAGGGCCACCGGGGCAGGACGATCGGTGTGATCGACCGGTTCGGCGGCGGGCGAGCGCGGCGGCTCGTCGTTCTTCGTGCTCATCGAGAGGGCTTATTCGATCGAGAGGGTCATGGGTAGAGAAGGCTCGTGCGCCAGCCGTCGCCGTCACGATCGAACAGCTCACGGTCGTGGAGACGACCGGCCTGGCCGCTCCAGAACTCGATGCGCTCCGGCACGACACGATAGCCGGACCAGAACGGCGGCCTCGGGACCGGTCCGTCGGCAAAACGCATCTCGAACGTCGCGACGCGTGCGAGCAACTCCTCCCGGCCCGTCAGACGCTCGCTCTGACGCGACGCCCATGCACCAATCTGGCTCTCGCGCGGCCGCCTGGCGAAGTAGCGATCGGCTTCTTCGTCGGGCACGAGGACAGCCCGGCCTTCTATGCGGACCTGGCGCTCGATGCGAGGCCAGTGCACGCAGAGCGCCACGGCCGGCCTGTCGGCAAGCTCGCGGGCCTTCCGGCTGCCGAGGTTGGTGAAGAAGACGAAGCCGCGGGCATCCACGTACTGAATCAGCACCATCCGGCTCGATGGCGTGCCGTTCGCGCTGACCGTGGCCAGCGAGGCGGCTTTGGGATCCAGATCAGTGGACGCCGCGGCTTCAGCGAACCATTGGAGATACCGCGCGATGGGATCGATCACGGGCACGAACGCATCACACGTGATGCGTCTTACTTCTTTTTGACGTTGAGCTCGGCCAACTTGGCGGCCAGCTTCGGCCCTGGGCCGCAGTTGGCCGTGCAGGTGCCGCTGTTCAGTTCCTGGATTTGCGCGTTGACCGCTTTGTCGATGTACTGAATCGAGCCATCAGGTCCGATATAGAACGTCCAGCGCATCGCCGTGCCGCGCGGGCTCAGAACGCCGTAGGCGGTCGCCACCTTCTTGTCGGTGTCGGACAGCAGCGGGAAGTTCGCCTCTTCCATCTTCGCGAATTCCTGGTTCTTCTCTGGCGTGTCGACGCTGGCCATGAAGTAGGCCACGTCGAACGACTGGATGACCTTCTGGCTGTCGCGGAACGAGCGACATTCGATCGTGCAGCCGGACGTGAGAGCGGCGGGGTACCAGGCGACGACGACGGCCTTGCCCTTGTAGTCGGCCAGACGGTGGGTCTTGCCGTCGGTACCCGGCAACGTGAAGTCGGGGGCCTTGTCACCCACCTTCAGTTCGACGGGCGCTTGTGCCGAGGCGGAGCCGGCCATCGCCACACACAACGCGAGCACGAGAGAAAACTTCGACATCGGATCGACTCCCTCTGAAGGGCAAGAGACCTTCACATTCTAGTCTGGAACGTCCGGCACCCTCGCCCGGAGCCTATAATCCGCCGCGGCGCCTCGCGCCGAGTCCGGCCCAGCCGCCAAGTATGAGCAACTTCTTTGAGCGCATCGCCGATAGCGCACGGCGGTTTCCCGAGCGGCCGGCGATCGAGTGGATCGGCGGGGGCGAACCCCAGGTCACGACCTACGCCGAGCTTCTCGAGGAGTCCGGACGCATCGCGGCCTGGCTGGCGGAGACGGCCGGCATCACGGCAGGCGATCGGGTCGCGATTCTCGCCGCCAACGACGCACGGTGGGTGGCCGCCTTCGCGGCCATTCTCCGGCTGGGCGCGGTCGTGGTTCCTCTCGATACCGGGTACTCGTCCGCCCAGGTTCGGACGATCGTGGCCGATAGCGGCGCGCGCGTGCTCTTCGCCGGCGCGCGTTACCTCGACACGGCGCGCGAGGCGGCGCCTCGCGTGATGGCACTGGCCGAAACGTGTGCTCGGGTGAATCTTCGGGGACTCAGAAAATCCACCCGACCGCTGGTTCCGATGCCGCGGTCATCCTCTACACCTCCGGCACCACGGCCGACCCGAAGGGTGTCGTGCTCACGCACGCCAACCTCGAGGCTGAACGCGCGGCGGTGCTCTCAGTCGTCAAGGCGAACGAAGACGACGTGGTCCTCGGCGTGCTCCCGCTGTTTCACGCGCTCGCCGAGATGGCCAACCTGTGGCTGCCGCTGACGATCGGCGCACGCGTCGTGTTCCTGGAGACCGTGAGCTCCACGACGCTGCTCGGAGCGCTCGAAACGCGCGGCATCACGATCCTCGCGTGCGTGCCCCAGTTCTTCTATCTGATTCATCAACGGGTCGTCGGCGAGATCGAGCGACGAGGCCGGCTGGCGCGCCGCGTCTTTCGCGCGCTCGTGGCGGCAAACGTCGTGCTGCGCGATCGCGCGGGCTGGAATCCCGGCCGCCGGGTCTTCGCCCGCGTGCATCACGCGCTCGGCCCCCGGATGCGTTTGCTCATCACCGGCGGGTCGCGTTTCGATCCGGCGATAGCGCGCGACCTGTACGGGCTCGGCGTCAGCCTCTACAACGGCTACGGCTTGACCGAGACCTCCGGCGCCGCCTGCATCGTCCGACCAGGCGATCGCTTCAACACGTCAGTCGGCCACCCACTGCCTGGCGTGGAGATACGGATCGAGATCGATCGCTCCACGCCGGTCGATCGGTCCGCTCCGGCCGAAACCGACGACGTGCGATGCCAGCGGCGAGGTGCTCATTCGCGGACCGATCGTCATGCGCGAGTATTACCAGCGGCCGGATGCCACGGCCGACGTCATTCGTGACGGGTGGCTCTACACGGGAGATCTTGGCCGGCTCGATCGTGAGGGCCGCCTGCACATCACAGGGCGCAAGAAGGAAGTGATCGTGTTGAGCTCGGGAAAGAATCTCTATCCCGAGGAGATCGAAGCGCACTACCGCCGCTCGCCGTTCATCAAGGAGCTCGGCGTGCTCGGCCTGAGCCGGCCGGGTGAGCCATCCGCCGAGCGCCTGCACGCGGTGATCGTGCCGGACGAGCAGGTCATGCGCGAACGCGGCGTCGTGAACTTCCGCGAGATCGTGCGCTTCGAGCTCGAGAGCCTGTCGGTCGAGCTGCCGGCGCACAAGCGCATTCTGAGCTACGACATCTCGCTCGAGCCGCTGGCCCGAACCACGACGGGCAAACTGCGAAGGAGCGAAATCGAACGGCTGGCGCGGCAGTTCACGGACGCCCCACGCGCCGATCGTCCGGCGACCGCCGACGAACGCGCCTGGCTGGCCGACGCCGCGCGGGCCGCCGACACGGCGGCGATTGCCGCCCATCTCGGCCGCACCGAGGTGCCGCCGGACGCGAATCTCGAGCTCGACCTCGGTCTCGATTCGATGGAGCGGATCGAGCTGTTGACGATGCTGGAAACGCGCCATGGGCGGCGCGTCGCGGCGGAGGTCCGGTCCACGATCTTCACCGTGCGTCAGCTCGTTGAAGCCGTGGACCGCGCCACGGACTCAGGCACGCCGGCCGCGGCCTCCGGAGGCGCTGCCGTGGGACGCCGTGCTGGCCGAAACGCCCGACCCGGCGCTCGTCGCCAACCTCACCCGATCGAAGCTCATTCGGGCCGCGATCATCTACGGGGCGCTGCGAATCGCCGCGTTCGTCATCGGGCTCGCCATCGGGCTGCGAGTGACCGGACGCTCTCACGTCCCGGCCGCCGGGCCGATCATCGTGAGCCCCAACCATCAGACGTACCTGGACGGATTTTTCGTTGCCGCCGCGCTGCCCTTCCACGCGTTCCGCCGCATCTTCTTTGTCGGCGCGGCGGAGTACTTCGAGACGCCTGTGATGGCATGGGGCGCGCACGCGATCAACATCGTGCCCGTCGATCCCGACGCCAACCTCGTCAACGCGATGCAGGCGGCGGCGACCGGACTTCGCCTCGGCAAAGTCGTTGATGCTCTTTCCGGAGGGCGAGCGTACGATCGACGGTGAGGTGAAGACGTTCCGCAAAGGCGCGGTCATCCTGGCGTCGCACCTGACGCGCCCGTCGTCCCAGTCGCGCTCGACGGCCTGTTTCCGCTGTGGCCTCGCGGACGTTCCTTCCAGTGGGGCCAGCTGTGCCGGTTGCGCCGGCGCGGCGTGAGGATCGCCTTCGGGCCGCCGATGCGCTTCTCCTCCACCGACTACGCGGCCGGCGCGTTGGAGCTTCAGACAGTGACCGAGTGACCGAGGAAATGGATAGGAGAAGGTCAGGTTGAGTCAGGTTTGAGGTTCGAGTTGAGGTTTGAAGGCTGGAATTCCATGGCCCATACCGGCAGCATGTTCGACTTCGTCAACCAGTACTTCGATCGTGCCGCCGCGACGACGGACTATCCGAAAGGGCTGCTCGACGTCATCAAGACGTGCAACAGCATTTATCGCATCTCCTTTCCCTTCCGCCGTCCGGATGGTTCGCTCGAAAGCATCAACGCCTGGCGCGTCGAGCACAGCCATCACAAGCTGCCGACCAAGGGCGGCATTCGATACGCGCCGTTCGTCGACGAGGAAGAAGTCAAAGCGCTCGCCGCGCTGATGACCTACAAATGCGCGATCGTGGATCTGCCGTACGGCGGCGCCAAGGGCGCGGTGCAGGTCGATCCGAAGAAATACACGGTCGAGGAGCTCGAGCGCATCACGCGCCGCTACACGCACGAGCTGATCAAGAAGAACTTCATCGGACCGGGCGTCGACGTGCCGGCTCCCGACTACGGCACGGGCGAACGCGAGATGGCGTGGATCGTGGACACGTATCAGGCGCTCAATCCCGGATCGCTCGATGCGCTGGCGTGTGTCACGGGCAAGCCGATCGCCGAAGGCGGCGTGCGCGGCCGGCGTGAAGCGACCGGCCGCGGCCTCTACTTCGCGCTGCGCGAGGCGTGCGGCGTCGCCGAGGACATGAAGGCGCTGGGCCTCACGCCCGGCCTCGAAGGCAAGCGCGTCGTCGTTCAGGGCCTCGGCAACGTCGGGTCGCACGCGGCCCGCTTCTGCCGCGAAGCGGGTGCGATCGTCGTCGGGATTGTCGAGTACGAAGGCGCGATCAGCTCATCCAAGCGGGCTCGATCCCGACGAAGTCGTTCGCCATCGGCGCGACACCGGCTCGATCTCTGAATTTCCCCGGGGCGACGAACGTCACACCGAGCGCCGCGGGCCTCGAGCTCGATTGCGACGTCCTGATTCCCGCGGCGCATCGAGAACGTGCTCACCGGCGAGAACGCGGCGCGCATCAAAGCGAAGATTGTGCTCGAGGGCGCGAATGGTCCGACGACGCCGGACGCGGAGACTCGTGTTCCGCGAGCGCGGCGTGCTCGTGATCCCCGATGTCTATGCGAATGCGGGCGGCGTGACCGTGTCGTACTTCGAGTGGCTGAAGAACCTGTCACACGTGCGGTTCGGCCGACTGCAGAAGCGGCGCGAGGAAAACGACGAAGCGCGCTTCGTGCGGGCCGTCGAGAAGCTGACCGGCAAGACGCTGTCGGATGAAGACCGGCGGCTGCTCATTCACGGGGCCGATGAAGCCGACATCGTGAACTCCGGACTCGAGGAGACGATGGTCGTGGCGTATCACGCCATTCGCGAGACGCTGAAGGAACACCCCGTGCTTGGGGACCTGCGCGCGGCCGCGTTCCGGACGGCGCTCGACAAGATCGCCCGGTCCTACATGGACATGGGCGTGTTTCCGTAAAGCGCATCGAGGATCTCCACCTGTGGAAAACTCGCCGGAATGTCTCGCGAGTTCCCCACAGGCGGAGCCCGTGCCACATCTACGGCTCTCTCGACCTCGTGGCGGGCCGAGATCTGGGCCCGGCGACGGCGACGCGCGAGCTCGGCGTAGATGTCCTTGCGCAGCACCCGCATGGCCGGACGAAGCCGGTCCGACGGACGCGGGCGAACCACCGGACTTCCATGTCGTCGAGCAGGTCGAGCTGTCGGGCCGAGGTGCCGTCGAAGTGGTTCATGGCCGTCTCATCACACCGGCTTGGGCCGTCAGCGTATGCAAGGCGCGTGACAAGCGGGGTCAGACCCCATTTATTGGACTGTTTCGGGAACCGTTCGAAGTTTCACGGGCCGCCCTCTCCTGTAACCCTGCCATACCGCTGTAAGATCCGCGCGATGGCGGGCCAGTCACCACGAAGTCACACGGTTGGAAGGGTTTAGCGACGCTGTCTTCGGCTTCGCCCTGACGCTGCTGGTGGTGTCGCTCGAGGTGCCCGGCAGCTTCGAGGCCCTGAAGGCCCAGATGCAGGGATTCCTGGGCTTTGCCCTGATGTTCGCGATGGTTTGTTGGATTTGGTACGAGCACAACTGGTTCTTTCGACACACCGGTTCAGGACGCCTGGTCATGATTTTTGGGACCTTTCTGCTCCTTTATAGGCACGCCCGTTCACTGACGGCGGGTCTCTCTCCACGGATGTCGTTGACATACGGTTCGCCGCCCGGGCGGATGCGAAGGAGCGGGTCATTGGCGCGTAACGCGGAGGTCATTCGCCAGTGGCAGATCCTGCGGGAGATCGAGTCGCGCCGCACCGGCGTGACGATTCATGAGCTCGCGCGCCTGACGGGCGTCTCCACGCGCACGATTCGACGGGATCTGCAGGCGCTGCAGGAAGCCGGATTCTCGGTCTTCGACGAGGGCGAGGAGAACGAGACGAAGAAATGGCGGCTCGAGGGCTCCGCGTTCCGTTCCGTGGAAGAGGGACTGACGGTGGCTGACGTCGCGGCGCTCTACCTGAGCCGGGCGATGGTCGAAGGCCTGTCCGGCTGGCCGCTCGCCGATGAGCTCCGCGAGACGTTCGCGAAGATCGAGCGCGCACTCAATCCGCGCATGCGCGAGTTCCTCTCGACGTTGCCGCAGGTGCTCTCGGCGAAAGCCGGACCGCGCAGTAGCCGGCCCGTCAGCGCGCATGGTCGACATCACGCGCCGGCTCTTCGACGCCACGCGCGATCGCCGCGTCGTCGAGATGCGCTATTTCTCGGCCGCGAGCAACCGCGCGAAGACATACACGGTGGAGCCGTACCGGCTGACGCTGGCGCAAGGCGGTGTGTATCTCGTCGGTTGGGTTCCGCAGTACCGAGGAGTTCCGCACGTTTGCCGCCGAACGTATCGAGAAGCTGTCGGTCAGCGCGCAGACGTTCAAGAAGACGCGCGAGCTGCCGGATGATCTGTTCGGTTCGTCACTGGGTGTCTTCCGGGGCGACCCGGAGCGCGTGGTGGTGGAGTTCGACGCGCGGCTCGCGCCGTTCGTGCGCGGCCGCGTGTGGCACGACTCGCAGAAGCTCGAGGACCTCGCCGATGGACGCGTGAGGTTGACGTTACATGTCTCGAACGACTGGGCGCTTACGCAGCTGGCTGATGGGCTTCGGGTCCGGCGTGCACGTCGTCGAGCCGAAACACCTGGCCGACGCGATCGGCCAGGAACTCAGAGGATGCTGTGGCCCGGTATCGCGCCTCGCGCACGATAACCGTCTCCCAACCTCTCGTCGAAAGCCGCCGTCTAAGCCCGTTGTGCGGTTCGTTGCGGCGGTTCTCACCATTCTCGCGCTGACGCCGATCAATGGGCTTCAGCGCAAGCCGGAATCCAAGAACCATCGAGGCGGTGGCGATTGCCGCCGCCGGCAGAGGCGATTCGAATCGATGGCGAGCTCTCGGAACGCAGCTGGACCGAGGCCGCCAGCTACCGGGGAGTTTCAACAGCGCGAACCGTCGGAAGGCGCGCCGGCCACGCATCCGACTGATGTCCGGGTGCTGTTCGATCGCGACGCGATTTACGTCGCCGTTCGCGCCTTCGACAACGGAACCGGATCGCATCGTCGGATTGCTCACGCGCCGCGACGACTTCTCGCCGTCCGACTGGGTCTCCGATCCTGATCGATTCGTACTACGACCGCCGCACGGCGTTCGAGTTCGGCATCAACCCGGCGGGCGTCAAGTTCGATCGCTACTGGTTCAACGACAACAACAACGACCGCGGCTGGGACGCGGTCTGGGATGCGGCGGTCCTGCGCACGCCGGATGGCTGGCAGGCGGAGTTCCGCATCCCCTTTTCTCAGGTCCGCTTCAAGGACACGAACCCGGACGCCATCGGGTTCGCCGTGACGCGGACCGTCGCGCGCGCGAACGAAACGTCGACGTGGCCGCTGCTCGCGAGAAGCGCCAGCGGGTACGTGTCGTCGTTCGGCGAGCTGCGCGGCCTCCGCATCGCCGGCGGCGATCGCCGGCTGGAGCTGATGCCGTACGCGGTCGGCCAAGTCGCGACGGCGCCGGCGGGCAGCAGCAATCCGCTCGTGCAGCTCTCCCGACCCCGACATGAGCGTGGGCGTCGACCTCAAGTACCGGCTCTCGAACGGACTTGACGCTCACCGGCACGGTGAATCCGGACTTCGGCCAGGTCGAAGCGGACCCTGCCGTCGTAAACCTCGGCGCGTTCGAGACCTTCTTCGATGAGCGCCGGCCGTTCTTCGTCGAAGGATCAGGCAACTTCTCGTTCAACAACCTCTTCTACTCGCGGCGCATCGGCCGGCAGCCGCAGCGGTCGATGTCGGCCCCCGTCGATGGCTTCGCCACGCAGCCGTCCAACTCGACGGTGCTTGCGGCCGCGAAGCTGACTGGCCGCCTCGGCGCCTTTGCGGTTGGGGCGCTGAACGCGGTGACAGCGGCCGAGCACGCGACCGTGGCCTCCGGGCCGGGCCTCGCGCGATCGACGTCGCCGTCGAACCCACGACGAGCTATTCGGTCGCGCGGGCCAGCCGCGAGTTCGTCGAACAAGTCGACGGCTGAGCTTCATGATGACGAGGACGAACCGGAGGCTCACCGAGCGAGCTGCGGTTCCTGCCCCAGTCGGCGTACACCGGCGCCGTGGACGGCGACTGGCGCCTGGCGTCGGATCGGTTGCAGCCTGTCCGGCTACTGGGCGGGCAGCTCCGTGCACGGCGACATGAGGCCATCGACCGCATCCAGCGAAACAACGTGCACAGCTTCCAGCGGCCCGATGCAGGACCACCTCGACTACGATCCGACGCGCACGTCGCTCAGCGGCCATTCCGGCGGCATGAGCTTCAGCAAGATCAGCGGCCAGACGACGCGCGGCAACGTGAACATCGGCTTCCGGTCGCCCGGGTTCGAAATCAACGATCTCGGATTCCAGCCGCGCGCCGACGAGATCTGGCAGAACGCATGGTTCCAGATCCGCAGCGAGAAGCACGGCGAGTACATCCGCTACAAGAACATCAACTTCAATCAGTGGTCCGGGTTCAACTTCGGCGGCGATCGCCGCCAGCTCGGCTATAACGTCAACTCGCACTGGACGCTCAACAGCGGCTGGGGCTTCGGATCGGGGTTCAACTACAACACGGAACGATTCGACGACCGTCACACGCGCGGCGGGCCGGGCGCGCTCGATTCCGAGCAGCATCAGCCAGTGGGGCTATCTCGACACCGACAACCGCCGCCTCGTGACCGTGAATTTCTTCGGATCGTGGTTCAGACGATCTCCAGGGGATCCCGCGGCTGGGACGCAAACGCCGGCATGACCGTGCGCGCGGGCACCGCGTTGACGATCAACCCGCGCATCGAATACGGGCGGAATCTCAGCATGACGCAGTGGGTCGAAAATCTCGAAGACGACGCGGGCACCCACTACGTCTTCGGGAGGATCGACCAGACGCACCGTCGGCGTGTCGCTGCGCGCCAACTACACGATTCGTCCGACGCTCACGCTCCAGATCTACGCCCGGCCGTTCGTCTCGGCGGGCGCGTACTCGGACTTCAAGGAGCTCACCGACGGCCGGGCGCCCGTTGACGACGACCGCTACCGGCCGTTCGCCTACGACGGACAACCCCGACTTCAACTTCCTGTCGTTCCGGACGACCAACGTCCTCCGATGGGAATACCGCCCAGGTTCGGCGCTCTTCGTCGTCTGGCAGCAGGGCCGCGAAGACGTGCTGTCGGACGGCCGCTTTCGGCTGGCGCACGACCTCAGTGGCGCCTTCGACGCACCATCGTCGAACACCGTTCTGATCAAGATCAGCCGCTGGCTGAATTTCTAGACGTTCCTGGTTCGCGTTCTGAGCTTGCGGGGGTCATGATGCGGCAGTAGCCTTGGCTCAGGCCTGCCGGCATGAAAGCGTCAATCGCGTTTGCGACCATCGTCGTTCTTGGCTCGGCCGCAGCGCTGGGCCAAAGCGGATCGACGACGCCGGCCCTGTACCCGGTCGTGTTCGTTGATGTGCAGGTCGTGGCAGACGACGGTCTGAAGATTCCAGATCTGGGGCCGGCGCGGTTCGCGGTGTCGATCGACGGGACCCGCCGGCGCGTCGTGTCGGCGCAAGGCAGTCCGATCTTTTCGACCAAGCTGGCCGCCGACGGATCAAATGCCGTGTTGGACTCCTCGAGGCAGTACCGACTGGGTATCGAGCCCGAGGCATCGGACCACGACGGAAACGCCCACCAACTGATCGTCACCGTCGATGCCGATGGTCGCAAAGTTCACGCGTCCAGGCGCCAACCCATGTGCGGCTGCCGACACGGGCCACCGCCCCGCCGGCGGCTTCGACCACGTCGCCCCGGCCGAGCGAGACGCCGACGCCGGCGGACATCACGGCCTGGGAACGTCTTTGGGGCGGCGCTGAAGCGCTCGCCGCCGCAGAGAACGCAGCCAGGAGCACCGCGCGCGCACCTGAGGCAGAGGGCGCCTCCGTCGTTCCAACCGTCCGACCGGCGCCGCCCGCTCGCAACACGCACGGTCTTCGACGATCTCTTCGCGAGGTACGCATCGGGCGATACCGGCGTGCTCCTGCGCGAGTTGCCGCGCGCAGTCCGACTTCGAACGCGTCCGTCCGGACCTCGTGCAGCACGCTTGCCCGCTGGCGCACTGAGTCGTGGTCGCCGTCGGCGCGCGACATTCGCGCTCGAGATTGCCCTCACGGCGTTCGCGCGTACGCTGGCCGAATCCCCAGACATTCCTGACCGCCGCGCGCGACATCGTCACCGCTCGGCCCGACGTACCAGGCGCGCGGTCCGACGACGACACGTTTCGAGCTCGGTTTCCACCGGGCTGCGGTGGCGATACTTGCCGCCGCGGAGGGCCCACATGCGGTCGAAGCCTACCTGACGTCCATTCAACATCGCGTCGTCCTGAGCAGCGCGCCGCCGAAGGGCCCGATGCTGAAAGACGCGCAGACTCATGATGGCGCGCGCCACGGCACGCGAGATCCAGACGTTGATGCTCCTGCTGTCGGTCGGATCGAGACGCGACGATCCGCGCGCGTGGATTGTGGCCAAAGACGACGGCAGAACACGCCGGCAGCTCGAAGAGGTCGGTCAGCTGCTCGAGCTCGCGGCGGCCGCGACGAGACGCGCGCCGAAGCGTCCGTGCGCCGTGGCTTCATCCTCTATCGGCTGGGCGCGAATCAGGATGCGCTGGCGCTCCTCGAAACGCGACCGCACCAAAAGAGGAAGTCGTCGACTACTGGCGCGCGTTGATCCAGGGGCGCGTGCTCCTCGCGCTCGGGCCGGCCCCAGGAGGCGATCGCGTCGTTCGAGCGCGCCACGGCGCTCAAGCCCGACGCGCAGACGCCGGCCGTGGCGCTCACGTCCATCTTCCTCAAGCTCGGCGACCGCGAGCAGGCGTTGGGATGGGCCGAACGCGCGCGGACGACGACCGAGAACCGCGACGATCCCGTGGCCGCAGTATTGGAGCGGCAGCGGCCGGTTTCTCGAGCGATGGCTCGCCGACCTCAGAGGAGTTTCAGCCGTGAGCGCGGTCGGCTGGCGCGGCGCTGCCTCGTCCTCCCGCTGGCTCGGCCTGACGGCCGCGGCCCAGCAGCCGATATTCCAGCTCGAGCCGCGTCGTCGGTCGCGCTCGATGTCGTCGGTCAAGCGCGACGGAACAGCCGGTGACCGGACTGACCGCGCGTGACTTCCGACTCACCGATCGAGGCGTGCCGCAGACGATCACCGATGTCAGCCGCGAGCAGTTTCCCGTCGACTGACGTCTCGTTGCCGATCTCGTCGGCAGCGTCGAGGGTCCATGGCTGGACGGGTTCCGCCGGGCATTTGAACGCTTCGACAGAGCCTTCGTGACGGCGACCGCGGACGCCTGGCGCTCTTCGACCCGCGGATTAAAGAGATGAACGGGATCGAGTACGGGCCGGGTGAACTTCTCGGCCCAAAATCGGCCGACCAGACGGCGGCGCGAGCTCGCTGTTCGATGCCGTGGCGGTCTCGCTTGTGCGCGAAACAGACCCGGATTACCGGCGGATGGCCATCGTCGTGACCGACGGACAGGACGGCGGCAGCTTCCTGGATGAACCGGAGATGCTTCGACGTCGCCGCCCGCACGGACCTCACGGTCTTCGTCGTGGCGCTCACCGATGGGACCATGCGCGTGCCCCAACGGCCCTCGAGCGAGCGAATGCTGAAGTCACTCGCCGAGGCCACTGGCGGCGCGGTGACGGTCGTCCAGCGCGACGCCGATCTCGGGGCGTCGTTCGTTCGCGAGCTCGAGGACTTCCGGACGAGCTACGTGCTGCGCTACACGCCGACCGGCGTGGAAGGCGGCGGATGGCACGACGTCGACGTGCGGCTCACCCGTGGCGGGCCGATTCGATGTCCGCGCGCGGAAGGGCTACTTCGGCGACGGAGGCGCGGATAGCCGGCTGAAACGCCCTGGCTGAAATGCGAAAGGAGGGACTCGAACCCCCACGGCCTTGCGGCCACCGGCTCCTAAGGCCGGCGCGTCTGCCATTCCGCCACTTTCGCGTAGCGCGCCTGTCGGCGCCGTCCTTGACGATAGCAGGGACTCGCGCCGCTCACGAAGGGCCGTGAGCCCTAAGCCTTGAGCCTTAAGCCAGCCGTCCATCCTCAGCGTAAGTAATAATTGGACATCAATGAAGACCGAACTCACCGACGTTTCCGAGACCCGCAAGCACGTCGCCTTCGAAGTCGAACCCGACGTCGTCAACGCCGAGATCGCGCGCGTGGCGCATGGCTACAGCAGGTCGGCGCGCGTGCCGGGGTTCCGTCCGGGCAAGGTTCCGCCCACCGTCGTCAAGCAACGTTACAAGGACCAGATTCTCCACGACGTGGCGCACGATCTGATTCCGCGGGTCGTCGGTGAGGCGCTGCGTGAGCGCGGGCTCGAGCCTGTAGGCGCGCCAGACATCAAGGACGTCGTGCTCGAGGAGGGCCAGCCGCTGACGTTCGTGGCGGACTTCGAGACGATGCCGGCGATCGACCCGGCGAGTACACGGGCATCACGGTGCGGAAGCCGCCGGCAGTCCTCGAAGTCGGCGCGGTCGATCAGGCGCTCGACCACTTGCAGGAGCGTCACGCGCGGTGGCATCCGGTTGAAGGCCGGCCCGGGGCCGCCGGCGACACGATCCTGGCGGACCTCACGCGGACGCGGCGCGCAAAGCTGATCAGTCTGGCCGGCGACGCGCCGCCATCGCCCGACGACAAGGATGGCGAGCCGGAGTCGCTGCAGAACGTGACGATCGAGATTGGCGCGCCGGCCAACCCGCCCGGGTTCGACGAAGGGCTGATGGGCGCGTCGGTCGGCGACGAGCGGAACGTTCACGATCGACTACCCGGCGAACTACGAGACCCCCGAGCTGGCCGGCGCCCGAATGGATTACGCGGTCACCGTCAAAGGCCTTCGAAAGAAGGAGTTGCTGCCGCTCGACGACGAGTTTGCGAAGGAAGTGAGCGACGTCGAGACGCTCGAGGCGCTGCGCGATCGCATCCGCGAGGATCTGCAGCGCGGCGCCGAGCAGGAGTCCGAGCACGCGATGCGGCACGAGCTCATCAAGGAGCTCGCGACGCGGATGACCGCCCCGCCCGACGTCCTGGTCGAGCAGGAAGTGGACCGCCGGCTGGAGGAGTTCGTCCGCCGCCTGGTCGAACAGGGGATCGACCCGATGAAGGTCGAGATCGACTGGCGCGAGTTCCGGCTCCGGCAGCGGGACGCCGCGGCGGACACCGTCCGGAGCACGCTCGTGATCGACGACATCGCGCGGCGCGAGTCGATTGAGGCGACCGACGAGGACGTGAACGCCGAAATCGCCCGGTTTGCCGAGCGCGCCGGCCGGACGCCCGCGGCCGTTCGTGAGCGTCTCGAGAAAGAAGGCGCGCTCGATCGGATCGCGGCCGGAATCCGGCGCGAAAAGACCGTCGCCTGGCTCATCGAAAAGGCGAACATCGTCAACGGCTGAACACGCGGTTTGGACCGCGTCGTGCCGATACGTCTGGCAGACTTATGACCGACTCTCGCTCCCAGCTCATCCCCATGGTCGTCGAGCAGACGAACCGGGGCGAACGGGCGTACGACATCTTCTCGCGGTTGCTCAAGGACAGCATCATTTTCATTGGCACGCCCATCGACGACGGGGTGGCCAATCTCGTCATCGCCCAGATGCTGTTTCTCGAAGCCGAGGACCCGGAGCGGGACATCCTGCTCTACGTGAACTCGCCCGGCGGTTCGATTACCGCGGGGCTGGCCATCTACGACACGATGCAGTTCATCAAGCCGGACGTGGCGACCTACTGCATCGGGCAGGCGGCGTCGATGGCGGCGGTGCTGCTCACGGCGGGGGCCAAGGGCAAGCGATTTACCCTGCCGAATTCGAGGATTCTGATTCACCAGCCGTGGCTGTCCGGATTGGCCGGACAAGCGACGGATATCGACATTCATGCCAGGGAAATCCTGCGAATGCGCGAGCGATTGAATGAAATCCTGGCGCACCACACGGGCCAGCAACTCTCGCGTATCCAGGAGGATACTGACCGCGACTACATCATGAGCTCAAGCCAGGCGAAGGAATACGGTATTATTGACGACATCCTTGTTCGTCGCGCCTGAGCGGCGTGACGTCCCTGCTACAGACGCCTGTTCCGGGCGCCGATAACGGGGGCACGAGAAGGCTCCATGACCACCAAGAAGACGGCCGATAGTGAGGTCCTTCGCTGCTCGTTTTGTAATAAGGATCAGAACGACGTTCGCAAGCTGATCGCGGGACCCACCGTCTTCATTTGCGACGAGTGCGTCGAGGTCTGCAACGACATCATCGCGGACGACAACAAGTTCGATCGGAGCACGCGCACGTCGCTGCCGATGCCGGTCGAGATCAAGAAGTTCCTCGACGAGTATGTGGTCGGCCAGGAGCAGACGAAGAAGAAGCTGGCCGTCGCCGTCTACAACCACTACAAACGGCTCGAGATTCAGAAGCAGTCGCGCGGCCGGCACGACGTCGAGCTGGTCAAGTCGAACATCCTGCTGATCGGTCCGACCGGCACGGGCAAGACGCTGCTCGCCCAGACGCTCGCGCGGCTGCTGTCGGTGCCGTTTACGATCGTCGACGCGACGACGCTGACCGAAGCGGGGTACGTCGGCGAGGACGTCGAGAACATCATTCTCAAGCTGCTGCAGGCCGCCGGCGGCGACATCGAGAAGGCCCAGCAGGGCATCATCTACATCGACGAAGTCGACAAGATCTGCCGGAAGGACGAGAACCCGTCCATCACCCGCGACGTGTCGGGCGAGGGCGTGCAGCAGGCGCTGCTCAAGATTCTCGAAGGCACGGTCGCGAACGTCCCGCCGCAGGGCGGGCGCAAGCATCCGCACCAGGAGTTCTTCCAGGTCGACACGACGAACATCCTCTTCATCTGCGGCGGCGCCTTCGTGGGCCTCGACAAGCAGATCGCGCGGCGGCTCGGCCGGAAGACGATGGGCTTCAAGGCCGAGGTGAAGTCCTCCGTCAAGGAATCGGCCACGCTCGTCGAGCAGGTCGAGCCGGAAGATCTGATCAAATACGGGCTGATCCCGGAGTTCGTCGGCCGTCTGCCGGTCGTCGGCACCCTGCACGAACTTGATCGCGCGGCGCTCATGCAGATCCTCACGCAACCGCGCAACGCCATCACTCGGCAGTACCAGCGGCTGTTCGAGTACGAGAACGTCAAGCTGCGGTTCACGGACGACGCGCTCGAAGCGATCGCCGAGGCGGCGCTTCGCCGCAAGATCGGCGCGCGCGGCCTGCGCATGATCATCGAAGACATCATGCTCGACCTGATGTACACGCTGCCGGGTCAGAAGAAGATTCGGGAGTGCGTGATTACGCGCGAGGTGGTAGAGTCGAAGGAGAAGCCCATCACGGTCATCGAGAAGGCCGGATAGGCGCCCAGGAACAAACGCGCGTCATCTGACTCAATGGATCAATACGAAACGCTCCCTGTCGTCCCGCTGAGGGACGTCGTTGTCTTTCCGCACATGATGATGCCGTTCGTCATCGGACGGCCGTCGTCGACGCGCGCGCTCGAACACGCGCTCGCCACCGACAAGAAGATCTTTCTGGCCGCGCAGCACGACGCGGCGACCGACGACCCGCAGCCGGCCGACATCTACACGATGGGCTGCGTCGCGAACATCGTCCAGTCGCTGAAGCTGCCCGACGGCAACATCAAGGTGCTCGTCGAGGGTGTCGAGCGCGCCCGGGCCGTCGAGTGGAAGGAAGACAAGGGCTTCTACCGCGTCACGGTGAAGGTCATCCCGAAGAAGGCCGAGGCGGCCGCCGACGCCGAAGCGGTCATGAGCCGCGTCGTCAGCCTCTTCGAGCAGTACATCAAGCTCTCGAACAACCTGCAGTACGACGCGATGGTCGCGGCCGTGCGCGTGGACGATCCGTCACGCCTGGCCGACACGATTGCCGCGCATTTGCAGGTGGGCGTCGAGGAGAAGCAGAACCTGCTCGAGATCGTCGCGCCGGTCGAACGGCTGACGCGCATCATCGCCGTGCTCGAGGGCGAGGTCGACAAGCTCCAGGTGGACCGCCGCATCCAGTCTCGCGTCAAGAAGCAGATGGAGAAGGCGCAGAAGGAGTACTACCTGAACGAGAAGATGAAGGCGATCCAGCGCGAGCTGGGCCGCAAGGACGACAAGGGCGGCGAGGTCGACGATCTGAAGAAGAAGATCGAGCAGTCGCGCATGCCGAAGGACGTCGCGAAGAAGGCGATCGACGAGCTGAAGCGGCTGGAGGCGATGCCGCCGATGTCGGCCGAGGCGACCGTGTCGCGCAACTACCTCGACTGGCTCGTCGCGGTGCCCTGGCACAAGAAGTCCAAGGAGAGCCGCGACCTCAAGCGCGCCGAGCAGATTCTGAACGAGGACCACTTCGGGCTCGAGAAGATCAAGGAACGGATCCTCGAGTTCCTCGCGGTCCGCACGCTCGTCAAGAAGCCGAAGGCGACGATCCTGACGCTCGCCGGCCCTCCGGGCGTGGGCAAGACGTCGCTGGCCAAGTCGATTGCCGCGGCGATGAACCGCAAGTTCGTGCGGCTGTCGCTCGGCGGCGTGCGTGACGAGGCCGAGATCCGCGGCCATCGCCGGACCTACATCGGCGCGTTCCCCGGCCAGATCATCCAGATGATGAAGAAGGCCGGCACGATGAACCCCGTCTTCCTGCTGGACGAAGTCGACAAGATGTCGATGGACTTCCGCGGCGACCCGTCGGCGGCGCTGCTCGAAGTGCTGGACCCGGAACAGAACCACACGTTCCTCGACCACTACCTCGACGTCGAATACGACCTGTCGAATGTCATGTTCGTGTGCACGGCGAACGTCCTGCACACGATTCCGCAGGCGCTCAAGGACCGCATGGAGGTCCTGCAGATTGCCGGCTACACCGAGTTCGAGAAGATCGAGATCGCGCGCCGGTTCCTCGCGCCGAAGGCGCGCGAGAACGCGGGGCTGACGGACGCGAACCTGACGTTCACCGACGACGCGTTCCGGACGATCGTGCAGCGGTATACGCGCGAGGCCGGCGTCCGCAACCTGGAGCGCGAGATCTCGTCGGTCTGCCGCAAGGTGGCGCGCAAGGTCGTCGTCGAGGGCGCGTCGTTCAGCGAGACGATCACGGCCGAGAAAGTGACCGAGTACCTCGGCGTGCCGCGGTTCCGCCCGTCGATGGCGGAGGAAAAGAACGAGATCGGCATCGCGACGGGCCTGGCCTGGACCGAAGTCGGCGGCGAGATTCTCGTCACGGAAGCGACGCTGATGCCCGGCCGCGGCAAGCTGACGCTGACCGGCAAGCTCGGCGACGTCATGCAGGAATCCGCGCAGGCCGCGATGAGCTGGGTCCGGTCGAAGATCGGCCGAGCTCGGCATCCCCGCTGATTTCAACCGGCGCACCGACGTCCACGTCCACATCCCCGAGGGCGCGATCCCGAAGGACGGCCCGTCGGCCGGCATCACGCTGGCGACGGCGATGGTGTCAGCGATTGCGCGCGTGCCGACGCGGCGCGACGTGGCGATGACGGGCGAGATCACGCTGCGCGGCAAGGTGCTGCCGATCGGCGGCGTGAAGGAAAAGCTGCTGGCCGCGCACCGCGCCGGCCTGCTCAACATCATCCTGCCGAAGGACAACGAGAAGGACCTCGCGGACATCCCGCAGAACGTGCTCGGCCAGATGAACGTCAACCTCGTCGAGACCATGGACGAGGTCCTGCGCACGGCGCTGGCCGGCCCGCTGCCGGCGGCCCCGCCCGCCGAAGAGCCGCTCGCGGGCGATCAGTCACTGGGAACGAGACATTAAGAAAAAGACGCAAGAAGTGGCCGGGTGACTTTTACATTCTTTGTAAAAGTCACCCGGCCACTTTTTTTGTTCGCGGCCGACCGCGACGCCGGTACCCAACTTGACGAGCGCACTGACCTTCGATTTCGGCATTCGGATTCGACCTCGTTCACAATCTTCGAGCCAGTCGGTCGGTTGCGGAATTGGCCATGCGTGTAGCGGGATGGCGTCGCAGTTCTTGCAACGTTGATAGAGGCTCGACCACGGCCACTCCTCGGCTCGGGTGACGAGGTTAGCCCTCAGAGCGTTGCGCTCGACGTAGCGACACACCGTCAGGAACTGCGTCATCTCGCTGGACCACCACTGCGCGAAATCGGCCCTGATAGACGCACCCGGTGCCCTCAACGAGCCGCCGACGTTGCCAGCGTCTTCCTGTGTGTCCCCGTCACAATTCTCATGAAATCGGCTGAGTTCGGCCGACTTCTCTCGGCCACACGACCAGATGGAAATGATTGGGCATGATGCAGTAAGCCAAGAGACGCATAGGGACCTTCTCTAGACCGAGCAGAACGCAGGCAAGGAACTCCTGGTAGTCATCGTCTCCTTCAAACAGGCGTAGTCGGCGAGCAGCCCGATTCATGACGTGGAAGACGAAGTTCGCCGTCTGGGGATCGTTCGCTTCGGGCATGACTTGAGGGCAATCAAGGACCTTGCCAGACCCGAAAAGTGGCCGGGTGACTTTTACGATTTTCGTAAAAGTCACCCGGCCACTTTCTCAGCGTTTCTCACAGTTCCCTCAGGACATCGTGGCGCGGGGACGGCTATTGTCTCGTTTCGCATGGCGGACGGCACCTATCGCACGACGCTGCGGATCCCGGGCCTGCAGGCGTTTCTCTGGACGCAGTTTCTCGGCGCGTTCAACGACAACGTCTACAAGATCATCGTGTCGTTCTACGCGATGCAGCGTGCTCGGCCCCGAGCGCGGCACTCCCGCTCACGGCCGCGACGTCTTCGTCCTGCCCTTCCTGCTCTTCTCCGGCTGGTCGGGCCACCTGGCGGACGCGTACAGCAAGCGCACGGTCCTCATCTGGACGAAGTCGCTCGAGATCCTCGCGATGGGTCTGGCGCTGCCGGCGCTGATGCTCGTCCGAGTCGGACCCGGAGCGCGCGGTGCGCGCTGCAGCTCGTCGTGCTCTTCCTCATGGCGACGCACTCGACGTTCTTCAGCCCGGCGAAGTACGGCATCCTGCCGGAGGCCGTACCGCCGAGCGAACTCTCGCGCGCGAACGGCCTGCTGGAGATGAGCACGTTCGCCGCGATCATCCTGGGCACGAGCTTCGGCGGCGAACTGTTCGAGCGCTGGAGCGACGAGCCCTGGCGCGCTGGGCGTCGTGCTCGTGGCGATCGCCGTCATCGGCACCGCGACCAGCTTCGGCATCCCGCAGGTCGGCGCCGCGCGACCGGGCCAGCCCTTCGCCTGGAACCCGTTCGGCGAAATCGGCCGCGGCCTCGCGCGCGCTCTGGCCGGACAAGACGCTCTGGATCACGACCATCGGCATCTCGTACTTCTGGCTGCTCGGCACGCTCTTCCAGCAGGTGCTGCTGCCATGGGGCCAGGAGACGTTCGCCGATCGGCGAAGCGGCCGCGACGCGCCTCTATACGTTCCTCGCGATCGGCATCGGCGCCGGCAGCCTGCTGGCCGGCCGTCTGTCCGGCGACAAGGTCGAGCTCGGCCTCGTGCCGCTCGGTTCGATCGGCCTCGGCGTCTTCAGCCTGCTGCTCCTCGCGGCGCAGTCGAGCTACTGGTTCGCCGCCGTCGTCCTCGCGCTCCTCGGCATCTGCCGGCGGCTTCTTCGCCGTGCCGCTCAACGCCCTGCTCCAGCAGCGGCCGGCCGACGACGAGAAGGGCCGCGTTCTGGCGACGAACAACGTGCTCAACACGCTCGGCATGCTCGCCGCGGCCGGCGCTCTTCTGGCTGCTTGGTGCCGTCCTGCAGGTTCACGAACAGCCAGATCATCCTGCTGTCCGGCCTGCTTCACGCTCGCGGGCACCGTCTACGTGGTGCTGCGCGTGCCGGACTTCTTCATCCGCTTCACGCTGTGGATGCTCACGCACACGATCTACCGCATCACGATCGTCGGGCGGCCCAACATCCCGCTCCGCGGACCGGCGCTCATCGTCGTCCAACCACGTGTCGGTCGTCGACGGCGCACTCGTCGGCGCGTCGCTCCAACGCTTCGTGCGCTTCATGGTCTACGGCCCGTACTTCCGCCTGCCGGTCGTCAACTGGCTGATGCGCCGGATGCACGCCATCCCGGTGACCGCTGGCAACCGCCGCGAAGTCGTCGCGGCGCTCGACCGCGCGCGCGCCGAGCTCGCGGCCGGCCACGTCGTCTGCATCTTCGCGGAAGGCGCGATCAGCCGCACCGGCAACCTGCTGCCCTTCCAGCGCGGCTTCGAGCGCATCGTCAGGGGCCTCGACGTCCCGATCGTGCCCGTCTATCTCGATCGCGTCTGGGGCAGCGTGTTCAGCTTCAAGCGCGGCAGGTTCTTCTGGAAACTGCCCGAGCGGTTGCCGTATCCGGTTACCGTCGCGTGGGGCACGCCGTTGCCATCCACGGCAACGGCGGCCGAAGTCCGTCAGGCTATCACTGAACTGGGGAGCACCGCAATGTCCATCCGGCGGGAACCAGGCGCGCGCCTGCACGTTGAGTTCATGCGGTCCGCGCGGCGCCGCTGGAGTCATCTGGCGATGGCCGACACCACGGGCCAGAAGCTGACGTACGGCCGGGCGCTCATCGGCGCGTTCGCGTTCGGCCGCGTGCTCGAACGGCGCACGCCGGGCGAGTCGGTGGTCGGCACGCTGCTGCCGGCGTCGGCCGGCGCCGTGCTCGCGAACATCGGTCTCTTGCATCGCCGGCCGGCTGCCTGTCAATCTCAACTTCACGATCGGGCGGGAAGCGCTCGACCTCGCCATTCGACAGGCCGGGCATCAAGACGATCCTCACGTCGCGGAAGTTTCTCGAGAAGGCGAGCCTGCCCGGAGATGCCGGGAATGGTCGTTCCTCGAAGATCTGCGCAAGGAGGTCACGGGCAGAGACAAGCTCCTCGCGCTCGATCTCGGCGCGCTTCACGCCGATGTCGATCCTGAAGCGCCGCTACGGTCCGCGGCGCGATGCGACAGGCCGAATCTGGCGACGATCATCTTCTCGAGCGGCAGCACGGGCGTGCCCAAGGGCGTGATGCTCACGCACGCCAACGTGTTCGCCAACGTCGACTCGCTGGCGCAGGCCTTTCCGGCACTGCACAACGACGTGTTCATCGGCGTCCTGCCGCTCTTCCACTCGTTCGGCTTCACCGGGACGATGTGGCTGCCGCTGCTCGAGGGCTCGACCGTCGTCTTCCACCCGAACCCGATGGACGCGAAGACCATCGGGGAAATCGCGGAGACCTACAAGGCGACGATGCTGATCAGCACGCCGACGTTCTGCGCGTCGTACGTGCGCCGGATCACGAAGGAGCAGTTCGCGCATCTCAAATACGCGATCGTCGGCGCCGAGAAGCTGCGCGAGCCGCTCCGCACCGAGTTCAAGGAGAAGTACGGCGTCGATCTGCTCGAGGGCTACGGCTGCACGGAAATGGCGCCGGTCGTCGCCGTCAACCGTCCGAACGTCCAGTTCGGCAACGACGGGCAGGTCGGCAACAAGCCCGGCTCGGTCGGCCATCCCATTCCGGGCGTGGCCGCGAAGATCGTCGACCAGGAGACCGGCGAGGATCTCGGCACCGGACAAGGAGGGCCTGCTGCTCGTCAAAGGCCCGAGCATGATGGCCGGCTACCTCGACGCTCCGGAAAAGACGGCCGAGGTCATCCGCGACGGCTGGTACGTCACCGGCGACATCGCGCGAATCGACGAGGACGGGTTCATCTTCATCACGGATCGGCTGTCGCGCTTCAGCAAGATCGGCGGCGAGATGGTGCCGCACGTGAAGGTCGAGGACGCGATCAACGCCATCCTCGGCGACTCGGCGTCGGTCGTGACTGCCGTCCCCGACGCGTCGAAAGGCGAGCGGCTCATCGCGTTCTACGCGCGACAGGACGTGACGCCCGAGACGCTCTGGGAGCGGCTGTGCCAGACCGATCTGCCGAAGCTCTGGATCCCAAAGCGCGAAAGTGTCCTGCCGATCGAGGCGATTCCGACGCTCGGCACGGGCAAAGTGGACCTGCGACGCGTGAAGCAGCTCGCGCTCGAGCGAGCCGCCGACGTCAGGAAGTCCAGTAAGTCGATCCGCCTTCGCACAAGCTTCGGCGGACAAGTCACGCGTGGCAACTCGGCAACCATCCGGAGGCCGTCATGGTCGTGCTCATCCTTGTTGTCGATCGTGCTCGTCCGTCGTCGTCGTCCGCCTTCAGCACGCGCTGGTGGCCCTTCGGGAGGACGTCGCCGACGCGCGCCTGCGCGCGCGGACGGAAGCCGTGGCCGACTGAACGGCTCGAGGCGCTTCGAACGCCAGGTCGCCGCGCTCGAGGAGCTCGTGCTCGCCCGTCCTGGCGCCGCTTCGCCCGCGCGGCCGGTTGCCGAACCAGCGCCCGCTGACGAAGCCCGGCTCCCTCACGCTGTCGACAACGCCCCCGCTCGTCGTCGACGCCACGGCACCGTCTGTCGAGTCGCCGAGCCGCGCCGGTCGAAGACACCCGCCACGCACCCGATCTCGATGCCGAGCCTCCCGGCCGACGTGGAGGAGACGCCGAAGCCTCGTCTCTCGTCCGCCGGCTGCGCCGCCGGTTCCCGCCGAGCCGGCTCCGGTCTCAGCGCCGGCCCCGGCGCCGGTCGCCGAGGCGTCCGCAGGAAGGCTGGGAAGTCGTCGTCGGCACGAGCTGGCTCAACAAGATCGGCGTCGTCGTCTTCGTCGTGGGGCTTGCGCTGCTTGCTCGGCTACTCGATGGCGAACGTCGGCCCGCTCGGTCGCGTGGCGATGGGCTTCGCCCTCAGCCTGGGCATGCTCGGCACGGGCGTCGTGCTCGAACGGCGCGAGACATATCGGAACTACGCGTACGGGCTGATGGGCGGCGGATGGGCAGGCGTGTACTTCACGACCTACGCGATGCACGCCCTGCCGGCGGCACTCGTCGTCGAGAGCGAGCTCGTCGCGCTCGCTGAGTCTCGTGCTCGTCGCCGGCCGGCATGATCGTGCATTCGCTGCGCTACCGGTTCGCAGACGCTGACCGGCCTCGCATACGTGTCGGCCTACGCGCCGCTGGCGTTCTCTCCCCTCTCGACATTCTCGCTCGGCGGCGGCCGTGCCGCTCACGGCATCGCTCCTCGTCGTCTCGAACCGGCTTGCGTGGTCGGGCGTCGCCGTGCTCGGCATCGCCTCCACCTACGCGATTTTCATTCTTCGCACGCTCGGTCGCCGGATGTGACGGGCGACACGACGCCCCTGTACCTCGTGCTGTCGACGTACTGGCTGCTCTTCGAGATCGCGGACATCGCGGCCCGGCGGCGAGTATCGGCCCCGACGGCGGACGCGCCGCTGTTCGCGCTCAACGCCGCTGGGATTTCTCGGATGCCTTCTGCTGCACACGCGGGCCGACGAAAGCCAATGGCTGCTCATCGGCGCGGCCGCGGCTGCGTACTCAGCAAGCGCTCTCGTGCGGGCCCGGTTCGCCGCCGGCGCGACCGACCGCGCGGACGCCGCGGCGACGACGGCGTTCAGCACGGCGCACGGCGCCACGGCCCTTGCCGCCGCCTTGTTCGCGCACGCGATCGACCTGCGGTTCTCAGGAACACGCGAGACGGTCGCGTTGCTCGTCGAGACCCAGCTCCTGGTCGCGGCCGGCGTCGCGCTGGCCGATCGCCACATTCGACGGATCGGCACGGCGGTCGCAATCGTCACGACCGCGCATCTTGGCGCCGTGCTGTTTGTGCCGTTGGCGACCACTGGGTTCCACTCCGTGCTCGCGGCCTCGCCGACGGCGTTGCTGGTGGCGGCCGCGTGGCACTTCAATCGCGAGTGGCTTCAGCGGCGGAATCTCCAGCTCGACCAGCTCGAGTATCTCTACAGCTGGGTCGCGCTGGGCCTGGTGCTGAACGTCATCGCGCGCGAGGTCCCCGGCGCATATCGCGGGCCCATGTCGCTCGTATGGGCCGGTCTGCTCCTCGAGGCCGGTCTCCGACGCGCGCCAGAGTATCGCCATCAGTCTTTTGTCGCGCTCGCGGCCGGCTCGTGCCTGACCGGCGCGGCGTTCGTCGTGAATCCGCTGGTGAACAGTCGGGGCGATCAGTTCGACCGCGACGTGTGGATTGCGCTTCCCGCGGTCATCGCGCTGGCGTATGGATTCGGCGCACGCGCCGGACGCCGAGCCACCGCGTTTGGCCAGTCGATGGAGCTCAGGATCGCCGCGGCCTTCGCGGTCACGATCGGCACAGGATTCCTGACGGTCTTCGAATGGCACGTCGCGCCGATCGACGCGCTTCGCCGCGGTGTGGGCCGCGACGGCCGCCGCGGCCACAGCCTTTGGGGTGTGGCGTGGCGGTGTCGTTTTCCGGTGGCACGGGTACATCGCTCGCCGCGCTCGCAACGCTCCTTCCACTGGCGGGACTCGCGATCGACCAGGTGGATTCACGGCAGGAGTACGTCTCCACGATTGCTCGTCATCGCCTTCCTGTACATCGTCGGCTACATCGGCCGCACGGTCGCCTCGGCGCCGGCTTCGCTGGAGTCGGTCGTCGCGGGCTTCGTGGCCTTTCTCGGAAGCGCCCTGCAGGCGCTCTTCGTCTGGCGCGTCGTTCCCACGGATCTGGTGGCGCCCGTCTGGGCCGTCTCGGCGACGGCGCTCGTCGTCATGGGCGGGCTTCGGGAGCGTCCGTGGCAGCGATGGCAAGCCTACGGGCTCGTGGTGATCGCCACGCTTCGAACGTTTGTCATGTTCGATGGCGGGGCTCTCGATACGCGGCTTGCACTCGCCAGCGCCGCAGTCGTGGCCCTGGGCTATCTCGTGGGCTATCTGGGACGTGCGCTCCGCCGGCCCGCGACCGCGTCAGACGACATCGAGATCCTGGCCGCTGGTCTCCTGTCGTACGGAGCGTCGTTTCACCTGGCGGTTCTCCTCGAGGAGCTGTTGCCGCCGCTCGACCGAGGCGGCGGCCTGGGCGACAGCGGCCGTTGCACTCACGGCCATTGGCGTCTGGCGGGATCGGGCCGGTCAGCGCTGGCAGGGGTATGCGTTTTTCTGGGCATCAATCGCCTGGATGCTGAGGGATCTGGCGTTTCTCGCGGACCGCGACCTGCCGACGTTCTGGATGGGTTTTTCGATCCTTGCCGCCTACGTCACGGCCCTCGCGATCCGGCCGGCGCTTCGCGCCCAGGTGAATGAGGTCGTGCGCTCGGCCGAAGAGGTCGTGCGAGTCGGCCTGCTCATCGCGGCTACCGTCGTCTTGTCGGCCCTGCTCATGAACGACGTCGGCACACGCCTCGCGACGCTCGCGTGGGCGACTGCAAGGCGCGGCGCTCCTTCTCGTCGGCTTTCTCGCGCGAGAGCGAGTGCTGCGGCTGTCCGGCCTCGCATTGCTCTTCCTGTGCATCCTGAAGCTCTTCGCGTACGACCTCCAACAGCTCGAGGCCCTCGCCCGCATCCTGTCGTTCGTCGTGCTCGGCCTCGTCCTGCTTGCGGTGTCGTGGGTCTACACCACGTACCGCGAACAGATTCGAAAGCTGCTGTGATGCCCGGGCCGTTCGTTCACGACATCGATCCGATCATCGGCACCGTTGCGGGCGTCCACCTGTGGTGGTACGGCTTGAGCTACGCCGCCGGCTTTCTGAACGCGTTCCTGTTTCTCAGGCGCCGGCGCGGGTCACTCGGGCTCTCGGAGCGATCGCTCTACTCGCTGGTGCTCCTGCTCTCGACGGGAGTGCTCGTCGGTGGGCGGTCGCTGGTCGTCTTCAGCAACGAGTGGTCGTTCTACCGCGAACATCCGACCCTGATTCCTGCCGTGTGGATCGGCGGCCTGGCCACGCACGGGCTCATCGTCGGCGGCGCGGCCGGAGTGCTGACGTTCTGTCTGGTACGAAAGCGTCCGTTCCGGCCGATTTTCGACGTGCTGGCAATCGCGGCCGCGCTGATCCTCGGATTCGGCCGAATCGGCAACTTCATCGACGGCCAGATCGTGGGCAGCCTCACGGCGGTGCCGTGGGCGGTCTGGTTTCCTGAAGCCGACGGGTTCCGGCACCCTGTCGTTCTGTACGACGGGCTGAAGAACTTCCTGCTCGTACCGGTCCTGCTGTTTGTCGAGCGGCGGGGCGCGCCGCCGGGGCGGGTCGCCGCGTTGTTCGTGTTCCTCTACGCAGCGCTCAGGATCCCGATTGACCTGCTGCGGGACTACCCGATCACCACGTTCGGCCTGCCGACCGGTCAGGCGTTCAACGTGATCATGGCGACGATCGGCCTCGCGTTGCTGCTGAAGAGCTGGTGGCGGCCCGGCGCGGAAATACGTCCCGCCCCCGAGCCAACCATGACGCCAGGCTGGCGTCGCTGGGCGTTCGTGGCGGTGCTCCTTTTCGCGACGGCGATCCCGAGCGATGCGAGCCGCGACGTGCCCGAGCGCTACGGGCGCCGCCACCAGGGCCTCGCGCACTCGGCGCTCTACCCGAACCTGCCAGACGACCTGCCTCGGCGGTAGGCGCTTGGTACGCCTCGAGCCCAAGCCTCGAACTGTCCGTGCGGTTTCACTCCTGCACAGATCTGCACAGGAATCCGGTCTCCACGGCTGCCAAGTCAGGTGAGATCGGTATGATCGCGGTTCCGCGTCTCAACCGCCGCCCCTCCCCCGCGCTGCATGTCGCGCGCCGGTTCCCAGGTTGAGTCGTGCCGCGCGACGCCCCCCACGCGCGACGTCCGGGAGGTAACAGCATGAGTATCTGGATGGAGTTCAAGAACACGATTCTGCCGTGGCTCCTCGCAGGCGGCGTGGTGGCCTTTCTCATCGCGGAGCATCGGCGGACGACGGCGGCGCTGGTTGATGCCAACCAGCGACTGGCCGCGGCGGTCGAACAGCAAGGCCAGGCGCTCGACGGCGTCCGGTCGCTGCTGGCCAAGCAGGGGTACACCCTGCCCCCTTTAGCCGAAGCGCGGTGATTCGCGGACTTCGGGTGCCCGTGCACCTGACGTCCCGCGACGCACTGCGCATCTTCGACCTCGCGGATATCTGGGCGACCCGGAGCCGGCAGGCTGTACGCCTGGTGTCGGCCAACGACCATACGCACGCGCGGGGTTCGGCCCACTATGCCGGGATTGCGCTCGACTTTCACTCGACGGATCCGGCCGGACTCGCTTCGTTCCTGCGATGGGCGGGCTACAAGGTCCTCTGGAACGTCCGCGGGCACTACGGCCACCTTCACGTTCAACCGGACGCCCCAACTGGCCTCGTACCGCGGCCACTGATCCCTGGAATGTTTGGCACGAACGCGCTGAGCGGGAAGCACTAGAATCCGGCAGCAATGCCGTACGTGTTCGGCCCGTTCAGCGCGGACCGCGCCGCCTATCGTGTCTTCAGGGGCACGAAGGAACTGGCGCTCACGCCCAAGCCGCTCGACCTGCTCTTCTACCTGCTCGAACGACCAGGCACGCTCGTCACGAAGGAGGAGCTCCTCGACGAAGTCTGGCCGGACGCCAATGTGACCGAGAACGCGCTGGCACAGGCCATTTCCGAACTTCGCGAGGCGCTGGATGACGAAGCGGGCGCGCCGACCTACGTGCGGACCGTCGCGCGGCGAGGGTACCGATTCATCGCCCCGGTCACGATGAGCACTCCGGCGTCTCCGGCTGCTCAACCCTTTACGGCCGCTCCGGCGGTTCCCTCGGCGTCGGGCGGGCTGCAGGCGCTCGCCGTCGTGGACTTCAACAACGTCACAGGCGACAGCGAAGTGGCCTGGCTCGCCGCGGGCATTGCTGAGACCGTCACGACCGATTTCGCGGCGCTCGATCATTTCCGAGTCGTCGATCGCTGGCGCGTCGTCCAGGCTGCCAGACGGGTGGGCGCCAGCCTGCACGATGTTGCGGCCGCGGTTGGCGCCGATCTCATCGTGGCCGGCAGTTACCAGCGCAACGGCCCTCACCTGCGCATCACGGCACGCGTCGTGGACGTCGTGAAAGGTGAGGCGGTCGCGGACGCGAAAGTGGACGGCCGTCTCGACGAGGTCTTTGCGCTCCAGGACGGCATCGTCTCGACGTTCGCGCGGGAGCTGGGTGTGCCCGGCGTGCCAGCCTCGGGCGCCCTCGGCGTGCGAGAGACGTCGAGCCTCGACGCCTACCGCGCGTATATCGAGGGCTGGTTGAAGGTCGAAAGCCTCGACACGAACCTCGTGGGCGCCGGCCGTGCAGGACTTCGAAGCCGCCATTCGCGCCGATTCCGCGTTCGCGATGGCGTACACGGGCCTCGCGAATGCGGAGTTCGTCGCGTACGAGATGACGCGCGCCACGGCCGACCCGAACTACACGGCGCTGCAGTCCGGCATCGGTCATGCCCGGCAGGCGATTCGGCTCGAGCCGCGATTGGCGGAGGCGTTCGGCACGCTGTCGTTCCTGCTCGTCAGCGACACGGCGTTTGACGAGGCACGGGCGGCCGCCCGCCAGGCCGTCGCGCTCGAGCCGCACAGCTGGCGGCACCAATACCGGCTGGGCCACGCGACCTGGGGTGCCGATCGGTTACACGCACTCGAGCGCACGCTCGCGCTGTATCCGCAGTTTGCCTACGCGCACCTCGAGACGGCGATGCTGCTCGTCGCCCGCGGTGATTTCGACGCCGCCGAACGCGTCGCGCGCGCGGGCGTCCGGGAGCAGGACCGCCAGGCACGATCGGGCAACCGCTTTCCCGCGATTGGATTTCACTGGCTGCTCGGCTCGCTGGACGCGCGAGCCGGACGCTTCGACGAAGCGCTCGCCGAGTTCGCGCGACGAAGTCGGGCAGGCCGATCCGCGACGACTGTACGGGCCGGAGTACGCGTCTGTCTCGCTATCGGCCCGCGGCCACGCGGAGCTCGCATCCAATCGACCGGCCGATGCGCTGGCGTCTTTCAGATCCGCGCGAACGCACCTCGCGGAGTCTGCCCGGGCGACGGTCGGTGAGGCGGCGGCGCTGGAGCAGCTTGGAGAGAAGAACGCCGCTCGAGACGCGTGGCGGCAGGTGGAGGCCGGGCGAACCCATCTCGAACGCACGGGCCGCACGGCCGAGGCCCTCCTGGTTCGCGCATGCGAAGCATCCATGCGCGGGGATTCGGCCATCGCCGTCGCCAGCCTCGAGCAGTTCCTCGCGGTTGTTGCGCCGAGTCACGTCGGGTGGACGATACCGATTGAGCCGTGCTTTCAGAGGCTCGCTGGAGACTCGGGCTTCACGAGCATCCTCGCGAAGCTCGTCGATAGAGCACGGTGAGCCGGCTTGGGGCTTAGGGCTTGGAGGGCTTAGCGGCTCAGGAGCTTGGGGGCGGCCGTCCTCGAACTCTTCGAACTCCTCGAACTCCTCGAACTCTAGATTCCCGGCGCCCTGACCGCCGCGACGGCGAAGCAGGTCGTCACCGCCGCGATGAAAAGCGTCGGCACGACAAACACGACAAAGAGGTAGAAGAGCGAAAGGGCGAGCAGCGCGGCACTGGCGATGGCGGCGCTCTGTGCGACGCCGTACATCAGCAGCGCGTCGGCCTGTCCGCGTTTCGCCACGACCTGGCCGATCGTTCCGATCGCGGCAAAACCGACGGCGAACACCAGGTTCAGCGCCTGATCACTCGTCGGAGTGGACGCCGCGCCGATCGCGACCGCGACATGAACGACGGCGGTCGCGATCGCGGCCCAGCACCCGAATTGGAAGATCCAGACTTGTCGCGGAGGCATCGGCCGCCATCATAACGTCAACGCGCGGGCGGCGGAGGGAACGCAAGAATGTCGCGCTGATAGACCTCGCGCACTTCCGCGAACGGCCGGTGATCGCTCGCGTAGAGCACGGCGCGGTGCATGAAGAGCGCGCCCGGGATGTCGAGCACGCCGGCGGTCGCACTCGGTTGCTTGAATTCCCGCTCCCAGCCCGCAGGTAGCGGCGACCAGAGAAGCTCCATGGCAAATGTCACGCTATACGGCTCGAGCGACTGGATGACTCGGCCGAACGGCGTTTGCGTGGTCTCGAGCACCCGATTCATCTCGGGAGTCAAGCGCTCGGCACGTACCAGTTCTCGGCCTCGGACAGAACTCGGGTGCCGCACAGGAGCTGCACCCTTCGAGTACTTCACCTGTCGTTCGCATTGACCTCGAGACGTTGACGTGCTCGTGGTCCGCGCCTGACCGAGCTCGCACAGGCCGCGCCAACGATCGTAGGCTTCAGGTGCCAGCCGTGGTCACTGGCACGCAGTTCTCCAGGCTCACCGTCGCGCTGCGGCTGGGGAGATTGACGCTTTGAGCGTCTGCATGAGCGCCGAGCGCGGCGAGCCAGGTCTCATAGCTATCGGGCCACGGGATCGTCGCCTGCGCGCGCAGGGCCGCCCGACCGATGCTACATGACGGGTGACCGTGGCCATGACGACGCCGGCAAAGCGCGTCAACGTGGCCACCGCAGGTCCGCGAAATCGGCGAAACGGTCCCAGTCGTAGGGCGTGAGGTTGTGACCGCCGCTGCGAACGTGGTACGCGCGGCGATCGACGACCAGTGGCCGATCGAGCGCGGGCATGTCGCCCGCGTCGGATCGCCCGATCGCCCCAGAGGCCGTAGACGGGCGACGCGTGCAGCCAGCGACAGAAACTCGCCCCGCGGATCGGACCAGAGGTCCTCGTCAGCGCTCGCGACGTAGAGGAGTCGCGGCGCGACGAGGGCGAGCAGCATGTGCTGGTCAATCGGCAGCGCATCCTCGCGCCGCGCGAAGCCGGAGTAATTCGCTGCGAACCAATGCGGAAACGTCGTCGTCAGCCGCTCGACGGTTTCACCGAACTGCCGGCGGCTGAGGGCCGCGCCGCCCTCCCCGGACTCGTTCGAGACGACGAGAGCGAACCGCTCGTCCTCGGCGCCGGCCCAGAGCGCCGCCTTCCCGCCGCGTGAGTGGCCCACGACAGCGACGCGCGTCCGGTCGATCCGCGGCTCGGTCTCGAAGTAGTCCATCGCCCGTCGCGCTCCCCAGGCCCAGGCGGCGATCGCGGCCCATGCGTCCTTCGGCCGCGCAGCCGACCTCGCTCCCTTCGAACAAGCTGAATCACACCCGTCGCGATACCGTTTCGCGTCGTCGGGCGCCAGCTCGGCGTTCTCGAACGCGGCGATGCCGTAGCCACGCGCGACCATCTGCTCCGCCGGCCAGAATCCGGGCTCCTCGCGATTGCTGGCGCGTGCCCGGCCGGGCCGGTTGTTGATGAGCAGAAAGACGCGGCACCGGCCCCGGCCGGGCGTTGGGCAGAAAGAGCGTGATCTCGAATTGGTGCTCGCGGCCCGCATGACGGCTGACCACGCGAATGCGCTGAAGTGTGGCCGCGCCAGCCATGGCCGCGGTGTTCTCCTCGAGTCGTTGGAACTGAATCTCATCGGGCTTGCCCGGCGATTGTCCGTACACGTGCTCGCGAAAGAGCTCCACGATCTCACCGCGACGACGCCGCCATTCCTCGGCAGATCGGACGGGCGCCGCCCGGCCCGTCAACGGATCGGGCAGGACGTACTCCGGGACTCGGGCTTCGACGTAGTTCGTGTCCGGCCGCTGACCGGATGCCTGCTCAACTATCTTCGGGTTTGCTTGCCATCCTGACCCTGTCCAGACAGAACCGAGCGGCAGAAACAGCAGCGTCGGCACCACGACGTGACGCATCCGGCGGGCAGTCATCGACTGCGCCAGCCCGGACCGCGCACGACCCGTCCCGGTTTCGCGCCGGTGTGCTCGCCGCCTCGCAGCACCTGCACGCCGTTGACGAAGACGTGCATCATGCCGGTCGAGTACTGGTGCGGCTTGTCGAACGTCGCGTGGTCGGCGATCGTCGCCGGGTTGAACACCACGACGTCGGCGAAGTAGCCGGTCTTCAGCAAGCCGCGGCGATCGAGCTTCAGGTTCTCCGCCGGAAGTCCCGACAGTCGCCGGACGGCGTCGGTCAGCGTCAGCGACCTTCTCGTCGCGCGCGTAGCGCCCGAGCACGCGCGCGAACGTGCCGTACGCGCGCGGATGCGGGATTCGACTTGAGGAACACGCCTTCCGGCGCGGGCGCCGCGTCGTCGGAACCGAAGCTCACCCACGGCAGCGCCATCTGCCGCCTGACGTTCTCTTCCGACATCAGGAAGTAGACCGTGCCGACACGGCTGCCGTCCTCGATGACGAGATCCATCGCGGTTTCTTCCGGCGGCTTCCCGCGCATGCGTGCGACTTCGGCCAGCGTCTTGCCCGGTCAGCGGCTTGAGCGCGTCGTTCTTGAAGCCGACGAGCAGGATCTGCTCCGGGCCTTCGACCGCGGTGAAGAAGTTCTCCCACGCGTTGGTCGGCGTCTTCATCTCCGCGGCGACGCGGCGGCGAATCGCCGGATCCTTCAGTCGCGCGGCCCAGGCGTTGTATCCGCCCTCCTGCACCCACGGCGGCATCGAGGCGTCCAGTCCGGTGGCGCCGGCCGGGTAGGTGTACATGTTCGCGGTGATGCGAAGGCCTTCCGAGCGCGCCGCCTCGATGGCTGCCAGCGCGGCGCTCAGCTTCGGCCAGTTCGCCTTGCCGGCGGCCTTCAAGTGGTAGATCTCGGCAGGCGCCTTCGACGCGCGGGCGATCGCCACGAGCTCGTCGATCGCTTCGAGCAACCGGTTGCCTTCGCTCCGGATGTGCGAGATGTACATGCCGCCGTACGGCGCGGCGGCCTGCATGAGCGCGATGAACTCGTCGGTCTTCGCATAGAAAGCCGGGGCGTAGATCAACGACGAACCCACGCCGAGCGCGCCGTCCTCCATCGCCTGGCGCACGAGCGCCTGCATGCGCGCGAGCTCTGCCGCCGTCGGCGCGCGATCGACCCGCCCGACCTCGTGAATGCGGACCGTGGTGGCGCCAACGAACGACGCGACGTTCGGCGACACGCCTCGGCGCTCCAGATACTCCAGGTACTCGCCGAGCGTCGTCCATTCAATCGCGTACTTGATGTCGCCCTGCAGCTCGACGGTTCTCCTTCTTCATGGCGTCGTTCAGCGGACCCATCGACCCGCCCTCGCCGAACACCTCGAGCGTGACGCCCTGCCGGATGTCGCTCTGGCCGCGGCCATCGACGATGAGCGACTCGTCGGCCCAGCTGAGCATGTTGATGAAGCCGGGGGCGACGGCCAGACCCGCCGCGTCGATCTCCACGGCGCCACGGGCAGAGCCCACGTTGCCGATCGCCGCGATTCGGTCGTCGTCGATCGCGAGGTCGCCGACGATCGGCGGCGCGCCGGTGCCGTCGTAGATCGTGCCGCCGCGAATCACGACGTCGTAGGTTGGACTCTGGGGCAGGCCGAACGCAGCTCGTGAGGGTCAGCGCGCACACGCAAGCCAGAACGCGAGGAAGCGATCGCGCTCGCATCAGGCTGCCCTCAATACGCCACGGCGTAGCAGTCGCGCCGCGGATCCGCGCCGGCGAACCGATTGCCCGTCACCGGATCGATCATGACCGCGGTGGCGCAGCCGGACATGCCGAACGCGCGAATCCGGCTCACGGCGTGGCCGCGCGCGCGGAGCTCGTCGTAGACCGCGTCAGGCACGGACGCCTCCACGTTGAGCTTGTTGAACCCCGCCTCGTGCGGCCAGAAGGACCCGTAGAAGTGGAGCGTCTGGGCGCGAGGCCGCTCGAGGGCGGCGTGAAGGTTCGGATACCAGTCGTCCCAGAACTCGACGATGCTCAGAAACGCCTGAAGAATCGTCTGGTCCTGGTTGTCGCCGCCGGGCGTGCCGAGCGCCATCATCGGCGTGTCGCCCTTGAACACGAGGCTCGGCGTCAGCGTGTAGCGCGGCCGCGCGCGCGGCCGAATCTGATTCGCACGCGTCTTGTCGAGCCAGAACTGCTCGCCACGTACGCTCATCGCGATGCCCGTGTCGCCGAGGATCACCGCGCCCGGTATCCAGCCGCCGCTCGGCGTGACGTCGAAGATGTTGCCGTCCTTGTCAATGACGGCCATATGCGTCGTGTCCTTCGAGACACCCGCCGAATCCCGTCCGAGCGACGCCATCAGCGCCGGATCGCTCGCGGCCGCGCGAGACGGACGTGCCGTCGGCGACATTGGCTTTCCAATACGGCCAGTCCTTCACGCGCGAATCGAACCGCAGGGGGTCGCCGGCGACAAATGCCGTGGACGCGCGTGACGGGTTGATGAGCGACGCCCGTTCCTTTGCGTAGGCCTTCGATAGCAGGCCCTCCGACGGCACCTTCACGAACGCCGGGTCCGCGTAGAACGAGTCGCGGTCCGCGTACGCGAGCTTCATGGCCTCGACGATCGTGTGCAGATAGTCCGCGCTGGCGTAGCCCATCGCGCGAAGGTCGAACGTCTCCAGCATGTTGAGCGTCTGGAGCAGCACGGGACCCTGACTGCCGAAGCCGTGCTTGTAGACCGTGTAGCCGCGATAGGTCGTGCGCGCGGGCTCTTCGAGTCGCGCGAAGTAGTCGGCAAAGTCACGCGTGTCGAACGGCGCGTTGTGCTTCTGCAGGAACGCGACCATCTCGCGGGCGATATCGCCCTTGTAGAAGCGATCGCGCGCCGCGACGATGCCCGCGACACGTCCGCGAGCCTTTGGCCGCCCGCTCGGCGTCGACCATCCGCCGCAGCGTGCGGGCCGTCGACGGGAACCTGATGGTTTCGCCGGCCTTGTAGCGCGAGCCGTCCGGCTTCAGCCAATAGGCCTTGTTCCCCGGCCACCGCTCGATGAACGTGATCTCACGGTCAATCTCGAGCACCGTGCTGGGCCTGATCGGAAATCCGTGCTCGGCGTAGCCAATCGCCGTGGCCGAGACCTCTTCGAAGCTCATCGTGCCCCAGCGCTCGAGCACGGTGAGCGCCGCATGCAGCGCGCCAGGCACCACGGCCGGATCGAGCCCCGCGCCGAGGAGCGTCTTCTGACGCGAGAGGTACCAGTCCACGTCGACCGCAGCGGGCGCCCAGCCTTGTCCGACAACGGACGTGACCTTCCCGTCTTTCTTCGGGTACACGAGCACGAGCGCCTCGCCACCCAGGCTGTACAGGTCCTGCTCGAGCACGCCGCCCGCAAGAAGCGACGCCACGCCCGCGTCGAACGCGTTGCCGCCTTTGAGAAGGATCGCCAGCGCGGCGGCCGTCGTGAGCGGGTGGCCTGTGGAGACGCCGCCCGACGGTCCCATCACCGCCGGCCGCAGCGCCGATCCGGCGGGCTGCTGGTCCTGAAGCGGAACCTGCGCCGGATTCGCTCCGAGAATGCCTCGTCGTCGCGAGCGTGACGACCAACGCGCCAGTCTGCCAACGACCGCGTGCTGCTCATCGCGGAATCAGCCCTTCACGCGTCGCCGCATGCCACGCGAACACCGCCACGACCGCCGCCATCTGTTTCACATCGTCCACTTGCACACGATCGAGAAAGTCCATGTTCGTGTGATGCGTGCGCGAGCCGTACTCATAGCGCTCCTGCACGAACTGAAACGCGGGAACATCCATCTCCTCGAACGGCTGGTGGTCGCTCTGCCCCACCCATCGCGGCGAGATCAGATCGACGCCCAGGTCCTTGAGTGGTGCGCTCCAGGCTTCGAAAATCCGCTGTGCGCCGGCATTGCGCTGGGACCACACGCCGCGAATCCGACCGGTCCCGTTATCGAGGTTGAAGTACGCCGACAGCTTCGCCAGCTCAGGCAGGGGCTTCGCGCGGGTGCCGAGGTGGCGCGCGACGTACGTCTCGGAACCGACCGTCCCGCTCTCCTCGTCACCCCACAGTCCAATCCGAATCGTACGGCGCGGCCTGAGCCCGGCAGCTCTCAGAACTCTGAGCGCCTCCATCATCGCCGTGACACCGGCCGCGTTGTCGGTCGCGCCCGTCGCGCCATGAAACGAGTCGAAGTGCGCGCCGACGAGCACGACCTCGTCGGCCTTGTCGGTGCCCGGCAGGTCCCCGACGATGTTGAAGCCTCGGGGAATGTCTTCGGGTGTCCACCGCACGGCAAGCTCGAGCTCGACGCGCACCGGCACGCCGCGATCGATCAACCGCGACCATGCGGTTGTAGTGCTCGACGGCGAGCGTAACTTCGGGCAGACCCCACGGCCGGGTCTCGGGACGAACGCGAAGTCCGTCGGCCACGACCGTGCCGCCATCGGTGCGCTGCGTACGCCACGACATCAGGCTGCCGCCACTCGCCAGATCGGTCGACGCGCCGCGATCGAACAGCGCGACGACGCCTTCCTGACGGTAGAACGCTTCCAGATCGAAGACGGTGCCTGCAGGACGCGGCGGGGGCGGCGGCGCGGCGTCAGGGGTTGACCGGCGGCACGGGCGGACGCGGCGGTCCGCCGGTCATCGCCTCCTTCCGCCACTTCCCACCGTCATCGTCGTACCGCAGCACGGTGCCGTCACCGTGCTCGAGCATTCGGACGGCGCGGGCCGGCTGCGTGAGCACGATCTTGCCCTTGAGCGTGCCGCGGTAGCGCGCGGCATCGGCGGCCGATGAGATGAGTGGCCGCACCACCTCCGCGGTCACGCGACCGGATGTGCCCAGCGACCCCGCCTTCGGGACGCCGATGATCGGCATGACGCGCGGGTCGACCATCGACGCGTTGAAGCGAACGAGCGACCATCCGGGACCGGACGGAAATCGTTCCTTCTGAACGTTCGTGAGGCCCCACGTCTGGAGCTGCTTGACCGCCCAGTCGCCCGCCTCTTCGAACTCGGGCGAGCCATGCAGCCGCGGCCCGTAACGATCAGTGAGCCAGAAGAGCGTGTCTTCGACGTGAGAACGGTTCAGCGCTTCATCGCGAATCTTCGCGATGACTGCCGCATCGACGGGCTCGACGATCTGAGCGGAGAGCACCGCGCAGGCGGTGGCTGAAATGACGGCCAGGAGGGCGGTCCGGGCGAATGGCACGGTACGTCAATGTACGACAGGTGCGACCGGTACGACAGGTCCCAGGAACGAACTGACGCAGTCATCTTCTTTAGTTCCACGAAGCCAGGGATTGCGAAACTAGGTGCGACGGGATGACGAGCGCCAGATGGTTCCTGGGACCTGTCGTACCCGTCGCACCTGTCGTACCCGACGTATGATTTCCCGATGCAGACTCGTCCGTTCGGCCGCCTTGGATGGCCGGTCTCTGAAGTGGGGTACGGCCTGTGGGGCATGGGTGGCTGGTCGGGCTCGGACGATCAGGAGTCCACGTCGGCGCTCGAGCACGCCATCGCGAGAGGCTGCACGTTTTTCGATACCGCGTTGGCCTACGGGGACGGCAAGAGCGAGCAACTCCTCGGAGAAGTCCTCGCCCGGCACCGCGACACGCGGCTCATCGTCGCGACGAAGATCCCGCCGAAGAACCGTAAGTGGCCGGGCGTCGCGAGCGATTCGATCAGCGCCGTGTTTCCACCTGACTACATCCGGGAATCCACGGAGACGAGCCTGAAGAACCTCGGGATCTCGTCGCTCGACGTGCAGCAGTTTCACGTCTGGGACGACACGTGGACCGCCGACGACAAATGGCAGCGCGCGGTCGCGGACCTCAAGCGAGAGGGTCTCGTGAAGGCGATCGGCATCAGCCTCAACCGGTGGGAGCCGACGAACGGATTGAAGGCGCTCCGCACGGGGCTCATCGACTGCGTCCAGGTCGTCTACAACGTCTTCGATCAGAATCCCGAGGACGAGCTGTTCCCGCTCTGCCGGGAGCGTGGCATCGCGGTCATCGCGCGCGTGCCGTTCGACGAGGGCAGCCTGACCGGCACGTTGACGCGGACGAGCCGCTGGCCGGCTGGCGACTGGCGAAACATGTATTTCACGCCGGAGAACCTGGCCGAGACGCTCGACCGGGTGGAGGCGCTGACGGGCGATGTTCCGACGGGGATGTCCATGCCGGAGGCGGCCCTGCGGTTCATCCTGGCCAGCCCGGACGTGACCACGGTCATCCCCGGAATGCGCCGGGTTCGACACGTCGAGGCCAACCTGGGCGTCTCGGATGGGAAACCCTTGTCGGACGCCGATTTGAAGCGGCTCCGCGGCCACCGTTGGGTCCGAACCCACGTCATCCCTTGAGATTCACCGCCTGCGCGGTCGTGGTTACCGCGCTCACCGCGGCGGCCGCGTGCAGTCGGGCCGAACGCGCGACGTACGACGTCGAAGAGAAATCGATCCGCGAACTGCAGGCCGATCTGGTGTCAGGACGAACGACGTCTGAAGCACTCGTCACGGCGTACCTCGAGCGCATCGCGCGGATCGACCACGCCGGACCGACCCTCCGGAGCGTGCTCCGAACGAACCCCGACGCTCTGGCGCAGGCGCGGGCGCTCGACGCCGAGCGGGCCGGCGGACGGATACGAGGACCGCTGCACGGCATCCCCATCCTCGTCAAAGACAACATCGAGACACTGGATCCGATGCCCACCACGGCCGGATCCCTGGCGCTCGCGGAGAACGTCACCCATCGTGACGCGCCGGCGATCGCGCGGCTGCGTGCGGCGGGGCGATCGTGCTCGGCAAGACGAACCTGTCCGAGTGGGCGAACATCCGGTCCAGCCAATCCACGAGTGGCTGGAGCGCGGTCGGTGGGTTGACGCGCAATCCCTATGCGCTCGATCGCAACACGTGCGGATCGAGCTCCGGGTCAGGAGCCGCGACGGCGGCGAGCCTGGCGGCGGGAGCGATCGGTACCGAAACCGATGGATCGGTGGTCTGCCCATCGGCTGCCAACGGTCTCGTCGGTATCAAACCGACGATCGGGCTCATCTCGCGCACGTTCGTGGTCCCGATCTCGCACAGCCAGGACACGCCCGGACCGATGACGCGAACCGTCGAGGACTCGGCGATCCTGCTGACGATCATGGCCGGTACTGACGCCGCCGATCCCGCAACCCACGCCGCGGACACACACAAGACGGACTACAGCGCGTCGCTCAATCCCCATGGGCTTCGTGGTGCGCGCATCGCGGCGCTGCGGTTTCTGGCCGGTTACCACGCGGCCACTGACGCCGCGTTCGATCGCGCGCTGGCGGCGATGAAAGCGGCCGGCGCCGAGATCGTCGACGTTCCGTCTCACGAGGGCCGCCGTGAGATGTCCGACGCCGAGCTCGTCGTGCTGCTGACCGAGTTGAAAGACGATCTCAACAGTTATCTCGGCTCGACTCCGGCGGCGGTGAAGACACGCTCGCTCGCGGATGTCATCGCGTTCAACAAGGCGACGCCGGTCGAGATGCGCTATTTCGGCCAGGACCTCTTCGAGAAGGCGCAGGCCACCAAGGGTGTGTCCGATCCGAAGTACCGGGCGGCCGCGGCGACGGCGAAGCGCCTCGCAGGCCCGGAGGGCATCGATCGCTGGATCCGGGAGAACCGGGCGGTGGCGCTCGTCGCTCCTACGGGTGGTCCGGCCTGGATGACCGACTTGGCGACGGGCGACCACTTCATCGGGTCGGCGTCCGAGTACCCGGCAATCGCCGGCTACCCGCACATCACGGTGCCCATGGGCGAGGTCATGGGCCTTCCCGTCGGCCTGTCATTTATCGGCGAGGCCTTCTCCGAAGCGCGGCTCATCGGGCTGGCCTACGCCTTCGAGCAGAGCACCAGGGCCCGTCTGCGGCCGGGCTTTCCCCTGTCGGTGGCTGCACCGCTTCCGTGAGGTATAATTACTGTTTGCGCCAGTTCTCAAGGAGTCCGCTGTGAAGCCCGGGATTCATCCCAAGTACCAGGAAGTCGAAGCTCGCTGCGCCTGCGGCAACACGTTCAAGACACGGTCCACGAAGACCGAGCTGCACCTCGAGATCTGCAGCAATTGCCACCCGTTCTTCACGGGCCGACAGAAGCTGATCGACACCGAGGGCCGCGTCGAGCGCTTCACCAAGCGGTTTGGCGCGCAGTCGGCTGAAGCTCGCAGGACCGCCGGCAAGGAAGCCAAGGCCGCCAAAGCCGCCAAGGCTCCCAAGCCCAAGACAGCCGCGGCCGCCAAGCCGGCGAAAGCCAAGACCCAGGCCAACGCGTAAAAGGGGTCGGGACGCTTTTTACGCGTTACGTAAAAAGCGTCCCGACCCCTTTTTCCGGCCGTCTCAGTTTCCTGTCAATTCGTTTGATGCGGTGATCGACGTCGCGGCGCGCGCGGGCGGAGGCCTGTCGCTCGAGCGCTTCGGCGTATCGCCGCGCCGTGGCCAGATCCCTGCGGCGATGCTCATAGTGGACGGCCAGCGCCTCGTTGGCCCGTGCGGTCATGACGTCGAGTGACGACCCGCCGTGGCGGCTCCTCACCGCCAGCACACCTTCCCACGCGCGCGCGGCCTCTTCGTAGCGCGTTTCGCGACGCAGCGATGCGGCAAGTCGCGCGAGCGCTTCTCTCTGCACGTCCGCGTCACCAACACTCGCGGCCGCCATTTCGTAGGCGCGATGCGCGCGATCCCGGTCCCCCGCGCGCTCGTAGAGCCGGCCCAGCGCGAGCTGTTCGCCGGGCTCGCGGCACGCCTGGGGACCCTCACCAATCAACCACAGTGCGTGCGACATCAACGCCGCAAGCGACACGATGTCGCGGCGATTGTGCTCGAGCACCGGCTCGACGGCCGGCTGGTCGCCGGTGCGAAGGAAGTGAAAGTACCGCGACGGGATCTCGAAACCGGGCACATCGCCGACACGGTGCACGTCGAGCACCGCACGCTCGAGCGATGTCAGGTTGCATCCCCCATCGAGCGCGCTGGACATCTCGCGGCGCCGCCAGAGACGACGCGCGGCCGGCAGCATGTCCACATGGGGAATCTCGTCGGTCGGCGGAGCGGCGCGATGGAACGCCCACCGCATCTCCATGAAGGGCACATCGAACGTCCGGCCGTTGAACGTCACGAGCAGCGACGCGTCCGACAGCACATCTGCCAACGCGTCGAGCATGGCGCGCTCGCCACCCGGGCCTGCGAGAAAGAACTGCCGAACGCGGAAGCCCTCATCCTCGAACCAGCCGCACCCGGCGAGGAACGCGATCGTCCCGGCGCCGCCGCTGAGACCCGTGGTCTCGATGTCGAAGAAGACGACGCGGCGCCACCACTCGGGAACCGACGAGGCTCGAGGGTCGATCAGGTGAAGAGGGGCGCCACTCGCCGGGCGCCAGCCGTCGATGCTTCGACGGCCGTACGACCGATCGCTCTCGTAGACGCGGTCAAGCTCCACGCATGCGCCGTCGCCGCCAAGAGCGCGTCCGCCAAGCGTCTCTGCCAGCGACCGCGTCTCGGCCTCTCCGGCATCTTCCCCGGTACATACGTCAGCTCACGCCGCGGGCTTTGACGAACGATGTCACGAAGTCGAGCGGCAAGGTCGCGCATGATCAGGCTGCGCGCTCGACCGCCGCAAGAAGACGCACAAGGCTGAGTGCCACGGCCTTGGCCAGTGGCCCGGTCGCGCCCTCGGGGCCGACGCACGACGGGCATCCCGATTCGCAGGGACACCCGTCGATCAACTCGCGCGTCCGAGCCAGCAGCGCCTCGTGCATGCCGAAGAGCGGCTCGCTGAACCCGATGCCACTCGGGTAGTTGTCATAAAGGAAGATCGTTGGGGCCGCAGACAACTCGGTCGTCTCCCCAGCGCGCGACGAGCCGCCGACGCGCGAGGCGCCGCCGAGGCTGACGCCGTCCACCGACAGGCCGAGATCGTGGCCATCGCACATCAGCAGCAGCGGTGCGACGTTGCGCATGGCAAACGCCAGGCCAATCACGCCATCACGACGATCGGCCGTGCCGTACGGCAGGGTCGCCATGACGTTCTGCGGAATCGTCAGCCAGTACGACGTCGTGTGCATCTGCTGCTCGGGCAGATCCAACTCGCCCGACCCGACGTTTTCATTCGTGTAGAACTTGATCTTCTTGAAGCCGACGACGCGTGAGACAACGTGCACTTCGCCGTGCGCGGCACACGCGACGGCCGCCCCTCCCATGACGAGCGCACGCTCGGCCGACTCCGCCTCGTCGTCCGGGGCCGATGACGCAAACGTGTCGAGAATCGTGACTTTCGTGTAGGTAATCGCGTCGGTGTAGTAGTCGCACTCGACCTGTCGCACGAACGCCTTCCGGCCCTCGAAATCCAGGCGTTCGACCTGGAACAGCGTGCCTTCGATGATGTAAATCGCCTTCTCGTGGAGCGTGGATGGACCGCTCGTGAAATCGGTCTCGCCAATCACCCGCTCGCCGTCCGTGATGTCCACCACGACGAAGTTGTCGGACGTCACCGATCGCAGGCTGACCGCATCGGCAGGGTACGAGTCCTGGGTCCATTGCCACTGCCCATCCACCTGGTGCACGAACCCTTCCTCGGCGAGCACGGCAAGGATGTCCTGCACATTCATCGTCCCGAACGTCTCGTCGCTCCGGAATGGCAGCTCGAAGGCCGCGCACTTCACGTGATCGAGCAGGATATGCAGGTTGTCGGCGTTGACCAGTGCGTGCTCCGGTGACGCGCCAAAGAAGAACTCGGGATTGCGCGCGACAAACTGGTCGATCGGTGCGCTCGACGTCACGAGCACGGCCGCCGAGCGGCCGGACCGGCGGCCGGCACGGCCGGCGCGCTGCCAGGTCGCGGCAATCGTGCCGGGATAACCGGCCATCACCGCGACGTCGAGAGCGCCGATGTCAATCCCGAGCTCGAGCGCGTTCGTGGACACGACGCAGCGCACATCTCCGCTCCGCAGACCTCGCTCGATCTCGCGGCGACGCAGCGGCAGATAGCCGCCCCGGTACCCGCGAATCACGTCATCCGATCCGGGCGCACCCTTGAACGCGTCCTTGAGATACGTGGTCAGCACCTCGGTCGACAACCGGCTCTGCGCGAACACGATGAGCTGCAGACCGCGCTTCAGAAACTCAATGGCGACACGGCGCGTCTCGGCCAGATACGAACGCCGGATGCCGAGCTCGCGGTTGACGACAGGCGGATTGACGAAGACGAAGAACTTCTCGCCGCGCGGCGCGCCGCTTCGATCGACGAGCGTCGAACGGCCGTTCCATCAGCCGCTCCGCCAGCTCGCGCGGGTTGGCGATCGTCGCCGACGAACAAATGAACGTCGGGTTGGAGCCGTAGTGCGCACACACGCGCGCCAACCGCCGCATGATGTTCGCGAGATGGCTGCCGAACACTCCGCGGTACGCATGCAGCTCGTCGACGACGACGAACTTCAGGTTCTCGAAGAGCTTCGCCCACCGCGGATGGTGCGGCAGGATGCCAGAGTGCAGCATGTCCGGATTGGTCAGCACCACGTGCGCCCGGGCCCGGACCGCGCGGCGTGCATCCTGGGGCGTGTCCCCGTCATACGTGAACACGCCGAGCTCGCCGCCGCCTTCCGCGCCAACCACCTGCACGAGTTGATGGAGCTCCGCCAGCTGATCCTGCGCAAGCGCTTTCGTCGGAAACAGGTAGAGCGACCGCGACGACGGATCCGCGAGGATGCTCTGCAGGACCGGCACGTTGTAGCAGAGCGTCTTGCCCGACGCCGTCGGCGTGACCACGACGACGTTGCGCCCGTTCAGCGCGTGGTCGATGGCCTCGGCCTGGTGCGTATAGGGCTCACTGATCCCGCGCGCCTGAAGCGCGCGGACGAGACGGGTATCCAGCACGTCCGGAAACGGCGAATAGGCCGCTTCGATCGCCGGCAGCCGCCGCACTGCGGTGATGTGGGGATCGGGATGGGCGAGGCGCGGCGCGGCGGGGTCGTCCCCACGGGACGCCTCGTATTCGGCCAGCATGCCCGACAGCGCGGCCGCGACTGACCGATCCTTGTCTCCTGTAACGGCTGGCAGCGAGGACACGGTGGCGGATCGTACCAGCCACCTCGCAGGCGATCAAGGGGCGAAAGAACAAGAGTTCGAGGAGTTCGAAAAGTTCGAAGGGTTCGAAGGGTCGGCCGGCCCTAAGCCCTAAGCCGTGAGCCGTGAGCCCCGTCGAATGCGTACCGCGCCGCCAGACCACTCAGGCCCAACGAGCCCGATGAGATTCGGAAAAATCTGCAGCGAGTTCATCAGGTCACCCCAGGCCCAGACGACATCGGGCGTCAGGACCGCGCCGAAGGGGATCAACAGGCAGTAGGTCCACCGATACGTCTTCGTCACCCGCCGTCCGATCAGGTATTCGAGGAACTGCTCGCCGTAGTACGCCCACCCGATGAGCGTGGTGTAGCCAAAAAGAAATGCGCAGACGGCGACGAGCCAGCCGCCCACGGTCGGGATGGCAGCGTTGAACGCGCCGGCGACGGCCGCGGTGCTCGTCACGAATGCCGCGCCGGCCTGACGCGCCGCGATCGACTGTTCGGCCACGCCGCTCAGCAGGATGGTCATCGCGCTGATCGTGGCCGTGACGAACGACACGATGAAGACCTCCATCACCGCCTGCAGTCCCTGCTCGGACGGTCGCGTCGATCGGGCCGTTCCGTACGCAACGGCCGCGGTGCCGAACCCGGCTTCGTTGGCATAGATGCCGCGAGCGATGCCGTATCGCATCGCCACGAAGATGCCAAACCCCATCGCGGACTCGGTCGTCCATGCCTCGCGGATGACGAGCGCGAGCACCGTGGGCACCCGATCCGCAAATGACACGATCACGAACGCGCCGCCGGCGAGATACAGTCCCACTTTCAGCGGCGCGAGCTTCTCCATCGTGCGCCCGATCGACGAGATGCCGCCGATGATGACGAGCCACGTGAGAACCGCGACGACCACTCCGACGATCCAGTTGGGCACGCCGAACACGCTGTTGATCGCCACGGCGATCGAGTTCGGCTGCGTGAACGGCGTGGTCGTCAACGCCGCGACACCAGCCACGAGCGCGTACGTCCATGCGAGGCCGGGAGACTTGAGGCCGTCGCGCAGGTAGTACATCGGACCCGACAGCACCTCGTCCTTCTCGAGGCGCCGGAAGTGCAATCCGAGCACGGCCTCTGCAAACTTGGTCGCCGTGGCGAGAAAGCCGTACACCCAGATCCAGAACAGCGCGCCGGGGCCTCCAGAAATGATGGCCGTGGCCACGCCGGCGATGTTGCCCGTCCCAATCGACGCGGCGAGCGCGGTCGCGAACGCCTGGAACGGCGACAGTACGCCGGGCGCGCGTTCGGGGGAACTCGCAAACATCGCGCGGACGGCCTCGGGAAATCGCCGAATCTGCACGACGCCAAGACGCAGCGTCAGGAACAGGCCGCCGCCGAGGAGGACGGCAACGACGTAGGGCATGAACAGGGTGTCTGCGACGCCCTGTATCAAGTTCGAAGTTAGAAGTAAGAAGTCAGAATTCATTGACGATGCAAGCGCCCAATTGCTTCTGACTTCTAACTTCCAACTTCGAACTTGTCAGATGTTGGACCGACTCTGTCCGCCGTCGACGTTGATGCATGCCCCCGTGATCCAGCTCGCGCGCGGTGAGGCGAGGAAGGCGACGACGTTCCCGACTTCTTCGGCCCGGCCGAAGCGGCCAAGGGGAATGTCACGTCTGACGAAAGCGGCCATGCCCTCGGGATCTTCCTGCTGGCGCTTCCACCATGTGCCGCCCTCGAACGAGATCGATCCGGGGGCGATGCTGTTGACGCGGATGTGGTCGGCGGCCAACTGTTGCGCCATCGCCTTCGCGAGACTGATCTCGGCGGCCTTGACGGCGTTGTAGGTCATGCGGCCGCCCGACTCGCGGCCCCATATCGACGCAATCATCAGGATGACGCCGCCCGAAACCGCGCGCATGTGCGGTACCGCGAGGCGCGACATCCGAATGGCCGGAAAGAGCGTCTGGTCGAGCGCGCTCTGCCAGTCGGCGTCCGACGTCGACACGATGTCGGCGCCTCCGGCCTTTCCGACGTTGTTCACGAGGATGTCGAGCCGTCCAAAGCGTTCGACCGTGCGTGCCACGACGTCGGCGGCGCCTGCCTCGGTGGACACGTCTGCGGCGACCGCGAGGACGCGATCGCGCCCTGCGTTGGCGCCGAGGTCGGCCGACGCGCGATCGAGAGCCTCGACCCCGCGCGCGGCCAGGGTCACGCGACAGCCTTCGGAAACGAGCGCACGCGCCGAGGCCAGGCCCAGGCCACGGCTCGATCCGGTCACGATGGCAACTTTGTCCAGAAGTTGGAGATCCATGTCAATTGTGGCGAGACGATGGTCCTTGATTTCCGCGTGCGACTCAACTGACGATCAAGGCCATGCGTTTCCGCCTGTCGATCGTTCTGGCTCGGCTCGTGTGCGCGCTGGCCGCCTGTCAGCCAGCCAGTGAAGGCAGGCACCATGGTGCTGCCGGCGCCGCCCGACGTGGCCGCCCCGCCGGCCGACGCCGTTCGCACGCCGTCCGGCCTCGCCTCCAAAGTCTTGCAGGTCGGGATGAGCAACGTCCGGCCGGGGCCACGTAACAACGTCAGGGTTCACTACAGCGGATGGACGACCGACGGCGTCATGTTCGACAGCTCCGTGGTCCGCAACGAGCCTGCCGAGTTCGGCGTGAGCGACGTCATTCCCGGCTGGACCGAGGGCCTGCAGCTCATGGTCGTCGGCGAGAAGCGCCGGTTCTGGATTCCCGGGCAACCTCGCGTACGACGTGCCCGGCTCACGGCCCGACGCGCCAAAAGGCATGCTCGTGTTCGACGTCGAGCTGCTCGCGGTGAAATAAGACTGGGCCTGTTCCGACGAACCCACCCGGTGTGCGTGGTCTACGGCAATTTCGCCAGCGACGCCATGAGCGGCGCGGCGCCCCGCGGCAGGATCCATCGTCGCCGCGCACGATCTCCTTGTTCGCGTGCTCGGCGCCGTAGATCTGTCTGTTCTCGTCGGAGTCTTCGCGCAGGGTCGATCCCTGGAGCGCGAGACCCGCGTAGACGCCGCGCGTTCTCGACCACGCCAGGATCTCCGCGGTCAGCGTCGCATCCGTCTGGGCAGAAGCCTGGCGGCCGACCGGCCCTGCCGCAACGCCGGCGTCGGCGCCCACCGTGAAGCGGCTCGACAGAAGTCGGTCGGCACCCTTGTCGTTCAACACGAGCAGGATGACGTCGGTTTCAGACGCGCCGATCTGGAGGCCGACGCTGCCGCCTTCGATTCGCACGCTACCAGGCGCGCTCCACCCTGTGCCCGTTGCGTTCCGGCACGAGACATACCCGCGCCCGTACTGTCCGCCAAACCCGAGCGCGGCTTTCCGGACGCTCGGAATGACGACCACGCACTTGGCTTTGGCGAAAAAATCGCGAGAGATGCCAAGGTCGCCGCCACTCGACATCTCGGTCAACACCGTCGCGGCGTTCTTCAGCCGCTCGTCGTCCGCTCGAAGCCCGGCGACCGCCAACGCAGTCGCGATCAGAACAGCTGCCACACTCATCCGTGCTGTCACATGTCACCTTCCGAAAGGGGGTCAGGTCTTGCATTGAGGTACTGCCGCCACACTGTCATGACACCTCGGACAGCGTACGTCAATTCAAGACCTGACCCCATCTCCCAGGGCATGCGCGAAGTCGTCGGGATGATTCGCTCGCAGGCTGGCCTCGGCCCGATCCACGGCGCCGCTCCTTGACGAGGCCGGCGAGGCAATCCTCGAGCGTAAACGAGCCCTGTTTGCGGGTGATCGTGATCTCCTGGTGAAGCTGGTGGAGCTGATTGCGCCGGATGTGCTGACGCGCGCCGTAGCCGACGACGAGCAGCTCCGCGGCAGGGACTCGTCCGCCGGCCACACGAGGCAGGAGCGCCTGCACGAACACCGCCGCCAGGGCGGCGGCAATCTCCTGGCGGATGGTCGGTTGCCGCTCCGCGGGAAATGAGTCGCCGACGCGTCCGATCGTGGATGCCACGTCCGTCGTGTGCAACGTCGTGAGCACGAGGTGACCCGTTTCGCCGGCCGCAAGCGCCATCCGCATCGTTTCCGGGTCGCGCATCTCGCCGATCACGAGCACGTCGGGCGACTGGCGGAGCGCCGCACGGAGCGCAGTTGGAAAGTCCGGCGCGTCCACGCCGACCTCAACCTGCTGAACGACACTGCGGTGGTTCGCGTGTTCGTATTCGATGGGATCTTCAATCGTAATGATGTGCTTCTGATCGCGGCGGTTGATCTCGTCCACGATCGACGCCACCGTTGTCGTCTTGCCGGAGCCGGTGGCGCCGCCGACGATCACGAGTCCGCGTGGCAGCCGCGACAGGAGGTCCGATCCCGCCGGCAGCTCGAGGCTGGCCAACGTCGGCACGCGCGCCGGGATCATCCGAATTGCTGCCGCCGCGCGCCCGCGCTCGCGATGCAGGTTGATGCGGAACCGTCCGAGCCCGGCGATCCGGCGCGACGCATCGGCGACGGTCCCCTGCCGATAGGCGGCCAAGGCGTGCGGCGGAAGAATGCTGGCAACCATGTCCTCGATGTCCACGCCGTCGAGGACCGGACCGTCGGTCCGGCTGACACGCCCTTCAATGCGCAGCACGGGCGGTTCGCCCGGAAGCAGCAGGAGATCGCTGGCGTGCCGCTCGGCCATGAGCGCCAGCCAGGCATCGATCGGCGCGTCACCAGCCGGCGCCGCGCGCTGTTCGCCGTCCAGCTCGGCCACGAGACGGTCGAGATCGTCCGAGGGTTCGGTCATCGCCCGTATTCTGCGGCAAACGGATCTCCGGTCTCCGCAGATTTCTTCTAGACTATGTCGTGTGACAAGCCCGCGGACCATCGATCGCGGTCCGGTCGCCACGGCGTGGACGATGTCGCCGAGCCTCCTGGACGACCTGCGCTCGTTCGTCACGCTCAGCCGTACGCATCCCACCGACATCGGGGAGCGACACGTGTTCGTCAGACTCGACAACACGAAAGTGCGGCTGTCTTACGGAGACAGCTTCACCGCCGAGCTCACGACCCGGCGCGCATCACCTGCGGGCGCACAACACGCTCGTGTGGAAGAACCTCACGTTCACGCTCGAGACCGGCCGAACACCTCGAGTTCGTCATCATCAACAGCGGGCGATGGTGGACGTGGGGTCATCGCGGGCGTGCTGGGGTCGGCGCCGCTCTTCCTCAGTATCGCGAAGCGAAGCCGACTGTAGATGAACGAGCGACTGACACCCGTCGCGGCGGCGGCCGCCGCGCTTGCCGCCTTCGCCTGCTGCGTACCAATCGGCCTCGTCAGCGCGTTCAGCCTCCTGACGGCAAGCTCGCTTTTCGCACCGATGCAGCGGTGGTTCCTGCCGACAGCCACGGTGCTTCTCGCGATTGCCGCCCTGCAGTTCTGGCGCGGCCAGCGAATCTGCCGCACGCGTGGGCGCCGCTTCAGCCTGATGGTGTTTTTCCTGTCGGCGACGGTTGTCCTCACGGTGTTGCTGTTTCCGCAGTTCGTCGCCGGCCTGTTAGCCGACTACGTCCTGTGATGCGACGCCTGCTCGATCCCGTTAGCGGTCGTGGCGCTGCTCGTGCTGGCGCGCGCCTATCTCGCGACTGAAGGCTCCACGCCACCGGGACAACCCGCGCTCGAACACCTGGCGAGCGCCGACGCACTGAAGGCGCACTTCAACCGCGACCCCAGCGCAGTGGCGCGTCCTGATGCTGCTCGCTCCCTCGTGCTCGGTCTGCCTGAAAGGCGCGACGCGTCATCGAGCGGATTCTTCACAGCGCGCCAACCAGGCCCTCGCGGTATTCTGTCGTCTGGCAGCCGATGCTGTCGACCGACTGGGGCCGGCCCGGAACCGGTTCGCTCGGCCGGCTCGCCGACGGACGCGTGCGGCAGTTCTGGGACGCCGACCGGCACTGTCGCTCACGCGCTCAAGACTCGTTCGCTGAGCGCGAGGACACTCTCGGGTGTTGCATCACCGATGGCGTCTGGTGGGATCTCGATCGCGGTCTTTCCACCCGGCACGGAATGGCACGAACGGTTTCCCGAGCCGCTCGCTCCTCGGTGGCACCGTGGAAGAGGTGGCGGACCGATTCATCGCCGCTGCTCGACGGTCGACGCTGAATGAAGAGCCTCACCACAATTCTGCAGGCCCACGTCGCCAGGGGCCAGCAGCGCAGCAACCTCCGTGTGCTCCTCATGCTCCTCGGCGTGCTCGCGAGCATCATCGTGCTCTTCAGCCGTGCTGTTTCACGTGCTCATGGCGCGCGAAGGCCAGCAGCACAGCTGGCTCACCGGCTTTTACTGGACGATCGTCGCGATGTCCACGCTCGGTTTCGGCGACATCACGTTCACGACGGACCTGGGCCGGATGTTCTCGGTGCTCGTCGTCGTGACCGGCACCGTCCTGATGCTCATCATCCTGCCGTTCACGTTCATTCAGTTCTTTTACGCGCCCTGGCTCGAGGCGCGCGACGCCGCACGCGCGCCGCGCCGGCTGCCGTCGACCATCGACTGGTCACGTCCTGCTCACAGGCTACGGTCCGCTCGACGACGCGCTCGCGCAGCGATTTCGTCTTCTGCGACTGCCGTACACGGTGCATCGTCCCCGACCTGCAGGAAGCGCTGAACCTGGAGGCGGCCGGTGTGCCCGTGATGGTCGGAACGGATCTGCGCGAACGGTTGAACGAGCCGATCTCGGTGATCGTCGCTTGCTGTCGACGTCGCCCACTGACTGGGGCCGGCCCGGCACCGGGTCGCATCGCGCCGAGCGACGCGCGCGTGCGTCAGTTCTCGGATCGCGATCCCACGGCGGCCGACGCTCTCAGGGCCTCGATTCCCGGCGCGGCAGGGAACGTCGGGTGCTGCGTGACCGACGGCGTGTGGCGGGATCTGATGGCCGTGTTCCCGGCAGGCACGAGAGTGGAACTAGCGATTGCCTGAGCCGCTCCTGCTCGCCGGCTCGTTTGAGGACGCCGCGGACCGGTTCCGGCGCCGCTCGTCGGGCAGCCCCGCCGACAGACGCCGCGGCGGTCGTCGCCGTCGAACGGGAGTTCGCGGCCGATGGCGCCGCGCGCGGCTGGGCGGCGTCGTTTCGGCGTTATCACGCGCCCGAGGCCATCGTGCTCCAGCCGGATCCCATCAAGGCGGCGATCACGCTGGCCAAGGTCGAGGGCGATGGACCGAACACGCTGCTCTGGCGCCCGACGTACGCCGGCATCGCACGATCAGGTGATTTCGGATTCACGACAGGCCCCGTGCAAATCCGTGGCAAGGAAGGCGTCACGGGACCATTACTTCACCATCTGGCGAAAGCAGCCGGACGGCAGCTGGAAATGGATCTTCGATGCGGGCTGCGATGTCATCGATCCCAGTCCACTGCCGGCAGACGCGGCGGTGCCGATGCTGCCGGTGGCGTCGTCGGGCGCGGGATCCGCGAAAGCGGCCATCGACGCCGTCACGGCGATTGAAGACAAGGGTCCGACGGACGCGGCCGGCGCGGTGGGACGGCTCCTGGCCAGATGTCCGCCGATGCCCGAGTCAACCGCGCTGGAGAACGTCCTGCGATCGGTCAACCCGCCGCCGCGGACCTGATGCGGAAGGACACGAGCCTCACGTTCAAATCCCTGATGCGCGAATCCTCATCGTCAGGCGACCTGGTCTTCACATTGGGCGAGGCGCGCGATCAGTTCGAGGGCAAGGAGCGGCTGCGCTACTACGCGCGCGTCTGGCAGTTACGACCTGAGGGCTGGCGGCTGGTGTTCGATGAGCTCGTGCCGCGTCGCGTGCCGCAGGGATAGAAGGACCTGGACGATGGCGAGCAACGAAATTCACTTCCGTCGACTGCACTACATCGCGCTCGCAACCGAAGGCCGCACAAGCTGCGCTGAAACGCGTGCGCGGCATCATCCGCAGGGCCTTGCCCGACGCGGAGGAAGCGATCTCGTACGGCATCCCAGCGTTCAAGCGTCGGCGGCCGCACGGTCCTGTACCTGGCTGGCTGGAAGGCTCACTACTCGCTCTACCCTTCGACCAGGCAGCTCGAGCTCACGTTCAAGAAAGAGCTCGAGCCCTACGAGCTGAGCCACAAAGGGACGATTCGCTTCCCGCTCTCGGAGCCCGTGCCGGTCGAATTTGATCGAGCACATCGTGAAGTTTCGCGTGAAGGAGTCAGCGGAGCGGCCAACGCCGGCGCGGCAAAGGCTACGGCAGATAACGTGTGCCGTTCGCTTGAGCCTTGAGCCGGGGCCCTACCACCCTGACGTCACGATTCGGGCGCCGGCGGTGAACCACCGGACACGGAAGCGATCAGTCGGGATACGCATCGATGCGGCGTTCGTAGCCGCCGAATATCTCGAGCACCGCCGCACGGCCGCGAAGGCGCACGCCGCCTTCGATTCGGCCGCCGCAGACACGCTCGTCGCGCACCACGCCGCCCTGCACGCCAATCACCTCGCCGGTGGCCGTGGCATGCAGCGCGACCATGGGCTGTCAACGGACGCCGCCACGTCACACGCCCACGACTGATCCACGAGTAGTCGACGTAGGCCTGCTGCATCGCGCGCGAAATCTCGACCTCGCCCTCACACGTAGTCCGACCGCTCGCCGACCGCCGCCGGCACTTGGCGGCGTCGCCGTCGAACCCAGTCTCGGACGTCCACGCGCTCTGCACGCGCACGCCGACGGTGTTCCAGGAAATCGACGGCGGATTGTCCCGATCCACGAGGTGACGCGACACGTGCTCCGACAGAACCGCGACCTCGGCGCGGGCGAATCGCTTCGTGCCGGAGATCTCGAACGCGTAGTTGCCCTGGTTCAGGTCATAGCGGCCGCCGCTCGCGCGCCGAGCACGGCCTCGTAGTCGCCGCGGAGACGAAGACGTCCCGATCCGTAGTTGTACACATCGACATCGAATGCCGATGGTGGCCGTGCCAGTCGAACCGGCTGGTCGGCCGCGTTCAGACTCGCCCAGCCGAAGGCGAAATCCGTGCGCGACAGAAACGCGCGTCCGCGGATTCGCCGGGCCGCGACCTCCTGCGGCCGATCCGGCCGCCGCCGGCGCAGCGAGCGATACGACGAACGTGGCCGCACACCGTTCGCCGAGACCTCAGAACTCAACGACGAACCCCGCGGAAGGGACGCGCGGGATCAGCCGCTCGGCAAACCCGATGACCTGCAGCGATGCGCGCACGGACGGATTGGCGGGGCCGACGTTCTCGCGATCCAGGACGTTCATCACCTCGACGAACAGTGTCAGACGGCGGCGCGAAAACGTGAACGTGCGCGTGGCGCGGGCGTCGAGCCGCGCATACGTCGGCAGGCGGACCCGGTTGCGGAGCGACGACAGACGCAAGCCCTGCGGCGAGGATTCGAAGTAGCCGATGAGCGGCGTGTTGCTGCCGACGCGAAGCTTCATCCCGATGGCGGAGCGATAGGATACGCCGCTGCGTCAGCACGAGATTCAGCGGTGTGCCGCTGGTCGAAATCGGCGTCGAACCGCTCGCCCGTCGCGCGATCGCGCACGCGGGCCCGCGCCCAGGTGTAGCCGACCCAGCCGGCAAGGCGCGCCGGCGCGTGCCGGCGGACGACGACGTCCACACCGCGCGCCCGGCCCTCGAGCGTCGCGAGCGCGACGGGAAATGGCGGCGAGAACACCCGCTCATCCGTCATCGGATCCACGCGCTCGTCCACCGACCGCAGCACGTTCCATTCACGCCGGACGAACGCGTCCACCGACCACGTCATGCCTGGCGTGACCTCGTGCGAGATGCCGCGTCGATCGATCCGGCGCGCTCCGCCCGTCGTCGTCTCGTTTGCGGCCAACACCGTGAGCGGGTCGGGCAACTGTGCGGAGCCGCCGGCGGCTACGCGAAACGTGAGTCGGCCAGCACGCCGATCGGCGGCGAGCCACGGTGACCACGAGATGCCGTCGATGTCGGACCGCGCTCGTGCGCACGAACGACCGACGGTGATCCGCCGCGATCGACGTCGATCGGCGGCCCTCGAACCACGCCGCTGTCGTGACCGGCCGAAAACGGATGGACCGGTCGCTCGGACGCGGAGATCACCCGCCGTCCTCGAGCCGGAACCGGCGCGCAGACTGATTCGGCGCGCGCGTGCTCGATCGCGCCTCCCGCCGCGACGAGCCACCGGCCGGCTGCCGGCATCGTCACGTCGCCGCGCCAGCCAATCTCCTGCGTGTAGCCGCGCGCCAGCTCCTGCCCGCTGGCGCCCGTGTTCTGGAACTCGGTCCCGAGGAAAAAGACGCGATGGTTCTGCAGGACCCGTGCGGACGCGGTGCTGCCATCGCATCGCCGCGAGTGTGCTGCCGGATCGCGCGCGCAACAGGCCGTTGGCCGCCGATGCATCGCGCTCGCGATACGCCGCGTCGCCACCGATGACCACCACCTCCAGCGATTGACGATCACCGAGATCGACGACCGCCTTCGCGTGTCCGTCCCAGAACCCGATGGTGCTGTCGAAGCCCGACTCAACCTTCCGCACCAGCCAATCCAGATAGCTCTTGCGGAGCGACACGAGCCAGGAACCCCGTCGCGCGGGGCCGATGGGACCTTCGATCGCCATGGACGCGCTCGTCCCGCTCACGGCCACTCGACCACCAGAGCGGTCGCGCGAGCCCTCGCGCAGATCGAACGCGAGCGTGGGACCGAGCCAGTCGCCGTCGCGCGCCGGCCGTGCGCCGACGATGAGCGACGCGCCGGACAGGATGTCCGTGTTGATCATCGAGACCGATCCGCTGTTCGGCCTCGGCGCGGACGACGTGCAGAAGCCCGGCGGCGGGAATGCCGTCGATCGTGACGCCGGTGTGGCGGAACGGCGAGCCGCGCACCGAGAAGCCCGCCTGAAAGTCGTCGCCGGTCGCCACGCCTGGCAGTGCCTGGACGGCCCGCATCGGATCGTCGGTCGCCACCCCGCGCAGGTCCTGCAGCGCGGCCGGCCCGAGGGTGCGGACCGCCACTCCAGGATCGCTCGCGCTCGCTCTCGGCGGTGACGGTCACGTGTTCCTCATAGGTGCCGGCGCCCTCGGCAAGCGGCACGACGAAATCCAGCGCCTGTCGCCGCATCAACGTCGATGCGCCGTCGAACATAGAGATAGCCGACGGTTGTGACGGCGATGACGTGAGGGCCCGCGGCGATGCCGGCGAATTCGAACCGGCCGTCGGCGTCCGTCTGGGTCGTCCGCGCCGTCAGGTCGATCGGATCGCCGGCCGCGTCGAGCCCGGTCAGGACGACGCGCGCGTCTCGGGACGGGCGTCTGAGTCCGGCGCGTCAACGACGCGACCGCGAACCGCGGCCGCCTGCGGACCCGGAACCAACAGCGCACAGAGGCCCAGCGCGAGGAGCGACACGGGCAGATCTCACCGCCCAGTCTACGAGCGGGAGCGGATAGATGGATTGGAGTGAGAAAAGTGGCTCGGGTGACTTTTACGGAGAACGTAAAAGTCACCCGGCCACTTTTCCGACGCCCTTACGCGCAGCCGCTGGTCGTGCCGCAGTTCGAGCACTTATAGCAGGCGCCGGAGCGGACCATGATTGAGCCGCAGGTCGAGCAGGGCGGCGCGTCTTCCTGGTTCTGGATCGCGGCGAACTTGGAGCTGGCGACCGGCGGCTTCGTCCGCAGCCTGCGCGCCGGCCGGTGGCCGTGACGTCGAGAACGAGTTGCTCGGGCGACGTCGCACCTCGTCGCGATTGTTCAAGCCGGCGCGATACTGCGCTTCCTGCGACAGGAACTTCGCCGCGAGCCACCGGAAGATGTAGTCCACGATCGACTTCGCGAACCGGATGTCCGCGTTGCGCGTCATGCCGGACGGCTCGAACCGGACGTGGCTGAACTTGTCCACGAGGTCCTGCAGCGGCACGCCGTACTGGAGCGCGTAGCTGATGGCCTGCGCGAACGCGTCCGCGAAGCCCGAGATGGTCGACCCTTCCTTGGCCATCGTCAGGAACAGCTCGCCCGGCATCCCGTCTTCGTAGAGGCCGACGGTGATGTAGCCCTCGTGTCCGGCGATGTCGAACTTGTGGGTGATCGAGTGGCGCTCGTCGGGCAGCCGGTGGCGGCTCGGTCCGGCGGCCACGGCTTCAGCCGCGGCCCTGCTTGTCCTTCGACGTGTTGAGCGGCTGCGTGCGCTTGCTGCCGTCGCGGTAGATCGAGACGGCCTTGGCGCCGATGCGCCACGCGTCGATGTAGGCGCGCTCGATCTCTTCCACGGTCGCGCCCTTCGGCACGTTGACCGTCTTCGAGATCGCGCCGGAGATGAAGGGCTGAACGGCGCCCATCATCTTGATGTGCCCCATGTAGTGGATGGAGCGCACGCCGCGCGCCGGCTTGAACGCGCAGTCGAACACCGCAAGATCCTTGTCCTTGAGGTGCGGCGCGCCTTCTATGGTCTCGTTCTCGTCGATGTACCCGATGATTTCCTTGACCTCGGTGGCCGAGTAGCCGAGCTTCGTGAGGGCCATCGGCACGGTGTTGTTGACGATCTTCATCAACCCGCCGCCGACGAGCTTCTTGTACTTCACGAGCGCGATGTCGGGCTCGACGCCGGTCGTGTCGCAGTCCATCATGAAGCCGATGGTGCCGGTCGGCGCGAGCACGGTGGCCTGCGCGTTCCGGTAGCCATGTTCGTCGCCGAGCTCGACGCACTCGTCCCACACCTTCTTCGCGTACTCGAACAGGTCCTTCGGCACGTGCGTCCGATCGATGTCCTTGAGCGCGGCGCGGTGCTTGCGCATGACGCGGAGCATCGGTTCGCGGTTCTTCTCGTAGCCGGGGAACGCGCCGCCGTGATCGCGCGCGACGCGCGACGACTGCGCGTAGGCGGCGCCGTGCATGACGGCCGTGATCGCCGCCGCGTAAGTCGCGGCCGGCGTCGCTGTCGTACGGCAGGCCGCGCGACATCAGGAGCGCGCCGAGGTTCGCGTAACCCAGCCCGAGCGGCCGGTAGTCGTGGCTGTTGCGCCCGATCGGCTTGGTCGGGTAGCTGGCGTTGTCCACCAGGATTTCCTGGGCCGTGATGAACGTCTCGCACGCCTTGCCAAACCCTTCCGCGTCGAACTCCCCGTCCTCCCGCACGAACTTCATCAGGTTGATCGACGCGAGATTGCACGCCGAATCGTCCAGGAACATGTATTCCGAGCACGGGTTGCTCGCGTTGATGCGCGCCGTGTTCGGGCAGGTGTGCCATTCGTTGACGGTCGAATCGAACTGCATGCCCGGGTCGCCGCACACCCACGTCGCATCGGCGATCTGGCGCATCAGGTCGCGCGCCTTGTAGGTGTCCATCGGCTCGCCGCTCGTCACGGCGTGCGTCTGCCACTCGCTGTCGTCGAGCACCGCACGCATGAACTCGTCGGTCACGCGCACCGAGTTGTTCGAGTTCTGGAAGAAGACTGACGCGTAGGCCGGACCCGTGAACGAGCCGTCGTAACCCGCGTCGATCAGCGCCCACGCCTTCTTTTCTTCCTCGACCTTGCAGTTGATGAACTCGACGATGTCGGGATGATCGGCGTTGAGGATGACCATCTTCGCCGCACGGCGCGTCTTGCCGCCGGACTTGATGACGCCGGCGAACGCGTCGAACCCTTTCATGAACGAGACCGGGCCCGGACGCCGTGCCGCCGCCGGCCAGCACCTCGCGCGACGACCGGATGGACGACAGATTGGATCCGGTGCCGGATCCGAACTTGAAGAGCATGCCCTCGGTCTTGGCGAGCGTCAGAATCGACTCCATGGTGTCCTGCACGGAGTTGATGAAGCAGGCCGAGCACTGCGGCGCCTTCTCGAAGCCGCAGTTGAACCACACGGGACTGTTGAACGAGCCCTTCTGATAGACCAGGAGGTGCTTGAGGTCGTCGCTGAACGACTGCAGGTCGTCCTCGGAGGCGAAGTACTCCTGCTCGCGAGCCCAGCGCGTGATCGTCTCGACCACGCGACCGACAAGCTGCTTGACGGAGCGTTCGCGCTGCGGTGTGCCGATCTGCCCGCGGAAGTATTTCGAGACGACGATGTTCGTCGCCTGCTGCGACCAGAAACGGGGGAACTCGACGTCGCGCTGCTCGAAGACCAGCTCGCCGCGTTCATTGGCTGATGACCGCGGAGCGCAGCTCCCACTCGATTTCGTCGAAGGGATCGACACCGTCCTTGGCGAAAAACCGCTCATATTCGAGCCCGGTTACCGACCGTCCCGGACCAAAGGTCCGATCGGTCGCCTGAGTCGTGGTTTCCGCCTGCTGAACCTGCATGCTGCCTCCCCCCATTTCGTACACAGCGACGCTTTCGCCTCGTCGAACCTTCTCGAGTTGTCGAGTGGTCGGTTCCCATCGCGGGCGCGTCCCGCGGAGACGGAATATGCGCCTCGGTTACTTTGTTGTCAAGACGTTCCTACGACATATTGTGTCGCCTCGCGACGCCGTAACGCCAGATATTGACAACCGGCCGCATTTGTACGCCGGTTCCTGCACGTGCCCTAATTTCGATTCCCGACCGACCGGTGGCATAGAATCGCGTCGCCCCGAATCGATCGGGGCGAAAATGACCTCCCCCAGCCCCTGGACGACCGCCGCGCTCTGGCTGGCCGCCTCGCGCGCCGTGATTCTGGCCATCGGCCTGGTCGGCGCGGCCCTCTTCGTCAACCAACGAACCCTCGAGGTCGCCGGTCCCGACCGCCCTCAATCCCGAGGCTGTCTGGCAGAAATGGGACGCGGTCTGGTACGAGCGCGTGGCGCGCGAAGGGTACGCCGCGGCGCCGGACGATCCGGTCGCCGCCGCCAAGGCCGGGTTCTTCCCGCTGTATCCGTGGCTCGTCGGGCTCGCGCTCGAGGTGGCCCCGTCGGCGTCGTTCTTCTGGGTCGCGTCGATCTTCTCGAACCTGTTGACCTTCGCGGCCCTCGGCTGGCTCGTGTCCGTCGCTCGCGCGCGACGCCGATCAGGCGCGCCGCGCATTGATGCTCACGGTCACGGCCGCCGGTTCGTTCTACCTGTCGATTCCGTACACCGAGAGTCTGTTCCTGCTCCTCGTCGTCGCGACGATGGTCTTCACGCGTCAACGGCGGTATCTCCTCGCGGCCGTCGCGTGCGGCCTCAGCGCCGCCACGCGCATTCACGGGCTTGCGCTCATCGCGGTCCCGGCGATCGCGTGCCTGATGGACACCGACATGCCGTGGGCCGCGCGGCTTCGTCACCTCATCGCTGATGGGTGCGATCTTCGCGCTGCCGCTCGGCGTGCACATGGTGCATCTCGCCGAGGTGCAGGGCGAGGCCGGCGCCTTCGTGACGCGTCAGGCCATGTGGGACAACGCCTTCCCGTATCCGCTCAAGGCCGTTGCCGGATTCTTCGTGTTTCCGCGCCGCCTCTCAGGCTGGGTGCACGGCGCCTTCTGGTTTCTCTACGTCGGTCTGCTCGTCCGGTACTGGCGGAAGCTGCCGCTCGGCGAAGCGCTCTTCTGCGCGGGCGCGCTCGTCATCTCGACCCAGCAGGAAACGTTTCACGGCATTTATCGCTACGTGATGGTGCTCGTGCCGATGACGCTCGCGCTCGCCGACGATGAACGGGGCGATCTGCGCGCCGCGATCATCGGCATCAATCTCGTATTCGGCACGATCATGATTCTGGCGTTCGTGACGAATAACAGACTTGTTGTCTGACAGACTCCAGGACTCTACCGGTCCCTCGCAGGACCGACGCAGATCAGTCCACAACACTCGAGCGGCCCCACCATCAAGCCGGCAGCGCGAATCGGACACGCGTAGCTGGAGCTGGCGCACGTCCGCCGGTGAGGCGGCGGATGGCAGGCGGAAGCGCAAAGGCATCCACGCGGTCGTGTCCGGCCGCACCTGATCGGCGACGCGGCCGTCGAAGACCACGTCCACGCGGCACTCGGGAGGCGCCGGTTCCTCCCAGCGCAGCGGTAACGTGACCACCTGGACCTCGGGTGCAAGTCTCCAGGTCGACTCTGCCTCCGCGATCCGGTACGGCACGTCGTCGAGCGTGCCGACGACGCGGCTCAGTCCTTCGTCGTCGCGCGCCGCCGCCCGCGCGTCGAGAATCCGCCAGGGCAGCGAAACGACCACACCGAGGATTGCGGCCCAGAACACGACTTGTCCGACGCGACCTGCGGCAGCCGGGCGCCGGAAGCAGCGCGGAGGTCAGACCGAGCACCAGAAAAAATGCCGCCGCGACCTGTGGGATGAGCAAGGGGTGACCGAACAGCGCGCTGATCAGGAACGTCGCGAGGCCCGCGGCCATCGCGCTGGCGTAGACGACGGTGTCGGCGGCGGAGGCCGGCTCCCACCGCCACCGGCGCACGACGGGCACGACCAGCCACAAGAACGCGAGCAAGCCGGGAATGCCCAACTCTCCGAGGATCTGCAGGAAGTTGTTGTGCGCGTTCTGTCCCGCTGGGCGCCCACCGCCTCAGCTGGGGATACTCGTCTGTGACGTAGTGGCGGGAGACCGATCGGAAATTCCCGATACCGACGCCAAAGGCGGGATGGTCCCGCGTCATGTCGAACGCGAGCAGCGACATCTCCTGACGAATCGCGGCCGCCCGACCGAGCGATGCATGCGAGGACCGGGTCACGGCGTACGCGGCGCAAGTCCCAGGAGCGGAATCAGCGATCAGCACGCTCGCCGCGAGCACGAAACGCCGGGACTTCAACAACGCCATCATCGCCACGAGCCCGAGCACGATGCCGATGGCCAGCATCGCGGCCCGGGACTGTGCGACCAGGAATGCAACGACAACGAGCGGAATCACGCCGAGCGTCAGCCAGATGCTGCGATGACGAAGCGCGATGATGAATGCCGGCACGAGAATCAGCGCGAAGTACGACCCCGCAGCGTTCGGATCCTGATGCAGGGCCGAGATGCGCACCTCGCTGAGGATGAATTTCAGCGTCATCCAGCGGTCCGGATTGATTTTCCCTTCGAGGAGCAGGCTCGCGACGCGAAGGGCCGCGAAGGACGCCGCGGCCGCGCCGCCGACGAGGAACATCCGCACGACCATCGGCGCGATCGCCGGTGCGCGCCGCAGCGCGCGCTCCACGAAGACGCCAACCGCCAGCGCGGAAATCCAGCGGACCGCCTGATGCAGGTCGTCCCACTGGCCGATGGCAAACAGGTACCGGGTGGTCACGTGCCGCCAGAGATCGGACGTGAGGTCGCGCGTTGGCGTCGCGGCCTGCTGCACGACCAGCGCGACGACCGCCGACGCCGCGATGAGGCTGCCGAGCGACGAGCGCAGGGCGGCTCAACCGGTCGCGTTCCGTCCGGTTGCGGCGCAACCAGGCGGAGGACCGCGGCGCGCTGCGAACGCGAGCAGGATCGCTTCCGTGATGGCCGTCGCGCCCGGCGCCGGTCCGAGAAAGTATTCGATCGGCAGCGCGAGCGGGAGCAGAACGGCGATCGTGAGCACACCGGCAGGGGGAGAGGACACGGCGACGAGCCAGACCGCCGCCACGAGCGCCTTCATCCCGAGCGTGACACGGTGCGTGCTGGAACAACGACACGAGCGGCAGCGACATCAACGCGCTGAAGACCAGCGCGAACGCCAACTGACAGGCTCGAAAGATCGCCCAGCGCACCGTGGACCAGCTTACCCCAGCGCCTCGTCGGACCTCGTGTGGCCCGGTGATAGAGTGCTGTCGTGGACGAACAAGAGGCGGCATTTCCGCTCGCCGATCCGGCGGCGCCTGCCGTGCTCACCGCGGCGTCACCCACGCTCTCGCGATGGTCGGCAGCCCTGCAGATCGTGATGGTGAGCGGGATCCCGACGCAGTTCATCGCCGCCGCCATCCTTGTGATTGGGTTGCGCATGCCGTTCCTCGACGCGAACGGCGTCTCGTTCGAGTTCATCGCCGTCGTGAGTCTCGTGGATACCGCCATCGTCGCCCTGCTCATCAGGCTCTTCCTGTCGTGGAGTGGTGAGCAGTCGGCGGACGTCTTCGTGGGACCACGCCCGGTCGTCGGCGAGATGCTTCGGGGCCTGGCGTGGCTGCCGATCGTGTTCCTGGGGGTCACGTCGATCGTGCTCACCATTCGCGCCGTGGCGCCGTGGATGCACAACGTCGAGACGAGCCCGTTCGAGGCCTTCCTCAGGACGCCGCTGTCAGGCGGCGATTTTTCTCGTGGTCGTCGTGCTGGCCGGTGGCGTGCGCGAAGAACTGCAGCGCGCGTTCATCCTGCACCGGTTCGATCAGCGCCTCGGCGGCGCGCGTGTCGGACTCGTGCTCTTCACCATCGCGTTCGGCGCGTTCCACCTCGATCAGGGCTACGACGTCGCCCTGGCCATCTGCTGTCCTGGGCTTGTTCTGGGGTCTCGCCTACATCCGGCGCCGGTCCGCCATCCTGCCAATGGTGAACCACGCCAGCTTCAACGCCACGCAGGTGGTCCAGATCATGCTCGCCAGGGCTCTGAACGCCTGAGCGCATGCGCCCGCTCGCACCCGGACGCCGGCCTGGTCCACCGCGGTCCTCGTTCTCGTCTTTCTCGCTGTCGCTCCCAGCCGTCACGACGCGGTTCTACGCGTCGGATGAGATCCAGTTCTTTGCGTGGCTGCGATCCGCCGCCTTCGACCGCGACGCCGACTTCGACAACGAATACCGGTATTTTCACGACACCGGCGCGGATGCGAGACGAGGGATTCCGCACTCACGTTCCTCGACGAGACCAACGAAGCCGGCCGCCGGCGCAACTTCACCCCGATCGGCACCGCCATCCTGTGGGCGCCGTTCTTTGCGCTCGGGACATGTCGCCGCGCTCGCGACAGGAGCGCCGGCCGACGGGCTCAGTCAGCCTTACATCGCCGCGGTCACGTACGGGTCCGCGGTGTACGGTTTCCTCGCGCTCGTCCTCACGCACGCGATCGTGCGGCGCGTCGCTCGGTGACGCGTCCGTGGATTCCGACGCTCGTGGCGTGGTTCGGCACGCCGCTCGTGTTCTACATGTACGTGGCGCCCGGGTTCTCGCACGCCTGTTCGGCGTTCGCCGTGTCGCTGTTCTCTGGATCTGGCTGCGCGTGCGACGCGATTGGACGCCGGCGGGCGCCGCATGCCTTGGAGCCAGCGCCGCGCTCATGGCGATGGTGCGCGAGCAGGATCTGTTCTTCGCGGCCGGTCCGGCACTCGACTTTCGTCAGATGGTCGTTCCGCGGCCGACCGATCGGCGCCATCGTCCGGTCAGGCGCGACGGGCGTGCTCGCGGCAGTACTCGTGTACCTTCCGCAACTTGCCGCGTATCAGGCGCTGAACGGACATCCAGGGCCAGGACGCGAGGTGGCGACGGAAGATGACGTGGTGGTCGCCGCACGCTTTCGAGGTCCTGTGGTCCACCGAACACGGCCTGTTCTTCTGGACGCCGCTCGCGCTTGCTGGCCCTCCTCGGGCTGCATCTGGCTCGCCGCTCAGCCGGACCCGGAACGCGCGAGCCCGACGCGCGCGTGGATTGCGCTCGTGCTCATCGTCATGGTCGCGCTCCAGATCTATGTGTCCGGCAGCGTCGAGTCGTGGACCGTGGCTGGCTCGTTCGGCCAGCGCCGGTTCGTCGCGCTGACGCCGATCCTCGCCCTCGGTCTTGCCGTGTGGACCGGGAAAGCGCGCGCGGCGTCGGGCTCCGCGCCGCGTGTCCTCGTGGGCACGCTCGTGCCGTCCTCGTCTGGTGGAACATCGGTCTCATGGCACAGTTCGGTCTTCACCTCATGGATCGGCAGCGGCTCTGCGCTCGGCCGGAACGCGCGGACGACCTTCGTGGAACTGCCCCTCGAGATGCCGTCGCTCGTGGCGCGCTACTTCACGGACCGCGCGTCCTTCTACCGTCAGCCGCGACAGGACCGAGAATAGAGGGCATCGTGACCGTGCTCTATTTCGCCGACACGCGATTCCCGATCGAGCGCGCCAACGGCGTGCAGACGATGGCGACGTGCCATGCGCTCGCCGAGCACGGCCGCAACGTCGTGCTCGTCGTGCGGCCGGACACGGCGCCGGCCGCGCGAGACCCGTTCGAGTTCTACGGCGTCGCACCGTTGCTGCGGCTCACGGTCTTCGAGATTCGCGGGACACGGCAGCCAACGCCGGCGCCGGCTCCAGTTCCTGAAGGCGGCGCTACACGATCCAGAAGAGTCACCGGGCCGCCGTGGTCTACACGCGCGACCTCGGCCTCGCGGCGTTGTTTCTGTCGCTGCCGCGAGCCTACCGGCCCCGGCTGGTCTACGAGTCGCACGGCATCGCCGCGATCGTCAGCGCCGAGGTGCCGGACCTGCTCGGCAACGGCCGCGAGCGGCCGTCAGCCGCCAAGCTTCGGCGCCTCGACCGGCGCGAACGCCTGGTGTGGACGCGCGCCAACGCCTACGTCACGATCACGCGCGCGCTCGCCGACGATCTGGCGGCTCGCTACGGCGCGCGGCCTCGGTGTTCGTCGTCCCGGACGGCGCCCGCGCGGTCGATGCCGTGCTCGTCCGACGACCGCCGATCGCTCGACGCCGCCCGATCGCCGGCCTACGCCGGCCACCTGTATCCGTGGAAGGGTGTCGACGTGTTCGTGCGCGCGCTGGCGCTCGCGCCGGGCGTTCGGGGTTGATCGTCGGCGGCCATCCGGGCGAGCCCGACCGCGCGCGCATCGAGCAGCTCGCGCGCGAGGTTGGCGTGACTCGGATCGGCTCGAGATCACCGGGCTCGTGGCCCCAGACGCAAGGTGGCGGCCTCCCTGTCGAAAGCGACGATGCTCGTCCTGCCCAACACGGCCTCGGCGATCTCCGAACGGTTCACGTCGCCGCTGAAACTGTTCGAGTACCTGCAGCTCGGCCGGCCGATCGTCGCGTCGGACCTTCCGGCGCTCCGCGAGGTGCTGACGACCGAGACGGCGGTGTTCGTCCCGCCGGGCGACGCGCCTGCGCTCGCCAAGGCGCTCGAGCGCCTCGCGGCACGACCCTGCCGAACGCGCGTCGCCTCGGGCACGCCGCCCGCGCGCTCGCGCCCGACTACACGTGGGCACGCCGGGCGGAGCGGCTCGACGCGGTGTTCGACGCCGCGATGAGCCGACGATGATCTCGTCCAGCCTCTTCGACATCGTCGAGTGCCCGGACTGCCGCGGACGCATCGCGCCCGGCGAACGGCGGCGCGCGCTGCGGCGGGTGCCAGCGCACGTTCGACACGTCGCGCGGCTACCTCGACCTGCGGCCCGCGACGGCGTTCGCCGAGCAGACCAAGTACCTCGACGCCGAGCTCCACGCCGACGCGCGACACGAATCCATCGCGCCGCCGCTGCTCGGATCGCGAATCCGCAACGACATGCTGCGCCGGTTTCTCCGACCTGGCCCCGGGCGATCGCGTCGATCGACCTCGGCTGCGGCAACGGTCGCGCCATCGCCTGGAACGCATCGTCGGGCGCGGCGCTCTGCGGCATCGACATCAGCCCGTACTTCGCGCGCCGAGGCCGTGGACCATTCGGATCTCGTGCTCGGCGACCTTCGCCGGCTGCCGTTGAAGGATGGCGCGTTCAACAAAGGCTGGTCGCTCGACGTGCTCGAGCATCTCTCGCCGCACGCCGTTGCGCGACGTGCTCGGCGAGGCGCGCCGCGTGCTGGCCGACGACGGCGCGCTGTTCGTCTACACGCACGTGCGAAAGAACGGGTGGGCCGCCGGCGGCGTGCGCGCCGTCAATCGGCTCGCCGCGCGTCTGGAGCGGCTGGGCTGGCTGGACCTCCGGCAGGAGCGGCTGCGCAAGTCGGACCATCTCAACCCGATCGCCGATCACGACGAGCTGCGCCGGGTCGTCGAGGAGTGCGGATTTCGCCTCGAGCGCATCACGTACTACACGCCGGTCATCGGCGCGTTCGTCGAGAACATCCTGGCGCGCATGGCGGAGCGATGGCTGGCGAGACGGTCGCGCGTCGCGAACGGTTCCGGGCAGCGACAGCGAGCGTGACGCCGTTCGCGCGGCGCGCGCGCCGCGCAGGCGCGCGTTCGCCGGCGCGGCCTGACGTACCGAGCGCTCGTGGCGACGACCGCCGTGATGAAGCTCGACGTGCTGATGCTGGGACGCGTCCCCTCGGGCCCGTTCTTCGCGCTGCTCCGCAAGATCCCGAAGGGCTGACGTGCGAATCCTGTACTGCGCCCTCGATCAGCACGTGCCCGGCACGCTCGGCGGGTCCGTGCACGTGCAGTCGGTCGCCGAAGGGCTCGCCGCGCTCGGCCACGAGGTCCACGTCGCGACGCAGCCGGGCGGCGGCTGGCCGGCCGGCGCCGTCCGCTGGCACGCCATGGGTCCGCCGCTCGGCCGGCAGGAGCTGCGCTGGATGCGCACCGGCGCGGTTACCGATCCTGGCGCGCGCACGTCGAGGCCGACGTCGTCATGGAGCGCTACTACAACTTCGGCGGCGAGGGCGTGTTTGCGGCGGCGCGGCTCGGGCGGCCCGCGGTCCTCGAAGTGAACGCCCCGATCGTCGACTACCCCGGCTCGCCGAAACACCGCCTCGACCGCGCGCTGCGTCGTCGAACCGATGCGGCGCTGGCGCGACCGCATCGCCCGGCACGTGCAACTGTTCGTCACGACCACGGCGGACATCCTGCCCGCCGTGGGTCGATCGCAAGCCGCGTGCTCGAGATCGAGTGGGGCGCCGACGTCGAGCACTTCCGCCCGCGCGGGAACGGCGAGCGCCGCTTCGTCGCCGATCCGAACCGGGTTCAGTGCGTGTTCGCCGGGGCGTTCCGCTCGTGGCACGGCGTCGTGCAGCTGTCGGCCACGCTGGCGCGGCTTCACGAAGCCGGGCGACCATCGCTTCGGCGCCATCTTCATCGGCGACGGCCCGGAGCGCGCGGCCGCCGAGCGGGTCGCGCGCGGCGTGCCGGGCGTCACGTTCACGGGCGCGCTTCCGCACGCCGAGTTGCCGGCGGCGCTGGCGTCGGCCGACATCGGCGTCGCGCCGTTCGACCCGGTGCGCCACGCGCCGCTGCGGCTGGGTTTCTACTGGTCGCCGCTCAAGATCTACGAGTACATGGCCGTCGGCCTTCCGGTCGTCGCGCCGGCCCTCCCGCGGCTGCAAGCGGCTCGTCGAGCACGGACGCGAGGGTCTGCTTTACGATCCAGCTGAGCCGCGCGGTCTCGACCACGCGATCGTGTCGCTCGCCGACGCCGCCCTCAGGCGGCGGCATGGGCGAGGCGGCGCGGGCGCGCGTCGTTCGCGACTTCAGCTGGGCCGCGCATTGCGCGGCGCTGGACGTCCGCCTGCGCGCGCTGGTCGCCCGATGAGTGTGCCGCTCAACGTTCTCGTCGTGACCGACTCCTTCCCGCCGGTCTGCGGCGGCAGCGGGTGGAGCACGTGGGAGCTCGTGCGCGGACTCCAGGGCCGCGGCCACCACGTCGAGGTGGTCAAGGTCGCAGATCGGATCGCCGGCGGGCGTCGAGTCGGGCCACCACGAATCGGTGCCGGTCACGACGTTCCGCCGCACGGCGCCGAACGTGCCCGCGCTTCGCAACATGGTCAAGAACGAAGCGCTCTGGCGCGACCTGACCACGCTACTCTGACACGGCCAGCGGCTGGCCGGCCGCGGCGTGGACATCATCCACGCGCAGCACGTGATGACGACGGTGCCGTCGGTGCGGGCCGGCGCGGCGACCGGCACGCCGGTCGTCGCCACGGTGCGCGACTACTGGCCGGTGTGCTACTGGTCGGATCTCGATCTACGACCCGTCGCAGCCCGAGCTCTGCCCGGAATGCTCGGCGCGCATGATGACCGAGTGCATCAAGCCACGCGCCGGCGCGGCGGCGCGTGGCCGCGTGGCCGCTCATCCCGTACATGCGCGCCAACCTTCGCACCAAGCGACGCACGCTGGCCAAGGCGAGCGCGGTCATTGCCGTCAGCTCGACCATCGCGCGCGATCTGCGCGCGCGCGCACCCGAGCTCGCCGCCACGCCGCTCTACACGATTCCCAATCCCGTCGACATGACGGCGCTCGATCGGGCGCGGACATCGAGCGCGCCGATCGACGGGCCGTACATCCTGTACGCCGGCAAGCTCGCCACGAACAAAGGCGTGCAGTACCTGCTCCCCGCCATCGAGCGCGCCGGCGTCGACCTGCCCGTCGTCATCGTCGGCGACGGCCCGCTGCGTGATTCGATCGCGAACGAGGCCGAACCGGCGAAAGTTGGACGTGCGGATCGCCGGCTGGCAGACGCGCGAGGAGGTCTGGGCCTGGATGCGCCACGCGACGCTGCTGGCGTTTCCGTCGTACGGCCCGGAGTCGCTGAGCCGGGTCCTCATCGAGGCGGCGGCGCTCGGCGTGCCGATTGCCGCCATGGACACCGGCGGCACGCGCGACATCATCCAGCACCGCGTGACGGGCCTTCTGTCGACCGACGTCGGACGGCTTCGCGCGCGACCTGGCCGAGCTCGCCGCGGACGAGCGCCTCCGGCACGCGCTCGGCCACGCGGCGCAACTGGACGTGCACGCGCGCTTCTCGGCGACGTCCGTCGTCGAACGCGTGGAACAGGTGTATCGGCAGTTGCTCGCGCCCGACGCCGCGTGATGATGACGCGGCCCCTGTCCGTCGCCGTCGTCGCCCGAGCCGTCATGCCGCTCCATGGCGTCGGCGGACTCGAGCGATCGGTGCACGACCTCGTGCGGCATCTCGCCGCACGCGGCGTGGAGGTGACGCTGATCGTGCCGCCGCCGGTCACGTGCAGCGGCCGACGAACGCCGACCCGTTCGCCTCACCGCACATCCATATCCGCCACGTTCCCTACCTGTCGTTCCCGTTCGCCAATCGTCGTGGAACGACGGTGCTGGATCGCAGCACGTCGTACCTGCTGTACGGCTGGCGCGCCGGCCGCCTGGCGCGACAGTCTGGCGAACAGCGGCGGCGTCGATCTCGTGCACGGGTTCGGCGCGAGCGTGCTCGGCGCATCAGACGGGATGATGGCGCCCCTCGTCCTGAATCCGCAGGGGCTCGAAGAGTTCGGCGCGACGGCGGATCGCTGCCCGCGCTGAAGCGTGCCGGCTACGCGCCGCTCCGATGGGCCGTCCGCCACGTGGCCTCACGAGCGTCGTGCATCATCGCGACCGACGTCTCGCTCGAGCCGACGGTCGTGCGACATCTCAAGCCGGCAGCGGGTCAGATGCGCACCATCCCGAACGGCATCGATCTCGTCGCGGCCGGAGCGCTGGCCGGCCCAGCCGACGGGCTGCTCACGCGACAACGCCACCGGATCGGCACCGGAGAGCTCGTGTTCGTCAGCGTCGGCCGGCTCGAATTCAACAAGGGGTTCGACCTGCTGCCCGCCGCGCTCGCGCGGGCGAGCGCACCCGGCAGCACGCTCGCCGGCGACGGGCTGGCGGTGGGTGATCGTCGGAGGTGGGCCGTACCGCGCCGAGATCGAACGACAGGTCGGCGCCCATCGCCTCGAATCGCACGTGATCTTCGCCGGTCGCACGAGCGAACGCGATCTCCACGCCTGGTACGAAGCGGCGAACGTGTTCGTCCACCCGACGCGCTACGAAGGCAGTTCGCTCGTGACGCTCGAAGCCATGGCGCATCGACAGCCAGTGATTGCGACGGTTGCCGGCGGACTGCCCGACAAAGTCCATCCAGGCATGAACGGCTGGCTCGTGGAACCGAATGACACCGAGGCGCTCTCACAGGCCATCGCCGACGCGGCGTCCAATCCGACCCGTCTCATGAGCATGGGCACGAAGAGCCGAGACATCGTCGAGCGCGAGTTTGCCTGGAGTGGGCTGGTGGACCGGTACGTGAACCTCTACATGGAGATTCTGGAGGGCAGAAAGATCTGATGATGACAGACATTGATGATTTGAAATTTGAGATTGATGATCCATTGATGATTGGGGATTGATGAATCAGCGAATCATCACTCTTCAATTCCCAATGGATCATCAATTTCAAATTTCAAATCATCAATACAGTTATCTCAAACCCGCCCGCTGTCGAAGCCGCGCGAGCCAGTCGTCCGCCGCGCGCGACCGATCTCCCTCAGGGAGAGCGCTGAACTGCCGCTGAAGGTACGCGCGAATGCGCAGATCGTCGCTGAGCCAGGCATCCAGTCCCTTTTCGGTCATCCCGGCTTCGCGGAGCAACTGTGTGCCTCGACCGCGGCCGCCCACTCGCGCTTCCCACTGTTCATGCCGCGCCCTGACATCGTCGCCTGACATCGGCGGCAGGCTGGACGACCGCGACAGATCGCCAAGGATGAGAATGCGATTCTCGAGCGCGCGGCGCGTGGCCTCATCCGAGCTCGTGTCGTCCACGAGCTGAAGCATTCTCGCCTGCCGGACGTCGGACTGCGTGATGATGCGATTGTTGACGCGGGCGACGATCCGGTCGAGTTCGGCCTGGGCATGCACCACGACTGTCACGGCCAGCAGCATCAGCAGACAGAGGCCGCTGAACGCCGCGATCGAGCGAGCACGCATCAGAAGACCTCCCCGATGCTCAGATGGTACTCCCAGGCACTTTCGGGTCGTCCGCCAATGACGAGGCGATTCATCTTGAACCCCAAGTCCAGTCGAAGAGGTCCGAGCGGCGAGTCGTAGCGAACGCCGAACCCCGCGGTGCCGCGAATGCGCGTGAGATCGAGAGTGCTGATCGCGGGAAACACCTGGCCGCCGTCAACGAATGTCACCACCGCCAGATTCCGGTTGATGTTCGTCAGCCGGCGGCGCAGCTCGGCGTTCAACACCACGACAGCGTTCCCACCGATCGACAGACCAGTTGTCGGATTGAGCACGCTGCACCGGACGCAGTCCGGATCGAACACACCGAGCCGATCAACCGGAAAGCCTCGAACGGTCGTGCCACCACCGGCGTAGAAGCGCTGGCTGGCGGGAAGATCGCGCACGGTGCCCTCGGGATCAAATGCCGTGGCCTCGATCTCTCTCAGAAACCCGTGCGCCACACCGAGCTGGCCCCTCAACGCGAGAACGGTCGATCGCGAGGCATCGAGCGGCCGGAACCCCGACGCCTGGAAGAACCCTTTCACATAGCCGACCTCAGAGCCGAGCGCGCGCACCGCCCACTCCCCGTCGGCGCTGAGAAACGTCCCGCGCGTGGGCGTGAGGGGGTTGTCGCGACCGTCCCAGGCCAGTCCGCTCGAGAGGATTGATAGGCGCACCTGAGGGAACAGACGGTCGATGAGCGGTTGATCCTCTTCCGGAATGCGCTCGTCGAACAGACGCGTGCGGTCGAGCGAATACCGTCCCGACAGACTGGCGCGCCGGCCGATCCGGCGCAGGAACTCGGCGTTCACCGCATGTCGCAGGTAGTTGTAGGTCGGGCGTACGGCCTGCTCAGACGTATAACCGACGAGCAGGTCCGTGTCGGAACGAAATGCATGGCGTTCGGTAAATGTACCCGTCACGCGGTACTCGGTGAACTCCGAGTCCTCGAACGTGCCCGACAGATCCTCGGTGCTCGTCCGGCGCAGACCGACACGAGTGAACAGGTGGACGGAACGATTCCGGCCGCCAAGGTGACGCCGGCCGATCTCGAAGAAGCCACGCGGGGACACCTCAATCACGTCCTCGAGCGCGGTCCCGTCCTCGGCCTGTCGCGCGCGGCTGCCGGCCTCGAGACCTAGACCAAACCCGATGGTCGTCGCCGGCGCCTCACTCACGGTCACGACGACGTGACCCTCGGTTTCTCCGCTCAGCCGATCGGCTGCCTCCAGCGTGAAGCTGCGAAACACACCCATGTCGGCGAGCCGCTGGCGCGCCGTGGTGAGCGACGACAATCCCATCGGCTGGCCGGGCACAAGTTGCATCTCCTCGAGGATCTGCCGTTCGGACACTCGCTCCTGCCCGAGCACGGTGATGCGTCCGATGGTGATCTGCGGACCTTCGTTGACGGTGAAGACCACATCGACGGAGGTCCCGTCCGCGCTGAATCGCGACTCGGCACCGACGGCCGCGCTCAGGAAGCCGCGGTCCCGGTAGTACGACAACAGTCGCTCCCGATCGAGCCTGGCGTCGAGCACGACGAACGGCGCTCCCGCACCGGAGCGTATCTGCTGCCGGAGTCCTCCTTCGGACAGCTGGTGCGGTCCTTCAAAGGCGAACGTGACGGCAGAAACCAGACCGCGTGGTCCTTCCGCAATAACCGGCTTCAGCGCGATCCGGGCTTCGGAGCTCGTGCTGAGCGCCGGCAGTCGCTCGAATGTTGCCTTCGCGTCGAAGAGGTAGTAGCCCCGCCGGAGGTACTTCTCTCACCGCGGAGACACCTGTCTCGTATCGCACTTGATCGAACACCGCTTCCGGCTCGAGTCCGACGAGCTTCCGCAGCTCCGGATCGGGGACCGACAAGCCGGGCGGCAAGTCGATGCGATCGACGACATGCCGGGCTCCGCGGTCGATCCTGAACGTCACGACGAGCACGGCCCCATCGGCCGACGGCTCCGTCGTGAACGGGGCCGTGGCATTGGCGTAGCCCTGACGTTTCAGGGCGGCTTCGATATTCGCTTGTGCGTCCTCGAGCAGATCCTGGTCGACCGAGCGCTGGCGTTCGATCGGAATGAGCGCGTCGATGCTACCGGGCAGCGAGCCAGCAGGCTCTACACGAAGCTCGACCCGGGGGCCTGCCTGCACATTGACGCTGACGGCCACACCGCCCGCCGCGGGCGTTCCGTCGAGGGAGGCCTGCGCTTCGTAATAGCCGCGGCTCCTCAGATCGTCCTCGATCTCGGTGAGCCGTGTCTCGATGTCGCGTCGTCGGTAGGGACGCCCCGGCTGCGCCTCGGCACGGTTCAGCACGTCGGCATCGGTCAACGGCGACGCGTTGCGCACCGTTGCCGTGGCGATCGCCGCAAGCGCGCCGGCCTCGACCTTGACGACGAGCGCCGCTGTGTCGTCGCCCGCTGCCACGACGGTCGACGCCGACACGGTCGGGTTCAGGTATCCAATGTCGTTCAGATACCGCTGCACCACGTCCTCGACGACCTCGGTCCGGACCGCGCCAGGCTGACGGCCCACGAACCGCTGCCGAAGCTCGGTCGCGAGCGCGCTGGCCGGGACGGCGGCGTCGGCGGCGACCACATCCACGCGATTGATCGGATAGCGCGGCACGAGCCGGAACACGACGACGACGCCGGCCGGTTCCCCGACGACAGTCGGCCGGACGTCGTCGTATCGGCCAAGCGCGTAGAGGTGATCCATGCTGGTGCGGACGTCCTCGCGCCGGAGCGGCTGCCCGGCTTGGATGTCGACGAGCTCGCGCAGGCTGGCCTCACCTGGAACCGGAGTGTTGGGGCGTCCCTCGACCTCGAACCGCACTCCGAGCACGGTCTGGCCCAGATACACCTCGGACGGATCCTGGGCCGCAGCCGGCGCGGCCATCGCCAGCATCGCGGCGAGCGCCAACCCACGGAACGACATCGTCAATGCACGTACCGGATGCGGAAGTCGAGTGCGAATGTGCGGTTCTCGTTCCTGGAGAGGATCCAGGACACACGATCGTTCTGGTCGTATTCGAGGAGGATGACCTCGTCCACGGCGGCCGACGTGCCGAGCGTCCGCGAGTACGTCAGAAACACCCGCGACGAGACCCGCTTGCCAAGCGTGATGCGTGCGCTCGGGTTGAGCTGCTGGAACGCCACTTCGCCGGCAAGAAGCGGCGTGATCTGGACGGTGTCGAGCGCGAGTGTACGTTCGAAGACTTCGCCCACGCGCGACGAGATTGGGCTCGCCAGAAGAAGCGCGGCCGTTGTCTGCATCATCTGCTGCTGGTACTCCTGGGGGGACGAGAGCGCCCGCTGATTGGCCGTGTCCAGATTTGGCGAGCCGCCGAAAATGAGCGAGATGATGTCCGCCGCCGGGAGCGGCGGATCGGACGTGAACGTCGGGTTGAGTGCCGAGGGCGGACCGGTGATCCGAATCCCAATGTCGACGGTCTGGCCGGGCGTGCGCACCCGCGTGTCGGCATTGAAATCGAAAAACGGCTCGATCCGGTCGGTACTTCGGAAGTCGATGGAACTTTCGCGAATGAACACGCGGTTGCCGGCGATCATCGCCTCGCCGCTGAGAATGTCCACCGAGCCGTTCAAGACTGGCCGGTCAAACGTACCCGTGACGCGCAGGTCCGCTTCGCCCTCGATGCGGGCGTCCCGCGTATTCACGAACGCCATGCGCGGCGCCGTGACTTCGATGTCGAGCGCGATGACCGCGTTCGAGTCCTGACCGAGGTCCGTCGGTGATGGTAGCGAAGGCACACCCGTGCCGACGGTTCCAGCCGTGGCCAGACCGAGGAGTCCGGAGTCGCTGCCACCGGTGAGCGTCATGCGCAGGACATCGATCGTCCCAATCAGCCGCGGTGCGGTGAGCGGCCCGACAAGCCGCAGGTCCATGTCCACCGTCGAGTTGAAGCCCGACGGATAGCGCAACCGCAAGGAGCGCCCGACCGCCCCGACGTTGTATTCGGTGAGCCGGTAGCCGTCGCGCACGATCGTGCCGCTGAACACGACGTCACCGCCGGCGACGCGGCCGGTGACGCCGCTCAGGTTCACACCGGCCTCCTCAAAGACGAAGCGGCCGTTGACGGCCTCGAGCCCATGCGCCGAGGTCGGCGGCCGCAGACGGCCGTTCTCCACAACGGCTTCCCCGGTCAGACGCGGATCGTCGAACGAGCCGTCGAGCCTCGCGCTCAGCGTCGCCGAGCCCGACGTCGTGACCGTGGGAAAGACGAGCTTGAGAACGGACAGGCTCGCAGCGCCCTTGGCCGACAGGTTCCACACCCGGCGGGCCGTGTCGCCACCACCCGAGAGTTCCAGTTTCGTGTCTTCACCTGTCAGCCTCAACTGCCCGATGCGGAATGCCTCGCCCTTGAAGGCGACGTTCACCGGGCCGTCGTTCTCCAGGCGGTAGTCGAACATCATGATGTCCGCCTTGTCGATGACGCCGCCCACGGTGAGCTCATGCGGCACGCGGAGCGGACCGGCGACATCGAGCGACCCGTCCAGCGTGAACCGGTTGAACGCCGCCGGGGCCTGGGCGAAGAATCGCAAGTAGGGATCCAGGGAGCTGTTCGACGAACGTGAAGTGCAGGTTGCCGTCGTATCGATCGTTCAGCGCGACTTCACCTCGGCCGTCAATGTGGAGGAGCGGCGACTCGGCGAAGACCCGGGGAATGAGGAGCCGGCCGCGATTGACCGTCAGTTCCGCGCCGACGTAACCGATGCCCTGGTCCGCGACGAAGAAATCCTGCGACCAGCCCTTGAAGTCGTACGTGGGGTTCGCGAACTCACCGCTGCCGTTCGCCTCGAACCGCAGCCCTCCCGTGATCGGCGTCTGTGGCAGCCTGAACGTGTCAAGCGATTCGATCGGCAGCGCGGCGCCGTCGAGGTTGTCGACGTCGAAGTTGTAGGTGCCGTTCCAGCCAACGCGGGCGTCGCCCAATATGGCGCTCCCGGCTTTCACGAGCTCGAAGCGATGGATGCGCATGCCGGAGCCTTCCAGCTCGACGTCGCCGGTCGCCGTCTCGAACCGTTCGCCCCAGGCCGTACCCTCGTTGACGCGTAACTTCCCGGTCCCGTGCATGTCGCGGTACTGGCCCTTGAGGACGAGCGATGTCTCGCCGATGGTGCCGTCCACACGCCAGTCGTCGAGGCCGAAGGCGTGCCGCAGGTCCGCCATCGGCCATTGGGTCAGCGTGACGCGCGCATCGATTTCCTCGGCGCCGTCACGACGAAATCCCAGCGCGAACCGTCCGTCGGCCGTGATGGACGCGTCGGGGCGATCGCCGAACCGCCCGTTCGAGATATCCACGTAGCCGCCAACAATCACGGCGTCGGCGACCCCGCGGCCCCAGGTGACATCCCACACACGGATGCTGTCTCCCGTGAACCGTCCCGCAATGCGCGGCGCCGAGAATGAGCCGGTCATGGCGCCACTGAACGTGCCGCGCCCGCCGACCTCGATCGCGTGCGTCGGCCCGGCCACGGCGGTCATGATCCGCGCGAGGAGCCGATCGCTCTCCTGCCAGTCATGACTCGTGACGTGGAATGGGAACTCGGACGCACCCGACGACGCGAGCCGCCCGCCGAAGGCGACGTAGGTGTGAGTCGTGGCGGCCCAACTGTCAGTGAACACCCACCCGTCGGGATCGATCTCGTAGTCCACGTCGGCGGCCAGCGCGATCGGGCCGAGCGGGCGATCGGAAACAAACGGTCGCGGTTCATCGGCCGGCGGCTTCGGTACGGCCGGCAGATCGACCGGCGCGACCTCCGTGCCCGCGGGCGGCGTCACGACCGTGTGTCCCTTCCCGTTTCGGCCGCTCCGAAACCCGCCGGACGGCCAGTCGAGTGCGATCGTGCCGGTGGCGCGTCCAGTCATCGCCAGACTCTCGAGATTCACGAACTGACCGATTCCGTGGAGGTCCAGATCCGTGTAGTCGGCATTGAAGGTCTGCGTGGACCCGCCGGGAATGCCGAGCGGCGCGATGGAGTAGCCGAAGCGCGTGCGGCCGCCAAGCATCTCGGCGTCCGCGTGTGTGACGGCAAATCGATCGGGCGTCCAGATCAGCGACCCGTGCAGCTCATTGAATGCCAGGTCGTTGACGACGGCGCGGGTGCTGTTGAACTCGCCGGCGAGCTCCCGGCCATTCTTGAAGAGCCGGAAGACGCCCGTGAACTGGCCTTCTCCCCCAAGGCGCCACGCCTCATTGGCAAAGAAGATCTCGCGCATGCGCTGGAAGTCGATCGACGAGTTGACGTTGTAGGTCTGCTCCGGCCACTTCTCGAAGTCAACGAACCCGTTGACGTGCGATACCGCGCCATCCGTCGTGAGATCGATGTGTCGGAGCAGCACGCGCGGCCCGTCGAGCGTGAACCGTGTCGACATGGCGGCCGCCATCGGCTTGAACTGCTGGATCTGCACCGTGCCGCCCGAGAACTCGGCGCGACCGACATACGCGCGAAGGTTCTCGGCGCGCGCAAGAGAGAACTGCAGGTTCGGCGCGTTCACGCTCCAGGGCGTGTTGTGATCGTTGTAGACGAACGCTCCGCGATTCGCGTAGACCGACCGTACGGTGGTGGTAAACCACCGCGGGCCGCCACCTGACGATCGGGGCCTCAGCCTGGGAAGGTTGTGGCCGTCCCGCCACGTCTCGACGACCATGCGCCAGTCGGTCAGGCCGAGCTCAACGTGCAGTTGCTTCTGGAAGAGCGTCCACCACGGGACGTAGACGTAGATGCGTCCCGCCGTGAAGAAGGGAAGGTCGCCCGGCTTGCGGCCCTCAATGACGACCTGGTCGAGAGCAAAGAGACCGGGCGTGACGAGCGCGGAGAGGCGCCCGATGCGCATCGGCCGGCCGAGGTAGTTGGAGGCGGCTTGCTCGGCACGCGCCTTGAGTTGCGGAAACCGGCCGAGATCCACCGAGAAGACGAGGATGAGCGACGCCGCGACGACGGCGGCCACCCCGGCAAGGATCCAGCGGACAATCCGCGTGGCCCCGCGCCAGACCCGCCCCCGGAGGGAACCGGCCGGGATCTCTACCGCAGCCGGTGCGACGTCTTCACTCACGGACTCAGCTTACCGCACGGTTATGCGGCACTTTCACGCGGCAACCCCGGCCATCAGCCGCATGACCACATCGGGCGACGCCTCGGATCGGGCGACCTCGCCCGCGATGCGTCCTTCGCGGAACACAAGAATCCTGCTCGACAGGTTCAGCACCTCAGGCATCTCGCTCGAGATCAGAACGATGGCTGTTCCAGCCATCGCCAGCTCGTCGATGAGCGCGTGAATCTCGGCCTTGGCGCCCACGTCCACGCCGCGGGTCGGCTCGTCCACGATCAGGACTGGACAACGCGCGGCCAGCCACTTCATCAGCACGACCTTCTGTTGATTCCCGCCCGAGAGCGCGGCCACGGGCGCCCCCAGCTGGTCCGCGCGCATGCCCAGCCGATCGACATACGGCGCGATCGCCCGTCCTTCAGCCGCCCTCGTCAGCAACCCACGGTGCGTGAGCTGGCCGAGCACGGCCAGCGCGCCGTTGGCTCGCCCGGTCATCGAGAGCACCAATCCCTGCCGCTTGCGATCCTCCGGCACGAGACCGATGCCCCGTCGAATCGCATCGCGTGGAGTCGAGGGATCGATCAGTTCGCCTCTGAGACGGACATGACCAGCCGATCGCGGGTCGATGCCGAAGATCGCGCGCGCCACCTCGGACCGGCCCGATCCGACGAGACCCGCCAAACCCAGGATTTCGCCGGCCTGCACGCGAAACGACACGTCCCGGAATCCCGCGGGCCCGGAGAGCCCTTCGACCGCCAGGACTTCTCCACCGAGCCGTGACTGGGCGTGCTTCGGAAAATACTGGTCGATGCGGCGACCAATCATCAGATGAATGAGCGCGGCCTCGTCGAGGCCGGACGTTGGCCGGGTGGCCACGTGGCGGCCGTCCCGCAGCACGGTCACGGCATCGGACAGCCGGAAAATCTCCTCCATGCGGTGGCTGACGTAGATGCAGGTGACGCCACGTTCGCGAAGGCGGCCGATGACCTTGAACAACCGCTCGGCCTCGAGCTGCGACAGGCTGCTGGTGGGTTCGTCAAAGACGACGATGTGTGCGCCACGGCCAAGGGCCGCGGCGATCTGCACCATCTGCTGCTGGCCAGTCGTCAGGTCGCCGACGAGCCGATCCACGGCGAGGTCCGCGTCGATCGCCTCGAGCATCGCGCGCGCCGCCGGTACGCATGCGAGTCCGCGAAACGAACCCCGCGCGCCCAGGCACCCGGCCGAGCGTCAGGTTCTCGGCGATTGACAGGTTCTCGCAAAACGCGAGCTCCTGGTGCACCATCGCGATGCCGGCGCGAAGCGCCTGTGTTGGCTTCGTGAAACGAACGGGCGCGCCGTCAACGAGCAGCGTGCCCTCGTCAGGCTGGACGATACCCGCCAACACCTTGCCGAGCGTGCTCTTGCCGGCGCCGTTCTCGCCGCAGAGCGCGTGGCACGCACCGGACGCGATCTCAACAGTGACGTCCTCGAGCGCGACCGCGCCGGGGAAACGTTTCGTGATGTTCCGGAATTCGACAGCAGGCGCCACTTCTTACTTCTGACTTCCAACTTCTAACTTCAAATACGCTTCCGGTACATCCGTGAACCCCCAGGCCTGGAGCTGGCGGGCCCATTCACCGAGGTTGTCGCGGGTGACTCGGACGAGATCCATCGGGATGATGACGGGCACTTCCTTCTTCAGTTGGATCTTGTCGAAGATCCGCTGGACTGACACGTACCCCCAGAGATACGTCGGTTGAGCGAGAAGCACGGGCGCCAGACCTCGTTCCACGTAGGCGAGCTCGGCCGGCAACGCGTCCACTGCGACGATCTTCACCTTCTTGGGGTCGAGGTCGCTGAGGAGCGTCTGCGTGAAGAGCGGCCAGCCGCCGATCATCGCCCATCCCTGAATCTGCGGATACGCGTTCTGGACGCGGATGACCTCGGCCGCGGCGTCCTGCGGGGTTTCGACATGGTAGAAGGTATCCACGATCTTCATGTTGGGATACCTGGCGGCGGCCTGCTTGACGCCGTCCACACGCTTCCGCAAATTCGGCGCGTTCTGATTCCCCGCGAGGATGGCCACCGCGCCGCGCTCGTTCATCTGCTTCGCCAACTCGTCCATGACCGCGACACCCGTCTTCACGTCGTCCACGCCGTAGAACGCAAACCGGCGCGATTCCGGGGCGTCGCTGTCGAACGTCATGACCTCGACGCCGCGAGCCACGGCGTCGTTGATGGCGCCCGTCACCTTCCCCGCGTCGGAGCAGGAAATCAGCACCGCCGACGCGCCTTCGTTGACCGCCTGTGCGATCCGCTGCGCCTGGACCTGCCCGTCCTCAGTGGGCGGCGTCATCCACGCGATCTCCACCGGCACGCCGTGCTCGGTGGACAACTCCTTTGCGGCGGCCTCGGCGCCGGTACGTGCGGACAGGAACACGGGGTTCGTCGAGCTCTTGGCGATCACGGCGATCTTCAGGCCACGGGGCCTGGCCGCTCCGCCGCCGGTCTCGGGCGCCGACGAGCCGCACGCCGCGGCGAGCGCGGCGATCACAGCGAAGGTCAGCGTGGATCTCATGGTCCGCATCGTTGTCTCCTGATCAATTGGCCGATCGCCTCGCGCCGGCCGCCAGCCGCCGTTCGGCGAACCGCGTGCTCGCCTGGTCGAGAACGACGGCGATGATAATCGCGCAGCCGATCACGATCCATTCGTAATTCTGGTCGAAGTGCAGCGTCCGAATGGACTGGCGAATGAGCACGATCAGCACCGCGCCCAGGAGCGCGCTGATGGCGCTGCCTTTCCCGCCGGACAGACTGGCGCCGCCGACGACCGCCGAGGCAATCACGTAGAGCTCGTAACCGGTCGCGTCCGCGCACGAAGCGGACCCATAGAAGCTGGCGCCCATGAAGGCCGCGAGGCCGGCGGTCAGGCCGGAGATCACGTAGACGACGATTCTCACTCGGCCAATCGGCACGCCAGAAAATCGGCTGGCTTCCGCATTCCCGCCCACGGCGAATACGTGGCGGCCTCCGATCGTGCGCGTCAGAAAGACGCTACCGACCAGGCCGGCGGCCAGCATCACGAGCATCGGCACCGGATACAGGGCATCGCCCAGACCGAGCGACGCTTTCGCGACGCCGGTCAGCGCAGGCGGCAGCAGAATGCTCTCGGCGCCACTCGACACGAACGCGACACCGCGCACGATCCACATCGTGCCGAGCGTGATGATGAACGGATGCACGCCGAGCCCGACGACGAGCAGACCGTTGACGGCGCCCGCGGCGATCCCGAGACCGATCGAGACCGCCAGGCCGATACCGATCACGGCCAACGACGACTCCGGCGAGGTGCTGCGCAGCACCATCGCGGTCGCCACGCCGGCGAGCGCGTAGACCGATCCGACCGACAGGTCGATGCCGCCCGAGACGATCACGACCGTCGCGCCGACGGCCATGATGGCGAAGAAGCTGGCGTCAGTCGCGGTCTGGACGAGCGTGTACCAGTTCAGGAAATTGTTGACGACGAGGCCCGACCGCGGGTCCACGTGGGATCCGGCGGCGAGTGTCAGCACGGTGCCCAGCGCCAGGATCACGAGCACCAGGCCGGCCTGTGGCGACGCGAGGACTCGTTGCAGCATATCGAAGGTAAAAGAGCTTACGCGAGAAGCGCGCCAAGGCGCGCCACGCCGGAGCGGAGCGGGGCAAAAGGGGCCCCGCGAGCGACGGCGATGGGGGGTCCGGCGGGGCGAAGCCCCCCGGTCAGGTCAGAGCCGGCAGATCAACAGTTCGCGTTCGTAGATCATCTCGGGCGGCAGATGGTCATGCACGTCGATGAAAAGTTCTTCGTGCTCGATGACTTCACGACGCCACGCCATGGGGTCGACGGCCTGGAGCGCGTCGAACTGCTCGCGCGAAAACGGCAGGCCCGTCCAGTCGATGTCCTCGAAGCGCGGCATCCAGCCGATGGATGTCTCGCGCGCGAGCGTGCGGCCCTGCACGCGCTCGACGATCCACTTCAGGATGCGCATGTTCTCGCGGAAGCCCGGCCACAGGAACTTCCCGTCCGCGTCCTTGCGGAACCAGTTCACGTGGAACACCTTCGGCGTCTCGGAGAGCGACCGCTGCATCCGGATCCAGTGCCGGAAGTAGTCGCCCATGTGGTAGCCGCAGAACGGCAGCATCGCCATCGGGTCCCGCCGAACGCGGCCGACCGCACCGGCCGCCGCGGCTGTGGTCTCCGATCCCATCGTCGCGCCGGCGTAGACGCCCGCCGTCCAGTTGAAGGTCTGGTACACGAGCGGAATCGTTCCTGCACGCCGGCCGCCGAAGACGAACGCGCTAATCGGCACGCCGCCCGGATGCTCCCATTGGGGGTCGATGATCGGACACTGGCGCGCGGGGGCGGTGAACCGCGCGTTCGGATGCGCCGCGAGGGCGCCGGTGGTCTGGGCGATCTCGGGCGTCCACCGCTCTCCGCGCCAGTCGATCGCCTCGGCCGGAGGCTCGTCGGTCATGCCCTCCCACCAGACGCCCCCGTCGGCCGTGACCGCGACGTTCGTGAAGATCGTGTTCTTCGCGATCATCGCCATGGCGTTCGGGTTGGTTGCCGCCGACGTCCCTGGCGCCACACCGAACACGCCCGACTCGGGATTGATGGCGTAGAGTCGTCCGTGTTCGTCCGGACGAATCCAGGCGATGTCGTCGCCGACCATCGTGACTTTCCAGTCCTTGAGGCCGTCGGGCGGGATGAGCATCGCCAGGTTGGTCTTGCCGCACGCGCTGGGAAATGCCGCGGCCAGATACGTCTTGTCGCCGTGCGGATCCTCCAGGCCCAGGATCAGCATGTGCTCGGCCATCCATCGTTCATCGCGCGCCATGTTGGAGGCAATGCGGAGGCCGAAGCACTTCTTCCCGAGAAGCGCATTGCCGCCGTATCCGGACCCGTAGGACCAGATCTCGCGCGTTTCTGGAAAATGGACGATGTATTTTTCCGGATTCGAGGGCCACGGAACGTCCGCCTGTCCGGAAGCGAGCGGCCGACCGACGCTGTGCAGGCACGCGACGACGCGCTTCACGTCGCGGTCGATCTCCGCGAGCACCGGCCGGCCGATACGGGCCATGATGCGCATGCTGACGACGACGTACGGCGAGTCGGTGAGCTGGACCCCAATCTGTGACATGGGCGATCCGACGACGCCCATGCTGTACGCGAGCACGTACATCGTCCGGCCCGCCATCGCGCCGCTGAAGAGATCCTTCAGCTTGCGGCGCATCTCGTACGGGTTGACCCAGTTGTTGGTCGGGCCCGCGGCGTCCTTGGACAAGGAACAGACGAACGTGCGCTGTTCGACGCGCGCGACGTCGCTCGGGTCCGATCGCACCGCGTAGCAGCCGGGCCAGCGATCGTCGGCGAGCTTCGTGAAGACGCCGTCGCGGACCATCTGCCCGCAAAGCAGGTTGTACTCGTCGTCGGACCCGTCCACCCAGTGAATCGCGGCCGGGCGCATCAGATCGCGCATCTTGTCCACCCAGCGCAGCAAGTGTGGGTTGGTGGCCAGGGGCGTTGCTGAATTGCGGGTGAGGGCGGTCACACGCGACATTGAAGGGAGCTTACGTGAAAAATGACGTCGGGTGACCTTTTTACGAAATGCGTAAAAAGGTCACCCGACGTCATTTTTGATCCAGTCTCACCAGCACGAGGCCGGCGTCGACCGACTGGCCCTCGGAGACGAGCACTTCACTGACGCGACCGTCCCGAGGCGCGACGAGCTCGTTCTCCATTTTCATGGCCTCGATGATGACGAGACCCTGCCGCGCCGTGACCTCGTCGCCGGGCTTGACGAGGACGCGGACCACGCGACCGGGCATCGGCGCGGCGACGACGGACTCATTCGCCAAGCGGCTGGCGTCCAGCGGGTCGCCGCGAAACCGTCGCCCGTCAACGGAGACTCGAACATCGACGTGCGCGAACTGCACGAGCACGTCACCGCGGGACTCGTCGGTGAGGGCGACATCGAGACTCCGCCGGTCTCCGTCGTACACGATCGACCAGCCGAGATCGGTGCGCCTGGCGTCGACCACGTACGCGACATCGTCCAGCGTGACCCGAAACCGGCCGCCGGCCTTGTCGGTGGCGCCGGCCGGCTCGACCGCCACGTGTCGCGCACGGCCAGCGATCTCGATTTCAAAGATCATCGCAGGCCGTCCAGCCTCGCGGCTCGCCGCCATGCGCCGCGATCCTCGGTCGGCTGTCCGGTGGTTCCGCGATGACCGCCGAACCACGCCGCTATCGCCGCAGCCACAGCCGCGTGCCGCTCGTCCTCCGCGGTCGGTTGGCAAAATGGCTGTCCCTGGCGCGCGGCCAGCACGCCGTCGAGGTACGTCGTGCTGAAGGCGGCGTCTCTGAACGCCGGCTGTTCGACGAGCCACCGGAAGAACGGCAGCGTGGTACTCACCCCGATGACCCGGTACTCGTCGAGCGCGCGACGAAGGCGCGCGATGGCTGACTCCCGGTTCTCTCCCCACACGACCAACTTCGCGATCAGAGAGTCGTAGAAGACGGGGATCTCGAACCCGGCGGCAACGCCGCGGTCGTCCCGCACGGATGGCCCGCCCGGTACCGTCAATGCCCGCACGAGACCGGGCGCCGGCAGGAAGCCACGGTCGGGATCCTCCGCATAGATTCGGCATTCGATGGCATGACCTCGCGGCGTCAGTGCCTGCTCGGCCGGCACCGTCAACCGTTCCCCCTGAGCCACGCGAATCTGCCAGACGACCAGGTCGACGCCAGTGACGGCCTCCGTGATCGGGTGCTCGACCTGAAGCCGCGTATTCATCTCGAGGAAGTAGAACCTGCCGCTCGAGTCGAGCAGGAACTCGATCGTCCCGGCGTTGGTGTAGCCGACCGCGCGGGCGATCGACACGGCCGCGTCCGCCAGGTCGCGGCGCAGGCGCTCCCCCACAACAGGTGACGGCGATTCCTCGACGACCTTCTGATGCCGGCGCTGAATCGAACACTCCCGCTCGACGAACGGCACGACCATCCCGTACGCGTCCGCGAGCAGCTGAACCTCGATGTGGCGCGGCGTATCCAGACGACGCTCCAGGTAGATTCCGCCATCGCCGAACGCGGCCGCGGCCTCCGACCGCGCCATTCGGAGCGCGGACGGCAAGTCGGCCGGTCTCTCGACGGCGCGCATGCCCTTCCCGCCGCCGCCGGCGACCGCCTTCACGAGCAGCGGGTAACCGACTTGCCCGGCCGCCGCGACGACCGCCTCGTCCGGGGCGTCGACCGGGAACGGCTGAGCCGTGCCCGGAACGACTGGAACACCGGCGCGAACGGCCGCCTCGCGCGCCGAGTGCTTGTCGCCCATCAGCTGAATCACGCCAGGCGACGGGCCCACGAACGTCAGGCCGGCGCGTTCGCACGCGCTGCGCGAACGCGGCGTTCTCCGCGAGGAAGCCGTAACCCGGATGGACGAGCGTCGCGCCCGAGGCGACCGCCGCGGCCACCAGTCGATCGATATTCAGGTAACTCTCGGCCGCAGGACTCGCGCCGATGTAACAGGCCTCGTCGGCGACTCGAACGTGCAACGCCTGACGATCGCAGTCGGAGTAGACCGCGACGGCGCCCAGGCCCATCTCCCGGCACGCGCGGATGATGCGGACGGCAATCTCTCCGCGGTTCGCGACGAGGAGTTTCATGAGGCCGGGGTGGACTTACAACGGGATGTTGCCGTGCTTGCGAGACGGGTTCCGGTCGCGCTTGTGATCCGCGCTCGCGAGGGCGGCAATGAGCTTTGAGCGGGTCGCGCGCGGCGCAATGATCTCGTCGATGAAGCCCCGCGATGCCGCGATGAACGGGTTGGCAAGCTTCTGCCGGTACTCCTCGACGAGCTCGGCACGACGGGCCTCCGGATCGGCCGCCTCGGCGATCTCACGACGATAGAGGACGTTCACCGCGCCTTCAGGGCCCATCACCGCGATCTCGGCCGTTGGAAACGCGTAGTTGAAATCCGTGCGGATGTGCTTGCTTGCCATCACGCAGTACGCGCCACCGTAGGCCTTGCGGGTGATGACCGTGATCTTCGGAACCGTCGCCTCGGCAAACGCGTACAGCAGTTTGGCGCCGGCGCGGATGATGCCGCCGTACTCCTGGCGAACACCGGGCAGGAATCCAGGAACGTCTTCGAAGGTGACGAGCGGCACGTTGAACGCGTCGCAGAACCGTACGAAGCGCGCCGCCTTCACCGAGGCATCGATATCGAGGCATCCGGCGAGCACGGCAGGCTGGTTTGCGACGAGGCCAACCGTGCGCCCGGCGAGCCGCGCGAATCCGACAACGATGTTCTGCGCAAAGTGCCGTTGCACTTCCAGAAACACGCCGTCGTCCACGACGGCGCCAACGAGATCGCGCATGTCGTACGGCTGGTTCGGCTGGGCCGGCACCAGACGGTCGAGCGCAGCGTCCTCGCGATCCACCGGATCGGCCGTCGCCCTGCGCGGCGGATCGTCAAGATTGTTCGACGGCAGATAGCTCAGGAGCTCCCGGATCAGCTGAAGGCACGCGCGATCGTCGGGCACCGCAAAGTGCGCGACACCGCTGACCGCGTTGTGTGTCATCGCGCCGCCGAGCGCTTCCTTGGTGACGTCCTCGTGTGTCACGGTCCGAATCACATCGGGTCCGGTCACGAACATGTAGCTCGTGCCATCGACCATCACCGTGAAGTCGGTGATCGCCGGTGAATACACCGCCCCTCCGGCGCAGGGACCCATGATGGCGGAGATTTGCGGCACGACGCCGGACGCCAGCGTGTTTCGGAGAAAGATGTCGGCGTAGCCGCCGAGCGAGAGCACGCCCTCCTGAATCCTCGCGCCGCCCGAGTCGTTCAGGCCGACGATGGGCGCGCCCATCCGCACGGCCAGGTCCATGATCTTGACGATCTTCGCGGCGTTCGTCTCGGACAGCGAGCCGCCGAACACGGTGAAGTCCTGGGCGAACGCATAGACGGGACGGCCATCCACGCGTCCATGACCGGCGACGACCCCGTCGCCGGGGATGAGCTCGTCGCCGATACCGAAGTCAAGGCATCGATGCGTGACGAGCTTGTCGACTTCCTCGAAGCTGCCGGGATCGAAGAGGAGATCGGCCCGCTCGCGAGCGGTCAGTTTCCCCGCGTCGTGTTGCCGCCGCGTGCGCGCCTCGCCGCCGCCCTGTTCGGCAAGCCGCTCCAGGGCGCGCAGTCGATCGGCGGACGAGAGTCCAGTCGAACCACCATCCGCGCGCTCGGTCACACCTTGGCCGTCTGGGCCTTCTCCCAGTCCTTGAGGAACTTCTCGAGCCCGATGTCGGTGAGCGGGTGCTTGAAGCACGCCTCGATGACCGACGCGGGGCACGTGCAAATGTCGGCGCCCATCCGCGCGGCCTCGACGATGTGCATCGGCGACCGCACGCTCGCGACGAGAATCTCGGTCTTGAACCCGTAGTTCGGGAAGATATCGACCAGCTCCTCGATCAACCCCATGCCGTGCGACGCGATATCGTCGAGCCGGCCGACGAACGGGCTCACGTACGAGGCCCCGACCTTCGCCGCGAACAGAGCCTGGGTCGCCGAGAAAATCAGCGTGACGTTGACGCGGAGGCCCTCGCCGGCCAGCGTCTTCGTCGCGCGAACGCCGTCGCGCGTGAACGGCACCTTGACGACGATGTGCTCGTCGATCGTCGCAAGATCTCGCCCTTCGGCAATCATCCCGGCGTAGTCGGTCGCCACCACTTCGGCGCTGACCGGCCCCTGCACGAGCTCGCAAATGCGCTTGGTGATTTTGCGCGGATCACCGCCTTCCTTCGCCATCAGGGACGGATTCGTCGTGACCCCGTCGATGATGCCCAGCGGCACGAGCGACTCGATCTCCTTGAGGTTTCCGGAATCAATGAAGAGTTTCATGACAGGCCTTTCGTCTTTCCCAAATCATACTGCCGTGGAGCTGGACCGGCTAGCGAACGGTCACGATCTGCCGGTCGGACTGCTGGCTGAGGTTGGGAACCGGCGCCGTGTCGACGGCATAGACCGAGTAGGTGTAGGTCTCGCCGGACCGGGCGCTCTCGTCCTTGAAGGACGGCTCGCGCACGGGCTCGCGGATGAGAGGCTGCATGTTCACGCCGCCGCCATCGCCCCTGAGCACGATGTAGCCGCCGAGATCCGGCGCGTCGGAAGGTGTCCAGGTCAGCGTGATCGCGTTCCCTTCCTGGATGGCCCGAAGATTGGTCGGAGCAGGCGGCGGGTAGCGATCGACGGCCGTGGCGCAGTACACCGTCCGACGGCGGCCCCTCGACCGTGGCGCCGCCGGTCGCCTGCACGGTTCGAACCACGAAGCAGCGTTCACGACCGAACTCGACGGGCTGTGTGAATCGCGGCGCGTTGATCGGCGTCGCCGTCAACAGCCGCACCGTTGACAGATCGAGCGGCTGGGTCGCGGAGAACACCCGGTAGGCCTTGCCCGCGGCCTGCCAGGACAGCGTCAGCGTCGTCTCGTTGTATCGGACGTCAGCCCCGTCGGCGCGACGGGGAGTGCGGCAAGCGGGACCGTGATGGCGTTCGATGCCGGACCGCGCCGGTTACGGCCCAGGTACGCCGACCGCGACGTACGTCCAGGAACCCGCCGCCTGGCTGTCCACGGGCTCGACAAACGAGGCCGCCTCCCCGGGCAGCGGCTGTGGTGGCGCGGTTGCCGACGGCGGATTGTCGTCCGGCCGTCGCACGGCGATCTGGCCGCGCAAGGCGCCCACAGCCCCAACGATCTGCGATGCCGGTGGCACCGCGGCCTCCGGCGCGGTGACGACGCGGTAGATCTCCACGCGCTCGGGCGCCACGACGGTCGGATTGTCAGGGTTGGCTGGCAGGAACGGTGAACTGAAGCGTGACACGACCGCCGCTCAATGACGCGGCGAAATCGGAAACTCGGGCGGGCTGGATGTTGAGCGGCGGCAGGGGGTTGCCCTTCTTGCCGCACGCGGCCAACGAAACCGCAACGAGCGACACCGCGCCCAGCCTGCGCAGGGCGCGCCTCGTCACAGGATGTAGCGCGACAAGTCGTCGCTCCTCGCAATGTCCTGAAGCATGCGATCGACGTACGCGCTGTCCACGTCAGACTGAGCAGCCGTCCATCTCGGGCGCGTGAAAGGACACTTCGTCGAGCAGCCGTTCCATCACGGTATGGAGGCGCCGCGCGCCGATGTTCTCGGTGCGTTCGTTGACGAGCGTCGCAAGCTCCGCGATGCGCTGAACCGCATCCGGCGTGAAGGTGATCGACACGCCTTCGGTGGCGAGGAGCGCCGTGTACTGCTTGATCAGGCGCTCTTGGGCTCCGTCAGGATCCGAACGAACTCGTCGCGACCCAGGGCGTCGAGCTCGACCCGAATCGGAAAGCGTCCCTGCAGCTCGGGAATCAGGTCCGACGGCTTCGAGACGTGGAACGCGCCCGCCGCGATGAACAGGATGTGGTCCGTTCGCACCATGCCGTACTTCGAGTTCACCGTAGTGCCCTCGACGATCGGCAGAATGTCGCGCTGCACGCCTTCGCGGCTCACGTCGGGACCACCCTGCGATCCTTCGCGGCCGGCGATCTTGTCGATCTCGTCGACGAAGATGATGCCCGCCTGCTCGACGCGCTCGATGGCCGAGCGCGCCACACCGTCCATGTCGATGAGCTTCTGCGCTTCCTCAGCCGTCAGGTGCTCGACGGCTTCGCGAGACCGGCATCCGCCGCCGGCGTGTCCGCCCCGGGAAGATCCCGGGCAGCATGTCCTTCAAGTTGACGCCGATCTCCTCCACCGACGAGCCCTGCACCAGCTCGAACGACGGCATCGCGCGATCCCGCACCTCGATCTCGACGGTCTTGGAGTCGAGGCGTCCGGCCCGGAGTTGCTCACGCAGCCGCTCTCGCGTCGACGACGCGTTCTCACGAGCCATCCGCGCATCCTCCGACGACTCGCCGAACGAGGATGGCGGTGACGGTGGCAACAGCAAATCGAGCAGCCGCTCTTCGGCGGCCTGTTGCGCGCGCTCCTTCACTTCGGCCTCGCGCTCTTCGCGAACCATCTTCACGGAAATCTCGACGAGATCGCGAACCATCGACTCGACGTCGCGCCCAACGTACCCGACCTCAGTGAACTTGGAAGCCTCGACCTTCACAAAAGGCGATTGGGCGAGGCGCGCGAGCCGTCTCGCAATCTCGGTCTTGCCGACGCCCGTCGGGCCGATCATGAGGATGTTCTTCGGCGCCACCTCCTCAGCCATGTCTGCAGGCAGCCGCTGGCGGCGGTAGCGGTTGCGCAGCGCAATCGCAACGGCGCGCTTCGCCTTCGCCTGGCCGACGACGTACTTGTCGAGCTCCGCGACAATCTCGCGCGGCGTGAGGGACGCGGCGAGCGCTGGCGGCAGCTCGCGAACGGGAATGGACGTCATCGTCATAGCTCTTCGTCATAGCTCTTCGAGCACGAGGCGGTCGTTCGTGTAGATGCAGATGCTTGCGGCAATCGCCATGGCGTGCTCGACGATGGCGCGGGCGTCGAGCGAGCTGTGCTGTACGAGCGCCCGGGCCGCGGCCATGGCGAACGGGCCGCCCGAACCAATGCCAATCACGCCGTCGTCGGGCTCGATGAGGTCGCCGGTCCCGGACAGCAGGTACATGGCACGCGCGTCGGCGACGAGCATCATGGCCTCGAGCCGCCGCAGCGCCCGGTCCGTTCGCCAGTCCTTTGCCAACTCGACGGCGGCCCGCTCGAGATTGCCGCGATGCTCCTCGAGCTTCGCCTTCGAACCGGTTGAACAGCGCAAAACCGTCAGCAGCCGCGCCGGCAAACCCGGCCAGCACCCGGTCGTGGTAGAGACGGCGGACTTTTCGCGCCTGGTGCTTGACGACGGTCTGGCCAAGCGTGACTTGGCCGTCGCTCGCCAGGACAACTTTGCCATCGTGGCGAACGCCAAGAACGGTCGTCGCGTGAAATTTGGGCATGGACAAGGGGCGGGCCGGACCTGTCCGAATCGTAGTGCTGTCCGCTCGAGACGGCAAGCCGAGAGGACACTTGCCTGTCCTCCGTCGGCGTACCTTTTAAGTTTGTTGACGCGAGGTCTGGCAGTAAAGTTGCACTAGGCAGGGCTAGTTTTCCGGAGAACCGCCATGACACGCTGGACCTCACTCGCTGGTGTTTCGCTCGTGGCCCTGTCGCTGGCTCTGCCGAACCCCGCCTGGGCACAGGCCAGGTCCCGCGGCGGATCCGGCTCCTCTTCGACGCCGTCGTCAGGCGGTTCCGGATCGGGATCGGGCGGGGCGCGGTCCGCGCCCCAGGGCGGCGGTGACTCGCGCGGGGCCGCGCGTCCACGTTCCGGCTCGGCGTCGGGCGGCGGAGGCGGCTCACCGTCATCCGGTTCGCAGGCATCGCTCACTCGCAGCGGTTCGGTCGACGGCTCGTCCGGCAGCGCGCGCTCTCGTGGTTCACAAGCCTCGTACGGCCAGGCGCAACCGCGGACGTACTACGGCGCGGGTTACCCGTCCCACTTACCGGCGTATGGCCACGGGTATTACCCTGGCTACGGGTACGGCTACCCTGCCTATGGGTACGGGTACGGCTATTACCCGTGGTACGGCTACGGCTACAGCCCCTGGTATGGCTACGGTTACGGCTACCCATTCAGTCTGAGCTTCGGGTTTGGTTTTCCGTACGCTCCGTACCCAGCGTATGGCTACGGCGGTGGATATTACGGTGGCGGTGGATATTCCGGTCACGATGACGGCGCGGATCGCCACGAGAACCGGCAGCCGACTGGCTCGATTCGCCTCAAAGCCAACCCCCGGCACGCGCGCGTCTACGTTGATGGCGCGCTCGTCGGCACCGTGGAGGAGTTCGACGGTTTGAGCGACCACCTCGAGATCGGGGCAGGCCGGCATCAGATCGAACTGCGAGCCGACGGGTACGAACGCTACTCGTCAGACATCTCCGTCCGCGCCGGTCGCACGATGACCGAGCGGGCGAACCTGAAGAAGATCAATTAGCAAGAGCGATCCGGCGGCGGCCTTCGTCGTCAGACGGACGCCGCGCCGCAGCGTTGCAATCCCGCGCCGTGTATGATCATCCGCCTTGCGTGCGAGACACTTTCGCCACGGCGGACGACCGCCGGGCACACAACCTGACCGGTCCAGACTCCACTCCATTCTGCCCTCCCTTCTCGGGGCTGGTCTGACGCTCGGCCTCGGCCTTGCCGGAGAGACCGCCGATGCGGCACAGGCGCGAACAGGGATGATCCGAGTCGAAGTCGTGGCGGGCGCCATCCCGGTCGAGGGAGCGAACGTCTCGGCAAACGGTGTCTCCACCTCGACCGACACGTCCGGCGTCGGCACGCTGACGCTGCCCACCGGGCGGGGCTCTGTCGTCGTCACTCGGGACGGGTACCAGCCCGCGACGGCTCGAGTCGATGTCGTCGCGGGCACCGAACTCACTGTCCGCCTGGTGATGGTGCCGACACCGACCAGTGGCGAGCACGCGCACCGGCCGACGCATCGAGGACCAGGCCGCTCCGGTCGCGCTCATCAACCGCGACCAAATCGAAACCAGGATGCTGAAGGCGCCTGGCGACATCGTGACGCTGTTCAACGAGATGCCCGGCGTCCGCGCACAAACGACGTCGCCGGCGCTGGGCACGACGATGCTGCGCATCCGGGGACTGCCCGGACATTACACGCGGGTGCTCTCCGACGGCGTGCCTGTTTACTTTGATCGCCCCGGTGGGCACGCCCTGCCCCGAACCCCGCCGATGGATCTCGGCCAGGTCGAAGTCATCAAAGAGCCCGCTTCGGCGCTCTTCGGATCTGACGCCGTCAGCGTCGTCAACTTGCTGTCGCGGAGGCCCGACAACCAGCCGAGCCGCGAGATCTTGTTCAGCCAGTCCGCACCCAACGCGACGGATGCGCTGTTCTGGATCTCGTCGCCGCCGACCGGGTCGTGGAGCAGCACGTTCCTCTTCGGCGGACACCGTCAGGAAGAAGCCGATGTGGATGACGACGGCTGGTCGGATATCCCCGGTTACGAGCGGGCGGTTGCGCATCCGCGCGTCTTCTGGGACAACAAACAAGGGAAGTCGGTCGCCGGCGTGGCGGATGTGACGTTTGAAACGCGCGAGGGCGGCAGCGCGATGGCGCGCGAGTCGCTCGAAACCAAGACCGCCTCCGGTAGCCTTTCCGGTCAGATGATTTACCGCGACCGTTATATCCTCGCCGGCGCCGCGGCACTCTTCGTCCAGTCACGGACCCGCGACTTCAGTGACGTACGTGAAGGCGATCGGCTTCAGACCGCCACCATTGAGATCACGCTTCGCCGTCCGACAGCGAGGCACACCTGGCTGGCCGGCATCGCCAGCGACTGGTACGCGCTCCGATCCAGCGGCCCGCTTCCGTCGACGTACCGTCTCCACCCGGCCCGGCATCTTCGTCCATGACGATCTCAATGTGGCGCCGTGGCTCGTCGTCACGGGAAGCCTCCGCCTCGATCATCACAATCTGTACGGCTTCTTGCTGAGCCCGCGCGGATCCGCCCTCATGCGACGCGGGGCGTGGGCGACACGGTTCTCCGCCAGTCAGGGGTACTTCACGCCCAGGCCGCTGACCGAGGAGACGGAAGCGGCGGGGCTGGCACGTCTGTCGATTGACGAGCCGCTCGAAGTCGAAACCGCGCGCAGCGTGGCGGCGGACTTCTCGCACACGACACTCCACACCGCAGTGACGCTCACGGTGTTCCGGTCGCAAATCAACGATCCGGCTCAAATCGACCGTTCGACGTACACGCTTCGTACCGAAGCCGACCCCATCGTCACCGAGGGCGTCGAGTTGCTCGGCACCGCGCGCCGGGCCCCGTACTCCGTGACCGGCACGTACACGCACCTGCGGACGCGTGAACGCGGCGGCAATGACGTGGCACTCACGCCGCGGCACAGCGCCGGCCTGATCGGGGCGGCGGAAGGCGGCCGCGGCCGCCTCGGCGTGGAGGTCCTGTTTACTGGCGAGCAGCGGCTCGACCGTAACCCCTATCGATCGACGAGCGAGCCCTACGTCGTGGTTGGCCTTCTCGGGGAGTACCGATTCGGCCGGTGGCGAGTGTTTGTCAACGCCGAGAATCTGACGGATGTCCGCCAGACCCACTGGGATCCGATCGCGCGACCCGAGCGTGACGTCGACGGACGCTGGACGGTCGACGCCTGGGCGCCGCTCAGAGGCCGCGTGTTCAACGCCGGCATCAAGGCCGCGTTCTGATGCCGACGGAAATATCATCTAGGGGCATGCGCTCGACTTACTGGATCGCACTCTCTCTCGTCGCCACGGTGACAACAGGTCGTGTCGTTGACAGCACCGCGGTCGCCGAACCGCTGGCCATCGAAGTCGCCGTCCCAGTCCCGACCGTCCAGACGGAACCGCAAGCTCACTCGGCGCTCACGTCGAGCTGGCCCGGGTTTCGCGGTCCTGATCGCGATGGCGTCTATCGCAAGCCTATCCGCGTGTCGTGGGAAGGGCTCGCGCCAATGTGGAAGAAAGGGATCGGCGGTGGTCGGTCGTCGTTCGCCGTCGCGGGCGGTCACGCGTTCACGATCGAGCAACGCCAGCGCAACGAGGTCGTGGTCGCTTACGACGTCATGACAGGCCAGGAACTGTGGACGAATGCGTGGCCGGAGCGATTCAGTCAGTGGATGGGTGGCGGCGAAGGTCCCCGGGCCACGCCGGCCTGGGCGGATGGCTTCGTGTTCGCTCTCGGCGCGAGGGGCGAGCTGCGGTGCATCGACGCCGCCAGTGGGCGGACGATCTGGCGGACGAACATTCTGCAAGATACCGGCGCCGAGAATCTGAGGTGGGGCATGGCGGGTTCGCCGCTCATTGCGGGGGACGCGGTGATCGTGCAGCCCGGAGGGCCGGACGGTCGATCGGTCGCGGCCTACGATCGCCGAACAGGCAAGCCGTTGTGGACCGCGCTCGACGACAAGCAGGCCTACGTCTCGCCGATGCAGGTCACGCTCCTTGGCGTCCCGCAATTCCTGGTTGTCAGCGGCGAGCGGTTGGTGGGACTGAGCCTCGATCGGCGTGAAGTGCTGTGGGAGTTCCCGTGGACGACCGATCACGGCATCACCGTGGCCCAGCCGATCGTCATTGGCGACAACCGCCTCTTCTATTCGTCGGGTTACGGTTCCGGCGCTGTCGTCATCGAGTTGACGAAGGACGGGGATCGGTTCGGCGTCCGCCAGGTGTGGCGCAACATTTTCCTGAAGAACCGCATGTCGAGCTCAGTGCTGCACGAGGGCTTCATCTACGGTCTCGACGAAGGAATCCTCGTGTGCCTTGACGCCACGACAGGTATGCGGAAGTGGAAAAACGGGCGCTACGGACACGGCCAGATGCTCCTCGCCGGCGACCACCTCGTCGTCATCACGGAGGACGGGGAGCTCGTCCTGATTGCGCTGACGCCCGAGAAGCTTCACGAACTGGCCCGCATGCCAGCCATCGAGGGCGAGACATGGAACGTTCCGGCGTTTGCCGACGGCATCCTGCTCGTCCGCAATACGCAGGAAATGGCGGCGTTCGACCTGCGCCCCAACGCGAAGTAAATCAGCGATGGGGTCCCTCATGCACAGCGCAGCCTTGCTCTGGATCCTCACCCAGCCGAACCTGCTGAAGACCCCTGCCCGTCCGTTCGAAAGTCACCCTGCTGGCCTCGTCCGTCAGGCGGCTGCGCCAGCGCCCGCCACGGCCGAAGCGTCCGGCCGCGAATTCTTCGTGTCCTGGGGCTACAACGGCGACAGCTACGCGAAGAGCGACCTGCACATCAGCCAGCCATCGCTCGGTAACGACTTCATGCTCGGCGGCGTACAGGCACGCGACAGTAAGGCGTGGACCGATCTCTTCAGCCACAGTCTGACCGTGCCGCAATACAACCTGCGGATCGGCTATTTCTTCAACGAGAGATGGGGTGTGGAGCTGGCGCACGATCACATCAAATGGATCGTCAAAGAGGATCAGCAGGTCCCCATGACTGGCACGCTCAACGGGGAGCCAGTCGACAGCCTGGTCACGCTCACGCCCGATGTCCTGCGTTACCAGCTCAATAACGGAGCGAATCCTCTCTTCATCAATCTGATCAGGCGCTTTCGGCTCAGGGGGAACGCGGGCGCGCGGGCTCCATCTCCTTCCTGGCGAAAGGGGGCGGCGGGTTCGCCAACCCCCACACAGAGAACGCGGTATTCGACCAGCCGAACGAAAAGGGATTCCAGTTTTTCCAGGGCTGGAACGTGGACGCCGCGGCCGCCGCCCGCGTGGAAATCTGGAAGGGCTTGTACTTCGAGTTCGAGGAGAAGCTCTTGTACGCGCGTTACTACGGCATCAAGGTCGATCAGGGCACGGCCCAGCACAGCGTCAAGGCCAGTGAGTTCAACTTCAACTTCGGCTGGGCGTTCAGGTAGTGAGGCGCTCGGACCGGACAGAGCCAGTCTACTGACCCGCGGCAGATTGGGCTGCGTGCGGAATGAGCCGTCGGTCGATCGCTACGTCGCCGATCCGGACCAGGCGCCCATCGCGCTTGGCAATTACCCGTGCGGTGACATCGCGAAACTGGCTATGCGAGAACAACTCGGCGCGAGCCTGTTCGAGGGTGTAACCGACGCGGCACGGACGAGAATCGGCTCGACTGGTCCCGCCTGGCGGAATCTGCGTCCCCCCGATGCCCGTCACTTCGCGGCCGTCGTATTCCCCGTCGTCGCCCTTCAACCAGAAAGAAACCGTGAGCTGGACGTAGGCCGCCGGCGACTCGTCCGTTGTTCTGAAGACGGAAACTGAGACTCGGGACGAGGTGGTTCTTGCCGTCTTTGATCCCGTTGTCGTACCAGCCGGTGAACGTGTCGGTGACGGCGAGTGTGGAGAGATCGAGGCGCTGGCCACACGACGCGCTCGAAACGAGCGCCAGCCGACCGCGAGCATCTGCCAGCAATTACGGAGCATTCTGGCGCGATTGTAGATCAGAAGTCCGAGGCAAGAACCCGCTGCTTCACTTCGTCACGCGTGATCCGGCCCTCGCGAAACGCCAGAAGATCCGTCCCTTTTGCCCGGAGCACCAGCCGGTGCGAGGTCCTGCGGTACAGCGGATTCGTGACGGGCGGATCGATGCCTCCCGCAATGACGAGCAGCGCATCATTCGCCCCCAGCGGCAACGCCGCCGCGTTGTCCACGATGGCGTCGACGAGCGCTTCACGCACCTGGGTCTGATACACCACGCGGAAATCGAGCAGCGTGGGTCGTGGAGCGGCCGGTCCCATGGGGTCTGGCGCGACGACGCCCGTGGACTCGACGCGGCCGTTGACCGGCTGGGGCTGAGGACCCTCCGGCCGACCGGCGAACTGTGGACGATTCACCATCAGGTTCATGACCGACAGGCTGAGATCGATTCCCGGAACCTGGACATGAAAGACATAGAGATTCAGGTCACGCACCGCCACGCCGGTCACCTGCGGGTTGTCACCCGTCGGCATCGCCGTCAGTTGCGGTGCGATTTCCGTGGCGCGAGCGGCGAAGTTCCGGCCGGCGATCTCGAGCGCACGTGAGAGCACCATCTCGAAGGTCTGCACCTGTGGCCTGGCCGGATCGTCGGTCCGCGGCGCCTGCGGCGCGGACTGCGCGAACGCCGACGAAGCGACGGCCATGACGGCGCTCAGTGCGAGTGCACCTCTGAAGATCATTCGTGTCCTCACGTTTACTGCCCTCCGGGAAGGCCGGGAGTTCCGCCCTGGACATAGGAAACGAGCATCCGGCTATCGCGCTCCAGGCCCGTCTGTTTGGCCCGGATTCCCTGCGTTTCGCTCGCGAACTCCAGCAGCCGGTCGTATAACTCGTCCTGACGCACGGTCAGCATGTTGACGCGTCGCGCAAGATCGGTGCTCGCCGGATTGGTGTCCGCGAGGTTGCGCGGCGCGGCCTCCCCTGACATCTGACGGGCACGCGTGTCGAGTTCAGCGCGCATCTGGGCCAACACTTTGTTTTCGAGCGCTGCCAGTTCGGTCGCCGTGACGGCTGTCGTGGCCGTTGGCGCGGTCGTCTCGGCCTGAGCGACGGCCGGAGCGGTCCGCGGCATCAACGCATAGGTCGCTGCACCGCCAGCGGCGCCGACCATGAAGGTGGCGCATGCCGCGGCCGCCAGCGCCCACGCCGGTACGGCTCGCCACGACGACTCCTTGTGCGCCGGCGCCATCGGACGCCAGATCGGATCGCTCGCGGGCACGTCCCACGCCAACAGATCCTGACGCACGCTTTTCAGGCCACGAATTTCTCGCCGACACGTATGGCACGACTCGAGGTGCTCCTCGATCGCGGCGCGCTCCGCGGGGTCGCACTCGTCGTAGACATAGCCGATCAGTCGTTCTCTGTTCTCACACATGACAATCGGTCCCCTTAACCGGTTCCTTCCCACGTCGCTCGACGTAACGACGCTTCTTCACTCTGCTGGCGATCGAGACGACGGCGCAGCACCGAGAGACCCTGATACAACCGCGTCTTCACCGTGCTCAGCGGACAATGGAGTTGGTCCGCGATTTCCTGAAACGTCAGGCCGTGGTACTCCTTCAACATGATGGCCGTCCGCTGCTCTTCCGGCAGTTCGGCCATCGCTCGCGACACTGCTCGCGACATCTCGCGCCGTGCCACCAGGTCCTCGACCGACTCGGTCGGCGCGGCCTGCGCATCGGCCAGGTCGACGGCGTCCGTGCCCTCGGGCGGCTGGACGACGGGAGCGCGACGCTCCCGGCGAATCCAATCCCGGCACAGGTTGAGGGTGATGCGATACAGCCACGACGAGAACTTGGCCTCGCCCTTGAAGCCCCGCAGCCCCCGGTAGGCTCGGAGGAAAGCCTCCTGGACGACGTCCCTGGCGTCTTCCTCACGCCCGAGCGTTCGATACGCCAGGGCGTAGATCGTCCGTTCCCAGCGCGAGACGAGCTGGTTGAAGCTATCCACATCACCCGCGGTCGCGCGGGCAACGAGCTCCTCGTCCGTCCGAATCATGTGGGGCGCGCCAGGGTCGGGCCAGCCAGCGGCTGGTGTCCGCCTCCTGCCAGCTTAGACGGCTCCCAGCCAGACCAGTCGGTACCAGGGGGAAGCCGCCGGTATCTACCATTGAGTATAGGACTTGCGCCCGATTCTTCATTAAAGTGCTAGACTGCACGACCAATGAGTGACGACCACTTCCTGACAACCGAGGAAGTGCTGGACTACCTCCAGGTCAACCTCCGGACCATCTACCGGCTCATCAAGGCCGGAAAGATCCCGGCGGTTCGCGTGGGGCGGCAGTGGCGCTTCCGGAAGCACGACATCGACGCGTGGCTGAACAGTAACCGGTCCAACTCCCGGGCCGGCGTCATGGATCGCCCCGGGATCCTCGATTGTTGACGACGAACAGACGGTCCGGGACCTTGTGGCGAAGACCCTCGTCGATGGCCGATTACGACGTGGACACCGCGCCGGACGGGCCGTCGGCCCTGGACCGGCTCAACACCACCGAGTACGACCTGCTCATCACCGACCTCAAGATGCCGGGAATGGACGGCCTCTCGGTGATTCGCGAGGTGCGCCGGCGGTCGGCCGAGTTGCCCATCGTCATCATCACGGGCTATTCGACCGAGGCCAGCGCCATCGAGGCCATCAACCTCGGTGTCTCCGGCTATCTCACCAAGCCGTTCCGTCTACCCCGCGTGCTGGCTGTCGCCGCGCGCGCGCTCGGCGAGCCGGCGCCTTCGCCAGAACCGTAACCTCGCAGGAAAGACCTCGGAGGTCTCTTTCGTCAGATCTTTGCGAAAAAGACCTCCGAGGTCTTTTTGTGGCCCCTGAGTTTCGGCCAGAATTGAAGGGCACGGGCTCATGCGCCTCGTCCCATGATCCAGCTGACCAGCCTCACCAAGTCGTTCGGGGAGCGCGACGCTGCTCGATGACGTCACGTGGACCGTGTCCGACGGTGAGCGTGTGGGTCTCTGTGGCCCGAACGGCGCCGGCAAGACCACCCTGCTCCGCATGCTGGCTGGAATGGACGAGGCTGACCGCGGGGCGGTCACACGCCCGGCAGAACTGACCGTCGGCTACCTGCCGCAGGACGGGATCGAACATTCCGGCCGAACGCTCGTCGAGGAGGCGTCGGCGGCCTTTCAGCCGCTGCTCGACGCGCGCGCCGAGATCGACCGGATCGAGCACGCGCTTGCCGACCCAGCGCTCCCCGACGGCGAGCACGAGGCCCTGCTCGTTCGCTACCACGACGTCGGCGAACTGTTCCGTCAGGGCGAGGGGCACAGCATCGATCTTCGCGTGACGCAGGTGCTCGACGGCCTTGGGTTCTCGCCGCGCCGACTTCGACAAGCCGGTGGAAACCTTCTCGGGTGGCTGGCAGATGCGCGTCGCGCTGGCCAAGCTGCTCCTTGGCCGCCCGACGCTCCTGCTGCTCGACGAGCCGACGAATCACCTCGACCTCGACGCGCGAAACTGGCTCGAAGAATTCCTGATTACGTATCCCCACACGGTGATCCTCGTCTCGCACGATCGGTTCTTCCTCGACGCGGTCGTCACGCGCATCGCGGACCTTGCGCTGCGGACGATCACCGACTACGTCGGCTCGTACTCGCGTTATCTCGTCGAGCGCGAAGCGAAGATGGAACGGCTGCGCAAGGCGAAGCAGGAGCAGGACGACGAGATCGCGCGCATGCGGGCGTTCATCGATCGATTCCGGTATCAGGCCACCAAGGCGGCCCAGGTGCAGAGCCGGATCAAGATGCTCGACAAGATCGTTCCGATCGAGGTGCCGCCCGAACGCAAGCGCGTCCATTTCACGTTCCCGTCGTGCCCGAAGAGCGGCCGCCTCGTCCTCGAACTGACGGACATCCGGAAGGCCTACGGCGACAACGTCGTCTTCGACCGCGTCGGCCTGCACGTTGAACGCGGCGACCGAATCGCGCTCGTTGCGCCGAACGGCGCGGGCAAGTCCACCCTGATGCGGATGCTTGCCGGCACCGAGGCGCCGGACCACGGCACGCGCCGGGAAGGCCATCAGGTCGTGATGCAGTACTTCGCGCAGGACGAAGCGAATCGCCTGAATCCCGCGCTGACGGTCTACGAAACGATGGAGGCGGATTCGCCGGTGGGGATGGTGCCCATCATCCGCAATATCCTCGGCGGGTTCCTGTTTTCAGGCGACGACATCTACAAGAAGGCCGGCGTGCTGTCAGGTGGCGAACGGACACGGCTTGCCGTCGCCCGCATGTTGCTGCGACCGTCGAACACGTTGCTCCTCGACGAGCCGACCAACCACCTCGATCTCGACTCGAAGGACGTGCTGCTCGACGCGCTCGCGGACTTCGGGGGCACGTTGATCTTCGTCTCGCACGACCGGTACTTCGTCGACAAGCTGGCGACGAAGATTATCGAGGTGGGCCACCGGACCATCGAGATGTATCCGGGGACGTACGAACAGTTCCTGTGGAGCCGTCAGGCGCGCCACGACCAGAGAACGCCGGCCCGGCGACCAAGCCGGCGGCTGGTCAGAAATCGCCGTCACCGACGCCCCGGAGGCGGCAAGTCTGCGACAGCCTGCCGTGAGCGCCAAGGGCGTCGTCAGTCATGACGAGCGCAAGAAGTCAGAGGCTGCCGACCGACGGCGGCGTCGGGATACCGACCAACGAGAGCGTCGGATTGCCGACCTCGAGGCGCAGGATCGGGGAGCGCGAACAGGCCATCAAGGAGCTTGAAACAAGGATGGCGGCCCCCGGGTTCTACGACGACCGCGCCGAGGCCGAGTCGGTGATTGCCCGGCATCGGGACCTGATGTGGGAGGTCGGTGACCTGATGGGCCAATGGGAGTCGGTCCAGTCCGTGGAATCCGCCGACAATTCCCAGTGATTACATTCTTGTAATAACATCTCAGTTCTGCAATGATCCCGTAGGACTCCCCCGCACCGTACAAGGCGCAGCGACACATTTTTCGCGGAAACCTTCATGGTTTGTGGGTGGGTACAGGCCTTGCCTTACCTCGTCGCCGGAGCGCCCGCGCGACATGGCAATGGCTCGTTCAGCGAACTCAGCAAACGCCGCACCGGTGAACCGACGAGTGGCTCGGGCTGCCCTCGCCGCCCGGCGAGAGGGACCGCCGGCTCAGGCGGCTGAGGTGCTAGGCGACCGATTTTTCCGGCACCTGGTCCTCAACCTCCGGACGGGTGTGCTCGCGATTACCCGCCAGGGGCGGCTCGCCGCGATGAACGACCTGGCCTACCGGGTGCTCGGGCTGACGCCGCGCGCGACGGACATCGGACGGCCGTTCACCGAAGTCCTCCAGGATTGCCCCGAAGTCTCGCGTGTCCTTCAGGAGGCGTTCGAGACCGACGACCTCCCGAACCGCGCCGAAATGCGCTTGCGAAAGACGGGCCGCGCGATTGGGTACACGCTCTCGCGCATCAACGACGACCGCGGCGCGCTCGTCGGCGCCACGCTCTTCTTCAAGGACCTCACCCGCGTTGAGCAGATCGAGGAACGCGATCGGCTTCGCGACCGTCTCGCCGCGCTCGGAGAAATGGCGGCGGCGATCGCGCACGAAGTCAAGAACCCGCTCGCGAGCATCGAGGTCATGGCCGGCGTGCTCAAACGGCAGCTCTCCGAGCAGCCCGAGTCGCTCGAGACGCTGAACGACATCATCAAGGAAGCCAAGATGGCCAACGCCATCGTGGTGGAAGTGCTGGAGTTCGTGCGCCCGATTCAGCTTCAGGTGGACCGCACGGGCCTCGCCGAAGTGCTCAAGGATTCCATTACCCAGGCCGAAGGCAAGCGCCGTCGCGGTGCCGTTTCGATCCGCACGGATTTCGCGGCGGACGTGCCTGAGCTGCTGGCCGACTCGCATCAGCTGCGACAGTTGTTCTCGAACCTTCTCGCCAACGCGTTCGAAGCGCTCGGCGGCGAGGGCCACGTCGACATCCGCATGTATCTGCTTCCGGGCGAAGAACAGCCCGATGGCACCGGCGAGGCGGAAACGCCCCAGGTCGTGGTCGAGATCCGCGACAACGGTCCTGGCATCGCGCCCGACGATCTCGAGCGAATCTTCAGTCCGTTTTTCACGACGAAACCGCAGGGCACCGGCCTCGGCCTGGCGATCGTGCGCAAGGTGGTGGACGCGCACGACGGCCGGATCGACGCGGTCTCGGCGCCCGGCCGCGGCGCGACCTTCCGGGTCACGCTGCCGGTCGTGCCGTCTGTAGGAAGTGTGGGGAGATAGTGCAAATGGGACGCATTCTGGTTGTCGACGATCACGATTCGCTCCGGAAGGGCCTCGTCCGCGCCCTGGCCAACGCCGGCCATGACGTGGAGGAGGCCGGCAACGGGACGGCCGCCATCGAGCGGCTGCAGGACAGCCAGTTCGATGTCGTGCTGACCGATCTTCGGATGGGCGGCGCCGATGGCATGGACGTGCTCCGCACGACGCGGTCCATTCAGCCGAGTGCGGCGGTCATCCTCATGACGGCCTTTGGTTCGATTCATACGGCTGTCGAGGCGATGAAGATCGGCGCCTTCGATTTCGTTCAGAAGCCCTTCGAAATCGAGGAGATGGAACTCAAGATCGAAAAGGCGATCGAGCTCCGCCATCTCAAGTACCAGGTGGAGTACCTGCGGCACGAGCAGCAGGACCTCTATGATTTCGACCGCATCGTCGGCGCGAGCGGCGCGCTGCAGCAGGTGCTCGGCATCGTGAAGAAGGTGGCGCGCAGCAACTCCACGGTGCTGATCCGCGGCGAAACGGGCACGGGCAAGGAACTGATTGCCGGCGCGATCCACCACAACTCGAACCGATCCGCTCGCGCGTTCGTCAAGGTCAACTGCGCCGCGCTGCAGGAGAACCTGCTCGAGTCCGAGCTCTTCGGGCACGAGAAAGGCGCGTACACGAGCGCGGACAAGCAGCGCATCGGCCGCTTCGAACAGGCCGACGGCGGCACGCTGTTCCTCGACGAAGTGGGCGACATGAGCGCGAGCACGCAGGCGAAGATCCTGCGCGTGCTCCAGGAGCACGAGTTCGAGCGGCTCGGCGGCACGAGGACCCTTCGCGTGGACGTTCGCATCATCGCCGCGACGAATCGCAACCTGAGCCAGATGGTCCAGGATGGCCGGTTCCGCGAGGACCTGTTCTACCGGCTCAACGTCGTCTCCGTGGACATGCCGCCTCTCCGTGACCGGAAGGACGACATCCCGGCGCTGGCGGAGTTCTTCGTGCGCCGATCGACGAACGAGCTCAAGAAGAAAGTGGATGGCATCGACACCGACGCGCAGAAGGTGCTGATGCGCCACAACTGGCCGGGCAACATCCGCGAGCTCGAGAACGTCGTCGAGCGGGCGGTGCTGCTTGCAGAGAAACCGATGGTGGGGATCGAAGATCTACAGATTGGCGAGCACTCGGCGCCGTCGGCCGGCTCCGACCGCGCACCGGTCGTCAAGATTCCGCCGACCGGGCATTCCGCTCGAGGAGATCGAGCGGCAGGCCGTCGTGGAAGCACTGCGGATGTCGAACTGGGTGCAGAAGGATGCGGCGGAACTGCTTGGTATCAGCCCGCGCGTCATGAACTACAAGATCAAGATTCTCAGCATCGAGATCCCGCGAAGCCGCCGGGTCGTCACGGAGACCGTGTCCTCGAACTAACTCACCAGAGCCAGGACTTGGAAGTACTGGGCGCCGTGAAAAATCCCGACAGCGCCTCATTCCTCAGGCGTTGCCCAGGAGAACGGCACGGCGACCCAGTACTTCCAAGTCCTGGCTACGGTTCGATCTTACTCCTCTTCATCACGCTGACGGGTCGCACGCGGGTGCGTGCGCTTGTACACCTCCATGAGTCGCCCGACGTCGAGGTGCGTGTATCGCTGCGTCGTACCGAGCCGCGCGTGCCCGAGGAGCTCTTGAATCGCGCGCAGGTCCGCGCCGGCCTGCAGCAGGTGGGTCGCGAACGTGTGCCGCAGCGCGTGGGGACTGATGCCCTGCTCGATCGCGGCTTCCCGGGCATAGCGCCTGACGATCCGATCCACGCTTCTCGTCGTCAGCCGGCCGCCGCGGAGATTGACGAAGAGGGGCTGACCGCGCGGCCCCCGCCGGTGGTCAGCAGGACGAGCCGCCGGCGCTCGTCGGACGGTTTCCCCGAGTGCGGATGACGAACGAGCGTCGGGCAACATGCGGCGAATCGCTTCGGCCGCCGCGCGATTGAAGGGCACGATCCGTTCCTTGCCCCCCTTGCCCGCCACTCGCGCGATGCGGCTGGACAGGTTCACGTCCCCGAGATCGAGACCCACGAGCTCGCTCAGCCGCAGTCCCGACGCGTAGAAGAGCTCCAGGATGGCCAGATCGCGCCGCCCCGCCACGGTGGAGCGATCGGGCGCGTCGAGCAGCCGGTTCATGTCGTCAACCGGCAGGTGCGCAGGAAGGCGCTGCTCCTTGCGCGGAGTACCAACGAGCGCCGTCGGATCGTCGGGGAGCACTTCTTCACGCACGAGGTAGCGGGCAAAGGTCCGAAGGGCCGCCAACCGCCGGGCACTCGACGCGCGGCTGATCCCGCGATCGTGGAGGGTGCCGAGAAAGTCGCGCACCGCCTCCGTCGTAAATGCGCGAACCGGCACCTGTGCGGCAGTCGTCTTCGTCCCTGCCGCGACCGCGCTGAGAAACTGCGTGACGTCTGTGTCGTACGCGCGCAACGTGTGCGGCGATACGTTCCGGTTGTAGCGAAGAAACTCCAGGAACTGCCGGACGTGCGTCTTCAGCATGCTGGCGCAACCATCACCGGCTCTGCCAGCCACTGGGCAAGGTCCTCGAGGGCCCGCTGGCTGGTCGCCAGCTGCCGTTCGTGGCGCTGACGTGGCGGCGTATCGAGTGGCGGCATGATGCCGAAAGTGATGTTCGACGGCGCATAGTGACGCGGATCCGCGTGCGAGACGTAATACCCAAGCGCGCCGATGGCGGTGGTTCGCGGCGCGGCAATGGCCGGCACGCCGAGCGAGATCCGGGCGGCGTTTCGTCCGGCGATCAGGCCCGACGCCGCGGACTCGACATACCCTTCGACGCCCGACACCTGTCCGGCGAAGAGCAGATCGGGGCGGTTGCGTGTGCACCACGTGTCGTCCAGCACGGTCGGCGCGTTGATGTACGTGTTGCGATGGATCATCCCGTAGCGCACGAACTCGGCGGCTTCGAGGCCCGGAATCATCCGGAACACCCGCGCCTGTTCGCCCCACTTCAACTGCGTCTGAAACCCGACGAGGCTGTAGTGATCGGCGGCCAGGTTGTCCTGCCGCAGCTGCACGACGGCGTACGGCCAGCGGCCCGTGCGCGGATCGGTGAGGCCAACCGGCTTCATCGGCCCAAACCGCAACGTGTCCGGGCCGCGGTGCGCCATCACCTCGATGGGCAAACACCCTTCGAAAAACTGCGTGTTGTCGAAGTCGTGAACGGCCGCCTTCTCCGACGAGACGATGGCATCGTGAAACTGCCGGTACTCGTCCGCGATCGAAGGGACAGTTCAGGTAATCGCCCTCGCCGTCGTCTCCACAGGCGGGGCCGTCGGGGACGGGCGCCTGGTCCGCGCCTCGCAGACTTCGGTTCCAGCGCGAGGCTCGAAAGACCTTCGTGCGATCGATCGTTTCGGCGAGCACGATGGGACTGATCGCATCGAAAAACGCCAGGTGATCGCGTCCGACAAACGCGGCGATCTCCGCCGAGAGGCCCTCGGACGTCAACGGTCCGGTCGCGACGACGATGGCCTCGCCGCCTGCCTGGGGCGGGATGCGCAGAATCTCGCCCCGCTCGACGGTAATCAACGGGTGCTGGCGGATCGCTTCAGTCACGCCGGCGGAAAACTGCTCGCGATCGACGGCGAGCGCCGCGCCAGCCGGGACGCGGACCGCTGTCGGCGATGCGCATGACGAGCGATCCGAGGCGGCGCATCTCTTCCTTGAGGAGGCCGACCGCGTTGTCGAGCTTGTCACCTCGGAACGAATTACTGCACACGAGCTCCGCAAGATGATCGGTCTTGTGCACGGCCGTCGGCCGCGTGGGGCGCATTTCGTGGAGCGTGACGGGTACGCCCATGGACGCGGCTTGCCAGGCCGCTTCCGAGCCGGCGAGTCCGCCGCCAATGATTCGAACCATTCAGACTGATCATAACGGTTCGAAGGTCCGACGGTCCGAGAGTTCGACGGCTACTTCAATGCCTTCGCAAGCGACTTCACACGCCTGCAGATAGATCGTCGCATCGACGTTGACCGCCAGGTACTGCACGCCGAGGTCCTTGAGCCACTTCCCCATTTCGACGTCGCGCGCGTACGACCCGACGGCCCGGCCCTTCGCCCGCGCCCTGGCGGCGGCGTCCTGAAGCGCCTTCTCGACCTTCGGGCTTCGGACCTCACCCGGGACGCCGAGCGACTGCGAGATGTCGTAGGGGCCGAGGAACAGCACGTCGATGCCCTCGACCGTCATGATCGAGTCGAGCGCATCCAGCCCACGCCGGCCTTCGATGTGCACGACCACCATGGTCTCCGCGTTCTGTCGATCGGTGTGCCCGGCGCCACGATTCGCGTAGTAGTCGCCGGCACGAGTAAAGAGCGACATCCCGCGGGCGCCCATTGGCGCGTACTTCGCGGCGTGGATGACCCGCCGGGCATCGTCCGCGTCGTTGATTTGCGGCACTTGAACGCCGTCCGAGCCGATGTCGAGCGCCCGCAGAATCAGCCGCTCCTCGTTGTTGCCGACGCGGACAATGGCGGCGGTACCCGAACCCTGCGCCGCGATCACGAGATCCGTTGCCGACTCCAGCGAGATTGGTCCGTGCTCGGTGTCGATGATGCAGAAGTCCATGCCGGCGTGGCCGAGCGTCTCCACCAGCGGCGGCGATGGAATGATCACAAAAGGTCCAACGACCATCTCGCCCTTCTGGAGGCGATTCTTCAACGAGCCGATTCGGGGCATAGGGTCTCCGGCTACACGTTCTGCAATCACAGATCGATCGCAATGACTTCATGCACGTCGACCGACGGCACCGTCACGGTCAGCATTCCGCCAGCCACCGACGTTCGCGGCGCGGTGCTCGGCCGTCAGCAACTGAACCTTCTCAGCACGAACACCTGGTGCAAGACGAATTCGCACCGTGAGCGGCCCCACGGGCACGGTCTCGCGAAGCGGGCCTTTCATCATCATGGGATTGGTCAGATTGACGAGGTGCACGGTCATCGCGTCGCGCTGCCGCCAGGCGGTGACGTCGAAGAGGCCAGGACCAGTGACCTCAACGGGCGCCGGTTCGTTGGTGGTCCACGCGACCAGATTGCGAAGCAGTTGGCCGTGGTCGGGAGACATCACTTCCCAGAACGTGCGGCCGATATCCCACGGCACGTAGGCCACGCGACTCGCCCCAATCTCCCGGAGGTAGAGCTCGCGGGTGTCAGTGCGCGGCACGCGCGGATACACGTCCTCCATCGGCAGGTCCGGATACGAGGGAATGAGCGTGAGCGGCGAAGGAAACGTCGTCGTCGGCGTCACGTGCAGGCGAAACACGCCGTTGATGATCCGCGGCGTGCCGTCCAGTCCGGCCAGCACCGGATGACGCCGGCCGGTGGCGGGGTCTGCCTCGAGGTTCAGATAGGAGTTCTGCATCGGACCGTCAACGCGTCCGCCGAATGACACGCCGAACACGTCGGCAAGTCCGAAGTCCGCGCGCCGTTGTCCGGCTTCGTCGTAGAGCGACGAGGCAAACGTCGCCAGCACGGAGCCGCCACGGGCGACGTACGCCCGAATCGCCGCGCATTGGCCATCGGAAAGCGCCGCGGTGTCCGCGAGAATCAGCAGCTTGAACGCGTCGAGGCGCTCGGGCGTCAGATACGCCTCGTGCACCATCTCGAATGGCACACGCCCTTCGACGAGGGCGTGATACATGCCGAGCACGTGATCCGCGGCGCGGTCGCCGGGCCCGACGCCGGGATGATACGTTTCGGTCTGGTCGGACTGCAGCAGCGCCACGCGCGCGAGCGGCCACTCGTTCCGCAGATACCGCTCGTGGGTCGCGTGCCACTGGTAGATGCGCTCGACGACAGGGAGCCAGCGGCGATCGTAGAGAACGCCGGAGAATTTCGTGAACCACGGCCGCATGCCGTTCGCGGTCCCTTCGGCAACCCACTGGCGAATCTCCGGTTCGCTCTGCACCGAGTCCTTCCAGCGGTACGGCTCCTCGAGGCCCACGCTGAAGATGCCGCCCACGGGCCGTCGTCCCATCACGGACCGGAACTCCTTCGCCGTACGGCCGTTCACCCAGGCTGGCGTCACGCCGCGGCGCGCCTGAAAGTCCGCGAACTGAATCGCGGCCAGCTCGCCGCCGGTCTTCAGGTCGGGTGGACCGTTCGGGATGAAATGCGCCTCCGGGTTGATCGTCCGAACTGATGCATCCCAGCGCTTCCAGAGCTCGGTCAGCCGCGCGACCCGCCACTCGAGAAACTGCCCGACGCCTCGGGTCGCGAGCGTCCGTCGTGCGCGGCACTTCCCCGCCGGCGGCGGCTTTGAAATTCGCCTGGCAATGCTCGCAATAGCAGACACCGCCCTGCGGCGCCCAACGGTTGGTGAAAATGCCGTCCACGCGGTACTTCGTCACGATCTCGCGGTGCACGGCATCCATGAAGTCGAAGTTGTACGGGCCGAGCGCGCACGTCACCCACAACTCCGGGTTGGCCCAATGCCGGCGCGGCTGACCATCGGCATCGACCGAGATCCAATCGGGATGCGCCGTCCGTACCTCCTCACGCACGGCGTGCGGATCGGTGCGCGCGATCACACGCATGTTCAGACGACGGCATCCAGACACGAGCGCCCCGAATGGATCGGACGTGCCGAGCCATGCACTGCGATGGTGCAACGGAATCTCGGTCGGATAGTAGGCGACGATGCCGCCGGCGCTGAGGCAGGCAGCGTCTGCGCGGATGCGCGAAAAGTAGTCGAGCCAGAAGTCGGGATCGAAGCGGCCGGGATCATTCTCGACGAGCGTGAGCTGCGCCCATCGCATCGGACGATCGAACCAGCCAGTAAGCGCGTCGCCCGGCATGGCCGGTGCCGCGGCGGCGCGCTGAGCGGCCGCATCCCGTGTGAGGTTGCCCGTCGCCGCCATGGCGCCTGCCCCCGCGGTGACGTGCAGAAAATCGCGCCGCGAAACTGGGTTCGGCATGGGGCGATTGTAGACAACCTCGCGTCCAGATGGGCCGCGTCGTTCCGCCGTCCGCTTGCGCGGGCTCCGCGGATGGGTCATCCTGCGCCCAATGGCGAGGTCCAACGACGGATCGGGCCGGTCGAGCCGCGCCGTTCGCGCGCTCGTCGTGCTCCCGGCTCTCGTCGGGGCGCTCGCCCTGCCGCTCGGCGGCTGCCTGCTCGATCATTTCCACGGCGCCTACCCCCGTCAGCCAGGCCCAGATCGTCGTCATCGTCCGGACCGAAGGCTCCGGCCAGTCCGTGGCCGGGGCCGGTGTGCGGATCCACACGAGCGGCTCGGGCGACGAGTTGGGCCGGGGCATCACTGATGCCGACGGGCGCTTCTCGTCGTCACTGTCAATTGGCGATGACGTAAGGAGCTTGCGCGTCGTCGTCGAGGCTCCGCCGGGATTCGTCGTGCCGGCGTCCACGTCGCGGTTGCTTGAAGTCGCTCTCTCGTCGTGGGACGAGCCCGTGACCGTCCGGCTCGCACGCGATCGCTGATTGCTGATCCACGAGCCAGCCCACGAGGCATCGCGGGCCGCGACGCCTTCGGAGACCCGAATGACTAGCCGAGCAATGCAGTTGGTACGCGCGGCCTTTCCACCCGCGCAGTGGCTGCCCGCATATCAACGGAAGTGGCTCGCGCGCGATGCCATCGCCGGCGTGACGCTTGCGGCCTACGGCATCCCCGTGTCGCTCGCCTATGCATCGCTCGCGGGACTGCCGCCGCAATACGGCGTCTACTGCTATCTGGTCGGCGGCGTCTTCTATGCGCTGTTCGGCTCGTCGCGTCAGCTTGCGATAGGCCCGACGTCCGCGATCTCGATGCTCGTCGGGGTCACGGTCGGCGGCATGGCCCAGGGCGATGCGCCACGCTGGGCCGACATCGCCGCACTCACGGCGCTGGTCGTTGCCGGCATGTGCGTGCTGGCCTGGCTGCTGAGGCTGAGCTCGCTCGTCAACTTCATCAGCGAAACCATTCTGCTCGGCTTCAAGGCCGGTGCGGCCCTGACGATCGCGATGACCCAGCTGCCCAAGATGTTCGGCGTCAAGGGCGGCGGCGAGCATTTCTTCGAGCGCATCGTCATCTTGTGGGGGCAGCTCCCCGATACCAATCTCCCCGTGCTGGCGTTCGGTCTCACGGCTCTCGCCGTGCTGCTGCTTGGGGAACGATTCCTGCCGGGCCGGCCGGTGGCGCTCGTCGTGGTGGTGATGTCCATCATCGCCCTGTCGGCGACGTCGTTGGGTGATCTCGGCTTCAGCATTGTCGGCGCGCTGCCACGGGGCCTGCCCGATCTCCGCGCACCCGGGTTGCGGCTGAGCGACGTCGACGGTGTGATTCCGCTCGCGTTCGCGTGCCTGTTGCTCGCGTACGTCGAGAGCGTTTCCGCCGCACGCGCCCTGGCGCAGGCGAACGGCTACAAGATGGATCCCCGGCAGGAATTGCTCGGCCTGGGCGCGGCGAATCTTGCCACCGCATTCTTTCAGGGCTACCCCGTGGCTGGCGGACTGTCGCAGTCCTCCGTGAACGACAAGGCCGGGGCCAAGACCCCACTCGCGTTGGTCTTTGCTTCGGTGACCATCGGCCTGTGCCTGATGTACCTGACCGAAATGCTTCGCAACCTGCCCAACGTGGTGCTTGCAGCCATCGTGCTGGTTGCCGTCAAGGGACTGATCAACCTCCGGGAGTTGCGGCACGTGTGGCGGGTCAGCCGCTTCGAGTTCACGGTGTCCATGGTTGCGTTCAGCGCCGTGCTGTTCCTGGGCATTCTCAAGGGCGTGATGACGGCGGTCCTGGTGTCGCTCGCGCTACTCATCCGGCGTGCTGCGCGACCGCAAGTAGCCTTCCTCGGCCGCATCCCCGGCACGCGGGTCTTCTCCGACATCGAGCGCAGCCCGGACAATGAGTCCGTTGCCGGCGTGTTGGTATTCCGAGTCGAAGCGTCGCTGCTCTATTTCAACGTCGAGCACGTCATCGACGCTGTCTGGTCGAAGATCCGATCGACCTCCGAGCCGCTGACGCTGGTGGTCTGCGACCTGTCGGCATCACCCTACGTCGACCTGGCCGGCGTGCGCATGCTGGCGACGCTGCAGGAGGAACTGGGAGCGACAGGCGTCGGTTTGCGGCTGATCGGCGCGCGGGCGACCGTGCGCGATATCCTGCGCGCCGAAGGCATGGTGGAACGCGTCGGTCACATCGATCGCAGGATCTCGGTGGCCGATCTCATCGACGAGGTACAAGGCCGCGCGCTGAACGTGACCCGGGTGGCCGCGCGCGTCATCCTCCCAGCGCGATGGTGATGGCCACGAGAATCACGCCGAGCACGACCATGGAGATCCCCACCTTCACCGGGTGACGCCCCGTCATCCTCCCGAATGCGTAGCCCGTCACGAACAGCATCGCGATCGCGACAGCGTTCGAGACGCGCAGCGCACGCGTGACGTCCTGTATGAACATGAACGGGATCACCACGGGAAACGTCGACAGGAACACCAGAAGAAACACGCCGACGGCGCCGAGCCAGGCGTCCCTTGGCAAACGCGTTCGATCGGGAGGGTCGGGGAGTTCCTTCAGACGCTGACGCAGCGACTCGAGCTCGGCCGGCTGCAGGATTGAGGCGACGAGCGGCGGAAGCGAGCCGGCAATGAGCTGTTGCGCCGTCTGCGGGTCGGACGTTCGCCTCACGGCGCGCAAAGTCAGCAGGCCATGCCCCTGCTCAGCCAGGCGGCCCATCAGGTACAGCACCCCGTCGATCACGCCCCAGGCCAGATTGCAGCCGAGAGCTCCAAGGAGCATGAGGCGGACGTCCGCCCGGCCGGCCTCGACTACGCTCAGAGATCCGGTGAACGTCAGAACCATGATCAGTCCGAACAGCACCTCGGACACGCGGTCGATCGGGTCGAGCACACGCTTTCCGGATCGCGGTGTGGTCGTCCATATCAGCGCACGACGGGCGGCAGGAGGTAGAGCGTCATGGCGAAGATCAGGTAGACCATCAGAAGCAGCACGCCAACGAACCACGCCGATCGCCCGCTGTTGGTCACGAGCGACGCCGTCATCGTCGCAATGAACACCATCACCACGGCGCCGGGCCAGAACTGCAGGTCCATCGGTGACGGGCCCAATGACGTAGCTGAGCAGCACCAGCACCGGCGCGACGAAGAGCGCGATCTGCGACGCACTCCCCAACGCGATGCCCACGCTCAAATCCAGCCGGTTCTTGCGGGCGCCGGAGAATGCCGAGGCCATCTCCGCCGCGCCGCCCACGAGCGCCACGACCACGAAACCCACGAACGCCTGCGTCATCCCGAACGTCACGGCCGCCTGCTGCACCGATTCGACGAACACCTCGCTGACGAGCGCGACCAGCACCGTCACGCCGGCCAGCGTGGCCAGCGCCAGACCGATCGGCCAGTGCGCCTCGCCAGCCTCCCCCGTTTCCGCGCTGGCAAACAACTCGCGGTGCGTCTTGAGCGAAAACAACAGGCCCAACCCGTAGGCGACGATGAGCGCGAGGGCGAGGCCCACGCTCAACGTGTGCCTGAACTCGACGCCGGCCGTCGAGTCGGCGTCCGGGATCACGCGAGGGAACCAACAGCGCCACCGTGGCCAGGAAGAGCAGCCCGGCCTGAAGCCGGGCGTTGACCCGGTTGAACTCCTGCACGTGATACTTGAGCCCGCCGAGCAGGAACGACGCGCCAAGCATGAACAGCGTGTTGGTGACGATCGCGCCGGCGAGCGACGCCTTGACGAGCGCGTATTCGCCAGCCCGCAAGGCGGCGAGCGCGATGACCAGCTCGGTGAGGTTTCCCAGAGTGGCGTTGAGCAGGCCGCCGACCGTGTCACCCGTCCTGGCCGCCACCGACTCGGTGGCATGGCTGAGCAACGTGGCCAGCGGCACGATGGCAAGCACCGACAGCACGAACAGGAGCGTGTGCGCTTCGGGTCGAAGGCGCGCGGCCACCAACACGACCGGCACCATCGCCAGAAGCCACAGCAGCGGACTCTGGCGGACTTCTTTCAGCAGATGGTGCTGCACGGCTCGCTCACGGGCTAGCGCTGTCCGCGCGCCGGTGGCGGCGCCCAGTGTTCCTTCGGGACGACCTTCGGGGACTGCGGATCCGTCCAGTAGTGGGGCGACATGATCTGCACGCCGTACTCGTTGAAGACGTCCTGGATGTTGGCGTGCAAGGCGGCCAGGTTCAGGATTCGCTGTCGCGGATCGTCGAGACACACGAACAGCGTGTATTTCACGTAGAAGTCCTCGAGTCCAGCCTGTACGACGATGGGCACCGGATTGCGGCGGAGCCCAGGCGTCCGCTCCGCGGCCAGGAGCAGCAGCGAGTGGATCTGCCGCCACGGCGTGTCGTAGCCAATCGTCACCGAGGTGGGCACGAACACCTCGCTTGACTGCGCGTCCTTCGAGTAATTGATCACCTCACGCGAGACCAGCACCGCATTGGGAATCGTGACCTCTTCGCGCTGCACCGTGTCGATCTTCGTGGACAGCGTGCCAAGGTGCGTGACCGTCCCTTCGACCTCTCCGACACGCACGTAGTCTCCGACGTGCAGTGCCCGCGAGTAGGTCAGCGTCAGCCCGCTCATGAGCTGGTTGACGATGCCGGTCGAACCGAGCGAGATGATGAGACCCACGAACACGCTGACGCCCTTGAACGCCTCGGTTCCGCTGCCCGGAAGAAACGGATACGCGACGACCAGTGCAAACAACCACAGCAGTGCTGTCACGATCTTCCGCGTGGGCGCGGCCGTGTCCGGAAACACCCATCGCAATCTGACGTGACCGCGCTCCACCGCGTCGAAAAACAGGGTCGCGAGGCGTATCACCACGCGCATGACGACGACAATCAGCGCCACCGTGATGAGTCCGGGCATCGCATTCACGAAGCCGAGCACCATCCACTCGAGTTGCGAAAAGAGGAAGCCACGGAGCGAATCCCCCCAGGGACGGGTGTACGGGAATCGCCGGAGCACGAACCCGAGCCAGACGTATCCGAGGATGAGAAGGATGACGACGGATGCGACGTCGATTCCGCGCTGCGCGTACTGCACGAAGTGCGTCTGGCGCACGAGTGCCGCGGCCGCGGCCTGGGAGTCCGAAAGCCGGCGGTCGGTCATGGCGGCCAGCCAGGCCCTGGCTCGCCGGCCTCCGCGCCTCAAGCCAAAGATGATCGCCACAAAGACCAGGGTGGGTAGGAGCGACAACAGGACGCTCCACAGGAGCCTGCGCGGTGAACTGGCCTCCGCCAGTTCGTCGAAGGCCTGCTGCAAGTGTGCAACCGTGGCCTGTGCCTTGCTGTCCAACGTTTCTCCGGACAGCTCGTCCACGTCAGCGGGAAGGATGACGAATACGTCGCGCCCCGAGACGGTGACGAACGTCGCGCTACCGACCGGCCGAAGACCAACCTGAACGGCCTCTTCGTCCCCGGCGATCTGTCGTAGAAGGGATCCGGCGGTCTGGACGCGGTCGGTGGAGCTCCGGCCAAGGATGGACGCCCGAAGCTGGACGATGTCGCGGTTCGCGAGCGTGAGCGTCACCGGAACGTCCGGACGCGCGCTCGCGATGATTTCGTCGATCACGGCCGACGCGGTGGGCTGCGGTTCCTGGGCCGCCACCCCGCTGGACAGCCAGCCACACGCGGCGAGCGCCGCGACGATGGCCGCTGCCCGCCACGTCGGTGTCGTTCGCGGCATTGCCTCGATCGCTACGGCTGCCGCCATCCGCCACCGAGCGTCCGGTAGAGCTCGGCGCGCGCCCTCAGCTCGGACCCACGAGTCTGGGCAAGCTGCAGTTGCTGCCGGAAAAGCTCCTGATCGGCGATCAGGATCTCGAGATAGTTGGCGAGCCCGGATTCGTACCGTGAGCGCGACAGCTCTGACGCATCCTGCAGCGCGGTCACCGCCGTCTGCAGCTCGACCCGGACCTCGGCGAGCTTCTGGATGGTGATGAGCGCATTGGACACTTCGCGGTAGCCGTTGAGCGCCGCCTTTTGATATTCGGCGACCGCCGCCGTGAAGCGCGCCTGCATGACCTCGTAGTTCCGGCGATTGCGTCCGCCCTGATACACCGGCTGAAACAGGCCCGCGCCGACCGACCACACGGCCCCCTGGCCGCCAAGGAACGTCGTCGAGATCGCCACTGACCCCGCCGAGAAATCCCGTGAGGCTGATGGTCGGAAAGAAGGCCGCCTTGGCCGCGCCGATGTCCGCGTTCGAGGCCACCAGCATCTGCTCGGCCGCGACGACGTCGGGCCGCCGCTCGAGCAGCGTCGTCGGCATTCCGGCGGGAACCGGCGGCGGCAGCGCGGGAAGCGCGGGTCCCTCGCGCCTGATGGCGCCTGGCGGGCGTCCGAGAAGCATCGAGATCGCGTTTTCCACGATCGCGATCTCATTCTCGATACCCGGAATCGCCGCGGCTGTCTGCGCGCGGTTCGCGATCGCGTGATCGAGCTCGAGGCGGTTCGACACGCCACCGTCGAGGCGAGTGCGGAAGTAGGTCACGGTCTCGTCGTTGAGCTTGAGCGTCTCGCGCGCGATCTGGAGCTGCACGTCGAACTCGCGCAGCAGGAAATAGTGGGACGAGACGTCGCCGACGAGCGTCACGAGGACGCCGGCGCGGGCCTGATCGGTCGCGAGATAGAACGCGTACGCCGCCTCGTTCTGGCGTCTGAGCCGGCCGAACAGGTCGAGCTCCCAGGACAGCTGAAACCCGTAGTTACCGCTCTGGCGCGTCGGTGTCCGCGTTCTCCCCTGCCGCGGTAGACCGGGCGTCCGATGCCTGGCGCACGCCGTAGCTGGCGACGCCGTCCACCTGCGGATACATGAACGACTTCGCGATCCCTGCCCTGGCGCGGGCTTCCTCGACCCGCGCCACCGCGACGCGCAGGTCGAGATTGTTCACCGTGGCCTCGCGAATCAGGGCCTGCAGGATTTCGTCCTCGAAGACCTCCCACCACGGCAAGTCGGCCATGGACTGCGCCTCGGCGGCGTTGGTGACGAAGCGGTACTGCCCCGGCGTCGGCATCTCGGGGCGTTTGTAGTCGGGGCCGAGCGTGCAGCCGGTGAACATCAGCGCCGCACCCACGGGCGCGGCGAGGCGCGAGATCGAAGCGCGGCGCAACACGTCAGTGGCCCCCCTGGGCTGGCGACGCGGTTGGCGGCGCCGCGTGGCCCGCCGTCGGCACCGGACATGCTTGGCGCCGCCTCCAATCACCTTCCCGACGACGACGTAGAGCATCGGGATCAGGCAGACGCCGAGGATCGTGGCAATCAGCATGCCGAAGAACACGGTCATGCCCATCACCTTCCGCGACTCGGCGCCGGCGCCGCTCGCGGTGAGGAGCGGGACCACGCCGAGGATGAACGCGAAGGCGGTCATCAGGATCGGCCGGAAACGCAGCTTGGCGGCCAGGAGCGCGGCCTCGACCAGATCCTTGCCCTGCTCGTGTTCGCACCTTCGCGAACTCGACGATGAGGATCGCGTTCTTGGCCGCGAGGCCGATGAGCATGATCAGCCCGATCTGCGCGAACACGTTGTTCACGTAGCTCGGCGAGAACTGGCGCATCCACCAGAGCCCGAGGTACGCGCCGAAGGCGGCGAACGGAGTGCCGAGGAGGACGCTGAACGGCAGTCCCCAGCTCTCGTACTGGGCGGCCAGGATCAGGAAGACCAGGAAGATCGCGAGTGCGAAGGTGAGCGCCACGCCAGGGGCCCGTCGCTCCTGAAACGACATGTCGGCCCAGTCGTAGACCCATGTCCGGACGGCAGGACGGCGCGCGCCGTCTCGTCGAGCGCAGTCGAGCGCCTGCGTCGACGAGTAGCCCGGGGCCGGCACGCCGGTGACCTCGGCTGTCCGGAAGAGATTGAAGCGGTTGGTGAACTCCGGACCGGACGCGGCCCGCGTGGTGACCAGCGTGTCGAGCGGCACCATGCCGCCCTTCTGGCCCCGCACGAAGAACAGGCCGAGCTGGCTTCGGATCCTCGCCGGAACTCGGGCTCGGCCTGCACGTAGACCTTGTACACGCGCCCGAATCGGTTGAAGTCGTTGACGTACGCGCTGCCGAGCAGCGCCCCGAGCGTCGTGTTCACGTCGCTGAGCTGGACGCCCGACCTTGAGGACCTTGCTGCGATCGATGTCGGCGAAGACCTGCGGGACACTCGCACGATAGAGGCTGTTGATGCGCCCGATCTCGGGCCGCTTGCGCGCCGCGGTCATGAAGCGCTGGGCCTGCTCGCGCCAGGAACTCGGGCGTGCCGCCGCTGCGATCCTGCAGCTGCATGGTGAAGCCGGCCCCGGTGCCCAGACCCGGGATCGCGGGCGGGCCGAACGCGACGACGCCGGCCTCGGGGATCTGCTCCGCGAATGCGCGGTTCAGGGCGGCCGCGCACGCCGTTCGCGTGCGACTCGGCCGTCGTCCGCTCCTCCCACGGCTTGAGCGGGACGAAGAAGAACCCCATGTTCGACGAGTACGCGCCGGTGAGCATGCTGTAGCCCGTGATGGTGTTGTAGCCCTCGATCGCTTCGTTGGCTTCGCGAGGACGGCCTCGGCCTTCCGCATGACGGCGTCCGTGCGCTCGAGTGACGCGGCGTCTGGAAGCAGCGCGTTCACGATCAGGTAGCCCTGGTCCTCCTCCGGCACGAAGCCGCCCGGAATGCGGCGTCCGAGCACGACGATCAGCACGATCAGGACGCCGATGAACACCATGCTCCGGAACGACTTCCGGATCAGCACGCCGGAGAAGCTGATGTACTGTCCGTGCCGCGCCCGAAGACCTTGTTGAACCAGTTGTAGAACGGGGTGAGCAGCGTCTTCTTGCCCGTCGGCGCCTTCAGCAGCATCGCCGCGAGCGCCGGGCTGAGTGTCAGCGCGTTCACCACCGAGAGCAACACGGAAATCGCAATCGTGATCGCGAACTGCTGATACAGGCGCCCGGTGATGCCGCCCATGAAGCCGACCGGCACGAACACCGCGATCAGGATGAGGCCGATGGCCACGACCGGCCCTGAGACCTCTTCCATGGCCTTGATCGTCGCCTCCTTGGGCGCCATGCCATGCTCGATGTGGTGCATCACCGCTTCCACGACGACGATCGCGTCGTCGACGACGATGCCGATCGCGAGCACGAGGCCCAGCAGCGAGAGCACGTTGATCGAGAAGCCGAGCAGCGGGAAGAACATGAACGCGCCGATGAGCGATACCGGCACGGTCAACAGCGGAATCAGCGTCGCGCGCCAGTTCTGGAGGAAGACGAACACCACGACGATGACCAGGACCACCGCTTCGAAGAGCGTGTGGACGATTTCGGTGATGCCTTCCGACCGGTAAGGTCGTATCGAGGGAGACGAGGTACTCCATGTCCCGGGGAAAGCGCGTGGCGAGATCCGCCATCGTCGATTTGATGCGGTCGGCGACCTCGAGCGCGTTGGTGCCCGGGATCTGGAACACCGCGATGACGGCCGACGGCAGGCCATTGTGGCGGCCGACGGCGTTGTAGAGCATCGTCCCCAGCTCGAGACGCGCGACGTCCTTGAGCCGGACCTCCGATCCGTCCGGGTTGGTGCGGACGATGATGTCGCCGAACTCCTCCTCGTTGAGCAGGCGCCCCTGCGTCCGAACCGTGTAGGTGTACTCCGTGCCGGTCGCCGCCGGCGGGCCGCCGATCTGGCCGGCCGGGCTCAACTGGTTCTGCTGGTTGATCGCGTTGACGATGTCGGGAATCGTCATGCCCAGGCGCGCGATGCGATCGGGCCGGAGCCAGACGCGCATGGCGTAGTCGCTGCCGCCGAACAGGTTGATCTGCCCGACCCCCTGGATGCGCGCGATCGCGTCGTTGATGTTGATCGTCGTGTAGTTCGACAGAAAGCTGTTGTCGTACGTCCCGTTCGGAGACTTGATCGAGATCACCAGCAACGGGAACGCCAGCGCCTTCTTGACCGTGACGCCGTAGTTCTTCACCGACTGCGGCATCTGCGGCTGTGGCCTCGCGAGACGCGGTTCTGCGTGAGCACGTTGTCCATGTCGAGATTGGACCCGACTTCGAACGAGACTCTCAGCGTCAGCGTCCCGTCGTTGGCGTTCGTCGACTTCATGTAGATCATCTTCTCGACGCCGTTGATCTGCTGCTCGAGCGGCGTCGCGACCGACGCCTCCACGTCCGTGGCGCTCGCGCCGATGAACGTCGTCGTGATCTGCACCATCGGCGGAACGATCTCGGGGTACTGCGCGATGGGCAGGCCCTGCATGGCGACGGCACCGAGCAGGACCGTGATGATCGACATCACCATCGCCACGATGGGCCGATTGACGAAGAAACGTGCCATGGCTTACTTCGCCTCCGCGGCGGCGGGCGGAGTCGGGAGTGGCCGGCGCCGGCTTTGCCGTGACCGTGGCGCCGTTCTGCACCCGCTGGAGGCCTTCCACGATGACCTTCTCGCCCGGTTTCAAGCCTTCGTCGATGACCCAGAGGCTGTCGACCTTCAGGCCCGCCTTCACGTTGCGAAACTCGACCTTGTTGTCGGCTGCCGACCATCCGCCACGCTGTACAGGTTCTGCAGTTCCTGGACCGCGCGCTGCGGAACGAGGAGCGCTCCGGCCAGCGTGTCGAGGGTGAGCCGCACACGCCCGTACTGGCCCGGACGGAGCAAGCCCGTCGGGGTTGGGAAAGATGAACTGCACCGCGAGGGTCCCGGTCGTCGGATCGACGGCCCGCTCGATCGGGCCGAGCTTGCCCCGTTGCGGATGGACGGTGCCGTCGGCGAGGGTCAACTGAATCTCCAGGTCCCTCGGGCCCGCGGCTTGCGACTCCTGCCGGCGCCTGCTCACACGTAAAAAGTCCGATTCGGTGACGCCCACGCGGACGATGACCGGATCGATCTGTGAAACCGTGGTCAGCAACGTGGGCTCTCCCGCGTCCCACGAGATTGCCCGGCTTGACCTGTGTCGTGCCGATCAGCCCGTCGATCGGCGAAATGATCGTGGTGTATCCGAGATCGATCGTCGACTGCTCGAGCGCGGCCCTGCGCAGCTTCCAGCTTGCGCGCGCGCGGCATCCTGCTCCGAAACCGCGTTGTCCAGCTCCTGCTGGCTCACGGCCTGCTTGGCGGCCAGTGGTCGATACCGTGTCACGTCGTTGTTGGCCTTCTCGAGCCGCGCCTGAGCGGCCGCCAGAGTCGGCCTTCGAGCCGGCGACGGTCGACTCCAGCGGCTTCCGGTCGATCCGGTAGAGGATGTCGCCCCTTCGCGACGAAGGCGCCTTCCTGGAAATTGACGGTCTCGAGGAATCCCTCGACCCGCGCCCGGATGTCGACGTCCTGAAATCCCTCGGTCTGGCCGACCAGCTCGAGGTACACCGGCACGTCCCGTTGGACCACGTTGGTGACGTACACCTCGGGCGGCGCCGCCGGAGGCGGCGCCGCTTCCTCGCAAGACGCGGCGAGGATGCCCGCCATCATCGCGAGGCCGAGTCGCACGGTCACGACCGACATGCCGGGACGTTCTGTTCAGCGTGTGTGTAGCACTCAGATGCATATCAGGCCTCCACCTGAGCACGGGCGAGACTTGCCTCATGTCGCTCATTGCCGTCCATCCGTTCAGTAACTGTAGGCGACGTACATCATCCCGTATCGAAAGTCGTCCGTCCGGCCGGTGAGCTGCGCCACGGCGGGCCCCGGGCTCGCGATGGCGCCGAGGAAGCTGAGCGTGATATTGCGGTTCAGCTTCCAGTCCACGTACAGGTCGGTCTCGACGGCGACGTGGGTGTCGGTCACCTCGGGTCCATACGACGCCGGCTGGTCGAGTCGGAAATCGTGACACGATGACCCCCGTTCCGACCGAATCGCTCGGGTCGAAGTGCGCGCGCACCTGGTGCGAGGCGAGATTTGAGTTGGACAGGAAATACTCACCGGCGATTTCACCTTGCCACCAGGAGCCCCAGTCGGAGAAGCCGGTGAACAGGGGATTGAACGCCTCATCGGCCGGGGTGGCGGGGTCATCGCCCTGGAAAAACGCATAACGATACGACAGCGTCGGCGTCCAGCGGACGCCGCTCAGCTGGTACGCCCCCAGGAGCGTCCACGCGTTGGAATCGCGCGCACCGCCGTTCTGCTCAGACGCATATTCGAACTCGAGGGACAGATCGGGCACGCTCGGCAAGGGTGCCGTGTACGCACGCACGTTGAACACATTCAGGCCGTCCCGGTCAGGACGAGCGTCGGCATCAGCGATCCATCTCAGGTAGGTCGCCCCCAGCGTGGTCGTCTCGCCGTGCGCGAACTCGTAGTTGAAACCCCACAACCGGCTGCCCGAGTCGCTTTCCGGAAGCTCGTCCTTGTCGAGATAGAAGACATCGACCGTGTGGGCTCCCGGCTTGAGGCGGCCAACGGCCGCGAACTGGAACGCCTTGCGCGCGTTGGTCCAGTAGCCGCCACGGCTGCCGCCTTCCGAGCTGCCGTCCCAGAGCAACATGCCGTGGCCGAGTTGGTATTGCACTCGACCAACGGAAACGTCCACCGCATTCTCGCCGAGACTGGCAAGGGCGCCTCCCGAGCGCCAGCCTATGGCGAGGTCCTCGACCTGGAACGACGAGACGTCCGGGCCGTACAGCTCCGGCGGCGAGCCATAGGTACGTTCACCGACGGCGCTGACCTTGCCGTAGAATCTCGCTAGACGACCGCAGCTTGAACAGGCCCGACAGCGCAGGCTTGACGTACCCCTCGAACCACTGATCGCTCAGGTTCTCCGTCACACCCGGTTCCTTGGGGTTGTTGAAGTACCGAGTTGGCAAAGCCGAACGTCCCCCAGCCAGCATCCAGGTTGAATCTCCATGACACGTTCGAGGGCAGGCCGGTGGGGCGCGCCTCGGTCTGTTCCGCAGGCGCGGCCTGTGGCGCGGCCGGCGCAGCGTTTTGTGCCCACACGCTCGCCGGCGCCAGCAAGGTCAACGCTGCGCACGACAGCCAGGACGTCGTGGAAGCGGTCATCGGTCCGATCACCCGTGCCGGCGCCGCTTGACGTGCAGTTGCGCGAGGGAACGAGCCAGGGACGCGTTGACCGACGCGACTTCTTCGTCCGACAGCTTTTCGGAAAGACGGGCGGCAGCGCGCTGACGCGCTTCCTCCACCTTGGCCTCGTCAATCTTCTCCGAGGGAATCGCCATGTCGGTCACGATCGACACGCTGTCGGCGGTGATGTCCACGAGCCCTTCACCGACGGCGAGGTGCGACTCGCGACCGTTCTTGGTCACGATGATTTCCCCCGGCACGATCTGCGTGATGAGCCCGACGTGAAGCGGGTAGATCCCGAGCTCCCCCTCGATGCCCGGGATCGTCACCATGTGGACGTCTTCGTTGTAGACGACCGCGTCCGGCGTGACGATTTCAAGTTTCAGCGTGTTTGCCATGGACTTCTGGTCGCGTCAGCGGCTCATTTCTTCTTCGCGGCCGTCGCCGACTCCTCGCCTTCCTTGATCTCTTCGATTCCGCCCTTCATGTAGAAATCGCCTTCGGGCACGCTGTCGTGCTTGCCGTCCAGGATTTCCTTGAAGCCACGCACGGTGTCCTTGACCTGCACCTGCCTGCCCTCGCGGCCGGTGAACACCTGCGCCGAGCTGAAGGGCTGACTCAGGAAACGCTGAATCTTGCGCGCCCGGTACACGGTCACCTTGTCCTCGGGTGAGAGCTCGTCCATGCCGAGAATGGCGATGATGTCCTGCAGATCCTTGAAGCGCTGCAGCACGCGCTGGACGCCACGCGCCACTTCGTAATGCTCCTGGCCGACGATGTCGGGCGCGAGCGCCCGCGACGTCGACGCCAGCGGATCGACCGCCGGATAGATGCCGAGCTCCGCGATGGAGCGTTCGAGCACGATCGTCGCGTCCAGATGGGCAAACGTCGTCGCCGGCGCCGGATCGGTCAGGTCGTCGGCGGGGACGTACACCGCCTGGAAGGACGTGATCGAGCCCTTCTTCGTCGACGTGATGCGCTCCTGGAGCACGCCCATTTCCGCCGCGAGCGTGGGTTGGTAACCGACCGCGCTGGCCATGCGCCCGAGCAGCGCCGAGACCTCCGATCCGGCCTGCGAGAAGCGGAAGATGTTGTCGATGAAGAGCAGCACGTCCTGGTTCTTCTCGTCGCGGAAGTACTCCGTGATGGCGAGGCCGGAGAGCGCCACGCGCAGACGGGCGCCCGGCGGCTCGTTCATCTGGCCGTACACGAGGGCGATCTTCGACTCGCCCAGATTCTCCTGGTTGATGACGCCCGCCTGGGACATCTCGTGGTAGAGGTCGTTGCCCTCGCGGGTGCGCTCCCCGACGCCGGCGAACACGGACACGCCGCCGTGCAGCTTGGCGATGTTGTTGATGAGCTCCATGATCACGACCGTCTTGCCGACGCCCGCGCCGCCGAACGCCCCGACCTTGCCGCCCTTGAGGAACGGACAAATCAGGTCGATGACCTTGATGCCCGTCTCGAGCACCACAGGCGACGTTGTTTGATCCGCGAGGGCTGGCGGAGGGCGGTGAATCGGATAGAACGCGTCCGCCTTCACCGGCCCGCGCTCGTCCACGGGGTTGCCGGTGACGTCGAAAATCCGTCCCATGACGCCATCGCCGACCGGCATCGAGATCGGTCCGCCGGTGTCGTTGACCTGGAGCCCGCGCCTGAGGCCCTCAGTGCTGGCCATCGAGACCGTCCGCACCCACTTGTCCCCCAACTGCTGCTGGACTTCGAGCGTCAACTTGAAGGTCTGCTGCTCGACCGAAAAGTCCACGGTCAGCGCGTTGTTGATGGCCGGGAGCGCGTCGGGAAACTCGACGTCGACGACCGGACCCGATACCTGAACGATTCGCCCGATGTTCATGCGTGCCTCACCCGGCCTGGCCGCCGGCAATTTCGAGCAGCTCTTTCGTGATGTTGCCCTGGCGCAGCTTGTTGTATTCGAGCGTCAGGTCGTCGATCAGCGACTCGGCGCTGTCGGTCGCGTTCTTCATCGACACCATCCGCGCACTTTGCTCGCTGGCTTTCGCGTTCAGCAGGACGACGTACATGAGGACATTGAGGTAGTGCGTGACCAGGTAGCTCAGCAGGTCCTGCGGATTGGGCTCGAACAGGCGTTCGGACGTGTCGGCCGCGAGCTCCGCTTCGAGGGGCGCCCCGGGAAGCTGCAGGCTGGTGATGGCGCCGACAGGCAGGTACTCCATCGACGACCGCCACCTGCGTCAAGGTGTTGACGAATCGTGAGGCGACGATCTGCACCTCGTCGACCTCACCCTTCAGGAAGAGCTCGCGGGCGACGGCCGCGATGGCCCGCGCTTCGCTGTAGCGCGGTGTATCGCCGTACGGAAAGTCCGCGACGAGCTGCCGGCGCGTGCGGGCGACGAACTGCGCGGCTTTGCGCCCGGCCGTGATGAACAGCGTCGTCTCTGGATCGAACCTGGCGGCGACGCGAAACACGTTGGTATTGAGCGCGCCGCACAGTCCCTTGTCGGATCCCGACGAGGACGACCGCGCGCTTGCGCACCTCGCGCACCTCGACCAGGGGATGAACGAAGGCGAACGGCGTGCTCGTGACCTTGCGCTGAATTCGGTACAGCGAGCGTGCGAACGGACGCACGCCGAGCGCGGCTTCCTGCGCCTTGCGCATCTTCGACGCCGCCACCATCTGCATGGCCTTGGTGATCTGCGCGGTGCTGCTGATCGACTTGATGCGCCGGCGGAGCTCGCGCGGGCTGCTCACGAGGACGCTCCGACCGGCGACTTCGCGCCAAAATCCACGCTCTGCTTGAACTGCTCGGCGGCGGCCTTGAGATCGGCCGTCAGCGCCGTGCTCAGTTCCTTCTCGGCCGCAATCCTCGCGAGCAAGCCGGCGTGCTGCGTGGTCAGGAACTCGGTCAGGCCCGCCTGGAACGCCTTCACCTGCTCCACGGGCACATCGTCCACGAACCCGTTCTGGACCGCCCAGATCACGGCCACCTGAACTTCCACGGGAATCGGGTGGTACTGCGCCTGCTTGAAGATCTCGACGATGCGCTTGCCGCGATCGATCTTGCCCTGCGTGGTCGCGTCCAGATCCGAACCGAACTGGGCGAACGCCGCGAGCTCGCGGAACTGCGCCAGGTCGCCCTTGAGCCGGCCGGCGACCTGCTTCATCGCCTTCAGTTGCGCCGCCGACCCCACGCGCGACACCGAGATGCCCACGGAAATCGCCGGACGCACGCCCTGGTAGAACAAGTCGGTCTCGAGGTAGATCTGCCCGTCGGTGATGGAGATGACGTTGGTCGGAATGTAGGCCGACACGTCGCCGGCCTGTGTTTCGATGATCGGCAGGGCCGTGAGCGATCCGTTGCCGTACTTCTCTCCCACGCGCGCGGCCCGCTCGAGCAACCGGCTGTGGAGGTAGAACACGTCGCCCGGATAGGCCTCGCGGCCCGACGGGCGCTTCAGGACGAGCGACACCTGGCGGTACGCGACCGCGTGCTTGGACAGATCGTCGTAGACGATGAGCGCGTCCATGCCGTTGTCCATGAACCACTCGCCCATCGCCGCGCCGGCAAACGGCGCCAGGTATTGACTGGTGGCCGAGTCGGCCGCGGGGGCCGCCAGGACGATCGTGTAGGGCATCGCGCCCGCTTCCTCGAGCACCGAGATGAGCCGGGCGATCGTGGATTGCTTCTGCCCGATCGCGACGTAGATCGAGTAGAGCGGGCGGTAGTCCTTGTCGCCGGACGCTTCCGCCGCCTTGTTGAGGCGTGCCTGACTGATGATCGTGTCGATGCAGATCGTCGTCTTGCCGGTCGAGCGGTCGCCGATGATCAGCTCGCGCTGGCCGCGGCCAATCGGGATCATCGCGTCGATCGGCATGATGCCCGTCTGCACCGGCTGGCTGACCGGACGCCGGCGGATGATCCCGGGCGCGACTTTCTCGACCGGGTACGTCGTGTCGCCGACAATCGGTCCCTTGCCGTCGAGCGGCGCGCCGAGCGTGTTCACGACGCGCCCGAGCAGGCTCTTGCCGACCGGGACCTGCAGCAGCTTGCCCGTTCCCTTGACCTCGTCGCCTTCCTGGAGCTGCGTGTAATCGCCGAGGATGATGACGCCGACTTCGGTTTCGTCGAGGGTCAGGGCGAGGCCGGTGATGCCGTGCCCGAGATCGATCATCTCGTTCAGCATCGCGTCCGCGAGCCCTTCGACCTTGGCGACGCCGTCGCCGATCTCGCGGATCGTGCCCACGCTCTGTTTGATGAACGCGGATTTCGCGCCCGCGATTTGCGCTTCGATGTCGCGTACCAAGTCAGCCATCGGTCATGTCCTCATTCCGCCGTGCCGCGCCGGCTCACAAGCCGGCCTCGATCGCATCCAATTTGGCCCGCACGCTGCTGTCGTAGACGTCGCTCCCGACCTTGAGCCGCACGCCGCCGATGAGTGCCGGGTTCTCCGCGAACGACGCTTCGACCCCGGGGCCGTAGGTGCGTGCGACGCCGGCCGCAATCTCCCGGCGCAGTTCATCCGGCAACGGCGCCGCGCTTTCGACGCGGGCCGAGTGCCGCTCCCGATCGAGCCGGACGAGCCGCTGGAACTGCTTCAGGATGGCCAGCACACCGCGACGTCGGGAAACGATGACCCGTTGGACGACCTGCCGGACTCGATCTTCGTCGAGCGATCCGTTGACCACCGAGAATCGGAAGAACTGTCTGGCGGTCCGCCGCACGCGTTTCGTCGATGCCATCGATGCGTCCCTTAGCCCGCCAGGCTCCGAGTCGTTTCCTCGGCCAGCCGTCGGTGATCGTCGGGCGTCAGGATCTTGCCGGTCACGGTCGCCGTCGTCTGAATCACGAGCCGCCCGACCTCGCGCTTGAGTTCGGCGAGCATGCGGGCGCGATCCTGGGCGGCAGCCTCGTTGGCGGCGGCCACGATCTGCTCGGCGGCGGCGTGCGCGTTCTGGATTTCCTGCGCTTCGACGCGCGCGGCGGCAGTGTGTGCGTTCTCGATGAGCTTGGCCGCGTCGACGCGCGCCTGCGCCAGCACGATCTGGCGCTGCGGACTCGGTCTTGGCGAGCTCGGCTTTGATCTTCTCGGCGTTCGCCAGCCCCGTCGCGATCTGCTCGCGCCTGGCGGCGAGCATCGTCAGGACCGGCCGATACGCGAGCCAGTAGAGGAGCGCACAGACGATGCTGAAGCTGACCGTCTGGGCGATCAAGTGCGGCCAGTCCACACCAAACGTCCGAGCGATGGTTTCCACCTGGCCGATTGCCTGTGGCTCGGCGAGCTGCAACAACGCCATCATGACCCTGTCCCTTTGGGATCCGCTCCGACCTACTGCACGAGGAAGAGCGCGTAGAAGACGATCGCCTCGGCGAAGGCGATGGCCAGGATCGACTGGACCATGACCTTCGTGGACGCGCCGGGATTGCGTCCCACCGCCTCCGACGCTTTCATGCCGATGATGCCGACCGCGATCGCTGCGCCCAGTGCCGCCAAACCAACGTGAAGGTTACCGACCATCTGAAACGTTCCTTTCTCTCCGAACTTCGGCGCTCCCCATTGAGCGTCAGTGTGGCGACAACTCGCCCGCCGGGGATGCGGCCCCGGCTCCTTCTCCCTCGTGGTGCTGGCAAATGAGCAGCGTGAACACCGCCGTCAAGAGCATGAAGACGAGGGCCTGCACCAGTCCGACGAGCAGCTCGAGAAAGTAGAAGGGCACCTGCACCAGCCAGCCGATGCGCGGGATCGCGGCCATCGTCTCGAGCATGCTCTCGCCGGCAAACACGTTGCCGTACAGCCGGAAGCTGAGTGAAATCGGCCGGAAGAGGATCGAAATGACCTCGAGACAACCGGCGGCGATGAAGACGACGGTCAGCAGCACACGCAGGCGCACCACTGCTCTCGCCCTTTGGCGCGAACAGCTCTTTGACAAAACCAGCCGGCCCTTGTTCCCGAAGACCCCAGACGATCCAGGCCGCGAAGAAGACGAGCGCCATCGCGAGCGTGAGGTTGACGTCCGCGTTGGCGCCGCGGAACAAGGGCTCCTCGAGCCGGAAGCCTTCCGGAGTCTGATGGCCCCATCCCATGGAGCCAATCCCTGGAAACAGGCTCAGCCAATTGGCGGCGAGGATGAAGATGAACGTGGTCGCAAACAGCCAGAAGGTTCGCTCGACCAGATGCGGCGCCGATGATGTCGCGCAGGAAGTTGTAGAGACTCTCGATGAGCCACTCGGCGAAATTCTGGGAACCAGTCGGGACCGCCTTCATGTTCCCGGTGGCCACTCTGGCAAAGACAATCAAGCCCGACGGCCACGACCCAGGTCACGATCATGGAGTTGGTGATCGGAAGGCCGAACGGACGGGCGATCTCTACGGCGCTCTGCGAAAGGCCGTGTGCTTCCGGAGCGGCCTGTGCCTCGAGGATCACGCCCGTCACGCCGGCCGTCAGGCCGAGGACAGCCATCGCGAGCAACGGCCGCATCAACCAGCCGCCGCGAATTGCAGTCATCGCTCCGCCTACAGAGCAGGAAACGTACCAGGCGGAAGCGCGCACGTTCTGATCCTCTGATCTCGAGCGGCGCCGCTCAGTAGACCTCGGGAATGAACTTGACCCGGTGCTTCGATGGCTTGTATCCGTGCGCCTTTTGACGCTTCGGCAGTTTGACTTTCTCGCGCGGGGCCTTTTTGTAGGGAACGAGGCTCAGAAGGTGCGTGATGATGTTGAGGCGCGCGCGCTTCTTGTCGTTGGAATTCACCGCGTGCCACGGGGCGTGCTTCGTGTCGGTGGCCTCGAACATCTCGTCTCGAGCGCGGGAGTAGTCGTACCACCGGCTGTACGACTTGAGGTCCATCGGTGACAACTTCCAGATCTTCCGCGGATCCTTGATGCGGCCCTCGAGGCGGCGCGTCTGTTCCTCGGAGCTCACCTCCAGCCAGTACTTGATCAGGATGATGCCGGAATCGACCATCAACTTCTCGAACGACCGGCACCACCTTCAGGAATCTTCGCGCCTGCTCCTCGGTGCAGAAACCCATCACGCGCTCGACGCCCGCGCGGTTGTACCAACTGCGATCGAAGATCACGATCTCGCCCGCCGCCGGCAGATGCGGCAGATAGCGCTGCGCGTACATCTGGGTTTTCTCGCGCTCGGTCGGCGAAGGCAGGGCGATGACGCGAAACATCCGCGGACTGACGCGCTCGGTGATCGCCTTGATGGTGCCGCCCTTGCCGGCGCCGTCGCGGCCCTCGAACACGATGCAGACCTTGAGGCCCTTGTGCACGACCCACTGCTGGAGCTTGACCAGCTCGCCGTGCAGTTTCGTCAGTCTCTTGTCGTAGTCCTTCCGCTTGACTTCTTGTCTCCAGCCACGGTACCCTGCTGTCTGTTGAAGTGCGTGGACGATTACTGCGTCCAACCAGGCGCGGGCTTGCGCCGATCGCCTGCTCGGCGAAGTACTCCACCGGCGCCTTTCGCAGGTCCGCCGCGGCGAACATTAACATGTGACTGCGCCAGCGCTCCTCGCCCACGATCGCGATGCGCGCGATCCGGTCGCCGTATGTCGCATAGAACGCCAGGTCGCTCCAGTTGTCGCTCGCATCCCAGCCTTCGAATCGATCGAGGACGACGAGCAGCCTGACGGGACCGATGCGGTCAATCTCACCCGCGAGCGTCTTCTGCCAGCGGTCGAAATCGGCCTTTCGCAGAACACCGGTGACGTCGAGGCGGTACACCGCATCGCCCTCGTGGGTCATGGCGAGAGCGCCGATCCCGTCGACAGACTTCTGCACGGTTGACGAGGTCGCAAGAATACTGCCAGCGCTATCGTCCGCAAGCCCATCGGTCTCGGTATCTCGGGCCCTCGGCGGGTGGTAATGCCCGTGTTTCCGGTGGCGGCCGGTTGTGACCCGTGACTGTCGGCCGTGAGGCTCCGAACGGCGGCGACAGTCGTGCTAGGTTGCGCCAGTAATCCAGTTAATGAAGAGACGTCTCGCCGCCACCGCCGTCCTGCTGGCCGCCTTCGGCGCCCTGTTCTTCTTCTACTTCGTGCCCGGCCAGGTCGAAGCGGGCATCAACACCACGCTCAACGCGCCGCCCTATCGCGCGTCCACAAGGGCCCGGGCACTGCACGAGCAGTTGCTGATTGCCGATCTCCACGCGGACACGCTCCTCTGGCACCGCGATCTGCTGAAACGCGGCACGTACGGCCACGTTGACGTGCCCCGGCTGATTGAGGGCCGCGTGGCGCTGCAGGCGTTCACGATCGTGACGAGAGCGCCGAAAGACATCAAGCTCGAGGGCAATGACTCCAGCACCGACAGCATCACGCTGCTGGCAATCGCCCAGCGCTGGCCGATCGCGGCCTGGACGAGCGCGAAGGCCCGCGCGCTGCACCAGGCCGCGCGCCTGGCCGACGCAGCCGCGCGTTCGAACGGCAGATTCGTGCTGCTCGAGACGGCGGATGATTTGAGGAACTACCGGGAGCGGCGCAGGAGTGATTCGGCGATCACGTCGGGACTTCTCGGAATCGAGGGGGCCCACGCGCTCGACGGCAACCTCGACAACATCGATGAGCGTCTTCGATGCCGGTGTGCGAATGATGGCGCCCACGCATCTCACCGACAACGACATGGGTGGATCCGCTCACGGTACGACACGCGGTGGCTTGACCGACAAGGGCAAGGAACTCATCCGACGAATGGAATCGAAACACATGATCCTGGACCTCGCCCACGCGTCGCCGAAGGCGTTCGACGACGCCGTCGCGCTGGCCACGCGTCCCGTGGTGGTGTCGCACGCCGGCGTTGCTGGCACGTGCGCGAACGCACGGAACCTGAGCGACGACCAACTACGAGCGGTCGCGACGAGCGGTGGCATCGTCGGCATCGGCTACTGGGAGATCGCGACGTGTGGCACGGATGCCGGCGCCATCGCGCGGGCCATTCGCCACGCCGTCCGCGTGATGGGAATCGACCACGTCGGCCTTGGCTCCGACTTCGACGGTGCCGTCGCGGAGCCGTTCGACACGACCGGCTTGGTTCAAGTCACCGACGCACTCATCGCGGCGGGGTTCAGCGACGCCGAGATCGCCGCCGTCATGGGTGGGAACGTCATTCGTCTGCTCCAGGCGACACTGCCGTAGCCTGACGTTGTCCGACCACCGGTATACTCCAGTTTTGCAGGAGGTCTGCATGAAGCGTTTGACGGTTGCGATGATGCTTGCCCTGACCGTTCCAGTCGTGCTGTCCGCCAACTGGCCGCAGTGGCGCGGGCCACAGGGCACCGGCACCTCGGACGAGCGCAACCTGCCCGTCACGTGGAGCGCCACGGAGAACGTCGCCTGGCGAGCGGACCTCGGCGGCGTCGGCGTCTCGTCTCCGATTGTCGTCGGCAGCATGGTGATCGTCACGTCGCAAGCCGGCAAATCGCCCAGCAGGCAAGGCCCCCGTCTCGCGCAGGGCGCGGGGCCTGAGGGACTCGGCGAGCGTCCGATGGGCACGGCCCGTGGCGCCGAGACGCCGGACCAGCCCATGTTCCTCGTGGAGGCGTACGACCGCCAGAGTGGAAAGCGCGCTCTGGCAGTACCGCACCGAGGCGCTCGGTCCGATTCCCACGTCACATGACAAGGCGAACATGGCGCTCTCGAGTCCTGTCAGCGACGGCTCGATGGTCTACGCGTGGTTCTCGAATGGGCAACTCGTTGCGCTCGACATGAAGGGGACACTCGTCTGGCAACGCCATCTCGGCAAGGACCTTGGGACGTTCGACATCGAGTGGGGCCATAGCAGCTCGCCGACGCTCTTCGACGACACGCTGATTCTGCTCTGCGACAACAACAACGCGTCGAACCTGCTGGCCGTCGACAAGAAGACGGGCACGGAGCGCTGGCGCATCGATCGTGGTCCGAAGCGGCAGTCGTACAGCACGCCGTTCGTCGTTCCCGGCAGCGCCGGCCCCGAGCTCGTCGTCAACTCGAGTCAGCGCGTGGACGTCGTACAACCCGCGCACGGGCGAGCTCGCTCTGGCATGTCGGCAACCCGCACCAGTTTCCGATCCCGTCGCCGACGTACCACAACGGCGTGCTCTACATGTCGCGCGGCTATCGCAGTGGTCCGTACATGGCCGTGCGAACCGGAGGCAAGGGCGACGTCAACAACTCGCACGTGGTGTGGCAGGCGGCAACCGGCGCGCCGTACATCTCGTCGCTCGTCTACGACGCGGGCCTGGTGTACATGACGACCGACATCGGCGGCATTACGGCCGTTGACGCCGCCACGGGCGAGCGCGTCTGGCAGCAGCGCGTCGGTACCGTCTTCTCCGCGTCTCCGGTCGTGGGCGACGGCAAGGTCTATTTCACCAGCGAGACCGGCGCGATCATCGTGATCCAGTCCGGCGCCCGGGAACCCGACCATCCTCGCGCGCAACGAGATGGGAGAACGATTCATCGCCTCTCCGGCGATCTCGAACGGCCGGCTGTTCTTCCGGAGCGACGACCGGCTCTTCAGCGTCGGCCGGTAGGGGCGGGCTGGCGGAATTCGCTACGGCCGGACCAGTTCCTGAATCCTGACGTCGCGAACCTGCACGAGCGCTTTGCCGCCGCCGTGCACCTGGATGCCGAGTTTTCCCGACAGAGGAATCGACGCGTCGGTTTCGCGGTAGTCCGTCCCCATTCGTCCGTTGATCCACGTCGTGATGCGCGGGCCCGTGGCGCGAATGATGTAGTCGTTCCAGTCGTTGCGGCGCAGCACCGGACCGAGCGCGGCCATGTCCGACGGCGAGAGCACGCGGTTGCGGCGCGACTCGTCGTAGATCGCGCCCCACCAGTTCGGATCGCCGAAATCGCATTGATACCCGGACATCTCCGAGGAGTTCGGTACGCGTTGGGATCGAATCTGGAATCCGGAGTTGATGAAGCCTTCCTGGCCTGTCAGTTTGATTTGGAATCGCACGATGAAGTCCGAGAACTGACGCGTCGTGGCAAGAAACTCGTTGACCTTGACGGTCTCGGTCAGCGACCCACCGGTGAGCGCGCCGTCCTCGACGCGCCAGATCGCCGAGTTGCCTTCCCAGCCGGTCAACGTCTTCCCGTCAAACAGCGGCGTCGCCGGCCCAGGCGCTGGCGCCGGCTCGCCCTGACGGGCCGCGACGAGCCCGTCGACAACGACGAGACCGCTCGCCACCAGCACGAACGCCGCGACGAGTCGCCGTCTGGCCATTGATGGTTCGGACTCTACGCGCCGACCGTCGCCTCTTCAAGCTCGGCGGCCTGCACGAAATCGCAGTCTTCGTTGGCGCAGATGAGCTGCCGGCCGTGACGTTTCGTGATCTTCTCGGTGAGAAATTTCCACCCGCACTTCGGGCACGGCTCGAGAACCGGCTTGTTCCAGAGGGTGAAGTCGCACTTCGGATAATTGGCGCATCCGTAGAACACCTTGCCGCGCCGTGACTTGCGCTCCACGACGTCCCCGCCGTCCTTCGGACAGACGACGCCCGTCGACTTCTGCTTCACGTACTTACATTCGGGATATCCGGTGCACGCCGTGAACTCACCGAAGCGGCCCTGCTTGATGACCAGGTTCTTGCCGCAGTTCGGGCACTTCTCGTCGAGGATCTGGTCCGGTTTCGCGGCCGCGACGCCCTGCTTCGTCGCGATGATCTTCCGCGTCGTCTTGCACTCGGGGTACCCGGTGCACGCCAGGAACATCCCGAAGCGCCCTCGCTTGGCGACCATCGGCCGGCCGCAGTTCTCACAGGTTTCATCCAGCTCGTCGGTCGCGGCCTCGGCCGGCTCGAGCTCCTTCGTGTTGTCGCAGTCGGGATAGCGACTGCAGGCGAGGAAAATGCCGAACTTGCCGGCCTTCTCCACCATCTCGCCCTCGCCGCACTTGTCGCAGGCCTGCCCGGTGGGCTGCCCCTCCTTGAAGTTCGGCATCTCCTTCTCGGCGCGCTTCAGGTCCTTCTTGAAGCTCTTGTAGAAGGTGGACAAGGTCTCTTCGTAGTCCGCCTTGCCCTTCTCGATCTCGTCCAGGCGGTCTTCCATTCGCGCCGTGTACTCCACGTCGAGAATGTCGTCGAACGCCGGGTGCAGGAGCCGATCGACGAGACGCCGGCCAAGAATTGTCGGGCGGAAGCGCCCATCGTTCTTGATGACGTAATCGCGCGCCTGCAGCACGCTGATGATGGACGCGTACGTGCTCGGTCGGCCGATGCCGTTCTCTTCGAGCGCCTTCACGAGCGAGCCTTCGTTGAAGCGAGGAGGCGGCTGCGTGAACTTCTGCTCGGGCGTAATCGCCCTGACGTCCAGGCGTTCGCCCTCGGTCAGCAGCGGCAGGACGCCCGTCGCGGCATCGTCTTCCGAGTCGCTGGCAGCGCTGCCGGGCGCCGCGGCCTTCTGCTCCGTCCGCTCGCTCTCGTCCGCCTCGCCCGTGCCCTGGTAGACGGCGAGCCACCCGGCGAACTTCGGAACGGAGCCTTTCGCGCGGAACAGGTAGTCGGCGGCGGTGATGTCCACCGTGGTGTCGTCGAAGATCGCCGGCGCCATCTGCGAGGCCACGAACCGGTTCCAGATCAGGCGATAGAGGTAGTACTGATCCGGCGTCAACTGCGCGCGAACGACGTCCGGATGATAGGCCATCGACGTCGGGCGAATGGCTTCGTGCGCGTCCTGCGCGTTGGCCTTGACCTTGAACCGATTGGCCTGTTCCGGAACGTAGTCAGCTCCGTACTGCTGACCGATGTGACCGCGCACCTCATCGAGCGCCTGATCGGCCACGCGGACCGAGTCGGTTCGCATGTAGGTAATGAGACCGACCGGCGCTTCTTCGTTCGGCAGCTGAATCCCTTCGTACAGCTGCTGCGCCACCATCATCGTCTTCTTGACCGGGAAGCGTGACGCCTGCTGCAGCTTGCTCGTGATGAATGGCGGTACCGCCTGGCGCCGACGCTCCTTCGTGGCGATCGATGACACCGTGAACGTCGCGCGCTCGAGGTCGGAGAGGATGGCGCTTGCTTCCGCGTTCGTTCCCGACCTTCACCGGCGCATCGCCCCGGCGAAGCAGGCGCGCATCGAACTCCGGTGGATTTGCGCCCGCCAGTCGAGCGGTAATGTGCCAGGTACTCCTCGGCGACGAACGCCTCGATCTCGCGCTCGCGGTCGCAGATGAGCTTGAGGGCGACCGACTGCACGCGGCCCGCGCTCAGACCTCGTCGCACCTTGTCCCAGAGAATCGGGCTGATCTTGTAGCCCACGAGCCGGTCCAGCACACGACGCGCCTGCTGGGCGTCCACCATGCGCATGTCGATCTCGCCCGGATGCTTGATGGCCTCGAGAATCGCCTTCTTGGTGATCTCGTTGAACATCAACCGATGGACCTTCTTGCGACTGGTGCCGAGCTCCTCGGCCAGATGCCACCCGATGGCCTCGCCTTCGCGGTCGGGGTCGGTCGCGACGTACACGTGTTCCGCGTCCTTCGAGAGCTCCTTCAGTTCCTTGATGACCTTCTGGCGGTCGGGCAGGACGACGTACTCGGGCTGGAACCCTTCCTCGATGTTCACGCCGAGCTTGCTCTTGGGCAAGTCGCGGACGTGTCCCATCGACGCGACGACCTTGAAGTCGCGCCCCAGGTATTTGTTAATCGTCTTCGCCTTCGCCGGCGACTCGACGATCACGAGAGCCTTCGCCATGTACGATTCCTGATCCTTCCCGCTTGCCGGGGGCCTGCCCCCTATATAGGTAGCAGGTCCGTCAAGCTTCACAAAACCTCCGCCCGTCGTCCGTGCGATGACGCCGGACACTTCGAGCAGGGTCAGATCGGCCAGGCATTCGGCGGCCGGACGACCGCTTCTGAGGGCCAGTTCGTCCACGCTGACCGGCTCCGCCACCCGCAGAAACCTGTCTAAGTCGTTGACAGGACGTCTGTTATCGAGCTGCGACCTGGTCGGGTGCTGATGACGAGGCTGCCCGATCTCCTCGAGGATGTCGTCCACAGTCTCGACCAGTCTGGCCCCATCCTTTATGAGGCCGTGGCAACCCCGATAGGTTCCGGACGCCACGCTGCCGGGAACCGCCAGGACGTCACGGCCCTGTTCGAGTGCGGCCCGGGCTGTGATGAGCGACCCGCTTTTCTCGGAGGCCTCGACCACCACGACCGCCAGGCTCAACCCGCTGATGATGCGATTCCTGAGAGGAAAGTACCGCGGTTCGGGCCTGGCGCCGGGCGGAAACTCGCTGATCACGCTGCCGACGGTCTGGATGGCCGCCATCAGTTCGCGATGCTCTCGCGGGTAGGCCACGTCGGGCCCATTCCCAAGAACAGCCACGGTCCGGCCAGCGGCATCGAGGGCCCCGCGATGGGCGGCGCCGTCGATGCCACGGGCCAGTCCACTGACGACGGTGACACCGGCCCTGGCGAGTTCCGCACTTAGACGCCGCGACACACCGAGACCGGTCGGGGTCGCGTGGCGCGACCCGACGACGGCAACGGCGGCGCCCGCGGTGGCATCGAGTTGACCGAGTGTCCACAGGGCGATTGGTGGATCCGGAATGTCTCGGAGACGGCTTGGATACGTCGTGTCGAGGATGGTAATGACGTCGATGCCAAGCGCCATGGCGTTCGCCAACGCACCACGCGCCCGGGTGCGCGCGTCCGCGAATCGTGTCTCTGTGTCGGCGCCGAACGCGTCGAGGATGCGCCGAACCATCGCCGGCATGTCGAGACCATCGTCTGTCGCGCCTCGGCTCAGGTCGTTGAAGAGCCGAGCCACCGCGGTGTCCGTGCCGAGCCGCAACAGCGACAACGCGACGAGTGTTTCCACCGTCGCCGACGATTGGTGTCCCGATCCGAGCACGGCGGCTTACGTCCCGTGCAGCCCGTGTACCACGCGCGTGTAAGTCGACACGGACGACAGTTCGCGCACCGGCGTGCAGATTTCGCAGCGGCAGGCCGGCAGCCATCTTGCAGTTTCCGCCACATCCCGTCGGGCGAAAAAGCCGTGCCCCGCCCACTGTACGGCGGTATATTTGAAGCGGAAACCGCATGCGACTTGCGAATGGTGTTCGTATCTTTGCTGGTCGTCGCGATGGGCGCCTTTGCCACGCCTGTTCTTGCCGACAAGCGTTCCGATGCCAAGGAACACGTGGATTTCGGCATCGCCGTGGCCCAGCGTGGACTCTGGCGCGAAGCCGCGTTCCGCTGGCAACAGGCCGTCGAACTGGATCCGACCTACGCGGAAGCCTGGAACAACCTCGGCATCGGGTACGAGCAACTCGGGCGGTTCGATGACGCGCGCAAGGCGTACGAGAAGGCGCTCGAGATCGATCCGGCCAACACCTTCATTCGGAACAACTACGATCTTTTCCGAGAAATCTATGACCGGCAGAACCGTCGTCGCGATCGCTAGTCTCTCCTTCGCGCTCACGTCGGGAGCCTGCGCGCACTACTACGAAGTGCCGGTCGAGGTTCCGATTCAGGCGAAGATCGATGTCACGCGATTTCAGCGTGTCCTCGTGGTGGGATTCCTCGCCGGCGGCACGCGGACGATCGATCCGAACACCGAAACGGCGAGACTGCTTCGAAGCCAATTGCGCAACCGTCAGGACATGCGCGTGATCGAGGCGGATGTCATCGCGCTCGCAGACGAAGTGGACAGGCTCCGGAACACTCCGCCGGCGGACCCCAAGGGCGATCCTCGCATCAAGTCCGAGGCCGACCTCAAGTCCTACGAGCAGATCTTCAGCGACGCCGAATACTGGAAGAAGCTGGCGCTGGAGTTCGACAGCCCGCTCATCGTGACGGGCTCGATTCTCTTCACCGAAGTGTCCAAGAGCGGCATGGTGACGCGGCCGCAGATGTACGTCGATCCGCAGGGCATCGAGCAGTATCGCTCGGTGCCGCAGTACTCGGACTTGAAGGGGTTTTCCCTGACGCCCCGGTTCGTCTTCATCGACGGCAAGACCGGCACCGAGATCTACTCGGAGACCTACCACGAGGAAGCGCTGTACCCGACGGGCCAGAACACTCCGGCGCTGTCGTCATACTTCGAGTTGATGGACAAGCTGCTGCCGAGCGTCCTCAACACGTTGAGCACGCAGAAGATCCGCGGCAGCCGCACCCTCCTGAAGTAACCAGCGGCAAGGCGCGGGGTTCTTGCCGAGCGCCGCCAACCGGTGTTAGCCTTGGAGGTTCCGATACGGCTCGAAGGGCGTGCCGTGCGTTTCTGAGTGTTTTGGGAGCCGACTCACCATGTTCGCAATCGTTGACGCTGGCGGCCGGCAGGAAAAGGTCGAGCCCGGTCTTCTCCTGATCGTCGATCGTCTGGATGTCGAGCCGGGCGCCGAGGTGACTTTCGACAAGGTGCTGCTCCTCGAGACCGAGGCCGGCGACATCATGACCGGCACACCGTACGTGGCCGGTGCGTCCGTGACGGGCGTGGTCGAGGCCCAGAGCAAGGGCAAGAAGATTCGCGTCTTCAAGATGAAGCGGCGCAAGCAGTACCGTAAGACCATCGGACATCGGTCGCTGCAGACACGCGTTCGCGTGAAGGCGATACAGGTCGGTCATGGCTCATAAAAAAGGTCAGGGCAGTTCTCGAAACGGCCGCGACAGCAACTCGCAGCGTCTCGGCGTCAAGCGGTTCGACGGCAACCTCGTGCCGGGTGGATCGATTCTGGTGCGCCAGCGCGGTCGCCGTTTCCGTCCGGGCCTCAACGTCGGCCGCGGGAAGGACGACACCCTCTTTGCGAAGGTGACCGGCCGCGTGAAGTTCTCGGATCACGGCGCGCACGGGCGCGTGATCAGCATCGAGCCGGCAGACAAGGCTTGAGGCTTGCGGCTTGAGGCGTGCGGCAACGCCTGAGCTTCTGAGTTTCTCCTAGCGTCTCAAGCCCCAAGCCGCAGGCCCCAAGCCAGTTTCCATGTTCGTCGACGAAGTCGACATTCACATCCAGGCCGGCGACGGGGGCAACGGCTGTATGGCCTTTCGCCGCGAAATGCGGGTACCGCGCGGCGGTCCCAGCGGCGGTGACGGCGGCCGAGGCGGCTCGGTCTTCCTCGTCGCCAGTCCACACCAGAACACGCTCGTCACCTACCGGTTCCATCCCGAGTTCAAAGCGGAGCGTGGCCGGCACGGGAGGGATCGAACTGCACCGGCAGCGACGGTGCTGATCTCATCCTCGAAGTACCACCAGGCACGGTCGCGTACGAGCTGGGCGGCGACGCGATCGTGCCGCTGGCGGACCTGACCACGATGGGCGAGCAGGTGCTCGTCGCACGGGGTGGCCGCGGCGGCCGGGGCAACGCGGCGTTTGCGACGTCCACGAATCGCGCGCCGAGGCGGACCGAGAACGGCGCGCCTGGCGAAGCGCGGCGGTTGCGGCTGCGGCTCAAGCTGCTGGCGGACGTCGGGCTCGTCGGATTTCCGAACGCCGGCAAGAGCACGATGATCGCGCGCATCTCTGCCGCGCGTCCGAAGATCGCGGACTACCCGTTCACGACGCTCACGCCAAATCTTGGGGTCGTGACACTCAGCGACGATCGATCGTTCGTCGTGGCTGATGTGCCCGGGCTCATCGAGGGCGCGCACGAAGGGCACGGTCTCGGCACGAAGTTCCTCGCGCACCTGGAGCGCACGAAAGTGCTCGTGCACGTGATCGACATCTCCTCGGCGACGGGACGCGACCCGGTCGACGACTTTGAGGTCATCACGCGCGAGCTCGACCACTTCGTGAGCGATGACGACGGCACGGTGCCGCTCGCGGCCAAGCCACAGATCGCGGCGGCCAATAAGATTGACGCGATGGACGACCCGTCGCGTCTGGAACGTCTGCGCGAGCACTTGTCCGAGCGCGGCATCCCGCTGTTTCCGGTGTCCGCGGTGACGGGCGAGGGCATGGCACCGCTGCTCGAAGCGATGTGGCGCAATATCAGCCAGGCTGCTCACGAAACGCCCTTGCACACATGAGGGTCGGCCTGTTTGGCGGGACGTTCGACCCGGTTCATGTCGGCCATCTCGACGTGGTGCGCGCGGCCCGCCAGGCGCTCGATCTCGACGTCGTCTGGCTCGTGCCCGCGCGCATGCCGCCCCACCGCCGGCCGCCGCAGGCATCGGCCGCGCACCGGTTCGCCATGGTTGCGCTCGCCGCTCAGGGGGAACCCGGCGTACTGGTCTCCGACCTTGAAATGGAAACCAGCGGCCCCTCCTATACGGCCGCGACACTCGATCGGGTCGAGTCGCGCGGCTGGGACCTCAGAACCTTCTGCTTCGTGATTGGCGCGGACGCGTTTCGCGACATCGAGACCTGGAAGGACTACCCGCGCGTGCTCGACCGGTGTGACTTCGCCGTGGTTTCGCGGCCGGGAATGCCCGTGTCCGAGTTGAGGCGGCACGTGCCGGCGCTTGCCGGACGCATGATGGAGGCCTCCGCGCGGCGGCCCGCCTCCGCTGAAGCTTCCGCCTCCGCCAAGGCTTCGGCAGACAAGTCGGCGGGCAGGCCAGCCTTCGCTGAAGCTACGGCGGCCAGGCAAGCGAGTATCTTGTTAGTAGACGCTCCCACCTCGGCGGTGTCGTCCACGGACGTCCGCGCGGCCATGGCCAGGGGCGCGTCGATCGAGGGGTTGTTGCCGCCCGCGGTCGCCGACTACATCGCGCGGCACGGGTTGTACCAGCATTCTCCGGAAGGAAATGAGTCAGGCAAGGAGCCGCATGAAGACACCGCCACGCCGGCCTCGTAAGCGTTCGAAACGCATCTCCCCTCTCCACCGAGCTCACGCTCGCGATTACCGCCGCCCTCGAGAAGAAGGCCATGGACATCGTCGTCCTGGATCTACGGAAGGCGTCTGCCTTCACGGACTTCTTCGTGATTTGCACGGGGGGAACGCGCGCCAGATCGAAGCGATCGCCGAAGCGGTTCAAGCGTCGCTGGCCCGACAGGGAACGAAGCCCGCGCTGGTGGAGGGCCTCGGACGATCCGAGTGGATCCTGATCGACTACTTCGACTTCATCGTGCACATCTTCACGCCGCGCACTCGGGAGTTCTACGGCCTCGAGCGCCTCTGGGGTGACGCGGAACGCGTGGAAGTTTCCGCGTAGATCGCGCGCGAGCACGTTGCGCGTTTTTCACCAGCCGACTGACATCACGTCGAACGCCCTGGAGCATCCGCTGGCAGCGGCCTTGCACATCCATGTCCGTGTGGTGCTGTGGTCGGCGGCCGCGAATGGCCTCGTGCGCACGTTTCTGGCGCCGTCATGCGCGGGCTGCGACAACGTGCTTGAACGGCCGCTCGCTGGCGCAGTCTGCGACGCGTGCTGGCGCGCCGTCGTCCACATCACGCCACCGCTGTGCGTCATTTGCGGCGATGCGCTGCCGGCCGGCGACCGAACGGGGTTTCTCGATCTCGAGAAACCCGGTTCCTCGATCTGTCCACGGTGCGCTCTGAACCCGCCGCAATTCACGATGGCACGGAGCGCCGGACGGTACGACGGCTCGTTGCGCAACGTGATTCACGCCTTCAAGTACGGCCACCGCCGTCCACTTGCGAAGCCGCTCGCGCGACTCATGGAGGGCGCCGGGGCCGAGGTGCTCACTGGCGCCGACGCGGTGGTCCCGGTGCCGCTCCATCCGTGGCGCACGCTTCGCCGCGGGTTCAATCAGGCTGACGACCTCGCGGTCCACCTGGGACTTCCGGTCTGGCGGGTGCTTCGACGCTCGCGTCACGGGCCGCCTCAGGCCTCGCTGCCCGCGCGGCAGCGAGGCCTCAATGTTGGCGGCGCCTTCACGTTCGGGCCGGCGTTCGGACTGTTGAATCCGTGGTGGGTGTCTCGCCTGCGCGATCGCACCGTCGTGCTCGTAGACGACGTGATGACGACCGGGGCGACGCTCGATGCGTGCAGCGGCGTGCTGGTGGCCGCAGGCGTCAGGAACGTTCGGGCGCTGACAGCCGCGCGAGCCGTGGCCACACGGCCTGCTCCACGGCCTGGCGGACTGCGTCTCGTGACTGCTCCGCGTCGATGATGGCCCAGCCGTAGAGCCCGGCCTGGCGGCGGTAGCTCTCGCGCACGCGCGCGAGCAGTCCGAGGTCCCGCTCGTAGCGATCGCGGCCGGTGGCTTTCCGCGCGACGGCGGTCTCGGGCGCGATATCGAGAAGCACGGTCATGTGCGCGGCCGGGAGAAAGCGTTGGATGTCCTCGAGCCACGCCGCGTCGAGCCCCTGCGATTCCCCGTAGGCCACGCTCGACGCCCGGTAGCGATCGCACACGACGATATCGCCGGCGGCCAGCCACGATTCGAGCCGCGGCTTGTACTCGAACCGGTTCGCGACATAGAGAAGCTGCATGACTTCGGGCGCGAAATCACGCTCCCCCGCGAGCGCCTTCCTCAACTCGATGCCCACGGGGGTCTCGTAGTCGGGGAACGATGCGGACCGCACTTTGCGCCCCTCTTGCTCGAGTCGCGCGCGCAGGTGACGCGCCTGAGTTTCCTTGCCGCTCTGATCGAGGCCTTCAAAGGCAATGAGCATCAGACATCCCACTGCAGCATGTCGTCGATTGTCTGCCGCCTGCGGATCGTCCGGCACCCGCCGGCGTCCACCATGACCTCGGCGGCCATCGGCCGTCGATTGTAGTTCGACGCCATGATCGCGCCGTACGCCCCCGTGTCGCGGATCGCCAGCAGGTCCCCGACCTCGACCTCGGGAACCTCGCGGTTGACGGCAAGCGTGTCGCTCGTCTCGCACACCGGCCCGACGATGTCCGCCTGAATGCGCCCCGCGCGCGGCGGACCGACCGGTTCGATGCCGTGCCACGCGCCGTACAGCGCGGGACGAATCAGCTCCGTCATTCCGGCATCGACGATCACGAACCATCCCCCGCCCGGACGCTCTTTCACGTCCACCACGGTCGTCAGCAGCGCGCCGCTCGGACCGACGATCCACCGGCCCGGCTCGAGCAGCAGCATCAACCCGGACCGGCGCACGGCGGGAAGCACGGCCTCGGCGTATTCGGTTGGCGACACCACCGTCTGTTCGGGCTGGTATTGAATGCCGAGACCGCCGCCCAGATCGATGTGCTCGACGGCGACACCGTGCGCCGCGAGATCGCGCGCGAAGCCGGCCACCGCGTCGGCGGCACGCGCCAACGGCTCGGTCTGGACCACTTGCGATCCGATGTGCACGTGGAGCCCGACGAGCCGCAGGCGTGGGAGGCTGACGACACGCTGGATCATCGCTCGCGCGTGGGCGATCGAGACGCCGAACTTCGTGCCGTGCGAGCCGGTGGAAATGTGCGGGTGGCTGCCGGCGTCAACGTCCGGGTTGATCCGGATGGCGACGCGCGCCTCTTTGCCGTGCGGGCCCTGCGCGGCAGCGATGGCGGCAATTCTCGTCAATTCGCCGAGCGACTCGGCGTTGATCGCGCGAACTCCCAGGCCGACTGCGCGTTCGAGCTCGGCATCCGTCTTTCCCACGCCGGTGAATACGATGTCGTCGGGCTCGAAGCCCGCGCGGAGCGCGACCTCGATCTCGCCGCCGGAGTTGGCGTCGGCTCCGGCTCCGAGCCGCCGGAGGCGCCGCACGACATCGAGTGTCGCGTTGGCCTTGATGGCATAGTGCAACCGATGCGGCACCGGCGAAAATGCGGCATCGAGCTCGCGAAAGCGGGCGTCGATGTGCGGGCCGCTGTAGACATGCGTCGGAGTCCCGACCTGCCGCGCAATGCCGGCAAGGTCCACGCCGTCCGCGGTCAGCACGCCATGGCTGCGGAAAAAACCGGTCACAGGACCGCTCATTGTATCCCGCATGTGTCCGCCGGCCTGTTCTGAGCGAAGTCGATGGCTTTGCTATGATCCGTGACGTCCCTCAAACGGATTCCCATTCCATGTCGCAGGACCCGCCCGTCGCGTCGGCCCCGAGTACCGACGAACTGATCGAGCGGTGCCTCGCGGGCGATCAGGTCGCGTGGGGCCAGATCGTCCAGCAGCACTGGCGCAAGGTCTTCAACATCGCGTACAGGTTTGTCGGCCGCCACGATGAGGCCGAGGATTTGGCACAGGACATCTTCCTCAAGATCTTCAAGGCCCTCGGCACGTTCGATCGACGGGCCAACTTTCAAACATGGCTGATCAGCATCAGCCGCAATCTCTGCATCGATCACTACCGGAGCGTCCGCAAGGAACGCGAGACGATGGCCCGCGACGTCGACCCGTCGGGGCTCACGCCCGTCTCGCCAGGGCGCGGACCGCACGGCCAGCTCGAGTTGAGCGCGTTGCGCGATCAAATTCGCACGGCGCTGGCCGCATTGCCGCCGGCGCTCCGCGAGGCCGTGGTCCTGCGCGATCTCCAGGAGTTCTCGTATCAGGAAATCGCCGATCGCCTGCACTTGCCCGAAGGCACCGTGAAGTCGCGAATCAACCGCGGCCGACTGGAGCTTGCCAAACAACTGACTCGTCTCGAAGCTGGAGGATTGGCGTCCGAGCCATCCACCCGCGGAGGATCCGCATGAACATCACCACGTCCCACATCGGCTCCGTCGTCGTCTTGCGACTGAACGAGCCACGGTTGACCTATCCGATGCTGTCGGACTTCGCGAGCACGGCGACCAACCTCATCGGCGGCGGGCAGAAACGTCTCGTCCTGGATATCTCGAACATCGGCTACGTGGACAGTGCCGCGATTGGCTGTCTCATGGACCTCTACCGCCAGGCGACGGCCGCGGGCGGCACGCTCAAGCTGGCCGGCGTCCAGAAGCGCGTTGAGACGATGTTGACGATGACCGGCGCGCACAACTTCCTGGAGGTCCACGCCGATCAGGCCTCGGCCCTCAAGAGTTTCGGAGCCTAGTCATGCGGGTAATCACGACCATGGCCGGCACTCGTATCGAGCTCGACGGCGATGTCCTCGCCGTCCTCGAAACCATCTCTCGCGACCTCGCACGGCGACAGGTCCTCGAGTACGGATTCGAGGACGTGGAGCGCGAGATCCACCACGTCATCGCCCAGCTCAACGATGAGGAGCTGCGGGCCTACTTGAAGGAAAGCCTGTTCATGAGCTTCAACCGGTACGAGAACGATCGGATGCTGAAGATCGTGGCCCGGGCGAGCCGGCCGGCGGACTTGGAACGGTAGAACGGCGGGGCGCCCCGCGGAATCTAGTGAGACACGTGCGGCACGGCGGCGGCGGCACGGCCGCGCGCGTCGGCCACGGGCGCCGCATCCTCGGCAAATCGCCAGGCGTCGCGCTGACGCACGAGCTCTGACGCAAACGCCGTGTGCAGCGCGTGACCGCCGCGGTGCACGACCAGATGCCCCTGGATGGGATGGCCCACCAGAGCCAGGTCGCCAATCACGTCAAGAATCTTGTGGCGGACGAACTCGTCCTCGAAGCGAAGCGGGTTGAGCACGCCGGTCTCGCCGAGCACAATCGCGTTCTCGAGTGAGCCGCCGAGCGCGAGGCCACGCTGCCGCAACATTTCCACTTCCTTCAGAAACCCGAAGGTGCGTGCCGGCGCGATCTCGTCGATGAACACGGCCTCGCTGAGCTCGATGGTCTTCTGCTGGTGGCGAAGGAGCGGGTGGTCGAAGCTGATCGTGTAGGTGATTCTGAAGCCTTCCGCCGGATAGAGCGCGATGCGCTTGTCGCCGTGCTGCACCTGAATCGGCTTCAACACTTCGATGGTTCGTCGCGGCGCGGTCAGCTCACGGATGCCGGCGTCCTGAATCAGGTACACCCAGGGCGCCGAGCTGCCGTCCATGATCGGCACTTCGAAGTGATTCAACTCGACGAGCACGTTGTCGATGCCGAGGCTGCGAAGCGCCGCGAGTAGATGCTCGACGGTTTCCACCGATGCCTTGTCCGACATCAACCCCGTCTGCAATTGCTGTCCGCCGCCAAGATGCGACACGCGGGCGGGAATCTCGACGCCGCCGAGATCGACGCGGCGGAAGCGAATGCCGTGGTCGGCAGGCGCGGGTTTGAGGGAGAGCGTGACTTTCTGGCCCGAGTGAAGGCCGATGCCGGCGCAAGGAACGGTTCGACGAAGCGTGCGCTGTGCGGTGACGGCCATCCAGTTTACCGGCAGGTCTCTAAGCAAGCGGGTTGCCAACGGAGCGCCGCCGGCGGCGGAGTCGCGTAACTCTCATGCCGCCGATAATTTACACGGACTGTCACGGTGCTGGTCAAGAACAATGTTGCCTGTCCATTCCGCGAAACTGTGTCACGCTGGCCACAATTCCTCGCAAGAGCCGTGTCAGTTCAACCACAGGGTGTCAGGATGCTGCCGCCTGGCTGGACCCTGCGAGCCCCAGTGCCCTCGCAAGAAATGGCGCCGTCGCCGATTCCGTCGCCCTCGCGATCACTTCAGGCGGACCGGCTGCAACAATCCGTCCACCGGCCTCCCCGCCTTCCGGACCGAGATCGATGACCCAGTCCGCGGATTTGATCACATCGATGTTGTGTTCGATCACCACGATGGTATTGCCCTGGTCCACGAGCTTCCCGAGCACATCGAGCAGCTTGCGCACGTCCTCGAAGTGCAGGCCGGTCGTCGGCTCATCGAGGATGTAGAGGGTCCGTCCGGTGCCCCGCCGCGCCAGCTCGCGGCTCAGTTTCACGCGTTGCGCTTCACCACCGGACAGCGTGGTCGCGGATTGCCCCAGCTTGATGTAGCCCAGACCGACATCCTGCAGCGTCCGGAGTTTCCAGGCGATCGGCGGAAAGTTCTCGACGAGCGGCAGCGCCTGATCGACGGTCAGCTCCAGCATTTCTGCGATCGACTTGCCGCGGTATTTGATCTCCAGCGTCTCGCGGTTGTAGCGCCGGCCCTTGCATTCTTCGCAGGTGACGTACACGTTGGGCAGGAAGTGCATCTCGATCGCGATCACGCCGTCGCCCTGGCACGTCTCGCATCGGCCGCCCTTGACGTTGAATGAAAACCGGCCGGCCTTGTAGCCACGCGCCCGCGCCTCGGGAAGCATCGCGAAGAGCTCGCGAATGAACGTGAAGAGTCCCGTGTACGTCGCCGGGTTGGACCGCGGCGTGCGGCCGATCGGCGCCTGATCGATCTGAATCACCTTGTCCACGAGGCCGGTGCCGTCGATCGCCGTGTGGGCGCCCGGCTCGTCGGCGGCGCGATACAACTCGCGCGCGAGTGAGCGATAGAGAATCTCGTTGACCAGCGTGGACTTGCCCGACCCGCTGACACCAGTCACGGCGATGAGCGTGCCGAGCGGAAATGCGACGTCGATGTTCTTGAGGTTGTTCGCCCGGCCACCGCGCACGACGAGTTCCCCACGGGCGGGCGATCGGCGCGAGTCAGGGGTCGCGATCCGCCGCGCGCCCGCAGAGATATTGGCCGGTGAGCGACTCGCCCGGCGCCGCAATGAGTTGCTGCGGTGGTCCCTGGAACATCACGACGCCACCATGCTCACCCGCGCCCGGGCCGAGATCCACCAGGTAGTCGGCCGTTCGCACCGTCTCTTCGTCATGCTCGACGACGAGCACGGTGTTGCCGAGATTTCGAAGGCGGCACAACGTCGCGAGCAGCTGGCGGTTGTCGCGCTGATGCAATCCGATCGACGGCTCGTCCAGCACGTACAGCACGCCCGTGAGCTGCGACCCAATCTGCGTCGCCAGGCGGATCCGCTGCCCCTCCCCGCCCGAGAGCGTGGCCGCGCCACGCCCCAGCGCCAGGTAACCGACGCCAACATCCACGAGAAAGCGGAGCCGGTCGCGAATCTCCCGCAGCACGCGACTCGCGATCAGGTGTTCGCGCTCCGTGAGTTCCAGCGTCTCGAAGACCGGCAGGACTCGAACGATCGGCAGCCGCACATAGTCAGACAGCCGTCGTCCCTTCACCCGGACCGCGCGGCTCTCGGCCGTCAACCGATCGCCGGAACACGCCGGACATGGCTGCAGGGCACGGTAGCGCTCCAGCGCCTCTTGATCCGTCCATGTCCCTTCGTCGAAACGGCGCCGAAGGTTCGGGAGGACGCCTTCGAAGTCCGTTCCGAACGGGTCCTTCGGCGGGCGGCTCTTTCGGCTCCCCGCAGCATGCCGGCGTCCCGGCGCGCCGTGGAGGACGATGTCGCGCAGCTTCCTGGGCAGCTTGGCGAACGGCACCGCCGGGTCGATCGCGAACGTTCGTTGCAATCCCTCGAGCATCTCGGCAATCAGCCGGGTGTCGCCGCTGCGCCAGGGCATCACGGCCCCGTCAGCCAGCGACCGCGATTCGTCGGGCACGACGCGCGCCGGATCCACGTCGAACACCTCGCCGAGTCCCTGGCATTCGGGACATGCGCCGTGCGGGGAATTGAACGAGAACGCGCGGGGTGTCATCTCCGGAATGCTGATCCCGCACGACGGACACGCCAAACGCCGGGAGAACAGCCGATCGCCACCTTCGAGTGTGTTGATGACGACGATGTCGTCGGCGAGCTTCAGCGCCATTTCGATGGCGTCGGCAAGCCGTCGCTCGATGCCACCCTTCACAATCAGCCGATCGATGAGCACGTCGATCGTATGGTTGCGCCGCCGATCGAGCTGGATGTCTTCGTCCAGCGTCATGAAGCGGCCATCGATGCGGGCGCGGGTGAACCCGCGTGCGCGCACCGCCGCCAGTTCGCGCTTGAACTCGCCCTTCCGGCCGCGCACGATCGGCGCCAGCACGTTGATGCGCTCGTCCGGCGGATAGAGCATCACCATGTCCATGATCCGCTCGAGCGACTGCGACGAGATTTCGCGGTCGCAGTTCGGACAATGGGGCACGCCGATATTGGCGAAGAGCAGGCGCAGGTAGTCGTAGATTTCGGTGACCGTCCCGACCGTCGATCGTGGATTCGATGCCGTCGTCTTCTGCTCGATCGAGATGGCGGGCGACAGGCCGTCAATCAGATCGACGTCCGGCTTCTCCATCTGCTCGAGGAATTGCCGGGCATAGGCCGACAGGGACTCGACGTAGCGACGCTGCCCTTCCGCGTAGATCGTGTCGAAGGCCAGCGAGGACTTGCCCGAGCCCGACAGTCCAGTGATCACGACCAGGCGGTCGCGTGGCACATCGACGTCGATATTCCGGAGATTGTGAACCCGCGCGCCGCGAACGGCGATCCATCCGTGAGCCATTGCAGTAGGTGCGGTCGCCCGAGGGCGCCTCAACCTTTCAATTCTACTGCGGGGGGCTTGGCCCGTGCTCTGGCGGGCTGCGCCGCTAGACCGTGGGGCGGAGCTTGCTGCGGCGATATCCGTAGGCGAAATAGATCACGAGCCCGCGACCAGCCAGATCCCGAATCGCTCCCATGCCGTCGTCGGCAAGCCCTTCATGGTGTACAGGCATGCCGCGGCCCCCAGGAGGCTGACCGGCCAGATGAACGGCACGCGAAACGGCCGGCGCAGATTGGGCTGCGCGACGCGCAACACCAGCACGCCGATACAGACGATCGCGAACGCGGCGAGTGTCCCGATGTTCGTCAGGTCGTAGATCTCGTTCTCGTCGGCCACGAGACTGCCGGCCGCCACGACGAGCCCGGTCAGAAGCGTCGTGACGTGCGGCGTCCGATAGCGCGGATGCACGCGCGAGGCCCACTCCGGCAGCAAGCCGTCACGCGCCATGGCATACAGAATTCGAGGCTGCCCGTACTGGAACACCAGCAGTACCGCCGTCAGCGACACGACCGCGCCAAACGCGACGATCACGCTCGCGATCGGCAGACCGGCGACCTCCAGCGCGCGCGCCAGCGGATCGGACGCGCGCAACTGCTGGTACGGGCACGAGCCCAGTCGCCACGATGCCGACGACGATGTAGATGAGGGTGCAGATGAGCAAACCGCCCAGGATGCCGATCGGCATGTTGCGTTGCGGATCGCGCGTCTCCTCGGCCGCCGTCGAGATCGCGTCGAACCCGATGTACGCGAAGAACACGATCGCGGCGCCCTGGTGAATGCCAGTCCAGCCATTCGGCGCGAACGGCTGATAGTTGGCCGGATCGACGTGCCAGGCGCCCAGCACCACGAAGAGCGTCAGCACGGCGAGCTTCACGATCACCATGACCCGGTTGGCCTGCGCGCTTTCGCGCACCCCCAGGTAGAGCAGCCACGTCACGCCCAGCACGACGAGCGCCGCCGGCACGTTGAGCAGGACGGGAACGCCGGCGATGCGCGGCGCGGTCTCGAGAAGGCCGTGGACGGCGGGATTCGCGCTGAGGAGCGCGGTGCGATAGCCGTGCGTGAGCCAGTCGGGCAGGTTGATTCCGAAGCCTGACAGCAACGACGTGAGATAGCCGCTCCAGGCGATCGCGACCGCGATGTTGCCGACGGCGTACTCGAGGATCAAGTCCCAGCCGATGATCCACGCGACGAACTCGCCGAGCGTCGCGTACGAGTACGCGTAGGCGCTTCCGGCCTGCGGAATCATCGAGGCGAGTTCTGCGTAACAGAGCGCGGCGAGACCGCAGACCACCCCGAGCAGCAGGAATGAGACGACAAGCGCGGGACCCGCGCCGTAGCGGACGACGTCGCCGTTCGGAAGGGTCTCACCGGCGGCAGCCGTGCCGATGGACGAGAAGATGCCGGCGCCGATCACCGCGCCGATCGACAACATGATGAGGTCGCCGGCACCGAGCACCCGTTTGAGGCTGGTCGGACCGCTACCGATCTCGGCAACGATGGCCCCGATGGGCTTGATACGGAGCCAGCTCATCGTCAGCTGGTGCGAACCGGCCAGTACGGCCGCCGGTCAACGTCCAACCGCCAAATCGTGTCGTTCGACGCCATCACGACGCCGCCGTCAGGGTCGAACGTGACGCCGATGATCGCAGGAACCGCCGCCACGAGCTCCACCGTCGGACGTCGGCCATCGTTCCCGAGTTTGAGGCGGTACAGGCCAGCCGTTCCGGCCGCGGCTTCGGCCACGTACAGGTCGCCATTCGAATCGAACGCCAGGCCCTGCGGCCTTCCGAAGCCCTCGTAGACGACGTCCACCAGTCGATCGGGCGTGATGCGATAGATCGCGTCCCGCGACGCCAGCGTGGGAGCAGTCAGATACAGACAGTCGTCCGGCCCGAACGCGAGGTGAAACGCAGCGACACTGGCCGGAAGCGACGCGAACGTCTCGACCTGTTTGGTCGCCGACACACGAAAGACCGACCCGGAACGATCGCCGACATAGAGCGACGCCGTCTCCACCGAACGCCAGCCCGGTCGGTACGCCGAGCTCGCTCGCGTGAACTTCGACTCGGTCGTCGGTCATCACGCGATAGACGGTGCCCTCGAACCGGCTTGACACGTACAGCGCTCCATCCGGTCCGAGCGCGAGCGATGTCGGGTTGGCGATTTCGACGGCGACCGGTTCGCGGATACCGTCGCGAGTCACGCGATACAACGGTGCCGGCACTTTCGTGCCGGGCCCGCCACTCTGCGTGGCATAGAGCCGGCCAAGGCCGTCGAACGCCGGGTTGTCGACTTGATGCAGTCCTGTCGTGAGCGAGCGCGCGATTTCGATCGACGAGGCCGCGTCGGGACCGTGGCCAACCGTGACCGCCATCGTTCCGCCTTCGGCGGCCGCAGGCACGATGAAGCGGAGCTGGCTGCGGGACGCCGCGACCACGTGCGCGTCGTGGTCGCCCACGGCCACGCGTGGCGGACCGTCAGCGGGCAAGGTCCATTCCGACGACAGGAGGACGCGACCCCCTGGTGCGGCCCAGCGCGGGTGGACGGCAACAGTCATGGAACGACCGACGCCTTCATGAGCGGGCGGAAGCTACGCGTCGTCGAGCTCGACGTTCCAGTAGACGTAATCGCGCCAGCTCTCTGGCGCGTTGCGTAGACCAAAGGTCACTCGTAGCGCGGGTGCCTTGTCCGGACGCCTGGGCGTGCGGATGAGGTGCATGCCCGCCTGCTCCGGCGTGCGGCCACCCTTTCGACGATTGCACGTGATGCAGCAGCTGACGATGTTTTCCCAGTCCTTCCGGCCGCCCTGCGCGACAGGAATCACATGGTCGAACGTCAATTCGCTCGTGGGAAACCCGTGGCCACAGTATTGGCAGGCGTGGTGGTCTCGCGCGTAGATGTTGGCCCGCGAAAACGGAACGTACTCGACGGTCTTTCGAATCCGGATACGTCGCAGGAGCCGGATCACCGACGGAAGCTTGATACTGAAGCTGACCGAACGGATCTCGCGCTCGTAGTGGGCGACGATCTCGACCTTGCCCTGGGCCCAGAGCGTAATCGCCTTCTGCCAGTGCACGACGCGCAGCGGCTCGTACGTCGCGTTGAGGAGCAGCGTCTGTTCCATGGCCCGAGCCATTGTGGCGAGTTTCCCGAAAGGTTGTCAAGAAACGACCGAGATAACACTAATGGTTTCAGTGATTTATGAGCATCGGCGACCTTCGGCTGGCGTCTCCGTCTCGCCGCACCGATAGCCCGGGCATGGCCATCGGCGCTCTGTCGCGAGCCGCGGCGGTTCTGTGGCTCGTGGTGGTTGCGGCCGGGTGCGCGACGGCCACGGGCACGGTGAAGCCGGCGCCATTCCCCGGACGCACCAGCCACGGCCCGTCGGCCGCGGCACCGCGCGAGGTGGTCGAGAACGCGCTCGCCCTGCGCGGGACGCCGTATCTGCTGGGCGGCGATCGGCCTGAAACGGGCTTCGATTGCAGCGGTCTCGTGCGTCACGTGTTTCGTGCCGCTCGCATTCAGATGCCGCGAACGGTTGCGGAGCAGTTCGGCGTCGGCGCGAAGGTCGATGCCAGGGACCTCGAGCCTGGCGACCTGATTTTCTTTGACACGACCGAACCGGGTCCGTCACACGTCGGAATCGCGATCGATCGCCAATCGTTCGTGCACGCGCCGGGATCGGGCGGCGTCGTGCGCGTCGATCACCTCTCGTCGGCGTACTGGAGGGATCGCGTGCGCGGGATCAGGAGAGTTTCAGCCGTTCGAGAATGATCTGCTGCCGGCGCAGGAGCCGCGCATTCGGTTGGGCCGGGCTGTAGATTCGAGGATTGATGATCGCGCCGGCCAGGAGCGCGGCCTCCTCGACGGTGAGATCTGACGCAGATTTACCGAAATAGCGGCGCGAGGCGGCCTCGGCGCCCCACACGCCGTCTCCCCACTCGATCACGTTCAAGTACAGCTCGAAAATACGAACCTTCGAGAGCTCGGCTTCAAGCCGGCGCGCGATCATCAACTCCACGAGTTTTCGATGCGGGCTGTACGAGGGGACAGGTACAGGTTCTTCGCGAGTTGCTGCGTAATGGTGGATGCGCCGCGCGGGGCCACGCCTCGACGGACGCTGTCCTCGATCGACACACGCAGCTCGTCGAGGTCGAGGCCGTCGTGTGCCCAGAACGCGGCGTCTTCCGAGACGATCACCGCGCGCTTCAGGGCGGGTGAGATTCGGTTGTAGCTCGTCCACCGCCATGCCGGCCGCCACGGCTTGCCTTCGTCAGCGGCCTGGCGCGCGCGAAGCTCCATGAACGCCGTGGCCTCGGGATTCTGCTTCTGGAGCGTCCTCACGTCGGGAAGACAGATCCAGGAATACGAGAGCATCGCGGCGAAGACTGCCACCGCGCCAAGCGCGACTCGCACGAACCTCACCTTCTTTCATTGTCGACCGGCCGCGTCGGGCGGCCACCGGGTATCTCCTTCTCATTAGACTGACAATTTTGTTATTAACAAGACTCTAAGCGACTCTAGACGCCGACGCCGGCTAGTCTCTGCAGTCCCCTAAGTGACTGACACGTACGATTTTGGGTGTCATTGTTCACTTCTGAGGGTGACTAATTACGATTATGAATACCGCTTTCATTTTTGGGTTAAAGCGTGTACAAATTACCCCCTCTCGCTACCCAGCAGGGGGTGAGTGTGTCGACGAAATACCAAATTCGCAGCGGTTCGGACGGTTTCGTAAGCAGCAAGACGGAACTGGCGGTGGAGGATCGAGCGGCAAGTAGTTGTTACGAAACGGGTAGCAAGTTTCGGAAGTCGTCACCGTGGTACACGACGTGCCTGACGGAAGTGCAAGCCGCGTAACGGGATTGTTAGCCGGGAGCCGAAACTCGATCTTGACCCTAACGAACGAATTCCCTCGTCGCTCACTCCACCGGATCGCGCCGATTCTCGTTATCGGTCTGGCTGCGCTGATCTTTACGCCGGCATCGGTGTTTGCTCAGCGAGCTCACCTCTCCCGCGGTCTCACGGATCGCCTTGCGGACCCCTCGACGTCGTCGGTCAACGTCATCGTCCAAGGACCGCCAGTCGGAGATCGATCGCATCGCGTCGACCTACGGCGTGCGCGTGGTCAAGCGCATGGACATGGGGGCGGTTGTCTCCGGAAGTCCTGCGCAGGTGCGAGCCGTTGCCGGCGATTCGAACGTCGGTTCGTTGACGGGCGACGATGTCGTTGTCAGCACGATGGCGGTAAGCACGCAGTCGACTGGCGCCAATCAGCTGTGGCAGGGCGCCGATGGCACGAACTTCGGCGGTCTCGTCGGATCGGGCGTAGGAGTCGTCGTCATCGACTCCGGTATCGGCCTTCACCCGGACGTCGATCGTCGCGTGAAGCTTCGCGTCGACTTTGTCAACGACAACCTCGGCAATCCGGACGTGTTCGGTCACGGCACGCACGTCGCCAGCCTGATTGCCGGGAGCGGCGCGGGCAGCCGCGGGAGCAACGGCGCCGCTTACATCGGCATGGCGCCTGGCGCTGAGCTTGTCAGTCTGCGCGTGCTGGATGCAGACGGCTACGGCCTCGTTTCCGATGTCGTTCTGGCCCTCGAGTGGGCGATCAAGAACAAGGATCGCTATCGGCTGCGCGTGGTGAATCTGTCGCTGGGTCTTGCGACGAAGGAACCGTACCGGACCGCGCCGATGGCTCTCGCCGTTGAGCGCGCGGTCGCCGCAGGGCTCGTGGTCGTCGCCTCCGCCGGCAACTACGGGAAGCTCACCGACGGCACGCCGATCGTCGGCGTCATCGTCTCTCCTGGCCACACGCCAGGAGCGTTGACCGTGGGCGCGGTGAACACCCGCGGCACGGTGGAGCGGTCCGACGATGTGGTTGCGAGCTTCAGCTCGCGCGGTCCGGTGGGAGATCCGGACGCCGAATCCACCTGGGAACTCAAGCCGGATCTGGTTGCGCCAGGCAACGCGATCATCGGCGCGGCGGCACCTGACAGCTATCTGTGGAATCGCCTGTCAGACCGGCACGTGATCGGTGCGTCGGGCGGCACGTATCTGACGATGTCCGGCGCGAGCATGTCGACCGCGGTGGTGTCGGGCGCGGTCGCTCAGCTCCTTCAGGCCGCCCCGCAGCTGACGCCGGCGCAAGTCAAGTTCGTCCTCCAGTTCACCGCGCAGCGCCTCGAGGGTTTTGGACTGATCGAACAAGGCGCAGGCAGTCTGAACGTCCCTCTCGCCGTGGCGCTGGCTGAAGCTGGCGACCTCGCCGACGCGCCCTCGTCGGTGCTGATTGGCGGCGAGATGGTTGACGCCGGTGAGCTCGCGTTCCTCGGCGCAAAGACTGTCGTGGCCGACGGCATTTCGGTGTGGGCTAACAGCAAGCTCTGGACTGGCGGTCGCACCCCGAGTGGGAACGGGGTCGTCTGGGGCGCCACCAAGGGCTCTGCCGCCAACGGGATCATCTGGGGCGCCACCAAGGGCTCCGCCGCCAACGGGATCATCTGGGGCGCCACCAAGGGCTCCGCGGCCAACGGGATCATCTGGGGCGCCACCAAGGGCTCCGCCGCCAACGGGATCATCTGGGGCGCCACCAAGGGCTCCGCCGCCAACGGGATCATCTGGGGCGCCACCAAGGGCTCTGCCGCCAACGGGATCATCTGGGGCGCCACCAAGGGCTCTGCCGCCAACGGGATCATCTGGGGCGCCACCAAGGGTTCCGCCGCCAACGGGATCATCTGGGGCGCCACCAAGGGCTCCGCGGCCAACGGGATCATCTGGGGCGCCACCAAGGGCTCTGCCGCCAACGGGATCATCTGGGGCGCCACCAAGGGCTCTGCGGCCAACGGGATCATCTGGGGCGCCACCAAGGGCTCCGCCGCCAACGGGATCGATCTGGGGCGCCACCAAGGGCTCTGCCGCCAACGGGATCATCTGGGGCGCCACCAAGGGCTGCTACGGCCGCCGCCAACGGGATCATCTGGGGCGCCACCAAGGGCTGCTCCGCCAACGGGATCATCTGGGGCGCCACCAAGGGCTCCGCCGCCAACGGGATCATCTGGGGCGCCACCAAGGGCTCTGCCGCCAACGGGATCATCTGGGGCGCCACCAAGGGCTCCGCCGCCAACGGGATCATCTGGGGCGCCACCAAGGGCTCCGCCGCCAACGGGATCATCTGGGGCGCCACCAAGGGCTCCGCGGCCAACGGGATCATCTGGGGCGCCACCAAGGGCTCCGCGGCCAACGGGATCATCTGGGGCGCCACCAAGGGCTCCGCCGCCAACGGGATCATCTGGGGCGCCACCAAGGGCTCCGCCGCCAACGGGATCATCTGGGGCGCCACCAAGGGCTCTGCGGCCAACGGGATCATCTGGGGCGCCACCAAGGGTTCCGCCGCCAACGGGATCATCTGGGGCGCCACCAAGGGCTCCGCCGCCAACGGGATCATCTGGGGCGCCACCAAGGGCTCCGCCGCCAACGGGATCATCTGGGGTGCCAAGCCATGAAGCCGATCATTCTCTGGACATAAGTCAGCAGAGCAGTCTTTCTCTGTGTAGTCGCAGAATCTGGAGGGACGCCGTGAATCACATTATTGTTTGGACCTAAGAACTGGTCGCAACGGGTAATATCTGTAACCGGTCCATGGGAGCGGCGCGATTCAGTCTGGTTTCGCGGCCTTTTTTCACTTGAACCTGCCTGGCACGAAAGGCGCAGCGGAGTCCGGCGCTATGCCGGACTTTCGAATCATCGCTTGGGTCTAGCTTCGAAACTCTCGTAGGAAGTTGGGGCCGAGTCCCCAGACCAGGGGTGCGGTCGAACCGATATATAGGAGCCTGGGGAGCTTCGGCCCCGGCTCCAGGTTCCTATGGCGAGTCCCGCCCGTCAGCCGCTCAGTAGACGTACCCACATCTACGCTCTTAACTGTCGCTGCCTAGGATTCCTCACTGTCGCTTTTAGCGTCGTCGACCTTCTCAGACAACCAGTCGGCTCCATAAGGATTGGCTCCCGCTGGTCGCCTTCACCCTGATTAGTGGCTGGCTTTCAGTAAAATGCCGTCAGTCAATGCCAGCATTTCGATTTAGCTGAGACTTTTCGTTTTCGCAGGAACACTTTATACGGGCCATCGGTCGGAGCGGTACTACTCGTTGTTGACGCAGCAGCTCTCTGGACTTAGCACGCTTGGGTTCACGGCCGGCTTCGTTGGCAGCAGGTGCTGTTCAACCTCTCGGCGCCTCTCCTGCCATTGGATGCGCAGCTTGGCTCATGGGAATCGATGGGCCAATCGAGAACTTCAGACTCAGCTTCGAGTTCATCCTACTGCTCGGGTCTGTTCACTGCGATTCATTTCCTGCTGAGCAGCTGGCTCGTCACGCTTGTCGTTGCATTCGAGGAAAAAGCTTCGGCACTCCGGATTTGGTGGACAAGTTTTACGCGAAGCTCTCCGTCAACTTTGCGGCCGGCGGATCGATTGCGGCGTTCTTGGTCGTCAATGCAGATGGCATCGACCTAACCTTCATTGGTGTCGTGTTTCCGCTGCTGCTGGTTATCTACTTCACGTACCAGTGGTCCCTAAAGCATGTGGAAGCTGAGAGAGCAAAGATTCATGAACTCAACCGAGTCTTTCTCTCAACGATCGAGGCCCTGCCCTCGCGATCGACGCGAAGGATCAGGTGACTCATGGGCATATCCGCCGAGTTCAGCGCTACACGATGGCGCTGGCCGAAGCGCTAGGCGTTAAAGCTCAGAGAGAGCTTGAGGCGATTCGCGCCGCAGCACTGCTTCACGACACAGGAAAACTTGCTGTCCCAGAGTACATCCTCAACAAGCCAGGTCCTTTGACTGCGTCCGAGTTCGAACGCATGAAGGTTCACGCGGACGTTGGCGCGGACATCCTAAAGTCCATTGACTTTCCGTATCCCGTCGAACCAATTGTCCGACACCACCACGAAAATTGGGATGGCACCGGGTATCCAAAGGGCCTCAAGGAACAGGAGATCCCGCTGGGAGCCAGGATCCTTTCAGTCGTCGACTGCTACGACGCTCTTACTTCCGACAGACCCTATCGGCCCAGAATGACTCGCCAACAGGCGGAGCAGGTACTAAAGGATCGCCGCGGAACCGCCTACGATCCGTGGATCGTTGATCAGTTCATCAAGATCCTTGACGACCTTGAGGAAATGGATGCTGCAGAGCGACGCAAGGCATCCTCTTCGGATGGCTCAAGAATTGCGCCCGTGCATTCCGGATCAGCTTGACGCAATCAGCGCTACTAACGCCGAGGAGCGTGAGTTCAACGAGTTGAGACGTGACCTGCCGCGCGCGGAAGATATCGCCGCACGCGACCGAGATTCTTTTCAAGTACACTGCGGCGAATGGTGCCGATCTCCAGCCTCACCCTCTATGTCCCGAGCAACGAAACGAATGAACTCGTGGTTGCCGCATCGAACTGGAATAGGAGCGTCAGGCAATTCGAGGGGATCAGAGTGCCGATCGGCGAGCGAATCTCAGGATGGGCCTTCGCTCACGCTCAGGTAGTGATGAATTCTGATCCGACGCTGGAACTCGGTCCGGTCGCTCGTACGTTTCCAGTACCGCTCCGATACGCAGCCGCAGTCCCCATTATCGACGGGAAGGTCGTCGCCGTATGTTGTCTACAGCAATGAGCCATTCGAACGAGACCACCGACGCCTTATCGAGAATAGCGCGACGCTCTTTCTGGCGTCGGTCTCACTGCCGATTGCGCGGTGGACCCGTCACGCCTAGCCTCGGGATATCCAGTGCCTGGCGGCAAATCGCGAGTTCACTAGGCATTCGAGGCGTCCGGCGAGCTGAACGGTCCGATAATCTTTACTCTTTCGCTGACACTTGGAGGCCGGTTCTGCTATGTTGACACCCCTGATAAGGGGCACCCAACAAGCGGATGGCCAAGGAACCGGTTCGGCAGGTAGTTCAGATCAGCCTAGCGGCCATCAGGCCGATTGAGCCGGACTATCCTCAGCCAATGCCAATGAATCTCTTCTCCGCGGGCCGTGGCCGCGAACTGCCGCGAACTTACCGACCGAGTCATCAGAGCTTCGGTGACGATGCGAGCCGCGTTCGTTTGCTCCTAAGCCGGCGGAATGGCGCACTACGAGCGTGGAGACGTCGTCGAATCGATCGACGTTTTGCGCAAGCCTATCGAAGCAGCAGATCTATGTGCTCAGATCTGCAATTTCAAGCCGCGCTTGGCCCTGTTCAGTCGGGAGGCCCAGTTCGAGACACCAGATGAGGCACTCTCGGCACTCTCCCGACTGAGGCAATTGGCATCGTCCTTGGGGGAAAGCAATTCTCTGTCGGGCGGATTGCATCTTCGTCGTTGCTCGTCTCGGAGGACTTCAGCGGCCACTACATCGACGCTCAGGCCACATGGAAATTGCTCGAGGCTTCCGAGAATACGAACAACAGTGCAGCTTCGCAGTGCATGTTGAACTCGTCGATCTCTCTGGAGACCTATGCAGGGAACCTGAGCCGGCTCTGAGTCATTGGCTGGAGCATGCTTACAGCGGGCCGACGCCGCTGGTTTCGCAAGATACGTGTGGAGGGCGACTAACGAATCTGGCAGCGATGTCGCTGTTTAGCGGACAGTCTCAGCCGGCCCGAGAAGGCGCTTGAATGACGTTTCTGGGACCGGCCGAACTGGCCCCCACATCAGGCTGGGTAGCGCTGGACTCCCTTGCCAGTCGGAATTCACGGAGGACAACCTGGCGGCAGCTGGAAATCGCTGACAGATTGTGCCACTACCGCATCGGCAGATCATGCTTCCGGCGCGCTCGTGGTACGACCTCTCGCACCAACTCACCCGCTGCGCCTACCACGAACGCCTCGAGGAGTGGCGACGCGATCCTGGAGATCAGCGACGAATCGGAACCGGAGCTGGCCCGGCGTCAATACAAGGCCCTGCGCACGACGCTGCTCTGCGCCAAAGCCCGCGCGTTGGCGCGGCTCGGCCAGATTCGCTGACGCCGACCGCGCCATCGCCGACGGCCGTCCGCGCCTGCCCGCGCGGCGGCGTCGACCCGCTGATCGTGCTCGAAGCCACGCGCGCCGTCTGCCACAGCCTTCGCGGCGAAATCGCGCGCGGCAGCGTCCACTTCGACCGCGCGCTCGCCGGATGCCACGCCATCGGCCACCGGTACCACGAAGCCTGGATCAGCACGAGCGAGAACCGAAATCACCGCCGACGTCCGCAGCCGCGTGTCCGTCGCGCGACGCGAGCGCGACGTCGCCGACACCGCGCTCGTCCTGACCGACGTGGCCGCGATCCTCGGCGCCGGCCACTCGATCGACCTGCTGACCCATCGCGTCAGCGCCGATCCTCCAGAGCACGCCGCTCGCACCCGAGTCACCGTCGACAACGAGTCGGGATGCGAGTTCCAGGCGCAGCCGACCGCCGTCACGCGAAACAACCGCCGACGGCGCCTTCACGCTCACCCTCCGCGGCTCCGATCGCCGCGTCGTCGTCCACGTGCGCGACGTCGAGAGCATCGACGAGATTGCCGCGTTGAAGGGCCTCAGCGATCTCGTGCAGGCGGCCGTCAACCGCACGGCCGACACCGAGAACGAAGACGAGGAACAGAACCTCTGGCCGCGCACCGACGCAAGCCGGCCCGGACGAGGTCGATCTTCCGCTCGCCGCGCATGGCGGAGCTCCTCAAGATCGCGCGTCCGGCTGGCCGACACGAATCTGCCCGTCCTGATCACGGGAGAAACGGGCACCGGCAAGGAAATTCTCGCCCGCATCATCCACGACGCCAGCCGGGTCAGGCGCGGGCCCGTTCGTGCCGTTCAACTGCGCCGCCACACCGCGCGATCTGGTGGAAAGCCAACTGTTCGGACACCGCCGCGGCGCGTTCACCGGGGCGACCGACGCGTTTCCCGGCCTCATCCGCTCGGCCGAACAGGGCACGCTGTTTCTCGACGAGATCGGCGACCTCGATCCCGCGGTCCAGCCGAAGCTGCTGCGGTTTCTCGAAAGCGGCGAGATTCACACCGTCGGCGAATCGCGCCCGCACCGCGTCGCGGTGCGCATCATCGCGGCGACGAACGCCGACATCAACCGCGAAATGCAGGGCGGCGCATTCCGGCGCGACCTGTTCTATCGAATTGGCGCCGCGCCTCTGAGCCTGCCGCCGCTCCGAGAACGCAAGGACGAGATTCCCGCGCTGGCGGCGCTGTTTCTCGCACGTCACGCGCGCGAATTCGGCCGGACGGGCTTGCGGCTCGGCGACGACTTCATCGCCGCGCTCCTCCTGTACGACTGGCCCGGCAACATCAGGGAGCTCGCGAACGAGGTCCGCCGCGTCGTGGCGATGGCCGACGACTCCACGACGCTCGGGAGCACCGACCTCGCGCCCGACATCCTCGCAGCGATGGAACGAACGCCCCGTCGGGGCCCCGGCCGCCACCGGACCGCTCGTGCACGTGCGGTCTGGATCAGACGCTGGCGCAGGCGGTTCGCGAGCTCGAAGAGCAGTTCATCGACCACGCGCTCGCATCCACCGGCGGCCGAATCACCGAAGCCGCCGGCATCCTCGGACTGTCACGGAAAGGGCTGTTCCTGAAGCGCCGGCGGCGAGGCATTGATCGGCGGCAGGCCCGATCGTGCTGCCCGTGAGGACGCTCGCGGTGCGGTGTCCCGAAGCGTCCAGCAGCACGAAATCCGCAATCCGGCCATCCGGCGCCTGCGTGTTCGGCTTGAAGACAGCAACGCCACCAAGCTTCTCGAGCGCCCGGTTGGCGCGCCGATTTTCGGCGATGACCCAGGCTTCCACGGCGTCGAGGCCGACGCGTCCGAACGCGAATCCGAGCGCCATGGCCGCCGCCTCACCCAGCAGACCGGCGCCCCAATAGCGCGCGCTGAGCGCGAATCCCAGTTCCCAGACGGCGGGAATCGCCGCGTCACTGACGTGGTCGCGGCTGGACACGAACTGAAGAATCCCAGCGAGCTCGCCGCTATCGGCCAGCTGAATGGCGAACGAAAATACCTGACCCGCCTGCCGGCGCTCGATGCCCTTGGCAATCATGCGCTCGATGCCATCGACCGCGGCGGGTGGCGGCGGCAACGTACTCGCAGACCTCCGGAACGCAGAGCTCGCGAAAGAGACAGGGCGCGTCGGACAAGACGGGCTCGCGGAGCAACACGCGGTCGCCCCGCGAGGACCGGCAAGCCCTGCCGCCAATCGGCCGACGAGGCGTCGCTCACGGCGGGCGACTCTCGTTCGAGCCGTCATCACTGCGGTTCGACCACAATCTCCAGTGGCTGGTCGATCCGGATGCGCAGAATGGTGCCGGTCGGCAAATCGACGTCGCTGCCCTCGGTCGCGGCAATCGTACCGCCGCCGCCGACCAGGATGCCGATCGAGCGCTCCGCGAGTGCCGCCAAAGAGACCGCCGATAATCGCCCCCACCACCGAGGCGGCACCCACGCGTTTCATGTCCTCGCCCATCTTGCCGTCAAGCGCCTCGGTCACGGCGGCGCGCAAGCGATAGGTCCGGTTGCCGACTCGAAGCTCGTCGAACGAGAGCGTCAGGCTGCCGCGCCGGTCGATTCGGCCCGCCGCCCTGACGGAGCTGACGAAGCCGCGAACCAGCGACCCTGCCGGAATCACGATGCGCGTCCCCTCCGAGTAGTCGACGAGCGTCGTCGCTTCGAAACGCTGCTCGACGGTGGCCGTTCCCGAATTGAGCTGGCCCTGCAGCCGCACGTCGAACTGCGTGCCCACGGGCACGATCGACGATGCTGCCGTCGCGGCTCGACGCCGCGGGCGCGGCGGGCGCAGGGCCACGCGCGCGGACGCGAAGCGTCTCGAGCCGATCGCGCACGCGAGGTGAACTCCTCGCGCGTCACGCTGCCTTCGCGGCGCATCTTCACGCGGAGGTACGTCACTTCGTCGTTCAGATCCGCGAGCGACCGCTCGACGTCCGCGGCGAGCGTGGGATCGGTCGTGCGAAGGGTCGTCACCCGGGCGCGGATGTTCGCCACGGTGGTCTCGAGCTGCGACAGGTCCGCCGAAGACACGGCCGGCTGATTCTGGGCTCCGGCCGGTGAGGAAAACGCCAGCGCCGCGAACGCGAGCGTCAGAGAAACTGCCGAGATGTCGAAACGTGCCCATGGTCATCCTTTCAAGCGTGTGACGGTTACGCCGGACTCTGCCGGGATGCTCACCTTCATCTTACCCGGCGACCATGGCATGATCGTCGGGATGCTTGCCCCGGTGCGCCTCCACAAGACCGTGCCCGTCAAGGTCGGCCATGTCCAGGTCGGCGGCGGCGCCCCCATCGTCGTGCAGAGCATGACGATGACCGACACGGCCGACGCCGAGGCCACGGCGCGTCAGTGCGTCGAGCTGGCCGAGGCGGGCTCGGAGATGGTCCGGGTCACGGTCAACACGCCGGAAGCGGCCGCGGCCGTGCCGGAGATCAAGCGGCGCATGCTCGACGCGGGCTGCACGGCGCCGCTCATCGGCGACTTCCACTACAACGGGCATCTGCTGCTGACGCGCTTCCCGCTCGCGGCCGAGGCGCTGGACAAGTACCGCATCAACCCCGGCAACGTCGGCACGGGCCGCCGGCGCGACGAGCAGTTCACCACGATCTGCAAGGTCGCCGTCACGCACGGCAAACCCGTCCGAATCGGCGTGAACGGCGGCTCCCTCAATCAGGAGCTCGTCGTCGCCCGCATGCAGGAGAACACCGACCGCGGGCTTGGACGGAGCTCGGAGGAAATCATCAACGAGTGCATGGTCGTCTCGGCGCTGCGAGTCCACGGATCTCGCGCTCGAGGCCGGGCTCACCCCGCAGCAGATCATCATCTCGTGCAAGGTGTCACGGCCGCGCGATCTCATCGCGGTGTACCGGGATCTGGCCCGCCGGACGCAGCAGCCGCTGCACCTGGGCCTGACCGAGGCCGGGATGGGCGTCAAAGGCATCGCGTGGTCCGCGTCCGCGCTGGCGATCCTCCTGAACGAAGGGATCGGCGACACGATTCGCGTCTCGCTGACGCCGCGGCCCGGCGGTGATCGCCGCGAGGAGGTCTACGCGGCCTGCGAGATTCTTCAGGCGCTCGGCATGCGATCGTTCTGCGCCATCGATCACGGCATGTCCCGGGTGCGGGCGCACGACGTCCACGACGTTCCAGGAGCTGGCCGAGCGCGTTCAGGAATACGTGCGCGCGAAGATGCCGGAGTGGAAACAGACACGGCCCGGCGTCGAGGCCATGACCGTCGCCGTCATGGGCTGCGTCGTCAACGGTCCCGGCGAATCGAAGGCCGCCAACATCGGGATTTCATTGCCGGGCACGGGCGAAGCACCGAACTGCCCCGTCTTCATCGACGGCCAGCACGCGACGACGCTGCGTGGAACCTACGATGAGCTCGCGACGGCGTTCCAGGCGCTCGTGGACGACGTACGTGGATGCAGCACGAGATACCTCGAGCGACCTGCCACCGACGCCCCGTCGGCTTCCCCTTCACCTCGTCTGCTCGTCGAGCCACGTCTTGAGCGGCGCGAAGTAGTCCACGATCGCGGTCGCGTCCATCTGTCGCGTGCCGGCCAGGGCTTCGAGCGCGTCGGGCCACGGGCGCGACTGCCCCATCTTCAGCATCGCGTCGAGCCGGGAACCCACCGCCTTGTTGTCGTAGATCGAACAGCGATGCAGCGGCGCCGTGCAGCCGGCCATCTTCGAGAGCTCGCGGTGGAACTGGAACTGGAGGATGTAGGCGAGGAAATACCGCGTGTACGAGTAGTTGGCCGGCACGTGGTACTTCGCGCCGGGATCGAAGAGCTCCTCGCCGCGCGGTGACGGCGGCGCGACGCCCTGGTACTTCAGGCGCAGGTCCCACCAGGCCTTGTTGTAGTCGGCCGGCGAGATCTCGCCGGAATACACGCGCCAACGCCACTGGTCGATCAGCAGGCCGAACGGCAGGAACGCGATCTTTTCCATCGCCCGCGCGAGCAGCAGCCCGGTGTCACGTGACGCATCGGGCGCCCGATCGATCAGCCCGATGCTTCACCAGGTACTCGGGCGTGACCGAGAGCGCGATCGTGTCGCCGATGGCCTCGTGAAACGCCTGGTTCGCCGAGTCGCGGAAAAGGCACGGCTGCGCCTTGTACGCGCGCTGGTAGAAGTTGTGCCCGAGCTCGTGGTGAATCGTGGTGAAGTCCTCGTCGGTCGGATCGATGCACATCTTGATCCGGAGATCGTCGAGCGTGTCGATGTCCCACGCGCTCGCATGACACACGACGTCGCGATCGGCCGGCTTCGTGAAGAGCGAGCGCGACCAGAACGTATCGGGCATCGGCGCGAAGCCGAGCGAGGTGTAGAACCGCTCGCCAATCCGCACCATCTCGGTGGGGCTCGACCCGTCGCCGCTTCAGAATCTCGTTCAGGTCATATCCGGCGCTCGCCGACCCGTCCGACACGAGGTCGAGCACGTTCGACCAGTCCTGCGCCCAGATATTGCCGAGAAGGTGCGCCGGCAGCGGACCGTCGGCCGGCACGACGTCGCCGTACCGCTCGTGAAGCTTCATCCGCACGTAGGCGTGGAGCGACACGTACAGCGGCCGCACCTGGTCCCACAGCCGGTCCACTTCCTTCGTGAATTCCTCGGCCGGCATGTCGTACTTCAGCCGCCACATCGCGCCCGTGTCGGCAAATCCCAGCTCGCGTGCGCCGGTGTTGGCCAGCTCGACGAACCGCTGATAGTCGCGGCGCATCGGCACGGAGATCGTGTGCCACCCTTCCCACACCTGCCGCAGACGCGCCGGATCCGCGCGACGTCGCCATGATCTCGGTGATCTTCTCGATGTCGAGACACGACTCCGGCCTCGCCGGCTCCGCGCACCACTTGCCCCGGCCGTACGTCGCCTTCCAGCGAGGAGGCCAGACGTGGTCACTTCCTCGGCGAGCTTCGGGTCCGGCAGGCGTCACGAGCTCGAGCGAGAGCTTCAGGAGATTCGAGCTGCCGGCGCTCGTCGGCCGGAAGCGCCGACGCCGTCGAAGCGCGCGGCCTCCTTCGCGTACCGCGCGACCGCCTCGATGTAGGCCTGCGACGCCCGCGCGTTCATCGCTTCGGTGTCCGGCGTGATGAACGTCGAGTAGACCCACCCGGCCTGCTGCGACGCGACGCCGAGCCGCAGCATTTCGGCGTTGGCCGTCGGCAGAAACGCCGCCGCCGTTCCGCCGCCGTCGGGCCGCGCGAGCCACAGGCCACGACGACAACCGCCACAGCCAGCGACTCGCCAGACAACCCATCGTCTCCGTGCTCATGTCGATCTCCGTTCCTCGCACATCCGTCATGCGGCGGCCCGGCAGTCGAACGCGGACGGACTGCGTCGTGTGCCACACCACGACCAGCGCGACGCCGATCGAGAATCAGGCCGAGCGACAGGCCCGTCCCAGAGCCCGACGACGCCCCAGCCCGGACCAGAAACAGAGCGCATAGCCGACCGGCAGTCCGACGAGCCAGTGCCCGGCCAGATTGAACAGCATCGGCGTGCGCGTGTCGCCGAGCGCCGCGAAGCGCGCCCGTCGCGACCGCCTGAAACCCGTCGAACGGCTGAAACACGGCGCACACCAGCAGCACGGTGACGGCCAACCGCCAGCACGGTCGGGTCGGCCGTGAACAACCGAGGAACGACTTGCGGAATCGAGCACGAAAGAGCAGGCCGCAACGATCGACGCGCGCCGCGTGGCGACGGCCGAGCGCCGCACCACCCGGCGCGCCGCACGCCGCCGGGATCGTCGCGGCCCAACCGCCTGCCCCACGCGCACGGCGGCGGCGGAGCTCAGTCCGAACGGCACCATGAAGAAAAAGCCGGCGATGTTCAGCACCATCTGGTTCGCCGCGAGTGCCACGGGCGAAATGCGGCCGGCCAGCGCCGCGGCCGCCGCGAACACGCCCACTTCGAGCGCCAGCTGCAACGCCGCCGGCGTCCCAAGCCTGACGAGCTGCCACATGCGCGCCGTGTCGAGCGTCACCGGCGACGTCGTGAAGGCCCGACGGCCGCCGATCGCTCGCGCACGGACGACCACGACCCACAGAAACACGGCGAGCGGCGACGCGCGCCGCCACGCGTCGCGTAGGCCGACCCGATCGGGCCCATCGCCGGCATGCCGAGATGGCCGTACACCAACACCCAATTGCCGAAGGCGTTCACGATGTTCATGACCGACGACGCCGACGAGAATCGGCCGCACCGACGTTCATGGCCTGCAGGTATCGCCGGAACACCGTGAAGAGGAGCAGCGGCGGCGCCGACCAGAGCAGCGCCGCGAGATACGGCTGCAGCACGACCAGCACGTCGGGATGAATGCCCGAGTACGGCAGGAGCGTCACGCCGAGATAGCCGACGGCGACGAGCACGACCGACAGCACGCACGGCCAGCTCGAGCGCCGCGAACAGCCAGCGATGACACTCGGCCATCCGGCCGGCGCCGAAGCTCTGCGACACGAACGTGTCGAGGGCGAAGAACAGTGCCCGATGCCGAACACCATGACGGCGAAGAAGATCGTGGATCCGATGCCGACGCCGCCGATGACGGCCGGCCCAAGCGGGCCGACGAAGATGGTGTCCACGACGCCCATGAGCACCCAGCCGATCTCGGCCAGGATGACCGGCCAGGCGAGCGACACCATGGCGCGAAGTTCGCGGCGCATGAAGACAAATATTGTAGGTTGTGCGTTCCGCGGCCATTCGGGCACACCGGCGCCGGCGCTGGGGATGGGAATCCTATAGCCCGACGTCCGAACGCCCGATTACAATGGCAAGGATCACTGCATGGAGGCCACCATGAAACGCGCTCTGTCCTGCTGCGCCGTGCTCCTCACGGCCTGCTCTCGTCACACCCGCGTCTGCGCGCCGACGTCAAGACGACCGAAAAATCGTCGGTCGTCTTCGAGGGCATGATGGGCGCGATGTTGAACCGCTTCTCCGGGCGCCTCGAAGGCACGACGACCACCGTCGCCGTCAAGGGCAACCGGATGTCGCGCAATGTCCGACGACCCGGGCAGATCGTCGACCTGACGGAGCAGAAGATCTACAGCGTCGACGTGCGCAAGAAGGAATACACGGTCATGACCTTCGCCCAGATGCGCGAGCAGATGGAGAAGCTGAAGGCGGACATGGCCGAAGCAGCAGCAGAGCATGACCCCGAAGCAAGAAGGCCATGCAGGACGAAGGAGACCGGCAAGCAGCTCGAGTTCGACGTGGACGTGAAGCCGACCGGTCAGCAGAAAGCAATCGCCGGACACGAACGCGAGGGAGTTCCTCGCTGACCATCACCATGCGCCAGCAGGGCAAGAAGCTCGAGGAGAGCGGCGGTCTCGTGATGACCAACAACGTGTGGATGGCGCCGCGCATCGCCGCCCTCGACGAGCTGCACGAGTTCAACATGAAGTTCGTGAAGGCCGTCTACGGCGACATGTTCTCCGGCCCGACCCGCAGCAGATGGGCGCGATGTCGCCATGTTCCCGGGCTCGCGCACCCTCGATGGAAGCGGATGGCGGCCGAGAGCCGTAAGCTCAGGGCTCGCCCGTCGCCACGACGACGGTCATCGAACGGTGAAGAGCGCCGAGCAGATGAAGAACGCCACGGCGCCGTCGCGGCGGCGGCGGCATCAGCGGCATGCTCGCGCGCCGGATGGGCGAGCGGATCGAGCGAGCCGCGCACGAAGGTGATGACCTCGACGAACGAGACCCTGACGATCGGACACGCGGCGACGAGCCGAGGATGTCGCGATCCCGGCGGGGTTCAAGGAGAAGAACTAGCGCGACCGCCGCGGACGTTACGTCCGCTCGATCGTCAACTTGTTGATCACGACCGGCGTCACAGGCCGATCGTTCCGGCCGGTCTGGACGCCGCCGATCTTTTCGACGACATCGAGCCCTTTGGTGACGGCGCCGAACACGGAGTGCCGCCGGTCGAGGTGCGGCGTCGGGCCGAGCGTGACGAAGAACTGGCTGCCGTTGGTGTTCGGCCCGGCGTTGGCCATCGAGAGCACGCCGGCCCGGTCGTGCCTCAATTCCGGGTGAAACTCGTCGTCGAACTGAAAGCCCGGTCCGCCGTGGCCCTGGCCGAGCGGATCCCCGCCCTGAATGACGAAGCCCTTGATGACGCGGTGGAAGATGATGCCGTCGTAGTACGGCTTCTTGTGCTTCTCGCCGGTCTTCGGATGCTTCCACTCGAGCGATCCGTCGGCAAGGCCGGCGAAGACGGCGACGGTTTTCGGCACCTTGCTCTCGAACAGCTCGGCGGTGAAGTTTCCAAGGTTGGTCTCGAAGTGTGCGTACACGGGCATGCGCGCTATTGTGCCACGAGCCCGCCCGCCGTCTTTGCGCGGCGGGCCGCCGCCACGGCCGCCATGTGCCGACGCAGCTCCTCGATCTCGTCGCTCAGGTCGGGATCGGCCGCGGCGACGTCGATGAACGGCCGGGCCTTCTCGAGATCGCCGGATAACGCGTAGCTGTTCGCCGCATTGAACGCCGCCGCCAGATGCTGGCGGCGCTGCACCTGAATCTCCGCCTGCAGCCGGGCGATGCGGCTCTGCTTGAAGACCGGGTCGATGCCGGCCTTCTCCTCGAGCGTGCGGATCGCATTCTCGCGCGCCCGCACGTCGAGGGCATAGCAGGTCATCGCGGCTTCGAACGTGGGCGCGGCGTCTTTCCATTGCCGCTGCTTGACGAGCACGGACCCGAGATACCAGTCCGCGCGACAGTTGCGTCCCTGCCCCATCCGCCGCGCCTCGCTGAGATCCCGGGCGGCCGATTCGAGGTCCTCCTGATCGTGTTCGATGATCCCCGCAAGTGTGCAGGATTTCTTCCGACCGCCGGCGCCGGCTTGCGCATCCTCGATGTCCGTTCGCGCCTCGGCGAGATCGCCGCGGGCGTGGTGGTTCCACGCCCGCCAATACAGCGCCTGGTCGACGTTGTCGAGCTTGAGCACGATCATGCGCGTCGCCGCGTCGATCGCCTCGTCGTGCCGCCCGAGCTCCGTCAGGCTGATCGTGCGTCCCGCCCAGGCGTCCTCGTGCGCGGGCTTCAGCGCCAGCGTCCGGTCGTACAGCTCGATGGCCCGATCCCAATCGGCCACGGCGTGCTGCAGCGAGGCGCCGAGGAACGTGGCCGCCGGGGACTGAGGCAGCCGCTGCAATGCTTCGGCAACAAGGGCGTGCGGATCGCCTGCGCCGCCCTCGGCAATCGTCGACACGGCAATCTGTCCGAGGAAGAACGACGTCTCGACGAATTCCGGCACGGCGGTGCGAAGCGCCTCGAGCGTCGGGACGATGCGCCACACCGCAGGTCGCGAGCGCGGTACCGAAGGATCGGCGGCGCCGCGTCAGCGCTGCTCGGTGCGGCGCGGTCCGCGGGGGCGAGGACTCGTGCGCGCATTCGAGCGCGGCCGCCAGATACTGCGCGATCGCACCGGAGAGCGGCCCCTGCCGAACCCACTCCGCCTCCTCCTTCGCGCGGCTGGCGTCATCGCGTGAGACTGGCGGAAGGCGGCGAGCTCGCTGCGCGGCCAGCCGTGTCGCTCGTGCGGCAGCGACTCGACCGCAGCCAGTAGCGGTCGGCCGGAATCGTGGCGGGCAGATCGCGCACCAGCTCGGCCGCGGCTCGGACAACGCCGCGGCCGGATCGAGCCCGAGCTCCCGCTCGCGCATCGCGATCGAGGAGCTCGACCTCGAACAGACGACGCACGACCGTCGGCCACGACCGGTCCTTCGGCAAGACTGCGGTAACGCTCGCGAGCGTCGAGCAGGCAGTCGTAGCAGCCCTCAGCGCACGCGGGCGTCGGCATCCTCGAGCGTGGTGTCCGGGTACGGTCGACCGGCGGCCGCGCCGGACGCGCAGCCCGACAGCACGCATGACGGCCAGGATCCAGAGAGTCCGATGCAGCGAGGCGCGCGCACTAACCGTTCTGCATGCGAACGAACACGATGCCCATGGCGACGAGCGTGACCGAGAATGCCAGCCACGCCAACGGTCGAAGCGACGGACGACTGGCCGAGAGCTGGAGGGCAATCAACCCGGCAGCCAGTGCGCCGAGGCCGGCGGCCTCGACCCAGGCCTGCTGGCTCGATGCGCATGGCCATGGCGCCGAGCGCGAGCACGATCACGAGCGTGCGGGAAACGGATGGACGACCGGGCGTCACTGGTCGACGCGGTCGTAGACGCGATTGACGCCCATCACGGGGGCGTTCTTGCGGTTGGACCCGACGCGAAGGATCACGAAGAGACGCTTGCCGTCCTCGCTGAGGAAGTAGGTCTCAGTCATCCGGAAACCGTCGGCGGCGTCGATGCGCTTCACGAGCTGCGTACCGTTCCACTCGAGAGCGGCGTTGAACCGCGCCGCGCCGATCTGGTAGCGCGACCTTCTCGCCGGTCGTGGGATACACGCGTTGCGCGAAACAGGTCGTCCACGAACGTGATCTGACCGGGCGTCAGCGAGATCGTCCAGCGACTCCGGCACCTCCAACAGATCCCGGGTCAGACTGCGGTTCTCCTGAATCATGGCGACCGTCGGGCCGAACTGGCCGTTCAGCTCCCGGCGCGATTCGGGGGCCCATGTTGGAGCGGCCGCTCTCAGCGGACGGCAACGGAGGCGTCGGCCGGCCCGCGGCGCCGGCGCCGGCGCCCCGACCGACGGGCGTCCGCTGGGCCGCGCTTTGCGGACTGCGCTCCTGTCGGCCGGTCGCCGCATTCAAGCTTTCCTCTTCGTTGTAGGTCCAAGTGCCGATGAACCGTTCCACGGGGCGGATGCGGACGCGGATGGCGCCGGCGATTCGAGGGAGACGGATGGTCTGGCCGGAGGCGGCAGGCACGCACAGAATTGTCAGGACGACTGCGAGTCCTGGCAGAGCCATGGTGCGAGGGTGCCACGCCATGAGAGCCGTCTCCTGCCGAAAAATCGATCCCGACGGACATGATACCCCAGATGCCCCAGCAGCTCCGGAGACTAGCGTCCTCTACTTCTTCGCGAGCTGCGAATCGAACCGATCGCGTTCGGCGTCGGGCATCGGATACGTGTGGTTTTCTTCGGGAAACGCGCCGGTGCGGACCTCGCGGGCGATAGGCGGCGAGGGCGTCGGTGATCACGGTCGACGAGCGACGCATATTTCTTGACGAAGCGCGGCGTGGGCTCCGGCGTCAGGCCGAGCACGTCGTGCCACACGAGCACCTGGCCCTGAACATGCCGCGCCGGCGCCGATGCCGATGGTCGGAATCTTCAACGCCTCGGTGATGCGCGCCGCGACGATCGCCGGAATCGCCTCGAGCACGATCGCGAAGCAGCCGACGCGCTCGAGCGCAATCGCCTCGTCGATCAGGCGTCGCGCGGCGGCCGCCGTGCGTCCCTGCGCGCGATACCCGCCGAGCATTGACGCCGACTGCGGCGTCAGGCCGATGTGCCCCATCACGGGAATGCCGGCATCGACGATGCCGCTGATGCGCGTGAGCGTGCGGCCCGCGCCTTCGAGCTTCACCGCCTCGGCGCCGGCTTCCTTCACGAAGCGGATCGCGTTCTCGACCGCGGCGGTTTCCGACACCTGATACGACCCGAACGGCATGTCCGCGACGACGAGCGCGCCGCTCGGACGCCGCGCACGACCTCGCGCGTGAACAAGCAGCATCTCGTCCATCGTCACCGGCACCGTGGACGATCCTCCGAGCACCGTCGTCCCGGCGGAGTCGCCGACGAGCACGACGTCGATGCCGGCCTCGTCCGCCAGACGCGCGCTCGGCGCGTCGTAGGCCGTGACCATCACGATGCGCTCGCCGCGCGCCTTGAGATCGGCCAGCGCGGGCAGTGTGACTTTTCGTCTGTTCAGGAGCCATGGGGAATCGCCCCATTCTAACTTCTGCCTTCTAACTTCTCAACTTCCCTCTTACAGTCCCGCCAGCTCCGGCTGGTCCAGAGGAACATTATCGATCAGCCGCGTCGCGCCGGCCCGGGCCGCGATCACGAGCGTCGGCCGGCCGTCGAACGTCGCGAGGCCGACGTAGTCGACGCCAAGCCCGCGCAGCGCGGCGTGAGCCGCGGCCACCGGATCGTCGCCGGCGCGGTACGCGTTGAGGCCCGCCACGAGCGCGAGCGGAATCGCCACGGCGCGCGAACGCTCCTCGATCGACAGCCGCGCGTTCCGAGACGACAGCGCGAGTCCGTTGAGGTCACGCACGGTCGGCACGACAGAGAGCTCGACGCGGAGGTTCACGTCGCGGACGAGCTGCCGCAACACCGCGACCTGCTGCGCATCCTTCTGTCCGAGAAAGACGACGTCGGGCTGCAACCATCGCGAACAGCTTGAGACACACGATGGCGACACCATCGAAGTGCCCGGGCACGATGATCGCCCTCGAATCCCGAGCGCAGGGCCCGCCATGTGAAGGCTCGTCGCGTGACCGTCGGGATACACCTCCGCGGGCTCCGGCAGGAACAGCACGTCCGCGCCGGCCTCGTCCGCAATCTCGGTGTCGCGCGACTCCGTGCCGTGGATAACGCGCCAGATCCCCCGCGTCGTTGAACTGCTTCGGGTTGACGAAGATGCTGACGACGACCAGGCCGCACGCCGCGCGCGCCGCGCGGATCAGCGCCACGTGCCCTTCGTGCAGCGCGCCCATCGTCGGCACGAAGCCGACGACGGCGCCCGACGGGCGCGCATCGAGCGCCGTGTCGCAACGCCGCGATTGTCCGCACGATCTTCATGGACGCGTCGCCTCCGCGAGCACGCGATAGAACGCTTCGAGGTCCGGAAGCTCCCGGCGAATGGCGGCGAGGTGCGCGTCGACGGTCGCGCGAGTCGCCGCGCGCGATCGGCCCGGTGCAGATCGAACCCGTTGTCGATGGTCCGACGCATCAGCGGCAGCAGCGCTTCGGGCGGTGCGCCGGCCGCGCCGACGGCGCGGGCCGCCGCGCGATGAATCGTCACGAGGAAGTTCGACGCGATCGATGCGCCGGCGTGGTAAATCGCGCGCCGGTCGTCGGCGAGGTCAAAGGCGCTGGAGCCCGAGCCAGCGTGCGACCGTCCAGCCGGCGGCGCGTGCGTCGGCCGTTTCGGCGGTCACGGCGGCCCAGGCGCCGTCGATCTGCTCGGCGCCTCGCGCGCGCGTGAACGTCTGCAGCGGATGCACGCTGAAGCGTCGGGCGTGTGGCGTGAGCGCGGCGAGCGGCGTCGCGCCGCTCACGTGCGCGATCCACGGGCCGGCGGGAATGCCAGCGGCCACGGTCGCGATCGCGGCATCCGGCACGCACACGAGCACGAGATCGGCGTCGGCGTCGTCGGCGAGCACGCCGCGCTCGCCGAGCCGCGCGGCAAACGCCGCGCCGACGCGTCCCCGACCGATGACCTTCACGCGACTGCGCTCTGTGAGCTCCATACGAACTGTTTCCCTCGGCCAACTCTCCCACGCCGCGCCGCGCGAATATGACACGAGCGTCGCGCCAGAACGACCTTCCTACACTACCGCGAGCGGCCCAGCGGTTGACGATTGCGTGGGGTCCCCGGACTCGCTATGCTGGCAACGGGAGCTTATTTAGTCCGGTCACGCTGGAATCGTTCGGAAGCCGACCGAGCGTTGCTCGATCCTTCTCTCGTTCCCGCAGCAGTAGGTGGGTGGTCCACACGGCTAGGTTTGCGCAGTCGCCGCTCCGGGCGGCGCGTTCGCCGCTGGCGAACGAGAAGAGGGACACATGAATCGTAGGCTGTTCGTTGGCAATCTGTCGTTCAACACGGAGGAGAGCACGCTGCAGGATTTGTTCTCGCAGGCCGGGTCCGGTGGAATCGGTTCGCGTGATGCGTGACCAGGCGACTGGCCGGTCGCGCGGGTTCGGCTTCGTCGAGATGGCAGACAGAGGACGGCGCGCGCGCGGCGATTGAGAAGTTCAATGAGACGGAAGTGGACGGCCGGCGCGTGGCCGTGAACGAGGCGCGTCCGCCCGCGTCGGGCGGCGGCCGCGGCTTCGGTGGCGGCGGCGGCTTCGGCGGCGGTGGCGGTGGACGCGGCGGTGGCGGCTTCGGCGGCGGCCGTGGCGGCAACGGCGGTGGCGGCGGTGGTCGCCGGCGCGAACCGCGCTGGTAGCACGCGTTCTGAACGGATCAAGTGAGAAGTGCGAAGTGTGAAGTCAGAAGGTTCTCGACTTCTGACTCCTAACTTCTCACTTGATCGACTTCTCGAAAATCCAGGTTCCGCGTAATCCTCGTCCCGTCTTTGCGGAACGCGTCGAAGTACATCGCGATTCGCCGGCGCGCCTCGTCGTGCCCGTCGTTGTTCAGGTTCAGGTTGAGCAGGTCCACGTACCACGGCGCCTTCGATCGGCTCGCCGACGTAGGTCGTCACGATGTCGCGCGCAATCGGCAGCGTCGTGGTCTTCGAATCGTCGTGAACGTCCTTGCTCGACGCCTTCGAGAGCTTCGCTGTACTCCTCGTCGAGCAAGCGCGGAACAGATCGGCGGAGAACATGTCGCCGAGCCGCGGTGCCCGTCGGCCGCATCGGCATCCGTCAGCCGCGCGCCCTTGTGCAGCCACTCCCACAGAATGCTCAGGCGAATCTCCCCGGTCGCCATGTCCTCCATCAGATAGAGCACGTCGTCGTTGCCGAAGAAATCGGCGGGCTTGAGCGCCGCCGCCTGATAGCCCTGGAGAAAGGCGTTGCCGTACTGCAGCGCGACGCTAGCGAGATCGCGCGCGCCGCGAACCGTGCGCGGCGCCGGCTCGATGAGGAAGAGACCGTCGGCATCCGACGCGTGTACGTGAGCCGCGGAAACTCGCGACCGAGCTGATTGTCCGCGCCCGCGCGCTCCCAGACCGGCCGCACGATGTGCACCATCTTCCAGTGCGCCACCCATTTGCCGCTCGCGCCTTCGCGCTGTTCGCGCTCACCGCCGGCCACCGCGCGCTTCATCCCGCTCTCGACGCCGGCGGTCGAGCCGACGGGAATGTTCGGCTCCATGCCACCCTGCCAGAGCGCGAACCGCCCGTCGCGATCCGGAGTGTTCACGGCCCGGCGCACGCGGTCCTCGTAGTTGCGCATGTAGCCGTAGGTCATCGTGATCGCGTCGATGTTCGGGTTGATGAACGACGGATCCCACGCCATCGCGTCCGACACGCTGTTGATGTAGTCCCAGCGGCCCGTATTGAAGCCGACGAAGTGCCGGCCGAGCGCCGCGCGAATCTCCATCAACTGGAAGCACGCCTCGACCTGCTCGACGAGGACGTACACCTTGATCGTTCCGACCGGCAGACCGAGGTGCGCTTCGAGCGCCGACAGGATGTCGTTCCAGAGGGCCGCTTCCTCCGCGGTCTGAATCTTCGGCAGGTACATCACGATCGACGAGCCGGCGCGGCGCAGCCGCTCGTGGTTGTTCGTGACGTACATGGCCGCGTCGACGATCGACGCGGAGAATCCGGTGCCACCCGGCAACCTGCACGTGCCGATCGTCGAGGTGCAGGCCGCGCGCGCGGAAAATCTTCGTCGTGAAATCGAGCTGGCGTTTCCAATCGGCAATCGTCTGGCCGGCCGAAGAAGCCTTCGGCCCACTGGTTCATCTCGCCCGCAGACGTCCTCCGCGACTCTCATGAAGGTCGGGCCCCGCTCGATGGCGTGCTTCAGGTTGCGCTGGTTGTCGAGCGACATCGTCGCGACCTGGCCGAGCGCGTCCTCGCCGTCGAACATCCAGCCGTCGGCGCCAGAGAGCAGCGCGTACGCGACGTTCCGCAGACTCCGCTCCAGGTTCGCCTGCGGCCGCGTTGCCGGCCCCGTTCCTTGAATCCATTGCCGCTCGAGATCAGCGGGAATGTCGCCGCCGGCGAAATTCCCGGCGCGCGCGTCGGCGACCGTGATGGTCGTTCGCGGAATCGTCGAGTCGGGATCGAGAAACGCGATGCGCTGCCGGCGCTCGGCCCGTGCACGCCGGCGCTGGTCTCGCGCGTGCCATCACGGCCTTGCGATCGCCGTCGAGCGGCGCCAGCGCGCCGCAACGCCTCGACAACCGCCAGGCGTGAAGACGTCGGCGTACTGTTCAAGGACTCCGCCGCGAATCTCGAGCGTGATCCCGCCGGTCCGCAATCGGCATTTTGACATGGCCTTAGCGTAATCATCGGACCCATCGACCGCGTGAACCCTCGGACCTTACCTGCGGCCTCTTCAACGTCCAGACGCCATTCGTCGCCGACGGTCATCGCATTGACCACCTCCCAGCCCTGAAGCCCCGCCTCGCCGAGCGCCGGCGTCGCGTCGTTCGCCACCGGAACGACCAGGCGCCGGTACTCCCAGATCTGGCGGGCCGACAACGTCCCGACCACGGTGTTCTGGGCGAGGGAGACCGCCGGCATGCCCGACGACAATGACCGGCAACGAGTCCCCGGTGTTCTGCACCTTGATGGGAATGGCCTCGCCCGGTCACGATTCAGGACGTGAACCTGTGCAAGAGTGGGCATCCCGGGCTGGTTTTGGCGCGCAAACGTCGAGGACGCGCCGGCGAGCGCCGCGCCACCGAGGATGCCGCACACGATGAGTGACCGTTTCATTTTTGCACCTCTTCGGAGAGCTTAGCCCGCCGCCCCTTTGTCTGGACGGCCCTCGGTGGTCACCATTTGGTCCGTCGTGGCGCCGCTCGAAGCCGCATTGGACATTCGCCCGCGCGCGCGGATCGACATCGTCGATGTCCGCGCGATGGCCGCCGCCACCGCACGGCGATGCGTTCGATCGCTTCGCGCGCTGCCTGTACGTCTCGCCGCATACGACGGCCGGCTACCTGCCGCAGAGTCTCGCCACGCGTCTTGACGACGCGCCGCGCCGGCCTGGAGCCGTATCTGCACCTCTTTCAAACGGTGTTTCCCGCAGGCGCCGGCTACCAGCACGACAATCTCGACCTTCGGACCGAGCTGCCGCCCGAACAGCGGCGCGTGGAGCCGACCAATGGCGACTCGCACCTCGCGTTCATGGCCGCCGGCCTGCACACGTGCGTGTCGTACCGCACGGAGCGCGCCGGGCCAGTCTACTTCGTCGATCTCGACGGCGCGCATCGAGGGCACGCCGCGAAAGCGGGTCACCCGGCTCGTCGGCTACAACCAGCGAGATCGAAGTCGCGCGCACGAGGCTGCAGGTGCCGGTCTCGAAGCACCCGATCGAAGCGGTGAGCCTGAAGGATCCGTCGCTCGGGCTGTCCGAGAGGCTGAATGCGCTCGATTCGTGAGCACGGCGTGACGAAGGGCCGTGTGCGGCTCGAGCTTGCGCACGACGAGCGGCGACGCCAGCCTGACGATCAATGAGTACGAAACCCTGCTGATGCAGCACGACCTCGCCGAGGTCCTGCGCAACCCGCTGAAGTTCGCGGCCCAGAAGGCCCGCCACGCGTGGAGCGACCCGCTCGCGGTGCCGGTCAAGGCGATGGAATACGCGAAGTACGACCTGGTTCGAGCCGTGAACAAGCTGCTCGACGCGCTCGGCCTGAGCTCGTCACGCCTCGAGTTCGCGCTGGCCCGCGCGCTCGAAGTGCCGGCATCGCGCCTGCTGCGCATGAAGCGGTCCGTCAACCTGCTGGTGTCCGATACGGGCTCCAGCGGAGAGGGCGCCGTCGTCGAAGGCACCTTCCAGGCGCCCATCATGGTGCAGTGGCGCCCGGCCGTCGCCGGCCGGCGCACCGTGGAAGTGGTCCTGAGCAGATTCCTTTAGCCCCTGAGCTCTGAGCCTCTAGGCCCTGCCCCGCTGCAACCGATACCAATCAATCGTCCGCGCCAGACCTTCTTCGAAGGTCGTGCGCGCCTTGAAGCCGAACAGCGCTTCGGCGCGGCTCGTGTCGAGTGAACGGCGCGGCTGGCCGTCCGGCTGTGAGGTGTTCCAGACGAGCTGGCCTTGAAATCCCGTCAAGCGCGGCGATGAGCTCCGCGAGATCCTTGATGGAGATCTCGAAGCCGGCGCCCGAGATTGACCGGATCGCTCGTCTCGAGCCGCTCGGTCGCGAGCACGACACCCTCAGCCGCGTCATCGATGTACAGGAACTCGCGCGTCGCCTTGCCCGTGCCCCAGATCTCGACGATGGCTGCCCGCGCTCGACCGCATCGACCCACTTGCGGATCAGCGCGGGAATGACGTGCGACGTCTCGGGATCGAAGTTGTCGCCCGGGCCGTACAGGTTCACCGGCAGCAGATAGACGGCGTTGAAGCCGTACTCCGCGCGGTAGGCCTGGGCCTGGACGAGCAGGTTCTTCTTCGCGATGCCGTAGGGCGCGTTGGTCTCCTCCGGATAGCCGGTCCAGAGATCCTCCTCGCGGAACGGCACGGGCGTGAATTTCGGATACGCGCAGATCGTGCCGATCGCGACGAACTTCTCGACGCCGGCGAGCCGCGCGTGCTCCATGAGGAGCGCGCCCATCATCAGGTTCTCGTAGTAGAACTTGCCGGGATGCTTCCGGTTCGCGCCGATGCCGCCGACGACCGCCGCGAGGTGGATGACGATGTCGGGCCGATGGATGTCGTAGAGCCGCTTCACGTGCTCTTCGTGGACGAGGTCGAACTCGCGTCCGCCGCACGACCACGACGCGCTCCGGCCGGCACGCCGCGCCGCAGAAGATGCCGCACGACGGCGGAGCCGAGAAACCCGGCGCCGCCGGTGACGACAATCGTCTTGTCGCGAGGATCAATCAGCATTTGCCATTTGTTATCGGCTATTGGCTATTGTATTGATTGGCTATTGGTCATTGGCTATTGCAGCGGGATCTGCTAGACGCAACCCAGGTCAATGGCCAATCGCAATGACCAATGCCCCAATGGCCAATAACCAATAACAAATAGCAAATGGTCTATGCCGGTATCTGCAGATCCGGCATCGGCTTGCCCACGAAGAGCCGGCGGCAGGGCTTCGCGATGAGCCGCGCCCACTGGGCCGACCGGTTCACCCGCGCGCTGTCGGTGGCGATGCCGGTGTTGGCGTACATCTGCCGGTAGAGCTTCGAGATCAGCACGAAGGCGAGCCGCGATCTTGAGCGACTTCACGCACTTGGAGCGTTCCCAGATGTTGCGCCAGGCTGTAGAACTTGTCCCAGACGCCCTGCGTCCGCTGGCGAATCTCGTCGGCCGACATCCTCGGGTGCGGCGTGTACACCTTGGGACGGCTCTGCCTGCGGGATCAGCCAGTGCCGGGTGATGGGCACGCCGGCGATCTTCGTGTCGTCGTGGGCCAGTGATTTTTCCCAGGCCGCGAAGTCGAGCGTGCCCGGAAACGGCGTGAGCATGACGAACTGCGCGAACGTCACGCCGGCGGCCTGCGCGAGCGCGGCCGTCGCGTCGAACGTGGCCGGTCCGTCGCTCGGAAGCCCGAAGATGAACGACCCGAGCACGTGGACGCCGTTGTCCTTGAACGCGCGCAGCTTCTTCACGAGCTCGTCGCCGTACGCGTTGAACGGCTTGTAGTATATCCTTCAGCCCCTCGGCCGTGACCGATTCGACGCCGACGAGCGCGCCCTTGATCCGGGCCCGACGCATTGCCGCGAGAAATTCCGGATCCTCGGACGCTTCCATCGTGATCTGGGTGAAGAACACGTGTCGGCCGGGCAGCTTCGCGAGCCGCCCCATCAGTTCGAATCGCTCGTTGCGAATCGCGGTGAGGTTGTTGAGCGTCGTCGGATCGGCCCGCCGCGCCGCCATCTTCAAGTCGGCGAGCGGGACCGGATAGAAGTTGTCGTCGGCGAGCGCAATGAACCGGAACCCGCGCTGGCGAAGCTCGACGATTTCGGCGACGACGGCATCGGTCGTGCGCGGCCGCGGCTTCTGGCCGTCGGTCCGCCACACCGAACAGAACGAGCAGTGCTTCGGACAGCCGCGCAGGGTCTGCACCGACGCCCACATGTAGCTGTTGGGCGGCATCAGGTCCCAGCGTGCGCGGAAGAAACTCGGCGCCCTCGATGCGTCCGCCCTCGTAGATCCGCTGAAGCGTGCCGGCACGTCGCGGCGCCGAGCACCTGCGGCCACACGGCGTCGCCGTCGCCCTTCACGACCGCATGCAGCGCCTGCCGATTTCAAGCGCCTCGTCCGGGTAGAGCGTGGCGTGGATTCCGCCGTAGATGACGGTCGCGCCTGCCGCGCGGGCGGCGCTGCCGACTTCGTAGCCGCGAAGGGCGTTGCCCGTGTGGATGCCGATGCCGACGATGTCGCCGGTGCTTGATCGTGGACGACGATCGATCTGATTGAGGGTCTCGTCGACGATGACGCGGATCGCCGAATTCGCGCGGCGTCGCCCCCGCGATCACATAGAGCCAGCGCGGCGTGATGACGCCGACGCCGAATGACACGTGGCTCGGATTGACGAGATGAACTCGCACCGGGTTAGGCTCGCCGCCGCGGATTCAACACACCAGTCGACACTGAATTGTCGGCAAATATCATCTGGGAATCTTGTAAACCGCGGCGCACACACGTCGCGCTGAACGGATGGACGACCGCGCCGGTGGCCCGGACGCTACGATTCACGCTCCTGTCCGGCGTCCACTTCCTCGTCGCCCCAGGGCGACGGCTGGGGTCCGGGGACAATGCCGGCGATGTCGGGATCCTCGCCGCTCCTGTCGGTTGGCGATGCAGCTTTCCGGGCCTTGGCCTCGTTCCGCCGCGCCGTCTTGAGCTGCTGACGCTCCTGGCGGGCACGCTCTCGGGCACGCTTGTTCTGCGTGGGACGTGATTTCTGCACCAATCCTCCGCGGGCTGCCGACCATCCCCGCGCGAACGTACTCGGCAGGATGCGTCATGGTAGTCGATCGACCGGCTCGGTTGCCAATCAGAAGCGCGCACGATATGCTCCAATGGTTGTTTTAGAGGCTATAGCCCGCCTGTCGCGCTCGTGAGCCGACCGTCGGTCCCGTGGGTCGCCGCGAGGAGGCGCTTTGAAGCTTTTTGCTAAAGGCAGTCAGGGTCACGCAGGTCACCTATGGAGCCGGAACGGTGACCTCCTCCGACGAGCGCTACACCGTCATTGAGTTCGATCAGCACGGCCGCCGCGTCTTCCTGACCGACATGGTGGCTCTGGCCAAGACCGACGAACCGGCGCCGAACAAGCCGGCCAAAGAAAAGCGCAAGAAGGCCGCGCCAAGACGATCGCCAAGGCCACGTAAGCTCGCGGTCCGCACTTAGGACGGCCGGAGCGGCCCGATGGCCGTCTTATTCGCCGGAGACGTCCGATGGCTTTCCCGACCGCGCTCCGCATCACCGTCCATCGTGCTCGCGGCCCTGGCGCTGCTGGCCGTCGGACACCACTCTCGTCGGCACGTCAGAGCGTGGACGAGCGCGTCGTCGTCCAGGGGTCCAGGGCCCGGTGGTCCAGTGCTGCCGCCACCACGCGACGTGATGCCCATGCCGCAGGAGCCGGCCACCGGGTCACGGGTTCGTCGAGGGCGTCGTCGTGTCGGCTGACCTGGGACGTCCGGTGCGCCGCGCGATCGTCCGTCTCTCTCCGGTCGTCCCGGGCCCGTCCCGAAGCACCACATCCGATGATGCCGGCCGCTTTCGCTTCGAGGGCGTCGCCGCTGGTCAGTTTCTCCTGACCGCAGCGAAACCCGGATATCTCGAATCCACCTTCGGGCAACGCCAGCCTGGCAGCGGCCGGCCTGGAACGCCCCTGTCCGTCTCGGCGGGGCAACGGATCGAGCGCGTGGCCCTGCCAATCGCTCGCGGCGGCGTTCTCGCCGGCACAGTCGCCGACGACGGCGGCGAACCGGCGTTCGGCACCGAAGTCCAGGCATTTCGTTTCGCTGGCAGCAGGGTGAACGCACGCTTCGCCTGGCGGGGTCGGACACGGCTGACGATCGCGGCAGCTTCAGGATCGGCGCGTTACCGCCCGGCGAGTACCTCGTGATGGCGTCGCCGGCCGGCAAGGCGGGAATCTTCGACGACATGGGCCTTCTGCCAAAACTCGGGAACGCCGAGGCACCATGTCGGTCGGCCGCATGATGCGTCCTCCGTCGGATCCGACGAACAGCGCGATCAGCGAGCGACTACGCACCGGTCTTCTATCCAGGCACGATCTCGAGCTCGAGCGCGATGCGACTGACCATCGCGCGTGAGCGAGGAGCGCTCCGGGCTCGACATCCAGCTGCCGCTCGTGCCGATGGGCCGCGTGGAGGGCCTCGTGATGGGCGACGCGGGCCGGCCCAGGCCACCGAGGTCCGTCTGATCGATTTCGACATGCCGGTCCCGGGTCTGGGACTGAAGAGCACGGCCACTGGACCCGATGGCCGTTTCTCGTTCGAGAGCGTCGCGCCAGGCCGCTACCGGGTGCAGGCGCGGACCGGCCCGATCACCCAGATGATCGTGGATGACAGCCGGGCGACGAACGAGCGTCATGATGACCAGTTCCAGGCGGCGCGCGTCGAGGGCCCGGATCGCGGGCCCGATGGCGTTTCCACCGCCCGCCACCAGATGACCAGACGCGGTGGGCGTCGGCGGAAATCACGCTCGCGGGCGCGCGACCGGATCCGCTCACCCTCGTGCTCCAGCCAGGTAGTGAGCGTGTCGGGTCGCGTCGCGTTCGACGGGCCCGGACCAGGCCGCCTGCCGATCTCTCCGTCGTTCCGCGTGGCGCTGAACAGCGCAGGCCGGTGAAGATGGCATGTCGTCGTCGCTTGGCGCACATCGGCCAGACGGCCGGTTCACGATCGAGGGCGTCACGCCGGGCGTGTATCGCGTGAACGTTCTCTCGCCACCGAACTGGCGGCCAAGCTCCTTCAACGTCGGCGGACGGGACGCGCTCGACTTCTGCTGACCGTGCCGGGCGAACCAGGACATCGGCGGCGCCGAGTTGACGATGACCACGCGGACGTCAACGCTCGTCGGGCACGCTCGTCGACTGCGCCGGCCGGCCCGCGCCGGCGCACACCATCGTCGTGTTCCCGGACGATCCGGCGTACTGGGTGCCGGCTCGCGGCGAATCCGGGCCACGCGGCCATCCACGGACGGCCGCTTTTCGAGTGGCGAATCTTCCGGCCGGCGGCTATCGCCTCGTCGCCGTCGACGATCTGGAAGACGGCCAGTGGTTCGATCCGGAAGTGCTCAAACAGCTGAGCACGGCGCGCGCTCCCCATCGCAGTTGGCGAGGGCGAGAATAAGATCGCAGGATCTGCGAGTCGCGCGATAGCGCGATCAGGCGTTCATGGTTCCTCGTTCCATGTTGCCTGTCGCCCTGTCACAGAACCCGGAACCAGAACCCGGAACCATGAACCAGTAACCGTGAACGGTACGGTAACGACTCAATTAAAATATTCCCCCGTGGCCACCATTCTTCAGTCACTTCCGGCCGGCGAGCGCGTCGGCATTGCCTTCTCAGGCGGCCTCGATACGAGCGCGGCCATTCATTGGATGCGCCAGCGCGGCGCCATCCCGTTCGCCTACACCGCGAACCTCGGGCAGCCGGACGAGCCTGACTACGACGACATCCCGCGGCGCGCGTTGCAGTACGGCGCCGAGAAGGCGCGGCTGATCGACTGCCGCGCTCAGCTCGTCGCCGAGGGCCTCGCGGCGCTTCAGTGCGGCGCGTTCCATATCTCGACGGCGGGTCTCCCCTACTTCAACACCACGCCGCTCGGCCGCGCCGTCACCGGCACGCTCCTCGTCGTCGCCATGAAGGAAGACGACGTGCACATCTGGGGCGACGGCAGCACCTACAAGGGCAACGATATCGAGCGGTTCTACCGCTACGGCCTGCTGGCGAATCCGAATCTGCGCATCTACAAGCCGTGGCTGGATGACGCGTTCATCGACGATCCTCGGCGGACGCAAGGAGATGTCCGAGTACATGCAGAAGGCGGGATTCGCCTACCGCATGAGCGTCGAGAAGGCGTACTCGACCGACTCGAATCTCCTCGGCGCCACGCACGAAGCGAAGGACCTGGAGCACCTCGACACGGGCGTGAAGATCGTCGAGCCGATCATGGGCGTCGCGTTCTGGCGCGAGGACGTGCGCATCAAGCCGGAGACGGTGACGATTCGCTTCGAGGAAGGCCGGCCCGTCGCGCTTGAACGGGATGACGTACGGCGATCCCGTCCAGCTCCTGCTCGACGCAAACGCCATCGGCGGCCGGCACGGCCTCGGCATGAGCGACCAGATCGAGAACCGGATCATCGAGGCCAAGAGCCGCGGCATCTACGAAGCGCCCGGGCATGGCGCTGCTGTTCATCGGCTACGAACGGCTCGTGACCGGCATCCACAACGAAGACACGATCGAGCAGTACCGCGAGAACGGCCGGCGCCTCGGCCGGCTGCTCTACCAGGGCCGCTGGTTCGACCCGCAGTCGATGATGCTGCGTGAAACCGCGCACTGGATCGCGCGGGCGATCACCGGCGAGGTGACGCTCGAGCTGCGCCGCGGCAACGACTACTCGATCCTCGACACGACGAGCCCGAACCTCACCTACAAGCCCGAGCGGCTGACGATGGAGAAGGGCGCGTCGGTTTTCTCGCCGCAGGATCGGATTGGCCAGCTCACGATGCGCAACCTCGACATCACCGACACGCGGGCCAAGCTGCTGATCTACACGCAGTCAGGGCTGCTCGCGGATCCGGGTGGGACGGGGATTCCGTTGCTACCGGAGAAGAAGAAGGACAGCTAGCACCGCGTGGCCTATGGCCGGTATCCCGGCCCCCGCAGGACCTTGCCCGGCTTGGCGCCGGTGTACCGGCCGTTGTCGAGCGACGAGCTCGCCATTCACGAGCACGGCGCGAAACGCCCTCGGACGGCAGGGCGGGCTCGGCGAACGTCGCGCGGTCCCGGATCGGTCGCGGATCGAAGACGACGATGTCGGCGGCGAGCCGGGCGCCAGCCGGCCGCGGTCGTACGCGCGGATCTCGTTGGCGGCCACCGCCGTCATCGCGGTGCACCGCTGCCTTCGAGCGACAGCACGCCCAGCTCGCGCACGTAGCGGACCGAGAACGCGCGGGAAGGCGCCGTAGGCGCGCGGATGGCTCGGCCTGCCGACCGGCGCCGGCCCCACGTCGGTGTCGAACGAGATGAACTCCTCGCGCATCGCCTTGATCTTGTTGGCCTCGGACATGGTCTGCGGCATGGCGGAGGCATCGCTCAGCGTGGCGATTCGAAGAAGACGTCCCATGGGTCCTTCCCGCGTCGCGCGCGCGATGGCGCCGACGGTCTTGCCGTTGTAGCCTCGCATACGGTCCGTCGGCGATGCCGGCGACGACGATGCGGTCCCAGTCGCGGCCGGCGTGGCGGTACCAGTTCTCCCAGCCGGCCTCGTCTCCATCTCGCTGGCGCATCTCGGCGCGCGGCCTCGGGTCGTCGAGCGCCGGATGCAGCTCGGCCTGCCCCTCCGCCGCGTGGCGCGGGTGGATGAAGCGCGCGGATGCCGAGGCCGTTGTTGATGTAGGGATAGACGTCGACGCCCACCTCTGCCCGGCGGCGCGCGCCGCCTTGATGCGCGCGAGGGCCAGGTCCATCTTGCCCAGTTCGCCTGTCCCGCCGTCTTGAGGTGGTAGATGTGGACCGGCGTGCCCGCGGCCCGCCGATGCGCAGCGCCTCGTCGATCGCCTCGAGCAGCCGGTCGCCCTCGTTGCGCATGTGGGTGAAGTAGCGGCCGCCGTACTCGCCCGCGACCTTCGCCAGCGCGACGATCTCCGCTTCGGAGCGTAGATCGCCGGCGGGTAGATCAGCGAGGTCGAGAGCGCCGATGGCGCCCGCCTCCATCGCCTCGCGCACCATCCCTTCATCCGCTCGAGCTCCTCGGGCGTGGCCTGCCGGTCGACGTCGCCGATGACGATCCGTGCGGACCTGGGTGTGGCCGACGGTCTGCGCCACGTTCATCGGCATGCCCGCCGCGCTCGAGCTTCGCGAAGAACTCGCGCATCGTCGCGCCAGCCCGCGCGCTCGTCCCTCGGTCCTCGCCGAGCGGGGCGTCGGAGTCGCCCTCGCCGGCGTTGATGGTCGTGATGCCCTGGGTGAGCAGGTTGAGCGCGGCGTCGCGGATCCTTGAGGAAGGGCGCCGCCGTCTGGCCCATCATGTCGATTACAATGCAGCCGGCAGGACGCACCTGCGAGTGCCCGCGGTGGATTGCCCCTCACCCCGGCAGCACCGAGTGATCCCCGAGGGTGAGCGAAAGTGAGAAGCACGATGGCGCATTCAATGAGCAAGGCGATCCCCTTTCTTGCTGTGGCCGCAGTCGCGCTGAGTCTTGCGACGAGTGCCGCGGCCCAGGTCACCTCGAAAACCGAGAAGGTGGTGGTCGGGGCCAAAGTCACGCCCTTGCAGTTGAAGGGTGAGGTGTATTACATCAAGGGCGACTATCTCGTCGTGAAAATGGCCCCGAGCGGGGATTACCGACTCTTCCATCTGCCGCCAGGCAAGACGGCCACGATCGACGGAGTGGTCATGCCCCTGAATAAAGTCAAGCCCGGCACTGTCCTCTCCGCGGCCGCGACGATCACCGAGAGATCGATGGTCGACCGGACGGTCATGACCCTGACAGGTACGGTTTGGTGGGCATCGGCCGCCTCGGTCATCCTGACTCTGGAAAACGGCGAGAACCGGCAGTACGACGTGCCGAAGGGACTCAAGTTCAGCGTGGATGGTCAGGCGAGGGACGCGGTGGACCTGAAACAGGGCATGAAAGTCTCGGCGACCAAGATCGTGGAGGCGCCGAGCCACGACGTCACGGCGAGCGCCGTCGTCACCGGCGTCTCACCGAAGTAACTCGCTACCGAAAGGCCTGGTTCGGAGCTTGCTCCGAGCCGGGCCCACCTAGCTGTCCCTGAGCACGGCTGAAGGATCGAGTCGTGCGGCACGCCTCGCCGGGATCCACGCCGCCGTCACGGCCACGAACACGAGGACACCCGCCGCCCCGCCGATTGTCACCGGGTCCTGCGCGTCGAGCTGGAACAGCATCGACTGCACGAACTCTGACGCCCAGACGCTGAGCGCGAGGCCTGCCGTGACGCCGACGGCCAGCAGCAGACACCAACGCGGCGCAAGCACGAGCCGCTGGATGACGGCCGGATCGGCGCCAAGCGCCATACGAATGCCGATTTCGGTCCGGCGCCGATTGACGCTGTGTGACATGACGCCGTAGAGACCAATCGCGGCCAGAAGGAGCGCCAGACCGCCGAAGAATCCGGACAGCGTCGCCACGAGCCGATCTTGAACGATCGTCGCGCCGACGAGCTCGTCGAAGGTGCGGAACGTGAACGACGCGCGGGGATCGACGCCCTTCAGCGCCTCCGTCATCGCGCGCATCACCGCGGCCCGTTGACCGGGCGCGGCCGCCGCCGTGAGCGACGCGCCCGGAAACATCTGATCGCGCTGCGCGAGCGGCACGAACATCGTCGGCATCATGCCCTCGCGCGGCGCGCGGTAGACCGCGTCGGTCACGACGCCGACCACCTCGAAGCGGCTGCGTTCCGCCGGGCCCTCCCAGAATCACGCTCTGGCCCACGGGCGATCCCTTCAGGAATCGCGCGGCGAACGTCTCGTTGACGATGGCGACGCGATTGCCGCCCGGCCTGTCCGTCGCATCGAAGTCGCGGCCCCCAAGAATGCGCATCCCGTACGTGCGGAACCAGCCGGGCGTGACGGCGTTGAGCCACGTCATGCGGCTGCGGTCGAGCGGCCCCTCACCCACGACGTTGTTCCACCCTCGGCCGCTCGTCGGCGTGATCATCGACGCGGCGGCGGAGGTGACGCCGGGAACAGCCGTCGACGGCGTCGGTCATGCGTTGCAACAACGCCTGGCGTTCCTCAGGCTTCACCGACGACATCTGCAGATCGAGGTCAGCGACGATGAGCGGCTCCGGCGTGAACCCGAGCGGTGCGTGAGTGAGCGAGTTGAGCGAACGAAGGAACAGTCCGGCGGCTGCGACGAGCAGGATCGACAACGCGATCTGCACGACGACCAGGGCACCGCGCACCGTGAAGCGACGATCGCCGACGATGCCTCGTCCGGCGCTGCGAAGGGCCTCGTACGGCGCGAGCGCCGCGGCACCCCAGGCCGGCGCCACGCCCGCGATGATGGCCGTGACCACCGTCACGAGCGTCGTGAAGCCGACCACGCGCCAGTCCGGCGAGAGATCGAGCACGACCGACTCGCGCCATGTCACGAACTGCTGAACGAGCAGCGGGCCGCTCCACTGCGCAAAGACGAAGCCCGAGTGCGGCGCCCGATCCGGCAAGCAGCACACTTTCCCCGAGCAGCAGCGCGGCCACCTGCCAGCGTGACGCGCCGAGCGCGAGCCGGACGCTGAGCTCCTGCTCGCGCGCGAGCGCCGCGCGCCACGAGCAGATTGGCAATGTTGGCGCACGCGATCAGCAACACGAGACCCACGACCGCCATCATCGCGTAGAGCGGCGCCTGATACCGGTTCCCCACCGGCGACGAGCCGTTGGACGCCGGCACGAGCGTGAACCCTTCGCTCAAGTACCGCTGACGCATCTCTGCGGGGAACTGAGTCGGCATCGTGGCTTCGCGAATCTGAGGCTGGACCGCGCGGAGCGCCGCCGTCGCCTGCTCGGCGGTCTGGCCTGGCTTGGTCCGCGCCATGATGTCGAGCCACCAGGTGGATCGCCCTTCGAGGACGCTTTCTCTGGCCACGAATGAGGGGCTCGGTGGCAAACGGAATCATCACGTCCGACACACGGCCAATGTCTGGCCCGGTGAAACCCGCCGGCATGACGCCGACGATCGTGAAGGGCACGCGCTGAAGCGTGAGTTGGCGGCCGATCGCGTCGCCGGCGCCGCCGTAATGACTCGTTCCAGAAACGATGACTGATGACGGCGACCGGCCCGTCCGCGCCGCCGCCGGGCCGATCGTCGGCTTCCGTCAGCAGCCGTCCACGAGCAGCGCCGACGCCCAGGACGTCGAAGAACCGGCCGCTGACGTAGGCGCCGTCCACGAGCTGGGTCTCGCCGCCCGGCGCCAGGTCGAACTGTTCCGATCCCCATGCGAAGGCGCCTTCGAACAGGTCCTTCTCACGGGCCTTGATTTCGTTCCAGATGGGATACGTCCAGGATCCGCCCTGGAGCTGCACGAGCGCGCCGGGTTCGCGCACGGGCAGCGGTCGAAGCATGAGTCCGTTGAGGATCGAAAAGAGGGCGGTGTTGGCCCCGATCCCGAGGGCCAACGAGAGGATGGCCAGGGCGCTGACCAGCGGAGTCGCCCGGAGGGACCTGTAGGCAGACGCGGAAGATGGACGCGAGGAACGACATGCCCGTTAGACGAGCGACATGCCGGGTCAACGTTTGTCCGGCGCAGAAGCCGGAGTATTCTGGTCCGGCCAGGGTGCCGGCGGTCCTGTTCGGCCAAGAGCCAAAACGCTATCGTAGGCCCCTGCCATGTCAGCCACGGTCGTCGTCAGCAATCTTCGCAAGCACTACGGCGCCGGTGAACGCCGCCGACGGCGTGAGCTTTGAGATCCGCAGCGGCGAGATTTTCGGGCTGATTGGCCCGAACGGCGCCGGCAAGACCACGACCGTCGAGTGTCTCGTCGGGCTCCGTCAGCCCGACGAGGGCCGCATCGAGGTCTGCGGCATCGATGCGCGCCGGCGGCCGCGTGAAGTGAAGCAGCGCATCGGCGCCGCGCTCCAGACCACGGCCCTGCAGGATCGGATTACGCCGCGCGAAGCGCTCGACCTGTTCGGCGCGTTCTACGGCGGCCTCGTGCCCTCCGATCAGCTGCTGCATCGATTCGGATTGTCGAACCGGCCGACCAGGCGTTCGACACGCTGTCCGGCGGACAGAAACAGCGGCTCGCGCTGGCCCTGGCGTTCGTGAACAACCCGGAAGTGGTGGTGCTCGATGAGCCCACGGCGGGTCTCGATCCCAAGGTCCGCCGCGACCTCCGCGGACGAGATCGCGCGGATGCGCGACGACGGGCGCACGGTGCTCCTGACGACGCACGACCTCGAGGAGGCCGAACTGCTCTGCGACCGCATCGCCATCATCGATCGCGGCCGCATCGTCGCCACGGGCGCGCCGCGCGAGCTGACCGCGGCCTCGAGTGCGATGCCCACGGTCTCGGTGAGCACGACGCCGGCGCTGCCGTCCGGGTGGCTCGACGGCGTCTGTCCGGGACTGAGGGCCTCACCTACGAAGGCGTCGCGACCCGTTTCCGGACGAGCCGACTGGCCGACGCCCTTGCCCGCCGATCCTCGCGAACGCAGCGTCGCGAGGCGCCGAAGTCTCCGAACTGCACGTGCAGAAGGCGACGCTCGAAGACCTGGTGATCGAGCTCACCGACGCGACGCGAGACCACTGACGTGCACGCCTTCCTCCGCCAGCTCGCTGTGAGCCTCCGGCTGCATTTCCGGAACCGGATGGCGATGCTCTACAGCTACCTGTTCCCGACCATGTTCCTGCTCGCGTTCTGGGCGCTGTATCGCCACGAGCAGGTGCCGCTCGTCCGGCACCTTGGCGAGCTGCTGACCATCGCCGCCCTCGGCGGCGCCTGTTTCGGGTTGCCGACGACGATGGTGAGTGAACGCGAGCGTGGCGTCTGGCGGCGATACCGGCTTGCGCCGGTCTCCACGGCGACGCTCGTGAGCAGCACGCTCGCTGGCGCGCTACGTGCTGCTCGTGATTGCGGGCCTGCTGCAGGTCGTGCTCGCAATGGGTCTCGGGATGCCGCTGCCGCGTCATCCGCTGGAACTCGTCGTGGCGTTCACGTTCGTCGCGTTCGCGTTCATGGGTGTCGGCCTCGTGATCGCGATGCTCGCCGACAACGTGCCGGCCGTGCAGGCGCTCGGCCAGTGCATCTTCCTGCCGATGCTGATCATCGGCGGTGTCGCCGTGCCGCTCGCGAGCCTTCCGGATTGGGCGCAGCGCCTGTCGCTCGTATCTGCCGGGTCGCTACGCCGTCGATCTCATTCAGGCGACGGCGAACGGCGACGGTCTCGGCACGGCGGGGTTCCACATGCTGGCGCTCCTTCTATTGGCGCTGCCGGCTGCCTTGCGGGCGCGAAGCTGTTCCGCTGGGACCGCGAGCAGCGTTCCGGACCGCAGCCCGGCAAAGGCGTGGGTCGCCAGTCGCCCTGGCCGCGTGGGTCGCTGTGGGGCTCGCCGCCGACGCGCGCCGTCGCGCGACGTGTTCCGCCTCCGGCCTGGCGCGATGCCGGACCGGCTGCCACGACGCCGACGACGCCGGCAATCGCGGCTCGCCGGCGGTCAGTCCGCAGTGCCGCTACCAACGCGGCCAACCGCCGCCGAACGGCAGGCAGCGACTCCGCCGGCTGCCCGCACCGAGCCGTCGGAGAAACCAAGGCTCCCTCCGAACCCCTCGGACCCTCCGAACCCCTCGAACCCTTCGAACTCCTCGGCACCCGCACCAGCGCCGCCACCGGCCCGCTTCGTCGACGCTCGCCGACAAACAGCCGCTCGCGCCGCTGGCGCCGCAGACCTGGCAGGCCGTCACGCTCGCCGACATCGAGCGCGATCTCGTGTTCGATCGGCTGCCACCTGACGGCGGGGTCGTCACGCCGATCGCGGCGGCCGGTCAGTACCCGGAACAGGACGTCGCGGATCAGGTCGCGGCCATTGGCGAAATCCTGCTGGCGTGGCTGCCCGGCAACGTCGACGATCCCGTGCAGCGGACACGCAACCTCCTGTTTGTCCTGGCGGTGGTGGACGTCGCCCAGATGCCGATCGGAGCCGTACCTGCCCGAAGTCGTGTTCGGCGAGATCCGCCAGCGCATTCCGTCCTCCGAGCTGCTCAAAGTCCTGTACTGGATTGCCGTCCATCCCGATCAGCGGAACCATTCCCTCGATCGCTGAGTTCCGCGCGCTCGACCTTCGTCAGGTCTCGCCCGACACCGAGGAACTGCGGAACCGCGCCGCCGTTTACGGTGTGAAACTGCTTGGCCGGCTCACGGGTCACATTCGATGACACGCTCGGCTTAGGGCTTAGGGCTCGAACGGCGAACTCAGGAACCAGGAACGCAGAACGGGGAACGGGGAACGGGGAACGAGGAACGACAAGTGTCTAACACTCTAGTCCTCGGCCTGGACATTGGAACCAGCGGCTCGCGAGCCGTCGCCATCGACGACGGCGGCCGCATTGTCGCCTCCGCGACGTCGGCGCATGCGCCGTTTGTTTCTCCCGGTCCGGCCTGGGCCGAACAGGATCCCGCGGACTGGTGGCGCGCCGCGCGCGAGGCTCTCGGCGAAGTGCTCGCCCACAAGGACGTGGCAGCCGCCGAGGTCTCATCCATCGGCCTCTCGGGACAGATGCACGGCGCGGTTCTGCTCGATTCGAGACGGGTCACGTTCTGCGGCCGTCGATCATCTGGTGCGACCAGCGCACCGCCGGAGGAATGCCGCTGGCTGAACATGGAGATCGGCGAGACGCGCCTCCTCGAGCTCACGAGCAACCCGGCGCTCACGAACTTCACGTTGACCAAGCTGCTGTGGGTCCGTCGTCACGAGCCGGACATCTGGGCGCGCGTCCGGCATGTCCTGCTCCCGAAGGACTACGTGCGATACCAGTTGAGCGGCGCGCTACGCAATCGACGTCGCGGACGCGTCCGGCACGCTGCTCCTGGATGTCGCGCGACGCGACTGGTCGTTGGCGATGCTCGACGCCGTCGGGATGTCGGCTGATCTGCTTACCGAAGGTGTTCGAGTCGGCCGACGTGTCCGCGCATGTCTCGGCCTCGGCCGCCGCGGCCACCGGTCTGCGACAAGGCACGCCAATTGTCGCGGGCGCCGGCGATCAGGCGGCTGGCGCGGTCGGCATGGGTATCACCCGTCCGGGGGCGGTGAGCGTCACCATCGGCACGTCGGGAGTGGTTTTCGCGGCCACAGAACGGCCGGCGCTCGATCGACGCGGCCGCATCCACACGTTCTGCCACGCCGTGCCGGGTCGCTGGCATGTCATGGGCGTCACTCAAGCCGCCGGACTCTCGCTGCGGTGGCTGCGGGATCATTTTTTCCGTGACCTCGGGGAGGGAGACGCCGCGTACACCCGGATCACCGACGAAGCGCGTCGTGCGCCGGTCGGCGCCGACGGTGTGCTCTGGGCACCGTACCTCATGGGCGAACGCACGCCGCATTGCGATCCGGATGTGCGCGCGGCGCTCGTCGGGCTGGCCGCGAGCCACACGCGTGCCCATGTCGCTCGCGCGGTGCTCGAAGGCGTCGCCTTCAGCCTGCGTGATACCTTCGGCATCTTTGCCGAACTGGGCGTGCCGGTGACGAGCGTGCGTGTGGGCGGCGGCGGCGCGCGCTCGCCGCTGTGGCGCGAGACGCAGGCCGCCGTCTACGGCCGCCCGGTCGAGACCGTCGCCGCCGAAGAAGGCGCCGCCTACGGCGCCGCGATTCTCGCTGGCGTCGGCGCCGGCATCTGGCCATCCGTCGATGCGGCGTGTGACCGCGTCGTGCGGACGGCAGAGTTCACGACGCCCGAAACAGGCGGACGTCACGATACTCAACGCGCGCTATGCCGAGTACCAGCGCGTGTATCCAGCACTTCGATCTATGAGAACGTGACTGGCCCCAAGCCCTCAAGCCCCAAGCCGGAGAAGGCACCAATGTCTGATTACACCCCTCGCCCGGAACACAAATTCACGTTCGGCCTTTGGACGGTTGGCAATCGCGGTCGCGACCCGTTCGGCGAGGCCGTACGCGAGCCGCTGCCACCGAACGATGCCGCCGCGATGCTCGGCGACGTCGGCGCGTGGGGCGTCAACCTTCACGACAACGACCTCGTCCCGATCGACGCGACGCCCTCCGATCGCGACCGCATCGTGCGCGAGTTCAAGAAGGCCTGCGACGCCGCCGGCATCGTGGTTCCCATGGCCACGGTGAGCCTCTTCACGGATCCCGTGTTCCGCGACGGCGCCTTCACCGCGAACGACCCGTCGGTCCGCGCGTATGCCGTGCAGAAGACGATGCGCGCCATGGACATCGGCGCGGAGCTCGGCGCGAAGATCTTCGTCCTCTGGGGCGGACGCGAAGGGACCGAGACCGACGCGTGCCGGAGGCCGGACGACGCCGTGCGGCGGCTGCGCGACGCGGTGAACTATCTCTGCGAATACTCGATCGACCGGAAGTACGGCTATCGCTTCGCGCTCGAGGCCAAGCCGAACGAGCCGCGCGGCGACATCTACATGGCGACGACCGGGAACTACCTTGGCTTCATCCCGACGCTCGCGTTTCCCGACATGGTCGGCGTCAACCCGGAGGTGGCGCACGAGACGATGGCCGGGCTGAACTTCGTGCACGCCGTCGCGCAGGCCTGGGAAGCCGGCAAGCTCTTTCACATCGATCTCAACGACCAGGTGAGCGGCCGCTACGACCAGGACTTCCGGTTCGGCGCGGCGAATCCGAAGGCGACGTTCTTTCTCGTGAAGTTCCTGGAGGACGTCGGCTATCAACGGACCGCGTCACTTCGACGCGCACGCCTATCGCACGGAGGACTACGAGGGCGTGAAGGACTTCGCCCGCGGGTGCATGCGGACGTACTTGATCATGAAGGAGCGCGCCGCGCGCTGGAACGCCGACGCCGAGATTCAGGCGATCGTCCGCGAGGCGCACGACCCCACCGGCCCGCACCCGCGTACTCGACCTATTCGGCCGCTGGCCGAGACGCGCTGCTCGGGTACGCAGCTTCGACAGAAAACAGATGACGGCGAAAGGGCTCCGATACGAGAAGCTCGATCAGTTGACGATAGAGGTGATTCTCGGAGTCAGGTAGTGGTCAGTACAGGGTGCGAAGGTTCGACGGGTCCAGGAGTCGACGGGATCGCAACGTTCGACGAGTCTCGAACTCTATCTCAGTCCTCCGAAGCCACGTAGCTCTGTCTCGCCCGGGCGGTCAGGGTCGGATTCGGACCCGAACTTCGAGTTTGTGACTCTCGCCGTCGAGTCGCTCCGGCGTGAACGCCAACAGATACTGCTGATGGAGCTCGTCGGCGACGCGCGCGAAGGTCGTGGCGAGATCGTCGGCGCGCTGTCAGCTCGAAGTATCCGCCGCCGCCGACGTTCGCGAGCTCACGCAGGTCGGGATCCGGCCCGGCCTCCTGACAGGCGGACGAGCGGATCCGGCATCGGCGGTGGCGGGTATCGGCCGGATGCCACCGTCGCCGGGTGTCGGCAGCACGGGCGGCCGCGGCCTGGGAATGGGCGGCCGCGGCCACTGGATGGGCGGAAGTCCCCCCGGCGGACGACGTCGCTGGCAGCTGGGTCGGGGATACCATGTGCCGCCGCCAGCCGCCCCAGCGACTGTCCGCATCCACTGGTGAAGCCAATGGCGTAGACCATGATGTTCTCGGCCACCGAGCGGGTGCGGACTTCCTTGTAGGTCACCATCGGTGACTGGGCGTCGGGCGTGTCGTGACCGTCGGTGAAGAGCAGCACCACCCGGCGTCCCGGTTCGTCCTTGAGGGCCGTCATCGCGAGCGACGTCGCGCGCCAGAGCGGCGTGATGCCCGCCGGCTGCAATCTCGTGCGCAGAACACTCAACGAGCGCGAGCGTGATCGCTCGTAAACTCTTCGGGGTCGATCTCGATGCGGTTGGCGAAGCTCCCCACGCGCGCGCGGTCCGTCGGTTCGAGGTGTTCGACGAACCGTTCCGCCGCCTTGCGGACGAGATCGAAGTGGTCCACCATGCTGCGGCTGCGGTCCAGCATGATGACGATGGTGATCGGCTGCAGATCGTTGGCGAAGACGGTGACGGACTGCCGCTTGCCGTTGTCGTACACCTCGAAATCCTCGCGCGTGAGACCAGGCACGAGCCGGCCTGTCTGGTCGAGGACTGTGGCGTAAATGGAAACGGTATCGCTGCCAGAGCGGAACTTCGGCTCCTGCTGTGCGCTCACCAGAACGACGCCGCCGGCCAGACAGCCGATTACGGCGACCAGGACGCGAAACATGAAGGACCTCGCGGGGCAGGCGGCTGGGCGCCATTCTCGCACGGGTACTGGCTGCGCCAGGAACAACCCCAGCCAACAGGCGGCCCCAGGTGATGCCCTGGCCAGGTGATGGAGGAGGCTCTTCCGACGGGTGGCGCGCCCTGGACCGGGCGCTCCTCCGGGCGTCAGGGCGGACACGCGCCCTCGCCTACCTCGTGACGGTGGCCGTCATGGTGGCCACGGGCCTGACCCAGGTGCCGCGGCAGTACGTCGACTTCACCGGGATCGCCGCTCATCGGGGCCATCCAACGTCACGACACCTACGGCAACGACACGATCGGCGACGGCTACGAAGCCCGCGTGGTGCTCAACGACTGGCGCGACATGTACACGAAAACCGGTCTCGAGATGACGCCGCTCGAGGCCGCGACCTGGTCGAAGGAAGGCTGCAGCGCCGTATCCCCCGGCGACCCTTCTGGCAGAAGCCGGGCTGTACGCCGTTGGCACGTGGCTCGGCATCGGATTCTACGGTGCCATCCTCGCGCTGGCGATTCTCTTCCTCGTCGCTTCCGCCGTCTACTTCCTGAACACCCGCTGGTATCTGTTTCCCGCGCTCTATCTGAACTTCCTGTACTTCGGTGAACGTTTCGTGCACGTCCAGGACTGCAGTTACCTGGTCATGCTCACGGTGGTGATGGCGGCGCTCTACCTGGCCCGCCGTCCGAATGACGCCATGCCACGCGCTCGTCGCGCTGGCAACCGCGATGAAGCTCTCGCCGCTCTACTACCTCGTGAATCTCGGGCTGATGCGACGACGGGACGCGGCGCTGTATCTCGCGATCCTGGCAGGTCGGGCTGGTCCTTCCCTACTTCATCTGGGACAACTACCTCTACATCTACCAATACGGCGCCGAGCTCAAGGGCGACTGGGACAACGCCGCGGCGGCCCTTGTCGTCGTCGTCCCGTTCGCGATTGTGCTTCGGTATGTCGAAACCAGGCTCGGATTCGATCGTGAAGATCGCGTCGGCTGGGGGCTTGTGCCCTTTGCGCTCCTGCTCGCGCTGAAGATGAATGTCGCGCGGCATCTCCTGATCGTGTTGCTCGTGCCCGACAAGCGTGGCGTCCGCAACATCGCGGCGGCGGTTGGTCTCGCCGTGCCGGCAATCTTCGGCGTTCCGTTCAATCGTCGCTGCCGTTCGCGGCGTTGACGCTCGCTCTCGGTCTGGCGTTCTATCTGGCGGAGATTGGATGGAAAACCGTGCGGAACGATCTTCGAACGCCGATCGCGGACGCTGCGCCGAAATGTTTTGGGTGGCCCCACGGCTCGAGCCCCAAGCCTCGAGCCGGCCTAGTGCGTCAGCCCATACACCACGTAGTTGATCCCGAACTTGTACGCTTCGTTCGTTGGCGCCATGGCGTACGCTCCGGTTGCAGACCACTCCATGTAGTCGCCGATGTCCATGTTGTAGTTGATCACGACCATCAGGCGCCTGTCCGGGTCGTTGTTCTCGTGAATGCCGTAGAACTCACCCATGAGTCCCCGCTCGCCCCACCCGCCCGGATATGGAACCTGGAGTGATTTGATCGCGAAGAAGCTGTTGAAGACCGGATGTGACACATCCAGCGTGTCGATGCGCGCGTCCGGCAGCACGCGGCGGATGCCGCGCTCGAACGTGGACCACTCCTGTCCGAAGTGATTGTAGGGATCGAAGAAGTCGTCGACGATCAGGAACCCGCCCTTGTCGAGGTACGTGCGGAGCCCTGCCACCTCCGCGTCGGACGGATGCCAGTAGCCCGGCTCGGTCAGGTAGGCCACCGGGAACTTGAGCAGTTCCGGATCGTCGAGCGTGTGGATGTTGCTGCCCTCGAGGTGCGGGTTGAGCGAGGTCAGCTCGCGCAAAATGGTCGTGAAATTCTGCTCCATGTCCGGGTAGTCGTACGCCCAGCTGCCGTATCCGGCATAGGCGATGCGAGCGAAGACGAACCGGCCGTCGTACCGGACATTGTTGGAGGCGTAGGTGCGGCGGCCGAACCCAAGGTACCCGCCGCCGCGTTGCGCGGCGAGCGCAAGCGGAATCACGACGGCCACCATCAGCGCGAGCCCGAGGACGAAGAGCCCTCTGCGCACGACTCAGCGTCTCACAAGTGAGAACCGAGAAGCCAGAAGTTACACGCTGCGAAATGGGCAACGGCCCTACGAATCGATGGGACATCTCGCCGCAAGCGCCTCCAGATCGGGCCAGACGAAGGCGCCGCGGTGAACTCGGCCATCGGGCTCGCGCGGGTTCTCGGCGCCGAGCGCGTGATAGAAGTGGCACGACGGGTTCGCGGCATCCGCCGACAGGCTCATCGACGACTGGCCCATCGCCAGGAAGCGGCGGGCAACGTGACCGACCAATCGCCGTCCGAGACCGAGACGTTGGTACTCGGTCAGCAGGTAAATCTTGTTGAGGTCGCCGACACCGTTCTCGTGTCGCACGCCCTTGGCGAATCCCACGAGCTCACCGTTCGGCTTCTCGATGACGATGGCGAACCAATTGCCGTCGATGTTCTGAAACGCCTCAATCCACTGCGACTCACGAATCTCGAACGTCGGCGGATGACGCACCCCGGGATACGTTGCCGCCCACGTCTTTACGTGCAGCCGAGCCAGCGCGGGGATGTCCGCCGACGTGGCGTCGCGGAAATGAAATGACGCGACCGTTTCGCCGCGAGCCTGGAGTCCTCGCGTGTTCGATGCCGCGGACGGCCGCCGAAGCCCGCGAAGATAGCGGGCGATCGGAATGGCGACCGGCTCCAGTCGCTGTTCCAGGCGCCGGCGACTCGCTCGGAGCCGACGACGGATCGTCAGAGAGACCGAAGGCCTCACAAACGTGGCCGACCCGCGGACATCGCCGAACTGAAACCCGACCTTCAATCGCGGCCCGGCGCCGATGGATCCCTCGATGACGAAGGGAACCGCTGTGGAGCGCCCGGGCGAAACCGCCTCGCCTTCAAGCCTCAGTCGGCGCGACTCCGCGTCGTAGCGCCCAGTCGAAATCGGAACGACGTTCCTCCACCCGCCCGAGGTCACGGTGCCCGAGACAACACCGCTGGCATCGAGCGTGAGCACGAGACGCTCGTCTCCCGATTCGGTCTCCCAGAGTGCCAGAGACGGGATTTGCAGAGGACATTGCCGGGGTTGTGGTCATCGCCCTGGAAGCCTCTAAGCCTTGAGCCTTAAGCCTTGAGCCCTGAGCCTCACTGAAGCTACCATCCCCTCGGGGTTCGCCCCATGTCCTCACAACGTATTTGGACGCTCGCGCTCGGCCTGGTCGGCGTGGCGTCCGTGTGCCTCGGCGGCCCGCGCGGCACAGGACGTCGTCGTGCGAGCACCAGGCCTGGCCACGCCGAATGTCGCACCTGACACGTCCACTCCGCAGGGCACCGGCCTCGTGCTCGGTCGTGTCGTGGATGCGGCCTCGGGGCGGCCGATTCCGGGAGCGACCGTGACGCTCGGGAGCGGCCCAACGCCATCGTTCGGGCCGAACAGCCAGGCGCCGCCGTCGGCGATGACGAACAGTGCGGGCCACTTCCTCTTCCGCGATCTTGCAGGAGGCTCGTACCCCGTCACGGCCACCGCGCCGGGTACATCAGCGGCGCCAACGGCCGGCTGCAGGCGGACGGGCCGTCGCGACCCGTGACGCTCGACGACAACGAGCGTGTCACCGACGTCGTCATCCGGATGTGGAAGCACGGCGTGATCAGCGGAACCGTGCGCGATGAACGCGGCGACCCGATGGTCGGTGTCAGCGTCCGTGTTCTCCGCCGTGCTACCGGCGGACGCCTGGCGAGTGTGCTCCAGACACAGACAGACGATCGCGGGGCCTACCGCATGGCGGCCTTGCCCCGGGCGACTACTACGTGGCGATGCTGACGAGCACGGGCTCTATTCCCGCATCGCTCGCTGCCGCAATCCGTCAACCAGGTTCGCCCGCGGCTGCCGACTTGAGACGCGACCTGCCACCAGCCGTCGCCGTGATGACGTTCGGAAGCGAAGGCATTCGCGTGGGCGACTCGATGATCTCGACCATGGGCCCGACCGGTAACCGCAATCTCGCGCCCGAGCCCGGGCGCGACGGACGACTGACAGGCTACCGATCCACATACCATCCGGCGGCCGCGACGCTTGCGGAAGCTGAAGCCGTGCGGATCGGTTCCGGCGAAGAGCGCTCTGACATCGACATCAGTGTGCGGTTGACTCCAATGATGACCATCGCCGGCACGGTCATCGGACCCGACGGACCTGCGGCGAATATCGGAGTGACGCTCATGCCGGGGTCGCTCGACGGTGTTGCCACGTTGCCGGGTCTGGAAACGTCGGTGACCGTGACCGGCTCTGACGGGCGGTTCACCCTGCTTGGCGTTGGTCCTGGTCAATACCGCCTGAAGGCCGTGCGCATTCCGCGCCCGCCGTTGCCCACCTCGGCACCGAGCGGCGCCACGGTCATCAACCTGGGCGGCGGCGGGTGTGCTCATGATGGCCGGCGGCGCCGGCGAACCGCCCCCGGTCTCGGATCTCCCAACGCTCTGGGCAGACGTGCCACTGAGCGTTGGTGACCGGGACCTGACCGGTGTGACACTCACGCTCGCCACAGGATCGCGCATCTCCGGGCACGTCGTGTTTGATGGCGGGGCACTGCCGTCGGCTGCCGAGATGCCGCGAATCGGGATTGGACTCGTGCTCGCCGACGATCGCCAGGCGCAACTGCCGCCGCCGGCGCCGGTGAACCAGAACACGCGTCAATTCTGGACGGCGCAGTATCCCGCGGACCGATACGTCGTCAACGTCACATCGGTGCCCAACGGCTGGAGCGTGAGGTCCGCGATGGCCGGCGGCGTCAACGTCTTCGAACGTCCGCTCACGTTGTCCGGCCAGGACGTCAGTGGTGTTGTCGTCACGCTGACAAAACAACCGACCACGTTGAGCGGGCAGGTCCGACGCGGCAGCGCCACTGGCGATCCGCAGGCCAACGTCGCCGTGTTCCCTGCCGACTACCGCGCGTGGATCGATGACGGCATGTCGAGCCGGCGTTTCCGATCGGCTACCGTCCAGCCAGACGGCACCTTCGAGTTCTCCGGACTCGGCGAGGGTGAGTACATCGTGGCCGCCGTCGGCGCCGAGCAACCAGTTGATGGCCGGAACGTCGACGACGATCGACGCTCTCGCCCGCATCGGTGCCCGCGTCACGATCCGGAACGGCGCCAATCAAGCGCCGCCCGTCATCGTCGCGAGGATTCGCTGAGACGTGACCATGCGCGTACTCGAGTCGGAGGCAGCGGCGCCTCTCGCTCATCGCCGCCACGTGGATCCTTGCGGCGGTCGACCATCATCGGGCAGCGCGCCGTGGGGCCTCCACCACCGCCTCCGTCTGCGCCCGCGACGCGCGATGGTCAGGCCGTTCCAGAAACAGGGACCAGCGTCATCTCCGGCATCGTCGTCTCCGACGAGGCTGGGATGCAGCCGGTGCGCCGGGCGGCGGTGTCGGCGCGCAACAGCGATTCGGGCGCCGCGCTCATGCTGATGACCGACGATGCCGGGCGGTTCGAATTCCGTGATTTACCGGCGGGCCGATTCGTGGTGTCGGTGACCAAACCCGGGTATGTGGCAACGACCTACGGCGCACAGCGACCGCAAACACCCGGCCTGACAATCGCGTTGACCGACGGCCAACGTGTTACCGGATCTCAGGATTCGGATGCCGCGAGGCGCGGTGATCACCGGACGCGTCGTGGACGAGCAGGGACAGCCGGCGTCAAATCTGCGAATCGTCGCGAGCGAACGCGTGATCGTGAACGGCGAGCCGTCGTACCGAGGCTTCGGCTCATTCGCTCAAACCGACGACCGTGGCGTGTACCGGCTCTACGGGCTGGCCGCCGGGTCGTACATCGTGCAGGCGTCAATCAATCCCGGATTTGCGCTCGGCGGTGGCGCGCCGCGCCTGACAACGCCGGCGGAGGTTCAGTGGGCGCAGAGTGCCGCCTCGACACGCCCGGGCGCACAGGCGACGGCGCTGCCGCCACCGCCGCCCCGCGGTCAGGGACATCGGTACACGGCGGTTTACTATCCGGGAACGACTGACCACGCGAGCGCCTCGGCCGTCACGATCGGCACAGGTGAGGAACGTTCGGCGGTGGACTTCGCCGTGCAACTCGTGCCGACGGCCACGATTGAGGGCATCGTCCTCAACGTGGACGGCCAACCGATCGGCACGAACGTGCAGATCATGGCGTTGTCGGCGGCGACGACGCCGATGATGGGGCTGATCGAATTGCCGCCGCGCGCGAGTGTCGGCCCGGATGGCCGCTTCTCCGTGTCGGGCCTTGCGCCGGGACAGTACATGGTGACCGCGCGCGCCGCGAGTGCGGGAGCCAAACCCATGGCCGGAGGGCGAGGAGGATCGTCACCGCCGGTGATGGATCTCTGGGCGGTGGCCGACCTGAACGTCATGGGCCTCGACGTCTCTGGCGTGGTCTTGCGGCTCGCGCCGGGAATGCGCGTGTCGGGCCGGATCGCCGTGGAAGCGACGACGGAAACGCCACCTGCGGACTTGAGCCGCGTTCAGATTCGCCTCGTTGTCGCCGCCGGCCAACGCGATGAGCTTCGGCGTGGCCCCCGGCCAGGCGAACGCAGATGGAACGTTCAGCTTCGCCGGCGTGGCGCCCGGCCAGTACTACTTCACGGCAAACCTGATCGGCGGCACTCCGACACGGCCAACGTGGACCCTGAAGTCAGCGACGGTCAACGGCCGCGACGTGCTGGACACGCCGCTCGACGTGCGTCCCGGTGAAGACATCACCAATGTCGCGGTGACGTTCACCGACCGCGTGACGTCGTTGGCCGGATCGCTGACCGATCAGTCGGGCCGGCCGGCGCCCGGATACTTCGTGATGGCGTTCCCGACCAACACGATGCACTGGCGGCAGCAGTCGCGCTGGCTGCGCTCGCCGACTCGTCCGGCAAGCGACGGCCGCTTCAGCGTCGTCGGATTGCCGCCCGGTGAATACCATCTGGCCGCGATTACCGAGTTCGCGCCGCAACGAGTGGTATACACCGGCGTTCCTCCAGCAGCTCGTTCCGCTCTCACTGAAGTTCACGCTCACCGAGGGTCAGGAACACAGACAGGATATTAGGTTGGCGGGAAATTGATTCCTTCGGCGTTCCCCGTTCCACGTTCCCCGTTCCCCGTTCGTCCGTTCTGGTTCCTGGTTCAGCGCACAACGGCTGAACCCCGAACTCAGAACCCGGAACCAGAACCCGGAACGCGGAACGGGGAACGCGGGAACGACCTAGTACACTCTCTTTCGTGCCCGCCTCGTCTCGAACGTCCCTGACGTTCCGCTACGAAGCGCTTCGCGCCATTGCCGCGGGAGTTATCGAGACGGCCAGCACGACCTTTCTTGTGCTCATCGCGGTTCGCTGGTTCGAAGCCGGACCACTCGCCAAAGGCCTGGTGGCGTCGGGTGCAGGCCTCGGCTACGTGATTTCGCCGCTGATCGTCTCGCGCGTCGAGAAGGCTCGCACGCCTGTCGCGCGCGCGGCCTCACGGCTCGTCCTCGCCTGCCGCGGTGTCGATCGGCCTCGCGGCGCTGCTCCCTGGCGAGGCGTTGTTCGTCGTGAGCAGCCTGCTGGCCATCGCCCTCAGTGGATCGGTGACTCCCCTGCTGACGCAGCTCTATCAGGACAACTACCCTGACGCGTCACGCGGCCGGTTCTTCTCGCGCACGGTGATGATCCGTATCGGAAGTGCCGTCGTATTTGCCGGCGGCGCCGGATATCTCCTCTCGCTCGACTTCGCGTACTTCCGCATTCTGCTCGCGGCGTTCGCCGGAGCGCTTGCGTTCTCGAGCTGGTGCTTGTCGCACGTGCCGTCGGCGCCCCTGCACTTGTCCGACGCCCAGCATCCGCTCCGGGCGTTCCGTTACGTCGGGGAGGACCGCGTGTTCCGCATCACGCTGATCTCCTGGATGTTCATGGGCTTCGCGAACCTGATGATGCTGCCGCTGCGCGTGGAGTACCTCGCGAACCCGCGATACGCGCTGGCGCTTCGGCCCGACATGATTGCGCTGCTGACCGGCGTCGTGCCGAACCTCGCGCGGCTCGTCATGAGCCCGGTCTGGGGCTGGCTCTTCGACCGCATGAACTTCTTCGTCATGCGCATGACGTTGAACGTCGGCTTCGCGGTGGGCATCATCTCGTTCTTCGCGAGCGACACCACGATGGGCTTCGTGCTGGCGGCGGTCACGTTCGGGATCGCGACCGCCGGCGGCGACGTCGCCTGGACGCTGTGGGTGACGAAGGTCGCGCCGCCGGAACGGGTTGCCGACTACATGAGCGTGCACACGTTCTTCACCGGCGTCCGCGGGCTCGTCGCCCCCCTCGTCGGCTTCGCGCTCGTGGCTCATTGGCCGATGACGACGATGGGCTGGTTCTCGGCGGCGTCGATTCTTGTTGGATCGCTGTTCCTGTTGCCTGACGCGTTGAAAGGCGGACCTGTTCGAAAAGGACCGGTATCCCCCGTGGCCGCCGGGGCCGCGGAAACCGGGGAACAGTAGTGTTCTACGTGCCCCGAAGCCTGCCGAGCTGTTCCCAGATCGTGATCGACGCGAGCAACCCGAACAGCACGGTCGCCCACACGAGAGATGCGAGGCGATACGACCGCACGCGGATGGGTGCGGGCAGGCCGCGGCGATTGATCACGATGAGCAGGCCCGAGTAGACGAACATCATCAGGCCGCCCACCGACGCGGAGATGACGAGCAGCACGATCGGCTGCGAGGCGCCGACGAGAAGAATCGCCGACGCCGATCGCGACAAGACCCCAGACCAGGCGAAAGTAGAGCCGGCTCTCCGACACAGCCGAGCGCGTCAGGTACGTGGACTTGAGGATGTCGGCGGCCAGCCGGCTCGTGTAGTCGATGATGCCCATCGACGACCCGAACAGCGAGAAGGCGCCGGTCGCCCAGAACAGGAGCTTGAACCAGTTGCCGGCGCGCGCGGCGAGCTCGTTGCCTTCGATCTCGAGAAACGCGACGCCGTTCGGAAGCGACGGCCGCCCGAACAGCGTCGCGTGCGCAAGCATCGACGTCAGCGCGATCGTCGCGACGGTGACGAGGACGAAGCTGGCGGCCTGCTCGATGTTGGCGAATCGCCACCAGCGGCGCCAGCGCGCCATGTTCCCGGGCGTGGTCTCGAACCGGTAGAGCGTACCGGTCTCGGCCGCCTGCTGCGATCCGGTAATCGGGCTCACGAGGCGCGGCACGTATTTGCCCATGCCGAAGCCCTTGTCGCGAATCCAGTTGCTCTGGCAGAGATTCTGACCGCCGCCGGCGCCCGCGAACACCATGGCGCCGAACAGCAGCGCAAAGCTCAGCTCCGGCGGAAAGTAGCCGACGTTCACCATGCCCGCGGGCATCGCGCGCCACGAAGGCGCGTCGACCGCCAGGAACGACGCCAGGATCGCCAGCGTGAGCACCGCCGCGACCTTCACGAAGATGAGCCGTTCGAGCGCCACGTACACGACCGGCGCCAGCGTCAGCGACGCCCCGATCACGATCAGCATGACCGTCGCGATCGTCCGCGCGTCGCCGCCGAAGAGATACGTCGCGATCGTCGCCGAGCTCAGCGCCCACCCCGGCCAGAGGTTGGCGAAGTAGACCATGAGCGCGACGATCAGTCCCCAGTGCCGCCACAGCCGGTTGAACCCGGTGATGGCCGTCTCCCCCGTCGCCAGCGTGTACCGCTCGACCTCCATGTTGAGAAAGAACTGCGTGACGACGCCGAGGACGGCGGCCCACAGAAACACCAGACCGACCTGCGATGCAATGAACGGCCAGAGGATGAACTCGCCCGATGAAAGTCCGACGCCGGCGGCAACGATGCCGGGCCCGATGATGCTCCAGGTGCTTTTGGGAAGGTCCGGCAGATCGCGAACCGTGGCATTCGCCCAGGCGCCGGTCGGTGCGGACGACGCAGACGGATCGCTGTCCGGTTGAAAAGGCATCGCTCTTTGCGAAAGGCGCGCGATGCTACCACATAATATGGAACCGGGTTTCATCACGACTGAACGAAACCCGACTTCCTTATGCGATTACTCACGGCATTCCTGATCCTCCTCGCCCCGGCAGCGTTTGCCGCACCATTGCGTGCGCAGGACAGCGCCTTCACGCTGACGAGCACCGATGTGAAGAACGGCGCGTTTGCGCCGGCCCAAATCTTCAACAGCTTCGGATGCACCGGCAAGAACGTCTCGCCGGCGCTCGCATGGAAGGACGCGCCGTCCGGCACGCGCAGCTTCGTCGTGACCGTCTACGATCCCGACGCGCCGACCGGATCGGGCTTCTGGCACTGGGTCGTCATGAACATTCCTGCCGGCACGACGTCAGTCGCGACCGGCGCCAGCCGCACGCCGAAGATGCCTGGTGTGGAGATGCGCACCGATTTCGGCACGACCGGCTACGGCGGGCCGTGCCCGCCGGCAGGCGACAAGCCGCACCGCTACATCTTCACGGTCTTCGCGCTGAAAGTGGACAAGCTCGACGTCGATCCCCAGGCGACGGCGGCCATGGTCGGCTTCATGACCCGCGCGAACAGTCTCGGGCTCGCGACGTTCACCGCGCGCTACGGCCGCTAGCATGTCTCAGCCGATTCGCTGGTCGAATCTTCCTGAAGAGCCGGTGAACGCGCTCGTCACGCGCCGGGTGATCCACACACCGGCAATGACGATCATCCAGCTCGCGTACAAACAGGGCGGGATCGTCCCTCTGCATCATCACCCGCACGCGCAGGTGACGATGGTGCATGTCGGGATCGCTCCGGATGGAAACGAACGGACGCTCGGTCGTCGTCCGTGCCGGTGAATCGCTCGATGTGCCGCCCAATGCTCCGCACCTGGCCGAAGCTCTCGAGGACGCAATGGTCACCGAGGTCTTCGTTCCGGCCCGCACTGATTGGATTAAATCGTAGGACTGAACCACGCGCCGGGCCGCACTCCCGACGCGCGCGTGTGTGGGAAAGCTTCTAGTGACCTGAGCTGGCTGATTCTGGCCGCGGATCTCGCCACCGCCCAAGTCTCCAGGCCCCGTATTGCCTCGGGCCAACCCCGTCGTTCGTATGCACGTTGATGTAGGTTCTGCCGGCGTCCATAGCGGCGATGAGTTCGGCAAGCGGCTGACGCCCGTCGTGCCTGCGTCGACCAGATCGGCCGTCTCGAACTCGCCAGAGCCAACACCCCATCCTGCGTCCTCCTGCAGGAGACGCAAGTCCGCAGAGGAACACGCCGATCGAGCCATTGACGCCGACAGGAGCCACGTGAATGTGCGCCTGCACGACGTTGTGAATGTTCGATGAAATGAGGCGACTAGGACATCACGAGTCCGTCCTCACTCAGTTGAAAAATGGCTTGACCTTGGCCCTTCGAAGCGTTCGCAGGGACCTCGTTGTCGCCGCCGAGATGCGCCACCCAGTTCCTCGGCACGCCATCAGGTTTCGCTTGTGTCGCGTTCGCGCCGCCAGCAGCGATCGGTCCCGGGCCTGCAGGTGTCGAGCCTGAGCAGGCCGCGGCGATCACGCTGGCGACAATTGCCAGTACGAGTCGTTTCATGAGCATTCTCCTCCGTCGCCGGGGTGCAAATAGTTCAGCCGGCGCTCCTGTTGTGGAGCGCACAGTATGCACCCGCCCAGCACCGGCGCCACTAAAGTTTGTTGACGGACAGCGGCCGGTAAGCGCACGCTGATCACGAGATTGGAATTCGACGCGAAGAAGACCTCCGGCAGGCAGACAACCACGGAAGGAGAACGCCCTTGACACTCACCACGCGATCATTCGCCGTGCTGCTTGCCACCGCATTGGTTCTTGTCAGTGCCCCGTCCATCGCTCAGGACAAGGGCAAGACGGCCGCTGCCGAGCTCACCAGGGAGTCGCAAGCCGCGCTGGCGCGACTGAGCGCGAGCGCTCCGCTGGCCAAGCTGCTCGGGCCCAAAGCACACGCCGTTCTTGTGTTTCCGAGCGTCACGAAGGCCGGGCTCGGCATCGGCGGTCAGTACGGCGAGGGCGCACTCCTCAAAGCCGGAAAGGCGACCGCGTACTACAAGACGACTGGCGCCTCGTTCGGTCTGCAGGCTGGCGGTCAGCAGTATGGCTACGCGATGTTCTTCATGAACGAGAAGGCGCTCGCCGAGCTCGACAAAGCGAATGGCTTCGAGGTGGGTGTCGGACCGAGCGTCGTGCTGGTCGATGAGGGCATGGCGAAAACCACCACCTCGACCACGCTGAAGGAGGACATCTACGCATTTGTCTTCGGTCAGAAGGGGCTGATGGCGGGTCTCGGCATTCAGGGCAACAGAATCGCGAGAATCCAGCCGAAATAGCGCGATGCCGGCGGGTGTGACGTGAGTTCTACGCGCGCGCCGATCGCACCCGGTCGAGCCAGACGGCCGTGACGATGATGCAGCCCGTGACGATTTCCTGCACCCAGTTGGCGAGTCCGAGCTGCGAGCAGCCGATCTGAATCACGGTCATGATCGTGGCCCCGATCAGTGCTCCCGAGACGGAGCCGCGGCCGCCGAGAAGGCTTCCACCGCCGATCACGACCGCCGCGATCACGTTCAGCTCGAGACCGACCGCCACCGTCGGATCACCGACCGACAGCCTCGAGAACTGCAGCAGACCCGCGATGCCGGTCAAGGCGGCGGCCAGCGTGTAAATCGCGGTCTTGCGCGCGTTGATCGGCACGCCGCAGAGACGGCGCCATCCGTTCGTTCGATCCAATCGCGAAGATGTGACGGCCGAACGTCGTGTACCGAAGCAGCAGACTGACGAGAACCGCCAGCAGCGCGAGCAGCCACACACCCCACGGCAGCAGAATGCCGGTATCCGGCCGGCGAAGCAGATCGTTCAGCCACGTGGTCGGCGCCTCGAGCCGCACCTCCCCGGCCAGCCCCTTGGCCGCACCGCGAATCACCAGCATCGTCCCGAGCGTGACGATGAACGGCACGATCGCGAGCCTCGTCACGAGCAGACCATTGACCGCGCCACAGAACGCAGTGGCCGCCACGCCGCCGAGCGCCGCAACGCCGGGCGACGCGCCCGACCCGAGCAGCAACGCGATGACGACCGTCGAGAGGGCGATCATCGATCCCACGGAGAGATCGATCCCTCCCGCCGCGATGATCATCGTCATGCCCAGGGCCGCGGTGCTGACGATCGCGGTCTGACGGAGGATCAGCTCGAGATTGACCGGCGAAAAGAACTGCGGCCCGACGAGAATGCCGAAGGTGATGGCGACCAGCACGAGGCCGGCAAGCGCGCCGGCGCGATCGAGCAGGGACCTCGTGGTCATGCCGACGCCTCGGCGGCAATCGCGGTCATGAGCCCGTGTTCGGTAAACCGTTCCGCGGCTTGCGGCGCGCCGAGACCACCGCGGCGCATCAGGGCAATCCGGTCGCACAGCCCCAGCAGCTCCGGAAGGTAGCTCGAGACCATGAGAATCGCGCGAGGCCGCGCGGAGTGGTCTGACACGAGGCTGTCGATCAGCCGATAGATCTGCGCTTTGCTGCCGACATCGATCCCGCGGGTCGGTTCGTCGAGCACGAGCACGTCCACATCGTGGTGAAGGAGGCGCGCGAGCGCCACTTTCTGCTGGTTCCCGCCCGACAGCTCGCCGATCGCCTGCTGCTCGCCGGAGCACTTGATGTCGATGCGGTCAATCCATTCGCGGGCGGCCGCGCGCTGACGGGCCGGCCACACGACACCAGCCGAACCGAAGCCGCCGAGCCTGGTCAGCGTGAGGTTGTCCGCCACGCTCATCTTGAGACTCACACCTTCGTGCGTGCGGTCCTCGCTCACGAGCCCCATGCCCTGACGCCAGCGATCGGCGGGCGATCCCGCTCCCGAGTAGACGCCGACGCGGACGCGGCCGCTTCGGACGGGCGCGAGACCGAACAGCGTGCGAAGCAAACGCGTGCGGCCCGATCCCATCAGACCGGCGATGCCGAGAATCTCCCCGCGGTGCACGGTGAACGATGCACCGCCAGGTTCGAGCGCGTCGATCTCGAGGATCGCCTCGCCCCTGTGGCGCGGGGTCCGTGGGAACACGGTGTCGGCGGCAGCGCCGACCATCATGCTCACGATCTCGTCGTGGGTCGCATCGCGCGTGGGTCCGCCACCCGCGTTCCGTCCATCGCGCAGGACGACGAAGCGATCGGTGATCCGCAGCACCTCTTCGATGAAGTGCGAGATGTACACGATGGCGTGGCCCTGAGACTTGAGCCGCTGCAGAACCGCGAACAGATGATCCACGTCGGCCGGTCCGAGACTGCTCGTCGGCTCGTCGAGCACGAGCACCGGGCAGCCCACGGCGAGCGCGCGCGCGATCTCGACGATCTGCTGCGAGGCGGCTGACAGGCGGCCAGCCGGCGCATCGAGGGGAAGATCGTCGTGTCCGAGCTCGGCGAGCGCCGCGGCGGCAACCTCGCGCATTCGAACTCGATCGAGCACGCCAAATCGCGCGGGCTCGATGCCGAGGGTGATGTTTTCCGTGACGGTCAGATCGGCCGCGAGCGACAGCTCCTGCTGGATCATCGCGACGCCGGCGTGCCGTGCCTCGCTCGGATTGCCCGGCGCATAGGACTGGCCGCCGATCGACATGACGCCGGCGTCCGGCCTCAGAGCACCCGCCAGGATCGCCATCAGCGTGCTCTTGCCGGCGCCGTTCTGACCGACGAGGCCGCAGATCTCGCCCGGAGCGACCGCCAGGTCCACGCCCGCCAGCGCGACCGTGGCCCCAAACCGCTTGGCCACGCCGCGCATCATGAATCCGGGGGCCCCGGCGCCCCGCTCCATTCGCGCGGGCTCGCTCACGCTCGCTCGACCTCGGTCTTCATTTCACCCGTTCGGGTTCGAGCAGCGCGACGATCTCAGGCTGCTGCCGATTCTGCGGCGTGGCGATCGTGACGCCCGTGTCGATCCGGGCCTCGACGGGCTCCTTCTTCAGATGCGACACCATCGTCTTCACGCCGAGATAGCCCATCTTCACCGGATCCTGAAGCACGAGGCCGTCGATGATGCCCTTCTCGAGGCCTTCCACGAGGTTCGGCGCCGCGTCGAACCCGACGAACTTGACCTTGCCGGCCCAGCCGTTGTCCGCGAGCACGCGCATGGTCGCGAAGGTCGTGGATTCGTTCGGGCAGAAGATGCCGTTGACCTGAAGCGAGCCGTCTGGGTTCTTGAAGCGGCTGAGCACGGCTTCGGATTGCTTGTACGCGCCTTCGACGTCCGAGCCGAGGTACTGATTGGAGCTGACGACCTCGAGGCCGGCGTGCTTCTTCATCGAGGCAAGAAATCCCTCTTCGCGGCGGTTCGTGCTGTCGGATCCCTCCGCGTACCGGAGCAGCACGACCTTTCCCTTCCCGCCCATGACCTCGGCGAGACGATCGCCGCCGAGCTCACCGCCCTTCTGATTGTCCGTGGCGACGAAGCTGACGAAGTCGGTGCCCTTGAGGCCCGAGTCGATGATCACCACCGGGATACTGCGCGCCTTGGCTTCGGAGACCGGGCCCATCAGCGCCGTTTCGTCGAGCGGGGCGAGCACGATGCCCGAGACGCCGCGACTGACGAAGCCCTCGACCTCGGACACCTGGGAGTCGCGATCGTCTTCGCGCACCGGGCCGCGCCAGATGATCTCGACACCGAGCTCCTTCGCCGCACGCGACGCGCCGGCATGGATGCTCTGCCAGAAGATGTGGGCCGTGCCTTTCGGAATGACGGCAATGGTCATCGTCCCGGGCGTCGAACTTCCCTGACCGCAGCCAACGGCCGCAAGAATGACCAGAAGTACCGCGCACATCCGTGTCCACATCGTCGTCATACCGGCTCCACCAGATTGCCAAAACGATCTGCGCCGTGCCCGACAGCACCTGCGCCTGCTCGTCGGCCGAATACTCCGTGAGCGCGTCGATCACGAGCGCCATCGTCTCGCCGTAGCTCGCCGCGAGCGTACACACGGGCCAGTCGGACCCGACCATGAGTCGCGCCGGCCCGAACGCCGCCAGGGCATGGTCCAGGTACGGCCGCAGCTGACCGGGCGTCCATCGACGCCAGTCCGCCTCTGTCACCAGACCTGACAACTTACACCACACGTTGGGCCGCGCGGCGAGCCGGTCGAAATCGCGCCGCCAGGCCTCGTACTGGCCGCCCCGGATGTCGGGCTTGCCCAGGTGATCCAGAAGGAAGCGCTGGTCGGGATGCTGGGCGACCAGCGAGTCGGCCGCGGCAATCTGCCGCGCGTACACGAGCACGTCGTACGGCACGATCGCGCGCGGTCAGGGCCGCGATGCCGCGGTGAAAGGCCGGCCGGGCCAAGAAGTCGTCCGGCTCAGCCTGGACGATGTGCCGGATGCCGACGAGCGCACGGTGGGCCGTGACGAGATCGAGATCGTCGTCGACCGTCGGCGATTGAAGGTCCACCCAGCCGACGACGCCAGCGACGAATGGGTTGGCGATCCGCAAGCTCCAGCAGCCAGCGCGTTTCTTCGAGCGTCTGCCGCACCTGCACGGCAACGCTCATGTCGAAGCCCGCGGCATCCATCTCGCGCTTCAACATCGTGCGGCATGAAGTCGCGCCGAATCGCCGACATCGACTCGTCAATCCAGCCGTATTCGGCCGGTGAGTAGCGCCAGAAGTGCTGGTGGGAGTCGATACGAACCATTTGCTATTGGTTATTGGTTATTGGCTGATTGCATTGGTTATTGGCGATTGGTGATTGCGTGCGATCAATGACCAATTGCCAATAGCTCAATGCAATAGCCAATAACAAATAATCAATAACCAATAACAAATGTCACTACCCTGTCACTACCCCGCGTTTTCCCGTTTCTTCTGATGGAACTTCGCGACGTTGACCGCGGCGTCGAGATGCTGCGGCTCGACCCGGCCCGTGAAGTTCGCGGCCGGATCCAGAATGAAACGTCTTGAAATGACCTGCCCGCTGACCGTCCCGTCCGCGCGAACATCGACCACGTCGGTCGCCACGAGCTGGCCGCTGTACCTGCCGAACACGGTGATGTCGCGCGCGAGGACATCCGCGTGCACGTCCGAGGTCGGTCCGAGCACCACGCAGCCGTCTTCGCAGAACACGTGGCCGTCAACACGCCCCTCGAGTGTGAGGTCGTCCACCGAACGAATTTCGCCTTTCACGTATAACGTCTTGCCGATCGTGCTCATGGCAATCGATTGTCGCAGATTTTGAAAAAAGCCGGGAACCGGCCTGTTTTTGTCCGCACGTCACGACCTTCTTGCCTTGCCTATGCAATTGACAGACCTCTTCGATCTCTCGCTCGTCGCGAGAGCGAGCGACCGCGCGCTCGAGATCGACGCCGGCGGCGACGTCGTGTCGCTGACGTTCGGCGAGATCGATGCGCGAGCCAACCGCATGGCGCAGGCGCTGGCCGCGCGAGGCGTCGCGCCCGGCGACCGCGTCGCCGTCTACCTCGCCAATCGCCTCGAGTTCTCGACCTCTTCCTTGCGTCTGTCCGCCTCGGCGCGATCTTCACGCCGATCAACGTCCTCTACCGCGACCGCGAGATCGCGCATATCGTCGCGGACGCGGCGCCACGGCTGTCGTGGCCGAGGCGCCGGATCCGGGCGCGTGGCCGTCAGGCGCACCGCTCGTCGCACTCGACGATCTTCTGGCAGAGGCCGACCGATTGCCCGCCGTCCGCGTGCGCCACGTCCATCGACGGTGACGACGCTGCCGCCATCATCTACACCTCCGGAACGACGGGCCGGTCGAAGGGCGCGGTGCTGAGCCACAACAACCTGCTCGCCAACACCGCGAACATTCTTGCGGCCTGGCGCATCACGAGCGCGGACCGCTACCTGGCCGTGCTGCCGCTCTTCCACGTGCACGGCCTGGCGAACGGCGTCTGCGCGTGGCTCGCGTCAGGTTGCCGCATGCGCCTCGTCAAGCGTTTCGAACGCGACGCGCGGCCGCGGCCCTGTTCGACGCATTTCGGCCGACGCTGTTCTTCGGCGTGCCCACCATCTACGTGAGGCTTCTCGAGCTGGACTCGGAGACGGCGCGCCGGCTCGGCGCCGGCATGCGGCTGTTCGTCAGCGGATCTGCCCCGCTGCCTGCAGGCCGTGCTCGAGGCATTCCGCGACCGGTTCGGCCACACGATCCTCGAGCGCTACGGCATGAGCGAGACGCTGATGCTGATCTCGAATCCCTACGCGGGCGAGCGACGCGCCGGCACGGTGGGGCTGCCGTTGCCCGGCGTCTCGGTGCGGATTGTGGACGCGGCGGGCCGCGACGTGACCGGACGAGGAAACCGGCGACGTGCAGGTCCGTGGCTCGAACGTGTTCACCGGCTACTGGCGCAACCCGGAGGCAACCGCAGGCGGCATTCATTGACGGGTGGTTTCGCACGGGCGACATCGCTTCGCGATCAGCCGACGGCTACTACACGCTCTGCGGCCGCGCATCGGATCTGATCATCTCGAGCGGCTTCAACGTCTATCCCGCGCGAGATCGAGGAGCTGCTGCTCGAGCTGCCTGGCGTGCGCGAGGCGGTCGTGGTCGGAACAGCCCGATCCCGTCCGGGGCGAAGTGCCGACGGCCTACTGGTCGCGTCAGACGATTTCGATGCCGACGCCGCGCGAGACGCCTGCGCGCGCGCGCTCGCGTCGTTCAAGGTGCCGCGGGCGTTCGTGAGGGTGGAGGCGCTGCCGAGGAACGCGCTGGGGAAAGTTCAGAAACATCTGCTTGGCATGAGAGTTCGATGGAGGCCGTGCGAGGAACATGCGCAACGGGGAACGGGCAACGATGTCACGCCCTTGCCCTTCGCGTACTCAATCGCCCACTGCCGCAGCGTCGCGTTGTTCATCCCGAGGGCCGTCGCTTCGGCGGACGCGCGCTCGACGTCCCACTTGTCCACGACCATCCGCTTGATGAACCACATCGTGGCCGCGCGGCCGCCGCCGCCGCAGTGGATGAACGCCGGCTGGTTGGCCGGCTTCGCGATCTCCGCGAGGAACCGATCGGCCGCAGCGGCCTCCGGGGCCTGGAAGCTGAATGGGATGTGGATGTAGTTCAGGTTCGGCAGCCTTCGCCGCGGCGGCCGCACCTTCGACGTCGGCGCCCTCCTCGCTCGCCAGCCGCAGATTGACGACCGACGCGAAGCCCATCTTCTTGATGCGCCGGCATCGCCTCGGTGGACGTCGCGCCGGCGCACGCGACCGTGGTCTCGAGCCGCTTGAAGTTGCGGACGCCGTTCAATTCTTCGGTCGTGACCTGTTGGGCATGCACGTTGCAGCGAGCGCCGCGAAAGCGTCACCGACCATCGAAAGAACGCATGCACGCTCTCATGGATGTCTCCCTGCTGGCCCTAAGCCTTGAGCCCTGAGCCTTAAGCCGTATCATATGGCTTCCTCGGAGGTCCTATGTCCCGCCGGCTCGCGTATTGGCTCGCCGCGGCTCTCGTTGGTGTACTCGCCTCCTCGTCCGGACTCGCGCAGCAGCCCGCGCCGAAACCCGGCGGCGTACATCGTTCAGCACGACAACGAGGTCGCGGCCGACGAGCCCGGGCCGCACAAGGGCGGTGGCAGACCATCGGCCACTCGTTCTTCCGAACGACACCGGACCTTCGGCTCGTGTTTCGCAAGCGCGTGCTCAAGCCCGGGTCGGGCATCGGATACCACGTCCAGCAGGAAGACGAGATCTACTACGTGCTGAGCGGCCGCGGCGTGATGACGCTCGACGGCAAGCCGGTGGACGTGGGCCCCGGCACGGCCATTCTCACGCGCACCGGAAGCTCGCACGGTCTCAAGCAGACCGGGAGCCGAAGACCTGGTGATCATCATCAATTACGAGCAGTAAGGTCCGAAGGTTCGAGGGTCCGAGGACGTTCGACGACCGTTCGAACCTTCGAACCTTCGGACCCTCGGACTCCTCGGACTCTTAGCGTCAGCTCCCGACGCTCGCCGCCCGTCACCGCCCGTATCATCCCGTCGCTCTTGCTGATGATGAACAGCTCGCCGGCGGCGTCCACGGCAAGGCGGATGTCGGCGCGGCCCGGACCTGAGACCGTCGCCGCGCCGGGCAGATCGGGATCGGTGCCGCCGCGCGACTGGTACGACGCGAGCACGATCGGGAACATCGTCGGATAGACGCGCGCCTCCGTGCCGCCCGGCGGTGTCCACCGGATCTGCACCTCGTGGCGTGCCGCCATCGTGTCGGGCCTGCCGTCATCGGCCTTCAGCATCTCGCCGTAGTCCGCGTACCAGAGCTTGCCGGTCGAGATGTCGCCGAAGATGAACTTGCCCCGGAGCGCCGGAAGCTTCGATCCGCGATAGACGAAGCCGCCGGCAATCGCGTCGCCGCCGTCGGCCGCGTGCGGGTACTCCAGCACCGCGTAGGTCGGCACGACAGTGCCCCTCGTCACCGTGTCGCTCACGCGCACGGGAATCTCGTCCGGGCACCGGACGATCGACCATCCGGTTCTCATCCGTCATGCGCTGGTGGCCCTTCGCGCTCCGGAGTAGCCGTAGTTCGCGCCTTTGCGGATGACGTAGACCGTCTCCCAGTAGTGGAGGCCGATGCTCGACGCGAGCAGCTGCGAGCGCGACGGGCTGGCCGGATCGACGTCCCACGTCAGCCGATGCGGATTGCGCAGCCCGGACGCCCAGACTTCCTTGCGAGCGCCCGTCGACCGACGCGAACGGGTTGTCACGCGGAATCCGGTAGCGGCCGTTCTCGCTGACCGTCGCTGCTGGTCGTGTGAAGCGAGAGATCGGGAATGATGCGGAGGATCTTGCCGACCAGCGTGTCGAGCCGCTGCGGGTTCTGGCGCATGGCGTTGCGCAGCTCACCCGATCCGCCGTCGCCGCAGCCGATGTACAGCACGCCCCAGTCCGGACTGCCGGGCCGGGCGGTCGGGATTGAAGATCAGGTCGCCCATCGGATGGATGCGCGTGTTGTGCTCGACGCGGAGTAGCTCGCGCGCCGTGCCCTCGAACGTCGAGTTCGCGACGTTCGGCATCGGTCCACTCGACGACCACCGCGTGGCGATCGACGAGGCCCGGCGTCTTGATCGGGCGCTGTCGGCGCGTAGCCGGCTGATCTTCAGGCCCGGCACGCTGGTCGCGATCGGGCACGAGCGATCCCGGCGCGCCAGGCTCCTCGAGATGAATGGTGTAGAGCTTGCCGTTGCGGCGGTAGTCCGGATCGAACTGGAAACTGATCAGACCGTTGGCGAAGCCCGCCGCCGTGGGGAGCTTGTCGAAGAGTCCCGGGCGCGCGTCGCGCCCGTTGAAGTCGAGGTACGTCGTGAACGCCTTCGTCTTCTTGTCGAGGATGTAGAGCGGGCCGTTGAGATCGCTGACGAAGAACCGGCCCGAGCCGCCCGGCTCCTCGCGCAGCACGTTGACGCGCGCGAGCGATCCGATGTTGCCGATGCCGCTCGCCATGCCGGTCATCGGCACCGCGACGTAGTCCTCGAGCGTGATGACCATCGGCGCGCGCGCGGACGGCGCTATGGTGAGGAGCAAGACGATCACGAACAGCCGGGTTTCTCAGGAAACCCGGCTTCTTCGTCCTACAGCCGCGGAAGGTGCAGGCCGCCATCGACATAGAGGATGCTGCCGGTAGCATATGGCACGTCGCCGGTCACCAGCGCGACGACAGCCGCGCCCACGTCCTCGGCCGTACCCCACCGGCCGGCCGGCACGAGACCGTCCGCGATTCGCTGGTCGTACATGTCGCGCACGGGCGCCGTCATGTCGGTGTCGATGATCCCGGGCCGCACGTCGAACACGGCAATGCCCTCCGCGGCGAGCCGTGCGGCATAGAGCCGCGCGGTCATCGCCAGACCGGCCTTGCTCACGCAGTACTCGCCGCGGTGGGGCGACGCCATCTCGGCGGACACCGACGTGATGAACACGATCGCCGGCCGCGCCGCCGGCTCCCGCCGCCGCAGATCGATCATCGTCCGCGCGACGGCCTGCGTCAGAAAGTACGGGCCCTCGAGATTCGTCGCGATGACCTCCTCGAAGCTGTCGGTCGGCCGCCTCGAGCAGATCCGCGCGGACTCTCGGCGCGCGACCGGCATTGTTCACGAGCACGTCCACGCGCCCGAAGCGCTCCAGCACCTCGTTCACGAGCGCGGCGCGATCGCCGGCCGACGCGATGTCGGATCGGACGTAGTGCACGCGCCACCGCCGCTCGCGTCGAGCGCCGACAGCGCCGCCGCGACGTCCTGACGCGTCGCGCTGTCCAGACAGCGCAAGGTCGTATCCGCGCCCGGCGAGCGCGCGTGCGATCCCGAGCCCGATGCCGCGCGTGCCTCCCGTGACGAGCGCGACAGGCCGCGTCATGACGCGCCCTCCGGAGCGAAGAACGTGAGGTACGGCTGGCCTTTCGCGAGACGCCGGACGAGCAGCGCGGCCTCGCGCAAATGGTAGTCGCCCCACTGTGCGGATTCGCCTCGCGGCGTCGGCGCGCCGTCCGGCCGCGCGTCCCAGCCGTTGGGCCGGTGATACACCGCATGAAGAAGCAGCCCTTGATGCTCGGGCGCGCGGCTCAGATACGGACCAGACGAATCGAGGAGCGTCGCGAGCGTGCGAAGACCCGCCTGCGTGTAGCGGGAGCCGTCCTGGTTCCGCTGATCGAGCCGTCGGCCGAGACGAATCAGCCCCTGCGCCGCAATCGCCGCGGCCGAACTGTCCACCGGCTCGTGGGGATTGAACGGATTGGCGTCACGGCTGGCCCAGTCGCCGAGCTGCATGAGCCCGGGCGCGCCCGTGTCCCAGTACGGCACGCCGTCGGCCGCGGCCGCGTGATCGATATAGAAGTCCGCCGTCGCGCGCGCGGCCTCCATCATGAAGCCCTCGACCGAGACGCGGCCCGCGTGGCGCTCCAGCGCCTCGTTCGGTACGCGGTCGATGAACTCGAGCAGCTCGGCAAACCCGGTCAGCGCCCACGCGAGCCCGCGCGTCCAGGTGCTGAACGGCGAGTAGCCCTGCTGCGAGCTCGGCCCGCGATAGCTGCCGTTGACCGGATTGAACAACGACTCGTGCGCGACCCGGCCGCGCACGTCGTAGATGTCGCGGCCGTGCCCGTAGTAGACGGAGAACTCGGCGGTCGACGCCGCGTGCCAGATCAGACCGATCGATGAGGCTGATTTCGGCGTCCTGCTCGCCGTGCAGCCGATGGCCGAGCTGCCACGCCACCGCGAGCGAACGCAGCGTGCGGATCGTGTCCACGAACAGCGAGTGCGCGCCGTTGAACGAGTGGATGAAGCCGCCGACCGGCAGCCGCGTCCATCGGCTCGCCTGCACCGCGCCGCTGACCTTGAGCGCGAGCCGGTACGCCTCCATCTCGCCGGCCGGCGGCTTGAAGCGGCCCTTCGCGCGCGAGACGCCACAGCGCGCCGTAGGTGCTGACGTTGTTGAAGCCGTGATCGTGGACGCCGGTGGCCGACAGGTGCGGCGCCATGCGCTCGAGCGTTCGCTTCCGGCCCAGCTCCAGGAACTTCCGGTCACCGGTCGCGTCGAACTGCAGCAGAGCCGACCCGAACTGAAATCCCTGCGTCCACTCCGTCCACCCGCGCGCGGTGTACTTGCCGTTGACCGTGAACACCGGCGCACCCGTCGGCCGGCGCCCACGTCTCTTCGATCGACCGGATCTTCGCGGCCGACAGCGTGAACATCAAATCGATCGCCGGCACGAGGTCCTCCGGCGTTCGAACGCGGTCGATGACGATCATGGACGGGGGATGATACGTGACAAGTTGAAGTTAGAAGCCAGAAGTTAGAAGTGACTGGGCGCATGCCAGCGTCCTGAGTCCTAAGCCTGGCCCAAGCCCTAGGGCCGACCGCTCGAGCGCCTCGTGATAGTTTCTCGCCTCGATGGCCGTGCGATATCCGCGCGTCGCGTCGTTCAAGACGGCCGAGGCGTTCGCCGAACATCTCGCCGAACGCAGGAATCCATCTGCCATTCGACCCGACGCTCGCGCCGGCCGGCGCGTCTCGCCTCTGGCGCAGCCGCTGAACGTGGACGGCCGGCAACTCGCCAACCGGTTCGCGATCCTTCCCATGGAGGGTGGGACGGCACCGACGACGGCGCGGCGTCAGACCTGACGAGACGCCGTTGGCAGCGGTTCGGCCAGAGCGGCGCCGCGCTCATCTGGGGCGGCGAAGCCGTCGCCGTTCGACAGGACGGACGCGCCAACCCGCAGCAGCTGCTGCTGACGCCGAGAACGCCGTCGAGCATCGGCGGACTGCTGACGTCGCTCCGCGACGCCCATGCCGAACGCTTCGGACGCCGGTCGGCCGATGCGCTCCTCGTCGGCCTGCAGCTCACCCACTCGGGACGATTCGCGAAGCCATCGGCTCGACCATTCGCCTGACCCGCTCGTCGCCTACGAGCATCCGCTCCTCGACAACCGGTTCGCCGGCGGCGTGCGCGTGCTGACCGACGATGAGCTCGACCGGCTGTGCGAAGACTTCGTCGCCGCCGCGAGGCTCGCGGCCGACCTCGGCTTCCAGTTCGTCGACCTGAAGCACTGCCATGGCTATCTCGGCCACGAACTGCTGAGCGCGCGCAGCCGGCCAGGCCGCTACGGCGGACCGCTCGACAACCGCCTGCGCTTTCTCCGGAACATTGCCGATGGCGTGCGCGCGACCTGTCCGGGCCTCGGCATTGGCGTGCGGCATCTCCGTGTTCGACACGGTGCCGCATCGGCGCGGACCCGACGGCACCGGCGTCGCCGAGGTCACGCCAGGCGGAGACGTATCCACACACGTTCGGACTGCTGGACGACGACAGACATGGACGCGACGCTCGCCGGACGCACGCGAGATGCTGGCGGCGCTGCGGGCGATGGACATCAGGTTCGTCTGCGTCAACGGCAGGCAGTCCGTACTACTGCCCGCACGTGCAGCGGCCGGCGCTCTTTCCGCCGAGCGACGGCTACGATCCGCCGGAAGATCCGCTACACGGCGTCGCGCGCCAGATCGACGCGGCCGCGCGTCTCAAGGCCGCGTTCCCCGACATGACGTTCGTCGGAACCGGCTACAGCTACCTGCAGGAATGGCTGCCGCACGTGGCCGAGCGCGCCGTTCCGGGATGGCCGCATCGACGTCGTCGGTCTCGGCCGCATGGTGCTGTCGTATCCGGAGCTTCCCGCCGATGTGCTGGCGGGCCGTCCGCTCAAGCGCGGCGCGATCTGCCGCACGTTCAGCGACTGCACGACCGGGCCGCGCAATCGGCTCGTGTCCGGCTGCTACCCGCTCGACCCGTTCTACACGAAGCACCCTCAACACGAGGCATTGAAACGAGCGAAGGAACGGGCGGAGGGGTAAGGCCAACCTCGGGCTGAACAGCTGCGATAGACTTCCCGCGCTTGCAGATCGTCACGTCGCCGCCGTTTTCCTCGATTCCGCGTCGTCTCACTGCCCTGTTCGTCCTGGCACTCGCCGTTGGTGTTCGGCCGGCACCAGCACAGACGCCGGCAGCGCCGGCGGCTCGCCGTGAACTGCCGGCGACCACTCTGCCGGCCGGCGCCGTCCCGCCGACGATCGACGGGCGAGTCGACGACGAGGCGTGGCAGCAGACGACGGCGTTCTCGGAGTTCACGCAGCAGGATCCGATCGAGGGCGCGCCCGCGACGCGAACGTACGGACGTCCGGCTGCTGTTCACGGCGACGCACGTCTACGTCGGCGTCGATCTGCTTCGACGACCCGTCGCGGGTCATCCTGTCGCAGTCGCGCCGCGACGCGTCGCTGACCGAGACCGACTCGGTCATTCTGGTCTTCGACACGTTCAACGACAACCAGAACGCGTTCGTGTTCGGCACCAACCCGGTCGGCATCGAGTACCGACGGCCAGGTGTCGCGCGAAGGCCAGACGAGCGGCGTCGTGTTCGCCGGCGGCACGGGCGGAGGCGGCGGCACGCAGCGCGGCGGCATCTCGTCGTTCAATCCCGAACTGGGACGGCGACTGGATCGTGCGGGCGCAGGTGACCGAGCGCGGGTGGGAAGCCGAGATGGCGATTCCGCTGAAGACGCTCCGCTACTCCACGGGCACGGACATGACGTGGGGCTTCAACGTGCATGCGCAACATCCGCCACAAGAACGAGCAGGTGTACCTGTCGCCGATTCCGCGCGGGTACAACATCTATCGCATCTCGCAGGCGGCGAAGCTGACCGGCCTGACGCTTTCGACGCGACGCGACGTGAAGCTCATTCCGTACGGGCTCGGGTCCGCCAACAAGGACTTCACGCGCTCGCGTCGATCAATTGAACCGCCGCGGAACGGCCGGGCGCCGACCTCAAGTGGGGCGTGCGGCCCAGCCTGACGTTCGACGCCACCGTGAACACCGATTTCGCGCAGGTCGAGGCCGACGAGGAGCAGGTCAACCTGACGCGGTTCGATCTGTTCTTTCCCGAGAAGCGGCCGTTCTTCCTCGAGAACGCGTCGACGTTTCAGTTCGGCCAGCCGCAGTCGATCGACCTGTTCTTCTCGCGCCGCATCGGGCTCTCGTCGTCTGGGCGGCCCGATCGACATCATCGCGCGGCAGCCGCCTGAGCGGCAAGCTCGGCGGGCGGCTGGAACGTCGGCTTCCTCAACATCCAGACCGATCATGCCGAGGACGCGTCGGGATCGCGCATCGCGCCGTCGACGAACTTCAGCGTGTTCCGCGCGCAGAAGGAAGTCGGACGCTCGACGTACGGCGCGATCTTCGTCGGCAAGTACGCGACCGACGACGAGCTGGCGGGCACGAACAAGTGGAACCGGGCGTACGGCGCCGACGCCGACGTTCAGTTGTCGGACAGCCAGCGCGCGTCGTTCTTCGTCGCGCGCACCGACTCGCCCGGCGACACGGGCAGCGACCACGCCGGCCGCGCGTTCTACAACTTCACGAACAACCTCTGGCAGGTCTCCGGCGGGCTCTCGCAGGTGGGCGATCGGTTCAATCCCGAGGTCGGGCTTCCTCCCGCGCCGCGGATTCAGGCGTCCGCGAGTTCCGCGTGTTCCTGCAGTACCAGCCGAAGACGGTGGAGTGGATTCGCCGGTTCTCGCCGCACTTCTCGAGCAACGCGTTCTATGGCCTGGACGGCACGCTGCAGACGTCGTTCATCCACATGCACCCGTTCGAGATTCAGCCGGCCTACGGCGGACGGTTCGGCTGGTTCGTCGATCGCAATCAGGATCGGCCGACGCGGCCGTTCATCGTGTATCGACCGCGACGGCCGGCAGGTCGTGATTCCGCCGGGCCTGTACACGTGGTGGCAGAACGGCCTCGAGTTCCAGCACAACCCGAGCGCGCGCGTGACCGGCGCTCGTTCCGCTACCGGCTCGGCCACTACTACGACGGCGACTTCAACTCGATCGAGATCGCGAGCGACTACCGGTTCAGCGCGCAACTCACGGCGAGCCTCGGCTGGACGCGTCAGGACGCGTCGCTGCCGTCGGGTTCGTTCGTGACGAATCTCGTGCCGATCAAGGTGATCTATTCCTTCACGCCGCTCGCGAGCGTGTCGGCGCTCCTCCAGCACAACGGGCAGACCGGGCAGTTCTCGTCGAACGTGCGGCTCGCGATCCTGAACCGCAGCGGCACGGGCCTGTTCGTCGTCTACAACGACCGCCGCGACTTCACGGACTACACGTCGCTCGAGACGCTCGGGACGATCGTTCGTCGTGAAATACACGAGGTTGATTGACTTCTACGGCCTGGGGCTCACGAGGCTCTGAGGGCTCTGGGGCCAGCTTCGAGGGCTCGTCGAACTCGGCCGTCTCGTCGAACGAACCCACGCCCACGCGGCCGGTCGGCAATGTGGCGTCCACAGCCGACAGTACCGGATTCGGATCCGCGTCCAAAGAACACCTGAATCTGACCGTTGGCGGCCGCGCGGACGAGTCGCACGCGGTGCCACTCCTGGTCCACGAGCCGGCCGACGCCCGTTGGCGGATCGAGACGCTTTCTGTCCGCGTCGTTCACGAGAAAGATGCCGTTGTGCACCGCGTCCGTCTTCCTCGACAGGTGCACGTAGTAGAAGCGCGTCGGTGACTGATATCCGAAGATGAGCAGCACGTCCCGGACGTCGAGATCGACCGGCGCCGTGGAACGCACGTCCACCTCGAGCGTGAAGTCGCCGACAGGCGCGCTCTTGAAGATCGCCATCGCGGCCGGCTTGCGGATGGGACCGGCCGGCACGCCCGCGGTGTGAAGCTGCAGGACGTTCCCGGACATCCGCCATTGACCGCTGCCATCGATGTCCCACTGGCTGACGTCCGCGGGCGTCCGTAAACTCGGGCCGCAGCACCGTCTGCGGCGAAAGCGCCGAGCCAGCCAGCGCCACGACAGTGAGCCAGATCCCGACAACCAAGAAGATGACGAGCGATAGCTGGTTCGTCGCACCTGTCGCACCCGATCGCACTCCTGTCGCACCCGAGTGTTATCTTGCCCCAATGTGGTGGCTGGCTGTGCTGGCCATCGGCTGATCTCGCTGGCGCACACGGCGCCCTTCCCGTTTCTGCTCGAATATGTCGGGCCCGGCCGTTCGGTCTGGCACGCGCCCTCGGTCGATGGCGGCCCCGTCATCTATCTGACGTATGACGATGGGCCGAACGCGGAGGCGACACCGGCGCTGCTCGAGGTGCTCGAGCGCGAGGGCGTGACCGCGACGTTCTTCGTGATCCCGCGACACGTCACCGAGGACACCGCCGACAATTCTCGGCGAGCGGGCGATGACGGCCACATGATCGCGCTGCACTCGCACACGCGCAGCCCTGCTGCTGAAGTCCCGCGACGAGCTCCGGGCAGCTGCTCGACGATCAGGCCGACGACATCGAACGGCTCAGCGGACACCGGCCGTGCCCGCTCTTTCGGCCGCACGCGGGCTGGCGCGGCGGCGAGCTCTACGCGGGCCTGGACCGCGCGCGGCTACACGCTGGCTGGCTGGAGCTTCGGGATGTGGGACTGGAACTGGTGGCGCGCCGCCCGGCCGGATCGGCTCGCGCGCCGGCTCGCCGAGCGCGCCTCCGACGGCGACATCGTCGTGATGCACGATGGGCATCACGCCGACCCGCGCGCCGACCGAGCAGCGCACGGTCCAGGCCACCGCGGAGCTCATTCCGTTGCTGAAGGCACGAGGATTTCAGCTTTGGGAACCTCTGCGAGGCGACTCGAAAGTTCGATGAGGGCAAGGAGTTCGAGGAGTTCGAGGAACGGAGAACGGGGAACGGGGAACGAGGAACGGGGAACGGGGAACCGGGAACGATAAGAGACAATACCCAAATGAAAGTCTTCGTCTTTCCGAATCGTCAGGCCATGAGCGAGGCCGCCGCGCGCCATGTCGCGTCGTCGCTCGCGCGCGCCATCGCCGCGCAAGGCGACGTGCGCATGGTGCCGGCCACGGCGGCGTCGCAGCTGGACTTCCAGCGCGCGCTCATCCGGCAGCCGGGGATCGACTGGTCAGGCGTGGAGGTGTTCCAGCTCGACGAGTACATCGGTCTCGCGGACAGCCATCCCGCCAGTTTTCGCACCATGCTCCGCGCGAACCTGATCGATCCCACAAGCCTGGGCCGCTACCATCTCATCGAAATCAGCGCGGGCTCCGACCCCGATGCCGCGCGTCGCGCGACTGAATCGCGCGATTGCCGAACGACCCGTTGATCTGGCGGTGTTGGGCATTGGCGAGAACGCACACCTGGCGTTCAACGATCCGCCGGCGGACTTCGAGACGACCGACCCGTACATCGTCGTCTCGCTCGACGACGCGTGCCGGACGGCAGCAGGTCGGCGAAGGCTGGTTCCCGCGACTCGAGGACGTGCCGACGACGGCGGTCACGATGTCCGTCCGGCAGATGCTCAGCGCGCGCGAGCTCGTCGTGATCGTTCCCGACGAGCGAAAGGCCGCCGCCGTGAAAGCCGCTCTCGAATCACCGGTCGATCCGAACGTCCCGGCGTCGATCCTTCGCACGCACGACAACGTCACGCTCTACCTTGACGAAGCGGCTGCGTCAGCCGTGGATCCTGGAGAACTGAAGACACTTCTGAGCATGCCCTAAGTCTTAAGCCCTATGCCTTAAGCCCTAAGCCGGCCCTGGGAGCACGAGAGCGACACCAACGCACTACGGCCACCTCACGAGATAGATATTCGAGCGTTCGAGCACGTCACCTTCCACGCCATCTCGCACGGGCGTGCAGACCATGATCCCGATCCATTCCCCTGACCTCGGTCCCCACGACCGGAGCGGATCTTTCTTCGTGTGCGGGCCGATGCCCCACGAGTCGGGTTCCGATCGATTCGACAGGCGCTTGCAGGTTTGATTGACCTTCAACCACTCCGCGGCGGCGCCGTACCAGCGGTTGTCGATACGCCCGAAGACGCAGACGTTGCCCTCGTACTTCACACCCTGGTTGTCGGTGAGTTCCGGCCACACGCCGGCCTTGGTGTGCGGGAAACAGATGGCCCAGTTGTCGCCCGTGTACGGCGTCGAGCCGTCGTCTTTCTTTTTCTCGATCGTGACGTCCGTGATCTCGGACGTGACCCGGAAGTCCAATGGGTTGCCGCTGTTGAGCCACGTCACGGCGGCGATGTCGATCTCGGGCATCTCGGGATTCGTATTTCCAGAATCAGGAATGCCCGGATCGGGTTCGCTCGTGCCCGGATCGGGTGCGTGTGGCAGCTCGTCCAGCGCATCGAGCAACTGGTCGAGCTTCGTTTCGATGCGCGTCGAGGCGCGCGGTCAGCATCAGGATCAGGCATATCGTCTCCGTCATCTGGCGGCGGCGTGTCGGGTTCAGGTTTCGGCTTCGGCAGTGCCGCCACGCCCGCCGGGGTCAGCCGCGCGAAGGCCACGCCGTACCCGCCTTCGACGCGCGAGATCACGGCCGCGCGTCCGTCGCCACGATCTACCTCTACAACCACCTTCGTGTCTCGGGCTTCACCGAGGAGCAACACGCCCGCCGTCTTCTCGTGTGCCACGAGGAACGACGACGGCTTGCTGCCTTGCGCGGCAATCCATTTCCCGGCGCGATGCGAATGCTGGAGCGTGAGCCCGTCCACGATCACGGGCGTCGTGTAGGCCCACACGGGCGTCCAGACCGGCGTGACGTCGATGATGCCGAGCGACGACCACTTCGCGTCCTGGCCCGACGCGACGATGGCCTTCGTGTCGATGTTGACGAGATCCCACTTGCCTTCTGGGTGCGAGAGCATCGCGACCCATGCGCCATCTTTCCGGCGCACAAGGATGGACTTCGCTTTGCCGAGCGTGACCGGATCGCCGTGTTGGCCGATCACCCACCCCATATCAAAGCCGGTCGCGCCGCTCGTGTAGCCGACGCGGATCTCGCCGGTCGTCTCGTGCGACCAGCAATCCACGTTACGAATCGCCCCGACGGGCCGTGTCCAGAGGGAGACAGTCGGCGTGTCCAATCGCGACACCACCACCGCGCCGTTCGCGAGGCGCGCGAGGCCGTGCGGACAGACGCCCGACCACGAGCCCTCCAAGCGATGCACCACTGGCGACATGTCGGGTTCGGGTTTCGGCTTCGGCGGTTTCGGCGGAATCGTCGCAAGCGGCGGCACGTCAGCGGGCACGTTAGTCCTCCGACCAGGGCTGCGTCGCAAGCCCTGCTGTGGTCCCTGCCCAGCCTTAAGCCTTAAGCCCTACGCTTAAGTCTTCCTGGCTTCCGGCCACAACGCGATTGCGCCCGGAAACATCCGTCGCACGCGCCGCAACGACGCGACCGTACGACTGAACTGCCGCTCGCGCGCGTCGTTCCAATCGAATCCGTACTGCGCGCGCACATCGGCCGGCAGCCAGCCGGCCGTTAACGTCCGGTTGGCCCAGGCGACTGGGCCCATCAGCGTCGAGAATCGGCCCCGGAGGAGCACGGTGGCCACCGCGCGGGCGTCGGGGCCGACGACGATCGCGCCGGATTGTCGCGTATCAGTCAGGTAGCGCTCGAGGGCGCGCCAATCGAGCGGGACGTCGGCCGGCCGTGCGCCAAGCTCAATCGCCACAGCGGCCGCCTCCCGGCAGTACGTGTCCCTGTCGTCGACCCCGATCGGCTCGACGAGCGCGTCGTATGCCAGGAGCACGGACTCGAGGAGCGTGGCGTGCACCCACAGCACGAGCGCCGGATCCTCCGCGGAGTAGAACGCGCCGGCGGGAAACACGCCGACGGCCTGGCTCAACTGTCCGCGAACACGGCGATGAATGGCGCGGATCTCGTCAATGACGCGCGAATGGGCGGCGGAGTCGCCGAAGGTCAGCCCCAGCATCGCCCGCACCGTGTGGTGCAGCCGACGCGCGGACGACACCGGATTGTCGCGGAACGAGCTGTGCCGCACGACGCCGGCAGCGATGAGCGGATGCGCGACCTGCAGCAGAATGGCGCGCGTCCAGCCGGCCAGCACCACGCGCTCCGCGTTGACCCGCCACGCAACAGAGGAAGGAGCTACGGCCGTTCCTTGCCGACCATCGGCACGAAGCGAACAGGAAGTGTCTCGGTCGTCGTGACGCCACGCTCCGTCTTGCGCACGATCGTCATCATCTGCTCACCGCGTCCAACGGGCACGACCATCACGCCCCCGGCGGCGAGCTGCTCAACCAGCGCCTGCGGCACTTCGTCGGGAGCGGCGGTCACGATGATCTTGTCGAACGGTGCGGCTTCCGGCCAGCCGAGGTAGCCGTTGCCGTGACGAACGTGCACGTTCGTGTATCCGAGCGCGGCAATGGTCTCTTGGGCACGGATCGCAAGCGGCTCGACGATCTCAATCGTATACACCTCGCGCACGAGCTCCCCGAGGATGGCCGCCTGATAGCCGGACCCCGTACCGATCTCGAGCACGCGATCGGTCGACCGTGTCTCGAGCACCTCGCTCATGTACGCCACGATGTACGGCTGGGAAATGGTCTGGTCGAATCCGATGGGGAGCGGCGTGTCGTCGTACGCGCGCGCCTGGTGCTCCTCGGGCACGAACCGATCCCGCGGCACGCGACGCATGGCCGCGAGGACTCGTTCGTCCACGACGCCTCGAGCGCGTATCTGCGTGTCCACCATGTGGTCGCGCTCCGAGCTCCCGGTGCTCACGCACGCCATGATGGCCGAGAGGGCCACGACTGTCGACACGAGTCGAACGGGGTCGATCATCCAATTCCACCGATCCGGCCCGGTCAGACCCACCTGCGGCAATCAAGGTCAGACCCCTGCCGGTGCTAAACTCGACGGCTGGTCATGTCACAAAGTTCCATCATTGTCGGTCCTCTGGCCGCACTCATAGCGGCTTTCATTCCAGGGCTGGCCATCGCCCAGTCTGGTGACCCGGGAGCGTTCCCTGCGATAGCCGTCGGCCCGGCCGACGCCAAAATGGCACCGCGCGCGGCGGCCATCCGCACTCCAGCCCCGCCAGCGATCGACGGGCGGCTCGACGACGCCGCCTGGAATGCCGCGCCGGTGATCACCCTTTTTGTCCAGCGCGACCCAGACGAGGGCGCGCCGGCGAGCGAGGCGACCGAGGTTCGCATCGCCTATGACGATGAAGCGATGTACGTCGCGGCGAGGATGCACGACCGTGGCACGGTGACGTCGCGGCTCGGCCGGCGCGACATGGTCAACACGTCCTCGGACTGGTTCCGGGTCAGCCTCGACAGTTACTACGACCGGCGGTCGGCATTCCGGTTCGAGGTCAACCCCGCCGGCGTCCGCCGCGATTCGGCCATTTCGGGTGGCGGCGGCAACGCCGGCGCCGATGGCGACCTGGCCTGGGACGCCGTGTGGGACGCCGCGGCGACCATCGATGCCGACGGCTGGACAGCCGAGATGCGGATCCCCTTCAGCCAGCTCCGTTTCACTGCGGCTGACGAGCAGACCTGGGGCCTGCAGATCGAACGGCTGATCGATCGGCGGCAGGAGCTGTCGATGTTTTCGTTCACGCCGAAGTCGGAGCAGGGCGGCGTGCCCTCGTTCGGCGATCTCACGGGTCTCCGTGGCCTTCGCCCCGGACGCAAGCTCGAGCTGCTGCCATACGTGCTGAGCCAGGGCACGTTCCAGCCCGAGTCGTCGAATCCTTTCGTCAGTGAGCGTGACATGGACGCGGCCGCCGGCCTCGACGCACGCTACCGCATCACGTCGAACCTCACGCTGACGGCCACGGCCAATCCGGATTTCGGCCAGGTCGAAGTGGACCCGGCCATCATCAACCTGACGGCGTTCGAGACGCGTTTCGAGGAGCGGCGGCCGTTCTTCGTCGAGGGGGCGAGCAGTTTCCGATTCGGCGGCACCGTGGGCGGACCGAGTGCGGCCGCCGCGAGCGTGCTCTACTCGCGCCGGATCGGCCGGGCTCCACAACTTGACATCGGGACGAGCGCGGCCGACGTGCCGTCCACCGCCACGATCCTCGGCGGCGGTCAAGGTGGCGGGAAAAACCGCGAGCGGCTGGTCGCTCGGCGTGCTGAACGCGCACAACCGCCGCCGAGCACGCGCGGTTCGTCGACCAGCAGGGCGACGACCCAGCGCGGCCTGGTCGAGCCGCGCACCAACTACTTTGTCAGCCGCGCTGAATCGTGAGCTCCGCCGTGGCCAGACCCAGATCGGGGGCATCGTCACCGCAACCAACCGCGAACTGACCAGCGTGCGGGCGGACCTGCTCCGGGAGAGCGCCTACAGCGGCGGGATGGACTTCGTGCACGAGTGGGCGAACCGCGGCTGGAATCTCAGCGGATTTCTGGTCGGCAGCCGCGTCGCCGGCACCCCGGCCGCGCTCCTCTCCACCCAGCGATCGTCCACGCGCTACTATCAGCGTCCCGACGCGAATCACATCCGCATCGACCCGACCGCGACATCCATGAGCGGAATGGCCGCGTCCGTCCAGATGCGCAAGGCGGCTGGACTGCACTGGACGTCCGACAGCTGGATCCAGTTCGTGTCACCCGGCTACGAGGTCAATGACATCGGCTTTCTGCAGCGCTCCGATCGCCGCGCCTTCGGCAACGGCATCACGTACAACCAGCGCACGCCCGGCAAGTTCTGGCGCGACTGGCGTTCCACCAACTACGTGAACTACGCGCAGAACTACGACGGCGACACGATCGACCACTTCTACTGGACTCGCCTCGCGATGACGCATCTGAGTTATTGGCAGGTGGACGGCAGCGTCTGGTACGAGCCAGAGCGCACCGGACGACCGTTTCACGCGCGGCGGCCCGCTGGCCAATCGACCGTCGGTCGCGCGCTACATCGGCCTCGTCCGATCCGACGTCCGGAAACCGATCACGGGCGCGCTCGAGTACAACCTCGTGACCGACCGCGCCGGAAGCCGTAACCGCTATTGGGATCTCTCGATGAGCGTTCGAACGTCGCCGCGCTGGAACCTCGCAATCGGCCCGCGCTTCCAGCACGTGTTCCAGGATGCGCAGTACGTCACCGCCGTGGCGGACGCGACAATGGCCGCCACCTACGGCGCGCGGTACATTTTCGCGCGCCTGGATCAGACGGAAGTCAGCCTCGTCACGCGGTTGAACTACACGTTCACGCCCGATCTGTCGTTCGAGCTGTACGCGCAACCGCTGGTCTCAAACGGCGACTACGGCACGCCAAGAGAATTTCAGCGGCCGCGTGGGTACGACTTCAAGACGTACGGCGAGGATATCGGAACGATTTCACAGGTCGGCAACAGCTACGTGATCGATCCCGATAGTGAAGGCCCGGCACGGTCGTTTACCGTGAGCGACCGCAGCTTCACGACCCGATCGCTCCGTGGCAATGCCGTTCTGCGCTGGGAGTACCGTCCAGGCAGCACGCTCTACGTCGTATGGCAGCAGGATCGGCTCAACGACGAGCCCATGACCGACTTCGAGGCCCGGCGGGCGTTCTCCTCCCTGTTCGACGGCAGCGGCCGGACGAACAACGTGTTCGCGATCAAGTTCAGTTATTGGATTAATCCTTAAGACACACGTTCCCGGTTCCCCGTTCCGCGTTCCCCGTTCTCCGCGTTCCCTGTTCTCCCGGTTCCCGGTTCCATGGGGCCGGCGTTCGAGGGAGCCGAAGTCGACGCCGACGCTTTGGACGGCCGGCCTCAACCCCCTCGAACTCTCGCACCTTCGGACCCTCGGACCCTGTACCCTCGGACCCCTCTCTATCGGACGCCGCCAGTCGCCGGGTCCGGATAGCGGTTCATGAAACGATTGAACTCGGCTTCCGCTTCCTCCTTGGCATAACCGTAGCGCTCCTGAAGGCGGCCGATCAGCTTCGTGGCGTTGCCTTCGACCTCGTCGAGGTCGTCATTGGTCAACTTGCCCCACATCCGCTGCGCCTCTCCCTTGATCTGCTTCCACTGCCCCGAGAACTGATCACGATTCATTGCCCTGCTCCTTTTGCGTTGGTGCTTTAGTTCGTCAATCGCGCGATTGAGGCCTTCCATGCCTGTGCCGCGGCCGGCAGCGACGTGCCGCCGAAACCCCGGCCGGTGATTTCTCGAAGCGTGCTGGCCTTGCCGTAGAAGTCCTCGTTGTCGCTCTTGTCCAGCCGGAGGCCCGCGCCCTCGAGCGTGGCGCCCGCGAACAGACCCTTGGACCTCGAGTACGCCAGGATGCCGGCGTCCAACCCCGGGTTCGTGGACGCCTCGGCGCTGCGGCCCACGGGGCCTGCCGTCACGCCGAGCGACCCGCCGATCGTGAAGCGATCGTCGAAAAGCTGCGACACGCCATCCTTGTTCATGACGAGCAACACGAGGTCTACGGACTCGACGCCGATCTGCCAGCCGATGCTCCCTCCGGTCAGGTCCACGAACGCCGGCGCCGACCACGAGCTCGCGGCCCGGTCACGCACGCTGACAATGCCTTTGCCGTGCTTGGCGCCGACGATGAACCCACCCTTGACGAGCGACGGAATCACCACGATCGCTTCAGCACGCTCGAGCAGGTGCTTGGGAATCGCGCTATCCGGTGTCGCGTTCAGCTCGGTGAGGACCTCGAGCGAATCGTGGATGCGCTCGGCCTCCTCCGTAGTCGGGCCCTCACCGTAGTCGGCGGGCTTGGAGTGCCGTGGTTCCTGTGCCCACGAAGACGTCGGACCGGCGAGCCCCCCGAAGACCCCGAAGACGACGAGGACGAGGCCGGTGATGAAGATTCGTGCGAGTGCCATGTCGTGCTCCCCATGCCTTGGAAAAGGTCGTGCCCGGGGGAGAGACAGGCAGGCGTTCTATTTCCTGAAAGAGAGCAAACGCGGTGCCACCTCGCAGGTTGCTGAAAGAGCCAGCAAGCCAAAGCTCGAAGTGAGAAGGCTTCTAACTTTCGGCGGCGTTCCACACAAGCCATGGGGCACGGTTCGTGCGTTCCTGGCTCCTGCCGTAACAGTCGTACCTGTCATACAGTCTGATCAGTGGCCTCAGACGTTTCATGGCTGGCGGCGGTGGCGTTCGTCGCGTTGACCGGCATGGCCGGTCTAGCAGGCGCCATGCCCGTGGAGTCCGGTCGATCGACTCGTCGTCTTTTGGTCGTCGGCGTTGGTATCGTCCTGCCCGCCGCGCTACTCGCGGGGTTGCTCTTCGATCCCTGGGGTTCCTGGGGGTCCTGAACTCTCTGACACGGAGGACGGCTGTCCTGGAATGATCGAGACGCCGCCGAGCGCGACGTCGATCAGGATGAGGCAGCTCACGGCCACCAGGGCCGTCGTGACCGAGAAGTCGTCGCCGATCAGTCCCTGCTGCGTCGCATCACCAATCACGAGCAGGACGATGAGGTCGAAGCTGGTCCATCTCGGCCACCGTGCGCTTGCCGGCGACCCGGAAGACGACGAGCCGGTAGTCTCCTCGAGCCGCGCCGGGAACGCCGGCCGTGCGATGGGCCATGGCCCATGCTATTCCGTTCGGAGCGCAACCACCGGGTCCACGCGCGCGGCCCGCCGGGCAGGAACCGCACCGGCCAGGGCGGCAGCCAGGGCAAGAATCACGGGCACGATCGCGAACGTGACCGGGTCCGCGGGGCTGACGCCGTAGAGAAACGACGTGATCAACTGACCGAGCCCGAACGCCAGCATGAGGCCGATGACCGCGCCCCACATGACATTGCGTGCCGCGCGCGCGAGCACCCATCTGACGATGGCTTGCGGTCGCGCGCCGAGGGCCGTCCGAATCCCGATCTCGCGGGTGTGCTGGGCGACGTTGTTCGAGGCGACTCCGAAGATGCCGACGCCGGCGAGCGAAAGCGCCAGGAGACCGAAGACGCCGAGCAGACCCGCGCCAACCTTCGCCGGCAGCAACACGACTTGCATCTCCTCAACAGCCGGTCGGATGGTCGGCGGCGGCAGCGTTCGATCGAGGCCGCGGATGGTGTCCATCAGCTCGCGCCGGATTGTCGGGATGGCGCCGGCGTCCCGCACACGAGCTTGCACGACCAGCGAGTCCTGGTAGTTCTGCGCGACAGGCAGGTACGTGAAGATCGGCGGGTCCTCGCCGAGCGTGTTGTATCGAATATCGTCCGCGACGCCGACGACGACCCGCCACTCGTCCGGTCCTTCTCCGCCCACGTGCAGGCGCTTGCCGATCGGATCCTGTCCTGGCCACGTCCGCGCGGCCAACGTCTCGTTGACGATGGCCACTTTGACGGCACCTTCTCGATCCTGTCGCGTGAACGCGCGGCCGCGGACGATGCGAATGCCGACTGTGTCGAAATAGCTCTCATCGACCACGTTGAGGTACGTTCTCGGGCGCGGCGCGTCGTCAGGCAGCGGTGCGGCGCCGTCCACGAGAAATACGTTTTCCATGTTCTCGAGGGTCAGCGGGACGATCGCCGCCACAGTGGCGTTGTCCACGCCGGGAACTCCTCGGACCGCTGCAACCGCGCGCTCCCAGAACGCGAGCCCCGTCTCGCGTGTGTAGCGCGCGCCGCGCAGCGTCATGCGCGCATCGACAAGGGTCTCGGTGGGAAAGCCCGCGTCGATTCGACGGGCCTCGCCGAGCGATCGCAAGAAAGAGCGAGCCGGCGGCCAGAAGCGCCGTGCACAGCGCGACCTGAATGATGAGGAACGCGCTCTGAAGCCGTGACCGGCCTGACGAGCGCCCGTCGGCGCTACGAATGGCCTGAGTCACGTCCAGCCGCGAGGCTTGAAGGGCAGGCGCGAGCGCGAACACCATCACGGCGATGGTCGCAATGCCGAGCGTGAAGAGAAACACTCGGCCGTCCGGCAGCAGATCAAAGCCGATCGGCAGGTCCGCCGGCACGAGCTGGGTCACGGCGCCAGCGCTCCACATCGCCGCCAGATACGCGACCAGGGCGCCGCCGCCGGCGAGAATCGCCCCCTCGGTGAGGAGCAACCGGAACAGCCGGCCTCCGCGACGCACCCATCGCGAGGCGCACGCCGAACTCCTTTCGCCGTGCCGCGTGTTTCGCCAGCAGGAGATTGCCGAGATTCGTGCACGCGATGGCCAGCACGAACGCCGACAGCACCAGCAGGAATCCTGAAGACGCCATGATTGGCTGGCGGATCTCGTCGTTGATCCCGCGCGCCGGAGCCAGCCGCACCGTCATCCGCTGATGCTCCTCCGGTTGTTCACGGAGCAGGCGTTCCATCAGGACGTCGAACTCCGCCTGTGCCGTGGCCATCGACACGCCGGGCGCAAGGCGGCCGGTCGTGTACAAGCTGCCGCCGAGATCGTTGAGGGCCCCGCCAGTCAGTGTCGTCGTGTCGTTGAGTCCCACGAAGAAGTCCGGCTTCCACCCGTGAACGGAGCTGGCGAAAGCCCTCCGGCGCGACGCCGACGATCGCAAACGGCGCGTCGTTCAGTCGGACCGTACGTCCGACGATATTTGGGTCGGCGGCGAAGCGGCGTACCCAGAACGCGTGCGTCAGCACGATCTCGGACGCGCTCGGCTCGCGATCCCGCCGGTCGAGGAGACGGCCGAGCGCGGGTCGCAGCGCAAGCCCCTGAAAGAATCCTTGCGGAACCTGGGCGGCCGTCGCGGCTTCGGTATCCCGTTCGACCGTCAGCGCGACCGGCAGCGGTTTCTCGGCGATGAGATACGCCATTGTCGTCGCGCGGTCGCGAAACCACGTGAAGTCGTCGTACGTGAACGGGCTGTGGTGCCGGTTATAGACGCGCACCATCTCGTGCGGACGATCGACCGGCATCGGTTTGAAGAGGAGCGCGTTCGTCACCGTGAAGATCGCGACGTTGGCGCCGATGCCGAGGGCGAGCGTCAGGAGCGCGACGACGGTAAAGGCCGGCCGGCGGGCGACCAGACGAAACGCGTAGTGAAGGTCGCGGCGAACATCCTCGAGCCAGCCGAACGATCGCGCGTCGCGATGGGCGTCCTTCTGGCGGTCCGGCCCGACAACGCGCCGGGCCGCGGCCCGGGCCTCAGCCGCGGGTAGACCGCGGCGCCTCAGGTCCTCCTCGGCGAGCGCGAGGTGCGCCCGGACCTCGCGGTCGAGCTCGGCTTCGGCGCGCGACGGCCTGACGAACGCGAGCACACGGTGAACGAGCTGGCGAAGCGACGCCATGGTCAGGAGGTCTGCAGGAGCTTGTTGACGAGGCCGGAGAGACGCTGCCAGCGCTCGGTCTGCTGGTTCAGCGCGCGCGCGCCCGGCTGCGTGATTCCGTAGTACTTCGCGTCCCGATTGGTCTCGGTGCGCTGCCAGACGCCTTTGATCCAGCCTTTCTGCTCGAGCCGGACGAGCGCGGCGTACAGCGTGCCCTGGTTGATGGGAAAGGGATGGTCCGCGAGCTGGTCCAGTCGCGCGGCCAGCCCATAGGCGTGCTGTGGGCCCATCGTGGACAGGGCGCGCAGGACGATCAGGTCGAGGGTGCCTTGCAGAAGTTCGACGCGGCCGGATCGTTCACTGGCCATACCAGTGGAGATTCGCATTCCTCCACTGGGATGTCAAGTAGATGGAACGTCCTCGAACTCCTATTTGGCCGTCGAAGGCGGCGCCAAGCAGCTCGCGGGCGGCGCCCCTTGAGCCGACACGACCTGGCGCGCCAGGTGATTGACGATCTTCGCTTCGTCGCGCGCGGCGGCGACGTAGGCGCTTCTCAGCGTCTGGGTCCGCGACTCGCGGAGCATGTCGCGAATGCCGTCCCGGACGGACGGTGAATCGAGCGTGCGCTGGCCGGGATCCTCGCGCGAGATGACCATCACCAGCATGTGGACGTTGCCGGCCATGGCGGCCGTCACGTTACCGGGCTGAGTCTTGGCGACCACCTGCTGCAGACCCGGTGAGGACTGCTGCAGGGCCGAGACCGGCACGAATCCGAGATCGCCGCCCTGCGCGATCGTGTTCGGGTCCTCGGAGTAGTCCATCGCGAGCTGGGCGAAGTCGCGCGCCGCCCCGGAGCTTCGTCAGGAGCATCTGGATCTTCTGCTGCGCCGCCGCCGGCGTTCCCGCGTCGTCGTTCATGCGGTTGCGAAGCTGCGGATCGCGCGCCGGGCGTGACCACGATCTGGGCGAGCCGGTACTGCGTCTCGGTGATGTTGAAGCGCGCCTTGTTGCGATCGAAGAACGACGTCACGTCCTGATCGCTCACGACCACCTTGCCGGTCACGTCGCGCTCGAACAGTTTCTGACGCCGCGATCTCGCGACGAATCGCGCGCTTCACGTCGTCCATCGTCAGGCTGCGCTCGCTCATTCGCTTCTGGAAGTCCGAATCGCTCATGCCGCGCTTGCGCTCGGCGAAGGCGGCGTCGATTTCGGCGGGCGTCGGCTCGAGGCCGGCGGCGGCCGCGCGCGCGACGAGCAAGTCCTGGCTGATGAGCTCTTCGACGATGCCGAGCTTCGTGTTCAGGGATTCTTCAGGGGTGGGCACGGCCGCCGCGTCCTGAAGGGACGCGCGATAGACCCGTTCAACCTCGTCTCGCCGGATTTCGCGGCCGTCGACGACGGCCCAGACGTCCGGCGACGCTGGGGGGGCGAGGGCGACCGCCGCGCCCGACGACGAGCCGCCGGCGCTGCCGGAGCCTCCGCACGAGGCCACAAGGCCTGCGCAGGCGAGCACCAGCACGCCGAACAGACCGTTTCGCGGATGGCTCCCGAACTCTAACCGTCTAGTCATGTCCCTCTCGCTCTCAGGCAAAAGGCGCGGCAGGCCGCCGCGCCTTCGTGACGTATGAGTCTACCCTCAGGCGAGGGGCGGGGTTTAGCCGCCGAAGGCGGCCAGCGAGACGGCTTTCAGTCTGGCTGCGTGTGAGACCAGAACCCACAGGTCCCCCAGGGGCCGGCCCTGCTGGCGCAGGCTGGCGCAGCGCCCCCAGAAGGTCGTGCTCGGTCAGTCCGTGGCGAGAGACCACGTCATACAGTTCCCGATCTCGCGAAATGACTTCCGCGAGCTGTCGTCGATCGTCTTACGACGTCCATGACGGCTTCCATGTTGCACGCGTCCGGTTTCAGTTGATACGCCCGCCGAATCGATGAGTTTCGCGCGTGGGCGTCTCGGCGGGACAATGCACAACGAAGGCCACCTGCCGCGCCCCGACCTCTCAACGTCCACGTGTCGGCCCACTAACGGCCGTCGTAATTCTTGGACGCTGCTTGAGACGAACTGGCCGACTCGGTGGACGGAGGCGCATGGCGACATACTTCACCCCGGCATTGTTTACGTTCCTTCGACAGCTCAAGTCTCACAACAACCGCGAGTGGTTCCAGGAACACCGAGCCCGGTTTGCGTCGGACGTCGAGGCGCCGATGTTGCGGTTCATCACCGACGTCGGCCCGCATCTCTCGGGCATCAGCCGGGCCGTCATCGCCGATCCCCGGCGGACGGGTGGGTCGCTCTTCCGGATCTACCGCGACACGAGGTTCTCGGCGGACAAGTCGCCGTACAAGATCAATGTCGCGGCGAGCTTTCCGCACGCGGCCAAGCGCGACAAGAAGAGGGAGCTGGCATCCGTCCCTGGCTTCTACCTGCACCTCGAGCCAGCAGACTCGTTCGGTGGCGGCGGGATCTACCACCCCGACATGCCGACGCTTACGCGGATTCGGACGGCGATTGTGCGGAACGGTAAGGACTGGGCGGCCGTCAAGCGGACCGGTCATCGAGATCGAGGGTGAGCGGCTCACCCGCGCGCCCGCCGGCTTCGACCCGGCGCATCGGTTCGTCGAAGACCTGCGGCTGCAAGGACCTCTACACGCTGACGTCGTTCTCCGAACGACGATGTCTGCGGGCCCGACTTCCTGGATCGCTATCTCGAGTGCTTGCCGCGCGAGCGCCCCGCTGGTCGGGTTCATCGCCAAAGCGATGGGATTGAAATGGTAAAAGTGGCCGGGTGACTTTTACGTTTTTCGTAAAAGTCACCCGGCCACTTTTTTGTCGCCAATTCCGTCGGGACCAACATTCGCGTCGCTTGACTCGACCGCCGGGACGTTTTTAACTCACGCATGGCGTCCGTTTCGGGCGGGCCGGCCGCACTCTCACCGCTCTTCGCGGGCTACACGCTCGGCGGCTACTTCGACGAGATGTTCGAGGCCGACGGTCAGCCGCGTCCGCGCCTACCGCGCGCTTGCTCACCCGGCTGCTCGACCTGCCGGTCGACGACCTGCGCCGCCGCCAACGCGAGGCCGACGCGGCGTTCCTCCAGCAGGGCATCACGTTCACGGTCTATGGCGACAAGGGCGGCACCGAGCGCGTCTTCCCGTACGACCTGCTGCCGCGCATCCTGACGCACGACGAATGGGATCACATCAGCCGCGGGCTGTCGCAGCGGCTGCTCGCGCTCAACCTCTTCCTGCGCGACATCTACGCCGACGGCCGCATCCTCGCCGAGGGCATCGTGCCGCGCGAGCTCGTGATCACGCGCCCAGCACTACCGCCGCGAGATGCGCGGCCTCTACCACCGCGCTGACGTGCGCATCTCGGTCGCCGGCACCGATCTCGTCCGGCTGCCGGACGGATCGTTCGCGGTGCTCGAGGACAACCTGCGCGTGCCGAGCGGCGTCTCGTACATGCTGACGAACCGCCAGGTCACGAAGCGCGTCTTCCCGCAGCTCTTCACCGACTACGAGATCGAGCCGATCGATCACTACGCCGCAGACTGCTCCTGGGCGCGCTGCGGACGCTCGCGCCGGTCCAGCCAGCCGAACCCAACGATCGTCGTGCTCACGCCGGGCGTTTTCAACTCGGCCTACTTCGAGCACGCGTTCCTCGCGCGCCAGATGGGCGTCGAGCTCGTCGAGGGCCGTGACCTGCTCGTCCACGACAACGTCGTCTACATGCGCACGACGCGCGGCCTGCAGCGCGTCGATGTCATCTACCGGCGCGTCGACGACGACTTCCTGGATCCGCTGGCGTTTCGTCGCGACTCGTCGCTTGGCGTCGCCGGGCTGTTCAACGCGTACCGCGCCGGCAACGTCGCCATGGCCAACGCCATCGGCACCGGCGTGGCGGACGACAAGGCGGTGTACGCCTACGTGCCGGCGATCATCAAGTTCTACCTCAGCGAAGAGCCGATCCTGCCCAACGTCGCGACCTACCTGCTCTCCGACGACGGTGACCGCGCGTACGCCCTCGAGCATCTCGACGAGCTGGTCGTCAAGGCCGTCGGCGAATCGGGCGGATACGGCATGCTCATCGGCCCGCACAGCACGGCGGCCGAGCGCGACGAGTTCCGGCGAGCGGATCCTGGCCAACCCGCGCAACTACATCGCGCAGCCGACGCTGGCGCTGTCGGGCGCGCCGAGTTTTCTCGAGGACGGCATCGAGCCGCGCCACGTCGACCTTCGGCCGTACGTGCTCTGTAACGGCGCCGGACTGCACGGTGGTGCCCGGCGGGCTGACGCGCGTGGCGCTTCGGCGGGGCTCGCTCGTCGTCAACTCCTCGCAGGGTGGCGGCAGCAAAGACACCTGGGTCCTCTCGGAGTAACCGACGTGCTGTCTCGAGTCGCCGATTCGTTCTACTGGATCCGCCGCTACCTCGAACGGGCCGAGCACTCGGCGCGCGTGATTCTGGTGCATCAGCGTCTGACGCTCGATGACCCGACGAACGTCGTCGGCCGTCGCCTGCTCGCGGCCGTGGGCGAGGCGCCGATCGGTTCGGGCCCGCCGGCTCGACTGTGCCGCATCGCGCCGGTGTCGCCGGCATGCGTCGCGGCCGCGCGCGACAACGCCCGGCAAATCCGCGAACAGATCAGCTCCGAGATGTGGGAGCAGCTCAACAGCCTCTACCTCGGCGTCCGCGACGCCGCGCGTCATGAAGACGGCGACGCGGGATCGTTCATGCGATCGGTGATCGAGGGCACGCATCTCTTTCACGGCGTGACCGAAGCGACGCTGAGCCACGGCGAGGGCTGGCACTACATGCAGCTCGGCCGGTACATCGAGCGGGCCACGACGACCGCGTCGATGCTCGAGGCGTACTTCCCGGAGCCGCACGAGCGCCGACGCCGCCGGCCAAGGCCAACATCGGCGAGTACGCCGAGTGGGTCGGCCTGCTGCGTGCGTGCGCGGCTTTCGAGCCGTATTGCCGGACGTATACGGCCGACATCCGACCGGAGCGGCTGACCGAGTTCCTGCTGCTCAACGCGGAGTGCCCGCGGTCGGTCCGGTTCGCGGCCGATCGGATCGAGGACTCCCTGCGCGCGATCGCGCGCATGCACGGCCGCGAAGCCAACGGCCGGCCCGAGCGGTTTGCCGGCCGCCTGCGCGCCGCGCTGAACTACGGCACGATCGACGAGATCATGGAAGGCCATCTCGCGCGTTACGTCGCCAGCGCGCGCAAGCAGTGCGACCAGATCCATGTGGCGCTCTTTCAGACCTACATCACCTATCCGATCGAAACGGCGCCTGCACGCTAATGCAGTATCTCGTTCGCCATCTCACCCGCTTCGTCTACACCGCGCCGGTCTGCGAGAGTGTGATGGAGCTCCGCATGCAGCCGCTCGAGCTCGACCGTCAGCACTGCCTGCGATTCAACGTGTCCACGTCTCAGCGCGCGAGTGTGTTCGCCTACCACGACCACTTCGGCAACGCCGTCCACTACTTCGACATCCCCGCGCATCACACGCAGCTCGACGTCACGATCGAATCCGCGGTGGAGACGACGGAGGCCCCGATCTGCCGGACACGTTGCCCGCCGACTCGTGGGCCGAGGTCGACGCGACGGCGAAGTCGCCCGATCATCTGGACTGGCTGCTCCCGAGCGAGTTCACGACGCCCACTCCGTTGCTGCAGGAGTTCTCCGGGGCCATCGGCTTCACGCGAGGGCCGCGACCCGCTGACGACGCTGAAGGACCTCAACACGACGCTGTTCAACGCGTTCGCCTACGAGCCGAAGTCCGACCCGAGTCGATTCGCTCATGGATGAAGCGCTGCGGTCGCGCGCCGGCGTCTGCCAGGACTTCTCACACATCATGACGGCGCTCGTGCGCGGCATCGGCATTCCCTGCCGATATGTCAGCGGCTATATCGCCCCGCGCGAGTCACATCACGACCGCGCCGGCGACAACTCCACCCACGCGTGGATCGAAGCGTTTCTGCCTCGGCTCGGCTGGGTCGGCTTCGACCCGACCAACAACGTCGTCGCCGGACGACCGGCACATCGCGGTCGCGATCGGGCGCGACTACGCGGACGTGCCGCCGACGCGCGGCGTCTTCAAGGGCGACGCCGGCAGCGAACTGAGCGTGGCCGTCGCGGTCTCGCCCGCGTCGTCCAAGCTCGCCCGCCGCGAGCTCTCGCCGTCCGTGAACTGGATCGTGCCGCCGAAAGCCGGCGCGACGGCCGAAGAGGAAGCACACCGCCAGCAGCAGCAGTAGAAAAGTCTAGCGCGCCGTCCAGTTGAGCACCACGTCGATGACCGGCGGCGCCGGGTCGGCGACCGTCACGTTGAGGAGTAAGCGCCCGTCCGATGCCGCGTCATACTGCGCGGAGAATCCGACGGACGCGGTTGGCCCGCTGACGAGTCGCGCGCGAAAGAGCGCGACGGCGGCCCCAACTGGCGGCGTCGATTGTGGAGCGATCGGGGCAGCCATCAGGCTTTCGTCAGGTGCGTAGTAGTAGAGCTCCCGACCGTCACGCCGCCACCGCGGATGAACCCCACCATCTTTCGATACCTGCCACCGCGCGCCCGGCGTGGGAAAACTCTCGACGAAGACCTCGAATCGCCCCGAGTCATTGGCGTTGTAGGCCACGAACCGGCCGTCAGGTGAGACCTCCGCGTTGGCCATCATGTAATCGCGGGCGGCATACAGACGCGGCGTCCGGTCTCCGGACATCGGCAGCAGCCCGGTATTGAAATAATTACCGTTCATGAACCGGTGAAGAACGAACTGACCGTCCGGAGACCAGGAGTACCGGCACTGTCCACTGGCCCTTGGAATCGAGGAGCAGTTCTTCCGGAGTCGAGCTGTTCGCGGCTTTCTGATACAGATTGGCCACGCCTGTGCGATCCGAAGCAAAGACGATGCGGCTGCCGTCAGGCGACCACTTGGGCATCACGTCGTTGCCTTCGTCGAAGGTGAATCGCGACAACATGTTCCGCCCGAGCTCGAACAGCCAGATGTCCTGTTGCCCACGGTTGTGATCGGTCACTTCCATCACGAGGCGCGCGCCGTCGGCCGACAACGTCGGATTGCGATAAAAGTCGGGCTTGCCGGCCAGGCCGACCACGCGACCGGTGCGATCAGTCCAGGTCAGCTGCGTCGCCTCGGTCCGGCGCCCGACACGATAGGCGATGTGACCCGTCTCGGAGACCGAGAACGCGTGGAATCCCGCTGAATCCGACTGCACCGATCTCTCGACAGCCATCGGATCCCCCGACGTCACGCCGCGCGCGAGATCGAACGGCTGTGCGAAGAGCGTGCCTTGCCGCACGAAGAAAATCTGGCCGCGCCCGACCACCTGTGCCTGGGACTCAGCGGCCATCAACATCGTCGTCTGGCGAGAGTCGAGCGATCCCAGCCAGATCTGGTTGAGTGGTAGGACGAAGAAACACAAACCGCCGCCCGTCGGGGAGAAACGACGGGAAGCGGTGCGACGATGCGCCGGGCGATTGGTCGGGGGTGGTGATCGGCTGCCGGTGTTCCGCCAGAGGCCCGCACCTGCGAGAGGCCGCCCGCGACGGCGTCTGCAAAAACAATGGTCTCCGCTGGAGCTCCAGGCGCCGCCGCGGCCAACAGCGGCCGGGACAAATCTGTACGAACTCGCACCGATCGGCGACGTCGATGGCTTTCAGCTCGCGATCCGCGAAGAACGCGATCGACCGGCCGTCGGGTGACCAGAACGGAAGATAGGCCCGATTCGGTACCGGCAAAACGGTCGAGCCGACAATCGGCTGAAATCACGGATCCACAGGGCCTGCGTCCCGCCCTGCGCGGCAACGAACACCACCTTCCGTCCGTCGGGAGAGAGGACCGCCGACAGTCTGGTTGCCGGCGCCCGATCAATAGACACGCCTTCGGGCGGTTCAATCGTGAATCGGGTCATCTCGGGCGCCGCGGCGGGCGGTCGTCACGAAGGACCACGCCAGCTAGCCAGCGAGCGCGGCCAGCAGAAGGGCGGCATAGACCCCAGGCGAGCCACCTCGCCACGGCCGCGGAGCGGTGACGTCGGCGCGCGATGGACGGCGGCCGTGGGTGCCGACGAGAGCTCGTCGAACAGCAATCGCGCGTCGCCGATATGGTGGAGTCGATCGCGGCGATCGCGCGCGAGCGCTGCGACGCAGCACGAGCGTCGACGCCGCGCGGCAGCCCCGGTGGCAACGCATGCCAGTCAGGATCGCCGCGGAGCACCGCCGCCATCGTGTCGGCGACGTCTTCGCCCTGAAACGCGCGCCGGCCCGTCGAGCATCTCGTAGAGCACGCAGCCGAACGCCCAGATGTCGCTTTGCTGATCGGTCCGACGTCCCTTCGCTTGCTCCGGCGACATGTACGGGGCGGTGCCAAGAATGCACGCCTTGCTGCGTCATCGCGGGCGACGTGATCGTCGGCGAATGCGTCATGCCGCCCGACACCGCCTGGAGATCAGCCCTGAGCCCTGGGCGGGCTCGAGCGCCTTCGCGCAGCGCCGAAGTCGAGCACCTTCACGGTGCCGTCGTGCCGAACCTTGATGTTCGCCGGCTTCAGATCGCGGTGGACGATGCCCTGGCCGTGCGCGGTCTCGAGCGCGTCCGCGATCTGCCGCGCGATCGATGATGGCGTCGTCAACGGGGAGCGGGCCACGCGCGATTCGCTCATCGAGCGTCGGACCCTCCACGAATTCCATGACGAGCGCTGGCGTGCCGCCGGACGTCTCGAAGCCGTGGATCTGTGCGATGTGCGGATGGTTGAGCGCTGCGAGGGTGCGCGCCTCGCGATCGAACCGGGCGAGGCGCTCGGGATCGTCAGCGACACTCTCCGGGGAGCACCTTGAGCGCGACGTCGCGCCCGAGCGACGTGTCCCGGGCGCGGGTCCACCTCGCCCATGCCGCCGGCTCCGATCGAAGCAACGACTTCGTAGGGACCGATGCGCGTGCCGGATGAGAAGACGCACTGAGCGCGTGTCACGGCTGCGATGCAGGTCTGTGTCACGCGGCTCTTTTTTCGGCGCTATGATCGGCTCGTCCCCATCCCAGCCGGACGACAAGGAGCCGCGACCATGGAGCGCAAGAAAGCGTCTGACTTTCCCCAGCCGCTGCTGGACCTCTTTCACGAATACGTGCACGGCGGCATCGACAGGCGCACGTTCATCGACCGCGCCGGCCGCTTCAGTATCGGCGGTCTGACCGGCGCCGGGATCCTCGCGGCTCTTCAGCCCAACTTCGCGTGGGCGCAGCAGGTGCAGCCGACCGACCCGCGCATCCAGACCGAACGCGTCGACGGTGCAGTCGCCCCAGGGCAACGGCACGATTCGCGGATACTTCGCGCGGCCGGCCAACGCGTCGGCGAAATATCCGGCCGTGCTCGTCGTGCACGAGAACCGCGGACTGAATCCCTATACCGAGGACGTCGCGCGCCGGCTCGCGACGGAGAACTTCATCGCCTACGCGCCCGACGGCCTCACGTCGCTCGGCGGCTACCCCGGCGACGAGGATCGCGCGCGCGAGATGTTCCCGAAGGTCGATCGCGCGAAGATGACGGAGGACTTCGTCGCGTCAGTCGGCTGGCTGAAGGCGCACGCGAACAGCACCGGCAACGTCGGCGTCGTCGGCTTCTGCTTCGGCGGAGCGATCTCCAACACGCTCGCGGTCCGGCTGCCGGACCTCAAGGCGGCCGTGCCGTTCTACGGCGGCCCGCCCGCAGATGGCCGACGTGCCGAAGATCAAGGCGGCCGTGCAGGTGCACCACGGCGAGATGGACCAGAAGCTCGCCGCGACGTGGCCGGAGTACGACAAGGCGCTCACGGCCGCCGGCGTCCCGCACGAGGGCTTCATCTACCCGGGCGCGCAGCACGGCTTCCACAACGACACGACGCCGCGTTACGACGAGGCCGCGGCGAAGCTCGCGTGGACGAGGACGCTGGCGTGGTTCAACAAGTACCTTCGGTGAGCGTCTTCACACCAGGTCTCGGAAGCTTCGATCGACGCGCGTAATCCGCTCGAGCGCGTCCGCGTTGTCGCGAAGGAACGAGAAGTCCTCGAAGACGAATCCAGGCGCGACCGTACAGCCGACGAGCACGTACGCGCCGAGCGGGCGCGCGGCCTGCCACCATCCGGCCGGCACCACGTGCACAGGGCCGTCTGACTCGACGGCCTCGCCCAGCACGACGCGCCGCACCCGTCAGCCGCAGGCGGCGCCGACGAACAGTTCGAGCGGCCCGCCTTCGTAGAGGTGCCACACCTCGTCGGAGCGGACGCGGTGCCATCGGCTGTGAGTCCGTCCACCAGCAGGAAATAAATCGTGGTCGACGGCATCCCGCTCGTTGCGCCCGTCCGCCGGTCGCACTCGCGAAGCGGAACGGTAGATCTCGCGAAAGAACCCGCCCTCCGGATGCGGCGGGAGGTCGAGAGCCTCGATCAACTGCGCAGCGCGCGGATGAATTGACGGCAACGACCGGAAGTGTAACCGGCTCTCGAGAGACGCGACGCGTGGGTTTGCAAGATCACTGCAGATCGTCGCAAACGTCGTGGTCGACTCCGCGCTCCTGTTCCCCAGCTGAATCGCGCGCTCGTCGTTTCTCCACGCGCGTCAAGCAGAAGGAGTTCTGCAATGCGCACACTTTCGATTCGTTCGCTGCTCATTCTTCCGCTCGTCGTCGGCCTTTACGCCTGCAGCCAATGGCAGGCAGATAATCCAGCATCCCCATCGAGCGCGTCGGTCGGTCAGAGTGGCGCACAGGCGGGAGCGTCGACGCCGCAGACTGCGGTGGTCAGGTTCGGCCGGCCCGACACGGGCTCGCCGTTTCCACCGGTGCCCGAGCACGATCGCTCCGGGCACGCGAAGGACAATCTCACCCCGACGAAACGTCGTGATCGACGCCGGCGGATCCGTGACGTTCGAGGTGCCGCCGAACGTTCATCAGATTGCGATCTACGACAAGGGCAAGGAGCCGAGCGCGGTGAACATCGGGCATCCAGACGGCCCGGCCCGGACCGGGTGCCCGGGCGTGCCGCTGATCAACGATCCCGTCATGCGGCTCGCCTTCCAGACCCACTCGTGCTTCCAGCCGTGGAGCTACACCCACGAGTTCCGAACTGCCGGGAAGTACCTGGTCATCTGCACGTTCCTGCCGCACTTCAATGTCGGGATGTACGGCTAGGTGACGGTCCGCGGCCGCAACGAGTAGGAAAGTGGCCGGGTGACTTTTTGCGTGTTTTGCAAAAGTCGCCCGGCCACTTTTTCCAGTACAATGCCGGGTATGAAACGACGCGACTTTCTGGCGACGGCGGCGACCGCCGCGACGGCACCGTTTGTGTTCTCCCGCACCGGGCGTGGGCAGGCAGCCAATCAGCAGGCCAAGCTGGCCCGGCTGGCGATCATGAGCCTGACCTTCGGCAGCATCCTGAAGAACGCCAACCAGCCCGACAGCCCAACCCGCACGCTCGACATCATGGACCTCGGCCAGATGTACGCGGACAAGTACGGCGTGCACAACGTCGAGCTGCAGCACGCGTATCTGCCGTCCACCGACGACCGCTGGCTCAAGGACTTCCGTGCGCGGCTCGAGAAGTCGCGATCGCGCGTGTCCAACATCAACTGCGAGTTTGGCGCGACGATGACCATCTCGGCCGACTCGGCAGTCGGACGCCTGCAGGCCATCGATCTGACGAAGCGATGGATCGATCACGCCGCGACGCTCGGCTGCCCGCGCATCATGCTGAACCAGGGCCAGCTCACCGAAGCCAACAAGGCCGTCGCCATCGCGACGCTTGAAGACGATGGGCGAGTACGGCAAGTCGAAAGGCGTGATGGTGTCCAACGAGCCGCGCGGTGGCGGAGGCGGCGGGCGCCGCGGCGCCGGCGCACGCCGCCGAAGCGCCCGCTCCTCCGCCCGGACCGCCGCCGCCACCGGCGTACATCCTGCTGACGGAAGTGATCAAGGCGTCCGGCACGTACGCCAACGTGGACGTCGCCAACTACGGCGACCAGGACGTGCAGCAGGCCGGCATCCGCGCGATGATGCCCTACACCGTCGGCAACACGCATTTCCGGCTGAACCCCGCGCGCTACGACCTCGCCGCCGCGGTCCGCATCGTCCGCGACGAGTTCAAATACCAGGGCATCTACCTCATCGAGCAGGGCGTGCCGGCGGGACCGGATCCGTACGCGAACATCCAGGAGATTCGCGACTTCATGCTCGAACACATTTGACGGACGGCATCACCCTCGTACCCGCGGGTTCAGACGACGCGCACGCAATCGCCGCGCTTCACGTCAAGAGCTGGCAGGACCGCGTACCGGGGCCTCGTCCCGGACGAGTTCCTCGCCGGTCCCGTCGAAAACGATCGCAACGACGCTCTGGGAGTCGCGCCTTTCGGTGCCAGACGACGCGCGCCTGGTCCTCAAAGCCGTGGACCAGGACGGCATCATGGTCGGGTTCACCTGCGTCCTCCGCGACGCCGACCCGGCGTGGGGTCCGCTGCTCGACAATCTTCACGTCACACCCGACCTCAAGGGTCACGGCATCGGCGCGTTGCTCCTGCACGCCTCGCGCGCGTGGTCCTCGGCCGTGGCGCCAGGCCAGCCGATGCACCTCTGGGTCATCGAAGGCAACACGCAGGCGCGGCACTTCTACGACCGTGAGCACGGTGAAGTCGTGGAACGCCAGATCCTCGAGCTGACGGCCGGCATCCACGTTCCGGCGCTACGATACGTGTGGCGGTGAGTGGGCAAGTCGCATGGTTCGAGGGTTCGGTGGTGCGAAGGTTCGAAGGCGACAGGAACCTTCTGACGCCGTCATCTTCTCAAGATTGAGAAAGTTGGCGCGCGGAGTTCGTTCCTGTCGCCTCCGCACCTTCGCACCACCGAACCTTCGAACCAACGGGCCCTCAGGAGCCTTTCATGTCCGACCCCCGATGACCCGCCGCGGCTTCATCACGAATACGATCGCGGCCACGCTCATGGTCCCGGCCTCCGGCGCGAACGCCGCCACGAGCCAGACGCCAACCGCGCGCGTGCCGTGGTACCGGCGCGCCTATCTCTGGGGCCAGACCAACATCACCGAACGCGATCCTGTCCGCTACGACATCGCCTGGTGGCGCGCGCAGTGGAAGCGCACGCGCGTGCAGGCCGTCATCATCAACGCCGGCGGCATCGTCGCCTACTACCCCAGCACGTTCCCGCTGCACCATCGCGCTGAGTTCCTCAACGGCCGCGATTTGTTCGGCGAGCTCACGAAAGCCGCGCACGAGGACGGCCTGTTCGTGATGGCGCGGATGGACTCGAATCGCACCGCGGAGGACTTCTTCAAGGCGCACCCGGACTGGTTCGCGCGCAACCGGGCCGGCGAGCCGTATCGGGCCGACGACAAGTACGTCGCGTGCATCAACAGTCCCTACTACGACGAGTATCTGCCCGACGTCCTTCGCGAGATCATCGAGCGGTCGCGTCCGGAGGGTTTCACCGACAACAGCTGGGCCGGGCTCGGCCGCGGCAGCATCTGCTACTGCGACAACTGCGCGCGCCTGTTCAAGACGCGTGGCGGTGAAGACCTCCCCCAGGCCGCCAACTGGGACGACACCACCTACCGTGACTGGATTCGCTGGAATTACGCGCGGCGCCTCGCGATCTGGGACCTCAACAACAAGACGACGCGTGCCGCCGGCGGACCCGATTGCATCTGGTCAGGCATGAACAGCGGTTCCATCACCGCGCAGGCGCGGTCGTTCCGCGATCTTCGCGCCATCTGCCAGCGCGCCGACATCGTCATGCTCGACCATCAGCGGCGCGACGATGACACGGGATTTCAGCAGAACGGCGACACGGGCAAGCGCGTGCACGGCGTGCTCGGCTGGGACAAGCTCGCGCCCGAGTCCATGGCGATGTACCAGTCCGGTCCCGGCTACTACCGCGTCGCCAGCAAACCCGAGGCCGAGGCCCGGATGTGGATGATCGCGGGCATCGCCGGCGGCATCCAACCGTGGTGGCACGTGGTCGGCGCCTACCACGACGACCGCCGGATCTACCGCACGCCCGAACCGGTCATGACGTGGTGGGCCAACAACCAGCGGTATCTCGTGGACCGGACGCCCGTCGCGAACGTCGGCGTCATCTGGTCGCAGCAGAACACGGATTTTTTCGGGCGCGAGGATTCCGGCGCGCTCGTCGACCAGCCGTACACGGGCTTCATGCACGCGCTCGTGCGCGCGCGCATTCCGTACCTGCCCGTCCACATCGACGATCTCGAGCGCAACGCCGCGAGCCTGCGGGTCGTGATCCTCCCGAACATCGGCGCGATGTCGGACGCCCAGGCGGCGTCCATCCGCCGATTTGTACAAAGCGGCGGATCCGTTCTCGCGACCGGACGGACGTCGCTGTACGACGAGTGGGGCGGTCCGCGGAATGACTTCGCGCTCGCCGACCTGTTCCGATCCCATTGGGTTGGTGAAACGCCGCGCCTCGGACGGCCCGCCGCCGACGCTCACACCTACCTGCGGCTCAGCCCCGAGCTGCGCGCCCGAGTCGACGGGCCACGCGCCGGCGACGAGCCGCCGGCCACAGGCATACGCCATGCGGTGCTCGCCGGCTTCGACGAGACGGACATCCTCGCGTACGGCGGCACGCTCGTGCCGATGCGAGTCGAGCCCGGCGCGATGGTGCCGCTCACGTACGTGCCGGCGTTCCCGACATATCCGCCGGAGACGGCGTGGATGCGGCAGCCGAAGACCGACATTCCGGGCCTCGTGTTGTCACAGCACGGCCAGGGCCGCGTGGCGTTCCTGCCCGCGGACGTCGACCGGCGTTACGCGATGGAGCATCTGCCCGACCACGCGCGTCTCCTGGCGAACACCGTTCGCTGGGCGGCCGCGGATACCCTGCCGCTCACGCTCGACGGGACCGGACTCATCGACTGTCATCTCTATCAGCAGCCCGGCCGGTTGATCCTTCACCTCGTCAACCTCACGAGCGAAGCCACATGGCGCGCGCCGGTCGATGAGCTGATCCGCGTCGGTCCGTTTACCGTGAAGATGCGAATGCCGCCCGGTGTCGCGGCGCGAACCGCGCGCCTGCTCGTCGCTGAGGGCACGCGTCCGGTGCGGGTCGAAGGCGGATTCGCGTCGGTGACGCTCGACTCGATCCTGGATCACGAAGTGGTTGTGGTGGAGTAAGCGAGTCGTTCCACGTTCCCCGTTCCCCGTTCCACGTTCCCCGTTCGGGGTTCCTGGTTCCAGGTTCCACGTTCATGTGTATGCGACCACTTGTATTCGTCCTTCTACTCGCAGTCATTGCAGCCTCGCGTCCCGCGGCGCAGGCGCCGGCGTTCTCCGTCGTTGAAGCCACGATTGCGGATGTGCACGCGGCCATGCGCGACCGCCGCCTCACATGTCGCGCGCTCGTGGACGCCTACCTGAAGCGCATCGAGGCGTACGACAAGCAGGGTCCCGCCCTGAACGCGATCGTCGTGGTGAACCCGCACGCCGCCGAGGAAGCGGCCGCGCTCGATGCGCGTTTCGCCGCCTCCGGACCGAGTCAGCCCGCTCCACTGTGTGCCGATGCTCGTGAAGGACAACTTCGAAACGGATGGACTGCAGAGCGCGAACGGATCGCTCGCGCTCGAGGGTTTCGTGTCCAGCAGGGATGCGTTTCTGGTGAAGCGCGTCAAAGATGCCGGCGCCATCGTCCTCGCCAAAACGAACATGGCCGAGTGGGCGTTCTCGCCGTACGAGACAGTTGGATCAATCCTGCCGGGCCATACGAAGAACCCGTACGCGCTCGATCGCTCGACCGCGGGATCAAGCGGCGGCACGGCCGCCGGAGTGGCCGCGAGCTTCGGCCTCGTGGGACTCGGGAGCGACACGGGTAATCCATCCGCGGCCCGTCGTCGCACCAGGCGCTCGCAGGGATTCGATCGACGATGGGCCTGACGAGCCGGGCCGGGGTGATGCCGCTGAACACGCTCGCGGACATCGCCGGACCGATGGCGCGCACGCTCACCGACGCCACGAGAGTCTTCCAGGTCATCGTGGGCCGCGATCCGGCCGATCCCGTCACGTCGGCCGCCGACGAGCATCTGCCGCAGAACTATCTCGCCGCGCTCGTGCCCGATGGTCTCCGCGGCGCTCGCATTGGGGTGCTGCGGCAAGCCTACGAGCGCGATACGACCGATGCGGAGATCGTGTCTGTGTTCATGCGAGCCGTGGGGATCTCCGGCGCGCCGGCGCGATCATCGTCGATCCCGCCACCGTCAAGGACCTCGAGGCGATTCGACGGCCTCAGGACATGGCGCCATGCATGGGATTCAAGTACGACATCAATGCCTATCTCGCACCCCACGGTGATCGCGTGCCCGTGAAGAACCTCGCGGAGATCGTGAAGTCCGGCCGCTTTCATCCGTCGGTGCAGCGACGCCTCGAGCAAGCCGAACAGGGCCCCGCGCACGGCCCGGAATCGAAAGAATGCGCAGCCGAACGGGAGTACCGTCAGCGGGTCCGTCACGCGGTGATGGCCACGATGGATGCGTTGACGCTCGACGCGTTCGTCTACCCGACGTGGAGCAACGTCCCGCGGCTTATCGGCGACCTGAACACGCCACACGGCGACAACAGCCAGTTCTTTTCGCCGACGACCGGATTTCCCTCGGTGCAGGTGCCGATGGGCTACACGCGAGCCAACACGCTGCCGGCCGGCATCACGTTCCTCGGCCGCGCGTGGTCAGAGCCGACGCTGTTGAAACTGGCGTACGGCTACGAGCAGGCCACACACCATCGCCGAGCCCCGACGGCGACGCCCTAAGCGCCTTACGCCAACTAAGCCCTAAGCCCTAAGCCTTAAGCCTATTTGACGAGCGCCCCAAGTGCCGCGAAGTCGAACGTGTCTTTCACCTTCTGTTGCCACGCCCGGCGCTCGACCTGCTTGGGATCCGGATCCTGCGAGAAGATGACGGCGATCGCCTGAATGCGGTTTGGCTGTTTTGGATCCGGGAACGACGGATCCGGCTTGACGCCCATCGCCCGATCCGCGGGTCCGGGCTTGATATTCGTCAGATCGTACTGTCCCATGGCATCGGTGATCAGCGGCGACGCGCGTTCCATGTGACGCTGGCGAACGTTCCGCGCGTCGACCGTGCGCTTCTCGCGGTTCAGCGTGTCCATCTCGCGCTGCTCGTCCGGACTGAGCCGCTGCAGCGCGGCAATCTGCCGCATCGAGTTTACGTTTGCCCTCGCCTGACGTATCACCCCACACGGCAGGCTCGGCGAGTTGAGCGGCCGTGAACGAGGCGCGGTACGCCTCGTAGTCCTTTACCTGCTTCTCGAGCGCCGCGGTGGTCAGCGGATACACGTCCTTCATCAGCCGCGCGACCTCTTCACTCTGCACCTTGAAGTCCGCAAGCATTTTCTCAGCGCCGGCCGGGTCGGCCTTCTTGACGGATTCATAGGCCTTCTGCATCGCGGCCGGATCCATCGGTTTCATCGCGGCGCGCGTCCTGTTCCAGTCAGCCAGCTTCTCCCTGCGCCGCGCGCCTTCCGCGTCGAGCTTGTCGGCAAGCGTCTGTGGAATCCACGGCAGCCGACCGTCCTTCGTGATCAGGACCCAGTTGTTGAATTCCGGATAGCCGGCGACCGTGCCCGTTTGCTTTGGACCGAGCCCGGTCGGACTGATCATCGGCCCGCGCGCGTCGACGTTGAAGAACACGGAGACCTGGAAGATCGCGCCGCCAATACGGTCCAACTGCGGAATCACGCCGCACTCGCCGGTCCACAACCGCGAGCCGTCGATCTTTCGCTCGGGCACGACCTTGATGTGAACGCGCGCGCCGCCATCCTCGGCGGGACCGGCCGAAAACGACGAGCGATAGCGCACGGGCACGAGGGCGAACATGAACGTCGTGTTTTTCTTCAGCAGCTCCTCGGCGGCGAGCATCGCCTGCCGCAACGCGGCGAACTTGGGATTGGCGGCTGCGTCTTCGTCCACCCTGGGCGCCCAGCAGCCTGAGTTGCCGCCGCGCGGTGCCGGGTTCACCACGGTCGCGAGCGCGGTGGCCGAACGCGTGCCGCACAACGTCAGCCCCACGCGCGCGACGAACGGCGACGAGGCGATGTTGCCGGCGGCCCCGGCAGTCACGACACCTTCGTCGTTGTTGCCGCTGACGCGCACGGCGCAACCATCCACGCTGAAGGCGCCGTTGTAACCGGTGACGGCGAGTCCGGCGGCGTTCGTTCCTGAGGCAATGAGCGCCGGCTTTGGCACGACCGGCGGCTTGTCGGGGCCCAACGCGCCAAACTGGTTGTCGCCGCACCCGTAGAGCGCGCCGTTTGCCGATCGAATGAGTGTGGCGTGGGAACCTGCCGCCACGCCGGACACTTTCACGTCGGCCGGCAACGCCTCGACTCGCGTTGGCACTGCCCGGTTCGCCGTCGTTCCGTCGCACAGTTGCGACCGCTGGTTGTTACCCCACACCCACACGGATCCGTCGTTGCGCACGGCCGCACTGTGCCACGTGCCGGCCGAGATCGCGGTCACGTTCGTCAGGTCGGAGACGGCCGCCTGGCCGTTCGCGACACGACCGTTCCCGAGTTGTCCGTCGCGCCCGCGGCCGAACGCGTAGATCGTGCCGTCACGAAGGAGCGCGAGCGTGTGAAATGAACCCGCGGCGACGGCCACGACTTTGCCGGATAGCTCGGGAATCGGAACGGGCGTGAAGGCCATGACGCCACCCCGGCCGACTGGACACTGCCCCATCGAGTTGTCGCCGGTGCAATACAGGTTGCCGTCCGCGGTCACGGCAATACTGAAGTCGTAACCCGTCGCAATGTGCGCGATAACCTTGTCCGCGAGCGACTCGACGAGCGCCGGCCCCTCGCACTGGTCGTACTGACCCGTTCCAATCGCAGCGCCATCGGTGCCCCAGCCGTAGACCTTGCCATCGGTGGCGAGCGCGAGCGTGTGATCCGACGCCGCCGCAATCTCCTTGACGTTGCGCAGCACGAGCCCAGGTGTCGCGTCCCGGTTCCCGGCCCTGCGGCCGAGCTGGCACCCGACGTTCCCGCCCCACGTCACGACGTCCCCGTTGTTCCGTAACGCGACTGCGTGACGCAAGCCGAACGCGATCCTGGGGGTGTCGGTTTGAGCGCGAGCGGACGCGGGGAGGAGCGCGAGCGTCAGGGCAAGGAAAGCTGGGACCAGTCCAGCGGAACTCTTCATCGCATTAGACTATCTCGTCATGCGTGTCGTTCATGTTCACGTGCAGGTGAAGCCCGGACACGTCGACGCATTCAAAGCGGCGACGATTGAGAATGCGAGCCAGAGTGTCAAGGAAGCCGGCGTGGCGCGCTTTGACGTGATGCAGGATGCCGACGACCCCACGCGCTTCGTGCTCGTCGAGATCTATCGAACGCCGGACGCGCCGGCCGCGCACAAAGCCACGGCGCACTACGTGACATGGCGCGACACCGTCGCGGACATGATGGCCGTGCCGCGAACGAGTCGCGCCTACTCGCTCGTCTTTCCTGCATGACGCGCTTCGAGTTCGCGACCGCCACGAGAGTGGTGTTCGGCGCCGGCGCCGCGAACGACATCGGATGCGCTCGTTCGTGCTTTCGGCCAGCGCGCGCTCGTCGTCTCCGGCCGTTCGCCCGAACGGGCTGCGCGCGCGATCTCCTCGCTCGAAGCCGCCGGTCTCACGACATCGCTCGTGGTCGTCGTCGCTGAGCCGGATACGACGGCGGTCATGCGGGGCGCGGCCGACGCGAGGGAGGCCGGTGTGGATTGTGTCGTCGGCATTGGCGGAGGCAGCGTGATCGACGCGGCCAAGGCGATTGCCGCGATGACGACCAACGAAGGCGACGTCATCGACTACCTCGAAGTGATCGGCCGAGGCCGCCCGCTCGAGAAGCCGGCGCTTCCCTGCGTGGCCATTCCGACGACGGCCGGCACGGGCAGCGAGGTGACACGAAATTCGGTGATCGCGTCACGCGCGCATGGCGTGAAGGTCAGCCTGCGCGGTCCGTCGCTCCTGCCGCGGTTGGCGATTGTGGACCCCTCGCTGACGCTGGACCTGCCGCCGGCACTCACGGCAACCACGGGGCTGGATGCGCTGACGCAGCTCATCGAAGCGTACGTGTCGTGCCGCGCGAATCCGATGACCGACGCGTTGTGTGAGGGGGGAATTGGCCGGGCCGCGACGGCGCTCCGCCGCGCCTTCCGCGACGGCACGGACAGTGCGGCCCGAGCGGACATGGCGCTGGCGAGTCTCTGGAGCGGCATGGCCCTCATGAACGCCGGCCTCGGCGCGGTCCACGGGTTCGCTGGCCCGATAGGCGGCGTGTTCGACGCGCCGCACGGCGCGATCTGCGCATCGCTCCTGCCGCACGCGGTCGCGGCAAACGTTCGCGCGATTGAAACACGCGCGCCGGGTCACCCGGCCCGTGAACGGTTCGCGCGCGTCGCGCGCCTCGTCACCGGACACGCCGTCGGCGACGGCGGCCGACGGCGTTCTCTGGCTCGCCGATGTCGTCCAGGAACTCAGGATTCCGCGCCTTCGTCACTACGGCGTCGGCCCCGAGCACGTCGCGAGTCTGGTCGACAAAGCCGCGCGCGCCAGCAGCATGAAAGGCAATCCCCTCGAGCTGACGACCAGCGAACTGAGCGAACTGCTGGCCGCGGCGATTTAGGGGACAGAGCCCTTTTCCACAGAAACGGCCTTAGCGGGGACAGAGCAGATCCAAGAACTTGGCTCTGCTCTGTCCCCCTAAGGCCTCAAACTGTGGAAAAGGGCTCTGTCCCCGAACTGTGCACCAACTCCCTCACTCTCGGCATGACCTTCGTGCCGAACAGCTCGATGCTGGTCATGAGCTTGTCGTGCGGCAGCGTGCCGGCGCTGTATTTCATGTCGAAGCGCGAGAGCTTCAGTTGCTTGACGGTCTTCGCGATCTTCGAGGCGACCGTTTCGGGCGACCCGACACAGAGCGCGCCGTCCGGCCCGGCTTCGCGCTCGAAGTGCGCGCGGCTCGTTGGCGACCAGCCGCGCTCGGCACCGATGCGGTTCATCAGCCGTTCGTAGTGCGGCCAGACGTCTTCCTTCGCCTGAGCGTCCGTCGCGGCGACATGACCCGGCGAGTGAACCGCCACCGGCAGCGGCGCCTTGCCGTACTGCTCGAGCGCCTGACGGAACAGCGTCGCGAACGGCAGGAACCGCGTCGGGTTGCCGCCTATGATGGCAATCGTCAGAGGAAAGCCGTAGCGGGCCGCGCGAACGACCGACTCCGGGCTGCCGCCCACACCAATCCACGTCCGCAACGAGCCCGTCTCGATCGGCGGATACACAATCTGATTCGTCAGCGACGACCGCGTCTTCCCGCTCCAGGTGACCGGCTGGTTCTTCACGAGCTCGGCGAACAGCGCGACCTTCTCCTCGAACAATTCTTCGTAGCGCGACAGGTCGTAGCCGAAGAGCGGATACGACTCCGTGAACGAGCCACGGCCCAGGATGACTTCCGCGCGCCCGTTCGACACGGCATTCAGCGTCGAGAAACGCTGGAACACACGAACGGGATCGTCCGTGCTCAGCACGGTCACGGCCGATCCCAGGACGATGCGCTGGGTCTTGCCGGCGATGGCGGCTAGAACGATCTCGGGCGCAGAAACGGCGAAATCGGCGCGATGGTGCTCGCCGACGCCAAACGCATCGATGCCGACCTGGTCGGCAAGTACGGCCTCTTCAACGACTTCCCGCAACACCCGCGCCTGCGGCAGGAGCTTGCCGTCGGGCCCGAACGTGACGTCTCCGAATGTATCGATTCCAAGCTCAACTGACTGCGACATGTGGCTTTGACGCTCGAAAGGAGGCTTTTCGGTCGGTAGGGGCTTGGGGCGTTCCACCTCGCTCACGGCATCTCGATGATCGTTGGTTCGTGCACGAGTCGGAACTGCTCGTCTACAACACTGACGTTGTAGATCGGAATGCCGTCGTATTCGTAGCGCCCGTGTCCCTCGTGGATGTGACCGCAAATGACGAGCTTCGGCCGGACGCGCTTGATCGCCGCGAGAAGCTCGCGGCTGCCATGGTGCTCCGATTGACCGGCTCCCCTCAACACTGACAAGTCGCCGTAACCAAGCGGCGGCTGGTGCGACACGAGGATGTCGATGCCCGCCGGAATCAGTGCGTAGATCTCGGCCAACTCTTCAGGTTTCTTCATGAACGCCCAGTCCATGAACGCATTGGACCAGGGCGTCGCCCAGATGCGGAGTGACTCGGGAGAACCAACGAGCGGCACCGACGTCTCGCCATCGACGACGATCTGAAGCGCCCCGGCCTTGGCCCGGTCTGGTATGTCGTCGGCGAAGCCGCCATCTTCGCCGCACCAATCGTGGTTGCCCCAGGTCATGACCTTGTGTGAGGCCGGCGCCTGCAGAAACCACGGGCGGATGTACCGGTCAAACCACCGCTCCTGCTGGTCGTGCGCCACGGCGGCATGCGACTTGCCGATCTGATCCACGCACAAGTCGCCGGCGACGATCAGAAGGTCACACTCGGGAACGGAGGGAAGGTAGCCGTGGAGATCGCTGAGCGCCGCAATACGCATCGAACCAACGACAATAGCATCGTCTCGAGAACGGCCATCAAGCCGAACCTAGTGGACTCTCGAGATCGGCCGCCGGACCTGAGCCTTGAGCCTTCCTCAACCCCTTCTCTCGCGCCCCGTCCTGCCGATCTTCAGCGTCTTCATCCGCTTATGCAGACTCGTGCGCTCGATCCCCAGCAGACGGGCGGCGCCGGAGACGTTCCAGTCCGTTTCGTCCAGCGCGTGAAGAATGCGCTGGCGCTCGGCGTCGTCGCGCGCCTGGTGCAGGTCCGACGGCGCCCCGATGCGAGGCGCGCGAATTTCGAACGGCACCGAGTCCGCGGTGATTCGATCGCCCGCCGTGAGAATCGCCATCCGCTCCGTCGCGTTTCGAAGCTCGCGCACGTTGCCCGGCCAGTCGTAGTCCTCGAGCACCTCCACCACCTCGTCATCCATCGTCTTCGGCTTGAAGTTGTTGCGCGCGCAGAAGTCGGCAAGAAAGTAGCGCCGTGAGATCGGCGATGTCCTCGCGCCGTTCGCGCAGCGACGGAACGCGGATGGGAACGACGCTGAGGCGATAGAACAGGTCGTGCCGGAACCTGTTCTCGGCGATGAGAAGGTCGAGCTGGCGGTTCGTCGCGGAGATGACGCGGACCGCCACGCGAATTGGCTGCTCGCCGCCGAGCCGCTGGACCTCGCCGTCCTGGAGCACGCGGAGCAGCTTGGCCTGTGACGCCTCGTGGAGATCGCCGACCTCGTCGAGAAAGATCGTCCCGCCGTCGGCCAGCTCGAACCTGCCGCGCCGGAGGCCGGCCGCGCCCGTGAACGCGCCCTTCTCGTGGCCGAAGAGCTCGCTCTCGATCAGTTCGGTTGGAATGGCCGCGCAGTTGACCTTGACAAAGGCGCGCGACGCGAGCCGGCTCTCGCGATGGATGTGGGCGGCGAGCAGTTCCTTGCCGGTGCCCGACTCGCCCGATCAGCAGAACCCCCGCGTCGGATTTGGCCACCTGCGTCGCTTCGGTCACCGCGCGCCGGAACGCCGCGCTCTTGCCGATCATTCGTGGCGGCTCGCCCACCAGGTCGCGGAATGTCTGATTCTCGATCTGCAGGTCCGATCGCTCCAGCGCGTTCTTGACGACGAGCAGCACGCGATCGCGCGCGAGCGGCTTCTCGAGGAAATCGAACGCGCCGTTTCGCGTCGCCTCGATCGCGTCCTGGATCGTCCCGTGGCCCGAGATCATGACCACGGGCGCCGGATCGCCGCCCTGTCTCAGCCCGCGCAGCACGTCCAGACCGCTGCCGTCCGGCAGCCGCACGTCGAGCAGGTAGAGATCGGCGCGACCGGTGAAACGCTCCGCCTTGAACTTCGTCGCCGACTCGCACACCGTGACGCCGTATCCCTCGCCTTCGAGGATCAGGCGCAGTGACGACCCGATGTTCGGCTCGTCGTCGACGATGACGATGCGGTGTTTGCGTGTCATCCCTTCGAGCCCTCGGACCGCGGCCAACCACGGCAATATCACGCAAACCCCGCTCCGCCGAGCTCGCCGGTGACCAGCGAGATGTCCCCGCCTGACACCAGCGCGTTCTTTCTGGCAATCGACAGACCAAGACCCATGCCGCGTTTCTTGAAAGTAATTGTCGGCTCGAACAGCGTCGCGGCCGCCTGATCGCTCAGCCCCGGTCCCGAATCGTGGACTTCGATCACAACGTGGGCATCCTCCGCGCGCGTGACCGTCAGGACCGTTCCGGAGGGGCCGGCCGCTTCGGCGGCGTTTTCGAGCAGGTTCATCAGAATGCCCTTGACGAGGTCCGCGCTGGCATAGACGCGTGGGCGGCCCGAGGCCAACCTTAACTCATACCTCGTGTCTGGATGCGCCGGCTTCAGCAGGGCGACGCGCTCGTTGACCAGGGTGTTGACGTCGAGCGACTCGGGCCTGACGGGCGGGTCGCTGGCAAATTCCGAGAAGGCGCGCACGCGTTCCTCGAGGCTCTCGATCTCGGAGACGACGATCTCGGCGGCCTGTTTCATGAACGCCCGGTCGGCTGTGGGCTGCCGCGCGAGCATTTCTTCGACGGTCAGGCGAATCGGCGTCAGCGAGTTCTTGAGCTCGTGCGCGGTCTTTCTCGCGAGCGACTGCCAGCTCGACATCTGCGCCAGGTAGACAATCCGGTCGCGATTCGTCCGCAGTTGCTCCGCCATGTTGTTGAACGCGCTGACGGCTCGCCCCACCTCGTCCTTCCTGGTGGTCTCAATCCGCCGGTCCCAGTTGCCGGCGGCAAAGTCGGTCAGTCCGGCGGTCAACTGCTGAATCGGCTGGCTCACGCGATGCGCGATGAACATGAGCGGCACGAGCGACACGAGCCACACGACGGCGATCAGAAGAAGGAGTGTCAGCGTGAAGCCGCGCGCGAGATCACGCGACTCGATCGACCCGACGAGCGCGCGGGTTCGTCCGAACTCGGCGGACAGCTCCTGCATGTGGATGCCGCCCAGGTCGCGGCTGAAGACATCGACGCCGCGCGCGTCTTTTCTGAGAAAGTCGAGATGGTCGCCGCCGGGTCCTGACACGCCGAACCGCTCGGCTTCCCCGCTGTCCCAGAACGCACGCACGGCGTCCGGCCAGTTGGACTGGTCCGCGACGCCGAAATGCGTCGGGGCGACCCGGCCGGCCGCCGCGTCCAGCCTCAGCGTCTCGCGCTCGCGCTGATAGAACTGCCGCACGGTCCCCTCCAGCGTGCGCGACAGCCGATCGACCTCGCCCGTTGTCGCATAGCCGAGACTGCGATTGAGCAGAGACGAGGCAATCCAAATCGACGCCGCCAGGGGGAGAATCGTCGCGACGACGAAGGCGGCGATCAGGCGGTTGCGGAGACTGTGCACGTCGGGTCTCCAGTCGTCAGTTCGACAGACGGAACGGACCCGCGTCGACGGACCGGCCGAGCTCGCCCTGGCGCGGCCGGCGGCTGAACACGTCAATCAATCTCCGGATGGTAAACGTTTCGTCAGCGTCTGAGTCCGGGACGGCTACCTGATCGGGCACCTGGAACGCGAGCCGGATCCAGAACGGCGTGTCGCGCGTCAGCCGGCTCAGCTCCGTGCGGGCGATCGTCAGACTCTCCAGACACCAGACCTCGGCATCCCGCGGCCGCAGATGAGACACGGAACGTGGCGGTTTGCCGGCGCGCGTCACCGCAACGCGTTCCTCCCATAAGTCGAAGCTCAGGTTGAAGCTCTGCCTGGCTGCGGCGACGGCGTCGCCGCCGCGCGGTCCGTCGAACACCGTCAGCTCGAAGTCAAGCCGGACCGTTCGGCCGTCGCGGAGCTGATCCATGACCGCACCCTCGATGAATCCGAATCCCGACCGCACGCGCAGCATACCGCCCGTCGTGCTCACGTCCAGGGACTGTGCCCCGAGCGACGCCCCCGAGCCCGACCCAATGAGCGGCGCGATGAGCAGGACGACGAGGAGGACCCGCGTCCTCAAAACCCGACTCCAAAACTCATGTTCACGATGAACGTCGCGTCGCCATCGTCCGCATTCAGCGGGAAACCGACCGAAGACACCCAGAAGCCCACGCCCGTCGCGAGGCGGACCTTGCGCTCACCACCTTCGTTCCACAGCGAGCCGGCGTCGAAGAAGTATCTGAACTGGTGAACGTTGAACTCGACCGACTGGTGCCACATGCGGTCGGCGCCCGCCGGGGCGATGTCGAACTTGTTCCAGCCGCGGAGAGTCGTCGAATCGCCGAGCGTGAAGCGTTCGAAGAGCGGCGCCCGTCCGTGATGCGGCCGGCGCGAAAGTCCGCGGTGAACGACGTGGCGCCGCGCTCGGTCCGGAAGCGCGCACGCCCGAGATGCCGCCGGTAGATCAGGTCGCTGTCGAGCTCTTCGGTCCCGGCACGCCACTCATACGACGCGCGAATCGTGTGCTCACCGTCGCTGACGCGTTCCGAGCGCTGTTTCGCCCGATGAGCTCGTGACGCTGGTGTGCCGGCGGCGGCGCCATGTCTGGTCGTAACCGACGCCGGTCACGAAGGTGTTGGCGTGCTCGGATTCGAGCCCGATCTCGAGCGGCTTGAGGTCGGACGTACTCACGCCCGCGTTCACACGAACGCGCGGCGTGATCGCGAACGTGACCTTCGGTTCGAAGGTGATGCGGGTCTCGTACGCCTGCGCGAGGCCCGGCGTCGCCTCGAGCGTGGCGAGCGTGACGTCGCGCCAGTCCTGCGAAAAGCGCAACACCTCGAAGCCGACGCCGAGCCGTTCGGTGCCCGCTTCCCGGTTTTCGAAGCGCAGCCGGTAGCCCGAGTACTCCTCGACCAGGTCATCGGCGTTCCCGAAGACGAAACCGACGTTCACCTGGTTGCTCGTCCGCCCGCCAATCGGCAGGTCGAGCACGCCGCTCCACCCCTGATCCTGGTGGTAGACGATCTTCGACCGCGATGGCGTGAAGTGGAGCCAGCGGCTGCGCTCCGATCGCGTCACGTCGAAGATGAGTCGAATCCGGCCCGGCTCGCTTCCCCGCGACGTGCGGCGCCGCACGTCGTGGTCCGGCAGCTCGGCCTCGAGCTTGCGGACCAGACGGTCCGCCTCGACTGGATCGAGGGGGCTTCCGACGAGCGCCTGCAGCTCGTCGAGAAGATTCTGGCTGATCTTCCGGTCCGGAATGCTCGACACTTCCACGTGCTCGACCGTGTAGCGCGCGTTGATGTTCTCGGCGAGCCTGTCGTTGTCGCTGATGCGCGCGACGAGAAATACGACTCGCACGCGCCCGTCGGGCTGAGCGATGTCTCGAACCGCGGCGACGACATCGGGTTGTTCGCCCTCGATGCGGGCGGCGAGCGCGTTCAGCCGCTCACGGTTCAGGGGCTGGCCCGCGAGCGCGGCGATGTCCTGCTGCAGTCCGGGGCTCAGTTGGTCGAGCGCGAGGCCGCTGACCTCGGCCGATTCGACGATGGCGCCGTCAGGAACGACGGCTTGTTGGGCCCTCGCCGCGAGCGGCGCGGCGACGAGTGCGAGTAGCAGCGCGAGGGTTCTCATGTCGAGCCACTAAGCAACCGGCGCGCCATTGTACAAGTGGTTGATGCGGAAGGAGTTGAGTCCTAGAAGCCTGTGCCGCGCCGGCACAGGTGTGCGAGCCCGGCACACGCGTGCTCATACCGCTGCCTTCGAAGACGGCTCGTCGCATGGGGTTGTCAGGGCGCTACCGCACGGGGCCCCGTACCTTGACGAGCCGCGCCTTGGCACGGCCAACCTCGGCCTTCACCTGCAGCCGCATTTCGGCAAACAGATCCCAGCCCTCGGCGCGCGTGCTTTCGATCTCTGGTCTTCAAGCGATAGATCGCGGATTTCCGAAGCTCGGCGAACTCCGCGTCGATGACGACGAGCTGCTGCTCGAGCAGCGCGACCCGGCGCGCCGTCGCGTTGGGCTCGTCATCGGCAATCGAGTCCGGATGGTTCTGCCACGCATGGAGAATGAGCCGCAGCCGGTCGGCGTCGCGCTCCGCGTAGGCGCGATTGGCCTCGGCCATCAGCGAATGCCGGCGAGACCACTCCGGGCCGTCGGCTGCCAGATCCGGATGAATCGACTTGGCGACGTCGCGAAACACCTTCTTCAACTCGTCGGACGGCTGCGATCGATTGGAGCACTGAAACAACTCGCCTGCGGTTCCAGCGGGGTCAGCGCCCTCGGTCTCCAGATCCTCGTCCGCCGCCGGCGGGCGGAGACCGGCGCGGACCTCAGCCTCGACGATCCGGTCCTCGAGCTCGCTGAGCTCACGATAGAGCGACCCGATCTCGCCGAGGTAGCGCGACTGTAGTTTCTGAAGCTCGACCTTGAGGGCGTCCAGCTCACTCTCACGCCGCAACACCTCGGCCTCGAGCGCCCTGCGACGGCCGTCGTCACCGATGGAGGGAGCGAGTTGAAGGTCGGAAGAGTTACGCCTCAAACCTATCGGCCCGATCCCATACGTGATTGATGACGTAGAGCAACGTGGCGCCACTCACCATGAAGATGGCCGTGAGCGTGAGCGCCAGGCCCATGCGGCCATACAGAAAATTGCCAATCGCAAACAGCGACGACCAGATCGTCGCCGCAACCGGCGACCCAGCCGAGCGCGGCCATGCTCATGCTGTCGCCCTGGCTCTCGGCGTCGGCCTCGCTGATGCCAGCCTCGCGGCGAATCCGCTCCCAGCCCGGACCGGCCGGGTGCACCTTCTTATAGAAGGCAATCAGCGTCGCCCGGTCGGTCTGTGGGCCGAAATACGCGGCCAGGAGCCAACAGACCGTCGTGAACCCGACCGAAATGAAAATCGTCTGCGCGAACGGCAGCGAGTAGCCGGCTTTCCCGGCGACGAAGAACCCAACCGAGATCGCGAACGAGCTGATCATCGCGACGACCTCCGACCACGCGCTGATGCGCCACCAGAACCACCGCAGCAAATACAAGAGCCCCGTCCCCGCGCCGATGCTGATGATGACCTGGAACGCGCCCTGCGCCGACTCGAGCATCAGCCCGAGAATCCCGGCAAACACGTACAGGAACGCCGTCGAGATGCGGCCGACGAGCACGTAGTGCTTTTCGGGCGCGGTCAGCGTGATGAAGCGGCGGTAGAAGTCGTGCACGAGATACGACGCGCCCCAGTTGAGGTGCGTGAGGATCGTGGACGAGTTGGCCGCGATGAGGCCGCCGACCATCAAGCCGGTAAATCCGGCGGGCAGGAACATGAGCATCGCCGGGAACGCGCTGTCGTGACCGATCAAGCCAGGATCCGCGTTCGGAAACGCCGCCTGGATGTCTTTGAGCTCAGGGAACACGATGATCGAGCAGAGCGCGGTGATGATCCACGGCCACGGCCGCAGCACGTAGTGCGCGAGATTGAAGAAGAGCGTGCCGCCGAGCGCGTCCTTCTCGGTCTTCGACGCCAGCATGCGCTGGGCGATGTAACTGCCGCCGCCGGGCTCCGCGCCGGGATACCAGTTGGCCCACCAGCCGACCGCGAGCGGCATGATGAAGATGGCAAGCGCCAGGTCCCACATCGCGAAGTTCGGCAGGATGTCGAGGATCGGCTGCCCGGTGCCGTCAATCGCGGACACGACCGGCTGGCTGCCGTCGGTGAACTTCACCTGCTGCGATCCGAGCGTGTTGACGAGATGCTGCAGTCCCGCGAGCGCGCCCTCGGCGATGCCGGTCCGCCGCGCAACCTCCTTCAAGCTGAAATACGCGGCGGCAATGACGGCCGTCATCTTGATGAAAAACTGAATCATGTCGATGACGAGCACGCCCCACAGTCCAGCGTGCGCCGCGAACACGACGTTGAGCAGTCCGCAGATGACGATGGTCTGCCAGGGCGGCAGTCCAAACAGGATGTTGGCGATCTTGCACGCCGCCAGCATCACCGTACCCATGATGAAACAGTTGAAGAAGAGTCCAAGGTACACGGCGCGGAAGCCGCGGACGACGCTCGCAGCGCCGCCCGAGTAGCGCAACTCGTAGAACTCGAGGTCGGTCATGACGCCGGACCGGCGCCACAGCCGCGCGAAGAAGAACACGGTCGCGACGCCGGTCAGCGTGAAGGCCCACCACTGCCAGTTGCCGGCGACGCCGAACTTGCGGACCTGCTCGGTCACCCAGTTGGGCGTGTCGCTGCTGAATGTCGTCGCGACCATCGACAGGCCGGCCAGCCACCACGGCACGGACCGGCCCGAGGCGAAAAACTCAGACGTGTTCTTGCCGGCCCGCTTGCCGAAGAACAGCGCCGGCACGAAGCAAATGAGCAGGGTCGCCAGGACGATGAGCCAGTCGATCAGCTGGAGCCGCATGGGTGGCGACGATTATAGGAGGCTCACGGCGAGGCTTGGGGCTTAGCGGCTTGGGGCTTGGGGCTTGGGCTGTTTGCACGAATTCAACCCTGAAGGCCCCGGAGAAATCCATCGCGCCAGGTGGGATACGACGGGATCCAGCCCAGCACGCGCTTGGCCCTGGCATTCGACGACCCGCGGATCTGGGTCATCATCGACACGCCGGGCTCTCCAAGCGCGAAGCGTCCTATCCACGTCGGAATCCGCCAGGGCGGCCTTGCGCCGACGGCGCTGGCAAGCTCCGGCAGCCACTCCGACACCTCGGCCGGTTCATCGTCCACGACGTTGTAGATACCTGGGGCGGCACAGTTGACTGCAGCGACGGTCGCGCGGGCGGCGTCTGACACGTGAACGAACGACCAGACGCCGGTGCCACCGCCGACGATCGGAAGCCTGCGCGCGCGAACGAGCTGGACGATGTCGCCGTGGTCGGACAGCGACGTTCCGGGACCGTACAAACTGCCGTAGCGCAGCACGGTGCCCGTGATGCCTTCGGCGGTCGTCACCATGCGCTCGAGCGTGCGAATCCCGGCGAGGGTCTTCGACATCGCGGCCGGTGGACGGTCGTCGAGCGGATCGTCCTCGGTCTTGACGCGTCCGCCGCGACGCTCGTTTGGCCAGCCCGTATAGCTCTGCGCGATGAACTGGCGCGCGCCCACCGCCCGGGCGGCCTCGAGCAGATACTTCGTGCCGTCGGTCCTCAGACAATTCGTGACCGCGAACTCGTCGTCGAAGCGCTTGAGGTCACGCATCGAGGCGAGCGACGACATCTCGTGGATGACGACCTCGGGGATCGCCGCCACCACGACCTTCATGACCTCGGCTCGGTTGAGCCCGTCCATGAGCACCGGCTCGGCGCCTTGCGCGTCGAGCGACCCGAGTTTGTTCCGGGATCGCGTGGCCGCAAACACCTGATGCCGGCGGGCGACCAGAAGCGGCACGAGCTTCCGGCCGATGGCACCGGTCGCGCCGGCGACGAGGATCCTCACGTCCTACGCCGCTCGCGCATGTCGCAGCATGCGTGGCCCGAACGGTGAGCCGCGGCTTCGAGAAGCCGCAGTCTCATCTTCGCAGACGCATCGTCGAGCAGCTTGCGGCCCTTTCCAAGAATCACAGGGCTGACGAGGAACCGATACTCGTCAATCAATGCCGTGCTCAGTGAGCTTCGATACGATCGAGGCGCTGCCGAAGACCATCATGTGCTTGCCGGGCTGGCGCTTCAGGTCGGCGACCGCGCCGGCGTCGAACTCGCGAACGACGCGGGTGTTGTTCCACATCGGGTTCTTCAACGTCTTCGAGAACACGAGCTTGACCGCGGCGTTCAGCCACACCGCGATCGCGTGAATCTCCGGCGAGGGTTTCCGAGCTCCGTGCGGATCGGCCGCGCCGCCCGGATTGTCGAGTGCCTTCGGCCAATAGGCTGCGAACATGTCTGTACGTCTTGCGTCCAAGCATTACCGTGTCGAAGTCAGGAAACTGGCGCACGGACTCCCTGTCTGACCTCCTCGTCGGACATCACCCAGTCGAGTTCCCATCGGGACCCGCGAAATACCCGTCCGCGTGACGTGGTTGAACATCACGATTCGACGCATGCATCCCGTCTTCGCTGGGTTCCTGGGGAGGACGGCGAAGAAGTAGCCGAGCGTGCAGGTGCTGCCGGGCGGACCCACGCGATCGATCTTGCGATCTCGCGCGGACGGGGGCAATCAGGGATTCACCGGACTAGTGAGCGGGCAACTCACTCCTGAAAAATGACGCAGGGCCCTGGACGGTCACCGCGGCGATGAGGTGATCGATTGAGGCCTGAGGCAGAAGCCCGGTCAGGCGGCCGGGCACGAACTTGAAGCCGGTAGGTAGAGATGCGGCGCGTTCTTCATCGGCCGGCAATGGACGGACTCGGCGGTCACCACCACGTCCGAGGCCTCGGGGCCGACCAGCCGGAAATCGATGGCCTCCCCCACGTCGAAGGCCAGCGTGCTCACCACGGCGAAGCCGGTTCGGCTGAGATCGTGAATGAGAAGGGGCGCCGCGACCGACGTAATCTCGCCCTTCACGCGCATTCGGACATCGATGCGCGCAGCTTGACGCTGTTCAACTCCAGTCCAGCTTGTTGCCATGCGCCGGGACGAATCGCAAACGACATGCCACGTGATTTCTCGCGTAATCAGTGACTTGCCTGATTGGTAGGCCTCACAGAAATGTTCGCGCAACAACAAGATCGATGTCCGATTCGGGGCCGTACAGACAGGAGCGCGCGCGCTGACTCGAGGCTTGCGACGTGGGGCGTCACGGAGATGGACGATGAAACGGAAACCCTGTTCGCGCACCGAGCCACTCGCCCAAGGCGACGAGCTCGTAGTGATCGTGCAGGGCCCGGGACAGCACCCGCCGACCGGCCGAGTCGCGCACGACCAACGTCCAGTGGCTGTCGCCGTCACTGTCCACGCGATACTCGATCTCGAGGAAGCCTCGCTCGAACGCCCGCTCGCGCAGCACCCAGCGTCCGGCACGCAGTCGAAGGCGCATCGCGCCCGGGTCGGAGCCGCCATTCCCGGCGAGCCACCGTCAGCCACATCGCGGCCACCGCCGACACCGCCGTGATGGCCACGGCTCCTCGTTCGCCCGAGCTGAAGGCGCCCGCGGCCGGTCACGCCACGTCCGAGCCCGTCCGTCCACCCAGCCAAGCGACATCAGCGTCGTCACACCCCAGCCAAGAGCGGCCTGAATTCGGGCGATGCGCGGCGGCGGTGACGTCAACACCGTATCCATCCCGTCAACACGAACGGACCAATCGTGCGGGGACGTCTCCCGCTCCAGCAACACCGCGCGTGAGTGGTCGGGTAGCTGGAGCCGCTCCGTGATCCAGCGCTCGACCGACTCACGCTCAACCGGCGTGCCGAGGTCCGCGATCGTGAAGGTGCCGCGCGAACGTGTCCGCCACGACGGCCTTGTCGTGCGGGCGGACACGAACGCGACGAATGGACGAGAGCGGCAGGAGCCGCGTGCGACTGAAGGGGCCGGCGCGCCTGGTGAATTGAAGTCCCTGGGGCGTGACCGCGACGCGGTCTAGGCCGACTCGGCGTAACGGCCCGAACCCGAGGGCGCCAAATCGGCGCGATTCCATCGCGTGATGCTGTCGGGGTTTCTCCGAGATGGTCGGGCCAATCACGGGAGACCGACGAAGGATACTCCGACCAATCACCTCAAGGCCCAGGGCTTAAGGGCTTAGGGCTCCGGGCTCATCACCGCCGTACTGACCGAGATGGAACCATGTGGAACCGCGACGCTCACTCTCGGGACTGAAGGCCCCAAGCCCTAAGCCCTAAGCCTTAAGGCGGCGAGTCTTCGAGACGGTACGGTGCTTGCTAAATAACCGCTCAGGAGTGTTCCTGTGGCCGGTCGCACAACGCGCCGGTCTTGCTGGGGAGCCAGGAACACCCCGATAGGCCCGCGGCCATGTGTCGCGGGCCTTTTTTTTGACAACCGCGCGGCACAACCGTGACAGTTCGGTGAAACCGCTCGGATCGCGCATCCGGCAAGGTCGATGCAACGTCTTTATGAACGACATCATGAAGACACACGTTCACGACCATCACGACGACTTCGGCGGACTGCACCGCGACCTGCTGGCGACGGGCGCGGCCATGAACCGGCGACAGTTGTTTCGCATCGCCGCGACACTCGGGATTGTCGCCACCGCTGTACCGCTCCTCGGCTGCGGCAGCAGTCCGACCGACCCGACCGTCGGCAGCGGCGGCTGCCAGACGAGAATTCCGCAGGAGACCGCCGGTCCATTTCCGGGCGACGGATCGAACGGGCCCGACGTGCTCAGCCAGACCGGCGTGGTCCGCAGAGACATCCGGTCGAGCTTCGCAGGACTGAGCGGCATCGCTGACGGCGTGCCGCTGACGATCGAACTGACGATCGTCTCGGCGTCCACGTGCGCCACGCTCGCCGGACGCGCGGTGTACCTGTGGCATTGCGACCGGCAGGGCCGTTACTCGCTCTATTCACAGGGCGTCACGAGCCAGAACTACCTGCGCGGTGTGCAGGAAGCGGACGGCGGCGGCCGAGTCGCATTCACGTCCATCTTCCCGGCGTGCTATCAGGGCCGCTGGCCGCACATCCACTTCGAGGTGTACCCGACGCTCGCCTCGGCCACGAACGTCTCCAACAAGGTCGCGACATCGCAAATCGCACTGCCGAAGGCAACGTGCGATCAGGTGTTTGCGACGCCAGGCTACGAGCAGAGCATCGCCAATCTCTCGCAGGTCTCGCTCGCGAGCGACATGGTGTTCAGCGACGGCGCGAATCTCGAGCTGGCCACGATGACGGGGACGGTCGGAGGGGGACTCACCGCGGCGTTGACGGTCGCTGTGTGAGACGGGCCATCTCGCGATACCTCGCGAGCGCGTTCGCCAACCGCCAGCCTATCGCACAGCGCGCCGAGTTTTGGGGCGACCGACCTGCTTTTGGCAGGCCTGGCCGCCTGCCTGGCGGAGGACGGCGGGAAACCTGTGCGGCCTGTCCGACGTCCATATTAATAAGTCGCTGAATGTCTGGACGAATCTCGCCCGAAGCTGGAGGCGAACGCATTTGACCTGCCGAAGCCTTGGCGAAGCGGCCGGACAGTCCTGAAATTGCGGTTTTGAGGCTGGGTGCCTTCCCGCAGAGGCCTTCTTGGCGGAGGTTGGATTTAGGCTCCCTCAGGGATGACTTCTTGGGTACTGCAAGGCGACTTATTCGAATGGCGAGGGGTGTCCGGCGGCAAGGAAGTTGCCGTGTAAGGACGCCAGAACGTCGTTACGGATCTGAGGCGCTTATGAAGCTCTTCGACACAATTTTCCAGTGGCTCCCCAGCACCTGCTCCCACTCGCACACGTACCGCGAGCGTCGCCCGCTGCACGGCGTGCAGGTCATGCACTTTGTCTGTGAACGCTGCGGCCATGCCACGCCTGCCGTCGAGCGAACCGCGCGCGAACATCGGCGCGTGGTGAAGATCGGCGATCAGGTGACCGCACGGGTCCTGCGGCCGCAGCACGGGTCGGTTGTCGCCATGGATACGCGCCAGCGCCGCAAGCCGGCGTAACCCCAGCGCCCTCGGCGTAAGAGCGCGCGTCCGGCGAACAGGGGGTCAGGTCAATTCGAGACCTGACCCCTTTGTAAGTATGATCGGCTCTAGATCCGGTGCCCGATCGCCCAACCACGACCAGCAGTCCAAAGAGTCCGCTGCGCGCGCTCTACGACTGGCTGAAAGGACCGACTCCACCGCCACATCCTGAGGCCGCGGCGGCCGACGGCGGACCACTCACCGCAGACGGCATCCCTGCGCGCCTCGGCCACTACGCCATCGAGCGCAAGCTCGGACAGGGCGGCATGGGCATCGTGTACGCCGCGCGTGACGAGCGGCTCCATCGCACGGTTGCGCTGAAGACGCTGGTCTCGGTGACGCGGGATGAAACGGCGCGGCGTCGCTTCTGGCGCGAGGCACGAGCGGCGGCGAGCGTCAACCACCCGAACGTCTGCCAGATCTACGAGATTGGCGAAGACCAGGGCGAGCTCTTCATCGCCATGGAGCTTCTCGAAGGACAAGCGCTGTCCGAGCCGCTGAAGGCCGGCGCCATGCCGGTGTCGGAGGCCGCGTCCGTCGCGCTCGGCATGCTCGCCGCGCTTTCGGCGCTCCACGCGCGCGCCATCGTCCATCGCGATCTCAAGCCGTCGAACGTGTTCCTCACGCCCCACGGCGTGAAGCTCCTCGACTTCGGCCTCGCACGTCCCACCGACGATCAAATGATGATGACCGCGCCCGAGCTCACCCGCGCCGGCACGGTCCTGGGGACACCGCGCTACATGGCGCCCGAGCAAGTGCTCGGCGAGCCGATCGACACGCGCACGGATTTGTTCGCCGCCGGAGCGATCCTGTTCGAGATGCTCGCGGGCCGGCCGGCGTTCGCGGGTCGGACGGTCGTCGAGATCGCCCACGCGACGATCTACGAACAGCCGCCCGCGCTCGCCGGTGGCGCGGCGGTGGCCGCCATCGATCGCGTGCTGCGGCGCGCGCTCGCCAAGAAGCCAGGCGAACGCTACGTGTCGGCCGACCAGATGGCCGAGGAGCTGCGCGCGACCCGTGCGGCCGACAGCGGCGATCACACGGCCGCGATCGCGCAGGCGCTCACGCGCCTCGTGGTCCTGCCGTTCCGGCCGCTCCGCCCCGACGACGAAACGGACTTCCTCGCGTTCAGCCTGCCCGACGCGATCACCACGTCACTCTCGGGCATCGGATCGCTCATCGTCCGGTCGAGCGCGACGGCCGCGAAGTTCGCACGCGAAACACCGGACTTCAAGGCCCTCGCGGCCGAAGCGGACGTCGATCGCGTGGTCACCGGCACCATCCTCCGGTCCGGCGATCAACTGCGGGTCGTCGCGCAGTTGCTCGAGGCGCCCGGCGGCACGGTGCTGGCGTCGCACACCGTGCAGGCGCCGCTCGGTGATCTGTTCGGGCTGCAGGACGACATCGCGCGCCGCCTCGTGGACGCACTGTCGCTTCCCCTTGGCACCGGCACCGCCACGCCGGCTCCGCCGTCGACACCCGAGCCAGCACCGAACGCGCACGCCTATGAGTTCTACCTTCGCGCGAACGAAGTCGCACGCACCTACGATGGACTACCGAAAGCGCGTGCGCTCTACGAGCAGTGCGTGGGGCTCGATCCCACGTTCGCGCCCGCGTGGGCACGACTTGGACGATGCCATCGCGTGATCGGCAAGTACATCCATCCGACGCCGGACAGCGACCAGCGGGCGGAGGAGTGTTTCCGTCACGCGCTCGAGCTGAACCCGCGACTCACCATCGCGCACAAGCTCTACGCGAACCTCGAAGCGGAGATCGGCCGTGGCGAGCACGCGCTCGTGCGCCTGCTGAGCGAGGCCACGCGCCACGGCAACGACCCGGAGCTTTTCGCCGGGCTTGTCCACGTGGCCCGCTACTGCGGCCTCTACGAAGAGTCGGTGGCGGCCGACGCGGAAGCACGACGTCTCGATCCCAACGTCGCGACCAGCATCGAGCAGACGCTCCTGATGAAGGGAGACATCGACCGCATCCTCGCCATCAAGCCCGTCGAAACCATCGCGGGCGCCGACGACGGCATTCGCGTCATCGCGCTGGGGTTTGCCGGACGACTCGATGAGGCGCGTGAGGCCCTCGGCAAGATGCACGCGAGGGCGCGGGTGCCCGCCTTCGAGTCCTGGATGGCCTATCTCGGAGCGTGGCTCGACCGCCGCGTGCCGGAAGTGCTCGAGGGACCAGCCAACGCGACCCTGTTGAAGATCTTCGATGACCCGGAAGCCATCTTCCAGGGCGGCTGGTTCTTCTGCGACGTCGGCGAGTACGAACGTGGCATGGCCGCGCTGGAGCGCGCGGTCTCGCGCGGTTACTTCGCCGCGACCCCGCTCGCGAACCGCTCGCAGTTCGACGCGATTCGCTCCACGTCGGCGTTCCAGTCACTTTTGGCCGACGCGGAGGCCGGGCGCCAGCGCGCGCTCACGGCGTTCAGGCAGGGGGGAGGAGATAAGTTGCTGGGAAGGTAGTCGTTCCCGGTTCCACGTTCCGCGTTCCCCGTTCTTCGTTCCCAGGTAACCCGCCGATGAAGACCCTGTCACGCGCCCGCGACAAAGCAGAAGTCATGCGCCGACTGCGTGCGCTTCGCCCCGACAGCGCGCGGAAGTGGGGACGGATGTCCGCTCACCAGATGGTCTGTCACCTCGCGGACGCGTTCGTCATGGGCACCGATCAGAAGCCTGTCAGCCACGCCTCGGGCGTGCGCGAGCGGACGATCTTCAAATGGATCGCGCTGTGACGCGCCGGTGCGCTGGCCGCCGGGAATCCAGACGCGGCCGGAAGTGGATCAGGAGTTCGGCGGCACGAAACCGACGGCGTTCGACAGGGACGTCGCGTCGCTCGAAGCGCTTGTCGACATCGTCACCACGCAGCCCGGCTTCTTCGCGGGCCGCAGCCATCCGATCTTCGGATCGCTGTCAGAAGCCGCGTGGATGCGCTGGGGCTACCTGCACATGGACCATCACCTTCGACAGTTTGACGTCTAGGGCTGCAGCGGTTCGGAGGTTCGCGAGTGCGGAGGTTCGGAGGCGACAGGAATGAACTAACGCAGGGCATCTATTCGGATTAAAGAAGTGGGTTCGCGTCAGTTGGTTCCTTTCGCCTTCGAACCCCCGAACCTCCGCACCCTCGAACCGCTGCAAAGGCGCTCCTGATATATTGCCGGTTCACCCGACCTTTGGCGCTCCCCAGCGTCGGCCAAGGACCCTGATGACCCCCGCCGAATCGGCCGAGCTTCCCAAGGCGGCCACCGGTATCGAAGGACTCGACGAAATCACGCGGGGCGGATTGCCTCGAGGGCGGCCGACGCTCGTCTGCGGCGGCGCCGGATCGGGCAAGACGCTCCTCGCCGTGAGCTTTCTCGTCAACGGCGCCGAACGCTTTGGCGAGCCCGGCGTGCTGATGACCTTCGAAGAGAACGCCGAGGACCTCGCCAAGGACGTCGCGTCGCTCGGCTTCGACCTGCCGACGCTGGTCGCCGAGGGCAAGCTCGCCATCGACTACGTGCACATCGAACGCAGCGAGATCGAGGAGACGGGCGAATACGACCTCGAGGGGCTGTTCGTCCGGCTCGACCATGCGATCCGGTCGATTGGCGCCGAGCGTGTTGTGCTCGACACGATTGAATCGCTCTTCGGCGGGTTGTCCGACGACGGCATCCTGCGTGCGGAATTGCGGCGGCTGTTTCGCTGGCTGAAGGAGAAAGGCGTCACGACCATCGTGACGGGCGAGCGCGGCGAGGGGACGATGACGCGCAAGGGCCTCGAGGAATACGTCTCGGATGCCGTGATCATGCTCGATCACCGCATCGACGATCAGATTTCGACGCGCCGGCTCCGCGTCGTGAAGTACCGTGGCTCGCACCACGGCACGAACGAGTACCCGTTTCTCATCGACCAGCGACGGGATTGCCGTGCTGCCGATCACGTCGCTCGGGCTGGACCATCCGGCGCCGACCGATCGGGTCTCGTCGGGCGTCGCGATCCTCGATCACCTGCTCGGTGACCGGGGCTTCTATCGCGGCAGCACCATCCTGATCTCCGGCACCGCCGGCACCGGCAAGACAAGTCTCGCTGCCCACTTTCTGGACGCGGGATGCCGCCGGGGCGAGCGCTGCCTTCACATGATGATGGAAGAGTCGCCGCAGCAGGTGGTACGAAACATGCGTTCCATCGGCCTGGACCTGCAGCCATGGATCGAGAGCGGCCTTCTGAGCTTCCACGCCGACCGACCGGCGAGACTTGGCCTCGAGCAGCACCTGGCCGGCCTTCACCGCCTGGTGCGCCAACTGCGGCCATCGCTCGTCGTCATCGATCCGGTCACGAACCTGTTGGCCGTCGGCTCCCAGAGCGATGTCACCGCGATGCTCACGCGAATCATCGACCACCTCAAGATGGAAGGCATCACGGCGTTGTTCACGGGCCTGACGTCGGGAAAAGAGGAGACGCAGGACACCAACGTGATGATCTCGTCGCTCATGGACTCGTGGGTCTTGATGACGCTCACCGAGCGCGAACAGAAGCGGCACCGCGACATCTCCGTGCTCAAGTCCCGCGGAATGGCGCATTCGAGCGAGATTCGCGGATTCTCATTGACCGACCGAGGCTTTGACTGGCGCGACGCGCAAAAGGCACGGGTCGCCGGCGCGTAATCGGAGAGCACTGCCATGGACACACCGACTGTTCCGGCTGAAGAGTTTCAGTTGCGGTTGTACGTCGCCGGTCAAACGCCGAAATCCATCCGCGCCTTCGAGAACCTGAAGCGCCTGTGCGAGGAGCATCTGGGCGGGCGGTATCAGATCGAGATCGTGGACCTGCTCGAGAACCCGGTGCTCGCCCGCGGGGATCAGATTCTCGCCGTCCCCACGCTCGTGCGTCGCTTGCCGGAACCGATCAAGAAGATCATCGGCGACCTGTCGAACAGCGAGCGTGTGCTCGTGGGCCTCGACATCCGCCCGTCGACACGGAGGGCCGGAATGAGCGCCCACGCGGCAGGCACCGAGACCCCTTCGGCAGCCGGCGGCGGCAAGTACATCCTCCGTCTGTACATCACGGGCATGACGCCACGCTCCGCGCACGCCATCGAGAACGTCCGGGCGATCTGCGAGGAGCACCTGCACGGCATGTACGAGCTGGAGGTCGTCGATCTCTACCAGCAGCCCGTGCTCGCCAAGGGCGAGCAGATCATTGCCGCGCCGACGTTGATCAAGCGCCTGCCGCTCCCCCTCCGCCGGGTCATCGGCGACATGTCGAACACCGATCGGGTGCTGATCGGACTGGACTTGCGGCCCCGGACCTAGCCGGCCGGCACCCGCTGAATCATGACCGACGACGTCGACTTCGCCACGATCGAGGACCTGCGCGCGCGGCTCGCCGAGGCCGAAGAGACGCTTCGCGCGATTCGCCATGGCGAGGTCGACGCGGTCGTCGTACAGAGCGACGCCGGCGAGCAGGTCTACACGCTCACGAGCGCCGACCAGCCGTACCGCGACCTCGTCGAGCAGATGCAGGAGGGCGCCGCGATCCTCACCGTGGACGGCGACATCCTGTACTGCAATCGTGGCTTCGCGAGGCTGGTCGGGATGCCGCTGGAACAGGTGATCGGCGCGCCGATCGATCAGTTCACGCCGGGGCGCGGCGAGTCGGTCGCGGCGATGCTCCGTGCGGGCCGGGGAGCGGGCCGCGGCAAGCTGGTCGCGGCCAACGGCGACGAGCGCGACGTGTATCTGTCAGTGACGACCGCCAGCGCCGACAACGTCGAGCGGCGCAACCTGATCGTCGCGGATCTCAGCGACCTCATCGGCGCCGAGTCGGATCGCGATCGGGCCGAACGCGAAAACCGCGCGAAGGACGAGTTCATCGCCATGCTCGGGCACGAGCTCCGCAATCCGCTCGGCGCCATCGTCGGCGCCGTGCAGGTGCTTGACGCGATCGAACCCGCCGACTCGATGTCCCGGCGCGCCCGAGGCGTGATCAGCCGGCAGGTGAAACACCTGTCGCGCATCATCGACGACCTGCTCGACGCGGGGCGGCTCGTCACCGGCAAGATTGCCCTGACTCGACAGCCGCTCGATCTGTCGGCCGTGGTCCGTCGGAGCGTCGCGACGGTCGCGGGCAACGAGCGCCCGGATCGTCACATCGACATGGAAGTCGACTCGGTCTGGATCTCTGCCGACACGACGCGCATGGAACAGGTCGTCGGCAATCTCATCGGGAACGCCGTGAAGTATTCGGACACGGGCGGTCGCATACGGATACAACTCGGCGCCGAGGGGCCGGAGGCCGTGCTGCGCATCGAGGACGACGGCATCGGCATCGACGAGGAGTTGCTGCCGCGGATCTTCAACCTGTTCGTGCAGGGGAATCAGACGCTGGCCCGCGCGCGCGGCGGCCTCGGGATCGGATTGAGCCTCGTGCGGAGTCTCGTGGAACTTCATGGCGGCACCGTGTCGGTCACGAGTGACGGACCGGGACGAGGCAGCACGTTCGTGGTCCGGTTCCCTCGCATCGATTCGACCCGCGGCCGACAGCTCCACGCGCCGCGGCACCGCCATCCACCGTCAAGCAGCGGGTGCTCGTCATCGAGGACAACGCCGACACGCGCGAGATGTACCGAACGGTGCTCGAGCTGGCGGGACACGTGGTGCTCGAGGCCGCGGACGCCGCCGAGGGGCTGGCGCTGCTGAAGTCGGAGCATCCGGGCATCGCGCTCGTGGACATCGGTCTGCCGGGATTCGACGGATACGAGCTGGCACGGCGTTTTCGAGCCGAGCCCGAAGGACACTCGGTCATGCTCGTCGCGCTGACCGGCTACGGATTGCCCGATGACCGCGAGCGGTCCCGCCTGGCCGGCTACGACCACCACCTCGTCAAGCCAGTGGCCCCTGAGACGCTGCAGCGACTGCTGGATCGTTAGCGGCTGGAAAATACGCCGGGTGAGTTTTACGAAAAACGTAAAACTCACCCGGCGTATTTTCAGGCGGAGTGTCGATCCGGGGCCTTGACGTTCGTTTAGAGGGTGGAACGCCGGCATGGAGCCGGCCTCCAGTAAAGGAACGCGCGATGCCTCAATACCTGCTCAGCATCTACCAGCCCGACGGACCACCCCCGCCGAAGGAGTTCCTCGACGAGGTCATGCAGAACGTGCACACGCTCAACGAGGAAATGAGAGCCGCCGGCACCTGGGTCTTCGCCGCGGGCCTGCATCCGCCGCACACAGCCACCGTCTTGCGCGCCGAGAAGGGCGACGTCCTCATGACCGACGGCCCCTTCGTCGAAGGCAAGGAGCACATCGGCGGCTTCACCATCATCCGCGCGTCGGACCTGGACGCGGCGCTCGAATGGGGCCGCAAACTGGCGCGAATCCTCAAGCCGCTGTCGATCGAAGTGCGGCCGATCCATCACCACGAGTAACACCTGCGCGCGCATGGAGCCGTGTTCGCTCGCTGAAATCGAGCGCGTGTTCCGCGAGGAGTACGGCCGCGCCGTCGCCGTGCTGGTGCGCGTCTTCGGCGACATCGCGACCGCCGAGGAGGCCGTCCAGGACGCGTTCACCTCGGCGGTCGAGCGCTGGCCCTCCAGCGGCCTCCCGCCGAGCCCGGCAGGCTGGATCATCACCACCGCTCGCAATCGCGCGATCGATCGTTTTCGTCGCGAGTCTTCGACTCGCTTACATCACGAGGCTTCGACTCGCTTGAGTCACGAGGCGTCGCGCGACGACCGGCACGCGCAGGCTGTGCTCCTGCATGCGGCACAGGAACCGCCGGAGGAGGACGTCGTGACCGACGACCGGCTTCGTCTGATCTTCACGTGCTGCCACCCGGCGATCGCGCCGGCAGCGCAGGTGGCGCTGACACTCAGGCTCCTCGGTGGCCTCACGACCGAAGAAATCGCGCGCGCGTTCCTCGTTCCCGACACGACCATGGCGCAACGCCTGGTCAGGGCGAAGAGCAAGATCCGCGACGCCCGGATCCCCTACCGTGTGCCGGACGCCGGCGATCTGCCCGAACGTCTGCAATCGGTGCTGGCGGTCATCTACCTCATCTTCAACGAGGGATACACCGCGACCTCGGGCGATCGGCTGGTCCGCGAAGAGCTGTGCGTGGAAGCCATCCGGCTGGGCCGGCTGCTCGTGGGCCTCATGCCTCGCGAACCGGAGGCGATCGGGCTCCTCGCGCTCATGCTGTTGATTGATTCACGGCGCGCGGCGCGCCTTGGCCCAGCCGGCGAGATGGTCCTGCTGGCGGATCAGGACCGCAACCTGTGGAACGCCACGCTCATCGCGGAGGGCCAGTCGCTCGTCCGGCAGTGCCTGCGATGGAACCGGCCCGGCCCGTATCAGATCCAGGCGGCGATCAACGCCGTCCATAGCGACGCTTCAACGCCGGACGCGACGGACTGGCGTCAGATCATCCAGCTCTACGATCAACTGCTCGGGATCGCGCCCGCACCCGTCGTCGCGCTCAACCGCGCGGTCGCTGTCGCTGAGGTGGAAGGCCCCACGGAGGCGCTCGCGATCGTCGAGCGCCTCGACCTCGCCCACTCACACTTGTTTCACGCGATTCGCGCGGACCTGTTGCGACGGTTGGACCGGCATGCCGAAGCGGCCGCCGCGTACGACGCCGCAATTGCCCGCGCCGAGAACGCGACCGAGCGGGAGTTTCTACTGCGCCGCTTGCGACACGTACGCGAGTGACGCGGTGACTTCGTCGACTGACGAGTGCAGGCCGACGTAGTCGGTACTCGACCACGCCAGGGATCCGGAACTCGGACGTCTTCAGGCGTTTGAGGACCGCCGGGATCGGCGTATCGCCTTCACCGAAGTGCTGGCTCGTCCCGCCGTTTCGCAGACGATCTCTCACGAGCACGTGCGAGACGCGCGACTCGTGACGGCCGAACACCGCCACGGCGTCCTGGTTCGATGCCGTCAGGTGACCGATGTCGAGCTTGATCCTGAAAGACGACGACAGCGCGAGCGCGTCCGAGAGTTCAGGTGTCGCGATGGCGCCGGCTGCATTGCCATCGGCCTGATTGTGGATCGCGACGGTGACGCCGTGCCGCTCGGCGAACGGCACGATGCGGCGCGCCGTTGCCATCGTCATGGGCGAGCTGATCGTCGGAACGCCGAGCGCCTTCACCTGCCGGAACGTCGCCTCGATCTCCTCGTCGGTGAACGACTCGTCGTAGGAAAGCGCGCAGGCCATCACGGTCAGGTTGGCCGCCGTGAACTTGTCGCGGACGTCCTGGAAGTAGCGCGGCTCGGTCTGGGCCCGCCACTGCCGCAATTCGCGGCGCGCAAACGCCTCGATGCGCGCGATCTCCTCAGGCGAGAAGACGACACGGCGCGGATACGCAGGCGTGCCGCCGAGGAACGATGCCGTGCTCGGCGGCGCGGGCTCGACGTTCGAGAGCGCCAGCTCCACGCCCGTCGCCCGCACGGCCTTCAGCGCGCGGATCACGTCGTCGACATTGTCGGTTCCCTGCACGCGCGGGAGGTCGCGAAAGCTGAACGTGCTGACGCCCAGAGCCACCGGCGACAGCGCGGCGGCTTTCATCGAACCCGCGAGGGGCACGAGGGGCACGCCGAGAGCGACCATCCGTCCAAACTCACGTCGCGAGAACGCGGTCATGGAGCAACTCCTGTAGGTGGTATCGGCCTCAAATTATAATCCCGGGATGTCCGCCGCGCGGTCGAATGTGTTGGCAGTCGCGGTGGGCGTGGCCTTGCTTGCGGCCATCATCGGCGCCAGCGCCGTTTCGCGGCAAATCACACCGGCCTGCCCGATCACCCCCACCCCGGTCATCTCGCCGGAACCCCTCGCGGACGTGTGTATCCCCGACGGGTTCACGGAGACCCCGATGGAGTATTTCGACGACTACTCCTGGCGGGCGTTCGTCTCGCTCGTCTGGCCGGCGGAGCCGGCGCGGCGAGGGGTGTCTGCCGCGGGCCGGCCCATCTCGACGCCGGGACCGCGGGTGTTCGAGACCTACAAGTCGCTGTGGGAGATCTTTCACGGCGACGGGTCGGCGCCAGCGGCCTTCGACGCGTACGACTCGGCCGCGTACAACCCGTGCAATGTCTCGTCATCGTTTGGTGACCTGACGATCGGATCGGCGTCCGGGATCGACGACATCGGCCAGGCCGGCGGCGGCGTTCTGGATCCACCGGTCGCCGCGCAGAACGGCCGCTACGTGCGGACGCTCACGCTCTTCAACCAGCGCCAGGTCGATCACATCGCGGCCAATCGTTTCTATCTGCGCAGTGCGCTGCCAGAAATTCCGCGGCCGCGGCCAGACGTACCGGTGATCAATTTTCCGATGGGCTCGATTGCGGTGAAGACCGCGTGGGTCGACGTCGAAGGACTGCCCGCGCCGCTCGTCCGGCGGTTCTACACGCGGACGGTGAACGTGAAACGTGCGGCCGGCGACGGCTGTGAGCGCCGGACGATGGGATTGATCGGCGTGCACATCGCGCAGAAGACGCCGAGCCGGCCGCAGTGGATCTGGTCGTCGTTCGAGCAGCGCGACACGGTGCCGCCGGCGTGGCCGGATTCGCCGGGATCCTACGTGCTGAACGACGGCAAGCACACGCCGATGCCCGAGGCGAATCCGCTGTCGCTCGTGCCACTCGCGCCCGAGCCGGTGAAGCCGTTCAACGTCGAGCGCGCGGCCAGCGCGCCGCTCTTGACGGCGACCGAGCTGACGAATTTCGCCTACCAGCGTCTGCTCGCCGGCACGCCATGGCAGTACTACCGGCTGATCGTCACGCAGTGGCCGCGAATGGATGGCAACCAGGCCACGCCGATTCCGGCCCTGAAGGACGGCAGCGTGCCGAACACGTTTCCAGGAACCGACGCGTTCTCGGCGTTCGCGAACGTGACGATGGAGACGTTCGATCAGCGATCCATCCAGCTGGGCTGTATGAACTGCCACAACCGCGCGCGCATGAACGCCGACTTCATGTGGACGCTGCTCAACCACGCGCATCCGGCGCAGTTCGGGCCGGCGCCCCCGAGCGTCTCTCGCTAATCGGACTGCTTACACCATGAAGCCATGAAGAACGGCTCGCAGAACCTTCATGACTTCATGGTGTGATCGGATCTCATATCGAATGCGCGCGGACGATCTTCTCGTTGAGCTCAACGCCGAAACCTGGGCGATCGGGCACGCGAATCGCGCCGTTCTCGAAACGCTCGGGCGGATTCAGGACGTCCTGCCGCCACTCCACCTCGCCCCATTGCAACTCGAGCAGCCGGAAGTTCTTCAGCACGGCACAGACCTGAACACTCGCGGCTGTTGAGACCGGACCACTGGGATTGTGCGGCGCGACCGTGACGCCGTCGGTTTCAGCGACCGCGGCGATGCGCGTCAGTTCGAGCAGTCCGCCACAGTGTTTGACGTCCGGCATGATGACGTCGACGGTCCGGTTGCGGCTGAGCGGCGCGAATCCGGCCACACCGTACAGAATCTCGCCGCCGGCCATCGGCTGTTGGATCAGACGCCGGATGTCGCGCGTCTCCTGGGTACGCTCAGGTGGTACGGGCTCTTCGTACCAGGCCAACCGGTACGGCTCCAATCTTTTCGCGACACTGACGGCCAGCGGGACATCGAAGAAGCTGTGGCAATCGACCATCAGCTCGACGTCCGGACCGATGGCGTCGCGCATGGCCGCCATCGACGCGATGCCGGCGTCGACGGCGGCATCGATGGCCGACGCGGGCGAACCGGGCGGCGGAAAGCCGTCGAATGGCGCCGCCTTGACCGCTCGAAAGCCGTCACCGACCGCCATCCGTGCTGCGGCTGCGAATCCCGCCGGCGTGCGCGGCCTGGTCGCGCGATTGACGTTCGCGTACGTCGGCAGCGCGTCTCTGACGCGGCCGCCGAACAGCGTGCAGGTCGGGACGTCGAGCGCCTTTCCGGCGAGGTCCCACAACGCCTGTTCGATCGCGCTGTACGCCGTCGCTGAGATCAGGCCGCCCTTTATCGCGGCGCGCTCGCCCTGCTCGCGATACCGGCCGATGTCGAGTGGCGATTTTCCCTCGATGAGACCGAAGAACGCGCCGAGCTCCGATTCCATGCGCGCGGCGTCCTGCTTCGTGGTGTTGGCGAACCCGAACGCGTCTGATGCTTCCCCAAGGCCGGTCAGGCCACGGTCTGTTCGCAACCGCACGAACAGCCACACGGTCCGTTCAGTGGCGCGCACGGGCAGAAGCTCGAGACCCGTCACACGCAACTGGGGCTGCGCGTCGGCGATGCGAGGCGGCCAGACGAACGTTCCAGCAGCGGCACCAGCTGCGAGACCCAGGAATGATCGTCGGTTCACCATGACTGTCGGTCGTCTAGATCTCGACGAGCAACACGCGACATCCAATGTGGTCGGAGACCCGATCCGGCTCGTAACGCAGACGCCTCGCGGATCGACAATCCGAGGCATCTTCGATCCAGGCGCCGCCGCGGCGGACGCGCGAGTAGGTGCCGTCGCGATTCGGCACACCTCTCACGGTCGACAGATCCGGGTCGACACCGCCGGGCAACTGAGCGTGATACCAGTCGCGACACCACTCCCACACGTTGCCGTGCATGTCGTGGATACTCCACCGATTGGCCGGATACGTCCCGGCTGGAACGGACCGGCCCACGTTCTTTCCAAAGTTGGCGACCTTGGCGTCGAGCTGGGTGCCGAACGCCGTCGCGGCCGTCGTCCCCGCGCGGCACGCGTATTCCCACTGCGCTTCAGTCGGAAGACGAAATGCCCAGCCCTCGGGAAGCGATCCCGAGCGCTTCGCCGCCTCAGTGGCGCGCGTGCAGAACCGTTCGGCCGACGGATAGTTCACCCAATAGAGCGGCACGTCGTCGCCCTTGCCGAACTGATCGGTCGGCGGTCTCTCCGGAAAGTCACCGACGATCCGTTGCCACTGTCCCTGCGTGACTTCGAATTTCGCCGTCCAGAAACCCCTCGTGAGCGTCACGTCGACCTGCGCTTCGTCCGGACGATGATCCGCCTCGGTGAGCGGGCTGCCCATGACGAAGCGGCCCGGCGGGCACCAGCACAAACGGATGCCCTCAATCGTTCGTTCTTCACCCGCGACCTGAAGACGCGAGAGGCGACCCGCCGTCATGACCGGGGCGCCGCCCGCGACCTTCAGGAAGTCTCGACGATTCATGCGCAGGGCCACTTTACGGCCCTTCGGCCTTCGACGTCGAGCTCACGATCAACACCGCCGACGGCCGAACGACACCGACGCTGCCGCGGATTCAGATGACGCTGGTTGGAGGCGCCAGTAGCAGCGTCCCCTGATATCCTCGCGCGGTGATCGAGGTCACGAACGTCGTCAAGCGCTACGGCGCGACGTCCGTGTTGAACGGCGCGACGTTTCGAATCGCTGAAGCGCAGCTCACCACCATTCTCGGCCCGTCGGGCTGCGGCAAGTCCACCATGCTCCGATGCCTGAACCGGCTCGAGCGGTTCGACGAGGGAGAGATTCGGATCGGCGACGTCGAGGTCCGCGGCACGGCGACCGCGAAGCTCTCGGCCGCCGACGAAGACGAGCTGGTCAATCGTCTCCGGATGCGTGTCGGCCTCGTCTTTCAGAACTTCAATCTCTTTCCGCACCTCACGGCGCTCGAGAACGTGATCGAAGCACCGATGACCGTGAAGAAGATGTCGCGCGCGCAGGCGGAGGAGATCGGGCGGCTGTACCTGAAACGCGTGGGCCTGGCGGGCCGGGAGAACGAGTACCCCGCCCGTCTCTCCGGCGGGCAGCAGCAGCGCGTGTCGATTGCCCGCGCGTTGGCGATGGAGCCCGCGGTGGTGCTGATCGACGAGCCGACGTCGGCGCTCGATCCCCGGCTCGTCCGCGATGTCGCGGCCCTGCTGCGGACCCTCGACGATCTCAAGAAAACGCTCATCGTCGTCACCCACGACATGGATTTCGCGAAGGCCATCTCCGATCAGGTCATCTACTTCGAAGGCGGCCGCGCCGTGGAGTCCGGGACGGCCAGCGAGCTCTTCGGCGATCCGAAGCAGCCCGAAACACGCGCCTTCATGGCGACGTTCTCCGAAAGGACATCGTGATGCTGCGTCTACTGCGTGGCCGGGCTCATGGTCGCACTGGGGCTCGTCGAGCCGATGCAGGCTCAGGCGCCCCAGTCCGCACTGGAACGGGTGCGCGCCAGTGGACGCCTGCGCGTCGGGATCGACGCGACGTATCCACCTTTTGGCATCGCGGAAGGCGGCGAGTTCAGCGGTTTCGACGTGGACATCGCCCGGGCGATCGCCAGGGAGCTCGGCGTGGAGGCCGAGCTCATCAACGCCAGTTTCGACGGCGTCTTCCCCGCGCTTCAGAACGGCAGCTTCGACGTCGTGATTTCCGCGGTGACCGTGACGCCGGAACGCGCAGCGACGATGCTCTTCTCGGATCCGTATATCGCGGCCGGTCAGCAGATCGTCGTCCGCGCTGACAGTCCGATCGCCGGCCCCGACAACCTGGCGGGACGAACGGTGGGCGTGCAGATCAACACGACGGCGCAGTTCGTCATGGAACAGCGCCAAGGGGTCACGATCGCGAAGTACAACACCATCGATCTCGCGCTGCTCGACCTGCAGAACGGACGCGTTGACGCCGTGGCCAGCGACGGACCCGTGCTGCGATACATGATCCGGCGCAGCTTCCAGGGGCTGAAGCTTGCCGGCCGCCGAGTACACGGCCGAGCACTTCGGCGTGGTGCTCGCGCGAACCAGCGACGACCTGCGGCGCGCGGTCAACGCGGCGCTGTGGCGTGTTCAGGACGGCGGCGAATACGCGAAGATCTACACCACATGGTTCGGGGCGAGCGCCGATCCCGGGCTGCGGCCTCCACGCCGCCGCGCGCGTTCGATACGGGCTTGATCGCGCGGACGTGGTCCGTGTTCGTCCGTGGCGTGTGGATGACGGCAACGATGGCGGTCACGCAGCCTCGTGCTGGGTCTGCCCTTCGGCTTGTGCCTGGCGCTTGCGCGAGTCCAGTCGAGGCGACTCCTCTCGGCCCCGGCCGCGATGTACGTGGAAGTCATGCGGGGCACGCCGCTGCTCGTGCAGATCCTGTTCGTCTACTTCGTCCTGCCGAGCGTCGGTGTCAATCTGCCCGCGTACGCGAGCGGCATCCTTGCGCTGACCTTGAACGCCGCCGCGTATATCTCCGAGGTGATCCGCGCCGGCATCGTGTCGATCGACGCAGGCCAGATGGAAGCGGCGCGCGCGCTCGGCATGAGCTACTGGCAGGCGATGCGCCGCATCATCCTGCCGCAGACGTTCAGGCGCGTGGTCCCGCCGCTGACGAACGAAGGCATCGCGCTTCTGAAAGATTCGTCCCTCGTCTCGGTCATCGGCCTCACCGAGCTCGCGCGGACCGGCCAGGAGCTTGCGAGCCGCTACGCGGCGCCGCTGACGATCTGGCCGCTCGTGGCGCTGCTCTACCTCGCGCTCACGTTTCCGTTGACGCGGATGGCGGAGTACCTCGAGCACCGGTGGCGGCCGGTGACGAGAGCGTGATCAGAGAAGGCCGGACAGTTGCAGGGCTTCCCGGATGACCTCGGCAAAGTAGAGGCCGCCGAGGCCCGCGACTAGGGGCTCCCACATGCGATGCACGGTCCGACGCTCGACCGAACGTGGGCGTTGCCGCGCCAGGACGTTGTGACACCGAGACCGCACGCGATCGGATCGACGCGGGTCGGGTTTGGCGTGCGGCAGGTCGGCAAGCAACTGGAACCACGAATCAGTCATGGCGTCACCTCACTCAGTGCACCGGCTGTGGAGATGAGATCCTGATCGATGGCGCGGGCGAGCTGGGCGCGCGCCCGGCTCAAACGTTGACGAAGCGCCTCGGGCGTGATCCCGCACACGTCGGCGGCATCCGAGTGGTCCAATCCACCGACAGCGACGAGCAACAGAACCTCGCGCGACGTCGCCGGCATTGATGCCAGCGCGCGCTCGATGCGGCGATGGAGCTCGCTCGCCGCTGCGGCCTCGAAAGGCGACTGGTCCATCGTGGCAGGGCTGAAGGGCCACAGCGCCATCAGGCTGGCATTGGCGGAATCCTCGAGGACGCGCGACCGCACGTAACTCACGTGCAGATGTCTGGCGACGGTGAAGAGCCACGGCGCGATCCGCGTATCCGGCCGGAGCCGGGGCGCATGCTTCACCAGCCGAAGCCACGTCTCTTCGAGGGGATCCTCAGCCACATCCCGACGCCGTGAGAGCCGAATCAGGAACGTCAGCAGCCGGGTATTGAAGACCTCGTAGATGGCATCGAAGGCGGCCGCATCGCCGTCACGGAGACGGCCCACAAGGGCGAGCTCGGTATCCCGGTCCACAGAGTCAAGAACGCGCGAGGCGGCAGATCGTGACACCCGTCACGACCGTCGCGCGTACGCGTTGTACCTCAGCGAACGGGTCCCCAAAGGAGTCACCATGGATTTGCTGGAACTGCTGCGGCAAGCCGGTATTCTGGCACTGCTCAGCCTCGCGATTGATTTCGTGCCGCTCCTGGCGGCGATCGCATATGTCGCCCGCCCAAGCGAACGACGGCTCGCACTCATGCGCCCGCTCTCTCTGGCGGGTCTTTTCGCCGCGCTCTCCGGTGGCGTCGTTGGTTTTCTGCACGTCCTGGCTGGTATCGCCCGCGATTCAGAACCCTTCGCCGATAGCTATCGCCGGGTGGCGGCGGGCGCGTCCGAGGCGTTGGTCCCCGCGTTCGTCGGCTTTGGCTGCCTGACGTTCGCCTGGCTGCTGGTCGCTGTGGGCATGAGCAGGAGTCGCGTCGAGCCGTAAGATTGAGAGACTCTCAATCCCCGATCGTCAATCTGAAATCACAAATCATCGATGGATCATCAATCTCAAATTTCAAATCCTCCGATGTGCCGCTCCACCAACCGGACCGACCGTTCATCGGGAGCGTTCCAGATTCGCCTTCAAGGCCCTGGTGCCTTGCTCGATCAATGGCCGAAGGTTGCCGTCGATCTCGTTCGGAAGGAAGTCGGTAATCCAGACGAAGAGACACCGATCCGGCCCTTCCTCGACGATCTCCATCGACGCGTGGTGATACGTCATGCCCGGCCCGTCCGTGACCGTGTACGCGACTCTCTGCCACTCGTCATCGACATCGAGGATGTGCTCATGGACCACCATCCCGTTGGCGAATCTGGCGGTGCGCGTGTCGCCATCGAGTTGAGCATCGACCAGCACGGGCGCGAACAGCTTGTGGGCCTCGCCCACGCTCCGCACGGCCGCCCACGCCGTCTCAGCGCTGACCTCGACCGTCACCTGCTTACGGATTGATGCCATGCATGCCGCCTTTCCAGCCTTGATCCCATCAAAACATGAAGACTCTGAGAAAAACATGAAAATTGATTCTTCATGCCTTCATGGTGAATTCTTCTAGCGCGGCACGACCGTCTTCACGAACTGCCTGTAGAGCACCACGTCATACACAATCTTCAACGTCCCGGCGATGAAGAACGGAAGGCTAATCAGCGACGGACGGGCAAACATCAACCCGACGAAGAGGGGGCTGATGGCCGCGCCGAACGTGCGGGCAACGCCCGTCACGCCTCCCGCCGCCGCGCGCTCTTCCGGCGGCACGACCGCCATGACGAACGACTGCCGTGTCGGCACGTCCATCTGACTGATGCTGAAGCGCACGAGCAACACGGCCACGGCGAGCGAGAGGGTGGGCATCAGCGGAACGAGAATCAGCAGCACGTTCGACGGCAAATGCGTCCACACCATCGTCTGCACCAGGCCGAACCGCGCGGCCATGCGCGACGCCACGAGCGCTGAAAGCCCGGCCAGCACGTTCGCCCAGAAGAAGATCGGACCAAGCGTTGCGGGATCGATGCCGAATCGCAGGTGGAACCAATAGGCCGCGAAGCTCTGCGCGACGAAGCCGCCGCCGAACGCGTCGAGCGCGAAGAGCGCGGAGAGCTTCGCGACGATCGGACCCGACTGCGGCACGCCTGAGAAGTTCGCGAAGGTTCCCCGGTCCAGAGCCTGGGTGCGACCAGCCGCCGATGCTTCGCTCTCCGGCGACAGTTGGAGGAACGTCACCGCCAGGACGAGTCCGAGCACGGCGTAGAGAATCACGATGCTTCGATAGGTCGTGACGGGCGGGGTGTCCGCGCCCTGAAAGAGCCGTGCGATCAATCCGGCGGCGAGGGCGCCGAGCGCCGTCGCCAGCGCGCCGGTCAGCGTGTACCACGCGAAGATGTTCGTTCTCGCGCGATCCGGCACCGAGCGTGCGAGCGCCGCCTGTTCGATGGGCAGGAACGGGCCGACCTCCTGTCCGCTCGGGCTGATGATGCCGATGGTCGCCGCGACGAGGAGGAGCCAGAAATTCGCGGTCGAGACGAACACGATCGCGGCCGCCGTCATGAGCAGGGCGCCGATGACGAGCATGCGGCGGCGGCCGACGCGGTCGGCGCGAGTCGTGATGACGAGCGAGACGAGCGTGTCGCCGAGAAGCGCGAGCGTGAGGAGCAGCCCGGTCTCGGCCTCGGTCAGGCCGACCGCGATGAGGTAGAACACCAGCACGACCGAGAGCGCCCCGTACGCGAACAGGCGAATGAAGCGGGTCGCAAGAAGCAGCCATGTGTCGCGCGTCAGACCCCCCATTTGATTGCCGGCCTCCAAGTCCCTATCATCGGACGTTCGGACGACAGCCGGTCGCGCGGCCTGCGCGGCGACACACGGACGGGGAGTTTATGAAGAATTCGCTGCGTTCACTCGCGGTTTCCACAGCGGCCCTCGTGGCCATGGCGCTCGGCCTGAGCGCTGCCGATCCCGCTAACTTCAAACCTGACGGGTCCTTCAAGGGTTCGACGCTCACCGGCTGGCGCGTCCTCGGCGATGCCGAGTGGACGGCGTCGAACGGCGAGCTCATCGGCAAGGCCAAACCCGGCACGAACGGCGGCTGGCTCGTCATGGACAAGAGCTTCCAGGACGTGCAGCTCTACATGAATTACAAGTGCACCGGGGAGTGCAAGTCCGGCGTGCTGCGTGCGCGGACAGAAGACGCCTGACGGCGGCATGAAGGGCGTCTACGTGTCGATGAGCGACGGCGACACGGCCTCGTACGCCGTGACGCTCGACGCAACGGGCAAGGAGACCAGCCGCACGCAGCTGAATCCGCCGGCCCGTGGCGGCGGTGGCGGCGGTGCCGCTCCGGCCGGAGGCGCTGGTCGCGCCGGCGCCGGTGCGCCCGCGGCTCCCACTCAGGCTGCGCCCGCTCCCCCCGCGCCGGCAGCACCACCCGCGGCGCGGCACGCAGCTCGGCAGCGCCGCCCGCGGCCGTCCCATGCTGAAAACTAACGACTGGAACGAAACCTACATCGCGATTGGCACGGACGGACCTCCCGCTGGCAGTCAAGTCGGTCCGCTCAAGGTCGTCACGACGTACGGTCCCGCGGCGGTCGTCGCGGTGGATGAGTCGAACGCGACCGGCTTCGGCTCCGTCGCGCTCTACGTCGGCGGCACCGGCGAGGTCCGCTACAAGGACTTCGCCTGGCGCGACCTCATGGCTGTCGTCGAGGCGAAGGAACAACTCTCGCCCCGCTTCACCATGCAACAGGTGACGACGGTCTACTACGGGTGGGGCGCGACGACAGGTGACATCAACAAAGATGGGAACCTCGACCTCGTCTCAGGGCCCTTCTACTACGCGGGCCCCGACTTCACCGAGCGCCGGCGCTATCGCGACGGCTACATCTACAACCCGGAAAATCAGTTCGCGCCCGACATGGTGAACCTGGCGTACGACTTCACCAATGACGGATTCGTGGACATTCTGTCGTCGCTCGGTAATCGCCACATGGATCTGTACGTCAATCCCAAGGGCGAGTCGCGCCGCTGGGACAAGTTCAGTGTGTTGCCGACGATCTCGTCCGAGATCGTGCTGCTGAAGGATCTCGACAAAGACGGCAAACCCGAGGTGATCTTCGGTCAGGGCGCGGCCAACGGCTACGGCGTGGCGAAGCCGGACCCGGCGAACCCGACGGCGGTCTGGCCGGTGACGCGGATCTCGGAGGCCGGCCAGGCGGTGAACGGCCACGGCCTCGGCGTCGGCGACATCAACAGCGACGGCCGCATGGACGTGGTCGTGCCGACCGGCTGGTACGAGCAACCGGCGGGCGGCGTCGGCACCAGCCCGTGGACGTTCCACGAAGCGGAGCTCGGCGACCCCAGCATCTTCGGCAGCGGCGGCGGCGAGATGGGCGTGTATGACGTCAACGGCGACGGGCTCAACGACGTCGTCGCCGGCTCGGCGCACAACTGGGGCATCAACTGGTTCGAGCAGAAGAAGGGCGGGCACACGTTCGTGAAGCACATGATTGCCGGCAACCTCGCGACCCAGAACGCCGGCGGCGTCGTGTTCTCGGAGTCGCACGCCGAGCGGTTCGCGGACATGGACGGCGACAAGATTCCGGACATGATCACCGGCAAGCGCTACTGGTCCGAAAACGGCAGCAACAGCATGTCGCACATGGATCCGACCGGCGCGCCGGTGCTCTACATCTACAAGACCGTCCGCGATCCGAAGGCACCCGGCGGCGCGCGCTTCGTGCCCGAGCTCATCCACAACAAGTCGGGCGTCGGGTCGTCGTTTGATGTCGTCGACCTGAACAAGGATGGCCGTCTCGACATCGCCACGGCGACGACATTCGGGACGTACGTGTTCTTCGGAAGAGGCGCCGCGCCCAAATAGAAAAAGGGGTCGGGACGCTTTTTACGTTTCTTGTAAAAAGCGTCCCGACCCCTTTTTCACACGCGCACGGCCGCGAGGCTGTGGAGCCGGACGACGGCCTGGGCCACGCGCCCGCCGTTGGGGTCGATCGCCGGATTCACCGGCACGAACAGCACCGTGCCTTCCCGCCGCGACAGCACGTTCGACACGACCAGCGCGCGCATCATCCAGACCGCGGCGTTGACGCTCTCGCACTCGAGGCCCAGCCACCCGGCGTACTGGTGGTGCGACGCCCTCAAACCGGTATCGCGATGAATTCGCTGGCCGATGCCCGCGTAGAGAAGCGCGTCGGCGTCAGGCCGTACTCCGTCGGCTGACACGGCCGGCTGCACCAGCGGCGACGTCGACGCCAGATCCGCGAAGAGACTGGCAATCGCCTGCCGCTGCGACCGCGGCATGTGACCGGTCCAGTAGTGGCAGGTCTTCGCGATGACGGTGATGACGTTCTTGATTTCCTTGTCGAGTCGAAAGGCCGGCGACGCAGGCAGATCGAGCGCCAGCCCTTCCGCGCGGACGGCGACGTTCTCGGTGACGATGGCCCGGACGAGCCAGCCGGCCATGACGTCGCTGAAACAGGTTGCCCGAATCCAGCCTGGCGTCGGCGATTCTCGAGCCGGCAAATCCGTGACCATCGTGATGCCGCGGCAGATCTCCTCGACGACTTCCTGATAGCGGTCGGGCCGGGCGGCGATCTCGGCCGGCGTGGCGGGTTCGAGCAGCGTCCCTTTGTGCGGAGGGCCTCCGGCCATGGCGAGATCGCAGAAGCTGCCCCAGATCTCGTCCCACGCCACGGTTCCGTCCGCGGCGTACTCGAGGTCGGCCGAGCCCATCGGGGCGGGCTCCATTTGCTCGTACGAGTCCTGATACTCCTCGGGAAGAACGATCCGGAGCCTGAAATCCAGTTCCTCGAGCGCTCTCTGCTGATCGATGGTGATGGTCACTGGCGACTCAATCCCATCCTGGCATCTTCGATCGATCGAGGCCGGCGATCTCGAATGCGGCGGTGCGGGTGCCGCCGGCCTTCACGGGAAACTCGATGCTGATTCGCTTGGCCCCCGCGGTCATGCGCCACAGCGTCATTTCGTCGTTGATGAACATGGCGATCGCCTCGTCCGTCTTCGGACGGCGCCCGGCCATCGGCTTCGCCGCCGCGTCATCGACGGTCACCTTCACGGTGCAACCGCTGTAGCAGTTGAAGTCGCCGCCCTGCAGCACGAGATAGCTGCTCCGGCCCCACGACGCGTGATCCCGAAAGACGAGTTGGACACGCTTTGCTCCCTGCCCGTCGGTGTCGACCCCTTCGCTCGAATAAAGATATGTGGACAACTGTCGGCCCTTGCCGGCGGGCGTATCGCTGTAGGTCCACAAATCCGCGAGGCGTTCGGCTTCACGCTTGGCCGCGGCGGCTTCGCGAACCCTGGCTTCGGCGGCTTTCGCGGCATCGGCCGCCGCAATCTCGGCACGGTCAGCCTCAGGATCGCTGCACCCCGAGACACCAGCAGCGCCCACCAACACGACCAACGACAAGATGGCAGATCTCACGACACGCTCCTCCGCTACTCAGAGAAGCTTAAGGTACTCGGCGATGTCCTTCTTGTCTTCCTCGGTGAGTGTCGTGATGAGGCCGAACGGGTTGTCCTTGAAGAAAAACTCGTACTGCTCGACGACGTCTTCGAGCGTCCTGGCGGAGCCGTCGTGAAAATACGGCGCGGTGTTCCTGACGCCCCAGAGCGTCGGGATCTTGAAGAAGTTGAAGAACGTCGTCCGCGGGAAGACGCCAGGCGGAGGCAACCGTGCTGCGCTGAGAATCTCGCCCGGATCCGGCGACGACCTCTCGACCTGACGGCCCATCCCCTCGTCGATCAGGAACGTGTAGACCGGGTTTCCCATCTTGTTCCGCTCGGAGACCGACACCGACGCGTCCCGGATGCCGGGCGGTGCGCCCGCCACGACGGCAGACAGTGTCTGGCTGCCGCGATTCAACATCGGCCCGCTGTGGCACAACGCGCAGATGCCGTTCTTGGCGCCGCGCGTGAACGGCGCCTCCACGAAGAACAGCCGTCCGCGCCGCTGCGATTCCGTCTCACCGGCCGGAAGCTCGGGCGCCGGTCCACCTTCGGCCAGGCGGCGCAACGCGGGCGATGAAAAGAACCGGGGCGACCGCCGCTCGAACTCGGCGATGAGCTGGAGCTGAAGGGGTGTTGGCTGAATCGTGTTCTTCGCATGGCCTTCGATCGCGCCGAGCGCCTGCTCTTCGAGCGTGACATTCCGCAGGTCGTGCATGAACACGTCCTCGAGCGCGGGCGTGTTGAGGGTCGTCGGCGTGCCGCGCTGGACGACGATGGTGCGTCGAGCGGGATCGTCCTTCAGCGTGATGTAGCGGGGCAACGGAAGCTCGACGCCGGACGGTCGCGTACTGCGTGATCCGCGAAAGACCCGTGGCGCCATCGTCAAATCCATCGTGGCGGAAGAGCGGGTCGTTCGGGTTGGCGGCCAGACGCGACTCGGCGTCGGACGCGGAAAACGTTCCCGTCTCGCGGGAATGGCAGGTGAGGCATGTTCGGCCGTTGCCGCCGAACGTCTCCTCGTCGAAGAGCCGCTGCCCTTCGAGTCGGCGGGCCACGCGGCAGACACGCGCTTGGTCCGGCGCGAGCGCCTCCGGTCGGCAGTCGAATGACACGAGACGGAGCTGGTCCCTGGTCACGCCGGTCGGTTCGCCGTCGAGAAGAATCTCTGCCGATCCGGCAGACGGCTGCTGCGCCGCGACAGTACCGCGGACCACTCCGGCCGTCACGACGCCCGCAAGGGCGAAGAGAGCCACCGCCGCGCGGAAGCCGTGCATGGGACTTTGGCGCATCATACGCCTCCGACCCGGAGGCGTCACCCACTTCTAACTTCTGCCTTCTAACTTCTGACTTCTGACTTCTACTTCCCCTCGACCACACCGCCAGTTCGTAGCCGTCCGGGTCGAGAAAGTGAAAGCGGCGGCCTCCGGGAAACTCGAAAATCGGTTTCGCGATCCGGCCACCCGCGGCCTCGACGCCTTTCTGAATCGCCGCGAGGTCGTCGGCATAGAGGATGACGAGCGGGCCGCCCGGCGCCGGCTTTCCACCTGTCGTGAATCCTCCGGTCAGCCGGCCGTCGGCGAACTCGCAGTAGTTGGGGCCGTAGTCCTTGAACGTCCACCCGAAGGCCTTGCCATAGAACGCTTTCGAGCGTTCGATGTCGGCCACGTTCATCTCGATGTAGTCGATGCGACGGTCATTTGCGGACTTGCTCATACCCGGCACCTCTCGAAGCGCCAACGGCCCACGGGGAGACAGATAGACTAGCGCGCGATCGTGCGCGAGATCATCAGCCATTCCTCAGGCGCGTCAGGGGCCGCCTCATGAACCAGTCGCGCTCACGGGGCTGGTCTCACTGGCTTCCCGGCGTGTGGCTCGCGCGCCACTACCAGTGGAGCTGGCTGCGCCACGATGTGGTGGCCGGCCTCGTGCTGACGACCATGCTCGTTCCCGCGGGCATCGCCTACGCGCAGGCGTCGGGTGTCCCGGGCATTTACGGCCTCTACGCCACGATCGTCCCGCTCGTCGCCTATGCCGTCTTTGGTCCGAGCCGGATTCTGGTGCTCGGTCCAGACTCCTCGCTCGCCGCGGTCATCCTGGCCGTCGTCCTGCCGCTCTCGGGCGGCGATCCCACGCGTGCCGTCGCGCTGGCCGGCATGATGGCGATCGTGTCGGGTCTCGTGTGCATCGCGGCCGGATTGGCGCGCCTGGGGTTCATCACGGAATTGCTCTCGAAGCCGATCCGCTACGGCTACATGAACGGCATCGCGCTGACCGTGCTCCTGAGCCAGCTTCCCAAGCTGTTCGGTTTCTCCGTGACGGCCGACGGTCCGCTGCAACAGGCCTGGGGCTTCGCGAGGGCGGTGGCGGCCGGCCGCGCGAACGTGATCACGTTGGCGATCGGTGCGACCGCGCTGGCGCTGATTCTTTTTCTGAAGCGCTGGCCGCGTGTGCCGGGAATTCTCATCGCGGTCGTGGGCGCCACGATCGTGGTTGGCGTGCTCGATCTGTCCGCAACCTCTGGCGTGGCCGTGCTCGGTCCTCTTGCCTCTGGGACTTCCTGGCTTCGCCTTTCCGATCATCGGCCTCGAGGATCTGAGGCCGGTGCTCATTGGAGGCGTCGCCGTCGCCCTCGTGTCCTTCGCCGACACCAGCGTGCTCTCGCGCGTGTACGCGGCTCGTCTGCGCACGCCCGTCGACCCGAACCAGGAAATGGTGGGTCTCGGTGCGGCCAACCTCGCCGCCGGCCTGTTCCAGGGCTTCCCCATCAGCAGCAGCTCATCGCGAACGCCGGTCGCCGAGGCGGCTGGCGCGAGGAGCCAACTGACGGGGGTGGTCGGCGCCGCGGCGATCGCGGTGATGCTCCTCGCGGCCCCGAACGTGCTCGAGAACCTGCCGTCCACGGCGCTCGCCGCGGTCGTCATCGCGTCGGCGATCGGTCTCATCGAGGTGTCCGATCTCGTTCGCATCTACCGAATTCAGCGATGGGAGTTCTGGCTGTCGATGGCCTGCTTCGCCGGAGTGGCGACACTTGGCGCCATCCCCGGCATCGGCCTCGCGATCGTGATGGCCGTGATCGAGTTTCTCTGGGATGGCTGGCGGCCGTATTCAGCCGTGCTCGGGCGCGTCGATCAGGTGCAGGGCTACCACGACGTCAGCCGTCATCCCGAGGCGCGCCGGATTCCCGGACTGGTGCTGTTCCGTTGGGATGCACCGTTGTTCTTCGCGAACGCCGAGCTCTTCCACAGGCGCGTGCTGGACGCCGTGGCGGGCTCGCCCACGCCCGTCAGCTGGGTGGTCGTCGCGGCCGAACCGGTCACGAGCGTCGACGTGACGGCCGCGGACGCCGTGGCCGAGCTCGACGAGGAGCTCCACGCCAAGGGCATCGAGTTGTGCTTCGCCGAGATGAAAGGGCCGGTGAAGGACAAGCTCAAACGCTTCGGCCTCTTCTCGCGACTGGGCGAAGACACGTTCTTTCGAACGATCGGCGAGTCGGTGACCGCCTACCTCGCACGGCATCCCGTCGAATGGCAAGACTGGAAGCCACGGGACGACTAAATCCCGCCCCGACTTTTGTATAGTCTGGCCGCATGCTCCAGGCTGCTCCCGTTTCCTCGGCCCACCGGTTGGAGACGCTGGACGTGCTCCGCGGGTTTGCCCTGCTCGGCATCCTCGCCATGAACATCCGCATCATGGCCGGGCCATTCGGCGCCTACATGTATCCGCTGGCCATGTTCGAGTACGCCGGGGCCAACCGCGCGGCGTATCTGTTCACGAGCACGTTCTTCGATCTGAAGATGATGGGCCTCTTCTCCATGCTCTTCGGCGTAAGCGCCCTGCTGTACGCGACCAAGTCCGCGGGCGCGGCCGCCTCACTCGGCGCGTTGTGGTTCAGACGCATGTTCTGGCTGCTCGTGATCGGCCTCGTCCACGCCTATCTCATCTGGGACGGCGACATCCTGGTGTCGTACGCGCTCTGCGGCATCCTGCTCCTGTGGTGGATCCATCGCTTCTCCGCGCCCCTCCTGTTCACGGCGTCGTGCATCGTCCTGCTCGTTGGCGCCGGGCTCACCGTCGGGCATCGCCTGGGGTGGGAATCGATGAGCGTCGAAGAGCAGACCGAAGAGCTGGCGATGATGATGCCGGCCGAGGCACAGACGAAGGAACAGCTCGACGCCCTCCTTGGCAGCTATGCCGGTGTCGTCCGCCACCGGGCGCCTTTCGTGTTCCTCTTCCAGACGTTCATGTTTGCCGTGTTCTTCTTCTGGCGCTGCAGCGGCATGATGCTGCTGGGCATGGCGCTGTACAAGTGGGGCTTTCTCGACGGACGCCGCGAGGTCTCGACGTACGCGACGACGGCCGCCATCTGCCTTCCGGTAGGGCTCGGGCTCGCGTGGTACGGCGCGATGGCGATGGACCGCGTCCGGTTCGCCATGCCGGAGCGACTTCTCCTCGACCTCTGGAACTACGCCGGTGCCGTGCTCGCATCGGTGGGCTACGCCGCGCTGCTCATTCTCGCGGTGAAGCGCGATGTTCTTCGCGGCCTTCGCCGCAGGCTGGCCGCGGTCGGTCAGATGGCGCTGACGAACTACCTGATGCACAGCATCGTGACGTCGATTGTGTTTCTGGGATGGGGCTTCGGGTTCGCGGGCCAGCTCGATTACGCGGAACAGCTCTACTTCGTCGCCGCCGTGTGGGTCGTTCAGCTCGTCCTCAGCCCCATCTGGCTCGCGCACTATCGGTTCGGGCCCGCAGAGTGGCTGTGGCGAACGCTCACCTACTGGCAGCGGCAGCCCATGCGGCGCGCGTGCAGCGTGAGCGGTACGACGCTCACTGGGCTCGCCCGAACACGAACCCGATCGATCGCTCGAGCGGATTGAAGAACTGGCCGAAGCTGGGCGAGGTGATGTTGTTCTGTACGTCACGTTCGGCCGACGCGCCGAGAATGTTGTAGACCCTGATGCCGGCGCGGAACGTGCGCTTCCGGAAGGTCCACGGACGGGACAGGGCGAAATCAATCGTGCGCACGCGCGGCAGACGGCCGGACCGGTTTCGCGGTCCGACGAAGTCCTGGAATTCGTCAACCGCCGAGAACGGGAACCCTGAACGAACCTCGATCACGGGTGCGATGTCCCACTGAGCCGGCAGACCGATGGTGCCGCGGACGATCACCCGATGCGGCACGTCGGTGGGAATCAGATTGTGCTCGTTCGGCCCGCACGATCGGGTTGCGAAGATTGCCGTAGAACTGATCGTAGTTGTTCAAATCGGCCGTGCCATGCGAGCGCACGTAGGACACGGTCAGGTCCCGCCGTTCGCTCACGAGATACCGGCCGGTGAGCTCGACCTCCCAGTAGCGCGACGTGCCCGTGCTCGACAAGCGGACCTGGCCGATGGAGGCGTCGGGTTCGAGGATGTACTCGTGCGATCCGTTACGCCGCAGGTAATTCGCCTTGATCAGCACGCGCCGGCCGAACCGCTGGTTCCACTCGACGTTCCCGGCAACCGCCTCCGGCGTGCGCAGGTCGGATGCCGGGGTGTTCACGAAAGACACGGATGGACCAAGCGGCTGCTCGTCCGGCCCAAACCGTGTCTCGATGCGCGATTCGAAGTCGGAGAACGCGCCGACATTCAGTGGTGTTCGCTGCCGGAACTTGCCCACGCCGCCACGGAGAATGCCGCGTCCTTCGGGCAATACGCCCACCGACACGCCGGCGCGCGGAGACCAGTTCACGCGTTCGATCACGTCCTCGCGGTCCATGCGAATACCCAGCTCGAGCGTGACGCGCGATCCGAGGCGCCAGCGATCCTGAGCGAAGACGGCGAGCTCGGCGGCGGTGACCTTCTGCGTCGCCGGCTCACTGAACTCGATCCTCTCGGCCAATGTGCCGTCGAGGCGGCGGATCTCGACGGGCCGGGTGACACTCGTGCCGTTGTACCCCGAGTCCTGGAAATCGAACCCGAACTTGAAGAGGTGCGTCCCGCGCCATTTGTCGAGCGTGACCGAGAGCGCTTCGATCCATTGCACGCTCTTCACCTCGCGTTCCTGATCGTTGAAGAAGCTGCCCTGCTGTGTCTCCGGCGTGTAGATCATCGGCTCGCGGCCGTCGGTGTTCACGTTGACCTCGAACCCCCGAGCCGCCAGGGTGCTTTCGAGGACCATCGTCGGCGATATCGCGAACCGATCCTGCACGCCCACCGATGTGCCGCTCTGGTTGAACTCCGGCGTGACCTCCGGCGGGCGGAAGGTGTTCATCGTGAGGTGTTCGATCTTGCGCGGGAACAGCACGACGAGTGCGCCCAGGGTATGCCGCGGCGAGAGCACGCCGTCGACGCGGGTAAACGAATCGAAGCTCGTGAGCTGGACCCGCGGCTCGCCGGGCAGGCTCCTGACCGGATCGTTCACGTACCGGAACTGCACGTCCTGTGCAAGAAACAGCCGGTCGCGTTTCAACGGACCGCGCACGGAGAACCGTGGCTCGAACCCGCGCACGCCGCGAAAGCCTCTGCGAAACCGCGGGACCAGGTTGCCGGGCTTGATCTCCCAGTCGTTCGTGCCGCGCTGGGTGCGAAGCTGGACCACGGCCGTCGAAAACCGGCCATACTCCGCCGCAAACGGATTGGCGAGGACTTCGACCGATTCGAGACTCTGCCCCGGCAACTCGAGATCGAAATCACCAGACGAGGGATCGATCAGGCTCGCGCTGCTGATCTGCAGCGCAGCCTGCGTCGGCTGCCCGCCCTTCGCCCGAAGCCGTCCATCGGGACCGCGGATGAGCCCTGGGAGCAATGGCAACAGGCGTTGGAAGTCGTCGCCTTCCAGCGGCGCGAGGTCGAGGACGGATCCCGCCAGCATGTCGCTGGCCGAGACGGGTTGCACGCTCTCGGTCGGCGTGGTCGGCGCCCGCACTTCAACGCCGGGCGCGACGAACGTAAGTTGCAGATCCACGAGCACTTGCGACGTCTCGCCGCCGCGCACGACGAACTCGGCGGAGGCGGTCGGGACGAAGCCAGGGCGCGTCGCTTCCACGACGTAGCGACCGGCCGGCACGTCCGGAAACGTCACCTGACCGGCGCCATCGCTGATGGTTCTCGCGATCACGACATTGCCGTCGAGCGAGCGCAGCTGGACGTCCACCCCGCCCATGCGCACCGTCCCCTCGAGGACGGTGATCGTCACCACGACGCGGCCGGCGGGATTCGCGGGTTGAGGGCTCGGCGGTGGTTCCTGGCCGACCAGCGCGATTGCCAGCGCCACCACCAATCCAAGTGTCATCTGCATGCGCGATGTTCGCGGCGCTGGCGCACGCCAGAGCACCGAGGTCGTATCTTATGCTGGACTCGCGGCAGGGCATGGCCCGCCTGGGCCGCGTCCTCGTGAGATCTGCTGCGTCTTCGCGACGACGACGGCCGGCGGTGTGACGCCGGCCGCGATCATCACTTCACGGATGGCGGCTTCGGTTTCGGGCGACGGCTTGAAATTGCCGAACCGGTAGCCGGCGGCGATCGCCAGCGGCGTCCACTCGAACTTGTCCGGCCGGTTCCAGACCTCGATCTTCGCGCCCTTCGCCGCGAGGAACTTCACGACCTTCGGCAGGTTCTTGTAGGCGGCGCCGTGCATCGCGGTCTCGCCGTTCTTGTCCACGGCGTTGACGTCGGCGCCGAGGTCGAGCAGGACCTGCAGCGCTTCGAGCACCTCGCTCTCCGTGCCGGCGTCCTCGCCGGGGACCGCGTGGCCAGGCCGGCCGCGACCATCAGCGGCGTGCTGTTCTCGACGTTCGTGAGGGTCGGATCGGCGCCGAGCTCGCCAGTATCTTCATCAGCTCGGCGTCCGCGGTCAGCGGCGGCCAGGAAAAACGGCGTCGCGCCGAGCTCGTTCAGCGCGCGTGTTGTTCAGGTTCGGCGTCCTCGTCATCCGCGCGTTGACGTTCGCGCCGTGGGCGACGAGCTTCTTCACGAGCTCGAGGCTCGTCATGCGTGCCCGACCCTTCCGGCGCGGGATCGTTGTCGCCGACGCCGGGCTTGCGGACCGCGGTGATCGCGTGCAGCACGGTGTAGCCCGGCGCGTCGGCGTTCGGATTGGCGCCGGCGTCGAGCAAGCGCGGCCGCCAGCTCGAAGTGCGCGTTCGTCACCGCCAGGAGCAGCGGCGTGGTGCCGCCGGCGGCAGCGCCGCCGCCGTAGCCGCGACGGCGGCGCGGCCCGGGCCTCGGCGCGGGATCGCCTCGTTGACGTCGGCCCCGGCCTTCAGCAGACGCGAACGACGTCGAGGCGTCCTTCGCGCACCGCAAACAGCAGCGGCGTGAAGCCGGACGGCACGCGCGCGCGGAAATCCGCGCCGGCGTCGATGAGCGTCTGCGACCACGGCGGCGTGACCTTCGGCCGCCGCCCACATCAGCGCCGTCTGTCCGCGCCGTCGTCCTTGCCGTCGACGTTCGCGCCCGCGGCCAGGAGCGCCTTCACCGCGCCGAGCGCGCCGGTCGCGCGGCCGTCATGAGCGGGGTCTCGCCGCCGGGCAGGCTGGCGTTCGGATCCGCGCCGGCCTTCAGGAGCAGCTCGACCATCGCGCCGTTGCCGTTGGTGCAGGCCAGCGACAGCGGCGTCACGCCGTAGCGGTTCGCCGCCTTCACGTTCGCGCCGGCGCCGACGAGCAGGTCCGCGATCTCGGCCGATCGTCGTGATACGCCGCCCAGTGCAGCGCCGTCATGCCATCGACCTGCGGCGCGTTGACGTCGACGCGCTGGTTCAGCGAGCGCGCGGACCTTCGCCCAATCCGGCTTCTCCGCGGCGTCGGCCAGCGGCGACGTCCGCGGCGCGAAGCGCGCTGACCGCTGAGCAGAGCAGCAACGATCAGCGACGAGCGCGACGGCACGACGTCGCGTTCATGACGCTCGCTCAGAGCGACAGCAGCTCGTCCACCCGGCCCTTGCTGTCGGCAAACGCGTCGAGGCGCACGCCCACGCGCTCGAGCAGCGTGAGGTGCAGATTCGCGAGCGGCGTCGGCTCCGCGTACCTGATGTGCCGCGCGCCGCCTGGCCGAGCCCGCGCCGCCGCCGGCGACGAGGATCGGCAGGTTGACGTGGTCGTGGATGTTGGGATTGCCCATGCCGCTGCCGTAGAGGATACAGCGAGTGGTCCAGCAGCGTGCCGTCGCCCTCCGGCGTCGCCTTCAGCTTCTCGAGGTAGTAGGCGAAGAGCGACACGTGGAAGGCGTTGATCTTCGCCATCCGCGCGACCTTGTCGGGATCGTTGCCGTGGTGCGTCAGCGGATGATGCGGATCGGGCACGCCGATCTCGGTGTAGGTCCGGTTGCTCGTCTCGCGCGCGAGCTGGAACGTGATGACCCGCGTGACGTCGCCCTGCATCGCCAGCACCTGCAGGTCGAACATCAGCCGCGCGTGGTCGGCGTAGGCCGCCGGCACGCCCGCCGGGCCGATCGAGATCCGGCAGCGGCGCGTCCGCCGTCTGCGCCTCGGCCTTCTGGATGCGGCGCTCGACCTCGCGCACGGTCTCGAGATACTGGCCGACCCTGCGTGCGATCCTCCGGCCCGAGCGTCTGCTGCAGGCGCGTGATGTCGTCGCGCACCGAATCGAGCAGGCTGGCCCGTCGCCGCAGCGCGGCCTGGCGGTCGGCCGCGCTGCCGCCCTCGCCGAACAGCCGCTCGAACACGAGCCGCGGATGCGCCTCGGCCGGCAGCGGCGTCGTCGGCGACGACCACGAGAGGTTGTTCTGGTAGACGCAGGCGTAGCCGTTGTCGCACTGCCCGACGGTCTGCAGCAGGTCCATCGACAGCTCGAGCGACGGCAGCAGCGTCTCGTGGCCGATCTGCTGCGCCGCCACCTGATCGACGGTCGTGCCGAGGTAGTAGTCCGTGCTCTCGGTCCACTTCGCCTTCGCCGCGCTCAGGAACGCGGCGTTCGAGGTCGCGTGCGTGCCCGGGTAGGCGTTCTTCAGCTCCAGGTTGGTGATGACGGTGAGCTGATTGGCGACCGGCGCCAGCGACTGAAGCGTCGGCGAGACAGCTCGGCGACGCGTGCCCTCGCCCGACGGCGTCCAGCGCGGCAGGTCGCAGCCCATCGGCATGTAGACGAAGCCCAGGCGGCGCACCGGACTCGGCCGCGCGTCTTCGCCAGCGCCGTCATCGACGGCACCATCGCGTCGAGCAGCGGCAGCGCCACGGTCGCGCCCATGCCCCGCAGGAACGTCCGGCGCGGAATGGCCTTCTTGGTGATGATCATCGCGACGTCCTCATCTGAAACGGCTTGCTGTTCACGACGCCCAGGATGATCGACGACAAGCGGTAGTTCTGCGGCCGCGCGTCGCGGACGATCGCGCGGATGGCGGGGGCGTCGTAGGTACTCGACGCCTCGCCCGAGGCGTAGGTCAGGAGCTTCTCGGCAAGGTGCCGACGAACAGCTCCGGCCGACGGAGCAACGCCGCTTCGAGCCCGTCGACGTCGGCGAACTGGCTGCCGTCGGGCAGGCCGCCGGACGCATCGATGGGCACGCCGTCTTCGAGCGTTCGCCGGCGGCCGACCGCGTCGAACTTCTCGAGCGACAGGCCGACCGGATCGATCAGGTTGTGGCAGCGCGCGCAGATCGCGTTGCTCCGGTGCTCGGCGAGCCGCTCGCGGCCCGAGAGGCTGCCGTCGACGGTGTTGTCCTTGAGCGCCGGCACGTCCGGCAGCGGCGGCGGCGGCGGCACGCCGAGCAGGTTGTCGAGCACCCACTTGCCGCGGAGCGACCGGCGACGTCCTCGTCGCGTACGACGTGACGGTCAGGATGCTGCCCTGGCGGAGCAGTCCGCCGCGCCAGCTGTCCTCGTCGAGCGTGACGCGCCGGAAGCGGCCGCCGTACACGTTCGGAATGCCGTAGTGCTTCGCCAGCCGCTCGTTGAGGAACGTGTAGTCGGCGTCGCAGCAGATCGAGCACGCTCCGATCCTCGCGCAGGATGCTGTCGACGAAGAGCTCGGTCTCCGGCGGAACGCCTGGCGCAGGTTGTCGTCGAAGTCCGGAAACAGACGCATGTCCGGCGTGATCGAATCGAGATTGCGCAGGTGCAGCCACTGCGCGGCGAAGTTGGTCACGAGCGCGCGCGACGCGATCGTCGGCCAGCATCCGCCGCACCTGCCGCTCGAGCACGGCCGGCTCGTGAAGCGTTCCCGGCGATCGCCACGTCGAGCAGCTCATCGTCTGGAATGCTGCTCCAGAGGAAGAACGACAGCCGGGACGCCAGCGCGAGGTCGCTGACGCGGTACGGCGTGTTCGGCGCGAAGCCCGGCGGGTCTGGTCTCGACGCGAAACAGGAACTGCGGACTCACCAGCACGCCCGACAGCGCCATCTCGATGCCCGCGTCGAAGTCGCCGTCGGTGCGCGCCTTCCGGTAGAGCGCGCAGCGGGCCGCTGCAGATCGGCCTCCGTCACCGGCCGCCGGTAGGCCCGCCGCATCAGCGTCGACAGGATCTGCCTCGCGGCGCGGTCCTCTTCGGCGGGACCGCGCCGGACGCGACGACGAAAATCCGCCGGCGGCTGGGCGTGTCGCCGGGGCCCTTCGCGTCGAACGGGCCGAGGATGGACACGGAGTAGATCGCCGGCTGGATCCGCGGATGCCGGTACGAATTGAAGTGCGCCTGGTAGGGCTGCCGCGGCGTCTCGAGCAGGTCCGACGGTTTCTTGATGAACGTCGACGCCGAGCACGTGCGGCCCCGCCTGACCGGCACGCGGACCTTCGAGGTGATCGTCGGTCTCGTGGACGGCGCTTCGTTCGGGACCCGCGACCTGCGACGGGGCTTCACCGTGAACAGCTGGACGCGCTGCGCGATCGAGCAGGAGCTCGAGCTCGTGCGGCTCGCTCAGGCCTTCGACCTTCTCGTCGCGGTCGCGCCGCAGCCGAATCTGGATCTCGTACTCGCCGTCCTGCGGGAAACGTGTACGGGACGGACGACGCCGCCGCGCGTGCCGAGCGGCAGGCCCTCGAGGTGCTCTTCCTGCGTGAGGTCCGGCGGAATCCTGATCGTGTCGCCGCCCGGCGAGCGGCTCGGACGTCCGACCGCCAGCCGGCTGATCTTCTCGGCGGCCGAGATGTAGCGATCGAGCAGCGTCGGCGACAGATCGCCGACCGTCACGTTGTCGAAGCCGTAGCTCGACTCGTCGGCCGGCAGCAGCGACGCGACGTCGACGTCGAGCGCGAGCAGATCGCGGATCGCGTTCTGGTATTCGGTGCGCGTGAGCCGGCGGATGCGTCGCCGTTCGACCCGGGATTCGGCTGCGCCGCCGCGGCGCGGTCGAGCGACGTTCTCGAGCGACGCGACCACCGCGTCGTAGGTCGCCTCGTCCGGCCGCGGCTCGCCGACCGGCGGCATCTGCCGCGTGCGCAGCTTCCGGACGACCTTCTCCCAGACGTCCGCGTGTGCGGCGACGTCGTCGCCGCGATCGCCTCGAGCGACAGGCCCGCCTCGTTCTGGTTGTTGTCGTGGCAATCGAGGCAGTAGTCGTTCACGAGATCGCGATGCGCGGCCGACGAGGTGGACCTGGCGGCGGCAGGCGGCGCGGGCTTACGGGCAGGCGCCTGCTGTGCCTCGAGCGTGCCGCGCACACCTCCGGCCGTCAGGAGGGCGCCGAAACCCCCGAACACGACGACCGCCGCGGCCGTGCGCATGCTGGACATGGGCTTTGGCGCATCATACGCCTGATTTTGGGCTTGGGGCTTGGGGCTTGAGGCTCAAGGCTTAGGGCTTTAGGGCTCGGCGGCGGCCTGTCACCGCGAACGCCATGAAGACACCGGCTGCCAAAGCCACTGCGGCACCCACCCGCAGGAGCGCCGTTCCTTGCATCGTCTCCCATTCCAGAATCGCTCGCGCGTGATCAGGCCCCATGAGTGTGGCAGCGAGTCCTTGCACGCACATCACAACTCCCAGCGCGCGCAGAGTCCTGGGCGCACGAGAGGCCGCGGCAGCCAGGATCACGACGAGCCCCATGGCAACCCGAATAGCGCCGGCGGTATAGAGTCGCCCAGGCGTGGCGAAGTACAGCCGTCGAATCTCGGTCCCGCTCTCGGGCGAAATGAGGCCGCCTACGCCTACAACGATGGTGAAGAGAGCGACGAGTAACGCGGCAACTCTCATACCCTGACCCACTGCCCCCTAGCCCCTGGCCTCGAGCCCGAAGCCAAGTCAGTCGCGTAGTCGTTCCAGCAGCCGCTCCAAGAAGTCCCGTACGCATCGACCTGGCGGTTCTCCGAGATGAACTCGAAGGCGTGGGAATCGACCGCACGCGACGCCGAACCGCGCGCCACTCGCACGCCCGCGTGTATCACCGGAAATTCGGCAATCAACCCGAGCAACGCCGCCCACGCCGGTTGATCCAGCAACAAGATCACGTCCAGCGCCTCCCGGGCGAGCCACGGAGCTCCGGCGCGCCAGTGCCGCGCGAGGTTGAACCGAAGCGTTCGGAGCCCGGCCTTGACCTCGCGGTCGCTCGTCCGCGACTCGGCGGCTGCGTGAATCAGCCCCTCGGCCGCGTGCATGCACACGTCCTTATACAGGACGCTCCACCCGACCTGAAAGACGCCGATGAGGCTCTCCTGCCGCCACTCGACCGGCCAGTTCTCGAGGCCGAGATTGCAGACTGCGGCCGCGGCCTCCGACGCCTCCAGCGGCGTCAACGGTCGCATCTGGACGGCACATCCCGCGGCGATCGCGTTCGCGAGAAACGCGAGCTCCTCAGTCCCAGCGCCGAATTCCATGAAGGTCCGGAGCCTCGCGAAACGGCTCGCCGCGCCCGGCGCCGCGAGCTGAGATTGCGGGCGCGTCGTCAGATCACCGCCGGCGGGCTCGGGCGGCGCTGTCCACTCGATGGCGCGAAAGTACGCCAGCGCGACGGGACTGGTGGACGGTGCCGTGGGACCGCCCAGCCGGAGCTCTCGCGCGGCCTGCAGAAACGCGCGCGCATCGGCGGCAGTCACGTACCCCTGCTGCTCCTGACGCTCTGCGCGGGCCGCCGCGAGATCGAACATGCGCTGCTCGCTGTCGGTGAGGAGACCGTGCAGTCCGTCGATTTCCGGCTTCGAGTTCGACAGGCTCCGGCATCCACGCATCACGCGATGGAAATAGCCGGGACTCTCGTTGGCGAGGCACTGCAGCAGACGGACGATCGTGCCCCACGTGTCACCGCGCCGAGCCTCGACGACGTAACCACCGACCTCGCAGTCGGCCGGGTTGACGTCTGGCACGGACGCGCGATCGAACACCCGCACGTGCTGCGCGATCGCGGCAGTCACCAGGGAATCGTCCATGTTCGCGAGTGTCTGCAGCGCGGTCGCCGCGTCCGATTCCACCAGCATCTCGACCCACTCGGCGAAGCGATTCGGATCGAGCACCGGGTCCATGCCGGGTCGAGCGGGACGCCACAGGTCCAGATCGAGGACGCGCTGCAACTGCTGCGGCGTGGCTACCGCGATGAGATCGCCGGAGGCCAGGAGCCCACGTGTCTTGATGAGCCGGTGCAGCTCCTCAGGCGGGAGTTGTTGAACCGCGCGAGCAAGGGTGTTGTTCATGGGGCCGGCGATAATACCGGCGTCGGCGCGGAAGAAACAGTCTTGTTCGAAGGCGAAAGGTGCCCGATAATAAGTACAGGTCGAGCCGGTACGACCTGCCAGAACGACTTCCACGCAACTCCCAAAAGCCGGCTCACCATGAAGCCATGAAGAACCTCCCTTCATGCCTTCGGTCATCCTACTTGCGGTTCACACTCTCGCGGGTCTTCTGGGCCGCGCCTTCGATCGCCTCGGCCAGCGACGCGTCGAACGAAGGGCCACCGGCCATTCCGGCCGACGATCCGGTGGCCATCGCGTCCATCATGAACATCGCAGCCCCCGCGGTGCGGTCGAGACTGCGGCCAGTCCCCATCACGCCGGCGCCCTGCATCTGCATCAGTCCTGGATTGCCGAGCGCGGACATGCCGCCCATGTTCATCATCGCCATGCTGTTCATCGAGGACAGCGGGCTCGCGTAGCGCAGATACATCATCGCCGCGGCCCGCGCGAGACGAAGCCCGGTCTTGAAGCCCACGCCGCCGTCCTTGCCGTCGGTCGTCGTGGACATCTTCGCTTTCGCGGCGCCGACCGGCACGAGCTGCACGTTCAGCTTTGCTTCAGTGACGTCTTTCTCGGCGGATTCCCCCGCGGTTTTTCTCACCAGTCGTCCGAGGCCGCCGGGCTTCGAGGCCTTGAGCTCGGTAATTTGCGCGACGAGCAGGTAGTCGGCGCCAAGCGCTTTGGCTTGCGCGTCCAGTTCCGCCTGCGGCGCGGCCGCGAGCGGCATCCCTTCGACCTTCTGCTCGGCCAACTCGGCGATGAGCTGAGTGCGAAGCGCGCGCGTGTCAACCTCCTGCGTCGTCTTGTTCAGCAGCTCGGGCACGGCAACGCGGGTCACGCCGGCTTTCTTCGGGGGCACCGCCTCAGCCGGCGGCGCCGCCAGCTTCACCTCGTTCGCGTCGCTGACCGACTTCGCCAGGTCCTGTCCGCTCGTCACCTCGGTCATCCCTGACGGGATCTCGAACAGCGCCGCGTCGAGCTTCGTCACCTCGAACTCCGTCACTTCCATCTGCATCACGATTGGCTTGTCATCGGCCCCTGGAAGGGTCGTCGTGTAGCTGAGTGGGAATCCGATCAGGGTTTCGTCGCCGACTCGCGACACCTTCACCTCGTCGCGGCAGGATCCACCGCCCGGCGGAAGCGGGGCCGGCGGCTGCGCCGCCATCGTTTTCGGTGGCTCGATGTACCACCCGATGGTTTCGATCCGCTGCTTCGTCTGGTCGCATGCCCCGGCCTGCGGCAGGCGTTCGAGCACCGTCGCCACGCGGCGCGCCTCCTGCCCGAACATCGTCTTCCGCTCCCCGGCGTCGTTGATGGTCGTCTGGACGAGAACCACGCCAGTGCCCGTCGGCGCCGGAGCGGCGGCGCTCTCGACCTCCGGCGCGATGAGGTATGTCTTGGCGTCGACGCTGATCTGCACCGAACGCTTCAGGTCGTGCTGCCGGATCAGGATCATGTTGCCGAGGTCGTATCGCTCCCGCGCGCCGCTGACGTACGTGACGCTCTCGGTCACCTGATCGCCGGTCGTGTATTTCGACTTGAATCGAACGTCTGACGGCGGCGGTGGTGGAGGTGGTGGCGGATCGGGTTTGGCCGCCGGCGCAGCGGGCTTCGCGGTGGGCGCCGGTTTCGTGGTCGCCGGTGGTTTTTTCGTGGTGGCGGGTGCGGGCTTTTGCGTGGCTGGCGCCGGCTTGGATCCGGCCTGCGCGAACGCCGGCATCGACGAACACGAAAGCAAAAGCGCGACAACTAGGAGGATCGCTGTCTTACGCATCTCAGCACCTCGGAGCCAGGGTGTCGGGGTAGCAGCGCCGATTCTAGCGGAAATCGACGCCGACCTTCAGGTCGCCGGAGTCGCTTCGAAGAGCCGCTGGCCGTCCTTGGAGAAGAGCACCCACAGGCCATAGACCCCGAGGATCGTGCCAAACGGAAACGAGATCAGCGACACGATCGAGAGCACGATGCCCGCAATGCGGCTCCACGGCCGCAGCCGGTACAAGCCCCACCCGATGATGATCGACGGCAGCGACAGCGCGACCGTGAACAGCACGACCATCATGCCCGTCAGACCGATGATCGGCACGGCAAGGACGGCATCGGCATCCCCCTCGGCCGCGACGAGCGCCGATACGCCACCAAACACCAGCACGAGAACGAGCGCGATGCACAAGCCCAAAACGCCGGAGACGATGTTCAGGACACCCAGAACCTTCGTATGCGTTTCCATGCAACACCCCTTGATTTGGCCCAGAGCGAGTTGGCTGTCGGAAAGGCGATATTAACGCACGACCGCGGAGCGTTCGGTATCTAGAATGGAAGCAAAGATGCGAGCCGGTGCTCTCGTCATTTGGTTCGTGGGGGGCTTCGTGGGGTTCGTGCTGCTGCAGGGGCTGCTCGACGCCCAGTCCACGCGCGTGCTCGGCGGAATCACGTTCGTGGCCATTCCCGGCGGTGAATTCACCATGGGCGACACCGCCGGCGACGGCCAGCCCAACGAGCGGCCGGTGCGCCGCGTGACGGTGAACCCATTCTGGATGGCCAGCACGGAACTCACATTCAAACAGTGGAAGGCGTTTCTTGACGACGCGCGCTATCCAGCGGGCCGATCGAGTGGCCTCGGCGACGACCACCCCGTGGTCAGCGTCACCTGGGAAGACGCCAAGGCCTTCTGCGACTGGTTCTCCCGAAAGCACGGCGTCGTCGCGCGACTTCCGACCGAAGCGGAATGGGAGCGCGCGGCCAGAGGCGGCGCGGAAGGACAGCGATATCCGAACGGCAATTCCATGTCGCCGGACGACGCCAACTTCAATCAGCGCGGGCCGGTTCGTGTCGGAAGCTACAAGCCCAACGCCTACGGTCTCTATGACATGGCCGGCAACGTGTTCGAGTGGGTGGCTGATTGGTACGACCCCGCTCGTCAGCAACGTCGCGCGGATCGCGGCGGTGGATGGTGCATGAGCGTCGAGCGGGTGCGCGTGTCCGCGCGTCACGCCGGCCCAGGTGAGTGGGACGAAGGCGGCACCGCGGACTGCCTGGGGTTCCGGCCCGTAATGGAAGTGACCACAGATGTTTTCACCATGAAGCCATGAAGGTCGCATCCCAAGAGCTTCATGCCTTCATGGTGAGCTGCCGAGTTGCGGCACGACGCGTGAGTCCAAAATGAACTCCGCGAGCCCACCGCACCGCGTGCAAGACCATGAAGCCATGAAGAAGCTTCATGCCTTCATGGTGTGATCGGATCGGCTACGGTCGCGCGGACCGGGAGCCCGTCAGGTCGCGTGCACATCGGCTGACGCGCCCTACCGCGTCAGCGTCAGCACGCCAGTCGCGACCAGCACGGCCGACCAGATCAGATCGAGGTTGAACCACGTACGGCGCAGGATGCCGACGCCAAGCTTCTCGAACACCAGGACCGCGATGAACGCGGTCACCGCCAGATAGCCAACGGCGTGCAGGCCGGTGGCGAAGAACGCGGCGCTCGCGCCCGCGTGTGCCGTGGCCATGTGGTGCGCGTGCTCCCCCGCTCCCGGCATCGACATCCCGACATTTCAATGAAGACCGGCACCACCATGAGCCCGGCCCCGTGAGCGGTCGCCATCAGAAACGACCACACCGTGAGTCCGCCCATGCTCACGCGCATGCCCGCCCAACGCGGGTGCCGGTGACGAAACAGGCGGAGCGCGCCAAGCGAGACGAGGACGCCGGCAATCGGCCAGCGGAGCCAGGCCGGAGGGATCGCGAATCCAATCGCGAGCGCGGCACCGATCGCGCCCGCTACCGCCAGCGCATGCCCGGCGCATAGCGGCACGAGCGCGCGGATCACCGCACCGCGACGACGCTCCTGCATCCCGAGCGCCACCGCAAACAGCCAGCCCATTCCGGGATTGATGCCATGAAACGCTCCGAGCGCCATCAGCATCGCCCACGACGAAGTCATCTCGCCTGGCATGGCACACCTCCTACGAGAAGCAGTACGAATCGGAGCTCGCGTCTCCGCCTTCGAGGTGGACCTGGTGGGGACGCATGCCGTCGAACTCCACGAATCCGGCGGCATCGAGCGCGATGCCACCATTCGGCCCGACGTCCACTTTGGCCAGCCAGCCCTTGACGCCGTCGGGATAGAACTGGTCGTCCCACGTGCGATAGAGCGAGTTGGTCACGTAGAGGCGCTTGCCGTCCCGGCTGATCTCGACCATCTGCGGTGCGCCGTTCAACGCTTGCTCCGGACGCGCCGGGTGCGGCTGTCGACGAACCATGCCACCGAGCTTCACCGAGCCGGTCTCGACGGGGTTGAAGGGATCGGACACGTCGAATTGCTTCAGTTCGCCTGTGCCGAAGCACGAGACATAGAGGAATCGATCGTCGAGCGACAGGTTGATGTCGGTGACGAGCGGAGGCGCGGCGCCGAAACCCTTGAAAATCGGCGGCAGATCGTCGGCGGCCGCCGGCTCGGCTGGAATCTCGATCGCCTTGTGAATGCGCCAGGTCGCGCTTCGGCCGCTGCCTTCCCTGTGCCACATCCAGACCGACGCCGACAGGTCCTTCAGGCTGGTGACAACGCCGACGAAGCCGTAGGTCTCGTTGGGATCGTGCGCGGGACGCAGCTCGAGCGCCATTTGATACTCGGGACCGAGCTCGAGTTTCTGCAGGTGACGGCGACCGTTGAGATCCCAGACGTGCAACGCGTTGCCGTACTTGCCGGCGAGGAGCAGTTCCGGAATCACGCCGTTCTCCACCATGTTCGGCGTGCCCCACTCGCTCGTGATCATGGTGTCGTGACCGAGGTGCCACCAGAAGTCGTACGACAGTTGCTGCGGTCCGCGATCTTTCTCCCATCGGCCTTTGATCTCGAACGTCTCGGGGTCGAGCACGAAGATGCCGCCGGGCGCGTTGCCGTCGGCGTTGCCAAGGGCGTTGACGTAGATGCCGTCCGGCCCGCAGTGCGCGGTGTGCGGACGGCTGTAGCCGGTCTTTCGAATGATCTCCTCCGCCTCGATCACCTTGACGAGGCGAGGCTGCCGCGGGTCCGGCGCGGTGTCGAGAATGTGGATGCGAGACGATCGCATGCCGGGCACGACGAGATAGCGCCGCTGCATGTGCGGGTGTGGCGAGTATGGGCACAGGCACGAGCTGCACGCGTTCCACCCGAAGTGGTGCAACTCGTCGCCGGCGATAGGCATGTCGACGCGCGCGATCTGGGCGCCATATCCCGGCGACGCGGGATCGACGTCGAGCACCGCAAGGGCGTCGTTGACGGTCGGGTCGGGATTGAGCAGCGCCACGTACGCGAGCGTCTCCGCCGGGGCCTGCATGGCCATCGTCGGCGACGGGTAAAAGCTCTGGTCGGGAAGCAGTTTCGGCATTGTCTTGACCCTTCTCGCGGGTTTCGGTCCGCGCAACCCAGAGACTAGAATCGAGCGTGCGCAGGCGTCCTTTGAGAACGCTGGTTCATTTCTGAAACTTTCCTGAGGTGCGTTTCGTGGCCGACACCGCGTACCGGTTCGGACCGTTTCATCTCGACGTCCGCGAGCGCCGGCTTTCGCGCGGCGGTGAGGTGATCCCGCTGCGTCTGAAGGTGTTCGACACGCTCCTGGTGCTCGTCGAGAATGCCGGGCGGCTGGTCACGAAGCAGACGCTGCTCGACCGGATCTGGCCGGAGACGACGGTCGAGGAAAACAACCTGAATCACAACGTGTCGGTGCTGCGGAAGGCGCTGGGCGAGAAAGCCACGGGCCAGCAGTACATCGAGACCGTGCCGCGCGTGGGCTACCGCTTCGCCGCTCCGGTCGACGCGGCCGCCGGAGAGACCGGCGCCGCCGTTCCGTCAACCGCGAAGCCGCGTCAGGACATCCGGTACTGCACGACGAGCGACGGTGTCCGGCTCGCGTATGCCACGGCCGGCAGCGGACCGCCGCTCGTCAAGGCGTCAAACTGGCTGACTCACCTCGATTTCGAATGGGGCAGCCCGATCTGGCGCCATTGGTACCGCGCGCTCTCCGCTCATCACCGGCTCGTCCGCTACGACGAGCGCGGCAATGGCATGTCCCAGCGGGACGTGGCGGATGTGAACTTCGACACGTGGATTCGCGATCTCGAAACGGTCGTTGACGCGGCGGGGCTCGAACGATTTCCGCTGCTCGGGATCTCTCGTGGCGGTCCTATCGCGATCGCGTACGCGGTGAAGCATCCCGAGCGCGTCACGCAGTTGGTGCTCTACGGCGCGTTCGCGGCGGGAAAGAGACACGTCGGCACGCCCCAGGAACGCGAGGCGCGTCGCGCGCTGTCGAGCCTGGTACGCCTCGGGTGGGGACTCAATAACCCGGCGTTCTGCAAGACGTTCACGTGTCGGTTCATCCCTGAGGCGACGCCGGAGCACGAGCAATGGCTCGACGAGCTCCAGCGGGTGTCCACGTCGCCGGAAAACGCGGCACGGCTCATGGAGCGCGACGACGACATCGATGTTCGACCACTCCTGTCGCAGGTGAAGACGCCGACGCTCGTCATCCATTGCGATCGCGATCACGCGGTGCCGCCGGATCACGGCCGTTTTCTGGCGGCTGAGATTCCGGGCGCGCGTACGTGTCACTCCCGAGCGCGAATCACCTCATGCTCGAGGAGGAACCGGCCTGGTCGCGATTCGTCGAGGAGCTTGGTTTGTTCCTGAACTGGTGAGCCGAGACCTAGGCCGGCGCTTTCGCACTCGACTCGATATACGCCGCGCCCACCACTTCAATCAGCGACTGGCCCGGAATCCACGTCAACGCGAAGCACGATCGCGGCGGCGGCCCGTAGGTCGTCCCCTGAAAGTACGTGTTGTAGACGCTGTTGAGGTCCTCGTACCCCTTCTGGTACGCCGCGAACGCCGCACTGCCGGTCAGCATCGGCTTGCTGTCGTCGAGATGCAGGCAGTAGAACACCTGGAAGTAGAGGAAGTCGTTCATCGTGCCGCCGAGGCGCTCGACCGCGGTCTTGACGTTGTCCATGGTCAGCCGCGTGTGATCTTTCAGGTCCCACGTGTTGGTCCACCCGGGCTGCTGCCCGATCCCGATTCCGGAGATCCAGGCGATGCCCGACGGTCTTGGTCGCGGCGGACGCGCGGGCCCGCCGGCTCTTCCGCCACCCGTGGCTGGTGGTGCCTGCCCCTGCGGCTGCTGCGGAGCGCCAAACACCATCGATCCGCTCATGGCCGCGGCCGTCGCCGCCATCATGCTGTTGACGAATCGCCGCCGACTCCTGGCATCCATAACCGAGCCTCCTTGTGGACAGACGAATCCTACACCTCTCCAAGACCGAAGCCTGTGGACAGCCATCGGCCTGCAGGTGCTGTCGGGCGAGTGCCGTGCTCGGGTTCGTCCGGAAGAACCCACCGCACCTAAAGCACTCGCCTACAGCACCAACAGGACCTCGAGGACGTACAGGACCAGTACCGCCTTAATCACCACTGTACCGGTCGTTGAGCCACGGCTCGGCCGTGTTCGAGTAGCCGCGCACTTCCCAGAAACCAGGCTGATCGTCGGCGAGGAACTCGATGCGGCGCACCCACTTCGCGCCCTTCCACGCGTACAGCTTCGGCGTGATCACGCGGACCGGACCGCCGTGCTCGCGCGGGAGTGGCTGCCCTTCCCACGTGTGCACGAGCAGCACATCGTCTTCCGTCGCGCGCGCGAGCGGGAGGTTCGTCGTGTACGGAATGTCGGTGCCGGGATAGATGTCGTATCCGGTGAACAGCACGTACCGCGCGCGCTCGTTCGGCACCACGAGCTCGGCCAGATCGCGCATGCGCACGCCGCGCCATTGGTTGTCGAAGCGGCTCCACGTCGTCACGCAATGAAAATCGCTGACGTCGTCCGTTTGCGGCAGCGCCATGAAGTCGTCCCACGTCAGCGTGACGGGATTCTCGACGTCCCCTGCGATCTCGAGCCGCCATGACGACAGCGAGACGTCCGGAACATCGCCGAGATCGAGGACGGGCCAGTTTGGAACGTCGCGCTGGCCGACCGGGAGCCTTGGCATGCCATCGCGATTCGCGGGACCGGTGCCCTGCGGGCTTGCGGTTGAGGTCCACGTTGACGGCGTCGGCGTGCAGCCTCTTCTGCCGCTCGATGTAGGCGAGTCGCTTGGCGACGAGGTCCGAGCGGGTCATCAGCTCTTCCTGACCAGCCTGATCTGACCGGCGTGGAACTGCACGTGCGCGGTGCGCGACAAGAGCACCGACAGCCGGTTGCGCAGCGGCTCATTTTCGAAATCCTCCGCGGACACGGCGTCGTGCCTTTCCAGCCACGCCTCCGCGGGCAGCGCCTCCATGGCGCGTGTCAGCGTGTCATTGACCTTGGTCCACGCCTGACGAAGCGCGGCGGCCGAGATCCGATCGGGCATCGCCCGGTCCGGATTCGTCAGGAAATCCTGATCCAGCTCGATATGAAGTCGAATGCCGAGGCCGAGGAGCGGCAACATGCGATCGTGCACCGCGGCGAGATGCCCGAGCAGATAGAAGATGCGATTCTTGCCTGGCGCGATCTCCTGCTGCAGCTCCTCGTCACTCATGGCGTCGAACGTCTTGTTGAGCCGGTCGAGGCCGATCTTCCACTGGCTGCACGGCGGTGGCGGCGAACAGGTCGACCTTGGAAGCGTCGTGGTGGGTCATGACCTCAGTCTAAGCCGTTCGGACCCGCGCTTTTACCTTGCCTGCCTTCCGACGGGAAATAATGGACACGCCCGAACCGTGTCCAAATTGACCGTCTCTCGCCGCCAAGCTCTCGCGGCCCTCGCGGCCAGCGCCGCAGTCCCCTTCCTTCCCGGCTGCTCTCGCGAAGCCGGTGCTGGCGCCGATGCCGCCGAGAAAGAAGTGCTCGTGACCCAGATGCTCGACGAAATCGCCGAACACCTGCTGCAGCTCTCTCCCGAAAGCGCGACGTCGCTCGGCATCGACAAGGATGAGCGCCGGGCGCTTCGATCACGGCTCAGCGACCGATCGGCCGCCGGACAGGAGCGCATTGCCGCGACGCTTCGCGCGGATCTGGCGCGCGTGAATGCGATCGACGCGTCGACGCTGTCTCACACGGCGCGCACCAGCGTCGCGGTGGTGAAAAGCGCCTACGAAGTCGCGCTCGACGGCTTCGCGCTGCCCTACGGCGACGTCGCCGTCGGCGGCTGGCGCAACACGCCCTACGTCGTCATTCAGAACGTCGGGGCGTATCTCGACATCCCGCGATTCCTCGACGCCGAACACGTCATAAAGGATGCCGCGGACGCGGACGCGTATCTGGCGCGGCTCGAGTCATTTCCCGCCGAGCTCGACGGCGAACTGGGCCGCATCCAGGCCGCGCGGGCGAAGGGTCTCGTGCCTCCGGCATTTCTCCTGGACAAGGCGTTGAGCCAGCTCGAAGCCTCAGCGAAGAGCGCGCGCCAGGGCGGCGGGCTCGTCGAGTCGATCGAGCGGCGGACGAAGGACATTCCCGGCAACTGGGCGGCGCGGGCGAATTCGATTGCCGCAGCAGTCTGTCGCGCCCGCGCTCGATCGGCAGATCGCCGAGCTCCGCGCCAGCGCGCCGTCGCGACAAACGACGCCGGCATGTGGGCGAGGCCGCAGGGCGACGAGTACTACCGCTGGGCGCTGCGCGCGGCCACGACCACCAACCTCACGCCGGACGAAGTGCATCAGCTCGGATTCGAAGAGCTGAAGACGCTGCACGCGGAGATGGACGGCATCCTGAAACAGCTCGGCTACACGCGTGGCACGGTTGGCGAGCGCATGGTCGCGCTCGGCGAGGATCCGCGCTTCCTCTATCCGGACAACGACGCCGGACGCGCCGAAATCCTGGCGGAGATCCAGAAGCGCCTCGAGTGGATTCGCAGCCAGATGCCTCGCGCCTTCAACACGCTGGTCGCAGGCAACGTGGAAGTGCGGCGCCTCCCTCCCGAAGAGGAACCCGGCGCACCCGCGGCCTATGGTGGCGGCGGCTCGATCGACGGCAGCATCCCAGGCCGTTTCTGGATCAATCTGAGGACGACGAAGCTGCACAACAGGTACAGCCTGCCGGACCTCACGTTTCACGAAGCGATTCCCGGACACGCATGGCAGCAGGAGTACACGCACAAGCTGCCGCTCATCCGCACGCTGCTTTCATTCAACGCGTACTCGGAAGGCTGGGCGCTCTACGCCGAGCAGCTCGCGGCCGAGCTCGGCGCGTATGAGGGCGATCCTGTCGGGCGTCTCGGATATCTCCAGTCCATCGCCTTCCGCGCCTGCCGGCTGGTCGTCGACACGGGCCTCCACGCGAAGCGCTGGACGCGGGAGCAGGCGATCACGTGGTTCCACGAAAACAGCGGCAACGGCCTCGAGGAAGTGACCGGTGAAGTCGATCGCTACTGCTCGTGGCCGGGCCAGGCGTGCGGATACAAGATCGGCCACAGCGAGATCCGCCGCCAGCGCGAGCGGGCGCAGTCCACGCTCGGTGCGACATTCGATCTCAAGGCGTTCAACGACACGGTCGTGGGGGGCGGCAACGTCCCGCTGGACGTGCTGGCGATGAACGTGGACGAGTACCTGAAACGGTAGAGGACGACCACGTCTTGCCTTGATTCTGAAGTGCGAAGCCGACGCGTCGGCTGCCGGTACGCTAAACTGGCCACCTCTCCTGAATTGCTGTCTCTTGGAGGACGGGCGACCACCAGAGTCCGCGCCTACGGCGCGCAAGGTGGTTCCCATGCGCATTCGTCCCTGCCCGCACTGTGACACCCAAACCTCCCGTCTGCTTGACGAGACGAGCAAGGTTGCGAGCGTCTGGTACTACCGCTGCGACAATGCGGACACCTCTGGCATGTGTTGAAAGTCGACGCTGACGGGCCGGTCTTACACGTGAGGCAGCGACATACTCGAAAAGTGGTCGGGTGAATGGCGTGCGGAAGGCGCCTAAGAAATGACACGACTTAATGTGCAAGAACTGACGCTCGACTCAATTGTGACGTGTTCGTGCCAGCGCGAGTTTCGAGTCTCTCAACTCGTCACGTCTGACAGACACGCAACTACGTGTTCCGAACGTGAAGCAGTCGAGTCCAGAAGGCCACGAGGTGACGTGGGAATCTGCGCCCGGACGTCTCGGCTACGTCTGCGGATGGCTGAATCTGTTTCACGGACAGGGCAGTGAGTCCATGTCGGCAGGGCCACGAAATCTCGTCGCGCTCCAGATTCGTTGGTGATGGGCTTGGGTCTGTACACCCGTCGAACCCACTATCTACCTTCATTGCCGGCGGCTTCCAATTGAGAATGACCGTGATCGGCAACGACGGTATGTCACCCCCTTCCGATAGCACAACGAATGAACCGTCGGGAGTGACGGCGTAGCGCTGCCGACTGACGTTGCCCATCGACAGGTTGCGCGGAGACGCGAACAGTTCACGCGGTAATTCGGGCTCGACGTGTTGTCCATCGGCCGAGAAACTGAGCGCGATGGCCATCAGCCGGCTGTCCCCCGTGACATAGAACAGCTCTCTGCCGTTGGGGTGCCAGCGGGGTTGCGTTCCGCCCTGATTCGACACCGCCACGTCCGCGCCGCCCCCGGAAACGGACGAAGGTAAATCTCATAGCGTCCCGTGCGGTTGGACTGGTAGGCCATCCATCCGCCCGACGGAGATACCTGCGGAAGGAGCTCATCGAACTCCGTCTGAATGACTGGAGACGGCGTTTTGCTGTCGAGCGGCAACACCCAGATGTCCAAGCCGCGTTTCGCGTCGGGAACGTTGTAGAGGAGGAATCGTCCGTCGCGCGACCAGTCCATGGGGAACTTGATCTCGGGCGTCGAGAGAAGCAGCTCCTCGTCGCCAGTCTGGCCGGTGACGCGCTGCCGAAACAGATCCATTCGCCCGGCCCGTCGAGATCCAAAGACGATCTGGGTGCCGTCCGGTGACCACAGCGGGTTGATCTCATCGGCGGCATTGACGGTGACGCGGGCCCACGCCTCGCGGTTGACTGCGAACGACCAGACGTCCATGTTGCCGTCCACGTATCGATACACGGCCAGGTGGCGGCCGTCGTTCGACAGCGCCGGTCCGATCCCAGCACCGTCGGTGTACTCGACCTCCCGCAGCACCTGACCAGACCGGCCGATCCAGGTGAGCCGCCGTTGCACGCTCCCCTGAGACGAACGGCGGAACGCAATCGGGCCTGCTGCTGAACCGGCAAGCACGGCGGCGCCGAACGCGGTGTCCACGGCGATCGGCGCTCCCCTCACCTCGAGGCGATCATGATTCGAGCTCCTGCGCCCACAGCGTTCCCTGGCGCACCAAGAGCAGTTGTCCCGCCGCCGTGAGAACAGCAGGGCCGTCCGATTCAATGAGTCTCCTCGTGCTCTCGGCGCCGAGCGTGCCCGCGTACACACCGCGCGCCTCGGGTCCGCCGGTGGCGAAGAAGAGAAACCGCTGTCCGTCCGTCAGAAACGCCGGGTGCTCGTGGCTTCGTTCGCCCGGCCCGAGCGACGTCGCGGGTACGGCCTCGCCACCTTCTGACGACACGCGAAACAGGGGCCCGGCGGGATTGGCGCCAAACAGAATGGTCCCATCAGCGCTCCAGGCGCCGCCAGTGCGACTCGGCACCGGTGCCGTGATGGTGCGCGGAGATCCGCCGTCGATGTCGACCCGCTTCAAGGCGGGAACTGCGAAGAACCCAATCGATCGACTATCGGGTGACCAGAACGGCGCGGATCCACCCTCGGTACCGGCAAGCGGCGTCGCCGTAGATGAAGCCAGCGGGCGAAGCCACAACTTCGACACGCCATTGTGAAGCCCGGTGTACACGATCTTCAGTCCGTCGGGCGAAATGGCGAGCGACGCGTCGAGGCCCGGCGGCGTCTGGATCTCGAATCGAATCTCGGGCGGTGCGTCCGCAGGACGAAGCATCCGCACCGCAAGACCACCGGCGACGAGGACGGCCACGCCAAGCGCCGCGGCCCAGGCGAGTCGTTCGCGACCGATCGATCGGCGATTGGTCTGGCCCGTTGCGCCAGGCGACTTCCCCGCCGCGGCGTCGTCGATCTCGAGTCGCGCGTCGCGGATATCGCGCAGACGCCGCTTTGGATCCTTCTGCAGGGATCGGTGCAGCAGCCGACGGATGCTTTCAGGTGTGCTGTCGGGAAGATGCTGATACTCGGGCTCGCCCTTCAGGACGTTCGCGAGAATCTCGGTGATCGTGCTGCCTGCAAACGCTCGACGTCCGGTGAGCATCTCGTAGACGATGCATCCGAACGCCCACACATCCGCGCTACGATCCGCGGTTCCTCCCGATGCCTGCTCCGGCGCCATGTACGACGGCGTGCCGAGAATCGTCCCCGGCATCGTCTTTTCCATCGTCGGTGCCGTGCTTGCATCCGTTCCCGAGGGCTCGTGGACCGTGGCGAGACCGAAATCCAGCACCTTGACCGTGCCGCTCGCGGTGATCGCGATATTGGCGGGCTTGAGATCGCGATGGACGATGCCGCGTTCGTGCGCCGCGTCGAGCGCATCGGTGAGCTGCCGAGCAATGTCCAGCGCCTCGCCGAGCGGCAACGGCCCGCGCGCGAGGCGGTCAGCGAGCGTCGAGCCTTCGACCAGCTCGAGCACCAGCGCCGTCGTGGCGCTGGTATCCTCGAAGCCATAGATCGAGGCGATGTTCGGATGATTCAGCGACGCCAGCAGCTCGGCCTCACGCTTGAACCGCGACAGCCGCCGGTCGTCTGCAGCGAAGTCCTCTGGAAGGATCTTGAGCGCGACATCGCGGCGGAGCTTGGTGTCGCGGGCTCGATAGACCTCGCCCATGCCGCCGCTGCCGAGCAGGGAAACCACTTCGTACGATCCGATCGTGGCTCCCGCCGCGAGCTTCATCGTGAGTGCTGTCCTGCGGAAGATAGCACGTCGTCGCAGGGCCAGGACGTGGGACGGCGTCTGGGCTATCTTTCTCGCGCTGTATCGGCGACCATTTCGCCACACCGATCCCAGTCCCATGCGCACAGTCTTCCTGCCCGTCTTCGCCTTCGTCGTGACCGTGACTGCCGGCTGTCAGCGCACGCCGGATCCGGCACCGACACAAGCGGCGTCGCCGTATCGGGCGACGGCGACGGTCCGCGACATCATGCAGTCCGTTGTGGCGCCCAGCGCGCAAGGGATGTGGGAAGCCGTCGGCACCATCTCGAACGCCAAAGGCACGGTCAACCTCGAGCCGAAGACGGACGCGGAGTGGGCCGCTGTCCGGCGACACGCGATTGCCCTCGTCGAGTCCACGAATCTGCTGCTGGTTCCCGGGCGGCACATCGCGCCGGCCGACGCCACGACGCTCCGGGCAGACGACGCCGATCCGGGAGCCGAGCTGCCTCCGGCGGAGATCGAGAAGCGCGTCCTGGCCAACTGGCCCGCCTGGACCGCGATGGCGCACGCGCTGCACGACTCGGCGATGACGATGCTGAAGACGATCGATCAGAAGGACGCGCGCGGTCTCGAAACCACCGGCAGCGATCTGGATGGCGTGTGTGAGAGCTGCCACCTGACGTTCTGGTATCCGCCGCCGGCCGCCGCCGCAGCGACGAAGTAGCCACGGCGCGCGATTTGACCCGCGCCGGGACGGGGCGCATAATCCGCGCCGATCCCTCGAGTCCTGTGATGCGACGCGCCGCTGTCCTGCTCGGTCTCTTGTGCGCCGTGGCACCTCTGCTGGCCGCCCAGGGAATGCCCGGGCCTCAGTCGGCCGGACCGCCCGGCATTTCTGGATTCTGGGAACTGTCGTTCGACAGCCGGAAAGTGCCGCAGGCCAGCCTGTTGCCGGCCGTCACGCGCGCACGGATCGATGCGCGCACCAAGGCGGATGCGCACGCCATGCGCTGGTGCAACCTGCTCGGGATGCCTTTCCTGATGGATTCGGGACGGCCTCTCGACATCCGCGTTGGGCAGACCGCGGTCATCCTGGTGCCGGAGAATTCCTCCGCGCCGCGTTATCTGTATCTGAACCGGACCACCCACATCAGCAACGACATTTTCGATCCCTCGACCAACGGGGATTCGATCGCGCGCTGGGATGGCGACACGCTCGTGGTCGACACGATCGGATTCCACGGCGAGCGCGGAATCACGACGATCCCGGGCGGCGGCTATCGAACGGAGACATCGCGTCTCGTCGAACGGTACCGGCTGCTCAAGGACGGCGCCGTGCTGTCGGTGACGTTTACCTGGACCGATCCGAAAGTGTTTCGCGCGCCGCACACGTACGAGTTTCGCTACAACCGGCTGCCCGTGAGCTACGAGGCGCGGACAGTGGGCGCCTTGCGATCCCCGATGACGCCGAGCGGGCCGCGTTTCTCGAAGGCAAGAGTAAATGATCTGGTCTCAGGCGATTCGACTCGCGGGAGTGATGGCCCTTGCTCGCAGGCGCCACCATCGCTGTCGTCCCGGCCCAGCAGCCGGACAATGCGGGACCCAATCGCCGCCTCGAGGGCGACTGGGTGCGGATCGATGTGGACGGCGCGGGTAGTTTCGGCGGCTTGACCAGCAAGTTCGCGCCGGCCGTGCTGACGCCGGAAGCGGCTCGCGCGCGGAAGAGCGGGCGGCGGCGGACGCGGTGGCGCGGCACGCGGCGGCGCCCCGCCAGCGACGCCAGGCCGAGGCGGTCCGAATCCCGTCGGCGTGCCGTATGTCGCTGTCGCGATGCACCTGCTCGAATCCCGCGGGGCGCGGCAACGGCGCGCTGATGCTCAATCCCGACTCGGGAGGCGTCCACTTCATCGAGCAGAAAGACGAGATCATCTTCGCCGGCGAACGCGGCGGCGTGCGCCACATCTACATGGACGGCCGGCCGCATCCGTCGCACTGGGCGCCGACACCGGCCGGACACTCCGTCGGACGCCGCGACGGCGACGTGCTCGTCGTCGAGACCGTCGGCATGACCGCCGGCGCCGTCGTGGCCGGTGGCATGCGCACGCCGGAGACGAAGCTCACAGAGCGTTTCGAAGTGTCAGCCGATGGCCGCCGCCTGACGATCACCTACACGTGGGATGATCCCAAGATCTATCAGCGGCCGCACACGTATCAAATTTTCATGGAGCGCCGTGCCGGCGGGAAGCTACGCCCTCGAGGAATGGTGCGACGCGAGCGACCCGATCGAGCAGCAATCCATCGTGCCACCGAAGCAGTTGGAGTAGGAGAAGCCCATGCGCGTCGTGCATCGTCTGTTTCTTATGGCCATCGCCGCGGCGACGGCGACCCGTCGTTGTCCGCGCATCACTCGTTCGCGATGTTCGAGATGGACAAGAACGTCGAATACCGCGGCAATGTCGTCGAGTGGAAGTGGCAGAATCCGCACGTGCACTTCACGATCCACGTCAAGTCGGCGCCCGGAGTGGATCCGCAGACGGTTGGCACCTGGGATGTCGAGGGCGGATCCATCAACATCATGGCGCGCCAGGGGTGGACGCGCGCGAGCTATAAGTCGGGCGATCCGGTCCGGCTCGTCGGGCACCCGATGAAGGACGGCTCGAAAGGGATCTCGCTCTTCTACGCGATCAAGCCGGACGGCACGAGGCTCTATCACGACATCGCGCGACCCGCGGACGACAAGAAGTAAGTGAGCGTTTTCTTCCGCGCCCTGCAGGCGAGCCCCTTCACCGACTGGCTCCTCGGGTCAGACTCAATCTGGACCTATCCGCTCGTCCTGACACTCCATACGGCGGGACTCGCCGTGCTCGTCGGCGCCAGCATCCTGATTCATCTGCGGCTCCTGAACGTCGGCGCCGCGATCCCGCTGCACAGGTTTCGCGGGCTCTTCCGGTTCGTCTGGGCCGGCTTCGTCATCAACCTGATCACCGGGCTGATGCTGTTCGCCACGCAGGCAGCCGATCGCGTTCAGGATCCGGTGTTCGGGTTGAAGCTCTGTAGCATCGCGCTCGCGTTGTGGACCGGGGTCATCCTGCGCCGCCGCGTCATCGACGCACCCGATGGCGCGCCGCCCGATCAGCGCCTGGTCGCTTGCTTGCGGCGGGCGGGCTGGCGCTCTGGGCCGTGGCCATCGTGACTGGCCGGCTCATGGCCTACCGGACGAGCTGACGGGATCGCCGGGTGGAGGACTTCGCGCTCTGGATCGAGGCGACGGCGCTGTCGAAAGCGCTTTTCGACATCACGTGGCTCTGGCCGCTCTGTGAGAGCCTGCATTTTCTCGGGCTCGCCGTCCTCATCGGAGGCGCCGGCTTCCTCGACCTTCGGCTGCTGGGATTCTTTCGCGGCATTCCCATCCGCGACGTCAAGCGTTTCATGCCGTTCGCGATCGCGGCTTCGCCGTGAACGCGATCACCGGCGTGTTGTTTCTCACGATGCAGCCGCATCTTTATCTGGGCAGCGGCGTCTGGTGGTTCAAGGTCGGGTTCATCGCCCTGGCCGGGCTGAACGCGATGTTCTTTGAAACCCGGCTCAGCCAGCAGGCTCTGGCGCTCGCACCCGGACGCCGACACGCCGCTGGCGATGAAGGTCATCGGCGGTCTTTCACTGTTCAGTTGGTTCGCGGTGCTGTACTGTGGCCGCATGCTGCCGTATCTGGGCACGGGTACTAGACCCAAAGGGCTCGGGAGCTTTTACGAGAAACGTAAAACTCGTCCCGACCCGTTTTTCTCAGCGCTTCAGCGCTTCGGCGACGAACTGGAACAGCGTCTTCGTGCCCGGGTCACCCGCGGTGCCGAGGTTGTCGTTGATGGCCGCGTGCGTCGCTTCGCGTGCCGCGACGACCGTGACCGGAATGCCCGCCTCCTTGAGCACGGTGGCGAGCCGTCGGGCCTGCGCGGTCGTGTCGGGATTGCCCGGCGACGTGCAGGATCAGGAACGGCGGGATGCCCTTGCCGCGGGCGACGTGCGTCACGGCCGGAGAAGTCGCGGTGCTTCGCCGGGTCGTTGCCGAACTTCTGGCGGTGCCCGTTGGTTGGTAGCGGCAGCCCGTGCACGCGCGCGCGGGTCTCGGCCATCTCGATGATCGCGGGCACGTCGTAGGTGTCGCCATCGACGGGCACGCAACCCTTGATCATCGACAGCGACAGGCCCTCGGCCTTCAGGTAGCGGTCGTCGGTGCAGATGATGGCCGCGAGCTGCGCCTCCGGACGAATGCCCCATCACGAGCACGCGCGTCGGATCGCCGCCGTACTCGGCGATGTGCTCGTGCACCCAGCGCATCGCCTTCGCGACGTCGCGGACGATGTCGCCCATCTCGACGGACGGCAGCAGCCGGTAGTTCATCGAGACGAACACGAAGCCTGCGTCCGTGAACGCCCGCGGCTTCTCTGCCACCTGGCCCTTGTCGCCGGTCTGCCAGCCGCCGCCGTGAATCCAGAAGACCACGGGCAGGCTCCTTCGCGTCCGCCGGCGCGTGGACGTCGAGCACCTGCCGTTCGTGCCCCTGCGCGACATAGGGGATGTTGCGGATCACCTGCTGCGCCCCGGCCTCACCGACGCCGCCTGGCAGAACCGCCGAGAACAACGCCCGGGAGGACGAGACCGACCGGATGTCCCATGAGGACATATCCTACTCAACCCGCGCGCAAAGATGCGCGTCAGAACGCCCAGCGCAGAAACGGCTTGCGCATGCGCACGCGTGCGCGTATGTTCGACGCGACTGGGATTTTTGTTTCAGGGCCAACCTCCCGTGGCCGTTTCACCACGGTGATCGTGAATGACTGAACGTGAACTGTTCGGTTCCGCCCTTCGAGAGCAGCGCGAACGACGAAGCCTCACACTGCACTGCCGTCACGAGACAGCACCAACATCAGTTCGCCACTTGCTCGCGTCGCTCGAGCGCGGCGACCTGTCACGCTGGCCCGGGGGCATTTACCGGCGGGCCATCCGTCCCGCGTGTACGCGTCAGCCGTCGGGCTGCCGCCGAGCTGACGTGTGTGAGTTCGTCAGGCTCTTTCCGGAGCCTGGCCAGGACCCGCCGGCCCTTCTGGACGACGACGATCCGCATCGTCTGCGGCTCACGCTCGTCGAGGAGCCACGCTGGAAGGCGCCGGCACTACGCTGCTCGCCGGCGTCTGTCGACGGCGGAGTTGTGGTGCTTGTCGCTCTGGCATCATGACGACGTTCAGCGGCATCGGGTTCTGGATGGCCGCGGGCCTCGCCGGTCTTGCGTACCACGCGGCGGGCGCGGTGGTGCTCGGGCGAAGCGCGGGAGCGTGGCTCGTAACGTCGAGTGCCGCCTCACAGAGACCCGATGCGATTCGGGACCAGATTGCGCATCTCAGACAGGGTTGGGGCCCAGGTCTGCTCGATCCCGCGAAGAGCAGCCAGGAGCACCCCGCCGCCACGTGAGGGGGGGTTTTTTCTACATCAGCGCGGCACGGCAACCGACAAGCCGTGACGCCGGGCGGCGTCGGCGAGCCGGGCATCGGGACGTGATGAAGTCGAGCGACGGCAGATTCAGCTCGAGGGCCGCGGCGACGTGCAGCGCATCGAGCCGTTCGCGAGCGTGGAGGGGATAGAGGTCCAGCGGCTCGGTCGAACATGGCCGGTGTCATCTCGAGCACGACGAGCGCTTCCAGGACGTTCCGCGCCGCCCTGAACCAGTCGACGGCCGCCAGCCCGGCGTGCGGCGCGGCGCACCTCGGTGATGCCCAGTCGCGACGTCACGAGGCCGGCTCGGGTGTGCCGCGTCGGCCTCAAGCGCGCCGGTTTCGGGCTCGATCACGACGAGCCTCACGATCGCCGACGCGTCCAGATACGCGTAACGCTCGCCGTCACGCCGTCAGACGGCATCGTCGCTCTGTTCGCGAAGCGCCTGACGACAACGACACTTTCGAGCGCGACGCGATCGGCCGGGCAGCGCCGAGAGGACCGCGTCGCTCCGGTCGCGCGGCCGGCGGCAATCAGACGAGCCAGCGGATCCCTCGGTCGGCGTCTGCCGGGGCCAGCACGGCCACGACCTGCCGATGTTCAGTAACGACGAGCCGCTCACCCTTCTTCACGCGCGCTAGGTACACGCTGAGGTTCTCCCGCAACTCACGCACACCGACCTGGGACCTTTGCGGCATGTAGCACATGGTAGCGCATTGGCCGTGACCAAGCGACGCAGTCCGTTTGGCGTGCCTGCCAACGGCTCCAAAGGCGTTAGAATTTGGCCGCCGCACCCGGGCACGGTCAGAACGTCTGTTCCGCGCTCACACCGGGTTGGGGGTGGGGGGAGAGGGAAAGGAGTCTAGAGAGAGCCGGGGAGGAGGAGGGGGGGAGGGGAGGGGGCTTTTTAGCGCCCCGTTCAGTTAGCATCTCGATCATCGCCGCGATCTCGGCAGCCTGACTCTCGTCGATGCTCCGGGCCATGGCTATCACTTCTTCGCGCGTGGATTCGGCAATGACCGCCTTGGCCATCATCACGCCGCCTTCGTGATGACGGATCATGAGCTGAAGGAAGAGCACCTCGGCGTCGACGCCGCGGGCCGCACGCAAACGTGCGAGCTCGTCGGCGGTGGCCATCCCCATCATTCGCTCGGGTCCAGACGCTCCGCCCGGTGGGCTCCGTAACGACGCGGATCGCGCCCCTCATCCAGACCATGCGAGGGCCCGAGGACGCCTGAGGCAGCCTCCACTGCTGGAGCCAACCCATGAACACGCCTCGCTGGGCCGTCTGGGTCAGCATGATGTCGAGGGCAAGCGTGCGCAGTCGTTCGTCGGCGGTCGCATCGCGAATGATCACTGCCATCTCCGCGGCCTGCGCGATGGGTCGCCATGTCGCGGGCGAATCCCGCCTCGGCCGAATCGTCGCCAACCGAACCGGGTCCGCGGAGCATCAGCAGCAGGCCAACGGTCGCGGCCAGACAGGTGGCGACCGCCACGGCAGCCAGTAGCGCGGGGCGTCCCGATCCCCCGTCCATCTGTGTCCCGTCCACGTCGTTCTCTATACAGTACGGGCCGAATGGCGAAAGCACCC
>CAVTYZ010000018.1:0-531404 GCA_963739035.1 uncultured Acidobacteriota bacterium | reverse complement strand
GCCTTGCGAGGGATGGAGAAACTGGGGCTTGCGTCACCCTACATCAAGGACTGTGACGAAGTCCTCCTCGTTCTCAACGAAGTCTCACCTGGTGCTCGGGGCCGCCGACAAGCGGCGCGGCGTAGGTGGCATAGGCAGGTTCGATGTCGTGACCGTTTCCGCTGATCCATTCGATCGGCAGTCGCCGTTCGACGCCGGCGACCTCCTCGAGCGAGACGAGCCCCGTCACGCGGCGTACGCGGGACCGGGCTGCCGTTCCAGCGTGACCATCATGCCGGAATCGCCACGACAGGCGGCGCCGACGGCCGCGATGCCGCATCGCCACGCTTCTTCGAAGTCGACTGACGATCGCAGATTGGTGTTCACGCGTCCGATCAGTCCGGGTTTTTTGCCCCGGGCCTTCAAGCCGAGTCGGTCGGTGATCAGCAGGGCCAGTCGATGCGCGAGGTTGGTGGCCAGCGGGCCCCGCGAGCTCATGCGGACGTCAGCGCCGAAGGGCTCGCCATGCTCGTCGAGTTGCCCTTCGCAGACCACGACGAGACATCGGTTCGATCGATCGAACACGGCGTGTACGTCCTCGAGAAGCCTGTTGAGGGCGAGCGGACGTTCGGGCACGTAGACCAGATGCGGCGGATCGTCCGGTTCAGCGCGCGCCAGCGTTGTGGCCGCGGCGAGCCATCCGGTGTGACGCCCGAGCACCTCGAGCACTTGAACGAGTCCGGGCAATGCCCGATTGTCGGCACCGAGATCGCGCGCGGCTGACGCGAAGAAACGTGCGGCCGACTGGGCGCGTGGTCGGTCACCGCCAGATCGTTGTCGATCGTTTTGGGCACGCCGACGACGAGGAGTTCCTGAGCGGCGGCGGAGACGCCTGCGCATCGATGCGCCGTGGCCATGGATCCGTTCCCACCGGTGTAGAAGACGGCGCCGATCGCGTGGGTGCGGCAGACGGCGAGCACGCGTTGGAGTCTGTACGGTGACAGCGCGGCGCGATGTTCCGAGCGCGGAGGCGCTCGTCCTGGCGACGGCGAGGGGTTGCTGGATCCTGTGCCGCAGATCGACAAAGTCGCCGCTGAGCATGCCCTCGATGCCGAACCTGGCGCCGTAGAGCCGTGTAATCTCCGGGCGCCTACGTGCCTCCTCGACGATCCCGGCGAGGCTGGCGTTGATGACGGCGGTCGGACCGCCGCTATGCGCGACAAGTGCGTTCATGGGGACAGAGCCCTTTTCCACAGTTTGGGCCCAAAAGGGGACAGAGCAGCGGGGCCGCTCTGTCCCCTTTTGGGCCGGATCTGTGGAAAAGGGCTCTGTCCCCTACTTCGTCTTCGGATCCAGATTCGTCGTCAAGTCTGCGGCCGTGATGCTGTCCACCACACCGCGCGCGGGGACATCGGCCTTCGCGATCCAGAGGAGTGCATTCAGCACCACGCGCCGCTGATTCACGTCGCCCCAGTTGGTGTGCGTGTGGCCGCCGGTGAAGCCGAAGCTGCGGCCGCCGTTCGGTCGTTCGTACACCCACATCATCGTTTCGGTGCGGCCGCTGTCGGCAATGATGTGCGGGTACGGACCGCGCGGCGACACGTACGGTCCGTCGCGCACGTCGTCGGTCGGCTTGGCCGTGAGAATCAGGCGTGATGCGTCCCTTCGCGCCCGGGTCCGGCGTCCAACGCATGTTGAAGTACCACTCGTCGTGGGTCGCGAAGGGGCCGACGCCGCGCGTCACGGATGGTTTGGGAACGTCTGGAAATCGGGCGCCCACATCGGATTGACCGAGAAGTTCGTCTCGTAGTAACCGCCGCTCCAGCGGTGCATCGCGTCACCCGGCACGCCGGCCGGCACTTCGACCCCGTAGTGGCGCAAAGCCAAGCCCGACGCCTTTCGCCTCCAGCGCGTCGATCGCCTTCATCCGATCGCCCTGAATGGCCGGATGGCCCTTGCCGCCGTCCGCGAAAATCAGCACGGCGTTGGCCGTGTCGAGCGCGGCGTTGTCGTCCACGGTCTTGCCATCGACCGTCTTCGTCGGCCATCCCATCGTGTAGACATCGGCCGTCACTCCGGGCACGCTCGCGAGCGCCTTCTGCAGCAGCATCGAGCCGGCGCGGAATTCGTGCATGCCCGCCGGATGGCTGGGCCGTCCGGCGATCAGGACGATGCGCACGTTGGCGGTGCGGACGGGCAGCGCGAGTGCCACGACCGCAACGGCGGCCAGCGCGAACGCAATAGAGCGACGACCTGAGAAACCGACGGCCATGGACAACCTCCGCAGTGAGCGCTGCTGGCCCTATTGTTCGCCGCATTCACGCGCTGTCAAGTACACGGTTACGATGAGCACGTGAAATACGGCATCAACACGTTCATCTGGACCGCGGAGTTCGGCCCTGCGCATTTTCACCTGCTCCCGGAGATCAAAGCGCACGGATTCGACGGCATCGAGGTGGCGCTCTTCCGACCGGCCGAGTTCGAGGCGGCCGCCATCCGCCGGCCGCGGACGCCGAGGGCCTCGAGCGAACGGTGGCATCGGCGCTCATCCGCGGCCTCAGCCTCATCAGCGACGACGCGGACGTGCGGCGCCGGACGGTCCAGCATCTCGGCGAGTCGATTCGCGCCGTCGCCGACGCGGGCGCGCGTCTCGTCATCGGCCCGCTCTATTGCCCTGTCGGCGAACTTCCCGGCCGACGCCGGACCAAGGATGAATGGCAGCGTGCGATAGATGGCTATCAGTCGATTGCGGACACGCTCGTCGCGAACGACGTCACGCTCGCCATCGAGCCGCTCAACCGCTTCGAAACGTATTTTCTGAACACCGTAGAGGACGGCGTGGCCCTCTGCGACGCGGTGAACCATCCGTCGATTGGCCTGCTCTTCGACACCTTTCACGCGAACATCGAGGAAAAGAACGTGGCGGCGGCGCTGCGCCGTACGGCGCCGCATCTCAAGCATCTGCACACGTGCGAGAACGACCGCGGCATCCCGGGCAGCGGACACGTCGAATGGCCGTCGGTGTTCCAGGCCATTCGCGACGTCAAATACGACGGCTGGCTGATGATCGAGAGCTTCGGTTTCGCGCTTGGCGATCTCAGCTCTGCGGCGGCGATCTGGCGGGACATCGAAAAGACGCCCGATCTGATCGCGTGGGAGGGGATCAAGTTCCTGAAGAAGAACGTGCTTCCGCCGACCTAAGGTCGGCCCGGCGCACTATAGCTCGGCCCGCCTAACCGCAGCGCGTTGGCAATCACCGACACCGAGCTGAACGTCATCGCGGCGCTCGCGATCATCGGGCTCAGCAGCAGACCGACGAACGGGTACAGCAGACCGGCGGCAATGGGCACGCCAAGCGCGTTGTAGACGAACGCGAAGAACAGGTTCTGCCGGATGTTGCCCATCGTCCGGCGGCTCAGCCGCCGCGCGCGGACGATGCCACCGAGGTCGCCCTTCACGAGCGTGATACCGGCGCTCTCCATCGCCACGTCGGTGCCGGTGCCCATCGCAATGCCCACGTCGGCTTGCGCAAGGGCCGGCGCGTCGTTGATTCCGTCACCGGCCATCGCGACGCGCTCGCCCAACTGCTGCAAGCGTTTGACGACCGCGGCTTTCTGATCCGGCAGGACCTCCGCCTCGATCCGATCGATGCCTACCGCGCGTGCGACGGCCTCGGCGGTCGTCCGGTTGTCGCCGGTCACCATCACGATCGTCAGACCATCCTTCTGGAGCGCGCGAATGGCCTCGGCCGTCGTCGGTTTGATGCGGTCGGCCACGCCGAGAAGGCCGGCGGCGCGTCCGTCGATTGCGACAAAGAGAATTGTCTGACCGTCGCGCCGCAGCGACTCGGCACGATCGGTCAGCGCGGCGATCTCCATTTCCGGCGGGTCTTCGCGAGATTCGCCGGTTGCATCGGCGAAGTGCGCACGATTGCCGACGGCAAGGCGATGACCGTCGACCACGCCGGCGACGCCTTTGCCGGTCGTGGAGACAAAATCGGTCACCTTTGGAATCGCGATCTTGCGTTCGACGGCGCCGGCTACGACAGCGGCAGCAAGGGGGTGCTCGCTGACGCGCTCGAGACCAGCGACGAGTGCAAGGAAGGCGGCTTCGTCGTGTCCACCAATCGGATGCACGGTCACGAGCGTCGGTCGGCCCTCGGTCAGGGTCCCCGTCTTGTCCACGACGAGCGTCGTCACCTTCTCGAACACTTCGAGCGCCTCCGCGTCGCGGACGAGCACGCCAGCCTCCGCACCGCGGCCAGTCCCCACCATGATCGACATCGGCGTCGCGAGACCGAGCGCGCACGGGCACGCGATGATGAGAACGGCGACCGCGTTGACGAGTGCGTGTGGCAGGCTGGGCTCAGGGCCGAACACCGACCAGACGATGAACGTCACGACGGCAACCGCCATGACCAAGGGCACGAACCAGGCGGAGACCATGTCAGCCAGCCGCTGGATCGGCGCGCGTGAACGCTGCGCTTCGCTGACCATGCGGACGATCTGCGCCAGCAGTGTGTCGCTCCCGATGCGCTCGGCTTCCATCACGATTGATCCGGTGCCGTTGATCGTGCCGCCGGTGACCGGCGTGCCCTGACTCTTCTCCACCGGAATCGGTTCCCCGGTCACCATCGACTCGTCCACCGTCGTCCGGCCGTTGACCACGACGCCGTCCACGGGGATGCGCTCGCCGGGCCGCACGCGCAGGTGGTCGCCGACGTGCACGTCCCCGAGCGGAATGTCGATCTCGAGGCCGTCGAGCGCGACGCGGCGGGCGGTCTTTGGCGCCAGACCGAGCAAGTTACGAATCGCCGCGCTCGTCTCGGACCGCGCCTTGAGCTCGAGGACCTGACCGAGGAGCACGAGCACCGTGATGACGGCGGCAGGCTCGAAGTACACCGCGACGGCTCCCATCATCCGAAACGACTGGGGAAAGACGCCAGGCGCCAACGTTGCCACGACGCTGTAGCCGTAGGCCGCGCCGACACCGAGGGCGATGAGCGTGAACATGTTCAGGTGACGGTTGACGATCGACCTCCACCCGCGTACGAAGAATGGCCACCCACCCCACAGCACCACTGGTGTGGCGAGCGCGAACTCAATCCACCCGACGACAGTCGACGTCATCACGCCGCTACCAGGCCGCATCCCCGCGACCATCAACGCGAGAATCGGCGCCGTGAGCGCGGCGGACCACCAGAAGCGGTGCGACATCTCGTCGAGCTCGGGATTCTCGAGATGCTCGGTGACGTCCACCGGCTCGAGCGCCATCCCGCACTTCGGACATGCCCCGGGTCCACGCTGGCGGACCTCAGGATGCATCGGGCACGTGTAGTCGCGCGCCGAATCGCCGGGCATGGCCGCCACCGACGCATGCGCCGGATCGAGGTAGCGTTCGGGATCGGCCTCGAAACGTTCGCGGCAGATGGGGTTGCAGAAGTAGTACGTCGTCCCGCGGGTACTCGGCCTGACCGGCCGCGTGCGCCGGATCGATCGTCATGCCACAGACGGGGTCCAGAACGCTGCTAGGCATTGGCTGGATTCAATTCTCTGACGTTCGACACCTTGATAACGTGTCGATCATGGACCGACTTGCCATGTATGGCGAGCTGGCGGAGTGGTGGCCGCTCCTGTCGCCGCCCGAGGAATACGCGGAGGAAGCCGGCATCTATCAACGTGCCCTTCTCGGTCACGCCAGGCGTCCGCTTCGCACGTTGCTCGAGCTCGGGAGCGGTGGCGGCAACAACGCGTCGCATCTCAAGGCTCGCTTCACGATGACACTGGTCGAGCCATCCTCGGGCATGCTCGCCGTCAGCCGGCGGCTCAACCCGGAGTGCGAGCACGTGCAGGGCGACATGCGAACTGTTCGCCTCGACCGACGCTTCGATGCCGTGTTCGTTCACGACGCGGTCGGCTACATGACGTCGGAGCGGGATCTTCGAGCCGCGATGGCGACGGCGTTCCTCCACTGCGAACCGGGCGGCGCGGTGCTGTTTGCGCCCGATCACGTTCGAGAGAACTTCAGGCCATCGTCGAGCCACGGCGGACACGACGCGCCGGACGGCCGCGGACTTCGGTACCTCGAGTGGACCACCGACCCCGATCCGGGCGACACACATTTCGTGGTGGACTACGCGATCCTGCTGCGCGAGCCGAACGGCGCAGTCCATGTCGAGCACGACCGTCACCTCCAGGGTCTGTTCGCCCGGCAGGATTGGTTGGATTGGCTCGTCGATGCGGGATTCGAACCGGCGGTTGTGCAGGTGGATCACTCGGAGCTCGAACCGGGAGAGTACGAAATCTTCATCGCAGTTAAGTCAGAAGGTAGAAGGCAGAAGTCAGAAGAGAATAATTTCTGACTTCTCACTTCTCACTTCTCGCTTAGCCAAGTTCCGCCCTGCGCGCCGCAGGATGCGCGAATCACGAGCTTGGCCTGCAGATAGACGTGGCGAGGCACGCGATCGCGGCGAGCGACGCGCTCGAGCATGATGGACAGTGCCGTGTCGCCGATCTGGTGCGTGGGCTGGCGAAGCGTCGTCAGCGGCACCGGCAGCAAGCGGGCGTAGTCCACGTCATCGATCCCCACGAGCCGCACGTCCTGAGGAATCCGGCGCTCGAGGCGCCGGAGTGTCGTCATCATTCGCGCCGCCGTCCGGTCGTTTGCACACACGACGGCCTCCGGACCGCCGGACGTCATGAGCGCGGCAACCTCATCGGCGTCGTCGACGTCGAGGCGGCACACGAGGCCGGCATCGAACGGCACGTTTGCCTCGAACAGGGCCTCGCGATAGCCGGCCTCGCGCGCGTCCACTGTCGCCGCGGCGTGACGCGTACCGACGAACGCGATTCGCCGGCAACCCAGCCTGACCAGGTGATCAGTAATCACGAACCCGGCGCGCCGATTGTCGATGCCGACGACATCGTGGCGCCCGGGATCGGGATAGGGGCGCAACGTGCGATCGAGAAGCACGAGCGGAATGCGGGCCTCGTCGAGCGCCCGGCCAATCCGCTGATTCCATTCGTCGGCATCCGACGTCTGCTCGAGGGGCGCGAAGAACACGCCGGCGACGCGGCGATCGATGTACTGCCGGCACAACTGCCACGCCGCCTCTTCCTTCGACACGCCCGCGCCGCTTGCGCTTCCCCAGATCAGCGCATGGTCACGAGCGCGGGGCGACGCCATCATGCCCTGGCAGATCGGCTCGAAGATCTCGGTCTCGCCGAAGTCGGGAATGAGCAACCCGAACGTCAGGGCATCGGTCGCCGGAGCACGGCCTTTGATGAAGGTTCCGGAACCCGCCCGGCGTTCGACCAGACCGGCCTGCTGCAGGTCTCTGACCGCGCGGCTGACCGTAATGCGCGAGACGGCAAACCGCGAAACCAATTCCGCCTCACTCGGCAAGCGGGCGCCCGGCTGCCAGGCCCCGGCCTGGATTTCGCGCTCGGAGAGCCGAGAAGACCTCCCGGTGTTTGACGGGTCGCATGGCCGGACGTTTCATCCATGTAAATGATATATCAACTCGTGGTGCACTGACGTACAATAGCGCCAATTTTGTCAATGTAATGTGATATTTGCACCATTTTCGTGGATTGACTGAGGGTGCGCCCGTCAGCTATCGTCGCTACAGATGTTGCTATATCAGTATCGTTCCATCAGGAGTCGGTATGCGAGCCACTGACGCCGGCCATTTCCTGATTGCGTCGGACTTCGACAAGACCCTGAGTTTCAACGACTCGGGGCTCGTGCTGGCCGAGATGCTCGGCGTGTCGAACTTCGAGCAGAAAGTGGACGGTCTTGCGCGGAGCAACCTGGTCCAGCAGGGCGGCGAGCTCGCCTACCTGATTCGGCACGATCCCGAGTTCCGCGGCGTGCGGCGTGAGCACCTCGTCGAGGCCGGACGGCGGGTGAGCTTGAAACGCAGCATTGCGCCGCTGGCTGAGTTCCTCGCGCAGGGCCTCGACGACTGCCGCTTCTCTTTCTTCGTGGTGTCGGCCGCTCCGCGCGCGCTCGTCGAGTCTGCGCTTGCCGGCATGGTGGAGCCCGCGCATATCTTCGGCACGGAGTTCGATCACGACTCGTCGACCGGTGAGGTCTCGTCGATCACGCGCGTTCCGGCCGGCTACGGCAAGGTCGCTGTCCTTGACGAGCTCGAATCGCGTCTTGGCATCACACCCGATCGCACGATCTACGTGGGCGACGGCAGCTCCGACGTGCACGTGATGCTGCACGTCAACAACCGCGACGGTTTCACGATTGCGGTCTCAGAGAACCAGCAGCTTGCGCGAATCGCACGCAGTACCTGTCCTCAGCGACAGCGCGTTCGCCGTCATGGTGCCCGTGCTCGAGCAACGGCTGGCCAGGCGTCCGAGCGAGATCCGCCGGGTCTTCGAAACGCACGGTCTGAGCCTGAGCGAATGGGAAAAGGCCCGCACGGACCGCGTCACCGTCGACGAAGTGGCATGACGGAGGTTCGGAGGTGCGCAGGTGCGGAAGTGCGAAGGTTGGAGGTTCGGAGGTTCGGAGGTAAGGTGTCGGAGTTCGAAGGTTCAAGGAGCTTGACGAACCGAACCTTCCTCCGAACCAGCGACCTTCGCACCCCGCACCCTCGCACCCCCGAACCATCTACTTCCAGGTGATCTCCATGCCGAAGAAGTGCAGGAACACCTCGCGCGCCGGGCGATTCTTCGGATTCTGCTGCGGACTCCGGATGTAGAAGTCGATCTGCTGCGTGGCCGGGTTCACTTCCCCGGCCGGCAGCCGCTTCTCTGACATCGGGTACGCCACACGCAAGGTCTTCCGATCGCGGATGCCCTGCGTGACCATGAAGTGCATCTCGTAGTCCTGGTAGAGGGGCTTGCCGTTCAGCGTGGCTCGTCCATAGCCCCAACCGGCCAGATAGACGAACGTCTTCGGCCAGTTGTTGTCGCCGCACCCGGAGTCGGTGCCGTGCTCGTGGAGGTAGGCGACGATCCCGCCGTTCTGACAGGGTGAAAACTCGTTGAAGCGATCGATCGCCAGAACAAGGTCACCTTCGGGGATCTTGAGGCGCAGCGTCGAAGCGTCCGGTGTTGGCCTTCTCGTCGACGTCTATCTCCGCGGTGCCATCCACCGGGCGAACCGACTTGGCGTCGTTGTCCAGGTGATCCCAGCCGACCGGATCGTTCAGACCGCCAATCATGTGAATGCGACCGGCAGAGATCACGAATCGACCGTCGTAGAGATCGTGCTGCTCGGGCGCGAACACCGAGACCGTGGCGCCGGGCTGCTGACGCGGATTCGGTTGTTGGGCGACCAATGTCGTCGCGACCATCGCGGTCAACAGAAGCGTGGGATAACGGACCGAAATCCTTCCCATAAACCGAGTATACCTACCTCAGGTATCGGAGACTGAGGTGTCGTCCAGCCGAGGTCGCCTCGGCAATCCGGGGGTTGCTGGCCCGTGGACTGCGGTAAGCTCTGGGACACCTTTTGGCGGTGGCCCCGCCCCCGCACCCATGAGATTTGAGGAGGACGTGCACATGAGGACGTTCCAATTTTCGCGTCGCCTGGTTGTCGTCGCGTTTGCCGCCGTCATGCTGGCCACGCTCGGCGTCGGCGCGCAGAACCCGCCGGACTTTCAAGCCGACGGTCGTTTTACCGGCTCGACCCTGACGGGTTGGCGAGTGGTCGGTCCCGCCACGTGGAAAGCTGAAAACGGCGAGCTCATCGGCCGCGCCACGGACCCTGCCGGCGGCTGGTTGGTGATGGACAAGCCGCTGCAGGACCTGCAGTTCTTCGCCAACCTGAAGTGCGTGGCCCCGTGCAAGGCCGGCGTCCTGCTGCGGGGCGAGAAGACAGCCAACGGCGGCATGCGTGGCGTGTACGTGTCGTTCAGCGATGGCGACATGGTGCAGTACCGCGTGACGCTGGACGCGCAGGGCAAAGAGACGGGGCGGAGCCGAATCGGACCGACGCCTGCGCCGGGCTCTGCGGGAGCGACGGCCGCGGCGGGTTCGCTCACGGCAAACGCCTGGAACCCGATCAAGATCAATCTCTGGGGTGACACGGTCCGCAGCTGGCCGGGTGCAGCGGGACCGCTGGCCGATCAGGACACGGCACAGTTCGGTGGGATCGGCCTTTACGTCGGCGGCACGGGCGAAGTCCGGTACAAGGACGTCGCGTGGAAGGACATCAACGCCGTGGAGCTGCCGGATGAAGTCGTCAACCCGCGCTTCAATATCAAGCGGCTCACCGAGCTCTACTACGGATGGTCGGCCGTGTCGTCGGACATCAACCGTGACGGCGCGATGGACATCATCTCAGGCCCGTTCTACTACCTCGGCCCGTCATTCACGGTCCGCCGGATCTTCCGCACGGACCGGGTCTACAACCCGGCGACCGAGTACGCGCCCGACATGATCAACTTCACCTACGACTTCACCGGTGACGGCTGGCCCGACATCCTGGCGTCCGGATGGGATCGCAAGCTCGGCACGCGGCCGATCGATCTGTACGTGAACCCGAAGGGCGAACCGCGGCGCTGGGATCACACGACCGTGCTCCCGACGCCGAACTCCGAGGCCGTCGTGATGGCCGACGTCGACGGCGACAAGAAGCCCGAGCTGGTCTTCGGCCTGGCCAACGGCTACGGCTGGGCCAAGCCGGACCCGGCGAACCCGACGGCGGAGTGGAAGGTCTACAACGTCGCCCCGGCCGGGCAGAAGGGCAACATCCACGGGCTCGGCGGAGTCGGCGACGTCAACAGCGACGGCCGCGCGGACATCGTGACCATCGGCGGGTGGTACGAGCAGCCGGCTGGCGGCGCTTCCGTCACGCCCTGGGCGTTCCATCAGGGGAACTTCGGTACGGCGAGTACCGAAATGGGCGTGTATGACGTCAACGGCGACGGGCTCACGGACGTCGTCTCGAGCCTGAGCGTGCACGGATGGGGCCTGGCGTGGTTCGAGCAGAAGAAGAACGGCGAGTTCGAGCGACACGAGATCGCCACGGACTACTCGACCAAGAACGCCGGCAACGTCGTGTTCTCGGAAGCGCACGCCGCGCGTTTCGCGGACATGAACGGCGACAAGATTCCCGACTTCATTGTCGGCAAGCGGTACTGGTCGCACCTCGAGACCTACAACGGACCCGATCCGTACGGGCCGGCCGTGATCTACATCTACAAGACGGTGCGAAATCCGAAGGCGCCCGGCGGTGCGGAGTTCGTGCCCGAGCTCGTGCACAACCGGTCGGGCGTCGGCTCGGCGTTCGAGGTGGCGGACATCAACAAGGACGGCAAGCCGGACATCGCAGTCGCGACCGCCTACGGGACGCAGGTGTTTCTGAGTAAGTAGATCATGTCAGGCTTGGGGCTTGAGGCTTGAGGCTTGAGGCAATGCTGACGTCAATCCTTCTCGTGCTTGGCCTGGCCCAAGCTGGCGCACCGGTGCAGGAGTCGTTCGAGACGTCGACGATCAGGAACTTCGTCCGCGCCTCGACCGACTTCTGCACCGGGGGACAGCCCCGCAACGAACATTTCGTGAGACTGAAAGCCGAAGGCGTGCGGGCCGTCCTGAACCTCAGGACGCCCGGCGAGCATCGCGCCGATGAAGAACGTCAGGCCGTCGAGCAGGCGGGGTTGAAGTACTTCAACATCCCGGTCGTGTACCGCGAGCCCACGGCGGCGCAGGCGGACGAATTCCTCAAGATCACAGACGACCCGGCGAACCGGCCGATGTTCATCCATTGCACTGCTGCGATCCGCGTAGGCGCGTTCTGGCTCATCCGGCGCGTCGTCCGCGACGGATGGACGTGGGACCGCGCGCTCGAAGACGCGCGCAAAGTGGGTCTCGTCAATGCTCCCCACCTCGAGGAATTCGCGAAGGAATACATCGCGTCGAGACCCGCAGGCGGCGCCGGACGGTAGCTCACCCTGACAGCTTGTACCGGTACGCCGTAGCCGATACCCGTTCGAAGCCCAGCCGTTCGTAGATCCGCCCGACGCCAGCCGCTGAGTCAGGACCGGTCGCCTCGACCGTCCGTGCGCCCCGGCTCGCGCTGGTCTTCATTGCCCGCCGAATCAGTCGTTCGGCTGTTCCTGGCAGCTCCACGTACTCATCAACGACGAGGTCCTCAATCTTCGCGTGGAGCCCGGTGGGCGTCCTGAACACCACGAGCGCCAGCATCCCGATAATGACGGCCGCGCTCTCAGCGACGATCAGAATCGCGCCAGGGTCGGCCACCATTTGTTCGAGTTCCCACCGGCCCGGAACGCTGGCCGTGCCTGGGATTTGCGGAACGAGCCGATCGATCGCTTCTATCAGTCCGTCCTCGACCGTACGGACGACGCGAGTGGTGACGGAATCGGTCCCGGCTTCTGATGATGGGTCCATGCTTCCACCCCGTTCCGGAGGGGAGGGACGAGCCGGGTGCCGCGAGGATAGCCGAGGTTTCCGGGCGCTGGAAGGGGTTTCTAGATAGGCTTCACGACGAGACGCGCTCGAACGACACTTTCTTCGCCATCAAGTTCGGGGTTGCGACCCTGTTGGCGACAGTCCATGCGCGCGCCTGAGCCGATGGTGTGCCACCCGGCTCTCCGGCGGCCCACCACTCCGGCTGAATACGTGCGGCCGGAGGCAACGTGAAGCCCAACAGGTCTTCGATTTCGTCGAACCTCAGCACGACCGTATCCGCGAAACGCTCCGCCAGGTACCTGTGCAGAGCGCGATAGTCATCCGAATCGGCAGGTCGTGGCAATGTTGCACCGTGCAGGACCGCCGCGGCCGGAGATGGCCGCAGGTGAGCCCTGACTTTTCATCCACGCTAGCACGGGCGGCCCTGTTTCGGGCTACGTACTGCCGATTTGGACAACCTCGTACTCGAGGCTGAGCGTCCCGGTCTTCGGATAGAGCCGGTGAGCCTTCAATTGCAGCGACAGGCGCGGCCCCGGGGTCGCGACGAGCGGAATGCCGCCGCCGAGCACGATTGGGAATCACGGCGACGTCCACGCCGTCCACGAGTCCGGCGGCCGCCATGCTCCGGAAGAATTCACCGCCGCCCCACAACCACAACGGCTTCTCACCCGGACCGGCCTTCAGTGTCCTGACGTGCGGCACCGCGTCGTTGACGAACGTCACTCCCTCACGCGTGCCCACGGGCAAGCTTCGTGAGTACACGTAGGTCGGTATCGGCCCACCCACGGCGCCGCCGGTCGCGGTAAACACCTCGAACGACCGGCGGCCCATCAGGATGCCACCGAAGGCGGCATACATCGCCGCGAAATCAATGTCGGGATCGATCGTGATCCAGTCGAACTCTCCGTTCGGCCCGGCGATGTACCCGTCGAGGCTGGTCGCCACGGAGTAGCGAAGTTTCGGCATGCGAGAATGGAATCATATGCGGAGGCCAACCTGTCGCGACGCGGTCGTGGTCCTCGCCGTGGCCGTCGCCGCGGTGGCGACCGCCGACACCACCGCGCAGTCCGCGCCTGAGTCCGTCTGCCGCATTCAGACCGCCGAACGCATCGTTGCGGTGGGTGACGTCCACGGCGCCTACGATCGATTCGTGGCGATCCTGCGCGCAGCCGCCCTCGTGGACGGCCGCGCGAGATGGGTTGGCGGACGATCGATCCTGGTGCAGACCGGCGATGTGCTGGACCGGGGCCCTCAGTCGCGGCGGGTGCTGGACTTTCTCCGGCAGCTCGAACGCGACGCGGCCCGCGCGGGCGGCCAGGTGCACGCGCTCATCGGCAACCATGAAGTCATGCGCCTCGTGGGGCATTGGACCGACGTGAGCGCGGCCGAGTACGCCGCGTTTCGGCGGCATGACTCCGACGACGTTCGGGAGCGACTCTACGCGATCCTCTCGGCCGATGCCGCCAAGCGCGCCCGGGCCGCCCAGCAGCCGTTCCACGCCGACGCGTTCCGGCGGCAGTTCCAGAAGGAGATTCCGCTTGGCTACGTCGAGATGCGCCAGGCGTTCGGCCCCACCGGCGAGTACGGGGCCTGGCTGCGTCAGCATTCGGCGATGGTGATGATCAACGGTGTTGCGTTCGTGCACGGCGGCGTCGATCGGGAGACCGCCGCGCTTGGCTGCGACGGCGTCAATGCCGGCGTGCGGCAGGACGTCACGACCGTGGACCCCACGCCCGAGCAGATCCTGGCGATGCTCTCAGTGAAGGAGACGGGGCCGCTCTGGTATCGCGGGCTCGTGCAGGGGCCGGCGCCGCCCGACGTCGGCGCGATTCTGAAAACGCTCGGCGCGCGTGCACTCGTGGTCGGTCACACGACTGTGACCGGCACACCGATCGCGCCGCGCTTCGAGAACCGCGTGTTCCCCATCGACACCGGCATGCTCGGTGGAACGTTCTATCCGGCGGGCGTGGCGTCGGCGCTCGAGATCCGCGGCGACGCGGTGACCGCGATCTACGAACAGCGGCGTGAACCGCTGGGATCGTTGCCGGCTGCGTTGCCGTAGGGACGCGTCGAGGGCGCGACTAGAGTCGCGCCCTCCGTACGGTCCCTTCTCCTATGGGTATGTGTACAAGACGGCCGCTTCGCCGGCCTTGGCGATGCGGGCGTCGAATGCTTTGATGATGAGGTCGCGACGCGCGATGAGGGCTTCGACTTCGGCTTTCCGAAGCTGCCTGCCGACGGCGGCCGCGAGTGATGCGGCCGTCAGCTTTTTCATGTTCTCGTAGAGCGACCGTTCGACGCGGATCAGCTCGTCCGGCCTGCCAAGGTCCTTGTTGAGACGGAACGCACGCGAGTGGTCGTACATCCACGTGGTCCACTGCTTGTCGTAGAGCGTGTTGCCGAGGTGGCGATCGCGGTTCTGGATGAGCTCGTCGAACACGCGTTGACGGTACTGATAGTGCGCGAACCGTCGCGGGTCGGGATCGGTCGCCGATTGTTTCCGACGCCCCTCCTCGTCCATGGCCACGTCGTCGATCCACCAAGTGACGGCCGCGGGCTTGCCGGTCACTTTCCGGTCGACGGACATCGGGACGTTGTCGATACCCAGCAGAACAGCGAGCTTGTACGCCGCGATGTTGAAGCAATAGCAGTCCCGGAAGTTGAACTCGGTGTAGCCCTGCACGCGGTAGATCGCCTGCTCGACTTCGACGAACTGGGCCGACGCATCGTGGGTCACCGTACCGTCGGAGAGCGTGAGCCGCAGCGTTCCCGTGGTTCCGCCGCCTGACGGCCTAGAACGAACGATCTTGGCCTCGAGCAGGAACTTCTCCATCTCCTCCGGCGTCAGGCTCACCCGCTCCGGGGCCGCCGCCTGTGCGGTGGCCGATGTCGACAAGCCGTGAAGCAACGCAACCAGCGCGACACCGACGATCGGCCTTGCGATTCTCATGGACGTCCCCTTTACGACAGGAACCGGGTTTCGTCTAGGCTGACAAAGTGGCTGATTCTACTGCACGCGCGCGCGACTCGACGGCAAGAAGCGCTCTGAACAACCCCTGGAGCAACTCGACGTCGGCGGCGAGCACGTCGAACAGGTCCCGGTCGTCGATCCGCAACGCCACACCGGCCTCGGCCACCGTGACCCTGGCTTCGAATCGCATGTCGGCCAGCGTTTCGTAGAGGCCGACCGCATCGCCCGTTCGCGCCGTCAGCGGCTCCGTACCCGGGACCTCCACGCGCAGGGCGCCAGATACGACCAGATAGATCGCCGGGTCGTCGGTTTCGCGGACGATCACCGAACCGGGCGTCAGCGGCACGTCGCGGGCGATCATCGCGAGCCGCATCACCTGGGCGCTCGTGGCGCCGACCGTCAAGGGGCTCGCCTGAAGCAAGAGCGCGCGCTCCATCGGCTGCAGACCGTCCGCGGAATATTGCGGAACGACATCGGGCATGACCCCACGGGTCACGCCGTTCAGGTCGACGCCGCCACGCGTGCTCAACACCAGCCGGAAAAGTCCGTGCGCCACGTCGATGTTGTCGAACGCGAGCGTGAGGAACTCGTCCTGCGTCAGCGAGAGTGTCACGGCGACGTCCACCGCCGACATCCCATTGCCCAGGGGCCGGCCGGTCAGGAGTTCCTCGAACGCGAGCGGCCCGGGCGCCACGATACGCGCGCCGTTGTCGACGCGGACTTCACCGTCGATCAGAAACTGCAGCGAGTTCGGCACGAGCCCCGCGTCGTACACCGTGCGTCCCCGGTCGTATCGCACCTGTCGCGACGTCCCGGCGAAGCGGAACAGCTCGTCCACCGACACGTAGTCGAACACCGGCACGCCGCGGAGGCGTTTCGCGAGCTCGACCGTTGGGAGGGGCTCGTTCCACCGCGTGCGCCGATCGTCGGCAGACATCCGGGAGGCGGCGAGCGCCCACGATGCGGATTCGAAGACGTACCAGTCCCGCGGATCACGGTGCGCCAGGGCGTACTCGATGTCATCGGTCAGCGACGCGATCCCGAGCTCCGCGGCCATGTGAATGGCGCACGCGGCAATCACGTGGTCGTCGTCATGAATGAGCTGCGCCAGCGTGTCCTCAGGCGTCCGGCGTCGCGTTCGGAAGAGCAGGTTCGTCCGCCGCACGCGCTCGTCGATCGGCATGTCGTCGGCCATCAGGACGATGCGTTTACGGAGCGCGCCGGACAGCACGTTGTCGAGATACTCGGCGGCGCTCGCGTGCTCGGTCGGCGTGCCGCGCTCGAGCGCCATCCAGGCGGCACGCATGTCGCCCTGGGAGTAGATCAGGCCAAGCAACCGGAAGACGCGCTCGCGGCTGCGCGATTGCTTCTCGTTGAGCGCACGGACCAGGAGCGAATCGGATTCAAAATTCCCGCCGTGCACGAAATTCGCGTGGAGCGTGAGCGCGTTGAAGTACCGCAGGCTCTCCGCCATGACCAGCGTCTCAACGGGATCGCGACGAACCACCAGCTCGGGATTGGACTGGTGCAGCGCTTCAATGGCGGTGATGGCCTTGTAACGGAGGAACCCGTCGCGGTCGGACAGGGCATCGACCAGCACGTCCACCGTGCGCTGTGACGGAATGCGCGCGAGCGTCGCGGGCAAGTGCCGCCGCACCCAGAGGTCTTCGCCCTCCTCCTTCAGGAAGTGCGCGAGCGGCTCGACGATGCCGTTGCCGTAGCCGATCAGGGCGGCTCGTGCGTCAACTTTCAGCAACCGATGCCTGAGGAGCGACACGAGCGCCGGGACGAAGAACACCTGTTCGCTGCCAAGCCGTGCGGCGCTCCGGACCGCTTCCTGTGCGACCTGCACGTTCCGGTCGTACATGAGTGGAATCAGCAAATCGCGCGCTATCGGACCCGGCACATTGCCGAGCGCGCGAGCGACCTCGACGCGCGCCGGGACCGCCGTCTCGCGCGCGTCGCTGGCGAGCGCCTGAAGCGCGGCCGTGGCCGCGCTGAGGTCGTTCGGATCCGATCCGGCCGTCAGCGCGACGGCGGCCGTCGCGACCATGCGTGGATCGCCGTCCGTCAGGTGGCGTCGCAGAAGCGACGCGGCCTCCGGCCCCCGGATCGTCGAAATCGCGCGCACGGCTTCGGCGCGCACCTCGGCGTCCTCGTCGGCGAGCAGCCGCTCCACGGCTGGCAGCCAGCTCGCCGCGACCTCCGACGACAGCGCATCGAGACACCGCAGCGTTCGCGCGCGGACGAGCGGTGAACCGTGATACAGCAGCAGTGGCGTGATCAGCCGGCGTTTCTCGAGTGACTCCAGCAAATCGATCGCGTGCAGGACGCGCTTCTCGTCCGGATGCGCCAGCTCCTCCACCAGCAGTTCGATGGTCTGGAGGTCGGCATTGAGGGTGCGAATGCCGGCCGCCTCGACGTCGTGACGGGCGAGGCTGCGCCGGAAGGTCGCCAGATACTCGCGTTTCGCCCGTTGTGCGAGCACGACCCACATGGCCATGAGCGTCAGACTGGCAAAGCTCAGCTGCTGCCACGTCAGCGCGAAGCCCCACGGTTTGATCAGCACCAGGACGGTTAACGCGCCAAGCGCCTTGGCCAACCGGTCCATCGTCACATCGATGAACGGCTTGGCGCGGTACTTGACGGCCGTTGGCAAGGGCAGGAACAGGATCTCGCGCGTGGTCTTGTCCACGGTGTAGCGAAGCGAGGCATCCGCCACGCGCGCGATGGCCGGCGCCCACAGGCCTGCGTTGAACAACATCACGATGGCCGACGTGCCGAGGCCCACGGGCAGGATGAGCAGCGCGAAGCCGATGCCCAGCATGCTGTGAATACGGCTCGTCAAGGTGACCTGGATCAGGAACCCGATGAGCGACAGGTAGACCGTCACCTGCGCAAGAAATTTCGTGATGCCGTCAGCATTCTCACCGAGGTTCGAGGCTGCGGCCATGTTGAGCTGCTGCTCGATGATGACGCCGCCCATCGCGGCACATGCGATGATCATCGCAATGAGCTGCAAGTGACGTGACTCACGCAGGAGGCGGAACGCCTCGCCGCTGCCGACCCCCTCAGCCTCCACGGCGATCGACGACTGACCGGCTCCAGACTCCCGCCGGACGATGAAGATCACCAGCGCGAGACAGACCGTCATCACGGCTGCGCTCACGAGCAGCAGGTCCACCGTGCCGACGCGCTCGACCACGCTGGCCGTGATGGCCGCGCCCGTCGCGCCGCCGAGGCTCGCACCCCCGCCGATAAAACCGAAGAGCCGTTTGGCGTGGCGGGCGTCGTAGATGTCGTTCGCGAGCGTCCAGAACTGGCTGATGAGCAGCAACCCGAGAATCAAGCCGAGCACGTAGAAGGCGACTGGAACCCAGGCGTATCCGATCGTGAACAACACCCAGAACACGACCAGCAGCGATACGCAGCCAAGCTGCGTCAGGGGAATCGCCCATCGCCGCGGCACAAGCGAGATGACGTGCGCGTACGCGGTCATGATCACGCCGATGAGGAGGCCCGCCGCGAGCTGGACCCACGGCAGGTTGTCGGCGCCGAGATCAGCGATGAACTTCGACCGCGTGATGGGCCGGACGATGTTGTAGGCCGTCATCGCCAGGAACGAGTAGGCGAACATGAGCAACGCGGTGGTGCTCTCGCCGTCTCGCAGCTCGACAATCGGCCGGAACAGCCGACGGACGACACCAATGCGGGGCGTGGACGGGTCGCTTGGGCTCATGGACGCTGGGGCGGGCGGTGCAGTTTACCTCACCTTCCCGAGGACCGCGCCGACCGCCGCGCCGCCGACACCCATCTGAACCATCATGATGAACGGATCGACCAGCGTGGCCGTGATGTTGGAGACATTGGTCACGCCGAACATCGTGAGATCGATCGCGAAGCCGATCAGTGCGCCAAGGACCGCGCCAAGGCGCAGGCCGGCTCCGGCGCCTGACTGCCCGGCCCACGTGCCGATGACCACCGTCAGAAGAGCGCCGAAGACGAGTTGCCCGAGAAAGAGGTGCACGTAGTCGGGCGTCTCGCGCATGACGCCGACCGCCGACCCTTGATTGGCTTCGAAGAAGCTGACGGTCAGAACACCGTACAGCAAGCCGCCGAGCCATGAAGACCGCAATCCCGCCCGCCAATGTCGCAAGTACGAAGCGCTTCGTGGACATGCCGACCTCCTGAAAGTGTGCGCGGATGGTAGCATCACCAGACCGTCACAAACCGACACGGGAGGACGACCATGAAGCGACTGCTGGTGCTGGCGATGCTCGTCGGGATTCATGCGGGAGGCTTTGCGCCGCGGACCCTGGCCCAGAGCCCGGGCGACGAGGATGCCATCAGGCGCGTCCTGCTGGCGGAAACCGACCGATTCTTTGCCCGCGACTTCGAAGGCTGGGCGTCTACGTTTGTCCAAGTTCCCGCGGCAGTGCAGGCCTGGAACAACGCCGACGGCACGTACACGCACCGTCTGGGCTGGGACACCATCAGCGCGCGCATCCGCGAGTTCATCAAGAGCAACCCGGCGCCTGACACGAGACCGATGGTCCGCGAGAACTTCGTCTTCCGCCACTACGGTAACGCCGCCTTCGTGACGTTCGACAAGTACATCGGCGATCGCAAGACCGTGAAACCGATCCGCGAGATCCGCGTTGTCGAGCGCGTGGGCGCTGAGTGGAAGATCGTCTGCCTCGTCGCGCTCATGGATCACTTGAAGCCGGCGCTGGACTAGATGAGGGTTCGACGGCTTGGGTCCGAGGAGTCGGGGGGTTCGACCAGGTCCGAGGGCCCGAAGGTCCCAAGCCCAACCAGTCCGCTTCCCAGCACGTCATAGGTGTGTACACTGATACCTGCCTATGACAGACATCGATCCTGCCGCCCTCGATCGCGAGCTCAAGAAGGGCGCCGCCGAGCTGCTCCTCCTGTCCCTCCTCGAGGCGCGTCCCCGCCACGGCTACGAGCTGGGCGGGCTCATCGAAGCCCGCTCGGCCGGCCGGCTCGTGTTCCACATCGATTCGCTCTATCCCCTGCTCTACCGGCTCGAGGAGCGCGGATGGATCAAGGGCACGTGGGTCGAGAAGGCGGGCGAACGCCGGCGCCGTTTCTATCGGCTCACGGCGGACGGGCGTCGCGTGCTCGCGCGGCAGCGGGAAACCTGGGAGTCGTTCGTCGAGGCCGTGCGCATGGTGACAGGAGGCGAACATGCCTGACCCTTCGAGACCCTCAGGGCGTGACTGGGGACCGGAAATTCGCGCTCGTTTAAAAGACGTGCGCCTCTCACCCGCGCGCGAGGCCGAGATTGTCGAAGAGCTCTCGACTGCATCTCGACGAGAGATGGCGCACGTTCGTCGCGGGTGGCGCGTCGCCCGATGAGGCCGTCCGGCTGGCACGCGCGGCCTTCGCCGAGCGGAACATCCTTGCTGAAGACCTCGCACCTCTCCGACAGGCTCACTGGACCGATCCCGCGCCGCCTGCCGCAAGTCGTGCGCTCTCGCTCGACGGTCTCATCGCCGACCTCCGGCAGGCCATTCGCGCGCTTCGTGCGTCACCCGCGTTCAGTGTCGTCTCGCTCCTCGTCCTCGCGCTCGGCATCGGCGCCACGACCGCGATCTTCTCCGTCGTGGACGCGGTCGTGCTGCGGGGATTGCCGTTCGACGATTCCGACCGCCTTGTCGCGGTCGGTGAGCGGCTGGCTGCCGCGCCCTACCGGCGCGCCGGCGCCGGCAAAGAGGCCCGGCAGCGAATACATGGCCGTGCCATCGTTCGGCGCCGGTGATCCCGAGGCCCTCGCGCCGGTGAAGCCGCAGAACTGGCTCGACTGGGTTGCACAACAGCAGGTCTTCGAGTCCATGACCGCGATGGCCACGGCCGAGGTGACGTTGCTCACCGAAGGCGGCGCACCTGAAGATCTCTCGGCACTGAGGACGACGGCTAGCTTCTTCGACGTCTTCCGTGTTCGACCCGCGCTCGGTCGTGCCTACGCGGCGGAAGAGGAAGTGGACGGCCGTCATCGCGTCGCCGTCGCTCAGCCACGCGCTCTGGCAGCGCCGGTTCAACGGCGATCCGACGATCGTCGGCCGGTCTATCTCCCTCGACGACGGGGTGTACGACGTGATTGGCGTGATGGGCCCTGATGTGACGTATCCGATTGGCTCGACACGGCCAACGGATCTCTGGGTTCCGTACGTCGTTCCGGCAACGGAGCGAACGCGTGGCCGGGGAGTCGCGATATACCTCCAGGTAGTCGCCCGGCTGAAGGACGACGTGTCGATCGAGCACGCCCAGGCACAGATGACTCAAGTGGCCGCCGCGATCGAACAGGCGAACCCGGAATGGAACCGTGGCAGCCTCGTCGGCGTACGGCCACTCCGCGACCACCTGGTCGGCGCGAGCATCCGGTCGTGGATGTTGATGCTGCTGGCGGCGGTCGCCCTCGTGCTACTGATCGCGTGCACCAACGTTGCGAACCTCCTGCTGGCGCGCGCCACGACGCGCGAGCGCGAGGTCGCTGTTCGCGCGGCGCTGGGAGCCGGCCGGTGGCGGCTCATCCGCCAGCTCCTGGTGGAAAGCCTGTTTCTTTCGATCGTTGGAATGGCGCTGGGAGTGCTGCTGGCCTGGTGGGCCGTCGCGATCCTGCGGAACGCGATGCCCCAGGACGTGCCGCGCGCCGCGATGATCGCGATCAACTGGCGAGTGCTTCTGGCCGCGGCGGGCCTGGCGCTTGCCACCGGCACGGTCTTTGGCGTCGTTCCGGCTCTTCACTCGTCCGCTCCCAATCTGACCGGGGGTCTCAATCAAGCCGCGCGGTCCGGCGGTGTCAGCCGCGGCCGCCAGCGGCTTCGGCGCGCGCTCGTCGTGGCCGAGGTCGGACTGGCGGTTGTGCTCGTCGTTTGCTCGACACTCTTCACCATCAGCTTCATTCGGGTCATGCGCATCGATCCGGGCCTCGAGCCAACGAGCCTGCTGACGATGCAGGTCTACCAGCGCGGCGTGCCCGGCCAGGGCCCACCTGATCTGTCGACAGCCTTCGACGAGCTCGTCGGACGGCTTCAGCAGACACCGGGTGTCGCCAGCGCGGCAGCGGCCGGTCCGGGGATTCCGCTGCGCATCAACATGCACGTAAGCGACTTCCGGCAGCCCGCCGATTCGCGCGAACGGCCAAAAGCCGTCAGCATCAAGACCGTGACCCCGGATTACCACAGGACACTCGGTCTCCGTCTCGAGAGAGGGCGGCTGTTCGCCGCCTCCGACGACGTGAACGGAGCGCGCGTGGCCATCATCAACGCTGCCGCGGCCCGACAGTTCTTCGGAACGGTTGATCCGATCGACCGGATGGCTTTCGTCCACGGCGCGGATCGCACGATCGTGGGAATTGTCGGCGACGCGCCACAGGCAAACCTCGAGTCCAAGCCCCTCCCCGAAGCCTACCTGCCGCTGGCACAGAACTCCCTCTCGTCGGGTTTCGTCGTCGTCCGCACTGAAGGCGATCCTTATCGGGCGCTCCCGGCGGCGAGAGCGGCACTCTCGACCATCCTCCCGACGGTGCCGTTGCGCCAGGTCGCTTCGATGGACGAGATGATCGATCGACAGACCGCGCTGCGGCGAATCACGATGCTGATGCTCGGGTTGTTTGGAGTACTCGGACTCGTCATCGCGGCGGTTGGTGTTTACGGCGTGATGGCGTACCTCGTGTCGCAGCGTACGCGGGAGATCGGCGTTCGCATGGCGCTCGGCGCTACGCGCATGAACGTCATGAGGATGGTCGTGAGTCAGGCGGGATGGCTGTCAGGCGCGGGTGTGGTGATCGGCGCGGCGGCCGCCTGGTATCTGACGAGCACCGTACAGTCGTTTCTTTTCGAACTGCAGGCCGACGATCTGCGCGCGTTTGCGGCCGCTACCGTGACGCTGGTCGTCGCCGCTCTCGTCGCCAGCGTCGTTCCGGCTCGCCGGGCGGCAAGCGTTGATCCCACCGTCGCGCTTCGGAGCGAGTAGGGAGCGAAGGAGTTCGAAGAGGTCGGGGAGTTCGAGGAAGTCGGGGAGTTCGAGCCCTGAGCCTCGCAACGCAGTAGCATTCCCAGCCAATGCGGCTGAGCAAGTGGGTGGTGCCCGTTTGCCTTGGCGGCCTGGTCCTGCTGCTCCCCGTGCCGGCGGGGCTGGAACCAGGCGCCTGGCGCTACCTCGCGCTGTTCGTCTTCGTGATTGCCGGTCTCGTGACTGAGCCGCTCCCGGGTCCGGCCATCGGCCTGCTGGGCGTCAGCATCGCCGCCGGACTCGGTCTCGTCAAACCGACACCTGCCGAGTCGGTCCGTTGGGCGCTTTCCGCATTCAGCAACGAGGTCGTCTGGCTCGTGTTCTCGGCGACGACGTTCGCCTTGGGCTATGAGGTGACGGGGCTCGGCCGGCGGATCGCGCTGACGCTCGTCGCCAAGCTCGGATCGAGGACCCTCGGTCTCGGGTACGCGATCGCGTTGTCAGATCTCGTTCTGTCGCCGTTCATGCCGTCCAACACCGCACGCAGCGCCGGCACGATCTATCCGGTCGTCAGGAACATCCCGCCGCTCTACGGTTCGTCGCCGACGGAGAATCCGCGCGCGATCGGCGCGTACCTGTTCTGGGTCGCGTTCGCGACGACGTGTCTCACGAGCTCGATGTTCGTCACGAGCCAGGCGCCCAATCTGCTTGCCACCGAGATGGCGAGAACGATCGCGAAAGTTGACGTGACCTGGACCGGCTGGATGCTGGGGTTCCTTCCGGTCGGCGTGGTGCTCTTCGTGCTCACGCCGCTCGTGACCTACCTCGTGTACCCACCATCAATCACCAACGGCTCGCGTGTCGCGATGTGGGCGGCGACGGAGCTGCGGCAGATGGGTCCGGTATCGCGGCGCGAGATCACGATGGGGATTCTCGCGGTCGTCGCGCTGGCGGGCTGGATTTTCGGAACGGCCTTCGTTGCCGCCGTGACGGTGTCGTTCATCGTGATCTCGCTGATGCTCTTGACCGGTGTCGTGACGTGGAACGACATCCTGAACAGCGCGCAGGGGTGGAACGTGCTGGTCTGGTTTTCCACGTTGCTCGCGCTGGCGAACGGCCTGACCGAGGTCGGCTTCATTCCCTGGCTTGCCAACCTGAGTGCGGCACGGCTGTCGACGACGCCAGAGATGGTGGCAGGCGTCGGCATCGTGGCCTTGTTCTTCCTGCTCCACTATCTGTTCGCCAGCACGTCGGCGCACACCGTCGCCGTGCTGCCGGCCTTTCTGGCGGCGGTCGTTGCGTTCGGCAGCGCGCGTGTGACGCCAGCCGTTGTGCTGATGCTTCTCTACACGATTGGCGTGATGGGTGTGCTCACGCCCTACGGCACCGGTCCGGCGCCGGTCTGGTTCCACACCGGGTACATCACCACGCGGGATTTCTGGAAGCTCGGCTTGCTGTTCGGTGTGCTCTACCTTGGGGGACTGCTGCTCATTGGTTTCCCGTTGGCGCTGCGATCGGTCTCACCATGAAAGCCATGGAGATTCTTCATGGCTTCATGGTTCTAGATTGGAGTCAGTCGCTGAATACGCGATTGCCACTCGGCTGGCCCCGTCTCGTGTAACGAGTTTCCTTCCGAATCAACCGCGACTGTCACGGGCATGTTCGCGACCTCGAACTCACGGATGGCCTCCATGCCCAGGTCCGGAAACGCGATCATCCGCGCGGACGTGATCGCTCGAGAGACGAGGTACGCGGCTCCGCCGACGCCAATGAGCGAGACGGACTTGTGCGCCTTGATCGATTTGACAGCCGCGGGGCCGCGCTCGCCCTTGCCGATCATGCCGAGAATGCCGACCGGGCCGAGCATCAAGTCCGTGAACTTGTCCATGCGCGTCGCCGTGGTCGGGCCGGCAGGACCGACAACCTCCCCCGGGATCGGATCGATGGGCCCGACGTAGTAGATGAACCGGTTGCGAAGGTCGAGACCGGGCGGAAACGGTTCGTTCTTCTCGACAAGGTCCGCGATACGTTTGTGCGCGGCGTCTCGACCGGTCAGGAGCTTGCCAGACAGCAGGAGCCGGTCCCCGCTTCGCCAGGTCTGTATCTCCTCACGGGTGACGGTGTTCACATCGACGCGGCGGGCACCAGGCGCGGGCGCCCACACGACATCCGGCCAGTCGGATGGATCCGGCGCAGGAAGCTCGACCGGACCCGATCCATCGAGGACGAAGTGGGCGTGTCGCGTCGCCGCGCAGTTGGGAATCACGGCGACAGGCTGCGACGCGGCGTGCGTCGGATGGTCCAGGATCTTCACGTCGAGCACGGTCGTCAGGCCGCCGAGACCCTGCGCGCCGATGCCGAGGGCGTTCACCTCGTCGTGAATGCGCACGCGAAGCTCTTCGATCCGGTTGGACGGCCCCCGCCTTTTCAGCTCGGGCATGTCGATGGGATCGAGCAACGATTCCTTGGCAAGGAGCATCGCCTTCTCGGCCGTGCCGCCAACGCCAATGCCGAGCATCCCCGGCGGACACCAGCCCGCGCCCATTTGAGGGACGACCTGCAGAATCCATGACACGAGGTCATCGGACGGGTTGAGCGTCGTGAACTTCGCCTTGTTCTCCGAGCCCGCGCCTTTTGCCGCCACGCGAACATCGACCGTGTCGCCTGCGACGATGGTCGTGTGAATCACCGCGGGCGTGTTGTCACCGGTGTTGCGGCGCGCACCGAGCGGGTCCGACACGACCGACGCGCGCAGCACGTTCCCAGGATCGAGGTACGCGCGCCGGACTCCCTCGTTGACCATGTCGTCGAGACCGACCGACGCGTCCCACTTCACATCCATACCCACGCGGAGAAAGACGACGACGATGCCCGTGTCCTGGCAGACGGGCCGATGGCCCTCCATGCACAGGCGTGAGTTCGTGAGGATCTGGGCGATGGCGTCACGCGCGACGGGCGAGGTTTCCCGTTCGTACGCCGCGCCGAGGGCGCGGATGTAGTCGCGCGGATGGTAGTAGGAAATGTATTGCAGCGCGCCAGCGAGGCTGCTGACGAAGTCGTCCTGACGAATGACCACGAACAATGGTACTTCGCCGTCGGTCCGAGGGTCCGAGGGTCCGAAGGTTCGGGGTTCGAAGGTTCCTGCGTTACCGTCGGACCGTCGGACCTTCGGACCTTCGGACCTTCAGACCGCAGTTGCTGTTCAGAACCCCACGGAATTTCCCAGTACAAGAAGCACGCGATCGATGCCGGGGTCGCGGACGAGCGGCATGGCGACAGAGACGAGGATCAGGGTGCCGCGGCTGCTCTTGAGCAGGCCGAACCGGAGGCCCGCACCGACGTTGGCGTACGTCCGGCTCCAGTTTCCCGTGTCGGCGCGACGGATCGCGCCAGCGTCCACGTACGCGACGAAGCCGGCCTGCAGCAGGCCCATCGGCCGCCAGGGCGTCAGGATTCGATCCTCGATTGATGCGGTGACGCGGCGGTCGCCGGCCAGAAAGTGGTCGACGTAACCTCGCAAGCCGTCACGGCCGCCCAGGTAGAGCCAGTCGGACGAATCCGGACGCGTCGACACGACGGCGCTCACCTGTCCAGCGAACGTCTGACCGCCGGCGGCACCGCGGTAGACGGTCAACGCAGCGCGGCTGGCCGCATCGCGCCATCCGTCGGATTCGTGCCGGCCGCGCACCCAGCCGTCCACGAACATCAAGCTCGTGCTGCCCGATGACCACCCCTTTCTGAGCGTCGCCTCGCCGAATGGGGCGTCCGTCAGGCTCCCGAGACTCTTTGCGAAGTAGCCACCGGCACCCGAGAGCGCCCAACCCAGGTTGTAGTCCTCGGTCCGTCCGATTCTCGCGAAGTTCTCGAACGCGGCCGACCGGTCCTGCACCATGCTCCACGTCGCCGACACGCCGCGCACGCGGCGCGTGGACGTGTCGGGAGCCGGCAGCCCTGGACCAACGATCACCGGCGGGTCGTATTCGCTTTCGTCCGCGCGGTACGCCAGCCCGACGCGATACGCCGTCCGGTCGCGCACGCGGTACGCGCGCGAGGCAAAAAGCGTCGACGATGTCCGCCGAGCTGGAATGACGTTGACGGCTTCTCCGTGGTTGTACTGCGTGAGCAGTCGCTCGGACGACGTGATGAATCCGCCGACCGCGTAGGGCGTCTCGATGGAGAAGTAGGGGCGTTCCGCGAGAAGCACGCGTGAGGTTCCGTCCGACAGATCGCCGTACGCGGCCGAGAGCACCCAGCGTGAGCCCAGAAATTGAGGGTCGACGTATCCAATCTCGTTGGCGTTGCGTTCGATGTTCTCCTCGTGCTCGAAGAAGACGCGCTTGCCACTGCCGAGCAGGTTCACTTCGTCGACGCGCGCACTCCATTCCAGGTTGCCACCGGTCTGTGTCAGATTGATGTTCCCCACCAGGCTCCAGGAGTCGTCGATCTCGACCCGGGCCGACACGGCACTGCCCTCCACGCCCACCGGCACGATGCGCGCGTCACGGATGAAGGCGTGGCGGCGCAGGTTTCGCTCGGTCTCTCGGATGCGCTCGGCGTCCACGGTATCGCCGGAGGCGAACAGCAGTTCGCGGGCGACGACCCGGTCGCGGGTCTCGACGTGCGCCGCGTTCGCCAGCTTGCTGATCCAGTTGTTCTCGGACGGCCGGGACAGATCGAAGACGTCGTTCACGACGATCTCGATGCCCGAGATCACGAACTTTCGCGTCTCCAGGTCGTCCCATGTCACGGCGGCCGTTTGAGGCGATAACGCCAGCAGGGTGAGCATGCCAGCCGCAGCGGACGCTATCAGCGAAGTCACAGGCCGGGTCGGATTGTAGACCCAGCACGACACGAGTTCCGGCACACGCATTGCACATTTCTTCCCGAATGCGCGACCGGACAGGCGCCAAGCGGCAGACGTGGCTTCGCTTTTCGGCGGTTCTTGTCGTGATGAGCGTCCTCGCCCTTGCGGGGTGGCTCGGGGCGACGACCATCTCCACGCTGACTGTTCATGACGTCACCGAGTGGTTCGTACCGCATCGACGGACGTGGTACGCGTTGCCCCTCGTCGTGCTGGCGTTCAGCCTGCTCGGGCTGGCGATGGTGCCTGTACTCCTTCTGATCGCGGCGACGGGCGCGGTATTCGGTCCGTTCTTCGGTCCCCTGTATGCGATGGCTGGATGCCTGGCGAGCGCTTCCGTCGGATTCGCGATTGGTCGGTGGACCGGGCTTGGGCGCATCGAGCGCGTCGGCGGCACACGCGTCACGCGCATCGTGCAGTCGCTCGAGCGGAACGGGACGCTGGCCGTCTTTCTCCTGCGCAAGATTCCCGCGCCATTCCTTGTCGCGAACATCGTCGCGGGTGCGTCGCGGGTGAGTTACCGGGACTTCGTGGTGGGCACCGTGCTGGGCATGACGGTCGCGGTGGTCGCGCTGGCGGGCTTCGGCTATCAGTTGACGAACATCGTGCGGAGCCCGTCGCCGAAGAGCGTGCTGGGCGCGATCGTCTTCATCGCGATTCCACTGACGCTGGCGTGGCTGATCAACCGCGCGCTCCGGCAGCCGGGGCAGACCGCATGAGCGCCGGGATCCTCCAGCCTGGACGAAACTGCTGGCGACTGGAACGTGCGCACCGTTTCTACGCCGTGCAGGACGCCGCGGACTACTTCCGCCTGGTTCGTCGCGCCGTGCTGTCCGCGCGGCACACCGTGTTCATGCTCGGCTGGGACATGACGGCCGGCATCGATCTCGAGCCGGATGCGGCGCCGTCGAAGGCTCCGACGCGCTTCGACAGGCTCCTCAAATACGTCGTGCGGCGCCGGCACTCCTTGCGCTGCTACATCCTGACGTGGGACTACAGTCCCCTCTTCGTACTCGAACGCGACCCGTTTTCGCGGATCCGATTCAGTTGGGCCATGCCCCGGGGCGTCCGGTTCGCCTTCGACAATCGCTGTCCGTTGGGTGGTTCTCATCATCAGAAGGTCGTGGTCGTCGACGACCAGCTCGCGTTCTGCGGAGGCATCGACCTGACGAGCCATCGGTGGGACACGACGGCGCACCGGCCGGACGAACCGCTGCGCAAGACGCCGACGGGCAAGGAGTACGGTCCGTACCACGAAGTGCAGGCGATGGTGGATGGCCCCGTGGCCGCCAGCCTTGGGGCGCTCGCCCGTGAGCGGTGGCATCTCGTGGGCGCGGAGGACATCCCTCCGGTGAGCGCCTCCACGACCAACTACTGGCCGAACGACGTCCAGCCAGATCTCAGGGATGTCGACGTGGCCATCTCGCGCACGATGCCTGCCTTCGACGATCAGCCGGCTGTTCGCGAATGCGAGGCGCTCTTCCTCGATTCGATCGCCAGGGCGACGCGATCGATCTACATCGAGAATCAGTACTTCACCAACGCCACCCTCACTGATGCGCTCGTCGCGCGGCTTGCGGAGCGGGACGGTCCCGAAGTCGTGATCGCCGTGCCACGCGACAGTCACGGGTGGCTCGAGCAGCAAACGGTCGGTGCGTTGCGCGACCAACTCTTCCGTCGGCTCCTCGCATCCGATCCACACGGGCGGCTGCGTCTTCTTGCGCCGGTCGCCTCGCGATCTCGCGACCTCGCGACGTTCGTTCACTCCAAGGTGATGACCATCGACGACGAGCTCGTGCGGATTGGGTCGGCAAACTGGACCCATCGGTCGATGGGGGTCGACACCGAATGCGACGTCGCCGTCGAGGCGCGCGGCAACAGAACGATCCGCGAAGGGGTTCAGCGGATTCGCAACCGCCTGATTGCCGAGCACCTCGCGCTGCCGGTCGACAAGGTCGCCGGCGAGATTGAAGGCGCGGGATCGCTGCGGTCGATGCTCGATCGATATGAAGCCGCGGATCACACACTGGCGAGAATCGAATTGCCTGCCGAACCGCTCAGCCCCCCATCGGAGGCTGTGCGCATGGCCGTAGATCCCGACGAGCCGATCGTGCTTGATACGGGGCTTGATACGAACGGCCGGCACGAGGCCCACTGGCCATCCGCGCGGCCGGAGCGCACCACCGGTGCGGTCGCGCTATGGCGCGCGTTTCGCGCGCTCGTGACCCGTCGATTCGCGCGGGCGATCCCGGGCCGGCGCCGCGGCGCGGAGTTCGGTTGATGGCAAACCCGCCTCCCCGATCCATCAGGGTCGCCACCTACAACGTGCACGCATGCGTGGGTACCGACGGACGCCACGATCCCGATCGCGTGGCGGCGGTCATCGCCGAGTTGGATGCCGACGTGGTCGCACTCCAGGAATTCACATATCCGGCCAGCGTCGCGATTGACACGCGCGCGCCGGTCGTGTTGACGACCCTCGACCGATACGAGTGCGCGTTGGGTCCGACGCGAAACAACTCCACACACTGCTTCGGGAACGCCCTGCTCACGCGCCATCCCATCGTCGAGATCCATCGAATCGATCTGTCGATGGAGCGTCGGGAACCGCGCGGGGCGATCGCGGCCACGATTGACGTCGGCGGCACGGCGCTGCACGTCCTCGCGGCGCACCTTGGCCTCCGTGTCCATGAACGCCGGTTCCAGGTCAGGCAGATCCTCGACTATCTGGACTCGGTTCGCAGCACACGGTTCGTCGTCCTTGGGGACTTCAACGACTGGCTGCCGGGACGAACGGTCGTCCAGGTGCTGGATCACCGGCTCGGGCGCGCACCCCGTCCGAGATCGTTCCCGGTGTTCTGGCCAATCGTGCCGCTCGACCGCATCTGGGTGCACCCGAGACAGTCGCTGAAGCGGATCTCGGCGCACGCGAACGCCGGCGGCCAGACGCGCGTCCGACCACCTTCCCGTTGTCGCGGACATCGACGCGTCGATCCGATATCCTTCCTAGCGCCTCTGCGGAAGGCAAAAGGCAGAAGGCACAAGAACAAAATGGCCACACCGTTGTCCGACCGCCTGGCCGTATGCAGCTGGTCGCTCCGCCCGGAGTCGCCCGCGGAGCTTGCTCGCCACCTGCACACGATCGGTATTCTCCGTACGCAGCTCGCGATCGATCCGATTCGCCTCGGCGGCGAATGGGTCGACGGATTCGCGAAGCTCAACGACCTCGGCATTTCCGTCGTGAGCGGCATGTTCGCTGCCGTGGGTGAGGACTACTCGACGCTCGATTCGATCCGGCAGACCGGTGGAATTGTCCCTGACGAGACGTGGCCGCAAACGTTCGACAACTTCCGGCGCATGGCGCCGATGGTCAGCAAGGCCGGCCTCGACCACATCACCTTTCACGCAGGCTTCCTGCCGCACGAGACCACGGACCCGAGCTATCTGAAACTGGCGAACAGGCTGGAAAAAATCGCCGACCTCTTTTCCGATCATGGCCTGACGTGTTGTCTCGAGACCGGTCAGGAGGATGCCGAGTCACTTCGGAGCTTCCTCGACACGCTCAACCGTTCGAATGTCGGCGTCAACTTCGATCCGGCGAACTTGATCCTGTACGACAAGGGCGATCCGATCGCCGGTCTGAACACGCTGCTGCCGCACGTTGCCTCGTGTCACATCAAGGACGCGATTCGGACGCGGACGCCAGGGACGTGGGGCGACGAGGTGGTGGTCGGCACGGGCCAGGTGGATTGGCCGTCCTTCTTCGCGACGCTGTCACGTGGGGGCTTCAAGGGCACGCTCGCGATCGAGCGTGAGGCCGGCCCCTCGCGCGTCCCGGACATCCAGGCTGCCCACCGTTTCGTGCAGCAGGTGCTCGGGTAGCGACATGACACGCATCGGCATCATCGGTCTCGGGTTCATGGGGCGCATGCACATCGGCGCTTACGGCAAGGTACCGGACGCCCGGCTCGTCGCGATCGCCGATCAGGACGCGAAGCGCGCCAGCGGAGACTTCTCGGGCGGCTGGGGCAACATCGCCGGCTCCGCCGAGTCGCTCGACATGACGGGGATCACGGGCACAACCGATTTTCAGGCGTTGATCCGCAATCCCGACGTGGACGTCGTGGACATTTGCGTGCCGACGCCGGCGCACGAGGCCCTGGCGATCGCGGCGCTCGAGGCGGGCAAGCACGTGCTCTGCGAGAAGCCGCTCGCGCTCGACTCGGCGTCGGCTTCTCGGATTGCCGAGGCCGCCGCGCGGGCCAAGGGCCTCTTCATGCCGGCGATGTGCATGCGCTTCTGGCCGCAATGGAAGTGGTTGAAACAGGCTGTCGATGAGGGACGCTACGGGCGCGTCATGGGCGCCACATTCCGGCGCGTCGCGTCGATGCCGCCGGGCTGGTTCTCAAACGGTCAGATGTCGGGCGGCGCCCTGCTCGATCTGCACATCCACGACACCGACTTCGTCTTCCATCTCCTCGGGCGTCCCGACGCCGTCTTCAGCCGTGGCTACAGCAAGACGAGCGGGAGGACCGATCACATCGTGACCGAGTACCTCTACGACCGCGGACCGGCCCTGGTCGGCGCGGAGGGCTCCTGGTGCATGGCGAACGGGTTCTCGTTCACGATGCGCTACACGGTCAACTTCGAGCAGGCCACCGCCGATTTCGACATCGGCCGCGAGCACCAGCTCATCGTCAGCCAGGATGGCACACCCGAGCTCATCGATCTCGCCGGCGATGGCTACGAAGCTGAGCTCGCCTACTTCGTGGACTCTGTCCGCACGGGCCGCGCGCCCAGCCTCGTCACCGCCAACGATGCCGTGACCGGAATGCGCATCCTCGAAGCCGAGCAGCGCAGCATCGAGTCGGGCGAAATCGAGCGGTTGTAAGACGCTGCCAACCGTTTTCGCACCGCGTTCGTCAAAGCCTAGCTAGACAGGTATAAGATAGAAGACGCTCATGCTCTGGCTTCGGCGCTGGTGGAACGCAATACGGCCGGGTCGCCTGAACCGGGACATCGACCGCGAGCTGGCGTTCCATGTGGCGGAGCGTGCGCGCGAGCTCGGCGACGATGCGCTCAGCCCGCGGGAGGCGATGCGCCAGGCACAGATTCGCTTCGGTCACGCCCGCGTTCAGGCGGAGCGTGTCCACGACGTCAACGTTGCGCTCCGCCTGGAATCGCTCGTCCGGAACGTCCGTCATTCCGTTCGGGCCCTGTCACGGACGCCCGGCTTCACCATCGCCGTGGTGCTGACGCTCGCGCTCGGCATCGGGGCGAACAGCGCAGTGTTCTCGGCCCTCGACGCCGTCCTGCTCCGGCCGCTCCCCTTTCCCGAGGCCGATCGGCTCGTGCAGTTGCGCCAGGCACAGAAAGACTCGCCCGAAACGAACATCGCTCCGATTCGCCTGGAGGACTGGAATCGCTTGAACACGACGTTCGACGCGATCACTGGCTACTACACGGAGGACGTCTCGGACACCTCCGGCGAGCTTCCGGCGATCGTCCGACGTGCATTCGTGGCGCCACGTTTCCACGAAGTGTGGGGGATCGCGCCTTCGCTCGGACGCGGCTTCACGACGGCCGACCATCAGCCTGGCGGTCCGTCCGTGGCGCTTGTCAGCGACCGTTACTGGCGCGACCAGCTCGGCGCCGATCCCAATGTTGTCGGACGAGCCGTTCGACTGGGAGCTGCGCCTTTGCACGTTCTCGGGGTGATGCCCGCCTCGTTCCGGTTCCCGGATCGAGGCGTAGATCTGTGGCTGCCCGTGAGGATGAGTTCCCAGCTCGATGCGGTGCGAATCGCGACGTGGTACACCGGCGTCGGCCGCCTCAAGCGTGGCGCGACGCTGGAGCAAGCCCGCGCCAACCTGGCTGCTGTTCAGAGTCAGCTCGCTGATCAGTTCCCGCAGACTGATCGCAGTATCAGCGTGGCAATGGCGCCTCTCAAAGACGTGACCATTGCGGGCGCCCGCGAGTCCCTTTGGCTGTTGTTCAGCGCGGTTTCGGTGTTGCTGCTCATCACCTGCACGAACGTGACCGCTCTGCTTCTGGCGCGGGCCCTGCAACGTCGGCACGAGACATCCGTTCGGCTCTCGCTGGGGGCCACGCGCGGCACAGTGGCCGCACAGATGCTCACGGAGGCCGGGGTCCTGTGTCTTGCGGGCGGCGCAGGTGGCGTCGTGCTCGCCACGGCCGCGTCCGCTGCATTCCGGCTGGCCGCTGGTGATCTGCCGCGGATGGATGAAATCCAGCTCGACTGGCGGATCCTGGCATACACGCTGGTCGTCACCATGGCAGTCGCGCTGGCGTGTGGCCTGCTGCCAGCGATTCGCGCGCCTCGGTACGTCATGTCCGGTACCTCGAAATCCGCGGGGCGGACCGAGGTCTCGTCCCGCACCCGTCTGCAGTGGCTGCTCGTCGGCGCGCAGGTGTCGTTGTCGGTGACGCTCCTCGCCAGCGCCGGATTGTTCATCCGCAGTTTCCAGGAACTGTCACGCGTCGCGCCCGGCTTCGATCCGACGCACGTGTTGACGTTCCGTGTGAGCGCAAGTTGGGCCGAGACGGCCGACTACCCGCGGCTCATCCGTCGGATCGACGACACGCTGTCCGCGCTTCATGCATTGCCGGGTGTGCGCGGGGCGGCGACAGCGACTTTCTTGCCCGGTGTCCCGTCCCCACAGCGTGAAGTGACCGTTGAACTCGCGGAAGAACGAGGCCTCGAGACAGCCGTGGGCATGGTGGCCGAGGGACGGGTCGTGTCGCCCGAGTACTTCGCCACGATGCAGATTCCGGTCCTCGCCGGCGAGCCGTGCCGCGGTCAACCGTTCGGAACCCCGAACGACGTCATGATCAACAGTGCGTTCGCGGAACGGTATTTCCCCACGCGGCCGACGCCCGTCGGGCTGCACGCGGGCGCTCGAGGACAGTCTGCGCCACCCGGACGCATCGTTGGCGTCGTCGGTAACGCGCGCGAAAGCGGCTTGGATCGTCCCACAGGACCCGTCGTGTACTGCGTGCTTCAGCGCGCCGAATCCGACGCCGTGGTTCCTTGTCCGGACGGAGGGTGACCCGGTGGCGTTGGCCCAGACGGTCCGTGTCAGGATGAAGGAACTCGAGCCCCTCCGGGCGGTCTTTGAGCTGGCCCCGCTCGAAGAACACATCAGCGGCGCGTTCACCGAAACGCGGCTGCGGATGATGCTGCTGGCGCTTTTCGCGCTGACGGCACTGGCGCTCGCGACTGTCGGGCTCTACGGAACGCTGAGCTACGCGGTCGCGGTCCGACGGCGCGAGATCGGGCTCCGGCTTGCGCTTGGAGCGCTTCGCACCGGGATCCTTCGACAGTTTCTCGGCCAGGGCTTGCGGGTCGTCGGCTTCTCCTGCGTCTGTGGCCTGGCCTTGTCGGCCATCGTCGGACGCGTGCTGGCCCGGCTGCTCTACGGGGTCTCGCCGTCAGATCCGTTCACGCTCGCAACCGTCGTCACGATCGTGCTCGCTGTCGCAGTTCTCGCAGCGCTGATTCCCGCCGCTCGCGCCGCCCGGACGGAGCCGGTGATCGCCCTCCGGCAGGAGTAGCGTCTCAGGGCGACTCAATACAACAGGTACGGCTTCCGGCTGACGAGAAATTCCGCGGCCTCACGGTCCCACTGCTCGAGCAGCGGGGCGAGCGTGCCCGCGTCGATCGCGAGCCGGACCTTGTCCGATCCCGTCAGGCGGTCGATCGATGGTCTCCACGCAAACTCGGTCGGATGCTGGCGACGAATCGCATCGATCAGAAGAAGCGATGCACGAACTGGCCGGTACGCCTGCCGATCCGTGATGGCGAAACGGATCGCCGCGATGGTCTGCCCCGGAAATTTCGCGGCAGTCGGGGCGACCGGCATGGTGGTGGCCTCGAAACGAATGCCGCGTAACTGCATGTCGTTCATGGTCCGGGCAACGTCAGAGGCGTTGAGCCACGGCGCGCCGATCTGCTCGAAGGGCCGGTCTGTCCCGCGGCCTTCGGTGAGATTCGTGCCTTCGAAGTAGACCGACCCGGGATAACTGGTCAGCGCCGACAGTGAGCGGAGGTTCGGCGACGGGTTGATCCACGGTAACGCGGTCTCGTCGAACCACTGCGCCCGCTGCCAGTTCCTGACCTTCGCGACGATCAGGTTCGCGCCGATGCCGTGCTTCTGATTGAACAGCGTCGCGAGCTCGCCGACGGTCATCCCGTGGCGTGCCGGAATCGGATACATCCCAACGAACGACTGGAACTTCGGGTCGAGCAGCGCGCCTTCGACGATCTCACCGCCAATGGGATTCGGTCGGTCGAGCACGACGAAGGGGATGTTCTTCTTCACCGCCGCCTGCATCGACAGGGCCATCGTCGAGACGTAGGTCCACGTGCGCCCGCCGACTTCCTGGAGGTCGTAGATCAGCACATCGACGTCTTTCAGCATCTCGGGCGTCGGACCACGGTCCTCGGCGAGATACAACGAGTAGACCGGAACCCCGGTTTTCGGATCCTTCTCGTCCGCGACCTTCACGCCGGCCTGAAGATCTCCGCGAATGCCGTGCTCGGGCGCGAGCAACGCCACGAGCTTCAGGTCCTTGTGCTGCGCGATCAGGTCGATGGCCGACGCCTTCTTCCGGTCGATCGCGCTGTGGTTCGTGATGAGCCCCACGCGCTTACCGCGAAGTGCTGGCGGGACGTCGGCAAGAAGCGTCTCGAGACCGGGCTCAACTGGTCCGGGCGTCGCCGCAGACGACACGGCTCCGGCACCCGTGGGTTCGGGAACGCGCGCGGGCGCGTGGCGGCACGCCGCACACAGCATCAACGCAGGCAAAAGGAATTTGGTCACGGTTCGCCCATAGTAGCGCGGCTGGTCGTGTTGACATTCGACAGCAGCGTGGCATAGTGTCGACATTCGACACATGAAGGTCCGCGATCTCTGGCTGCGTTTCCGCGCCCTGGTCTCGCCTCGCCGCGCGGAACGCGATCTCCACGAGGAACTCGACTTCCATCTCGAGCGAGACGCTCACGAACGGGCGAAAGACGGGCTGTCGCCCGTCGCGGCACGCGCCCGGGCGCGCGCCCGGTTCGGGTCGCCGTCGCTCGCGGCGGACGAGTGCCGGGACGCGCGTGGCGTGACGTTCATCGAGACGACCGGTCGCGACGTCGTCTACGCGTTGCGTGGACTCCGCCGCACGCCGACGGTCGCGCTGACGATTGTCGGCACCGTCGCCCTGGGCCTCGGCCTGACGGCCTCGGTGTTCACCGTCTTCAACCGGTTGGTGCTGCGCGTCGATGCGGTTCGCGATCCGCAGGAGCTCGTCGGCATCGTGTGGCCGAGCGCGCAGCAATCGGGACGGTCGGGACGGACCGAGTTCACGCTGCGCCAGTACCGAGGCGCTGCGGCGCGAGACTGGCGTTTTCTCTGAGGTCGCCGCGCGCCTGCTGGACGTCGAGACCCGCATCGAAGGGCGCATGGCCGGCGTGCACATGGTCACCGGCAACTACTTCGAGATGCTGGGTGTACGCGCAGCGCTCGGGCGCACGATGTCCGCGGCGGACACAACCCGAACCGGCTCGAACCCGATCCTCGTGCTCAGCAATCAGGGCTGGCGCCGGCTCTTCGACGCCGACCCGGCCGTCGTCGGCCGCTCGGTCTCGATCAACGGACTGCCGTTCACGATTCTCGGGGTCACGCCGGAGGGTTTCCTCGGCCTCGACACATTCGGCGTCGATTGCTGGGTACCCCTGACGATGTTTGGCGAAGTACGGCGCCACGCGCCTGGGGACAACCCGTGGAGCCTGGAGGTCATCGGGCGGCTACGGTCCGGCATGTCGCGCGCCGCGGCGCGGTCGGCGCTCGCCGTCTGGGCAGCTCAGACGACCGAAGGCCGGCCCGTCGGCGCCCAACCCGAGACCATCCGGCTCGAATCCCGGCGCACGGCGACACCACTCTCCGCAGGCGTGGTGCTCGGGTTCTCGCCGCTCTTCATCGCGTTTGGTCTGATTCTCGTCATCGCCTGCGCCAACGTCGCGAACCTCCTTCTGGCGCGCGGCGTCGTCCGGCAGCGCGAGATTGGCATTCGCTTGTCGCTCGGCGCCTCGCGCGGACGGATCGTGAGGCAACTCGTCACTGAGGGTCTGCTGCTGGCGCTGGTGGCCGCGATCGGCGCGCTCGTCATCTCGCGTGTCGTGATCGACGCGTCGGTCTGGGCGCTGCTGACGACCATGCCCCCGGAGTTGACCGAGTTCATCGGAGACATTTCCGCACCCATGGATCTTCGCGTCGTCGGGTTCGTCCTGGTGATGGCGGTACTGTCCACGGCGGTCTTCAGCCTGGTGCCGGCGCTTCAAACGAGCCGTCCGAACCTCATTCGCGTTGTGCGCGGCGAGGTCGGCAAGGATCCGCGTCCCCAGCGCACCCGGAGCGCACTCATCATCGTGCAGGTCGCGGCGTCGGCGCTCCTCCTCATTTGCGCCGGCATTTTCCTGCGGGCGGCTCAGCGATCGGTGCCCGACAATCCCGGTATCCGGGTCGACGACACGATCCTGATGGAGTTCGACGAGCGGTCGCGCCCGGCGCTCGTCGCGGCCATCGCCGCCAATCCCTCAGTTGCGAAATTCGCCGCGTCGTGGCCGGGGCCGCCTCTGCTCAACCGCGCACGAACGGCCTCCGGAGCGCCCGCCGGCGGCTCGGGCAACTGGGCCGCGAACTATCGGCTGATCTCGTCGGACTATTTCGACGTGCTCGGAATCCCGGTCGTGAGCGGCCGGCCGTTCACCGAGGCCGAGGCGGCGTCGAGCGCGGCGGTCGCCGTGCTCTCGGAAGCGGCCGCTCGCGAATTCTGGCCGGACGGCAACGCCATCGGCCAGGTCCTTCAGTTGACGCGGGACCCAAGCGAGCGCTTCGGACGCGACGAAGAACCGACGCTCTCGTCCCAGACGTTCATCGTGGTCGGTATCGCCGGGAACGTGACAGGCCACCCGATGGGCCACCCCGAGGCACGGGTCTACCTTCCCTCACCGGTCACGACGCCTGACGCGACGATCGTTCTCCGCGTCCACGGCGACACCGACGTCGCCAGGCGGGCGATTGTCGGTCGACTGACTGCGATCGACCCGAACATCGGCATGGTGATGATGATGCGCTCCGTGATGGCAATCGGCACCTATCCGTTGCAGGTCGTGTTCTGGGTCGTCGTGGTGCTCGGCTCGATCGCGCTCACCCTGACGATGTCAGGCATCTTCGGAGTGCTCTCGTATCTGGTCGCGCAACGCACGAAGGAAATCGGCGTGCGGATAGCGCTCGGCGCCACGGCTGGCGCCGTGACGCGAGAGATGCTGTGGCAAGCGCTCCGCCTCGTGGGCATCGGCCTGGCGGTCGGCGTGAGTCTGGCCTGGGCCCTGTCGAGCCTCATCATGTCCGTGCAACAGCCGTCGGGGTCACCCGGCAGCATGGGCGCGCAACTCGTCAGTGTCATCAATCCGTTCGATGCCTTTGCCTACACAGGCAGCCTGTCGTTCATCGTCCTCGCGTCGGTCGTCGCGGCGTTGATACCCGCCTTGCGCGCGGCGCGCATCGATCCGATCGCGACCCTGCGTCACGACTAGCTCGAGGGCGCTTCGGCGCGGGCGCTAGCGTCCCAATCGAACGCCGACCAGCGCGTTCAGCCGGACGTGCAGTTCCCATCCGATGCGTGCTTCGGCGCCGACGAACACCCGTCGCCCGATCGACGTCCGGACGCCTCCACCAGCGGTGAATGCGCCCTCGGTGGACGTGAACGTCTCGTTGCCGGCAAAGAGCTCGCGCGTCTGGAACAACCCGGCACCAACCGTCACAAAGGGCGTGACCTGTCGTGGCCGGCCACTCACGGGATGGACGAGATCAAAGGTCACGTTGCCGGTCAGGATGAAGTGGCTGTGGTTGTCGACGTGGATGTAGGAAATCTCCGGGCCGACGCTGACTCGCGGCGTCACATAGACGCGGCCCGCCCCGCCGACGAGCCCTTCGCTGACAATTCCGTCGTCGGCAAACAGCAGCGCGCCGGCGGCGAACTCCGCGGTGGGAGAGGGCCTTTCCTGAGCGGACGCCCGATGGACGAAAGGGACCAGCAAAAGCACCGGCAAGCACAGCGTCGCGAGGGATCGTGTACGAAGCGGGTTCATGGCATCTCCCTGATGCCGGCCACCCACCAGGCGTCTCGGGAACCGGCTACCTGGTACTGCGCGGAATCTGCCGAAAACAGCTCGGCCGGAGCCCGTCGCGAAAGGATGTGCCGCCGGTCACGCAGGCGACGCCGTCGACTCGAGCCGTTGCAGCGTCTCGAGCAGCGACGTCACGGATTCGTCGACGGATTGGGAGTCCGTTCGGATCCAGCACTCGGGGTTGAATGGAGGCTCGTACGGCGCCGACACTCCCGTGAACTCCTTGATGTCTCCGCGCAGGGCTCTTTCATAGAGCCCTTTCGGATCGCGGGCACGAAGGACGTCGATCGGACAGTCAACGAAGACCTCCATGAAGATCGAATCCTGTTGGCGTCGAACTTCGTCGCGAATGGCGCGATATGGCGAGATCGCGGCGACGATGACGGTGACCCGGTGCTTCGCAAGGAGCTTCGCGAGAAAACCAAGTCGCCGAACGTTCAGATCGCGGTCTGCTTTTGAATAGCCGAGCTCGGCGCCAAGAGCCTGACGTATGCGATCACCGTCGAGAATCTCGACGGCTCGACCGGCGCGCTGAAGCGACTCACACAGTGCGTGCGCCAGCGTTGTCTTGCCGGCCCCGGACATTCCCGTCAGCCACACAATCGTCCCGTGCATGCCGGCTAAGATAGCGTCCGCATGGACCGTCCTCCAGTTTTTATTCTGAGTGCCCCTCGATCCGGTACGACTTGGCTCGTCCGTGCGTTGAGTGCGCATCCGGCCATTCACGCGTCGGAATTGCGGGCTTTCGGCGACCACGTCGACGTCGTCCGCGATCACGGGTCCGAGAGACCGCGTCTGCGGATCACGCTCGATGCGTATCTGGACGCCCTCCTCAACCCCCACGAGTGGCATCCGCTCGGACCGACGCGCGAGGCGGTCTCTGGCGAGCTCTTACAGGAGGTCTACGCGACCATTCGGCGCCACGCCATCCGGCGAACGGGCAAGACGGTCTTCGTGGACAAGGTCACGCCGTATCACGGCACCTCGGATCGGGTGATTCAGACCATCACACGGTTGTTTCCGAACGCCAAAATCATCCTGCTCGTGCGCGATGGGCGCGATGTGGCGGTCAGTGGCGTCATGCATTGGTTGACGAAGGACATCGAGCAGATGTCCGAGCATCAGCAGAGGCGGCGAGCGGTCTTGCTCCGACAGCCCGGCTCATCGCCCAGCTCATCGCCCAGCTCATCGCATCGCCATCTCATCAATCGACCGATTCTTTACGGATGCCGAACTCGAGCAATGGGCGTCACACTGGCGCCAGCCAATCGATGCCGTCGAAGGGCCCGGCGCCGGTCTCGAACGTATCGCCGTCAGCTATGAACAGATGACCAACGACCTCGGCACAGAGCTCCGCCGGATCTGCGAGTTCATCGGCGTGTCCGCCGCCGACGATGAGATTCGCGCGTCGGTTGATGTCTCGACGTTCGAGAAGATGTCGGGAGGGCGGCAGCGAGGCGACGACGCACCTGGCGCCCATGTTCGCAAAGGTGTCGTCGGCGACTGGCGCCGCTACTTCACGGCGACAGATGCGCTGGCGTTCGATAGCGTGGCTGGGCGAACGCTTCGGGCCTGGGGCTACGCACCCGATAGCGCGTGGGCGACGACGATGCCTGACCGGCTGACCCTTCGACCGTCAGGCAGCAGTTAGATCGGGCGTCTGGAACAAGTCCGACACCCGACCCCCCGTCGATCAATACCGCTAGGCGACCCTGACGTCTTCGGCGCGCGGGCCCTTGGGTCCCTGTCCCTTCTTGAACGTCACCGCCTGCCCTTCGCGCAGCTGGTCGAACCCGCCATCCACGCAGGCAGACTGGTGAAAGAAGTATTCAGTGCCGTCGGACGCCGCTACGAATCCGAAACCCTTATCGCGGACCAGCCGCTTGATCGTGCCATTCATCGCTGACATGTGCTTGACTCCATCCAATTGAAACACCTGCGGACCTCATGTCACGCAGTATCGAACTGATGCCGGCCTTGATGAGAGAAATGCCGTCGAGTGGGGTTAACGAGGAACGGCAGGGTGCTCAGGGAAGACAGATATCGGCTACCACTATACCTGATCTGGCAGGCGGTTGGCGCCAGAAGGTTTACCCCGAGCCTGGGACACGGCCCGGAGCGTCGTCGGGCGAGGTCGGACGCGGTAAGTGGCTGGGGGCTCACGAGTACAATGTTGCGGGAATGATTTCTCGCGGTGCCGTGCTTACGCTCGCTCTGCTCCTGACCCCGTACGACGTCAGGGCGCAGTCGCCAGAGCCCACACCCCAGCCTCCGTCAGCCGTGTCACCTTCGGGTATCAGCACGGCTCTCAGGGGTCTTGACGTCGACCCTGGCATTTTCCTTCGCAACCAGACACCAGTCGTCGCGCCGCAGGACAGCAGGCGGGCGTGCGACGGTTGCCCTCCGCGACGGTTGGGGAAGGCGTTCCTGCAAGCGACGTACATCAACGTCGTGTACGAGCTGGCGAACCTGGCCCGGGGACAAGTGACGGCGCGGATCACGCCCGCCACCTGGTGGACGAATCTCAAGCGCGGATGGGAGTGGGATCTCGACGACTTCGTCGTGAATCAGATCGGGCATCCGTATCAAGGCAACAACTACTTCACGGCCGGACGGGCCAACGGTCTGGACTTCTGGGAATCCTCGGCGCTCACGGCATTCGGCAGCGGCACCTGGGAGTACCTCGGCGAGACGAACCAGGCCTCGCTCAACGATTTCATCAACACGACGCTCGGCGGCATCGCACTCGGCGAGATGTTTCACCGGGCCGCGTGGCTCGTGCGGGACACGAGAACGACCGAATCGCGACGGAAGCGGGAAATAATCGCCACCGTGATCGACCCGATGACGGGGCTCAACCGCTTCATGTCTGGTGACGCCTCGCGCGTGACCGAGAAGCCCCCCGAGATGGTCCCCTCGTCACTCAATGCGATCACGTCCGTCGGCTACCTCGGGCGCGGCTCGAACACGGACGCGACGGATTTTTCGAACTTCGGCTTCCTCGAGGTCGAATCTCCTCTACGGGGACTTGACGACCGGCCGCAGCCGCACGCCGTACGACGCGTTCGCGGTGCGCCTGGACTTTGGCGGGGGTAGCGCCATCAGCGAGGCGCGCGTCCGGGGCCGCCTGATTGGCCAGCCGTTCCGAGACAATGCGGTTCAGGTCACCGTGGGGCAGAGCTACCAGTTCAACAAGAACAACGCCTACCAGTTCGGCGCGCAGTCGTTCGACCTCAACGTCGGCGTCGTCAAGCGCCTCTCCTCACGCACGTCGCTCTGGGCCCTTGGCTGGGGAGGCCTCACGGTGCTCGGCGCCGTCGACTCGATGCCGCTGCCTGAAGTGAACGCCCCTGCCGCTCCGGCAGTGGAAGAAGAAGACGGAGAGGACCCGGGCCAGGGCGTCTCGACGGGGCCTCGTTTCTACGACTACGGTCCGGGGACGACCGCCGGTGGATTCCTCGAGGATCAACCGGGACGACCACCCGCTCTTCGCGCTGTCGTACGAGCTGTACCACCTGCACGTCCTGGACGGTGTGCGGGCCGATCACCTGCTGCAGCGGCTGAGGACCGATCTGCGTGTGCCGCTGAGGGGCAGGCTCGGGGTCGGCGTCTCGGGCGAGTTCTTCGACCGCCGGACGTTCTATCAGCAGCCCGGCGTCAGCACCGCCAAGTTTCACTTCCCGCAGTTCAGGACCTACCTGACATGGAGCGCGCGGTGAGCGGGAGGGCCCTCTGGGTGTCCTCGGTTCTTCTGCTCCTCTCGCTGCAGCCGGCCCTGGCCGGCGCGCAGGCGGCGGCGCCCGCCGGCGACTCGACGCAAATATCTCGCATGTGGATTGTCGTGGGCGGCGGCGCGACAACGCTTCTCACTGATTGCAGCGACTGTGGCGATCCGGAGAACTACAGACACACCGGCAGCGTGCTCGCGCACGCCGGAGTGTCGCTCAATCCGCGGACGGATGTAGGTGTGGAGGTGCTGTGGGTGCCCTTCACGGCGGTGACGGGGGATCGTGTTCGAACGACGTTCCTCATGGCTTCCTTCCAGTTCCGGCCGTGGCGGACCCGTGGGTTCTTCCTGAAGGCGGGCTCCGGATTGGCATTCGTCCGGAATTGGGTCGTCAGCTTCGAAGGCGAGGCCGGCGGCGACGCGCCGCCGTTCACGTCCACGGCCTTCGCGCTCGGCCTGGGCGCTGGATGGGAATGGCGCACGGCTGGCCGGTTCGGCGTTCAGATCTTCGGCACGCAGCACGTCGCCACGCTGGGCGACATCCAGGTCACCGAGCGCACCGCCGAGAACGTCGTCGGAAACTTCTGGTCCGCGGGAGCCGCCATCGTCATCCGCTGAGGCCAAAGCTCCGAATCGCCTCGTCCTCGGACTCGAAGATCTCGAACACGCTGGACAGCTTCGTGATCTCCAACAGGTACCGGCTGTGGGCAGTCGGCTGCAGCAGCTTGAGGCTGCCTCCCTTCCCTACGGCCGTCAGATACTTGCTCACGAGCATTCCGATGCCGGCGCTGTCGAGGCGCGTCACGTTCCTCATGTCGAGGACGATCTTGACGCGGCCCTCCGCCACGACCCGGTTGATGTGGTCCCGCAGCGGAATTTCCGTTTCCTCGAGCACGAGCGGGCCGTCGAGCTCGATGATCGTGACGTCGCCGACTCGGCGCTCGTTGATTCCCAGGAGTCTTGGCACGACACACCTCCAGTCAATCGAGGTACTTGATCAACACGACTTCGTTCCGGGCCTCGTTGTAGATGAGCTCGTCCACCAGTGACCGCGTCATCATGAGGCCGAGGCCGCCGGGCCGGAGCCCTTGTTGCTCGCGCACCATGGCGTGCTCCAGCGGGGAGTCCTTGGGATTGCTGATCGCGGCATGGCGCAGCTTGTCGATGTTGAATCCCTCGCCGGGATCCGCGATGCGGTAGAGCAACAGCCGCTTGGCGCGCACGCAAGAGATCCGGACCTTCCGTTGGGGATCGAGCTTGCCGCCCCACTCGATCGCGTTCGTCAGCATCTCGCGAAAGGCCTGTGCGACCGATTCGCGCACGGGCGCCGGCAGATTGGTCTCGAGCTGCATCACGAACGACTGAATGCGATCCGCCATTTCCAGCACGCACGGCGCGACCAGCTCCACCCACTCCGGCCGGGCCGACACGACCTCGATCGACAGGGCCGCCGACGGCGCCGAGGCAATCGCGTCGTCGATGACCTCCACGATCGCGGTCGGCGCGAAGGGCTTGCGGAGGTAGCGGTAAGCCTGCTGGCGGACGGCTGAAAGCAAGGTCTCCGGCGTGTCGTCGGCCGTCATCATGACGACGAGCGGCGGCGCCGCCACGGTGCGCGCGTGCGCGAGGACGTCGAGGCCGCTCAGGTCCGGCAGACCGATGTCGAGCAGCACGATGTCGAACGCGCCCGGCGTCGAGCCGCCGAAGCGCTTCGCGCCCGTCGGCGGCCTGATCGACGGTATGACCGGCGTCACTGAGCAGGTCCGACAGGACGAACCGGAGCGCGCGATCGTCGTCGACGATCAGGATGCGCCGACGGGCAGCCGTATTCGCAGCCATCGCGAGCCCCCGAGAGAAACCGGGCCGCTGAGCGGCCGTTGAGTGACACCAGACGCAGGACGGCGGAAGTCGTAGTGTAATGCTGACGTCGGTCGAAAGGTGAGGTGAACGCATGAACGAGCCATCGCCGCCGCCCGGCCCGCCAGGCCCGCCAAGCCACGACGCCATCGGCCCGGAGAGCCCGTACCAGCAGATCCTGTTCGAAACCGCGCGCGCGCTCACGGAATCGCCCACCCTGGTCGAGGCGGCGCCGCGCATGCTCGAGGCCGTCTGCGAGGGGCTCGGCTGGCGGTACGGCGCCTTATGGGAAGTGGACCGCGCTCGAAACGTCCTGCAGTGTGTCGGGATGTGGCAGTCGCCGTCGCTGCCGTTCAAGGAGTTCGCCGCCGCCACGCTGGAATCGACGTTCACGCCTGGGATCGGCCTGCCCGGTCGCGTCTGGGCTTCCCGCCAGCCCGCCTGGATACCGGACGTGACCCGCGACGCGAATTTCCCTCGCGCGGCCGTCGCCGAGCGGGCCGGTCTTCACGCCGCTTTCGGCCTTCCCATCCTGCAGGGCACGAGCGTGATGGGGGTGATGGAATTCTTCAGCGGCGACATCATCGAGCCAACGCCGGCCCTTCTCGCCACGATCACGACGGTCGGCAGTCAGATCGGGTTGTACGTCGAGCGCAAGTTGGCGGGCGAGGAGCTCGACCGCTTTTTCGAGCTGTCGCTCGACCTCTTCTGCGTGGCGACGTTCGACGGCTATTTCATCCGGGTCAATTCCGCCTGGCAGTCCGTGCTCGGCTTTTCGGAGGCCGAACTCCGCGCGACTCCGTTCATGGAGTTCGTCCATCCGGATGACCGCGCCGCCACTGTCCCGGCGCTCTCGGCGCTGACGACCGGCGGGCACGTCATGGATTTCGAGAACCGGTACCGTTCGAGCGACGGATCGTACAAGTGGCTGCAATGGCGCTCGGTGCCCTTCCCGAAGCAAGGGATCATTTACGCGGCCGCGCGCGACGTCACCGAACGCAAGGCCACGGTTGAGGCGCTGCGCGTGTACGCGCACGAGATGGAGCGCGCCAAGCTCGAGCAGGAGCAGAACGCCGGCCGCCTGGCCGAGCTCGTCAAGGAACTCGAAGTCGCACGCCGGAGCGCCGAGCAGGCGACGGTGGCCAAAGGCGAGTTCCTGGCGAACATGAGCCACGAGATCCGCACGCCGATGAACGCGATCATGGGCATGACGGACCTCGCGCTCCACACCAGGCTCACGCCTGAACAGAGGGACTACATCAGCACGGCCAGAGAGGCCGCCGAGGCGCTGCTGACAATCATCGACGACATCCTCGACGTGTCGAAGATCGAAGCCAGGCGCCTCGCGCTCGAACAGGCACCGTTTCACTTCCGCGACACGGTGGAAGATGGCGTCAAGCTGCTGGCTCCCCGAGCCGCTGTGAAGGGGCTGGAGCTGGCGTGCCGCATCGCACCGGACGTGCCCGACGCTCTCGTCGGCGACCCGGGACGACTGCGGCAGGTCATCCTCAATCTGGTTGGGAACGCGATCAAGTTCACCGACAAGGGCGAGGTGATCCTCGACGTGTCCGTGGACCACGTGACCGCGGAGGCGGTGACCCTCCGGTTCCGCGTGACCGACACCGGCATCGGCATCCCGCAGGACAAGCTCTGGGACATCTTCGGCGCGTTTGTGCAGGCCGATGCCTCCACCACGAGACGCTACGGGGGCACCGGACTCGGCTTGACGATTTCCGCACAGCTCGTGGAACTGATGGGCGGACGGATTTGGATCGAGAGCGAGGTCGGCAAGGGCAGCCGCTTCCATTTCGTCGCCGACTTCGGGCGGCATCGGGAGTCTGGCAAGTCCCCTCGCGCCGGCAGCCTTCAATCTTCGCGACCTCCGCGTGCTCGTCGTCGACGACAACGCGACCAATCGCCTCATTCTCTCGGAGATCCTCGCCAGCTGGCAGATGCGCGCGGTGGCGGTGAACGACGTGGCGGGCGCGCTCGCCGCTCTCCGCGAGGCCGCCGGCCGCGGAGAGCCGTTCCACCTGGTGCTGACCGACGCGCTGATGCCGGATGTCGACGGCTTCACGCTCGCGACCGAGATCGCCCGCGACGAACAGCTCGCGACGACCAAGGTCATTCTGCTCACGTCGGCCGGACTCCTGCGGCCCCGAGGCCGGCGGGGACGGCGACCTTCGCCGCAACGCTGACCAAGCCGGTCAAGCAGTCGGACTTGCTGGATGCCATCGTGACCACGTTCGCGGCTGCCAACCGTCCCACCGCCGCGCCGCGCGCGCGGCGTCCGCGGCGTGGGTCCCGAGCGAAGCTTCGCAAGGCGCAATCACTCCGCGTGCTCGTGGCCGAGGACAACGCCACGAATCAGAAGCTCGTGCTCACTCTGCTCAGCCAACGCGGCCACGAGGTCGTCGTGGTCGGGAACGGCCGTCAAGCCGTGGAGACGAGCGCCGCACAACCGTTCGACGTCATCCTGATGGACGTGCAAATGCCGGAACTGGGCGGGCTCGAAGCCACCGCCGCCATCCGCGCGCGCGAACGCGACGCCGGAGGCCACGTTCCCATCATTGCGCTCACCGCTCACGCCATGTCCGGCGATCGCGAACGGTGTCTTGCGGCCGGCATGGATGCATACGTGTCGAAACCGCTCAGACCGCAGGACCTGTTTTCGGCGATCGACCTGTTCTTTGCACCCTCGGACGAGTCGCGTGCGGAGGCTGTGACGGCCCCGCCGCCTGAACCCGCACAGAAGGTGGACCGGGCCACGCTCCTGGCGAGCTTCGGCGGTAAGGCCAAACTCGTTGCCGACGTCGTGGGCGTGTTTCTGGCGGACACGCCGACCATGCTCGGACGGTTGCGCAGCAGCCGCGCGCGCGGGCGACGCGGCCGAGGTTGCCGCGGCCGCCCACGCGATCAAGGGCGCCGCGGGCCTGTTCTCACAGGGACAGGCGTTCGAGTGTGCCCGGCGACTGGAAAAAGTCGCGCGCGCCGGCGATCTGTCGTCCATCGACGCCGTGTGCGCCGACCTGGAGACCGCCATCTCGGGGCTCACCGAAGAACTGCGCGGTCTGGTTCAAGGGAGCTGAGTCGCTGTCGCCTCGCACGCGCCAACCGTTGACGGCCGGCTGCGGGCTGTCGTTTGGATCGACGTAGACCAGATCGAACGGCCCCTCGAGGTTGATCTGGACCACGGTCGGCACCGACGTCCAGGCGAAGTGGTGCATTTTCGCCGGCAGCGACACGAAGCCCGCCAGGCGTCAGCGCCCTGGCTGCCTGTGCATCGACAGCTTGTCGCCCATCCCGACATTGAACGTTCCTGACAGCACCGTCACTCGCTCGTCCACGCTGTGCCAGTGGCCGGGACCTTGTAGTTGGCCGGGAATCTTCAGCGCGCATCACGACGGCGCCTTTTTCATGCGGATTGCCTTCGAGCACCGCGAGCTCGCACCGGCCCGCAGGATGGTCGGCGCAGGCCCCCACTGACCTTGTCTGCCGTCACCACGGTGTGTGCCGACTGGCGAGAGCGGCTGTGCCAATCGCGACGCCGAGTGTCAGACCTGAACAGATGAATACGACGAACCGGGTCAGTCTCATGTGTGTCCTCCTGAGGAGGACACTCTAGGAGGTCGGCCGTTCGCCAACCGTTCAGCGGCAAACGTTCCGGCATCACACCGCGAGAATCCGCCGCTTCGAGGGCCCGGCTCCCTGGCGCCCGCGCCAGCTCGAACGCGCGCTGCTGGCCTCCTCACCGGGCAGCCGGCGCGGCCAGCTCGCTGTGCTGCAAATACAACGCGGGGCAGCCACCACGCTCGCTGCGCTGGAGCGCCATGGCGATCGCCGACTCGATCGTCGTCAGCGCGGCGTTCCGATTTCCCGCTGCGCGCGAGCGTCTCGGCCAGCAACGACAGATAGTCGGCCGGCGTCCTTGCGGCGCGTCTCGCATCGAGGCGTTGGAGCGCAGCACGAATGATCGGCCATGCCGTCTTGCCGGCTGCGTCTGCCCGCGCGCCCAGCCGATCAGCGTCTGCGCCCAGTCAGTTGTCGTAGCGCAAACCCGTGCCGCTCGCACAGCGCCGCTGCGGCACCTGCACAACTCAACACCTGGTCCACGTCACGCCGCAGCTGATGCAGCAAGTGCCGCGTAGGCCAGGCCAGAGCACGGCTGTACGGGATCGTCCAGCCGCTCCGCGAGCGCGATCGCATCGGTGGCGCGTTCAATCGCCATCTGCTCTTCGCCGAGCAACCAGAGCGCGTGTGACGACCAGGCCAGCGTGAACACACCCGAGATCCGGTCCGAGCGACGAGCGTTGCGGCTTCGACGATGTCGTAGGCATCGAGCGCCGCATCGAAATGGCAGCGCGCCAGACTCGAGCTCGCCGAGGAGTCAGGCCCCGCCCATCGCTTGATGTGCTTCGCAAAGCGACGAGCGATCACCGACACAGCGCGCGAGCGCCTGTTCGGCCATGTCTCGCGCGCCTGGCAAGTCACCGAGGACGAACCGGACGCTGAAGCCCGCCCAGAGCCATCGAACCGCGACGCGCGGCTCACTGTCGTGGCGCAGCAGCGCGAATACGCGATCCAGGTTCTGCTCGACTTCGGGTGCCGAGTAGCCCCGCGCGGTATTCAACGCCGCTGCCAGCGGATCGCGAAGAGCCAGCTCTCGGTCGTCGCGCTCTCGACCGGGCGGGAGACGTTCGACGAGCGTCAGCGCCTGCGTCAGGCACAGGATCGCCTCCTCGTTCGCGGACACGCGCTTCGCCACGTCGGCAGCGCGGGCAAAGAACGTCAATCGCGCGCCCTGGCTGGCCCCCGCGCTCGAGATGCATCGCGATCGCCGCGCTCACCTCGTCGAGCCGATCGACAAAGAGCAGCTCCATGGCCTGGGCGATCCGCCGATCGATCAGCCGCTGGCGCGCTGGCCCGATCCCGCTGTACGCGACCTCGCGAATCCGATCGTGCGTGAAATCCCAGCGCTCGCCAGCCTGCGCGCGAACAATCTGCCGTCGCCACAGCTCGTCGAGCGCGGTCACGAGCGCGTCCTCTTCAGAATCGCTCACGCGGGCGAGGACGGCAAACGTGAAGTCACGGCCAACCGCGGCGGCCACTTCTGCGGCGCCACGCGCCTGCTCGGACAGCAACGCCAGCCGGGCGGCAACCACGGACTGGACCTGCGGCAATCCTCGTGCCGGCCGCTGGCTCGACCTCCGCGCGGTCCATCCGTCCGCGTTCGATGATGAACAACGGATGCCCTTCGGTTTCCTGGAACGTGCGGGCGACAGCTGCCTCGTCCAGCGATGCTCGGCGACTTCGCTGGCGAGCCGCGCCGTGGCGTCCGGATCGAGCCGGCCGAGTGTCAGCACGCACGGCTCGGTCCTCGCTGTTCGAGATCAGCCAGCCATCGTCCGAGCGGAGGGTTGTCCTGCTCCTCCTCGACGCGCACGGTGCCCACGACGAGGCAGGCGCGCTCCGAGCGTCGACCGCAGGAAATAGTGAAGCCACTCCAGTGTCTCAGCGTCCGACCACTGGAGGTCATCAACGACGAGCAGCAGCGGCGCGGCCTGGCGGAACGGCCTGTGCCAGAGACTCGAAAAACCTCACCCGTTGCCAGCGTTCGAGCTGCCGATCGGGCGCCGCCACTTCGGGCCGTCTCGTCAACAGCTCCGGATGCAGGCGCGCGATGTCAGTGAGCCAGACCGCGTCAAGGGCACCGAGAGTGTCGCTCAACGCCGCGCTCTGCAGCCATGCGGCGATCGGTGCGTATGCGAGCCGGCCTTCGCCCGGGTAACAGCGTGTCGTCGCCGCCCTGATGTTCTTCGCGCGGCACCAGTCGACCAGCTCCTCAACCAGACGCGTCTTGCCGATGCCGGCCTCGCCGCGAACCAAAAGGAGTTGCGGGCGGCCGGCCTCTACGGCGCGCCAGGCGCGGACGAGCGTACGCCATTCGGGATCACGGCCGACGAGCGGGTACGTCGGCCGGCGGCGGAGTCGGGCTTGCGCTCGAAGCGTCGGCGTCAAGGTCGAGAATCTCACGATAGGTTGCCCGCGTGGCCGCGCTGGGCTGGACGCCGAGTTCCTTCTTCACGAGTGCCGCGCACTCCTGGTACAGATGGAGGGCCGTCGCGCGCTCACCCCGGCGGGCATGGCAGCGCATGAGCGCACACCAGGCCGGTTCGTCGAGCGGGTCGAGCCGCAGCAGTCGTTGCGCACGATCGATCGCGTCGCCGAACGCCCGGTCGCGTTCGAGCAAGTCGACAAGACGCGCCAGCACCGTTCGCGCGCGGTCCCGCAACCGCTGCCGATCCGGTTGAATCCATTCGGCCGCGCAGTCGGGCAGAAGATCGCCCCCATACAGCTCGGACGCTTCCTCGAGTGCGGCGCGATTGCCTTCGAGACCCTGGATGGCGGCGGCTTCGAAGCTCGAGATGTCGACGGCCGCCGTCTGACCGCGCCAGGCGAGCGTGCGCGGTGCCGTCTCGATCAGGCTGTCGAGCTCGGGCCACCCCTCTCGAAGATGATGAAGCTCACGGCGGAGGTTGGTCAGCGCCTGGGCATCAGTCGAGTCCGGCCAGAGAAGGCCCGCGACGCGCTGGCGCGGGACGGCCTGACGGGCATGCAACGCGAGATAGGCGACGAGTTGCTGTTGACGGGCACCCGGCGGACGAATCACGGTCCGACCGCCCGTGAGCACTCGAAAGCCGCCGAGCAACTCGAGGCGCAGCCTGCCTCCCCCAGCCACGACCCAAGCTTACACGCCCCTTCGAACCTGCCTCAGCGTCCGACCTCGCGATAGAAAGCGATCAAGTCCAGCGCTTCCGGCGGCGCCGCGCCGAGCTGCCGCAACATCGTCGTCACCTGCCCGCGGTGATAGGTCGCGTGATTGACCAGGTGCTGCACGATGTGCCACGCGCGGTTCGCTGCTGGCTGGCCGCTGAGCAGGCGGTACTCAATCACCCGCAGGAGGCCCGCCTCATCCAGGCCGCCCACCAACGCGCGCACGCGAACTTCGGTTTCCGCCCACGCGGCACGGACGGCTGCGAGGTCGGAAACCGCTCGTGTGGCAGGAGGCTGTCCGGCGACGTGCCCTGAAACCGCGACAGCCAGATCCACTCCGCGCCGTGCAGGTGCGACAAGGTGTCGCGCACCGATCGAAAGCTGCTGCCGAGATCGCGCGTGAACTCGTCGAGACTGAGTGGCTCGACAGCCGCGAGCATGCGGTCTCTTGCCCAGTAGTGATAGTCGACGAGTACCCGGAGTTCCTGCTGGGTCATGGTGGAAAGGGGATGATTCTACAGAAACGCCGAGGCGTCACCGACCTCAGCGAGACAGCGCTCCGTCGCTTCGGGCGACGCGTGTCGCGCTCGCCTCGATCGAGTGGTCGAGGAGTGCATCGACGGTGGCGGTCGGCACCGCTCGCAGGAAAATCTGATATGCGAAGAAGCCCTTCGACACACGTATCAAGGCCGAGTTGAGCCACACGAGCACACGTGCCAGTGCGCCCGACCCGAGTGCCAGCTGAAATGGTGCGGGGATACCCTTGACTTCGTTGACGATGAAGCCGGATTGCTCGAACAGCCGCCGAAGAGTCTTGAATGTGTACAGCCGCGTATGCGTCAAATCCAGGATGCCGCGCTTCCCGTAGTTGAACTGACCGAGAAGCGCCTGTAGACGGACGATGCCGAACACGACATTGCCAGTCGTGACGACGAACTCTGGCCGGCGGTCGATGCTGCTCGCACTCTGTCGAAGCTCGTCGAGAAACGCCGCGGGATCGTTCAAGTGCTCGATGATGTCGAGCAGCAGGACCACATCGTAGTCGCGAAGATTGGCGCGCAGGATGTCGCCTTCACGCCAGAGGAAAAACTCGTCGAATACGCTGGCATCGGCCGGCGCGAATTGATCGGCACCATCGACCGTGGCGCATTTCGTTCGAAGAACCTCGGCGAACTGTCCAGGGCCGCAGCCGATATCCAGCACGCGAGCGCCCGCGGGCACCGCACTCAACGCCATCGTGTGCGAGGACTCGTACCCAAGCTTCAGCGCGTAGTGCGTGTTGCCGTGATCGTGGACGTCAAATTTTCGATTGTAGAAGACGTTCATGCCGTGCAAACGACTCGCGACCGTCGTGGTCACGACATCTCGTGCGTAACGCAGCCCGTTCACGCGGCAGATTTCGGTCCCATAGTAGGTGGGAATAGGAATCTCGACAATTCGGTGTTGACCGGCAACCAGCTGAATGATGATGTCGGTATCGAAATGAAACGCATTGCTGTTGTACTGAAACGGCAAGCGGCGAAGAGAGGACACCCGATACGCTCGAAAGCCGGAATGAAACTCCGACAGCGTCGTCCTGAGAAGGGCGTTCTGGATCCAGGACAGGATTCGATTCCCGACGAACTTGTAGAGCGGCATGCCGCCCTTCAATGCGCCGAGCCGGGTGAGCATTCGCGACCCGAACACGGCGTCAGCCTCGTCGGCAATCAACGGCGCGAGCATCGCCGGAATATATTCAGGCGCGTACTGCCCGTCTCCGTGCAGGAGCACGACGAAATCGAATCCGTTTCTGATGGCGTATTGGTAGCCGAGCTTCTGGTTTCCTCCGTAGCCCTGGTTGACGGGATTGTGAAGGATGGTGATGGGATGCCGACTGTCCGAGGCGGTGCGGAGGCCGACCTCGAACGTCTGGTCTTTCGATGAGTCGTCGATCACCAGCACTTCCGTGTCGCAGCGATCGAAGACCTCGTCAGGAATTCGCGCCAGCACCGGGCGCAGGGTGGACTCGGCTTCGTAGGCGACGACGAACACCAGCACTCGTGGCTTCCTTCCCGTCGGAAGGGTTTCGTTCACGCCTCAGCCCCTTTCTCCGTCTGCACCGAGCCGATTGCCGGGCGCCGCGCTCTTCCGCCGCGAGCCTGGCCCGAGCCAAGCGCCACGTCCCACACCATCATGAGGGCAAAACTCGCAATAGCGTCACGACCCGGGGCGCCGTCAGTCACATTGCAGATGGCCGTCCTTGTTCGTGATCCGACCGCTCCAGTCGCAGGTCGACAGATCGAGCTGGGTCTTGATCGGGTTCTGCTTGATGTCGATACACGTACAGCGCAGCGAACCGCCTTCGCTCGCGCACGCGGTGACATGTCCGGCTGTGACGTACCCTGCGGCAGTTGGCGTCGCGCGCACACGAGCTCGCCGAATGCGTTGGCGATGTCGCTGACGCAATCCCGCACGTAGAGTCGCGTGCGGATCATGATGCCGTTCTGGTCTTTGCATTCGGCCGTAAGCACACTGCCGATCATCAGTTCTTTGCTGCAGGTGCGCGAATACGAGCCTGACGGCGCGCGGCTTCCGAACTGCGCCGTGGCATAGGTCCCGATGCCAGTGACGAGCGCGATGACGGCGGCGATGAGGATGCTCTTCATGGGCGCCAATCTTATGCCGCTGTCGGTACGCTGATGAACCTGGCCCGGTTCGACCAAGACAGTGACCGGGTTGGCGAGACGGAGAAACCAACCGGAGCCACGAGCGAAGCGACTGACTCGTGAAGCATCGATGAGAGCGTAGGATTCGTGCCAAGCGCGACGGAAGTCGCGCGACTCCTGAAGCCGGCCTACCGCCACACGCCTGAGTTATTCGAGGGAGTTTGGCGGAGAGAGTGGGTCCACCTTCGCAAACGCTCACTTCGTTCGCAGCTTCGGTGGATCACCCGTGGCGAGCTCGCCGAAGCTCGCACCGAGGGGATTGGGCGAGGCGCGAGCGGAGGCGGATGGCGGAGAGGGTGGGATTCGAACCCACGTGCCGGTTACCCGACAAATCGCTTTCGAGGCGATCCCGTTACGACCACTTCGGTACCTCTCCGCACCCGACAGTCTAACAAAGCGAAGGGCTCGGCCTGGAAACCGGCACCCGATGACGCGCGGCCGGCGCGTTATCGTCGCGCCCGAAAGAATCTCTGCACGCGGTCCGCGCATTCGGCCATCAGCACGCCAGACACCACAACGAGACGATGGTTGAGGCCGGGAAACTCATGGGCCCGGACGGCGGACTCGAGCGCGCCAGCCTTCGGCTCCGGCGCGCCGTACACGACAGTGCCAATGCGCGCGTGCACGATCGCGCCCACACACATCAGACACGGCTCGATAGTGACGTAGAGCGTGGCGCCCGAAAGCCGATAGTTGCTCGTCGCTGCCGCGGCGTCGCGAAGCGCGACGATCTCCGCGTGAGCGGTCGGATCGTGACTCGCGATCGGCCCGTTCGCCCCGCGGCCGACGATCCGGCCGTCGGCAACGACGACCGCACCAACGGGCACTTCGCCTGATGCACCCGCGGCATCCGCGAGCGTAAGGGCTTGGCGCATGAAAGTAATGTGAGAATTCGGTCGTTCCACGTTCCCCGTTCCACGTTCCCCGGTCTACGTTCTAGACCAGAAGCTCGCCTCGGAAGACCGTGACGGCCTGGCCGAGCAACTTGACGCGGTCGCCCTCGAGACGGAGGCGCAGCACGCCGCCACGCGCCGAGAGCTGGTGCGCGATGAACTCCGTCTTGCCGAGCTTGGTCGACCAGTACGGTGCAAGGCAGCAATGTGCGGACCCCGTGACCGGATCCTCGTCGATGCCGCTGCCTGGTGCGAAGAACCGCGACACGAAGTCCACATCGGCGGCGCTCGCGCGGCTGGTCACGATCACCCCGCGCGTCCGCAACGAGCGCAGACGGGCAAAGTCGGGCGTCAGTTGCCGCAGCACGTCCTCGTCCGCTACTTCGACGAGATAGTCGAACGGGCTGAGACCTACGTACAGCGCCGTCGTGACGCCGAGGGCGTCGAGCATTCCATCAGGCGCCGTAATCGATTTCGCGGGGGTGCCCGGAAAGTCGAGCTCGATCCAGTCGCCGACCAGCGTCGCGGTCAGTCGGCCACTCTTCGTGTCGAACCGGGCAGGCAAGCTGCGGTCGAGCCGCCCGGTCTGCCACAGCGCGTGCGCGGCCGCGAGCGTAGCGTGTCCACAGAGGTCCACCTCGACGGTCGGCGTAAACCAACGCAAGCGGAACGCGTCGCCTTTGGCGACGATGAACGCGGTCTCCGCCAGATTCATCTCCGCAGCGACGTTCTGCATCCATATTTCGGCAGCCGGAGTCGCCAGCAGACAGACAGCCGCCGGATTTCCGCGAAAGGCCTCGGACGTGAACGCGTCGACCTGGATCAGGGGCACAGACATGCCGACCGACAGAATAGCGTGAGCCAGGGACTGATGGCGGGCGGACCTACGGCGGCGTGTCGGTGGGCTCAAACTGTTTCACATATTTCACGAACTCGCGCCGTTCGTCGTCGTTGGCGAACACGCGTTGTGGCATCCACATCTTCATCGTACGAAACGAAAGCAGTACCCCACGCCTGGCTTCGGTGGCTCCTCTGAACTCGTCCCACGGTCTTCTAACAGCGCCGGCGTTCGCGACGTCCACCGAGACGCCCTCCTGGCCAAACTTCGAGCTGGACCGTCTGACGCGCGGGGCCGTGGGTTCGAATGCGCGCCCGTACCCTTCTGGGCGCGATCACGAAGTGATAGAGCAGGACCGATCCGACGACGAATGCGATCGCGAGCCAGTCGAATCCAGTCGATGACCAGACGAAGAACATCAGACCAAGGGCGATGAGTCCTCCGATCAGCCAGAGCTGGAAACGCTCGAGCTCGCGCGCGCGCTCCACCAGCCAGCGATACAAGCGCTCGGGCTGGCGCGCGCGCGCAATCGCATCGGCATCGAGGAGGTCATCGACGGTCGTGACAAATCTGTATTGGAAGAGAACCATCTTGATGTGGCTCAGTCTGTTTCTCGGCAGTCACGCTGTCGGAATTCAGAGGCCGTGGCGTACTAATCGGCTTACAAAAATGGTGCATGCTGTGAACTAGACTAGGTCCGCCCACGGCCCTATGGCTCAACCGACCGGAGTCGCAACGGTGAGCCTGACGCCCAACTCGTCACATCTGGCAGTTGCGGCGGTCGTCGTCGCCGTCCTCGTTCCACTCATCTGGCCGGGAGACATCCCGTTCATCAACGACGAGCCGCAGCTCATCGCCAACGCCGGGCGCGCAAACGCAGACCGCCGGCTCGCGCCGCTGGGACTCGATGGCACCTACGGTTTCACGTACGGTCCCGTCCCGACATGGGTGTACCAGGCGCTGCTCTCGATCAGCCACGATCTGATCGTGGGAGCGCTTTCCACACACGCCCACCATCCTCCGCGAGCTTTCGCGCCATCGCTACGTCCACGGGCCGCGGCGCGATCTCCTGGTGCGCTACGCGTCGCCGGACGAGTCGTCCGGCGTCATCGAACTAGTCGAGCGCCCCCGTTGAGCACGTTGAGCACGATGAGCCCGATGAGGGCGGGTGACGCTTGCTGAAGGAGCGAGACTGCGCATGATGGCCGAAAACCTGATCCACCGGCTGTTGCCGCACCAGGGTTGTGTCATCACACGGACCGCCGAGGGCATCGACATCGCGGGGTCGGCGATGAACTGGGTGATGTCCGCAGGCGTGGCGCCGCTCCTGTGCAGCGCCCCATTCGTGTTCCGTGTCGTGGGGAAGACAGACTCCACCAACCTTCGCATGCATTGGCATCGCGGCGAACTGATCTTCAATTGGGAATGTAACGTGCGGGAACTGCGCGTTCACGATCCTGCCACGGCCGAGCAGCACGGCCTCCAGAACAAGGGATTCATCACCACCCACGAATGGCACGATCTCGCCTGGGAGATACGGCTCGACCGCATGCGTGTCACCGTGGACGGGGAGATCCGCTTCGAAGGCCTGGGGAACTATTCCGGCATCGAGTCCGCGCCCTCGGTCGGGCCATGTTTCGGCAGCACGGTCTCGTACGCGAGTTTTCGATCACCACGCTCACCTGAGCGGCGCGACAGGATGGAACTTCTGGCTTCTGACTTCTAACTTTCCGAAGGAAAGGGTCTCCCGCCGGAGCCAGAGCACACTGGCTTGACGTGCTTCACCTTGAGTTCGAGCTGCTTCACTCCGACATGCACTTTAGAATGGCCCTTGGCACAGAAGCAAGATGAGGAGGCAGACTGCACGGCGCTGCGTGACCGGAATGATGGTGCGCCGGGTAGGGCCCTGATACGGAACGGACATGGGAACAGCCTCCAGTCGGTAGTGCGTAAAAGAGGAGGCCAAGGGCTCATGTCGGTTCCAAAAATATTGATTCTGACCAACGAATCAGCGGCCAGTAGGGGCGTGGTGAGTGTGTGCTGACGGCGGAGCCGGAACGCACGCTGGCAATCCCAGCGTCACGCTTCGGTCCTCGATGTAACATCGCCGGTCAACACTCGCGTCGTTTCGCTGGCTCAGTCGGCGACACGCAGATGCGTTGAAACTGGTGGCAACTCGCTCACTCTGTCCCGAGCCTCGCGCGGAACTGAACGATTCGGAAAGGTTGGTGCGTCCAGTAGCAAGCGTGAGCGAAGGTTGGTGCGCCCTGCACGACTCGAACGTGCGACCTCCTGGTTCGTAGCCAGACGCTCTATCCAGCTGAGCTAAGGGCGCCCAAGCGGTCGATTATATCAGCCCGGTCTGACGGCCCAAGCCGACGGTCTACAATGACCCGGGCCTTCATGCGCAACCCGGAAAAGGTCGGACGAAGACTCGTCGATCGCTATCTCGTGAGGGACGCGTCGCGGCTTCCGCCTCAAGGACGTGAAGCCGGGCGATGACGGCCCGCGTGGCCTGAAGCGGCATGCGGAGGCGCTCCTGAAAGGTGGCGTCGAACGGCTCAGCAAGCTTCAGGAACTGCTCTACGCGCAGGACCGCTGGTCGCTGCTGCTCATCTTCCAGGCCATGGACGCCGCCGGCAAGGACGGGACGATCAAGCACGTCATGTCGGGCGTGAACCCGCAGGGTACCGAGGTCTACTCGTTCAAGGCGCCGACACACGAGGAGCTCGACCACGACTTTCTGTGGCGGACGACCCGGCGGATGCCGGAGCGTGGCCGGATTGGCGTGTTCAACCGCTCGTACTACGAAGAAGTCCTGGTCGTCCGCGTGCACCCCGAGATTCTGGCGGCCCAGCGATTGCCGCCGTCGCTCGTGACCAAGCAGATCTGGAAGGAGCGCTTCGAGGACATCAACAACTTCGAGCGGTATGCGAGCCGCAACGGCACGATCATCCGGAAGTTCTTTCTGCACGTGTCGAAAGGCGAGCAGAAGCGGCGTTTCCTCAAGCGGATCGAGGATCCGATCAAGCGCTGGAAGTTCTCCAAGACTGATTTGAGCGAGCGCGAACGTTGGAACGAGTACATGGACGCCTACGAGTCCGTGGTTCGCCACACGTCGACGCCGTGGGCGCCGTGGGTCGTGGTGCCGGCGGATCACAAGTGGTTTACCCGACTGGTCGTCGTTCGGACGGTCATCGACGCGCTCGAGGAGCTCGATCTGAAGTTCCCAACGCTGAACAAGGCCGCGCTGCGCGATCTGACCGTCGCCAAGGCCACACTCGAAGGCGAGTAGATGTCGGTCGCCGAACACCACGCGCTGTCACCCGCGCACGTTGCCTGTTTCGTGCTCTCGATGAGCGACACGCGCACCGCCGCTCAAGATACGAGCGCGCAGGCGATCGTGGATCTGCTCGAGGCCGCGGGCCACGCGGTTGTCGGCCGCACGCTGCTGAAGGACGAGCCGGCGGAGGTCACGGCGCTCGTCCGTGGCGAGATCGAGCGGCGAAGGGCGCGCGTGATCATCACGACCGGCGGCACGGGCATCGCGAAGCGCGACTCGACCTACGAGGCGCTGGTCGGGCTCTTCGACAAGACGATCGTCGGGTTCGGCGAGCTCTTCCGGATGCTGAGCTTCCAGGAGATCGGCCCGGCGGCAATGCTCACACGGGCCACGGCCGGCGTCGCCGGCGGGTGCGCGATCTTCGTGCTGCCCGGCTCCGAACACGCCGTTCGTCTGGCGATGACGCGGCTCATCCTGCCCGAGCTTGGACACATCGCGAGGGAGCTGACGAAGTAAGGTGCGCCCGACTCTGTTCGAATCCGTCCTGCCGTTCGATCAAGCGCTCGCCCTCGTGATCGGCGCGGCGACGCCCATCGAGCGCGTCGTGACCGTGCCGCTTTCCGAAGCAGACGGTCGCGTGAGCGCGCGCGACGTGGTGGCGACACATGATGTTCCGGCCTTCGATCGAGCGGCGATGGACGGCTACGCCGTCGTCGCCGATGACACCACTGGCGCTGCTCCGTCGGTGCCGCGGATCCTTCGGCTCGTCGGCGGGGTCTTTACGGGCGATATGCCGGCGCGCGGAATCACGTCCGGCGAATGCATGGAGATTGCGACCGGCGCCCCACTCCCTGCCGGCGCCACGGCCGTCGTGATGGTGGAAGACACGTCGAAGGACGGCGAGTACGTCCGAGTGAACTCGGCGGTTCGAACGGGACAGAACATCGGCCGTCGAGGTGCGGACGTCGTGACCGGCCGGTCGGTCGTTTCTCTCGGCGAGGTTCTGACACCGAGCCGCGTCGGCGCGATTGCCGCGGTGGGCGCCGCCACTGTCGACGTCTTCGACCGGCCGACCGTAGCCGTCCTGTCCACCGGCAACGAGGTCGTCCAGCCTGGCGCCACGCTCCGCGACGGCCAGGTCCACGACATCAACCAGTTCACGATTTCCGCGGTCGTCCGTCGTCATGGCGGCGTGACGCGTCCGCTTGCGCCCGCCGGCGACACGCTCGAAGCGCTTCACGCCGCGCTCGATGCGGGTCTCGCGAGCGACGTCATCGTGTTCTCGGGTGGCAGCTCGGTCGGCGGCCGCGACCTGATGGTGGATCTGGTGAAGGCGCGCGGCCACGTCGTGTTCCACGGCATCGCCGTGAAGCCCGGCAAGCCCACGCTCTTCGGTCGAGTCGGCCGCACGCTCGTCTTCGGCATGCCGGGCTATCCCACCTCATGCTTGTCCAACGCGTACATGCTGCTGCTGCCGCTCGTGCGCGCGATGGCCCGGCTGCCCCCATGGACGCCGCAACGAGTGACGCTTCCGCTGGCAAGGCGGGTGGCCTCGACGCCGACCCGCCATCAGTTCTACACGGTGCGAATTGCCGACGGGCGGGCGGAGCCGGCGTTCAAGGCGTCAGGCGACATCACGAGCATGGCGAACGCGGATGGGTATTTCGAGATCCCGGTCGGCGTCGACGCCGTTGAAGAAGGGACGCCCGTGACCGTCACGCTCTTCTAGAACGGGTAGTGCCGGGCCGCGGTCTGGATGGTCACCCAGCGCAGGTCCGTGAAGGCGTCGATGCCGGCCTGACCACCGAAGCGGCCATAGCCCGAACCCTTCACGCCCCCGAACGGCATCTGCGCTTCGTCGTGCACCGTCGGACCATTCACGTGACACATGCCGGAATCGATGCGCTGCGCCACGGCCCAGGCGCGCGCGATGTCACGCCCAAACACGGCGGCTGACAAGCCATACTCGGTGTCGTTCGCGATGCGAACCGCCTCGTCCACGCCGTTCACGCGCACAATTGGTTTGACTGGTCCGAAGCTCTCCTCGTGGTAGATGCGCATCGACGGTGTCACGTAATCCAGCACCGTGGCTGGCATCAGCGTGGATGTCGCCTTGCTCCCGCACACCATCACCGCGCCTTTCGCCACCGCATCGTCGATGAGCGCGTTGCAACGCGTCACGGTGCTCTCGTCGATGACGGAGCCGAGGACGACAGGCCCCTTGCGCGGATCGCCAAGCGGGAGCTCGACCGCACGTTCCGCGAAGCGCTTCACGAACGCGTCGGCGATCTTCTCGTCGACGACAATGCGTTCGGTCGACATGCAGATCTGGCCGGAGTTGGCGAACGCGCCGAACACCGCAGCCGAGACCGCCGCTTCGAGGTCCGCGTCATCGAGAATCACGAGCGGCGCCTTGCCACCGAGCTCGAGCAACACCGGTTTCAGGTACTTCGCACATGTCTGCGCCACGATCGTGCCGACAGGCGTCGAGCCGGTGAAGCTGACCCGGCGCACCGCGGGGTGAGCGACCATGGCCTCGACCACCGCACCGGCGTCAACTGGCGCATTGGTCACGTAGTTGATGACGCCTTTCGGAAGCCCCGCTTCCTGGAGGGTCTCGACGACCAGGCCATGGGTGGCCGGGCACAACTCCGAGCCCTTCAGGACGACGGTGTTTCCGCAGGCGAGGGGCACCGCGACGGCACGCACCGGGAGGATGACCGGCGCATTCCAGGGCGCGATGCCAAGCACGACACCCGCGGGACGACGGGTCGCCAATGCCAGGCTTCCTGACGTGTCGGACGGAATGACGTCGCCGCCGATTCGCGTGGTCAGCGACGCGGCCTCAACCAGCATGCCGGACGCCAAGTGAACATTGAAGCCCGCCCAGTGACTGGATGCGCCGGTCTCGGCGGCCGCGGCCGCAGCGAAATCCGCCGCGCGTGACTCGAGTGCACGCGCCGCATCCAGCAGCAGAGTCCGTCGCGCGCCAGGACCCAAGGCGGCCCAGGACGGAAACGCCGCCGCGGCGGCGTCCACGGCCTTTCTCGCGTCGTCTGGAGTGGCGGCGCTCGCGCGGCTGGCTACCTCGCCACTGAGCGGATTGCGGCGCTCAAAGGTTGCGCCACCTGAGGCGGCCACATGAACGCCGTTGATAAAGAGCTTCGCGTCGAACACGGGCGCCTCCACATTCACAATCACGGTCAGTCGGCGAACAGCCGTCGCACGTGGTCCCTCAGGAACAACCCGTCCTCCGCGTTCTGTGACGGATTGCCGGCCCGGTGTCCCCAGATGCTCGGGATCGGCACGAGCTCCGCGGACTTCAAGTGCGGAAGCTCGGCTTCGTTGTCGGCGACGCGGAAATAGAGGTCGGTGGCGCTTGGCATCAGGAGAACGCGCGCCTTGATGGCGTTCAGCGCTTTGACGAGGTCTCCGTTGTAGAGCGGGTTGGCGCTGATGTCGCCCGCGATCCATGTCTTCAGCTGCGCGTACAGATTCCCCGCATCGCGCTGCTCAAAACGGGCTTCCCACTGCGTGCGGAGAAAGTCTTCGAGGCTCGACGCTTTCAGCGTGGAGAGGTGAAGACCCGCCCGGTAGAAGTCCTGGCTCATGGCCCAGGCCGCGTAGCTGCGGCCGAACGCACGCAGTGCGGCCTTCGGCGCCGCGGAGAACCGGCCGTTGCCGAGATGTTCCGGCGCCGCCTCCAGAATCGATGCGACGCTGAGCAGGAAGACCTGATTGTGGACGGCCGTCCTCGCGCTGCCGCAGACGACGACAATTCGATCGACGGCGTCCGGATAGAGGGCGGCCCAGTGATAGGCCTGCTGTGCGCCCATCGAAAACCCGTACACGCCGGCGAGCCGCTCAATTCCAAAAACGTCCTGTAGTAGCCGGCGCTGCGCATGAACGTTGTCGGTCGAGGTCACGAGCGACGGGTAGTCCTGCGGTGTTCGACGGACTGGACGAGAGACCGCTGCCGAACATGTTCGGGATGATCACGAACCATTTCGTGTGATCGAGGATGCCCTTCGCGCCGATCAGCCACTCGAGCTCGCCATGCGTGGCCGAGTAGCTCGTGGGATAGAGGATGACGTTGTCTCTGGCGGGTGAAAGCGTCCCGTACGTCTTGTAGACGATGGACGCGTCACCGATCACGTCCCCGGATTGGAGCGTGTAGTCGCCGAGGGCGTAGCGGCCTTCGTTCGAGGGCGATGTCATTCGAGTCCTTGGAAGCCGGCGGAAAGTAGCGCGGGCCGGCAACCGTGCCGACCCGCGTCGTCCGCGATCATCGCAAATCTTCGGGAATGATCTTGCCCTTGTCCGCAATCAGCTCGTCGTTGAGGTAGAAGCGATGGTTGCGCAGCGCGAAGTCCTGGTGGCAGCCGGTCGTGTGCTTGCCGCCGAACGTCGCGTTCTCACCAAGCGCGATCAGCGTGTTGCCGTAGAACGTGCGGCCGTCCTGGCCGATGATGTCGAGCGGCTCCTGGTACGCCACCGAGTTCCACAGCGCCTTCGGGTGCGATCCCCAGCCGAGGTGCGAGATAGCGAAGCCCTCCGGATCCTGCCAGCCCTCGATGTAGTCGCGAATGACGGTCGCGTCGAAGCCACCCTCGATCTTCGTGACCGCGCCCTTCTCGAACGTCATCTTGACGGGCGTCGTCAGGAAGCGCTTTGTGGGATACCAGATGTCGCCCGGATCGACGACGAGGACGCCCTCGCCCTTGCCCTCGGTCGGAATCGTGTACTGGAACGCGCCGGGCCAATGATCCCAGCGGCCCTTTTCGTCCGTGTAGCCCCACTGGCCAATGACCGGCCGATCGGTCATGTCGAACCAGACGTTGGTGCCGTTGTCGGACTCCAATCGGATCGTCTTGCCCTTGTGGAGGCGCGCCATGCCCTTCTCGACACGCGTGCGATCCTCAGGAGTCGGGAACAGCCGCTCGAGGCACTCCACCGGGTCGTGCACCATGAGGATGCGCGTGCCGGCCGCAAGGATCAGCCGCTGCTCCTTCGAGTGCAGCAGGCCGCCACTCGAGAGGTCGATGACCATGCTGGCCAACTTCAACACCTGCACGCCGAGCTTCGACGACGCGAGAATCGAAGACGCCACGTTACCGGCGCGGATCACGGGCACCTGTTCCGGCTTCTCCGACGGAAGCATCAGCACCATGACGTCGGCGCCAATCCCGCGCGCGGCGCCATACGCGGCGGCCGCGTACTCCTGGTTGGAGGTCGGCTCGGTCAGGATGACCAGGGACTCCGTGGACTTGAGCTTGCAGAGGTCGAGCATCTTCCGGAACAGCGGAACGAGCTCGCCGGTACGAAATGCAGTTGCGGTTTCTACGGCCATGCGGACACCCCTTCGTAACGGTTGACGGACTTACAGAGCACCAATCGGCCTCCAGGTCGTCATCACTCAGGCACCCTCTGCGAGCGGCGCCGTCGTGGCGTCGTACTCGTAGACCCAGTTCGCCTGGATCCCGCCCTTCTGCGGGTTGATGACCTGTCTGACCTTGTAGAGAAAATTTCGGTACGCCTTCACGAGGGTAGAGTGCTGGTGATAAGTCTGCCCCCGTTTTCGGGACTCGAGCTGAACGCGGCTCGTGCGCGGCATCCGGTGCCGCTCGTACTGCCTCAGCGCGGACACCGCATCGCTCGCGCCGGCCAAAGCGCGCGCGAGCACGAATGCGTCTTCGATCGCCATCGCCGCGCCCTGGGAGAGGAACGGCAGCATGGGGTGCGCCGCGTCACCGAGCAGTGTGATGCGGCCACGCGTCCATGTCGGCATCGGATCGCGATTGAACAAGCCCCACTTGACGACGTGCTCGGCCTGATTGAAGAGGTTCTGGAGGTTCGCGTGCCATCCGCGGAACCCCTCAATCATTTCTTCCTTGGAGCTCGCGACGTTCCAGGATTCTTCGACCCACTCCTTGCTGTCGCGGATCGCCACGACGTTCACGGCGCGGCCGTTCGAGACGTAGTAGGTGACCACGTGTCCGTGCGGTCCGAGCCAGAACGACGAGTCGGGACTCACGTAGTCGAGCAGCTTGCCGTTCGGCACCGGCACCACCGTCCGCCAGCACATCGTCCCGGTGAACCGGGGAGACTCGTCGCCGAAGAGCGCCTTGCGGACAACCGAATGCAGGCCGTCCGCCCCGACGATGACGTCGGCCTCGAATTCGCTGCCGTCGGCGAACACCGCGGTCGCGGAGTCCGCGTTCTGCCTGACCGAGACGCACGACGTCGAGCACGACACGCTGGCCGGATTCGACGAGGGTCGTGAGGATGCGATGGAGGTCGGCGCGATGGACGTGGAAGAACTCCGCGCCGTACAGGCGCGGACACACGTCCTTCAGCGGCGTGCGAAAGTTGACGTTCGCGGTCTTCCAGTCGCGCCCGACGATGCTGTGCGGGACAAAGCTCACGTCGCTGAGGGCCTGCCACAAACCGAGCGCGCGGAGGACTTTGACGCCGTTCGGCGTCATTTGAATGCCGGCGCCAATCTCGCCGAAGGCGGGGGCGCGCTCGAAAATGCTGGGACTCGATGCCGAGCCGTCGGAGGGCGCCGGAGAGGGCGACGCCGCCGATGCCGCCCCCGATGATGCCCACGCGCGGCGCCATGAGCCGTGGATCGTATACGAAATATCGTATTCCGCAACCTGGAAATGGCTTATATTTCGGAACCATCGCCAGATGACACCAGCACCTGCTCAGAATCGAGCCGTGAGCAAAGGCCTGATGCACGAGCAAATCGTGCCCCTCTTGAGGAACGACATCATTTCCAATCGCTGGGAACCCGGGGAGCGCCTGCCCGAGCCGGCCCTGTGCGAGGAGTTCCAGATCTCGAGGACGCCGCTGCGCGAGGCGTTCAAGATTCTCGAGGCGGAAGGGCTGGTCGAGCTCCGGCCCCACGTCGGCGTGGTCGTCACGCCGCTCGACCCGCCAGACCTGGCGGACAAGTTCGAGGTCCTGATGGGGTTCGAGCAGTTCGCCGCGTCGAAGGTGGCGCGCCTGCGCCAGCCGGAAACGCTGGACGCGCTCGTGAGGACGCAGGACGCGATGAAGAAAGCGTTAGCGGCAGGCGACGTCGCCCGGTACTACGACCTGAACGACGAATTTCACGGCGCCATCGTGAACGGGGCCAACAACGCCACGTTGGCCCAGATGCATCACAACATCATGCTGCACGTGCGGCGGGCCCGCCATCGCGTTCACGAGTACGAGCCCGCGCACAAGACGTCATTCGAGCGGCACAACGCGATCATCAGTCACGTCCTGGCCGGCGACGAGGACGCCGCCGGCAAGGCCGCGCGCGCGCATCTCGAAGACATCGCGAACGCGGTGCTCTCGAAGATGCGGAGCGCGTCGACTACTTGAGGCGCTTGTTGACCTCGTCCCAATTGATCACGTTCCACCAGGCCGCGAGGTAGTCGGGCCGGCGGTTCTGGTACTTCAGGTAGTAGGCGTGCTCCCAGACGTCGATGCCGAAGATGGGCGTCTTGCCGTCCATCATCGGGTTGTCCTGGTTGGCCGTGCTCTCGATGGCGAACTTCCCGCCTGACTCGACGAGCCAGACCCAGCCGCTGCCGAAGCGGCCGACGCCGCCCTTGTTCATCTGTTCCTTGAACGAGTCGAAGCCGCCGAAGCTGTTCGTGATGACCTGGGCGATGTCGCCGGACGGCGCGCCGCCCTTTCCGGGTCCCATGATCTGCCAGAACATCGTGTGATTGACGTGACCGCCGCCGTTGTTGCGGACGGCCGTGCGGATGTCCTCGGGCACGCTCGACAGCGACTTGATCAGCTCCTCCGCGCTCTTGCCCTGCAGCGCCGGCATGCTTCTCGAGCGCGGCGTTCAGGTTGTTCACGTAGGCGGCGTGATGCTTGCCGTGGTGAATCTGCATCGTCTGCGCGTCGATGTGCGGTTCGAGCGCGGCAGCGTCGTACGGAAGCGGCGGTAGCTGATGTGACATGAGCCGGACTCCTTAAGTCAGTTCCAACATTCTATCCAGGGCGACGCGCGCCCAGGTCTTCGTCGGCTCGGGCACGACGATGCGGTTGTGGACCTCGCCGTCCACGAGACCGTCGAGCACCCAGAGCAGATGATTCGGCGACACGCGGAACATCGTCGAGCACAGGCAGCCCATCGTGTCGAGCGTGCGGACCGTGCGCGCCGGCGCGACCTCGCGAGCCAGGCGGTTCACGAGATGGATCTCCGGTACCGACAGCCCAGACCGATCCCTCCGGGCTGTTCTTCACGGTCCGGATGATGTGCTCGGTCGATCCGCAGTCGTCGGCCGCCTGGACGACATCGAACGTGCACTCGGGATGCACGATGACCTTGCCGCCGGGATTCGCCTGGCGGAACTGCTCGATGTGGCGGACCGAGAAGCGCGTGTGGACGCTGCAGTGGCCCTTCCACAGAATCAGGCGCGCGCGCTCGAGAGCGCTCGGCTCGACGCCGCCGAACGGCAGATCCGGATCCCACACGACCATCTCGGAGAGCGGCACGCCCATGCGAGACGCCGTGTTGCGGCCGAGATGCTGGTCGGGCAGCATCAGCAGCTTCTCGCCGCGCTCCCAGGCCCACGTCATGACCTTCGCGGCGTTGCTCGAGGTGCAGACGATGCCGCCGTGCTCGCCGCAGAAGCCTTTGATGGCGGCGGTGGAGTTGATGTACGTGACCGGCACGACGCTCGTGATGCCGAGCGTTCGCAGCTCTTCCCAGCAGACTTCGAGCTGATCGATCGCGGCCATGTCGGCCATCGAACAGCCAGCGGCGAGGTCCGGCAGGATCACGCGCTGTTCGGGCGCGGTCAACACGTCGGCGCTCTCGGCCATGAAGTGGACGCCGCAGAACACGACCGTCTCGGCCGCGTGTTGCGCGGCGGCGAACTGCGACAGTTTGAGCGAGTCGCCGATCGCATCGGCGAACTTGATCACTTCGTCGCGCTGGTAGTGATGGCCGAGGATGACGAGCCGGTCGCCGAGCGCGGCTTTGGCGGCCGCGATACGGACATCGAGCTCGGCCTCCGGCAGACGGAGATAGCTCTCCGGCAGCGGCTGGCGCTCGCTCAGTTGCGTGCGCTCGTAATCGGTCAGCAGCTGTACGTCCATAAGCATTCGGGGGGCTTGGCCCCTCGCCTTTCGAGATTGAGCTTGTGAAAAATTTCTCAATCTCTAAAGACGAAAAATGCCAAATCCCCCAAGGCGATTGCCGGCGGGGATTTGACGTAGGCTAGTGTATCAAGCCCGCGCGAGGTTTTCTACGGCTTCCGGGACGACGCCCGCTACGCAACAACGGGCGCTGCGGCCGGCTCGAGGACGTTGTAGAGCGTGTCCCGCTCCACCGGCTCGCGCCCGGCGGCGAGAATCAGCCGCCGAATCTCGGCCGTCGTCAGCGATTCGGGCGTACGCGATCCAGCCATGTGGTAGATGTGCTCTTCCTGCACGGTGCCGTCGAGGTCGTCGGCGCCATACCAGAGCGCCATCTGCGCCACCTCGACCCCGGTCGCAATCCAGAACGCCTTGACGTGCGGGATGTTGTCGAGCATCAGCCGCGCGACGGCGTGCACGCGCAACGTGTCGATTGCCGACGGCGCGGGCAGCTTTCGCATCTGGTTGTTGTCGGGGTGGAACGCCAGCGGTATGAACGCCTGGAAGCCGCCGGTCTCGTCCTGCAGCGCGCGTGCGCGCAGCATGTGATCCACACGCTCTTCGTCGGTTTCGATGTGCCCGTAGAGCATCGTGACGTTCGACCGCATGCCGAGCCGGTGCGCGAGGCGGTGAATCGCGAGGTAGCGATCGGCGTCCGCCTTGTCGTGGGCAATCTTGCGCCGCACGCGCTCGGCGAAAATCTCGGCGCCCCCGCCGGGCAACGAGTCGAGCCCCGCGGCCATCAACTCGCGCAGTACCTGCTCGTCCGACATGTCGTAGAGATCGGCGAAGAACGCGATCTCAACCGCCGTGAAACACTTCAGGTGAATGCCGGGCCGGATCGCCTTCAAGCCGCTGAGCAGATCGAGGTAATAGCTGAACGGCAGGTCGGGATGCAGGCCGTTGACGACGTGAACTTCGGTGAGCGGCTGGTGCGCTCGCGATCGCAGCTTCTCGAACACCTGATCGAGCGACATCGTGTAGGCATCCGGGTCGCCGGGCTTGAGACGCGCGAACGAGCAGAAGAGACAACTGGCGACGCAGACGTTCGTCGCTTCGAGGCGCAGGTTGAAATTGTAGAACGTTCGGCCAGCGTGACGTTTCTCGCGCTCGCGGTTGGCGAGCCAGCCCACCGCGTGGAGGTCCGGACATCGAAACAAACGCACGCCGTCGTCCGAGCGTCAGGCGCTCCGCGGCGTCGACTTTGTCGGCGATGTCAGCGAGACCGATGGACTGAAGGCGTGATCGCACGGCCGGACTTTCCGGCCAATTTTGGCATAATCCGCCCCTGTGTTGCTCGAGGCCGTCAGCCTGTCGTTCAGCTATCGTCGAGACCGCGCGCCGCGCGCGGTCGATGGCGTGTCTCTTTCGGTGGAGGCCGGGTCGGTGGTCGGCGTGCTTGGCCCAAACGGGTCGGGCAAGACGACGCTGATCAAACTGCTCTCCGGCGCCCTGCGGGCCGGCCACGGCGAGGTCAGGCTCGACGGCGCGCCGCTGTCGGAGCAGTCACGGACAGCCATCGCACGCCGCATCGCGGTCGTCCCGCAGGACACGCACCTCGCGTTCGACTACACGGCACTCGAGATCGTGCTGATGGGACGCTATCCGCGGCTCGGCGCGTTCGAGATCGAGGGCCCGGACGACATCCGCTGTGCGATGGATGCGCTCGAGTCCACGGGCACGCGCGAGCTGGCGACGCGGCCGTTCACCACGCTCAGCGGAGGCGAACGACAGCGCGTGATCATCGCGTCGGCGCTCGCGCAACTCGACGAACGGTTCACGTCCGTCGCGTCCGACCGCGAGGTCCGTCCGATCCTTTTCATGGACGAGCCTACCGCCTCGCTCGATTTGCGCTATCAGCTCGAGCTGGCGGCGCTGCTTCGCCGCCTCAATCGCGAGCGAGGCATCACCATCGTTCTTTCCACCCACGACCTTCGGCTGGCGGCCTCGATCTGCACGACCGTCATCATGCTCGCGAAGGGACAGGTGCTGACGGCTGGCGCGCCCGACGACGTCCTGACAGCCCACCTCATCGGCACGCTGTACGGCGTGGATGAGCATCTGGTCGCGCGGGCGCTGGCATGATCGCTGGAGTCCCCGCTGCGCCGCCGGTTGCCCATGGTGGCGCTCTCGTTTGTCGGCGATGGTGGCCGCCGTGCTCGCGGCGCCGTTCGTCGGCTCGACACCACTGTCGTTCGCGAAGGTCTTCAGCACCGAGCCTGCCGTTCGCCGACAACGTGGACGCACAGATTTTCTTCCTGGCTCGACTTCCCCGCACGCTGGCGGCGGCCATGGTGGGCGGCGTCCTCGCGGCGGCGGGTGTGGTCTTTCAGGGTCTGCTGCAGAATCCCCTGGCGTCGCCGTACACGCTGGGTGTGTCGTCCGGCGCGGCCCTCGGGGCGATGATCGCCATCTCGTTCGGCGCGGCGCTGGCCGATTGGCGGGGTCGGCGGGCGCGAGCCTGGCCGGCGCGGGAGTCGCGGTGCTGGTCGTGTACGCGCTCGCGACCGCTCGTCACCGCGGGCTGTCCACGACGGTGCTCCTGTTGTCGGGCGTGACGCTCAACGCATTTTTCTCGGCGCTCATTCTCTTCGTCCAGTACCTCAGCAACTTCGCGGACACGTACCGCGCGCTGCGCTGGCTCATGGGCAATCTGGACGTGGCGGGCTACGCGCCCCTTCTTGCCGCGTTGCCCTTTATCGTGGCGTCGCTCGCCGCCTTCGCCTGGCTTGCCCGGCCGCTGAATCTGCTCAGCCTGGGCGATGAAGCCGCGACGAGCCGCGGGCTCGATACGCGGCGCGCCCAGCGGATCGCGTTCTTCAGCGGGTCGGTTGCGACCGGCGCCGCCGTGTCGGTCGGCGGTCCGATTGGCTTCGTCGGCATTATCGTGCCGCACCTCGTCCGTCTGGTCGTCGGCGCAGACCATCGCCTCGTGCTGCCGGCGTCAACGTTCTTCGGCGCGGCGTTTCTCGTCGGGTGCGACACGGTCGCGCGGACCGTCATGGCCCCGCTCGAACTTCCGGTCGGCATCATCACCGCGGTCATTGGCGGTCCGTTCTTCCTGTGGCTACTCTTGAGGCAGACGATGATGCGGCTGGCGCGGGTCGTGAGGCTTGCGGCGCGGGGGGCGTGGGGCCTGAGGCTTGCGGCCTGGGGCTCTGCGGCCATCGTGCTCAGCGCCTCACAGCAACCCTCACCGCCCTCGCGGATCATCAGTCTCATTCCGTCAGTCACGGAAATGCTCTTCGCGATGGGCGCGGGCGACCAGGTCGTCGGCGTTTCGAGCTTTGACACGTACCCGCCAGAGGCCGCGAAGAAGGCGCGCGTCGGCGCGCTCCTGAACCCTGACTTCGAGCGCATCCTGTCGCTCAAACCCGATCTCGTGGTCGTCTACGTCAGCCAGACGGACCTGATCGGACGGTCTGCAGCGCGTGGGCGTTCCGACCTTCGTCTATCGGCACACGGGGCTCGCCGATGTCGGCACGACCATCGCGTCACTCGGCGAACGCGTTGGCCGACGACCGGAAGCGTCGCGGCTCGTTCGCGACATCAGACACCGGCCTCGACGCGGTCCGCCAGTCGGTCGCGGGACGGCCGCGGCCGCGTGTGGCGCTCGTCTTCGGACGGGAAGCCGGAACGCTGCGCAACATCTTCGTCAGCGCGGGCGTGGGATTCCTGCACGACCTCGTCGAAACGGCCGGCGGTCAGAATGCGTTCGCCGATGTGAAACGGGAGAGCCTTCAGGTGTCGTCCGAGGCCGTGCTCGCGCGTGCGCCCGAGGTCATCATCGAGACGCACCAGTCGAATTGGGACACCTCGGCGACGGCCCGCGAGCAGGCCGTCTGGCGCACGTTGCCGGCGCTGCCGGCCGTGCGCGCCAATCGCATCCATATCGTGGCGGACGATCGACTCTTCATTCCAGGACCGCGCGTCGTCGATGCGGCGCGCATCCTGGCGGGAGTGATTCACCCGGACGTCGTCTCAAGACGCCATGACGTCGAGTTGAAGCTCGACGCGGCGTACCGCCAAGGCGGCCCGATCGTCAGACGAACTCGACCGGGACCCTGTTCGGGATCAGGCCCTTCTCGTACGCCTCGCTGAAGAAGCGCTCGAGCGCGGCGCGGCCACGCTCACCATAGTCGAGCGTGAGCGCGTTGACGTACATGCCCGACGAACTGATCGGTGGACTCGCGATCGAGGCCGCGGCCGTACTGCTGCGCGTACTCGACCGCATCGGCGCGATGGCTCAGTGCGTGCGCGATGCTGTCGTGCAGCATCTGTCGAGACACGCGTCATCAGCTCCGGGCCCGAGGTCGCGGCGGATGATGTTGCCGCCGAGCGGCAGCGGAAGCCCGTTCGTCCGCTCGAACCACCATTCGCCCAGGTCGACGATCTTGTGCAGACCTTCCGACGCGTACGTGAGCTGCCCTTCGTGAATCAGCAGTCCCGCATCGACGCGGCCTTCGAGCACGGCGCGATCGATCTGATCGAACGGCACCACCTCGGGCTCGAACGACGGGTCGAAGAGCTGCAAGGTCAGGAACGCGGACGTCAGGCGGCCCGGCACGGCAATCCGCATGCCCTTGAGCGACACGGGCCTGGCTCGCCGCTCGTGGCTGACGCGCCACGAGGATCGGGCCGTAGCGGTCGCCCATGCTCGCGCCGTGCGGCAGCAGCGCGTATCGATCCATGAGGTGCGCGTAGGCGTGGAACGACACCGCGGTGACTTCGTACTGCCCCGCAAACGCCGCGCGGTTGAGCGTCTCGATGTCGGAGAGCACCTGCTCGACGTCGATGCCTTCGACGTCGCACCGCGCCGGACGCCAGACCGTAGAACATGAAGGCGTCGTCGGAATCGGGACTGTGGGCGACGGTGATCTTCATGACGATGTTCCGCACGCGGATCGCGAATAGTCTTTCACATCAGGCCTGGTCGCCGTCCTCGGCTCGAAAGCGTGCGAGGAAGCCGAACAGCCGCCCGACCGAGGCCGGTCCGGCGAGCCGCCAGTCGAGCAGGTTCGCGTGCGGCCGATCGCCGACGCCAACCGCGATGTCGCCCTTTCCAAGCGCCGCGAACGCGTCTTCGTCGGTCCGATCGTCGCCGAGATACAGGATCGCCACGGCCTCGTCGTGCGGCGGGTGGACCTTCGACCGGATCCACTCCGTGGCCCGTCCCTTGTGCCAGTCGACGGCCGGCAGGAGCTCGAGCGTGTCGGCGCCGGTCTGCGTCTTCAGCACGCGTCGCGTCGATCTGCGGCTGGGCGATCGCCTGGAACTCCTTGAGGGCGCGTTTGACGAGCTGGGGCGGCACCGTGCGCGTGTGACAGGTAAGCGCGAACTTCTTGTCTTCGAGCAGCAGACCCTGGGCACCAGGCCATCTGACGCTCGGCCGTCCCGAGAATTCCGGCGAGGATCGGCGCGACGCCGTCGAGTGCCTCGTGGTGGTAGCGGACGCCCGGCCCTTCAATCTCGAGACCGTGGACTCCGGCGACGAACTCGGCGACCGGACCGACGCGCTCCCGCACGTTGTCGAGCCCGCGCCCGCTGACGACGCCGAACGTCACGGACTCGAGCCGACTGAGGTTGTCGATACCGGCGCGCACGGCGTCGGTCACGACCGCCTCGTCCGGCCTCGGCGCGATCTCCGACAACGTGCCGTCGAAGTCGGTCAAGAGCAGCAGATGCCGCCCTCGCGTGTGCCGGTGAATCTCCGTGGCGACCTCGAGCGAGGATGCGTAGTTTCCCCTGCCCGTTCTGTGGTGACTACCCAGAGAGAAAGCCCGTACCTTTCCGGCGTTCCAGCCTGTTGAGAATGTCCGACGCCCAGGCGAGCACGTCGCGGCCCGCCACCCGCCGCCGCAGCGCCTGCATCCGCCGACGCCGTTCCCACTGCGGCATTTCGACCGCGCGTTTGATGGCCGTGGCGAAGGCGCGCTCGTCGTACGGATTGATCAACAACGACTCCGACAGCTCCTCGGATGCCCCTGCCAGCTCGCTCAGAATGAGCACGCCGTCCAGATCGTCGCGCGCGGCGACGAACTCCTTGGCGACGAGATTCATGCCGTCGTGAAGCGACGACACGATGCAGAAATCCGCGAGCCGGTACAGCGCGACGAGATCCGGCAGCTCGAACGTCTTCTTGACGTAGAGGATCGGTCCGGCGCTGTCCGTGCCGGCGAAACCTCGCGGTTGACCTGGTCGACGAGGCCGTCAATCTCGGCGGAGATCTCGGCATATCCGGGCACCTCGCTCGCGCGACGGCACGCCAATCTGCACGAACACGAACCGGCCGACCAGATCCGGCCGCTCCTCGAGGAACGCCGCGATCGCGCCGATTCGCTCCGGAATGCCTTTCGTGTAGTCGAGTCGATCGACACCGATGCCGACGACCTTGTCGCCGAAGCCGAGCTCCCGCCGAAGTCCGTCCATCCGATCCTGCAGCGACGGCTCCTGCAGAATCGAGCTGATGCGATCGAAGTCGGCGCCGATGGGAATCGCGACCACGCGCACGGGATGACTGCCCAGGTACACGGCCTCGCCTGAGACCGATGCACCGAGCTCCTCGCTCACCGCATTGAGGAAGTTGCGCTGGTCGCGCGGCAAGCTGAAACGCGATCAGGTCGTTGGCGACGAGGCCCTCGAGGATCTCGCGTGCGCCACGGACAGATGCGGAGCCGATCGATGTCCGGCCACGGGATGTGCCAGAACAGCGCCATGCGCAGGTGCGGCCGCCGCTCGCGGAGGTACTTGGCGACGAGCGCCAGGTGATAGTCGTTCAGGAAGACCGACGCGTCGGGCGGCGCCTCGATGGCCGCGTCGCGCGCGAACAAGCGGTTGACGTTCTGGTAGGCCTTCCAGTCTTCTTCCTTGAACTGCGGCCGCACGTGCGCCTGGTGACACAGCGGCCAGAGCGCGCTGTTCGCAAACCCCGCGTAGTAGTGCTCTTCCTGGTACGGCGTGAGCCACAGCCGCCGCAAACGATAGGCGGGGCGTCAGGCGGCACTTCGACCGAATTGTCCTGATCGACGACGTCGCGGTCCGCGTTGCCGGCGCCGTGGGCAATCCACACGCCGCCGCGTTCGCGCATCAGCGCGTCGAGCGCGACGGACACGCCGCCGGGCGTCGGCCGCGCCCGAATGACATCGTCGGCCCCGCGTTCGTGTACCCACGGCTCACGGTTCGACACGACCACGAGGTTGCCTGCTGGCGCGTCCGATCTCCCGAGCCTGCACGAGGGCGGCGCGGAAGATGATCGGTCCGATGAGCTGGTTGATCGCGACGACCGCGACGATCAGCGCCTGAAGCCTCGCGTCCCCAGTCGGGCAGTTCCCTCACCGCCAAGCGTGACCAGCCCGAGTGTCGTGCCTGCCGTCGGAAGCAGCGCGCGCCACAGCAGGTCGGATCCAGGCCACTCGCCACCCGTGAGCTCGCACGGCCGCGCGGATGCTCGTGCGCACGGCGAGAATGCGCAGGGCCGACAGCGCGACGGCGAGGAGTCCCGACCGTCGCCAGCGCTTCGACGTGCATCGACGCGCCGGTCGCCGCAAAGAAGAGGACGAGCGCCGGCATCGCGCCCTGTTCGGCGGCGTCGTGGAGCACGTCGCCGGCCGCGGGTCGGATGTTCTGAATGACCAGACCGGCCGCCAAGCCCGCAAGAAACGGCTCGAACCCGAGCGGCGCGGCGAACCCGTCAGCACGCCGCACAACACGAGCAGCACGACGGTGATCTCGCGGCCGATCGACCTGCAGGTACAGCGTGAACAGCGCGCCGCACGCCGCGCCGAACGCAATGGATCCGGCGAGCGCCCACAGCGTGATGCCGATGAGATCGATCGTCGGCAGCGCCGCCGCGTCGAACACGGCGCGAACGTGCTCTGACTGACGGCGAAGAGCACGACCACGGCGATCTCCATGAACACGACGACTTCCGTGGCCAGGTCCGCCAGCGGACCACGCGCACGCCCTTCCGCGATCACGGCAATCGTGACGGCCGGCGAGGCGCCGACGAGCAGCATCGCCGTCAGTGTCGCGGCGGCCGCGCGCGACGGCAGCCGGCCAGGTCGGGGGCAACCGGCAGGAGCGGCCACAGCAGATACAGCGCGATGCCGAGCGTCAGCCACGCGCCGACCATCGTCACGCCGGCGAGACCCGCCACGGCGGAGAGGCGCGGCCGAAGGCGGCGGATGTTGAGGTGAAGACCGGCGATCACCGCGACCACCACGACGGCAAAGCTGCTCGCGACCTGAAGGTCGCGCGCCATGACGCTCGTGATGATGTTGGCGAGCGAGGGACCGCAGACGAGGCCGAACGTCAGGTAGCCGGTGATGCGCGGCAGCCGAATGAACTCACAGAGCCAGCCGACGATCGCCGCGGCGATGAGCGCGACGCCGAGGGCCAGCGTCGCGTCGCCGCCGTGGCTGGCGCCGACGCGCGTGACGATGAACCACGCGAGACCTACCGTGACGGCTAGCGCCGCCAGTCGCCTCACACGTGCGCTCCACGCCGCCAGTGCGGGACCACCGCCAGCGCGAACACCTCGAAGGCCGCCGTCCCGATGGCGACGGTGGCCATCAGCGTGTCACCGGCCGACGACGGGCAACATCTGCCGGAAGTTGAGCGCGAAGGCCACGGCCAGCACACCCGGTGACATGAGATAGGCCGCGAGGTCAGCCGCGCCGACGTCGACGAACCGGGCAGACAACCACGCGCCGACGACCTTGCCCGAGAGACGGAACAAAAGGTACGGCGTGAGCAGCCACAACGCGGCAGATCGACGGCACCGCCATCGCGCCGGCCGTCACGAGCAGCAGAACCACGACGGGGTGCTGCACCTTCTGCAGGTCCGCCTGAACGAGCCGATCGGCCGCGCCGGGCGCGACGGTCCACGTCAGGCCCGCCACAAGACCGACACCGAGCGGCGAAACGCCGAGATACGCGGCCGCGCCACCGGCGAGCGCGAGCGCCCCGAGCACGTACACCGCGCGCTCGGCGCCGGACTCCGCACGCTCGAAGAGCAGCCAGCCAATCGAAACCAACCGTCACGCCGATCAGCACAGGCGCGGCGGCGTACGCCCACGGGTTGTGCTCGTCCGGCTCCGGCAGCAGCAGAAACGCGCCCATCCCGAGGACAATCGGCAGCACGTCGTCGAGATCGGCGATGCGCGTCGCGACCTCGGCGACGGGCTCGGAGTCGGGATCGGCCGACGTCGCCGACGAGGCCGAGGCGCACAGGCCAAGCGCGATGGCGAGCGCCGCCACGGGCGCGTCCATCGGCATCTCCGTGACGTCGACGAAGTACACGGTCGCGGCCGCCACGGCCGCGAATCGTGACGAGGCTCTCGAGACTCGCCGCGATGAACAGGCGCGTGGCGGATCGGATCTCGCGCCCGAGGGCCGTGCCGACGAGCACACCCAGCACGGCGAGGGCGAGCGACACGGCGAGATCCAATCCGCGGAGCAGTTCCGGCGGAATGATGCCGAGCGCCTGCGGTCCGAGAAGCGCGCCGAGCGGCAGAAAGATGACGGCAGGCGTGAGGGACGGCGCGAAGCCGAGAGCGGATCGCGTCCGCAAGCAGCGACAGCAGCCACGTCAACGGCGACGGCGGCGGGGCGCCGAGCCGGCGGTCGATGGGATCCTGTCCGCCGAGCTCGCGGCGGCGGACGTCACGCGTCTGCGGCGTCACGAGGCTCCACCCGGCCCCGAGAGCAGTTCGATCACGGCGGTGTCGATCACGGACGGCGGCACGACAGCGACGCCCGCCGCGTCGCGCACGGCGAGACCAATCAGCCGCCCTTCGATCGTGAAGAGCAGCGAGCCGTCAGAGACGTTCGCGTTGTCCACACCGGTGAGCGCGGCTGGCCACCGCTCGTGCTGCCGCGTCCCGGTCCGTCCGATGAAGACGGGCTGCAGCGTCGGGCCGTCCATCGTCGCCGTCGCCTCGCCCAGATACGCGAATCCGGAGAACGCCTCGGACATCGCCTCGATCGTGCCGTCGCCCGCAGACCGGGCAGCCGGATCAACGCAATCTCGCGCTTCGAGTCGGCGCCGACGATCTCAACCGGCTGCGGACGAGTCGACGAGCTCCGTCGGGATCATGCCGGCTGGCACACGGACGAGCGCCAGGTCCGGGCGGACGCGCAGGCCGAGCGCGAGCTTCGACCCGCCCGGATGCCGGTCCTCCGGGCCGCGGCCACCGCGTGCGGCGCGACGGACGCGCCGGTCCGAGCCGGACCACGACCACCCTGGGAGCGATGCGGCTGGCGGTCGAGGCCATCGCCTCCGCCAGATCCTCGAACGCGGCCCGGCTCACAAGGTTCGCGAGCGGGCTCGGGGCCGGCGGCGCCACGTCGAGCGTGGCGGCGGGAAATCGGAATCGCGCGAGCACCAGCAGCACGGCCAGCGAGACGACGACAATCAGCACGAGCAGCCGCGTCTCGCGTCCCCACCGTTCCTGAAGTCCGTTCGTCATTCGATGTCCTCGCGTCACGGAAACTGGTTTCCGCGAAGGCTCCGGAAACCGGTTTCTGTTTCCGTCCGGAGCGTGGGAGGAACACGCCGAGAAAGAGTCTCAGAGTCCTGCGTTCACTGCTGCCGGGGATGGCCGTGCCGAACCAATGCTACGTGCGACAGGAACCGCGTTCGAACCCGCAGACCTAGACAGGCGCCATGTTGCGAAGATGCCGAACAACCGCCACGAATTTCTCGATCGCATACTCGATGTCGTCGTCGGTCGTAAACCGGCCCAGCCCGAAACGGATCGACGCCGACGGCACCGGCATCGCTGTGCATGATGGCGCTGAGCACGTGAGAAGGAGTCCCCGATGCGGATGTGCATGCCGAGCTCGACGACACGGCGATGTCGCTGATGCCCGACGAGCAGCGACTCGCCGTCCACCGCCTCGAAGCTGACGTGCAGGTTGTTCGGGAGCCGGTGCTCGAGCGAGCCGTTCACCGTCAGGCCGTCGAGGCCGTCGCGGAGCCCGGCGAGCAGACGGTCGCGCAATCGCGCCACGCGCGATCGCTTCGGCCGGCATCTCGTCGCGGCAGATGGCGCAGGCGCGTCCGAGACCGACGATGCCCGGCACGTTCATCGTGCCGGCGCGCAGGCCGTGCTCGTGGCCGCCGCCGGTGATGAGCGCGCCAATCTCCAGCCGTTTGCGAACGAACAGCGCGCCGCAGCCCTTCGGACCGTACATCTTGTGGGCGGTGAGCGACAGCAGATCGATGCCGGTCTTGTGCACGTCGATCGGCACCTTGCCCACGGCCTGGGCCGCGTCGACGTGCAGCAGGCTGCCGCGCGCGTGGGCGATCGCGGCAATCTCGGCCAGCGGCTGCAGGACGCCAATCTCGTTGTTCGCGGCCATCACGCTGACGAGCGCCGTGTCGTCGCCGATCGTGCCGGCAAGCGCGTCAAGGTCGATCCGCCCGTCACGGTGGACCGGCGCGACGGTGACCCGCCAGCCGCGAGGCCGTCAGATGCTGTGCGGGCTCGATGACCGACTTGTGCTCGATCGCCGAGACGACAATGTGACGGCGGGACGACGGCGCGGTCGTCGCCACGCCGTGAATCGCCATGTTGTTCGACTCGGTGGCCCCGCCCGTGAAGACGATCTCGCGCGGCTGAGCGCCGATGAGGGCGGCGACATCGCGCCGCGCGGCCTCGACGGCATCGCGCGCCCGCCAGCCCCAGGGATGAGTGGACGAGGCCGCGTTGCCGAAGTCGCGCGTGAAGTATGGCAGCATCGCCTCGAGCACACGCTCGTCCACCGGCGTCGTGGCGTGGTAATCGAGGTAGACGGGCGCCCGCGCCATCCAAGTATTATGACCTCGAAGAGGTGTCACGCATGCAAGGGTCGGCTACCTCGACCGGCGCGTGCCTCCCCTGCCCCGATCGACGCACGACAGCAGATCGACAACCCGCTCTGGTACCGCGACGCGGTCATCTACCAACTCCACGTCCGCGGATTCTTCGACAGCAACGACGACGGCATCGGCGATTTCCGCGGGCTGACGCAGAAGCTCGACTACATCCAGTCGCTCGGCGTCACGGCCATCTGGCTGCAGCCGTTCTATCCGTCACCGCTCCGCGACGACGGCTACGACATCGCGGACTACCACGGCGTTCATCCGAGCTACGGCACGCGACGGGACTTCCTGACGTTCCTGAATGCCGCGCACGATCGCGGCCTTCGGGTCATCACGGAGCTCGTGATCAACCACACGTCCGATCAGCATCCCTGGTTCCAGGCGGCGCGGCGGGCGGCGCGGGGCACGTCGAAGCGCGACTTCTACGTCTGGAGCGACACCGATCAGAAGTACGCGGGCGTGCCGATCGTCTTCAAGGACACCGAGCGATCGAACTGGACGTGGGATCCGGTCGCCGGCCAGTACTTCTGGCACCGGTTCTTCCACCATCAGCCGGATCTGAACTTCGACAACCCGCATGGTGACGAAGGCGGTGCTGCGCGTCATGCGCTTCTGGCTCGACATGGGGTCGACGGCATGCGGCTCGACGCCGTGCCGTATCTCGTCGAGCGCGAAGGCACGCAGTGCGCGAACCTGCCTGAGACGCACGCCGATCCTGAAAACCATCCGGCGCGAGCTCGACAGCCGGCATCCGGGCCGCATGCTGCTCGCCGAAGCCAACCAGTGGCCGTCCGACGTGCGCGCGTACTTCGGCGACGGCGACGAGTGCCACATGGCGTTCCACTTCCCGCTCATGCCGCGCCTGTTCATGGCGCTCCGGCAGGAGGACCGGCATCCGATTTCCGAAATCCTCTACCAGATGCCGGAGATTCCGGACGTCTGCCAGTGGGCGATCTTCCTTCGCAACCACGACGAGCTGACGCTCGAGATGGTGAGCGACGACGAACGCGACTACATGTACCAGGCGTACGCCGCCGACCCGCAGATGCGGGTGAACGCCGGCATCCGCCGGCGGCTCGCCCCGCTGATGGAGAACAGCCGCCCACGCATCGAGCTGCTGACCGGCCTGCTGCTGTCGCTGCCCGGCACGCCCGTCCTCTACTACGGCGACGAGCTGGGGATGGGCGACAACGTCTACCTCGGCGACCGGCAACGGCGTGCGCACGCCCATGCAGTGGAACGCCGACCGCAACGGCGGCTTCTCGCGCGCCGATCCCGCGCGTCTCTATGCTCCGCCGATCATGGACTCGGTCTACGGCTTCGGCGCGGTCAACGTCGAGGCGCAGGACCGATCGCCGCATTCGCTGCTCGCCTGGATGCGTCGGATCGTCGCGCTCCGGCAGCGTCACGTCGCGACATTCGGCCGCGGGACCCTCGAGCTCCTCAGGCCGGCCAACCGGCGCATCCTGGCGTTCATCCGCCGTTTCGAAACCGACGATCCCGTGCTCGTCGTCGCCAACCTGTCGCGGACGGTGCAGGCCGTCTCGCTCGACCTCGCGCGCCTGGCGGGCCTCGTCCCGATCGAGATGTCCGGCGGCGTGGACCTGCCGCGCATCACCGACGCGCCGTACATCCTCACGCTCGGACCGTTTGCGTTCTACTGGCTTCGCCTGCAGCGCGAAGCGCCGTCCAACCTCGTCCGAGGGCCGGTGGCCGCGCCGGCCGAGCTCGAACCGGAACAGTCGCCGCTGCTCGTCGGTCCCGAGTGGTGGAAGATTTTCGACGGAAGCATCCGCACCCTGCTGGAACGCCGGCACCTCTCCGGCTTCCTCATGCGGCAACCGTGGTTCGAGACGACGCGCTGGCTCCGCTCGCGCGAGTCACGGTATCGGACTGGGGAACGCTGCAGAACGGCGACGAGCCAGTGTTCGTCGTGGTGCTGACGGCCGGGTTCGCCGACGGCGTCGATGCTCGATACGTCGTGCCTGTCGCGCTTGAGCGGAGCGGCGAACGTGCCGCCGCGATCACGCGAGAGACACCGGACGCGGTCATCGTCGCCATCGGGGGTGCGCGCAGGGGCGTCATGCATACGCGCCTCGATGGCTCGCTCGGACGAACGGTCGCGAACGTCATGCTCGCCGGACAGGAGGTCAGGCTGCACGCCGGACGCCTTCTTGCCACGCGACTCGATGCACTCGAGGCGCATTGGATTCGCCTCGAACCGGTCGACGACATTCCGCCGGCACCACTCGACACGACCCGCTTCCAGTCGCACGCGTCGTTCGGTGAACGTCTGATGGTCGAAGTCGAATGGCGCGCGTGGCCGGGTCCAAGCCCGGAGCTCGAATCGCTGACGTTCCTGACGAGACAGGCCGGCTTCGCGCGCGTGCCGGCAGCCGTCGCGAGCCTCGACTACGTCGATGCCGCCGGCGAGCGCATCCCCGCCGCGCTCGTGACGACGTACCTCCCGCATCAGTCCGATGCGTGGCGCCACTCGCTCGACGAATCTGTCACGTTTCTTCGACACGGCGATGACGACGGACCCGCCGACGGAGCGACCCGGACCGCTTGCATCGTCCTGGGTCGAGGTCCGCTGCCGGCCGGCGTCGTCGAGGCGCTCGGAACGTTTGCGCAGCCTTGCCGCGGCGATTGGGCAACGGCTGGCCGAACTGCACGCGGCCTTCAGTCAGGCCGGCACGGCAGCCGCCTCGAGACGGCGCGACGTTCGGACCGGCACGATCTCGACTCGACTGGCGGAACGAGCAAAGACCGCGTGGGAGCGCGGCCGGGCGGCGTTGACGTCTCAGCCGCCGCCGAGCGACGCGGCCATGGCCATCGTGGATGCAGCTCGTCGCGCAATCACGATCGGTTCCTGGCTGGTGTGCAGCGCGCCTCGCGCGCCGCCGTTTCCCCGGGCCTTGCGCGTGAGCAGGGTTCACGGCACGCTCGACCTCGCGCACGTGCTCATCTACGAAGGCGACGTCCTGTTCATCGGTCCCGCCGAAGATCCGACCGAGTCACCGGAGTGGCGCCGACGACTCGAGACGCCGCTCGTCGACGTGGCCAGCCTGTTGTGGTCGCTCCAGAATGCCGCCACGCGAGCGCTCGCCGGCCGGCCGCCGACGTCACCGGCCGATCGGGACCGGCTGGCCGCGCTGGTCACAGTGGTGGGTGGCCGGCTGCCGCGCACGCGCTCCTCGCGTCCTACCGGCGAGCAACCGTCGGCATGGCTTTCGTGCCCGGACGACGCCGAGACGCATCGTCACTATCCTTCGGCTGTTGCTGTTCGAACGGGCGTTCGGTGACATCAGCCGAACGCGCCGTGGCGTCGCCGGAATGGCTGGAAACGGCGGCAGCCGGCGGCGCTGGCGCTGGTGGAGCCGGTGAGCTGAGCTGAAAGTCCGGCTACTCGGTGACCGCCACGTCGGGCGACGCCGCGATGGCCGCCTTCAGCGTGTGCCACGGCAGGCTCGCGCACTTGATCCGGACGGGAAACTCGCGAACGCCGCCGAGCACGACGAGCTTGCCGAGCGACGGATCGCCGGCCGGCTTGATCAAGCGGCGCCGTGATCATCGCCTGAAAGCGCTGGAAGATGCCCGGCAACCTCGGGCATCGGTCCGTCCCTTGACGGCCTCGGTCATCAGCGACGCGGACGCCTTGGAGATCGCGCAGCCCGATCCCTCGAACCGGATGTCGTCGATGCGATCGCCGGCGAGCTTCAGGAAGACGGTCAGCCGGTCGCCGCAGAGCGGATTGTGCCCCTTGCGCTTCGCGGTTCGCGCCCTCGAGCGCCCCGTAGTTCCGCGGCCGCCGGTTGTGGTCGAGGATGAGTTCCTGGTAGAGGTCGGATAGATCAGACATGTGGCTTGGGACTTGGGTCTTGGGGTCGTGAGGCCTTGCAGGTCGCAAGCCTCAAGCCCCAAGCCTCAAGCCATCTAGAAAGAATCCCAACTGCAGTTTCGCCGTCTCTGACATCCGCTCCTTGCCCCACGGCGGATCCCAGACGATCTCGACCCACGCGTCGGTCACCTCGGGCAGCGCCTTGATCTTGTAGCGCACTTCGCTCGGAATCTGCTGCGCCGACGGGCAGGCGGGGCTCGTCAGCGTCATCTTGACCAGCACACGGCGTTCGGCGTCCACGAGGATCTCGTAGATCAGCCCGAGCTCGTAGATGTCCACCGGAATCTCGGGGTCGTAGACCGTCTTGATCGACCTCGACGATCTTCGGCTGCAGCTCGGCGGTCTTCGCCGCATCGACCGGCCCGATCTGCGGCGTCTCGGACGCTGACGGCACCGGCGTGGTGAGCGCGTCGATGTTCAAGCCCTCGGGCACGCTGAACGGCAGATCGTCTCCGCCGGCCATCGTCGTGACCTCGGCGACAACCTCGTTGGCGCGCTCCGGATCGCCGCGCGATGCCGGCATCGTCCTTGCTCTTGAGGAACGAAAAAATGCCCATGGTCGCTACCCCAGCAGCGTGCGGGCGCGCGTGACGGCCGCCGCGAGCACGTCGACCTCTTCGAGCGTGTTGTACATCGCGAACGACGCGCGGGCCGTCGCCGGAATGCCCAGCCGATCCATGACCGGCTGCGCGCAGTGATGGCCGGTGCGGATCGCGACGCCCTCACGATCGACGATCGTGCCGATATCGTGCGGATGGATGCCGTCGATGACGAACGAGACGACGGCGACCTTGTGCCGCGCGGTGCCGATGAGGCGAACGCCGTCGATGGCGCTGAGCGCGGCCGTGGCCTTGTCGAGCGAGCGCCGCCTCGTGCGCCTCGATCGCGTCGAAGCCCGACGCCCTGCACGTACTCGATCGCGCGCGCCGAGCCCGATCGCGCCCGGCGATGTGCGGCGTGCCCGCCTCGAACTTGTACGGCAGATCGTTCCAGGTGCTGCCCTCGAAGGTCACGGTGCGAATCATGTCGCCGCCGCCGAGAAACGGCGGCATCGCGTCGAGGAGAGCCTCCTTCCCGTAGAGCACGCCGATTCCGGTCGGTCCGTAGATCTTGTGGCCCGGTGAAGGCATAGAAATCGGCGTCGAGCGCCCGGACGTCGGTCCGCAGGTGATGCACGGCCTGCGAACCATCGATGAGGACCATCGGCGCCGGCGTCGTGCGCCATGCGCACGATGCGCTCGACCGGGTTCACGGTGCCGAGCGCGTTCGACGACGTGGACGACGGCGACCATCTTCGTCCGCGGCGGTCAGGAGCCGTTCGAACTCGTCCATGACGAGCTCGCCGCGATCGTCCATCGGCGCCACGCGCAGCACGCGCGCCCGTGCGCGCGCAGACCTGCTGCCACGGCACGATGTTCGAGTGGTGCTCCATCGCCGTGATGAGCACCTCGTCGCCGGCCGGAGGTTCTCGTCGCCCCACGACGCGCGCCACGAGGTTGATGGCCTCGGTCGCGTTTCTCGTGAACACGATCTCGCGGATCGACGCGGCGTTCATGAACGCGCGCACGCGTCTCGCGCGCGCGCCTCGTACGCGTCGGTCGCGCGTCCGCTCAGCACGTGGACGCCTCGATGGACGTTGGCGTTGTCGAGCTCGTAGTAGTGCCGGATCGCGTCGAGCACCGACCGACGGCTTCTGCGACGTCGCCGCGTTGTCCAGGTAGACGAGCGGCTGGCCGTGCACGAGCTGGTGCAGCGACGGGAAAATCCGCTCTGAGCGCGGTGACGTCGAATGTGGTCGCGGACGACAGCCATGGACCTACCCAATCGCCAGCTTGCGCTCCACGAGCCGTCATGGCCGCAGTCGCGGACCGACTCGGCGCTGATGCGGTCCAGCACGTCTGCCGGCAAACGCGTGGATCAGCATGACGCGCGGCCGACCAGTCATCGATGCCGCGCGCGCGCAGATAGAACATCGCGTCCTCGTCGAGCTGACCGATCGCCGCGCCGTGCGTGCACTTCACGTCGTCGGCAAAGATCTCGAGCTGCGGCTTGGTGTTGACCTGCGCCTCGTCGCTCAGGAGCAGCGCCCGGTTGGTCTGCTTGGCGTCGGTCTTCTGCGCGTCCTGACGGACCAGAATCTTGCCGTTGAACACCGCGCGGGCGCGGCCCGCCAGAATGCCCTTGTAGACCTCGTGGCTCGGGCAATGCGCCTTGGCGTGATCGATCGTCGTGTGCGTGTCCACGAGGCTGATCGCCGGTCGCCACGTACAGACCGTTCAGCGTGCACTCCGCGCCTTCGCCGTCGAGCACGGCCGAGATGTCGTTGCGGGCGATGCGGCCGCCGAACGTCAGCGCGTGCGACGTGAAGGTGCTCGCGCGTCCCAGCCAGACCGCCATCGTGGCCATGTGAAAGGCCGTCTCGGTCTCGCGCTGCATCTTCACGTGCTCGACGATCGCGCCGGGCTCGAGGTCGCACGTCGTGACGGCGCTCGTGAGCGCCGCGCCCGGGCCGAGGCCCGCGTAACTCTCGACGATGGTGACCTCGGCGGCTTCCCCGACGTGGAGCGACAGCCGCGGCGGCACGAGGGCCGGCTGGCCGGTCGCGACCGACAGCGCCAGGACGTGGATCGGCTGCGGCACGACGGTCTTCGGCGCCACGCGAATGTGGACGCCGTCCTCGAAGAACGCGTCGTTCAGATTCACGAACGGTCCGGCCGGCGCGAGCGGCCCATGTCGTCGCCAGATGCCGGCTCGCGGCCGACTCGATCGTCACGCCCGCGGGCAGCCCGTCGATGAGATGACAGCGCCTTCGAGACGCGGCCGTTGATCGACGACAATCTGCGGCCCCATCCCACTGAACAGGAAGGGCGCGATGTCGTGGCGCGTCCGGGGTGGACGATGGCGCGCGCGCTGGAACGTCTCGGCGGCGATGGGCGCGACGTTCGTGAAGCGCCACTCTTCGTCGCGCGTCGACGGAAATCCGTCCTTCAGGAACCGCTCGAAGGCGCGCTGACGCCGGGCACCGAGGCCGTTCGCGCCGAACGCCGGATCGCGGCGGAACGCCTCGAACTCGGCCTGATACGTCTCGCTTCGCTCTGCGAGCTGGGTCATCGGGACACCGACCCCCGTCTTCAACCCAGCCGTAGCCCTTGTCCTCGAGCTCGAGCGCCAGCTCCTTGCCGCCCGATCGCACGATGCGCCCGTCGCTCAGCACGTGCACGTAGTCGGGCACGATGTAGTTCAGCAGCCGCTGGTAGTGGGTGACGACCAGCATGGCGCGCTCGGGCGACCGCAGCGCATTGACGCCGTTGGCGACGACCTGGAGCGCGTCGATGTCGAGGCCCGAGTCGGTCTCGTCGAGGACGGCCAGCCGCGGCTCGAGCACGGCCATCTGAAAGATCTCGTTGCGCTTCTTCTCGCCGCCCGAGAACCCTTCGTTCACCGATCGGCTGAGCATCGACTGATCCATCTCGAGGAGCTTCGCCTTCTCGCGCGCGAGCTGCATGAACTCGACGGCGTCCACGTCGGGCTCGCCGCGGTACTTGCGGAGCGCGTTCAGCGCCGCCTTCAGGAAGTAGGCGTTGTTGATGCCGGCAATCTCGACCGGGTACTGGAACGCCATGAACAGGCCTTCGCAGGCGCGCTCCTCGGGCTGGAGATCGAGCAGGTCCTTGCCGTCGTAGACGATCGATCCGCCGGTGACCTCGTAGCCGGGATGGCCGGCGAGCACGCGCGCGAGCGTGCTCTTGCCGGAGCCGTTCGGCCCCATGATGGCGTGCACTTCGCCGGCGTCGACGCTGAGCGTCAGGCCCTTCAGAATCTCCTTGCCCTCGGCGCGGGCGCGCAGATCGCGAATCTCAAGCATCATCTCTGACTGTCCTCTTTACTCAGTTGCGCCGGGGGCCCACCCCCAGCGCTCTGACTGCGGGTGCTCGCTTTGCTCGCATCCTCGCGCGTCAGAACCAATCGCACTATGGAGCCCAAGCCCCAGGCCTCAAGCTCCGTTATCCGACAGAGCCTTCCAGACTGATCGACAGCAGCTTCTGCGCTTCGACGGCGAACTCCATCGGCAGCTCACGGAACACTTCCTTGCAGAACCCGCTCACGATCATGTTCACGGCGTCTTCGGTCGAGATGCCGCGCTGGCGGCAGTAGAACAGCTGGTCCTCGCCGATCTTCGACGTCGAGGCCTCGTGCTCGACCTTGGCGGACGTGTTCTTGATCTCGAGATACGGGAACGTGTGCGCGCCGCAGCGGTCGCCGATGAGCAGCGAGTCGCACTGCGAGTAGTTGCGCGCGCCGTGCGCGTTCTTGCCGATCTTCACCGCGCCGCGATAGGTGTTCTGGCCGCGGCCGGCCGAGATGCCCTTCGAGACGATCGTGCTCCGGCTGTTCTTGCCGATGTGGATCATCTTCGTGCCGGTGTCGGCCTGCTGCCGGTTGTTCGTCGTCGCGACCGAGTAGAACTCGCCGATCGAGTTGTCGCCCTGCAGGATGCAGCTCGGGTACTTCCAGGTGATGGCCGAGCCGGTCTCGACCTGCGTCCACGTGATCTTGGCGTGCGTCCATGCGCCTTCCCGCGCTTGGTCACGAAGTTGTAGATGCCGCCCGCGGCCCTCGGCGTCGCCCGGATACCAGTTCTGAATCGTCGAGTACTTGATCGTCGAGTGGTCGAGCGCCACGAGCTCGACGACGGCCGCGTGCAGCTGGTGCTCGTCGCGCATCGGCGCCGTGCAGCCTTCGAGATAGCTCACCGAACGCGCCCTCTTCGGCCACGATCAGCGTCCGCTCGAACTGGCCGGTGTTGCGGGCGTTGATGCGGAAGTAGGTGGACAGCTCCATCGGGCAGCGCACGCCCTTCGGCATGTAGGCGAAGGAGCCGTCGCTGAAGACCGCGGAGTTCAGCGTCGCGTAGAAGTTGTCCGTGTACGGCACCACCGAGCCCAGATACTTCCGGACGAGATCGGGATGGTGCTGCACCGCTTCCGAGAACGAGCAGAAGATGATGCCGAGCTCGGCCAGCTTGTCCCGAAACGTCGTGGCGACCGAGACGCTGTCGAAGACGGCATCCACGGCGACGCCCGACAGCATCATCTGCTCGACGAGCGGAATGCCGAGCTTCTCGAAGGTCTTCCGGACTTCGGGATCGACCTCGTCCATGCTCGAGAGCTGGGCTTCTTCTTCGGCGCGGAGTAGTAGCTGATCGCGTTGTAGTCGATCGGCTGGATCTGAAGGTTGTGCCAGGTCGGCTCCTTCATCGTCGTCCAGGCGCGATACGCCTTGAGCCGGAAGTCGAGCAGCCATTCCGGCTCGTTCTTGATCGCCGACAGACGACGGATGACGTCCTCGCTCAGGCCGGGCGGAAACGTGTCGGCCTCGACGTCGGTCTCGAAGCCGTACTTGTACTCGCGTGTCGCGAGCTGTTCGATGGTTTCAGTTGCAGTAGTCATGTGTCTTCTTCATCCAGTTCGCCTGGGGCCCTCCCCCAGGTGCCCGTCACGCTCAGCACCCTCGCGACGCTCGGGGCTTCGCGGTTGTCTCACACGGAAAACGACGTGCCGCAGCCGCACGTGCTCTTCGCGTGCGGGTTCTGGAACACGAACCCGCGGCTGAGCAAGGTCGTGTCGTAGTCGAGCGTCGTGCCGTCGAGCAGCCGGTGGCTGCGCGGATCGATCCAGATGCGCACGCCGCTCGGGTCCTTCGAAGACCAGATCGGTGTCGCGCGGCGACGGCTCCCACGCGAAGACGTACTCGAAGCCGGAACAGCCGCCCGCCTTCACGCCGACACGAAGGCCCGTGGCGTCGGTGTACTGCTTCTCGATCAGCTTCCTGAATCTGAGACGGCGGCGTGCTCGGTGACGGTGATCATCGATGTCCTCGCCCCTACTTCCGCAGCACGGCAACCGGCACGCCGACGACCGGGGGCGCCACGACCATGTCGGCCGCCAGGTCCGACACCGACGTGGCCGCCAGCGCCGAGACGATCCGGTCCTTGATGCGCCAGAGCGGATCGCGGATGTTGCACTTGGCGTACTGGTCGCAGCTGTGGTCGGTGTCCGAGCACGCCGTCACCGTCAGCGGACCGTCGATCGCCTGAATCACGTCGGCCACCGAAATCTGGTCGGACGGACGGCCGAGCCCGTAGCCGCCGTGAATCCCCTGGTGCGACGCCAGCAGCCGCGGCGCGCACGAGCTTCTGCAGCACCTTGGCGAGGAGCTCCGGCGGGAATGTCGTACGCCTCTGCCAGCTCCCGGGCCGACAGTGCGCCGCCGATCCGGTGGGCCGCCATGTGCCGCATGCGAGCAGCGCGTAGTCCGCCTTTTTCGACAGCCTCAGCATGGATGCCTTCCGGGGAATGTCCGACCGAACTAGTCCATTTTAACGTCCCGTTGACGCCCCGGCAAGGGCGATTCGCGGGTAAGTTATTGATGAGACTGATCTTAGTAAGCGCTTGTACCCCCTGACCCGCCGTGTCACACTCACCGGCCGAGACTCGGCACATGCTGACGGCGCTTCTTTCGCTCGTGGTTGGTGCCGCGCTGGGCGCGGTCGTCGTTTTCGTTCTCTGGATGCGAGACCGGCAGGCGCTCGTGCGAGACCGTCGCCCGCTCCGAGGCCGAGCGGGACGCAGCGGTCCGATCCGACGCTCTCCAGCGCGAGCAACTCGCCGAGCAGCCAGCTCCAACTGCGTGACGCGTTCTCCGCCCTGTCCCGCTCGGCGCTGAAAGAGAACCGCGACGACTTCCTCGGCAACGCACAGACGGTGCTCGAGCCGATGAAGGACGCCCTCGAGAAGGTCCAGCGGCACCTGAACGAAGTCGACAAGGCGCGCGAGGGCTCATTCCGTGCGGTGGCGTCCGAACTGCAACCTCCTGCGGAGCGCTCAGGAGCAGCTGCGTGCCTCGGCGGATGGCCTGTCGCGCTCGCTCGGCGTCACCGAACGTCCGCGGCGCCTGGGGCGAGATTCAGCTTCGCCGCATCGTCGAGCTGGCGGGCATGCTTGCCGCAGTGCGATTTCGAGGAGAAAGTCAGCACGGCGTCCGATACCGGAAGCCGGCAGACACCGGACCTCGTCGTGCGGCTGCCGGGCGACGCCACGATCGTGGTCGACGCGAAGGTTCCGATTCAGGCGTACCGCACGGCGGTGAACGCGACCGACGAAGCGACGCGTACGGAAGCGCTTGACGCGCACGCCCGGCAGTTCCGCGACCACCTCCGGTCGCTCGGAGCGAAGGAGTACTGGAAGCAGTTTCAGCCCGCGCCGGAGTTCGTGGTCATGTTCCTGCCGCTCGAGCCGCTCCTCGGCGCGGCGTTCGAGCGCGACGATTCGCTGTTCGAGCAGGCCGCCAGCCTGCGCGTCATCGTGGCGACGCCGATGACGCTGCTGGCGCTGCTGAAGACCGTGGCCTACGGCTGGCGCCAGCAGGAGATCGCGACCAACGCGGAAGAGATTCAAATGCTCGGCCGCGCAACTCTACGAGCGGCTCGCCTCGATGGTCGAGCACCTGGACAGCGTCGGCCGGAACCTGAAGCAGGCCGCGCAGAGCTACGACGGGCTCGTCGGTTCGCTCGAAACCAAGGTGCTGCCGGGCGCCCGGCGGTTCAAGGACCTCGGCGTCACGTCCACCAAGGACCTGGAGATCGTCGAGCCTCTCCGGCTCGAGGTGCGCACCGTCGTCAAGCCGGAGCTTACCGGGCGGCCGGATCCGAGGCGGCCGAGTCAGACAGCAACCTGCGGCTGCTCCGCCAGCGTGGCGGCGCGTAGCGTCACTTCGCGATTTCCACCGTCACGGTCACGCGCGCCTGAACCTCGATCTCGCCAGGCGTGATCGGGGTGGACGCGTCGGCAGCGGGAGCCGCCGACATTCGCATCATCGGCATCGGGGGCGGCGTCGCGCCCGACTCGAGCCTTCATCAATTCGCACGATGGCTCCCAGCGATCGCTTCGCGCCGGCCGCGATGGCCTGCGCCCGCGACATCGCATCCTCGACCGCCGCACGCAGCGCCTCGTTTCTCGGCGCACGCTCGTCCTTCAGATCGAAGCGCGGCCCGCTGAATCGAGATGGCCACTGTTTTCGGAGCGTTGACCGCATCGATGATGTCCGACAGCCGATCGAGATTGTCCACCCGCACTTCGATCTGGTTTCGCGCGACGTAGCCGCGGAGCGTGCTTCGTCCGTTGTTGCAGTCGAACTCGGGCGACACCGAGACGGCAGTCGTGCGGAGCGCGTCCGCTGCGACGCCGGCACCCTTCAGCGCCGACTGCACGATCGTCATGGCCTCGGCATTTCTCTTGCGCGCCTCGGCGGCTCGGGGGTCGCGTGCTTCGGTGGCGACTGTCAGCCAGGCGCGATCGGCCGCGCGCTTCAGCGTCGCTTCGCCCTGCGTCACGATGACGTTCGTGAGCGGAGGCGGCACCTGCGCGGACACCGCCGACGGCGCTCCACAGGAGCAGAGAGACGGCGATCGCCAGTCGAGTCATCCAGACACCTCTAACCCCAGACTAACTCCGGTCTGGTTTCCAGGCTAACTCCGAACAATGAGCTTGGGAATCTCGACGACGAGAAAGGCGGACAGGTCTTCCTCGGTCACGTCGCCCACGAGCTTGTCGGCGATCGGCCGCTCTTCGATGACGTGCCCCTGCCGTCCTCGAGCCAGGCTCACTCGGCCGATCACGACGGCCCGACTTCCGGACGTGTCGAGCCCCAGCTCGATGAAGGTCTGGGCGAGGCGTCGGCGACAAGGCGCACGGTCCCGGCTGGCGTCTGGACGGCGAACGGATATCCCTCCGCTTTCAGAACGAGCGCAGCCTGTCGCATGACAGGCGTCGCGATGTCTGGCGAGGAAGCTTTCGTACGCCTTGGCGGCTTCGTCCACGACGACCCGACGACTCGACGCGTCTTTCCGTGCGTCGTCGAGGGCTCGAATGATGCGCTTGCGCAGATCGGAGACATCCATGATGCGGCCCTTCATCTTACGAGATGGCGGCTGCCGCGCGCGGTCGGACGACCGGGCTTCAGCGCCAGGTGGATGGCCATGAAACCGCCGAGCACCGGGATCGTTTCCACACGTCGTCGAAACCCGCCTCGCGCAACAACGCCGCAACGCCGCGGGCGCCCGGATACCGCCGAATCGACGCGGGAATGTAGCGGTAGGTGTCCGGATCGCGATGGAGGACGAAGCCGAGCGTTGAACCGACGAGCGTCAGGTACGTGAGATACACGGCACGGACGATCGGGCGATTCCGGACGATCGAAGTCGAGCGAGCACAGCCGGCCACCAGGCGCCAGCACGCGATACATCTCCGCGAGCGCGGCCCCGAGGTCGGGCACGTTGCGCAAGCCGTAGCCGGTCGTAATCAGATCGAATCGGCCCGAAGCCACCGGCAACTTGCCCATGTCGCCGATCGACCCAGCGAACGGATCGGCCCTCCGGCTTCAGCCGCGCCAGCTCGATCATTCGTGGCGTGAAGTCGAGGCCCACGACGGACGCGCCCCGCGACGCCGCGAGAAACGCCAGGTCACCCGTCCCGCACGCAAGATCGAGCGCGCGCGCGCCCGGGCCTGATCCCCGCCCGCGCGATCAGGTCCACCTTCCACGCCTGATCGCGGCCGAACGACAGCACGCGCGTGATGAGGTCGTACCGCTCGGCGATCGTCGCGAACAGCCGGCGCGTGTAGCGGCGCTTCGCCTCTGGCGTTCCGAACGCCTGGTCCAACGGCAGCCTGGGTCCGGTCATCGTCCGCGAAGGATGATAATGGGCCAATGCTGCCGTCCCAGACCGTCGAGAACTACCTCAAGACGATCTTCCTGGCGCAGGCCGGGCGCGCGGCGCCGGATGAGCTCGTGCCGATGGGACAAATCGCGTCGGCGCTCGGAGTCGTGCCAGGAACCGCAACGACGATGATCAAGGCGTTGTCCGAGTCCGGGCTGGTCCACTACGAGCCGTACATGGGTGTGCGCCTCACACCCGCCGGCGAGAAGCTCGCGGGTCTGGTCCTCCGCCGGCACCGGCTGATCGAGCTGTTTCTCGTGAAAGTCCTCGGCATGGACTGGACCGAAGTGCACGACGAGGCCGAGCGGCTCGAGCACGCCGTGTCCGAGCAACTCATCGAGCGGATCGACGCCATGCTCGGCCGGCCCGCTGCTGATCCGCATGGCGACCCGATTCCGACGGCCGAAGGCCACGTCGCCCCGACCGACGACGTGGACCTGGCGAATGCCCCGATCAGAACGCGTGTTCGCGTGACGCGCGTCATCGATCAGGAGCCGGAGTTCCTTCGGTTCATCGAGCGCTGCGACCTCACGCCCGGTCGCGAGATCACGGTCGAGTCGCGAGACCTTGCTGCCGATGCCGTCCGGCTGACGAACGGCGCGGGCCAGGAAGTGACGATTGGCGCGCGGGCGGCCGCCAAAGTGCTGGTTCAGGGAACCGACCGCTGATCGCGCTTGGCCTAGTCCCGATATTCCGCAAACGACGTCGGAGTTTCCCAGACCCGCACCGCCGCCACATCGAGTCCGAGGTGGCGGCTCATGTCGAAGATCAGCTTCGCGATGTGCTCGACCGTGGGATTGCTCTCGGTCTTGAAAATCGGCTCGCCGAGAGCTTCGAGAGGCGCGACGAGCGGGTCGTCGAATCTCAGGATCATCTTGTGGTCCAGCTCGCGGTCGATCCATCCCTTGACGACGCGCTTGATGTCGGAGAAATCCACCACCATGTTGCGGCTGTCGAGCTCGTTCGTACGGACGTCCACTTCGACGACGGCGTTGTGGCCATGCGGGTGCTTGCAGATGCCGTCGTATTCGAGCAGGCGATGGCCGTAGCAGAAGTCGATGCGCTTGGTGACCAGATACATCGACTCACTGTAACCTACGCCCAGCCGGATGGCCGACGCGGCAGTGCTTTTCTCGGGTGGTCTCGACAGTGCCGTGCTGCTTGCGCGGGAGCTCACGCGCGCCGATGTGGTCTGGCCCATCCATGTGCGAAGCGGCCTGGCCTGGGAGCCCGCTGAGGCGCACACAATCGCACAGCTCCTTTCCGACGCGCCCTTTGCCGGGCGCGTCCGTCCCGTGACCACGCTGACCGTGGACATGCGCGAGATCTATCCGCCCACCCATTGGGCCGTCGTCGGTCAGCCGCCGGCGTACGACACGCCCGACGAAGACGTGTATCTGGAGGGCCGGAACATCATCCTGATCGCGAAGGCTGCCGTGCTGTGCGCCCGCCGGGACGTCGGCCGTTTGTCGCTCGGGCCACTCGCAGGAAATCCATTCCCCGACGCCACCAGCGAGTTCTTCGCCAGCATGGCTCGGGCGATGTCGCTCGGTCTCGCGCATCCTCTCGACATCGCGGCTCCGCTTTCCGCGCTCCACAAGGAAGACGTCATCCGGCTCGGTCTGGAGCTTGGCGTCCCGCTCGAACGCACGCTGTCCTGCATGCAGCCGTCGAACACTCGTCACTGCGGGTTGTGCAGCAAGTGTCGCGAGCGGCAGGATGCGTTTCGAACGGCGGGCGTGGCGGACAAGACGGTGTATGCGGCGGTATGGGCGCCGGGCTAGACCGCCACATCCATCGTCAGCTGCATCTTGCGGCCACGGAGTGGCAGGACGGCATGACCCGCGGGCCGAAAGATCGCGCGATCGACGTGTCGCAGGATGCGAAGCAAGCCGACTTCGTCAGGCGCTGAACAGACAAGGACTCCCGGGCTGGAGTCCGGCGGAAACCGTCGATCGTTGAAGAAGTCCTGGTCGAGGGTGATGAGAGTTCGGCCGAGCTCGAGCGCACGGCCGTAGTGATCGCGATCCGACGCACGCCGCCAGTCGGGCTCCTCGAGCACGAAGAGCACGTCCCAGCCCAGCTCGTGCCGCATCGCCGAGACGACGCCGGCCGGGAGATTCGCGTCGGCGTAGACGCGCGGTACCGCGGCGAGCTCCGCGGCGACCCCTTGAAGCTCAGTCGCGAGCGTTCCCACGTTTCTTGCGCCGCTTGACGTCGGCGGCCCGGCCCTGCCGCCTGAGATCGGCGACGAGCGCTTCGCGCTGGTGGTACAGGTTCTTCCGTTTTCTCGTGCCGTGCTTGCTGCCAACCGCGTACTCGCAGAACAGCGGGAACGCGATCGTCGAATCGCAGTACGCGACGACCGTGTCGGGCAGGACGCCGGGATTCACCTTGCCCCAGCTGACCGCTTCGGACGGCGTCGCGCCCGACAGGCCGCCCCACACGACCTGGTCGGTCGTGATCTGGATGAAGAACTCGTTGCCGCCTTTGGGAATGCCGTAGACCTCCCACAGCGTCGGCTGTCCCTGCAGGTAGAAGTTTTTCGGCGAACCGCCGCCGAGGATCACGCAGCCGTTCTTCTTGCCGGCGAGGATGATCGCGCAGACCTCGTTGACGTCGAGGTTCGGATCCACCATCAGCGAGCTGCCGTTCATCAACTCGTGCCAGGCGACGTTCATGCCGATGGAACTGTCGCCGGGCGACGACGTGTAGATCGGCACGCCAAGCTTGGCGGCACGCGCGACGACGGAGTACTCGTCGCAGCCTGGACGCCGCGCCAGAAGGTCCTGGCCGAGACGGTAGTGGAACTCGGCCGTGGACACGGGCCCGCTCATGCCGGACCGGACGAGAAAATCGCGGATGTAGCTGTCGGTCTCGAGCAGCACGGTCGCCGGGAACAACACGTCGTAGATCCGGATGACGCCGGCCGCGTAGAGGTCCCGGTCGTCGAGGAACGGTGATCCTCGACGGAGCGTGAAGTTCAACGCGTAGTGGAGGTCGTGATAGAGATTCGCGCCCGTGCTGATCACGAAGTCGACCAGCCCGCGCTCCATCATCTCGTTGACGCAACCGCCGAGCCCGGCCGGCGTCATCGCGCCGGCGATCGTGAGCCCGATCGTGGTGTCGTTCTTCGGAAGCAGCATCTTGTCCGCGAAAATCTTGCAGGCCTCGGACAGTCGGCCGGCGTTGAACGCCTGAAATCCGTGTTCGATCAGATGACGTACTGCAGGATCGCCGGTGGGACGGTAGTAGGTAATCGGCCGGCCCGAGAGGTACTGACGAGGGCCGCGAGCCGGCGACCCGGGAGCGCGATGCGGCACGGGCTTAGCTTAACATTCCGCTCATGGACACCGCAGCGTCGTCGCCCGCTCTCGCGTGGATGTACTGGCTCGTCGGCGGACTCGTCTTCGTCGTCGCGGTCTTCGTGTGGGTGGTCGCGCGCAAAGGCCGGCCGATGCCAGGTGCAAACGTCTTCAAGGCGAGTCGCCTGAGCCGCGGCAATCGGCTCTTACCCGCGCAGGTCGCCATCACGCCAGACAGCATCACGCTCTATCAGCCGCAATGGATCGGCAAGATCGAGAACTCGATCCACATCGCGCACGTGTCGTCGATCAAGATCGACACGAACCTCGTCTTCTCGGATGTGCTCATCGAGACGACGGGCGGACATCACCCGATCATCTGCCACGGCCACACCAAGGGCGACGCAGTCAAAATCAAGCAGCTGATCGAAAAGCATCAGTCGGAGCGGTACGGGAAAAAGATCGAAGGCTGAGATCCCCATGGCGTGGAAGCCGGCGTCCACCATCATCACTTCACCGGTGATCCCGCGGCCGCCGGGACCGAGCAGGAACACCGCGGCGTCCGCCACTTCCGCGGCCTCGATCGTGCGGCGCAGCGGCGCGCGACCGCGATAGGTTTCGAGAATCCTCGAAAATCCGGAAATGCCGGACGCCGCCAGAGTCTTGATGGGACCGGCCGAGATCGCGTTGACGCGGATGTTCTCGGGCCCGAGGTCCGACGCCAGGTAGCGAACCGTCGCCTCGAGCGCGGCCTTGGCGACGCCCATCACGTTGTAGTTCGGAAACACGCGATCCGCGCCGAGATACGAAAGCGTCAGAATGCTCCCGCCGTTCGGCGCCATGAGCGGCGCGGCGCGCTTCGTCAGCGCGACGAGCGAGTACACGCTGACGTCGAGCGCCTTGAGAAAACCCTCGCGCCCGGTCTGAACGAACGGACGAGCCAGATCGTCGTGATTGGCGAAGGCCACGCCGTGGACCACGAAGTCGAGCCGGCCGTAGCGCGTCGCGATCTGCTCGAAGACGGTATCGAGCTCGGCCTCGTTCGTCACATCGCACTGGACGATCAACGGATCGGCGAGCGAGGACGCCAACCCCCGAACGTTCTCTTCGAGGCGGGGGCCCTGGTAGGTGAGCGCGAGCCTGGCGCCGGCGGCGGCGGCCGCACTGGCAATGGCCCATGAAATCGAGCGCTTGTTGGCGACTCCGACAACGAGTCCGACCGCGTCGGACAAGGCAGGCGCGCTCATGAGGCGGACGTCAGCGGGGCCGCTTGCCGCCGCGATGGCGCCGTCCTGAGTGCTTGCCGCCGTGACGGTTCGCGCCGGGAGGCCCCCCGAACCCGTGCCCGGGCCGGCCACCGGTGTTGCCGTTCACGTTCCCATTCGGGTTGCCGTTGGGGTTGCCGCTCCCATTCCCCTGGCCCGAGAAGCGGAACGCGCGGCTGCCGCGCGTCTGGCGCTGGTGCATCGTGAACTCGGGAATCGGACGGGGTGGAGGCTGTTCGTTCTCGGTGCGAGGGAGCGTCGCTCGAATCAACTGGCGGTGCGTTATCCACGCCGCGGTCGCCGGCTCTTCGACCGGCGCTCGCCTCGGGCTCGGACCGTCGCCGGCGTGTCGGTCTCGGGCGCCGCGCCCGTTATCGCTGTCTGGGCTGCCGGCCGCCGGGGCGGCCGGAGCGCCGCCGCTGACATCAGCCAGCACCTGTTCGTAGAGGCCCTCCGTGCCGGGCTTACGGCGCAGGCGCGGCTCACGGGCGCCTTTGTACGAGTGCTCCGTATCACACGCGGTGCACCGGGTTTGACGAATGACGTCCTCGACAATGGCGACAATCGCGTGATTCGTCACGCGTCGTTCGCGGGGGCAATAGTCGTCAACGACGTCGCCTAGACGCAGCGGGCGCTGCTCCATTCAGTTCTCCCGACAGGACTTCATTTCCGGTTCTCACTGCGCCCCGCCCGACTCCAACGTCGGGACACGATCTGTCAGGCGCACATCAATTCAGGGTCGGACTCCAAACCCTGAGACGGAAGGAAGTTCGATCTTGCAGGTCGTCGCAGGATAGCAACAAACCCAGGCCAACGTCAAAGGGTGGTTAAGTCAGTTGTTGTTCCCCCCATTGCCTCCGCCTCCGCCTCCGCCCCCGCCCACCCCCACCCCCTCCGCCGAAGCGCGGATTGACGATGTTGTTGAAGATCGAGCCGAAACTGTAACGGAAGCCCGACGCTCAGGCTGACCTCGTACCCGCTCTGCAATTCGCGGAGCCGAAGCAGGACCTCTTCGGGGTCCGCGCCCCGACGTGGCAGCGACAACTGGTCCCGGATACGCGAGGCGGACGCCTTCGACCTCGACCGAGAGCCCCCTGGCAATGCGGAAGGACAGCTCGCCATCGACCTCGAGCCGGTTCTTTGAAGGGTCGTGGAGGTACTGGGACCACTCCACGCCGGCCTGCAACGTGCCCCAGGGCTGCGCGCTGGTCGAGCGTGACCGCAAACTCGTGGAGCGGCCGGGTTTCGCGAAGTAGTCCGAACAACGTCACCTCGATGTACCGGGTGTGCTCGAACGCCCACCGCGTAGCCGATCCGAAGCTGACGCGTGGCGTACTGCTCGTATGGGAAATACGTTGAATTCGATCGCCGGCGCGGCGCGCCACGAGCAGACTGATGTTCTCGAATGTGGACGACTGCGTGTCGCCTTCGAGGCCGAACGACCAGTGCTGCCCGAGACTCTTGGCGAGGAACCAGTCGAAACGCCGCTCGCTGCGCTTGAAGTCGCGCGGCTCTTCCTCGTCGAGGTCGAATCGCTCACGCTCCTCCTGCACGCTCGACCCCAAAGCTGATCTTCCAGTCGTCGGTCACGCGATCGGCAGTGGCTTCGTACTCCCAGCTGCTCTCGCGGGTCGTTTCTTCGGCGTCATGCTGGACGTCCGCCCCCACGCTGAACACCCAGAAGTTCCACGGGTCGCGGGTCGCCTGGCGCGACGCTTCCTCGTCGTCGCTCGCGACATCGAGGCTGAGCCTCGCCGGCAAGACCGTCGCGTGCCATGAACGTGAGGAGGCCGACCGACACGACGCGGAGCACGCCCCGTCGCCGCACGTCCTCGGTTTCGCCGGGAGGAGTCGACGGCGCGCAGCTCGTGCTCCGTTCCCGCGAACCGTCCCAGCCCGATGAAACGAAGCGTCACCTCGATCCCGCCGCCGCCTGTCTCGCGGTCTGGACGAGAGATCTGCACGTCGGCATCCTGAGGCTGACGCACGAAATCGACCCACCGGATTTCATCCCGGAGATAGTCCGGAAAGCAATCGGTCGCAGTCGGGATAGACGCGCAGTCGTGCCGGAGCTTTCCTGGGCCGCTGCCGACGTCGCGACGAGGATGGCGCCCAGCAGAAACGCCAACAGACGCTTCATGGCGCTCTGTTCTAGCAAGCGACGCGTGAAGCCACCGTGAAGTGCCGCGACTCCTGGCCTTCACTGGCGCTTCATCAGCTGCGGCTAGAATGGCTGTGGCCCCAGAGACACATCCGAGTGATGAAACCCACCGCCCTTTCATTTGCTGCGGCGTGGCTGGTCGTCGGCGTCACGACGCAGGCGCAGAATGCGACGGTCCTGGGATTCGACCAGGAGAAGGCTGGGACTCCGCCTGCGGGCTTTACGTTCGCCGCCATGCGCCAGCCCGCGCCCGGGGCCTGGCTGGTGCGGCGCGACGGCGCCAACGGCTATCTCGCGCACGACCCGGACACGGCGTCCCAGGGCTACGCGCTGGCCGTTCTCGACCATTCGCCGCAGGGTGAAGTCACCGTATCGGTTCGACTTCGGCTCGCCGGCGGCCGCCGTGCGGGCGGGATCGTCTGGCACTACGTGGACAACCAGCACTACTACGCGTCGGTTCTCGACCTGTCGCGCGGCGAGATCTCGCTGTACCGCGTCGCCAGCGGCAATCGCAGCCGGATGGAGTTCGAGGACGACCTCGAGCTCGATCCCGATGCGTGGCACACGATGAAGGTCGTCGCACACCGGCCGTTCCACGCGCGTCTCGCTCGGCGGCATCCGCGTGTTCGAAGACTCGCGTCGCGACAAGGACGGGACCGGTGTGGGCCGGGTCGGCCTCATCGCCGCCGGCGATGCTGACGTCTGGTACGACGACCTCCGGATCGACGCTGCCGCGGAACTGACGATGCGTCTTCTGGTCGTCGAGGACGAACCGGACCTGCGGCGAACGCTTGCGCGGGCGCTGGCCGACGAACACTTTGCCGTCGACACGTCCGGCGACGGCGACGACGGGCTCTTCCGTGCGCTCCACGTGGACTACGACGCGATCGTCCTCGACCTGATGCTGCCGAGGCGATCGGGCGAGGAAGTGCTGGAACGGTCTGCGGCAGGCCGGGAGCACCACGCCGGTCATCGTGCTCACCGCGAAGGACCTCGGCAGCGACCGCGTGGCGAATTTGAATCGCGGCGCCGACGACTACCTGACGAAGCCGTTCCTCCTCGAGGAGCTCGTCGCGCGCATCCATGCGCTCATCCGCCGGGCCGCCCGTCAGCCGTCGCCGGCCGTCAGCGTCGGCGATCTTCGCATCAACCTGGCGGCACGGCGCGTCTACAGGAACGAGCGAAGAGATCGAGCTGACCGGCCGCGAGTACAGCATCCTGGAGCTGCTCGTACGGCGACGCGGCGACGTCGTTGCCCGCACGACGCTCAGCGAGCATCTGTACAGCGACGACAGCGAGCTCATGTCGAACGCCATCGACGTGCATGTGGCCTCGCTCCGCCGCAAGCTTGGCGCCGCCGTGATTCAGACGCGACGCGGCCTCGGCTACCTGATCGATGCTTGAATCGCTTCGGACCCGGCTCCTCGTCTGGCACACGGCGATCGTCGACGACCGTCGTCGCCATCTTCGGCGGCACGGTCTGCTATCTCGTCTGGCGGACGGGGCTCGCCGACGTGGACGCCGCGCTCGCATGCGCGCGCACGGACGATCTCCGAAGCGCTGCAGACCGGCCGGACGAGGCACCTTCGACTTCACGCTCGCGCCCGCGCGGACTCCGCGGGCGGCACCATCTACCACTCCCTCTGGACGCTGCGACGGCACGCCGATCGACTGGTCGGAGGACGGCGAAACGGTGCCTCGCCCCATCGTGCGATTGGACGTGAGGACGCGCGACGGACGACGGGAGCTGGCTGTCCACTCCGCCGGCGGGCGCCGTCGTCCTTGTCGGCCGGCGCCTCGACGATCTTCGCAGAGAAATCTGGTCGCTGGCGGCGTTGCTCCTGGCTGCCGGCGGCGCCGTGCTCGCCTTGTCGCTCATCGCGGGCTGGCTGTTCGCCGGCCGCGCGCTCTCGCCGATCAACCGCATCAGCGGCACGGCGCGCCGGATGATGCAGGGCGACCTCTCGGCGCGCATTCCCGTCGAACGCGTCGAAACCGAGCTCGGACAGGTCGCGGGAGCCCTGAACGGCGCTTTCGACCGGCTTCAGGCGTCGCTGGATCGACAGCGGCGCCTGACCGCCGACGTCTCGCACGAGCTCCGAACGCCGCTCGCGACGGTATCGGCCGAAGTCCAGTGGGCGCTCGGCCGCGACCGCACCGGCCGACGCGTATCGTGAGTCGCTGGCCGTGTGCCGGCGCGCGGCCGGCCGCATGCAGGCGATCGTCGAGCGCCTGCTGACGCTGCGCTCGCGTGGAAACGCTGACCAGCCGGGATGTCTCCGTGACGGTGCGGCTCGACGAGATCGTGCGGCGAGCCGTGGTCGGACCTCGCGCCCTCAGGCCGCAGCGCGCGGCTTGACGGTGACCGTGGACGCGATGCCCGCTTGGCGTCACGGGTGATCCCGATCGATTGCTCGAAGCCATCACCAACGTCGTCGCGAACGCCATCGCCTACAACGTGCCCGCAGGGCCGCGTGACCGTACGATGCAAGAGCGTGACGGCTGCGCCGACGTGTCGATTGCCGACACCGGCATCGGGATCTCACCGTCGGACCTCGCCCTGGTCTTCGATCCGTTCTTCCGCGCGGACCATGCGCGCACCCGTGATGCCGGCGGCGCGGGCCTCGGCCTGACCCTGACGCGCTCGATCGTCGAACGCCACGGCGGCAGCGTCGTCTGCACGCAGCGAGCCGGGCGAAGGCACGCTCGTTGACTCCTGCGCCTGCCGCTCGCAACGAGCACGATCGAAGAACTGACGCCCTGTCGGTCGATCCAGGCTAGCGCGCGCTCGAGCGGCTCGTCGCGGCCGGCTGCCAGCGCGGCGCGGGAAAGCGGGACGTTCTCGTCCGGCATCGACGCCCTGTCCTTCCAGGCCGCCGGTTTCGTGAGGTCACGAAATCGCCGATGGCGTACATCAGCACGTCGCCGTTCGACAGCTGGCGGGTCGCCGCCGGAAGCGCCTGGCCCATCGTCTGCGTGCCGAAGACGCGCGCGCGGCCGAGGTCCTGCAAGCCGCCGGCAAAACATTCGGAGGCGCTGGCCGTCAGCTCATCGACCAGAATCGCCAGCGCGTCCGCTGAACGGCTCGACGCGCCGGCCGTCGCTCGTCGAGCGGCGCGGATTCGCGCGGAACTCGAGCACCGCGTCCCGCATGTGCATCGTGCCCAGCAAACTCGGGTGCAGCCAGCACGTGGCCGGCAATCCCGCGCATCATCTCCGCCAGCCCTCCGGGATTGCCCCGGAGGTCGATCACCACTCCTTCCGCGTCCCGGAACGTGTCGATGGCGGCGGCGAACGGAGCACCCACGGCAATCATCCAGACGTTGAAGCGGATGACCCCGACTCTCTGGCCGGATGGCGTTCGCGCTTCGCGCACCTCGGTCTGGACGCGCAGCGGCGGAAGGTTGCCGAGCTGGACCGCATTCCCTGGCTTGCGCGCGCGAATGACGTCAACCTCTCGCGCGTCGCCGTTCATGTGACGCACGACCATCCGGACGACCGAGCCTTCCGCACCGTGAAGCGCGCGGGCCGCACGTCGCCAGGCATCGAGACGCCGGGCACGCTCGTCCGCGCCCGTCGCCACTGTCAGATCGGATCGGTGCCGTCGATGCTCACGACGACGTCACCCGGTCGCACGATGCGTTCGAGCCCCGGATCCTCGACGCGGGTAACGAGAAGCCCGTCATGGTTGACACGAACCTCGATCGGCACGCTCGCCTCGCCCGCCAACGGCTGGCCGACCGGAGACGACGTCAGAAGCACAAAGTGGGATTGCCTGAGACGCGCAAGCATCTCGACGATGACCTCGCGAACGGCGTCCGGGGTGTCGGCTCGTTCCGCCTTCGGCCGAAGCTCCGCCTTCACCCCCGCCCAGTTCAAGCCGGCGAAAGTGGGGTCGTAGTGGGTGTCGTTGACGGTCTGCCAGGTTTCATCGAACGCCGCGAGTGCGGTGGCACGCCAATCCTGACGGGCGTGAACCGTAACAGCAGCGATGGTCAGTATCGAAACGAGAACGCCGATCGGGATTGACCTCACCGCGATCTCAGCGCCTTCACCTCGGCCGGGGGCTCGAAGGCGCCGAATCGGGACCACGTTGTACTCGCACGACGTGACCGTCACGACCTGCTCGAATCCGAGCGCGCGCTGGACGAGCGTGGTCGCCTGAAGCAGCTGGCCGAACTTACGGTAGTCGCGCAGGATGCTGACCGACTGGACGACGCCCTGAGGCATGGCCCGGGCGCTCTCCGCGCCGATCTGGAGGCCGGTATTCGTATCGAAGTACTCGATCTGCTCGCTGCCCGGATCGCGTAGACCACACGGACCTTGTATGCCGGCTTCCCATCGAAGTCCGTGCGCGCCAGCGTCGTGAGCTCGCGCACGTGCCCCGGGGCATGGAGCGGGCCGTCGAACCACGCGTCGTCAGCGGCCTCGGCCAACTGCCGCCCGGAGAGCAGCTCCGGCCCCGCCGCCGGACTCACCGACCAGCCGATCGTGCCGTCGTATCCGTTCTCGATGCGGCCGATGCTGGGCACCGTGACGCGATAGAGCTGCTTGGCCGGGCGCGCGGTCAACACCTCGAGGTCGCCGACGATCTTCTGCGACGGAATCTCGAGCCGCCCGCGGATGCGCATGGAACTGATGGCGGACAAAGCCGCCTCGCCGCCGATGGCCTTGATGTGGCGCGCGACGATGTCGCGCGCCGGCCGGCAACGACTCTTGTCGCGACAGAGACTCGGTCGAAACCACGGGCGGGAACGCCACGAACGCGACAATCGCAGTGATCAGAATGACGGGCCGAGAAAGTCGCATGAGACTCCGTTCGCAATTGTACGCTCGCCGGACGGAGGGAGTAAGCTAGCCCGTCAGGAACCCCAAGGAATCAACGAGGTCAGAGATCCGATGCTGAAAGGAACCCGCCAGGGCATCGTGAACCGCATACAGCCCGTCTCGATTCACGGGCAGATGTCGCTCGACGTCTTCTGGGTGGATCCGGAGGATCCGGAAGGTGAGATCCGCCATTCCCGCGTCGGCGCCGAAGGCGTGCCGCGCAACCTCGAGCCCGGCGACCGCGTCACCATGCACTACCTCATGGGCATGGTCACCGAGATCACCAGGTAACGCGCGTCACGCTCGATCGTCGGGCTCCCCATATCCGCCACCGCCGGGCGTTTCGATCCGCAACCGGTCGCCCGGCCGCAATCGAAGCTCCACCTTGCCCGGCAACTCTTCCTCACGACCGGCGCGAATCAGCACGTTGCGGCCGCGAGCGCCGGCCCGTCCGCCCCTCAACCCGTAAGGCGATCGCCGTCGGCGGTCGGACAGGACGGTGACGGTGGTGTCGGCGAGCACTCTCGTACTCTCGAACGAGTCCATCGCCGCCCCGAAAACGACCCGCTGCCGCCGCTGCCTCGGCGCACGCGATAGGTCGTGATGCGAATCGGCAAGTCGTGCTCGATCGCCTCGATGGGTGTGTTGCGCGTGTTGCTCATGTGCGTGTGCAGCGCGCTGAGGCCATCGAGCCCGGGTCGCGCGCCCATCCCGCCGCCGAGCGTTTCGTAGTAGGCGAAGCGGCGGCCGGTGCGCGGGTCCGTTCCACCAAACGTGATGTTGTTCATCGTGCCCTGACTCGCCGCGGGATCCGGTCGGGAAGCGCGCGCGCCGAGCGCCCCGAAGACGACGTCGGTGATGCGCTGCGAGGCCTCGACGTTGCCACCGGCGACGGCGGCGGGCCGGCGGCGTTCACGATGCTGCCAAGCGGCGCCGTGACGGTGAGCGGCCGCGCGAGCCCGGCGTTGTAGAGCACGTCCTCACGAATCAGGCACCGCAGCGCGTAGAGACACGCGGACCACGTGATCGGCGAAGTTCGCGTTCACGCTGCCCGCGGCCTGAGGGTCGGATCCCGTGAAGTCGATCGCCACCGTGCCCGAGGAGACTGTGAGGGCGACGACGATCTTCAGTGGCCTGTCGGAAAATCCGTCGTCGTCGAGCGCGTCCTCGAACGTGTAGCGGCCGTCGGAAATCTCGCGGAAGCGTGGCGCGCATGGCACGTTCCGTGTGGTCCTGCAGCGCCCGCGCATATGCGAGAAGACGAGTCGCCGCCATACCGATCGGCCGCAGCGCGCAGCCGTGACTCCGCCACGCGGTTCGCGGCGATTTGGGCCGCCAGATCTCCGCGGCGCTCGTCGGGCGTTCGCACGTTCGCGAGGACGATCGCGAGACATCCGCCACCATGCGGCCGCGCTCGAACGAGGCGAACGGGCGGGAGGATCAGTCCCTCCTGGAAGATCTCGCTCGCGACCGGCATCGAGCCCGGGCTCATGCCGCCGACGTCCGAATGGTGCGCGCGGTTGGCGACGTAGAACGTCGGACGACGATCGCCGGCGAGGAACACCGGCGAGACGAGCGTGATGTCCGGCAGGTGCGTACCGCCCTGGAACGGGTCGTTGACCATGACGACGTCACCAGGCTCCATCGGTCCGGCGTCAATCGCGGCTCGGACCGACAACGGCATCGCGCCGAGGTGCACGGGCATGTGATCGCCCTGCGCGATCGTGTGCCCGTGGCGGTCGTAGACCGCGCACGAGTAGTCGAGACGCTCCTTGATGTTCGGCGAGAAGCCGGTCTGCCGGAGCGTGACGCCCATCTCATCAGCGATCGAGAGAAAGAGGTGCTTGAACACCTCGAACTCGATGGGATGGACGCGAGGTGTGATGCGGGTCGCCAACGACTCACCGTGCTCGCGTCAGCAGCACGTTGCCGAACCCGTCGACGGAGAAACCGAACGCCGGCGGCACGATGACCGTGGCCTCTCGGCCGGCAATGATCGGCGGCACCGCGCGCGCGATCGCCGGGGCGGAGATCGTCCCAGCGGTAGAACGCCGTTCGCTGCAGGCGCCCGCCGAAGCGGCTCCTGCGCACCGCCGCCGGCGAGGGCACCGGCCTTCGACGACGTCGCATGGCCGGCAACACCGGCCTTGCGGTCACGCCCACTCCGCGCACGCGCAACGCGACGACCTCGGTCGGCCGCGATCGATCCGCGTAGCCGAACCGACGTTCGTGCGCCGCGTGAAACGCCTCGCGATATCCGACCGACCACGGCACGGTCAGCTCGTACGACTGCCCGATGTACCGCACGTCGATGCTGTCGTTCTACGATCGGCGCTGGCCCCGCGAAACCCTTCCGCCACCAGTTCGCGACGCGCGCGGGCGACGAGCGGCGACGCTCGTGGAGTGAGCGCGCTCATGGACAACCCGTCAGAGGTTGCCGCACCGACGCCGAGTAGTCGCGCATGACATCGGCCGCCAACATGCCGAGCGCGGACAACACTCCGGCATGACGCGGAACCAGGACGGTCCTGATGCCGAGCTCCGCAGCGAGGTCGGCGGCGTGCATTCCCGCCGGCGCCGCCGAAGGCGACGAGAGCGAACCGGCGGGGATCGTGGCCTCGCTCGAGCGAGACCACGCGGATCGCGCGAAGCATGCTGGCGTTCGCGACGCGGATGATGCCTTCGGCCAGTTCCTCGACCGACAGCCGAAGCCGTCGCGCGAGCGATGCCGCGGCGTGCCGCGCCCGATCGACGTCGAGGCGCATGCGACCGCCGAGGAAGTAGACCGGGATCGAGCCGGCCGAGGACAGTGCGCGTCGGTCACCGTGACATCGGAGCCCGACGCCGTAGCACGCGGGTCCGGGCATCGCACCGGCGCTGTCGGGCCCGACGCGCAGCCCGCCGCCCCGTGTCGACGTGCGCGATGAATCCCCCTCCCGCGCCGACCGTGTGGATGTCGATGACCGGGAGCCGAACGGGAACGTCACCGATCGCCGTCTCTGGGGCCGTCGGTATCCGCGCCGTCGATCAGGCTGACGTCGGTCGACGTGCCGCCCGCATCAAAGGAAATGACTCGCTCGAGTCCGGCCGCAGGCCGCGACAGTCCGGGCGCCGACCACACCGGCGGCCGGCCCGGAGAGCACCGTGCGAACGGCTTCTCGACGGGCCACGGCAGTCGAGATCGCACCGCCGTTCGATTGCATGACCGTCACCGGACGTGGGCGGAGCGTCTGCTCGAGGCGGCCGAGGTAGCGATCGACGAGCGGCTGAACGTATGCGTTCACGACGGTCGTGCTCCAACGTTCGTACTCGCGGTACTCAGGCAGTGACTCGTGGGAGGTGCAGACGGTCACGCCTGCGGCCGCGAAGCCGCGACCGCGACCTCGATTTCGTGTTGCGGGTTCGCGTAGGCGTGGAGCAAACAGACCGCGATGATCTCCGCGCCCGATGCCGCAAGGCGTTTCGCCAGATCGTCGAGCTCGGCCGGGTCGAGCGGCGCGATCTCGCGTCCTTCGAAGTCGAGCCGGCCGGCCACGCCGAACGTCAGGCTGGAATCGACGAGCGGAGGTTGCCGCGTGACGAGCAGGTTGTAGAGCTCCGGCCGGGTCTGCCGGCCGATCGCAATCACGTCCTCGAACCCGGCAGTGGTCACGAGCGCGACGCGCGCCCCTTTTCGCTCGAGCACCGCGTTGGTCGCAACCGTCGATCCGTAGGTCAATCGGCGGCGGACGGCGCATCGGACGCGAGATGCTCGAGTCCCTCGACGACGGCCGCGACCGGGTCGGAGGGCGTCGTTCGGACTTTGTGGACACGCACGCCGTCGCGATCGATCCGGACGAAGTCCGTGAACGTGCCGCCGGTGTCGATGCCGACACGAACCATGACGGGCGGATTGTAGGGCGAACGGGGAACCGAGGGGAACGGGGAACGGCGAAGCCAAAAGAAAAGGCCCGCGCGAGGCGGGCCTTTTGCGGACAACCTGGCTCCCCAGCTCTTTACGGCTCGTGCCGCAAATTCAGGTCACCCGCGTGCTCGGTAGAGAGCAAGGGCGCGTACCGGATGGCGCGGGCAGTATTGACGCGCGAAAACTGCAGTCGGCCCCCGAGACCGTGAAACTTTATCTCGTGAATGTTGTAGGACTTACAGAGTGCGTGGGTGCGCCCTGTCTCAACGTGCACAGAGCGAAAGCTCGATGACATAGGAGGACGTCGAGTGACTCGTTCAGACCATCGCGCCCTCGGGGTATTGCAGCGCGAGCCGAAGTTCCTTCGTCAACTGATCGACTGTCGACCGCTTCCACGCACCGTCGGTTTCGAAACGCAGATCGCCGATGCGGCGGCCCCACGGCGCGATGATCCGGCCGATGCCGCGGAAATCCGCCCGATCGAGCCGCTGCTGATCGAGGTGACGCACGATGTCGGGCGCCACACGGATGAACGCCCGAAGCGCGGGCGCGGTCTTGATGCTGTACTTCCGCCCGTTCCACGCGGCGCCAAACACCAGCGCGACCTGACGGAAGTAGTTGACGAAAAACCGCTTCGCGTCCTCGCGAAACTCGTCGCCCTTCTGTTCCCGAACCGAACGACTTCGAGAACGAACAGCCGTCTTCAGCTCCTGCGCGAGCGGCGCCTGCGCCACCTTCCCCCTGCCGACGCCGAGCAGTTTGATCTCACCGTGCAGGGGCGAGTCCTCGCGCTCGGCCAGCGCGCGGACGACGTCGTGCGCGGCGGCAAGATTGTCATCGCGGTAGAGCTGGCGTCCGGAGAGCGACACGAGATGCGATGCGTTGAGCCGCGTGTGCTTCGCGTTGATCGTGACGAACATCTGCACGACGTGATCTTCAGGAAGCCGGTCGAAGATCACGCGCGGGCACGGTGAACGACTCGCCGCCGAAGTGCTCCATGCCGGCGTGGAGCGCGAGCAACCGGTGCTGTCCGTCGATCGCGCGCAGAATCCCTTCGCGTTCCGGCACTTTCAGGATGCCGAGCGACGCCGTTCTCCTCGATCGGCTCGAATTTCAGTTTCTCGTCGCAGGAAATGATGACGGCGCCGGGAATCGACGGCAGGTCGCGTGCCTGACGGCATTGCTCGTAGTAGTCGACGAGCTCGTCGATCTTTCTTGCGGATGATCTGCCGCTGGTAGGCCTTCTCGTTCGACGCGATGCGGCGTTCGAGCAAATCCCACCGGACTTTCGACTGCCGCGCGCTGCCCCGGACGCCAGCGCGCACCGGGCTGCTCGCCGTAGTTCAGCACTTCGAACCGGACCAGTTTGTCGATGTCCTTTGCGGTAAGTGAGGCCTGGTAGAACTCAACGCCAAACTGCTGCATTCGGAGCGCGGCGACGCTGATCATAGGCAAGCCGGGGCCTTTCCCACCCCGGAGGCACACAGACGACGTGTGGGGCGCGATTGTATGTGCCCGCACCGTCCGTTCACAAGCCTCAGAGGCCCGGAGGCACCCTGTCCACGAGAGTCAGTTCGAACGCGAACTTGGCGCAAATGACTGATTGTCCCATTGCACTTGACGGCCATTCCGTCCGAAGCCGACTGAGCCGCCGAAGCGGACCACCATCGAGAGAGCCGAATATCGGGCGAAACGCTACCCGCCCGCCGTGCCGGCGAGCAGGGGCGTGGCTCGTCGGTCCCGGCAGAACCAGCCGGCCCCGGCTCGTTCGTGACCGCAACAGTCCCGACGGAGGTCACGTCCCTGCGGAAGGCCGACGGTCATCCGCGCGCCACCCGAGGAATCGACCGGCACCAGGCCGGCGCTGATTGGCGCCGTCGCGCCCGGGGGGATCACCCAGAGCTGATACACCCGGCCCTCCGGAAGCGCCGGCAAGCCGGCAGCGGTGAAGACCAGGCCCTGGTTGAGGCTGACGTAGGCCCGAGCCGTCGCGTTCACTGCCGGCGCTCGTCCCGCGAAGGTCGACCCGTACGACGTCGGGCGCGCCGAACACGTCGACCATCGACGCAAGCTGCGTATGCTGCTGCCGCAGCGTCGGCGAGCTCCTGGCGAAGCGTTTCGGCCCGCTCGGTCGCGACGGCAAGCTCGCGGCTCAGAACGTTGACCGTCGACCGCAAGAGACCAGACATAAGCGCCGAGCGCGGCGATCAAGAGAACGGCCGCGGCCTGCAGCCACGTCCAGCCTGGCCGGCTGCCACGTCGCCGGCGGCGACGCGACGCCGACGTGCCGGCCGGCCGGTTGCCCGCAGCAGTGTCCTCGCCTTCAGCCCGTCCGGGACCGGTGCCGCCTCGACGCCGGCACCGATCGCGGCGACGACACGGCGATAGTCGGCGAGCTCGCCGTGACAACGCGCGACACGTCGCAAGATGCGCCTCGAATGCGAGCGCGCTCCTCGCCATCCAGCGCCCCGAGCGCGTATGCGGCCACGACGTCGTCGAATGCGTGTTCGGTTCATCGTCATGGTTTCAACACACCGCGAAGCGTCGCCATCGCGGTTCGAATCCGCGTTTTCACCGTGCCCGAGCGGCACACCGGTTCTCGCTCGCGATCTCCGAGTGCGTCAGCCCTTCGTAGTACGCCAGCTCCACGAGCGTGCGCTGCGACTTCGGGCAGCGCGGCAAGCGCCCCCCGCACTTCGCGAACGTCCTCGGCCGAGATCGTGACCTGCTCCGGAGCTCCAGCCGGTTGACGGCAACGTCCGGCATCGCGGTCGATGCGCCGCGACACGCTGGTCGGGCCGCGCATTTCGCGATCGGAGACGGTCGATCGCGCGTGTCCGGGTGAGCATGACGACCCACCCGGCAACCGTGGCACGTCCCCGCTCGTACCGCCCCGCTTCGCGCCAGACCTGCGTGAACACGTCCTGGACGACTTCTTCGGCATCCTCCAGACGATTGAGGATTCGCCGGGCCAGGCCGAAGACCGTCCCGGCATGCCGGTCGTAGAGACGCGCGAGCGCTTCGGTCGATCCAGCAGCCACATCTGTCACCAGGCGCTGATCGGCTTCGGCCCACTCGATTCGGTCGGTTGCCTGCTGAGTCCAAGGCGCCTAAGACAGTACTACGGCGTGCAAAGGCATCGGGATGTGACGGGTTCGAGGGTTCGATGGTCTGAACGGGCCCGAAGCCCTAAGCCGTGAGCCGTGAGCCCGGCTGGCGGCGCGCATGTGCGCCGGAATCAACGGCCCGCGAGCGCGTCGCTGCCAGAGGACCGCGGCGCCGAGCAGCGTCAGGGTGAACGCCACGATATACGGGAAACGACACAGACAAGCGGCAGGCTGTGGTGAATCGGGTAGGTAGAACACGCCGTAGCAGATCTCGACGTGGATCCAGTAGACGAACAGCGAGGTCTGGCCGAACACGACGAGCGGGCTCCAGGACGTCGAGCGGCCGTCGTCCGAAAGAGCGCCCATGAAGCGGCGAGCGCCAGAATCATCGCGCCAGTCCGCCAAGCGAAGAACGGCGACGAATCGATGGGTGACGGTACCTCGAACGCGTGGATGGCGCTGAGCGGAGCCGCCGACCGCGACGAGCACGACCGCGGCGATCGCCAGGCGTCGATGCAGCCACCGCTCGGTACGCTGCGGTGTTCCCAGACGAGCCACCCGACGAACGCGCCGGCGAAAACGTACGCGACCGCCGGAAAGAGCGAAAACACGCCGAAGTTGCCGACCGGCCGGATGTAGGCCTCGAACCGAACGGGCAGCAGCGTCGGCCACCACCATTCACGCGACAGCGGCGTGAGCGCGAGCACGAGGACAGCCGGGCCGAGCAACCACGACGCGGCGGCCCGTTCGGGACATCGGCGCGCTTCCAGCAGAACGCGGCCGCGACCAGGCCGAGACCCGAGAATGTTGAGAATGTCGGGCTTCAGAATCGAGTTCCAGCTGCCGTTGGGATTCAAGAGAAACGACTGGAACCGGAACACGTGCGCGAGCAGGAAGATCTGCCATCCGCGCTTCTGCAAGATCCCAGCTTGCGTCGGCGCGGCTGCGTCCGCGCGCGACGCGAGCGCCCGCGGCGAGCGAGACCGACACGCCAGCGAGAAGCAGAAACAGCGGCGCCGCCCAGCCCGCTGCGAACATGATGAGACGTGAACGCCCACGTGTCGCGACCCGTCTGCAGCGTCCACGCATCGATCGAATGCCACAGGATCATGAACAGCACGGCGACGCCGCGCAGCCAGTCGATGTAGAGAAGGCGGGACACGGCCGCGCGGGTCAGTTGTGTGCGGGAGCGGACTGGCTGGACGGAGCCGCGGGCGGCTGCCGATGCCGCGCAGTTCGCGCAAGGCGGAGCGCCCTTCTTCAGCTCGGGCCGGCGGAGGTACGGCCGGACGAGCGCGACCAGGGCCGCCCCGGCAACCGCGGTCACGATGGCGACCTGAATGCCGTCAGTCATTGACCTCTGACTTCGATCTACTTCGACTCCTAGGATACTCCCGCGAGCCGCAGGCCCTTGATAGGCCGACCAACGCGAACACGTAGGCGAGCGTCGTCATGTAGCCGAGCTGAAGCGCCGCCCACTTCACGTGCCCGGTCTCCCGGCGGGTCACGGCCAGCGTCGGCAGGCACTGCATGGCCAGCACGAAGAAAACCAGCAGGCTGGTGGCGGTCGCCGGCGTGAAACACGAGCGAGCCGTCCTCGCGTGTGGCCGCGCGGATCCGCGCGATCACGCCCTGATCGGTCACGTCGTCGTTCGCGTCGCCGACGAGCACCGACATCGTCGAGACGAACACCTCGCGCGCGAGGAAGCTCGTGAGGACGCCGACCGTCAACTGCCAGTCGAATCCGAGCGGCGCGAACGCCGGCTGCAACGTCTGCCCGAGCCGGCCGGCGAAACTGCCGGCCTGCGCGGCGCGCTGGTCGATGAGTCGCGCGCGTCGGCTCGGAGCGCCTCGGCCTGGACGGGGTCCGCTGCAGCCGCGGCCTGCGACGCGCAAGGCCTCGGCCTCCGGTGCGGGACCGACGCGCGGGAAACGTGTTCAGCCACCACATGACGATGCAGATCGCCATGATGGCGGTGCCGGCGGTCTTCAGAAACGCGAGCCCCTGGTCCTTCGCCGCGACGAGGGCGTTCCTCAGCGACGGCGACTTGTACGACGGCAGCTCGAGAATCATCGGCCGCGCCTCGCCGCGAAGCAAGCGTGCGCCGAAACAGCAGCGCGCTCCCAAGCGCGGCGGACGCGCCGAGCACGTAGCAGGCCGCGAACGCGAGACCCGCGAGAAGCGGCTGTCCGGCAAACAGCAGCGACGTCAGCAGCACGTACACGGGCAGCCGCGCCGAGCAGCTCATGAACGGCGCGACCAGAATCGTCGCGAAACGATCGCGGCGATCGGGAATCAGGCGCGTGGACATGATGCCCGGCAGCGCGCACGCGTGCGACGTGAGCAGCGGCACGAACGCGTGGCCCGGCAACCCGAACCGGCACAGCAGCCGGTCCATCACGAATGCCGCGCGCGCGAGATAGCCCGTGTCCTCGAGCAGGCTGATCAGGAAGAACAACAGGCAGATCTGCGGCAGGAAGACGACCGTGCCGGCGATGCCGCCGATGATGCCCTTCGAGACGAGATCGTGCACGAGGCCCTCGCGGAATCACCCGGCCCGCGAGCTCGCCGAGCTCGGCAAACGTCGCCTCGATCAGATCCATCGGCACGGTCGCGAGCGCAAAGAGCGTGCAGAACAGCCCGACCATCACGCCGGCGAAGAGCAGCAGACCGAGCACCGGATGCGTGAACGTCTTGTCGAGCCGCTCGGTCAGCGTGTCGCCGCCGGATCCCACGGCGGACGCGCCGCCCACGCTGTCTTCGACGATGTGTTCGGCCCAGGCCGTCAGATCGCGCTGCGTCCGGCCGGCGCCGCCTGGACAGCGCTCTCGCACGCGCCGCTGTCTTCTGCAGCACGCTGCCCGAGCGCGGCACGAATCGCGTCGAGCCCGATGCCTCGCCTCGCGCACGACCGGCACGACCGGACAGCCGAGGTGCGCGCTCAGCTTCGCCGGGTCGAGGCTCAGGCCGCGCCGTTGCGCAAGGTCGACCATGTTCAGCGCGACGACGACGGGCAGGCCGTACGCGAGAAGCTCGCCGGTGAGAACCAGATTGCGCGTGAGGTTGCACGCGTCGACGACGACGACCACGGCGTCCGGCTGGGCGTAGGGGCCGCTGCCGGCGAGCACGTCGCGCACGATGCGCGCTTCCGGCAGATCCAGGCTGAGCCGGTAGAGACCCGGCAGATCGATGATGTCCACGACGACGTCACCGCCGACAACCGCGCGGCCGACGCGGGCGCTCGTCGTCGTGCCAGGAAAGTTCGACGTCTTGGCGCGCGTGCCGCAGAGCCGGTTGAAGAGCGTGGTCTTGCCGGTGTTCGGATTGCCGATCAGGGCGACGCGCAGCGTTCGGGTACTCTTCGGAACCGCGACCGGCGCGGGTCGGAGGACCGGCTCGCGTTCGACGCCGGCGGTTGGCATTAGCCCGCGCCTTGAGGAACGACGAGGATGCTGTCGGCGACCGATCGCGCCAGGCCGATCCGGGTGGCGCGCACCTGCACGATGCAGGGCTCGCCGACCTTGCAGATTCGCAAGACACAGCGATCGGTCAGCCCGAGCGCGTTCAGGAGCGCGCAGTCGTGCGCCGTCAGGTCCGCGCCGTGCAGGGTGGCCATCTGGCCGGGCGCCAGTGTCGAGAGGCGCACGGCCCCGGCAGGCGCCGACGAGGACCACTTTGCGAACGATGGATGAGGAACCGCGGCCATTGGGGTGCTGGGTAACTGAGACCGGTCTCGCTAGATGCCGGTCGAGCATATGGCAGGAAATCCGACCGGTCAAGTCGGGGTTAGGGAAATCCCTGGGTGGCTTGGGGCGTGAGGCTTGGGGCTTAGGGCCTTCGGGCTTAGGGCCCGAGGTCGAGAGAGCGGAGGAACTCCTCGATCGCGGCGCCGACGTCCTCCGGACGCCGGGCAATCAGCTCAGAGCCGTCCAGCTCGATCGGGCCGGCGCAGGTGGCCGAAGCCGTACTCGGCGACACAGACGGCGGCGCCAGCGCTCCGGGCGGTTTCGACGTCGATCATCGAGTCCCCGACCATCAGGCAGGCACGCGGCGCGCGCCAGCCTGCCGAATCAGGTGGGAAAGCCCGGAGGGGTCCGGCTTTCGTGGAAACCCGGAGTCGCCGCCAATCACCCATTGGAAGAACCGGGACAAGCCGAACCCTTCGAGCAGCGTTCTCGATGGGCCCTCGGGCTTGTTCGTCAGCACCGCCAATGATGCTCGGTCCGCCGCGGCGGCGACCGCCTCGGAAAGCCCGGGATACGGGCGAGTGTGCTCGAACAACCGCCCTCGCGTAGATCGTCAGGAAGCGGTCTGAGGGCGACGGATACATCGGTCGTCACTCCGGCGGTTTCGAGGGCACGCCGAACCAGCTGCATCGCCCCGTCTCCGACCATTCCGGCCACCTCTGCCTCAGCAAGCGGCGCGGCGCCGTAGGTCGCCAGCATTTCGTTGGCGCTCTCGGCAAGGTCCCGCTTCGGAGTCGATCAGGGTTCCGTCCAGGTCGAAGGCAACCAGCGGCCGCATCCCGAGCAGCCTATCAATTGGGCCTGTTCACCCCGGGCCGGCGGGCGCGTAGTAGCAGGCAAGAGGTGCTTTCGATGAGTTGGTCCTGGGTTCGGTCGATTGCGGTGTTTGGCGTGTGGGTCTGTCTGTCTGGGGGGCTCGCCGTCCCGTCTCGGCGCAAGACGTCGCGGCCCTGTCGGCCCGGAACTTCGAGCTCGCGTGCAGCAGACGCCGACGGAGCTGGACCAGCAGCGGGCCGAGGTCACGCGTGAAGAACTTCGTGAGCTGATGCAGCGCTATCCGCCAGCGCTCGGCCGCGTGCTCAAGCTCGACCCGACGCTCTATGACGAACTCGGCGTACCTCGCTCCATATCCGGCGCTGACGACGTACCTGCAGCGCCATCCCGAGGTGCCCCGCTACCCGGACTATTTCCTCAACTTCGTGGGCGACACGCACTGGTACGAACCGTCGACGCCCGAGGTCGCGATGCGGCGAGACACGATGAACATGTGGCGGGACATGTTCTTCAGCGTCATGGTCTTCGCGGGGTTGCTCACGGCGGTTCTCATCTTCGGATGGCTCATTCGGTATGCGGTGGGCCACCGGCGGTGGCTACGGAGCGTCAAGATCCAGACCGACGTCCATAGCTCGGCTCATGGAGCGCTTCTCGTCCAACGACGAGCTGATGACCTACATCCAGTCGCCCGCCGGCCGTCAGTTCCTGCAGGGACTGCCCGCGGCGCCGGAAATGCCGAGTGCACAGGCAGCCGTGGCGGCGCCGCTCGCCCGCATCCTGTGGTCCGTGCAGGCCGGAGTGGTCCTTGTCTGCGGCGGCATCGGTCTGCTGACCATCAAGCAATACATGCTCGATGAGGTGGCCGAGATGCTTCTGGTCTGGGGCGTGCTTGGTCTTTCCGTGGGGGTCGGGTTCGTGCTGGCCGCCGGCGCTTCCTATATCCTGTCTCATCGCCTCGGTCTCTTCGACGCTGCGCACGACGGCGGCGCGAAGGGCGCTTGACGCAGGACGCGCCGTAAACCACCCATGAACACACGAGACCTCCCGATCGCTGACGCCAGGACGCTCACGCTCCCAGGCGCCGAGACGGACGTGGCGTTCCGGATGGATGAGGATGCATTCCGCGGCTTCTACGACCGGACCGCGCGTGTCCTCTGGGCGTACCTTCGACGGCTGACCAACGATCGGAATCTCGCGGACGACCTTCTGCAGGAGTGCTACTACCGGTTCCTGCGAGCCGAAACTCACCTCGAGAGTGAGGCACACCGGCGCCACTACCTGTTCAAGATCGCCACGAACCTCGTGCGTGATGGCGCGCGGCGCACTCAGGCGCGGCCGACGCTCGTGCCGCACAACGACGAGATCTCACACGACCACAATCGCACGCAGGGTCACGATGCCGTCACGGCGCGCGTTGCGGTCAACGAGGCCCTGGCGCAGCTTGGCACGAGGGAGCGATCGCTGCTGTGGCTCGCCTACGCGCAGGGCGCCTCGCATCAGGAAATCGCGGCTGTGGTCGGCGTGAAGGCGACGAGCGTGAAGTCGCTGCTCTATCGCGCCCGCCGGCGAATGGCGGGTCTGCTCCGACAGGAAGGACGCTCGTCATCAATGACGACCATGACGACCGTCCTGCCCGCGCGAAGCCGAAGTGCTCGATCTCGTCTGGACGAATCAATGGCCGGCGCGCGCCGAACGCTCGCTCGTGGAGCACGTCACGACGTGCGAGGTCTGCCGCGATCTGGCGATCGTTGCGTCGGCCGTCGGCGATCTCAATGAAGCAACCGCCGCGACCGTGAAAGTCCCGGACGCAAGTGTCGTCTGGTATCGCGCTGAGGTGCGCGCGAGGCTGGAGCTCGCCCGACGTGCGACGCGTCCCGTCGCTGCCGCGCAGATCGCCGCGGCTGTGGTCGGGATCGGCGGCATGTTCACGGCGTGGCGACTCGGTGGCGCCTCGTTGGTGGAGTGGTGGCAGGGGTCTGCCGACACCCCAGGTTCCGCAGGTTGGCGTATGGTCCGAGCTCGTTGCCCTGACGAGCGCACCCGTCTGGCCATGGATACTGGCCGCCGCGGGAGCGTGGGCCCTCATGGTGCCGGCGGCCCTCTACATCGCACGCATGGCCGACCGGACCGCTGAACCGACGCGCGATAGGACATAAGCGCGTTCGTCGTTCCCGGTTCCCCGTTCCTCGTTCCCCGTTCGCGTTCCGGTTCCCGGTTCCTCGGGTCCTGGTGTCCTGTTCCCGCCAGAACGGGGAACGTGGAACTGGGAACGACGAACAGGGTTAGTCTAGGGACGACTAACCCGCCTTTCCTGGTGTGACACATATGACACGGATGTTCACGGCTGTTCTCGTCCTGCTCGTCGGAGCGTCACTCGTAGCGGGGCAGGAACCTCCGCAAGGCACGACGTTTCGCAGCTCGTCCCGCACGGTGGCGATCTACGCCACGGTGACGGACGGCTCCGGTCGGCTGGTGCCGGACCTCGAGCAAAAGCACTTCGAGATCTACGACAACGGCAAGCCCCAGCCGCTCACGATCTTCAAGAGCGACGTCCAGCCGATCACGGTCGTCGCGATGCTCGACACGAGCGGCAGCATGACGCTTGAATCTGGATCTGCTGAAGGTGGCGGCCGAGCGGTTCGTGCTGCGGTTGCTGCCCGAGGATCGCGCGCGCATCGGCAGCTTCTCGGACAAGATTCGGATCAGTCCTCAGTTCATCGAGCGACCGTGACGAGCTCGTGCGCATCCTCCGATCCGACATTCAGTACGGCAATCCGACGTTCCTCTGGGACGCGATCGACGGCAGCATGACGCTCTGGCGAGCGAGACGGGACGGCGCGTCGTGCTGGCCTTCACCGACGGCGATGACACAGGCAGCCGGACGACGAACTTCGAGACCTGGTGAACCGCGCGGTCAACGAGGACTTCATGGTCTACGCGATCGGCCTGCAGAGCGAGATCCCGGCCGCGCACATCGTGACGAACGCCGGATCGACGGCTGCGCGAGCTGGCTCGGAGCAGACCGGCGGCGGCTATTTCGAGCTGAAGCGCACCGCCGATCTCAACTCCACCTTCACGCGCGTGGCCGACGAGCTGCATCGCCAGTACGTCCTCGGCTTTGCGCCCGATAAGCTCGACGGCCTCGCTGCACAAGCTCGAGGTGCGCGTCAAGGTGCCCGGCATGAACGTCCGCGCGCGCAAGAGCTATCTCGCGACCGATACCACGCCCGGAGCTGCCGCTGCCCGCGCCGGATCGGCGAGGCGGACGCTAGACCGTCGCACGCACGACGATGGGCGGGACGCTTCCACGAGGTCTCGGCGCGGCAGTCGCGATCCTGGTCGCGGCAACGACCCTCCTCGCCCGGCCGCAGGATCCGCCGCAGCAGCCCCCGGTCTTTCGCGGCACCACCGAGACCGTGGCCATCTACGCCACGGCGCTCGATCGCTACGGCGAGATGGTCCGCAACCTCGAGCGCGACGACTTCATCGTCGAGGACGACGGCCGGCGGCAGGAGCTCACGGTGTTCGTGAAGGGCCTTCAGCCGATCACGGCGATGGTGCTCGTCGACACGAGCGCCAGCATGACGCTGAATCTGGATCTGGCGCGGACCGCCGCCGAGCAGCTCGTCATTCGCATGATGCCCGGCGATCAGGTGCGCGTCGGCAGCCTCAGCGACCGTCTCGATCTGAGCAAGGACTTCACCGAGCGATCGCGATGAGCTCCTGCGCGCGCTGCGCGAGGACCTGCACATCGGCAATCCCACCAAGCTGTGGGAGGGTGTCGGCGAGACGATGACGGAGCTCGCGCCGCTCGGTGGACGGCGGATTCTCGTGCTCATGACCGACGGCGTCGACACGATGAGCACCGTCACGGCCGACAACATCATCGAGCGGGCACGCGAGGACGAGCTCATGATCTACATCGTCCAGTTCCGATCGACGGTGCGGGCAGCAGCTGGCCGAGATGCCGCTTTCGCCCTCGGCCGGCGCGTCGATGTCCGACCCGACGCCGATGGACGACGCCGCCGACCGCGACGCTGCGGCGCCTGGCGACGCAGACCGGCGGCGGTCACTTCCAGCTGAACCAGTACGACGACGTCAACGCCACGTTCACGCAGGTCATGCAGGAGCTGCACTATCAGTACGTGCTGGGCTTCACGCCGCAGCGCATGCGACGGCAAGGTGCACGACTTGCGGGTCCGCATTCAGAAGCCGGACCCCGACACCGGACATTCGCGCTCGCCGCAACTACCGTGCGCCCCTGCCAGTAGGGGACAGAGCCCTTTTCCACAGATCGAGGCCCCAGGGGGACAGAGCACGAACAAGATATTGGAGGTGCTCTGTCCCCCTGTGAGCCAATTCTGCGGAAAAGGGCTCTGTCCCCTATCATTGACAGGTTGATGCCGCACCCTGCGGGTTCCCTTCGGGCCTTGCTCGTCTGCGCTGCCGCGATTGCCCTGTCGGCGTGTTCGCTGAAGACGATGGCCGTCAAGACCGTGGCCAATACGCTCAGCGAGTCGGGCGATGTGTTCTCGCGCGACGAGGACCCCGAGCTCGTCCGTGACGCCATGCCGTTCGCGCTGAAGCTCTACGAGTCGCTGCTCGACTCGGTTCCCGATCATGCGCCGTTGCTCGTCGCCACCTGCAGCGGGTTCACGCAATACGCGTACGCGTTCATCGAGACGGATGCGATCGTGCTCGGCGCCGAACGCCACGAGGAGTCGCGCGCCCTTCGCGAGCGCGCGCTCAGGCTCTACCTGCGCGGCAAGGCGTACTGCCTTCGAGCCATGGAGGTGCGCTGGCGGGGAATTGGCGAGCGGCTGCTCGCCGATCCCGCGGCGGCGCTCTCGCGCGCCGAGCGCAAGGACGTCGAGATGCTGTACTGGACGGCCGCCTCATGGGGCGCGGCGATTTCGCTGGGACTCGACCAGCCTGAACTGGCGGTGGACTTCCCCGTCGTGCGCGCTCTCGCGGACCGCGCACTGGCGCTCGACGAGACCTGGAGCAAGGGCGCGCTCCACGAGCTGATGATCTCGCTCGACAGCCTGCCGGAGGCGCTTGGCGGCGACCCCAAGCGTGCACGGCAGCATTTCGATCGCGCGGTCGCACTCCAGAAAGGCCAGGCGCCGGGCCCGTACGTCGCGCTCGCGACGGGCGTATCCGTACCGGCAGCGAAACCGCGCCGAGTTCGAGTCGTTGCTCAAGCAGGCGATCGCGGTGGATCCCAACGCGGATCCGTCAGTCCGCCTCGCGACGCTCATCACCCAGCGGCGTGCACGCGCGCTCCTGGATCAAGTCGACACCCGCTTCGTGCAGTAGCTTCTGGAGGAATTTCGCATGTCTGCCAGGTCTTTCGTGAAACGCACCGTTCTGGTCGCCGCGCTGGGCGTGCCTCGTCGCGCTCCCGCTGGCCGCTCAGGCGCCGGTCACCATCCGGCTCGCCACCGGAGCGCCCGTGAACTCGTCGTGGCACAAGGCCCTGCTGGACATGGGCGCGGAACTGGTGCGAAGACGAGCAGCCGCGTGCGCTTGACGGTCTACGCCGGCGGAACCCAGGGCGATGAGGCATCGACGATCCGCATGATGCGCCCGGGCGTCGTTCACTCAAGGCGAACCTGCTGACGATCTCCGGCCTCAGCGCAGATCGATCCGTCGTTCGACGCCTTCGGCATGCCGTTCTTCTTTCAGAACGACGACGAGACGCTCGCGGTCCTGCAGAAGTTGACGCCGATGCTCGATCAAAAACTCGAGGCCAAGGGTTTCCATCGCGTGGCCTGGGGCAGCGCCGGCTGGGTGCAGCTCTTCTCGAAGAAACCGCTGCGGACGCTCGACGATGTGAAGACAGGCCAAGCTCTTCACCAGCGCAGGGCGACGACCGCATGGTGCAGTGGTACAAGTCGAACGGCTTCAACCCGGTCGCGCTCGTCGGCCAACGACATCCCGGCGCAGCTCAAGCTCTCGACTCGGCCTGATCGACACGGCACCGAGCCCGCCGTACCCGGCGCTCATGCTGCAGATTTTCCGAGACGCGAAGTACATGCTCGACGTGCACGTCGCGCCGCTCCTCGGCGCGCTCGTGATCACGAACCACGCGTGGACGAAGATCAGCGCGGCGGATCAGAAGATCGTCACCGACGCCGCCATGTCGTTCGAGCGCAAGGTCCTGGCCGACGCGCCGAAGCTCGACGCCGACTCGGTGAACACGATGAAGACGCGCGGCCTGACGGTCACGACACTCGATGCGAAGGCGCGCGCGGAGTTCCAGGCGGCGGCCGAGAAGCTCGTGGCGACGATGCGCGGCGGCATGGTCCCGGCTGACGTCTACGACCTCGTCGTGCGCGAGCGGGACGCGTTCCGCAAGACCAAAGGCCGCTAATGCGGGCGCTTGCGCGCCGCGCGGAGAACACGTTCTTGCCACGGCCGCCCTTGCCGGCATCATGCTCCTGCCGCTCGCTGAGATCGCCACGCGGAAATTTCTCCGAGAGCGGCATTCCCGGATCCGCGCCGTTCGCGCAGAACCTGACGCTCTGGGTCGGCATGCTCGGCGCGGCGATCGCCGCGCGTGACGGCAAGCTGCTGGTGCTCGCCACCGGCGAGTTCCTCCCCAAGCACCTGGCGGCGTTCGGTCACATCGTTGGAGCGTTCGTCGGCGCCGCCGTCGCCACCATCTTCGCGGTTGGCGGCGTGGAGCCTCGTCCGCACGGAGCGCGAAGTCGGCGAAATCATCGCCCTCAACGTCCCGGTCTGGGTGGTCGATCGTCGGTCTTTCCGGTCGCGTTCGCGCTCATCGCCGCGCGGCTGGTCTGGCGCGCGTCGCCGCACTGGACCGGCCGGGTGATCGCCGCGTCTGGGCATCGCCGCCGGCCTGCTGCTGACTGGCGCGTCAGGAGATCCTCGAAGGCGCGTCGCTGTGGCCGTGGCTTCTGGCGCTTCTCGTCGCCGGCGTGCTCGGCGCGCCGATTTTCGCGCTGCTCGGCGGCATCGCGATGTTCGGGTTCTTCATCGACGGCAGCCGGCCGGTGGTTCCGCTGATCAAGGCGTACGCAGAGCTGACGTCGCCGTCGGCCAACATCGCCGCGATTCCGCTCTTCACGCTGACGGGGTTCCTGCTCGCGGAAGGCAAGTCGTCTGAACGGCTCCTCCGTGCGCTGCGGGGCGTGTTCGGCTGGGCGCCAGGCGGCACTGCGGTCGCGGCCGCCACGCTGTGCGCGTTCTTCACGCTGTTCACCGGCGGCTCGGGCGTGACGATTCTCGCGCTCGGTGGCCTGCTGCTTCCGGCGCTGCTGAAAGAAGGCTACCCGGAGCGATTCTCGATCGGCCTGCTGACGGCGTCCGGCTCCCTCGGCCTGCTGTTCCCTCTCTCGGTGCCGCTCATCCTCTACGGCATCGTCGCGCAGAACGTCCCGATCGAAGACTTGTTCGTCGGCGGTCTTCTTCCCGGCCTGCTGATGCTCGGGCTCGTCGCCGCCGCTCGGCGTGCGCCAGGCGCTGCGTTCCGGCGCCCGCCGCTTGCCGTTCAGCACGAGCGAGATGTTCGCCGCGCTCTGGGAAGCGAAATGGGAGCTGCTGCTTCCGGTCGTCGTGCTGACGGCTCTGCTCGGCGGCTACGCGACGATGTCGGAGTCGGCGGCCGATGGCGGCGCTCTGGGCGCTCATCGTGCAGCGCTTCATTCATCGCGATCTGCCGACGATGCGCGACGTGCTTCGCGTGGCCGCGGACTCGGCCGGTCTCGTCGGCGGCGTGCTGCTCATTCTCGCGGTCGCGGTCGGCCTGACGAACTACCTCGTCAACGCGCAGGTGCCGACGAATCTGCTCGACTGGACGCAGTCGCACATCCAGTCGCGCGCCCTGTTCCTGCTCGCGCTCAACGTCTTCCTGCTGCTCGTCGGCACGGTGATGGACATCTTCTCGGCCATCGTCGTGATCGTGCCGCTGATCATTCCGCTTGCCGAGGTCTACGACATCAACCTCGTGCACCTCGGCGTGATCTTCATCGCGAACCTCGAGCTCGGCTATCTGCATCCGCCGCTCGGCCTGAATCTGCTCCTGGCGTCTGTTCGGTTCAAGAAGCCTGTCCTTGAAGTCATGTGGGCCACCCTCCCGATGCTCGGCATCCTGGCGCTCGGCGTGCTGCTCATCACGTATGTCCCTGGCTCACGCTGGGACTCCTGCAGTGGATGGGAAAGGTCTGAGCCATTTGCTATTGGGCGTGTGGCCTTTGCTATTGGCAGGGTGCAGAATTCCCGATAACCGCTCACGAACCGGCGTGCCCAATAGTCCATGGCCCAATGGCAAATTCAATAGCCAATAGCCAATAATCAATAGCCAATGAATCGAGGTCCCATGCACAAGCTCCTCCCCGTCCTCGTCGCTTCAGCGTTCGTCGTCGCGTGCGGAAGCTCCCAGCAGCAGCAAGCCGAGGAGGCCGCGAAGAAGATGGAACAGGGCGCGCAGCAGATGCAGAAGGCTGCCGAGCAGATGGCCAAGGATGCGCAAGGGTCCTCCGCCGCACATGGCGGCCGGTCTTCAGAAGATGGCGCAGGGCTTTCAGCAGATGGCCCAGGGCGCGGCGAAGCCGGTGGATTTCGAACAGCTGAAAAGCGCGCTGCCCGAAGTCGGCGGGTGGACGAGAGCGAACCCGCGCGGGGAACAGGTGAACATGCCCGTCGCGATCTCGCGCGCTGAGGCGCGGTACACCAAGGACAACAGCCGGGTGGAGCTCGAGATCGTCGACACCGCGCTGAGTCAGCTGCTCCTCGCCCCGGTTTCGATGTTCCTGGGCTCGGGATACTCCGAGCGGTCCGACGACGGATTCAAGCGAGCGGCGAAGATCGGCGGCCAGCCGGGCTTCGAGGAGTGGAACACCGACAACAAGCGCGGCGAGGTGACGGCCGTCGTCGGCGAACCGGTTCATCGTGAAGGGCACCGGTCACCAGGTCGACAACCTCGAGACGGTGCAAGGCGTCGTCGAGGCCGTGGATCTCGGGAAGCTGGCTGCGCTGAAATAGGACAAGGCTCGGTGAGGAACGATGGTGGGATTGCTGTCGGCGTGGCTTGTCGGACTGACCGCACTCACCGCCGCCAGCCCGGCGCAGGCCGGCTGATCTCGACGCGCGCATTGCGGCGATCTATCGAGGCCGCCTACAACCTCGACCACGACGTGGCGCTCGCCGAGGCGCGCGCTGCCGTCGCCGCCGCGCCCAACGAGTCGAGCGCGCACCGCGCGCTGGCCGCGATGCTCTGGCTGGACGTCATCTTCCGGCGAGGCACGGTCACCGTCGATCACTACGTCGGCGGCCTCGGCGGCTCGCCGCGCACCCTTCCGAAACCCGCCGCCCGCCGTCGACGCCGAGTTCAAACAGACCGTCCAGCGCGCAATCGATCTGGCGTCGGCACGCATCGAGGCCAATCCGAATGACGTTCAGGCGCGATTCGAGCTCGGATCCGCCTATGGGCTGCAGGCGTCCTACATGGCGTCGGTCGAGGGCAGCATGACGTCAGCGCTCATGTCTGCCCGACACGCCTACAACGCGCAGGAAGAAGTGCTGAGCCGCGATCCGAAGCGATCGGCCGCCGGCGTCGTGGTCGGGACCGTACCGCTACGTGGTCTCCGGGCTTGCGTTGCCCTCGCGCATGTTTGCTTACATCGCCGGTTTCGGTGGCGGCAAAGAGGAGGGCATTCGGCTGCTCGAGACGGCCGCGCGCGACCCTGGCATCCCTGCGTCGAGGCCGAGGTCCGCGCTTGTCCTCATTTACAGCCGCGAAGGACGACATGCGGACGCGTACCGGCTGCTCGGCGAACTCGTCGCCGCGTATCCGCGAAACAGGCTGTTCGTCCTGGAGCAGGGATCGGCGGCCATTCGCGCCGGCAAGCACGCGGAAGCCGAAGCCATTCTGAGCGCCGGGCCTCCAGGCACTCGACCGCGATACACGGCCGCGATTTCCGGGAGAGCGGGCGCTTTGGCTGTACAAGCGCGGCCTGGCACGATTCGGCCGGGATCGGCGCGCGGAAGCCGCGGCGGACTTTCGAGGAGGCCTTGAGCAATGCTCCCCCGATTGGGTCCGGGGCCGGGCGCTTCTGACCTCGGCAAGATCGCGGACCTCGACGGCCAGCGGGCCGACGCGGTCGCCAACTACCGGACCGCCCGCGAAGTGGGCCACTCGCCAAGGACACCTCCGGGAGCCGCGGAGGCGACGAGACTTCTACGCCGGCCATTTTCCCGCCCGAAGACTGACGATAGACTTCCGGATCGGCTCCCTGTAAGGCTTTTTCCCGTTTCGATCCGATAGACCAAAGGAGTCCCGGCTATCAGGTTCGTTCGCTATTTCAGTTCCGGAACCTGAAAGAGGTTAGATCTCCGTGAAATACGCCCACCTTCGGCTGGCTCCCCTGACCCCGGCGCTCGTCGTCCTCTCCACGCTCGCGGTTGCAGGGTGTTCGTCCGACAAACATGCGCTGCTTGCGCCAAGCGACGCGCTGATTTCATGACGCCGTCGGCTCCGCTGGTGACGTGAACGGCAACGTCGAGGTGACCATCCAGGCGAGCCAGAGCGACGGCAGATCCGGTCGCCGACGGCACGGAGGTTTTTCTCAGCGCCAGCCGCGGGCCATTCGACACGCCGAAAATCCGGATCCAAGAACGGCAAGGCCACCGCGCTCCTACCGCGCGGGCGCCGACCCGGGGCTCGTCGAGCTTTTCGCGGAGTCGGACGCCGTCGAAGGGCCAGTACATTCTTCGCGACCGCTTCAGGCAACATCTCGCGCATCAGCCTCACCGCGTCCCAGAGCGCAGTTCCATATGGCGGCGGTCAAGTCGATCTAAAGCCACAGTGTTTGGTGAAGGCAACCAGCGCATCGTCGGTGCGCCCGTCGTGTTCCAGGCCAGCACGGGGTCGTTCACACCCTTTGCGCCCGTCCTGACCAACGACAACGGCGAAGCGACGGCGCGGCTCTCGACGAACGAAGCGGCCACCGCGCGGGCGCGAGTGGACACGCTTGAATCCGACGCGGTGAATATTGGCGTCGAGACGCCCGATTTCGCTCAGACTTGTCGTCGCCACCCGTCACCTTCCACGATGGGCCAGCCCGTCGATTGACCGTGACGCCGTCCGACATGAAGGAGTCGGCGAGGTGGCGCTGATTTACGGAGACGGCCAGGCAGCAACCGCTCGGCGAGGGGTCCGGCATCCGCATCGACCTCCTACACCTATTCGACGGCAGGCGGCTTCAACGTGACGGCCGTGTTCAAGAGCTCCGTCGGCACGGAGGTGCGCCAGACCATTCGGCACAACGTCGGCTGGCATCGCGCCCACGCCCGAATCCTGCGGCCGCCAGCCCCCCGGCCGGCGGCGGTGGGGCGGCATCGTCGAGCAGCCGGGTCTTCCATTCAGTCTGGCGCCGTCGAGTGGCTGCACACCGACGTGAGCGGATGGAGCGTCACGTCGCAGATCACCGACATCACGATCGTCCCCGACGACGATCTGCATCTACCATACGAAGTCCGGACGGTGGCCGGCATGCGTGAGACGGCGTGGTCGCGAAGGCAATCCGTGGGTGTTCGGCAACGTTGGCGGCAGGTGGTATGCCGCCACGTACGAGTTTCTGAGGCCCGGTCAGACGTGCAAGCACATCGAGCGCCGGGGCGAGTGGGGTATCGGTCCGCACACCAAGAAAGCAGCCGCTCGAATCTGGGCGCCCAGGAAGGGCGAGCGTGTCGGGTTCATGGTCTCCGCCTTGCGCGCGACAGCACTCGCACCGTGCCGGAGCGCAGCAACATTGTCATGGTGGACTGGCCGTACTAGAGAGCGACGCGTGCATCGGACGCGGGATGTCGGACCTCACCCTCTGATTGGCGTCTAAGTCCCGTCTCATCTTTCTTCTCAAGAGCACGGTCAGCATCGGATTGCTGGCCGTGCTCTTCGCGCAAACGGACGCTTCCTTCCGGTCTCCGTAAACGGGTTCGGTGTCCGTGAAGCGACGTTCACCTACTTCGCCGCCCTTCATCTGCCGATAGAGTCAGCACTCGTGCTTTCGGTCGTCGGCGCCGGCCTGGTTCTGTTGTTATCGCTGCAGGGGGGCGTGCAGTATGTTCCACGGCGTGAGCACTTCGATGGTTTACGCGACCGAGTCCTCGCGCATCGGCGCGTCGGTGGCGATTAGCTAGAGCCGTGACCATTGGCACTGTTCTTGGATCATTTCGCCCGCATGCACCGGCCCGCCTCCTTGGAGTCGGCGCTAGTCCCGGACGGTCGCTCACGTGCCAGTACGAGCTGGCTGTTTCGCTCGAAGACGTTGGGCGTCGGCCTGCTCGTGGCCGGCATGCTCAGCTCCGCCATCCTCGTTACCGCCCCAGGCACGTTCGACGTCACCGACCCCAGACGCGGCTTCCTGGTCTGGATGGATGATGTCGTGTTCTGGGTCCGGTCGATGGGTATCGATACAACCCGTACGACTATCCGCCCGGAACGAAGACGTTGCTCGGACTCGCCGGCAAGGCGGGCGACGCGGTCGGGATCAGCCGGCCAAACAGCCTGAAACTTCTGCTCCTCGGCTTTTCAGGCGCTCACGGCGCTTGTCGCGTTTTTCCTCACCGGCAACATCCTGCTCGCGGGCGCCCTCTGGCTCTGCACGACGATCAGCGCTATCGGCCAGGGCTACCTGGACATCCTGTATGCGCCATTCCTGGTCGCGTCGCTCGATCGGGCTCCAACGAAACCGGCCGTTGCATGGCGTGGGGCCTGTTGCTCGTGTGCTGCGCCATCAAACCGCAACCGCTGGTGCTGTTGCCGTTCTATGCGGTTCACCTGACGGGGCTGTGGACTTGAAGGACATCGCGCGCGTCGCGCGCGAGCCGCGCACGTGGGGAGGCGCCATCTGGACCGCGATCGCCGTCATGCTGCTCGTCGTGACTGTTCGGCCGCACGCACGATACGAGGCAGTGGTCGGTCGTTCAGGCCGTGCAGAAAGCCACGGCTCACAAGGAGATCAGCGGCAACGCCATGAACGCGGGTGGATTGGGTCGTACATCTACCAGGTCGCCAAACATCGTCAGCTCGGGCCGGCACGACGAGCGGGACTCCACATGGCGGAATCCCGATCAAGGCCGTCGCGGCCGGGATCGTCGCGTGGATCCTCTGGCTTCAGATAGGTCTCCCGAAGACCCTCCCACACCGTGCTGCTTGCACTGCTCGGCGGCTATCTCGCGTACTTCACATTCAACGCCGGCGTGCACGAGAACCATCTGTTCATCGCGATGATCATCGCGCTGTTCCTGGCGACGCTGCCGGACGAGGCTTCGGATGGCTGGAGCCGGACACGCGAACTCACGCTGGCGATAGGCGTCGTCGCGTTTGCGCACCTGAACCCGCTGCTCTTCTTCGGCTGGCGCGGTGGCGATCGCGAGCCGACCCTGATTGGTGGCCCAACCGGACTCGACATTTCCGTTCCTCTCGCAGCCTTCAGCATCGTGCTCTTCGTGGCGACCGTGCTCTGCCTGCGCGCGTGCGGGACGACCGGCTATGATGGTCGCGCGAAAAGAGCAGCCGACGTTGAAGAGTCTGTGATACAAGCCGGCCGACACGCGTTCCAAGCGCGTTGTCATCGTCGGCGGCGGCCTCGCGGGGCTCGCCGCCGCCTACGACCTCAGTCGAACCGGATTCCAGGTCGTCGTGCTCGAGGCGGCGCCCGACTTCGGCGGGCTGGCCAGCTCGTTCCGGCTGGAAGGTCATCCGGTCGAGCGCTTCTATCACTTCATCTGCGGATCGGATCGATCGCTCGTCCAGCTCGTCTCCGAGGTCGGTCTCGAGAAGCAAGCTGCACTGGCGCCATACGACAACGGGGTTTCTACCACCACGGCCGTCACTATCCCGTTCGGCACGCCGGCGAGCCTGCTGAAGCTGAGCCCGTTCCGCTGACGCAGCGCATCAGGTTCGGCCTGCATGTGCTGCAGTCCCGCTACCGGAAGGAGTGGCGATCGCTCGACGGCATTTCCGGCGAAAGCCTGGCTGATCGACTCGATCGGCACGACGCGTACGAGGTCATCTGGGACCCGCTTCTTCAGCGTGAAGTTCGGTCCGCACCACGACAAGATTTCAGCCGCATGGCTCTGGCATCGCATCTGGCGAGTGGCCAACTCGAGGCGATCGCTGCTTGCTCCTGATGAGTTCGGATATCTCGAGTACGGTTCGGCGACGCTCGTTGACCACCTCGTGCAGTGGCTGCGCGAACGGCCGAACGTCGAGTTGCGGCTGTCCACGCCGTGTCGCAGCCGCTGACGATTGCTGATGGCCGTGTCACGGAGGTCCGCACGGCCGCCGGCCCGATCCCGTGCGACGCCGTGATCTCCACCGTCGCGCTGCCCGGCGCTCGGCCGGCTCGTGCCGAATCAGACAGATACGTATTTCGCGAATGTCCGCAGCGTCGAATACATCGGCATCGTGTGCATGTTGCTGAGCTTGAGGCGTTCGTTCACGACGAACTTCTGGACGAACACCAACGATCCGCGCATCAGCTTCAACGGCATCATCGAGCAGACCAATCTCAACGAGAACCTGCAGGCGGCTGGGCTCAACGTCCTCTACATCCCGTTCTACCTGCCGACCACGGAACCTCGATACACGGCCAGGACGACGCGTTGCTGGCCGAGTACACGGGCATGCTCAAGCTGATCAATCCCGCGTTCGACGCGACGTGGGTCAAGGAAGCGCACGTTTTCCGCACGCCCTACGCGCAGCCGGTGTTCTCCACGGGTTTTGCCGAGCGCATGCCCAGCCACCGGTCGTCGGTCCGGGGGCTCTACATCACGGACTCCACGCAGTTCTACCCCGAGGACCGGACGATCAGCGCCGCCATCACGCAGGGCCGGAAAGTCGCCGCCATGATTGCGGAGGATTCCGGCGGTCAACGCCCTCGAAAACGCGCTCCGAGACCAATTTCCTGCGACGCGTCGTATAACTCTATGGGATGGCCTCACGCAGGACGTGGGTGTGGGTCGTGGTCGGCGCGGGCGTCGTGTGCCTGCTCGGCCTGATTGCCATCGCCGGCGCGGCCGTCTATTTCGTCAGCCGGCACGTCAGCACGGAGCGATCCACGAGCGCTGACGCCATTCGCGCGTTCGATGGCGGTCAAGGCCTCGTTTACCGGATCAACGCGCCGCTCTACGAGCTCGACAACGAAGAGCGGCCGATCATGCCACGCCCGTTCAGTGAGTTTCCGACGTCGCCGACGCGGCCCGAACATCTGCGCATGCTTGCATGGGATCCGGATGAAGAGCGGCTGATCAAGATCGTCGCTGCCGTTCTGGATTCTCAAGATGCACAAGGCGAAGATGGACGTCGGCGCCGGCGAGGGCTTCGACCTGGAGCATCTCAATCTCGACGGCGAGGAGCTCGCGCGCATCGGCCCGGCGCTTGTTTTTGACTATCGCGAGCGGGACGGCGACCGTGTCCTCCTCTGGACGCAGTAGTCAAAACGCCGGAAAATTCCGCGCGAATTCGATCTCGCAATCGGTCTGGCAGACCTCTTGCACAACGGGGTCGCAGGGAGGTTGTCATGTCTCGTCTCCTTGCTCTGGCTGCGATTGGATCGATCAGCATCGCGGCTCCGTCTGCAGCGGTGGCGCAAGCTGGATGGAACGCGCCGGGCTACAGCGAGGGTTATCAACGAGGTCAGTCGGCAGGCGCTGAGGATTCGCGCCGCGGCGACCGGTTCGAGTTCACGGATGAAAGCGACTATCGCCGGGGCGACTCGGGCTATCGCTCGCAGTACGGCAACCGCGATCGCTACCGCGATTCGTTCCGCTACGGCTACCAGGAAGGCTACCGGAACGGCTACGGCGGTCATGGCCAGTATGGCAACGGACCGCTACGGACGGTCGCCCATCCGGCAACGCGTACCCGCGATGGCCGAACGGCGGCTATTACCAATCGGTATGACCCCGCATATCAGACCGGTCTGAACGACGGTTACGAAGCCGGACTCGACGACGGGCGCGACAACCGGCGCTTCGATCCCGTGTCTGAAGGCCGCTTCCGCAGTGCAAATCGCGGCTACGAGCGCGAATACGGACCTCGGGAAACTGTACAAGGCCAACTACCGTGAAGCCTTCCGTCTTGGCTATCAACGCGGCTACGACGAGAGCCGCCGTTACGATCGGCGATCCGGCTGGGGCGGGTTGTTCGACGGATTCAGGTTCTGACTCAGTCGTCGTGAACGGGTTGGTCTTTAGAGGCCAAAGAAACCTTCGCATCCGCGCCGCCATCGTCACGCGGACATCGGCCGGACTCCCGGCTCGCGGCCCCGCGTGACTGGTCGAGCTCGCGCCGACGGGCGGCGGCGGCGCCCGCCACATCGTCTATCGCCTCGGGATGTTCTGCGATGTACCGCTTGAAGACGTCGCCGGCAATTTCGAGCACTCGACAATCGCCGCGCGCCTCGACCGAGGCCGAGCGCGGCTCACCCGTCAAGAGCGACATCTCGCCGAAAAAGCCGCCGGACTCGATCCGCGCGATTTCCTTCCCTGACCCGATCGTCACCGCAACGCGGCCGCGGCACACGACGAACATCGACGCGCCGGGGCGCCTTCGCGGACGATGAGCTCGCCATCGCCATAGAGGCGCTCGGCTGCGCCGGCCGCGAGGGCCCGGCGTCCTTCGTCGTTCAGCTCCGCAAATACGGGACGCGTCCGATAATTCCGGCAAATCGTGCGATCCGGTCCGTTTCCGCTTCCGGGGCCGGGCTCTTGGCGCGAGTACTCGACCTGAATCGGCCAGGGAATCTCGATGCCGCGCCGGCTGAGTTCGTAATAGATCGCGCGCCGAACCTCGTCGCGGACGACCTCCTCGACGGAGATAGTCCCCGACCCAGAACTGCACGCGAAAAAGGATGGCCGAGCCGTCGAAATTCCAGAGCAGCGCCTGCGGTTCCGGCTCGACGCGGAGCACGCGCGGCACGTGAAGGAGCGAAGCAAGCAAGGCGTCGCGCGACTCGTTCGGAGGCACTCTGATAGCCAACACCCACATCGACAGAGAGTACGCGTCGGCGAGATGGGCTCGGAGTAGTTGTTGATCGCCTCTCGCGCCACCAGGCTGTTCGGCAGAACGACCATGTTGCCGGACTTCGTCAGAATCTTCGTCGCCCGCCACGTGATCTCGCGGACGGACCCTTCGTGGTTGCCGACCGTAATCCAGTGGCCAACGCGAAACGGTTTCTCGATCTGAATCGCCAGCCCGGCGAACGCGTTACCCAACGTCTCCTGCAGCGCGAAACCCATGACCGCGGCCACGATCGCGGACGTCGTCAGAAACTCCGCGTTCGGAAAGGTGACGACGGCGGCCACGGCGACGAGCAGCGCGATCGTCGCGTCCTGGACGATGGCCGGCGCCCGTTCAGGCGTGTGCGACGCCCGACCACGGGTTGAACGCCAGCGCGACGAGCGCCTGCGTCGGTCCCGAGCACGAGTAGCAGCGCCTCGACCTTCCACCCGTACTCCTGAATCAGAGCGACATCCGGCAGCCACACGAGTGCGGCGTGCACCGCCGACGCACTGAGCAGGACGGCAAACGTGAACAGAAAGCGCCGGCGAATGGCCGGATTGCGGACCGCGAGCATCAGGACCAGAACGGTCCCGAAGAGCCCGAGGCTGAAGATCAGGTGCGCGCTGGGGTGGGGCACCACGGGCTAGCCGGTGATTCCCTTTCGGAACTCCGCGATTTCCGCGGCCGTGACGCTGACGGCCACGAGCGTCTTGACCGGACCGCCCTTCGCGTCGCGGTCGGGATTCACGCCTCGAGAGCCGGCAGACGACACGGTCTGGTCGCTGGATTTTTCGCGGCCGAGCCCGAGTCGACCGGCGAGACCCAGCGCGCCTGAGCTTCCGGATCCGATCGGCGTCGCGCCAACTCCATCGCCCACGGAGCTGACAGGCACGGGCGTGTAGCTGATCGACTGTGCTGTAGCGGGCGCTGACGGTCGCGGCGGATGCGAGCTTGCCGCTCGAGACCACCTTCGCAAGCGCATCGATGCGCGCTTTCGTTTCCGGGTGCGAGGCGAAGATGCCGCTTCGTTCCTTCAGCGCCTTGTTGCGGTCGGCCAGCCGCGTCAGAAATGCGCCCAGGCCCGCCGGCGAGTAGCCGGCGCCGTTGGCCAGCGTCGACGCCGACCTTGTCGGCCTCCATCTCGTCGCCGCGATCGAAGTTGTTCTCGAGCAGGATTTCGTAGCCTTGATTGGCGGCCTGCGTGACGGCTTCCCTTGCGGGTCGCCTGGGCGCCGAGGCTGATCGCTTTGGATTTCTGGATCGCCGTGAGCGTGTGCTTCTGTGTGACGTGCGCGATCTCGTGCGCGAGCACGTCGGCCAGCTCGGCTTCGTTCTGGATGAGCGCCAGGGCGCCACGCGTGATGTGCACGAACCCGCCGGGAGCCGCGAACGCGTTCACGCCGTCGGTGTCGAGCACGACGAACGTCCACTTGAGGTTCGGCCGGCTGCTCGCCGACGCGAGCACGGAACCGACGAGCGTCACGTACTTGTGAACGCCCTGTCCTGCACCACGCCGTACTTGTCACGGATCTTCGCGCTGATCTCGCTGCCGAGCTGCTGCTCCTCCGTCGTCCGAGAACGTCAGATCCTGATGGACTTCGGCGGCCTTGTTGATGACCTTGCCGAGATTGCCGAACTGCGCCCCGCCGGCGCCGCAACGGCGCCGACGATGACCAGCACCGACAGAATCTTCAGTGAGTCTCATGATCTTCCCCTACATGTCCTGCAAGACCTACCTGATCTACAGGCCCGCAGGGCCCGTGACTTCGTAAATCTTGACCGCCTGCGAACGTCCCTTGACGGTGACTTCGCCAATCGGCCGCGTCTCGACGGGTACGGTCAGAAGCAGTCGCGTGGCCTCACTGATGATGATGCGCGTCCCGTATTCCTTGTTCAAGGACTCGAGCCGCGACCCCAGGTTCACGGCGTCGCCGATGACGGTGTAGCTCATGATCGCCTCCGATCCGATGTTGCCGGCGATCATCTCGCCCGAGTTGATGCCGATGCCGATGTTCAACTCGGGCCGTCCTTCGCGCCGCCACTGTCTCGTTCAGCCGATCGAGCGTCTTGCGTCATGTCGATGGCAGCGCTGACCGCATGGTCGGCGTGACGGTCGTCGGGGAGCGGTGCCCCGAACAGCCCCATCACCATGTCCCCGACGAACTTATCGAGCGTTCCCCGGTGCCGGAACAGGACCTCGACCATCGCCCCAAAATACTCGTTCAACTGGCCTACGACGGCCTCCGGCGTGGCCTTTTCCGACGCGGCGGTGAAGCCGCGAATGTCGGAAAACAGCACCGTCATGTCGCGCTGCTGGCCGCCGAGCCGGACGAGCGCCGGATCGCGCCATCAACTGGTCGATGACGTCGTTCGACACGTACCGGCCGAACAGCCGCCGGATATGACGCTTCTCGCGATCCTCGACGAAGTATCGCCAGGCGACGCCTCCGAAGAGCGCGATGGCAGCCGCCGCGGTGCCGGCGCCACGGCGCCAATCCACAAGCCGTCGCCGACGGCTCGAGGTGAGCCACGTCAGCAGGCCGCCAACCGCGACCGCAACGACGACCACGGCAAGCGCGACAGGCAGGAGTGTCGCCGCGAGGCCGCCCGCGATGCCCGAGGCAGCGGCGTACGCGTAGTCCATCGGTCGGCCGCGCGCGCCGCATGAACCTGGACGAAAGAATGTTGTCCGCGATCGTGCCGTGAAGCTCGACGCCGGCGATGCCGCCGTCGAACGGGCTCGTGTACCGGTCGTAGGTTCCGGCGGCGGTCGTTCCGACGAGCACGAGCTTGCCGGCGAAGGCCGACATCGGCACGACAGGTGTCGCGCCCGCTGAGCACGTTGTCCTCCGACAGCACGACGTCGTAGAACGAGTAGGTCGGAAAAATCGACCGGACGCCGTCGGCGCCGGTCGTCGGCTTGTGTGAATCTGAACAGACACCTGGCGCGATGGCTCGGCGGCGGCGCCGGTCCCGACCCGTTCATCGAGCGTCGGAACGCGAGTGTCTCCGATCCGCAGCACCTCACCCTCCTGGCGCACGCTAGTCGCTGGTCACGCCCGCAAACATCAGTGCGGCGGCGACGCCGAGCGACGGGACGAACGCGCCGCGTGTGCTCGATGAATGGCAGCGCGCGACGAGCCGTGTCCGAGCCCGGATCGCGCGCGAGATAGTTGTGCCCGATGCCGGCGGCCGCGGCCGGCAAGCGCATCGAACGGCAGGTCCAAGTCGGGTCTCGACTGGAACCCGTCGCCCGGCCGGTAGGCCGGACCCGGCAGCGCGGGTGGGCTGTTGGCCGTTCCGGTCGAGCTTCCCGCTCGCGAGTCCTTCGAATGTCGCGTCGCCGAGAAGGACGACGTTGCCCGCGCGGCGCACGGACTCGACCAGCAGCCGATCGGAATCGTCACCACTGATGGGCTGGCCGTTGACGATCGACTCGCGGGCGCCTTCGCGCTCACCGAACAGCACGTCGTAGGCGATGACTCTGGCGCCCGATCGCTTCAGGTAGTCGATCGCGCTCCCGTGCACCAGCCTCGGCCACGGCCACCGTCCGACGACAGGCTCGAGGCCGCGAATCGACGACTCGTTGATCTCGACGATGACGATGGGAGACGAGGAACTGACCGGAGAAGCCGTCGCGCGAACGCGCAAGTCGTAGCTGCCGTTCTCGACGCGGTGTCCGAACGCGGTGGCCCCGACCAGTGCGGCAAGGGCCGACGCAGAAATCCCGAGCAGAACACCGATGATGACGGCGCGCCACGTTGATCTCGTCATCGCAGACAGGCGGCCATCCTAACAGCGATCTGCGGGAACCTTCACTCACCGAGACGAGATGCCGTGCGTCGTCGTTGCTCCCGTGAGCGTGTACACGGCGACTGGGCATTCTTCTTTCTTTCAGCAGCCGCTCGCCGGTATCCTCAGCGCGGGCGATGCGAAGGATACTCACGTGCTTCCTGATCTTCGCCGTCACGTTTGGGGTGCTCTCCTACCGGCTCGTCAGCATCGGCGGTCTCGACAAGCCGCCGCTCGGTGGTGACGAGCGCGATTACGAGGCCCTGGCGTACAACGTCTGGAAAGGGCGAGGGTTCGGCTTTTTCTGGAGTGATCCCGAATGGCAGGCGCCGTACCTTGGCGCGCCCGAGACCGCCGGCGCGGTGGAAGGCCGCGCGTCCGGCTACTACCCAACTACGTATCGGCCGCCCGCGTTCCCCGCACTGTGGGCGGCGACCTATGCCATCGTCGGGCGGGACTTTGGCCTGATCCGTTTCGTGAACGCGGCGCTCATGGCCGGCGCCGTGGCCTTTGCTGCCGCCATCGCGCTCGAGTTTGCCGGGCTCGCCGCCGCGCTGCTGACGGCGGTGCTGCTTCTGCAGAGTCCGGACGTCACGAGCTTCGCCCTCGAACGCCAGGCCGAGGCGCTGGCCACGTTCCTCGTCTCATTGCTCGTCTGGCTCTGGGTCTCGAGCAGCCGGCGCCCGCCGTCCCTGCGCACCGCGGCGATATCGGGCGCGGTGCTGGGTCTGCTGATGCTGTCGCGCAGCATGTTCGTGTTCTGGCTGCCGATCGTCGTGTTCGTGCCGACTGGAACACCGGTACCGGGCGGACCTGGTCGATGGCGGGTGAGCGCGTGCACGGTGCTCGCCTGTCTCGTCGTGGTGGCGCCGTGGTGGACCAGGAATATCGTGGTCACCGGCGCCTTCCTGCCGACGGGCTCGCAGGGACATATCAATCTCCCGGCCGGCTTCAGTCAGCGCGCGCTCGACAACGAAGGGCGCTGGCGGTCGAATCCCGGCGACGGTGCGCCCGAGCTCGAGGCGGCCGGCATCGATCCGTTCTCACTCGATACGAGGTCCGGCTGGCGCAGCATCGGTTTGCGCTCGCCCGTCGCGTGGATGCGCACACACCCGCGCGAGGTCGTCCGGCTGATGGGTCTGCACGTGTGGCAGGAGCTCCGGCCGCGGCGCGGACGGACGGACTGGACGCTCCTCGTGCCCGCCGTCGTCCTTGCGCTCGTGGTCTTCCGCCGCCATCCCGGGACGCCAGCCGTCGCCCTCGCGCTGGCTGCGATGTTCATGAGCGTCGCCCTCACCTGGGGTTCGATCGGCAAGTTCGTGCTTCCCGTGCACCCGACGGCGGTCGCGATCGTCGCCGCCATGGCCATGACGATCCTCGCGGCCGTTGCCCGAACCGCGCGCCGGGCGTCGGCCCCGATTGTGCCGGGCCGGTAGATAGTGGCTATCGCACCGATGCCCACCGCAGGTGCGTTGTGCGTGCGTCCTCGCTAGACTGTGCGCGTGGCACGTGCCGTTGTCGAACACGCGGCGGCAACCCAATCGAGCGGCCTCCACATCCGTGGAGATTCGAATACCTGCCGCGGGCAATTTGGGGGAGTGTGCTCCTGGCCGCGGCATATGCTGTCGCCACGGGGCCGGCGCTGACGGCCCACAACTCCGACTCGCTCATTCCAGTCTTTGTGAGCTTGGAGTCCTGGACGCTCTTCTATTGGGGACAGAATCGCTTCGGGATGCTGCTGCCATTGCTGGCGCTACCCGTTCGCAGCGCGTTCGCGAACCTGATCGTTCAGAACGTACTCGGCGTCGCCCTCTTGTTGATCGGTCTTGCCGCCGCGTTCGCCAGATTTCGTGTAGGGCGCCCGGCATTGTGCGCGCTCGTGGTCGTCACTGTTCTTCTGAGTTTTCGTGAAGGCCAGATCACATTGCTACTGTTCACGACGAACCAGTCGTACGCTGCCGCGCTAGGTTGTTTTGGAATGGCGGTGTTTTTCTGTCGAGGTTCCTCGGTGTTTCCCGGAACTCCCGCTCTCGCGCTGATGATTGTGGGCGCATGGGCCAATGGCGGGGTTGGAATTTTCGCGACTGTTCTGGCTTTGGCGCTCACGTTCGTCCGAAGCACTCGCGCGTTGGCCGTGCCGATGTTGGCGGGAAGCTTCGCCTCGGTTTGCTGTCATCAAGTCTTGCAGACTTTTGCGTCCGCCCACCTTCTCGACGCCACGCCGTTCGTTCTGCCGGCGGCTAGTGAGGCGCCGGACCTGCTGGCAGCGTTCTGGGCACAGACGTTCCAGATGTACGGCAGTGCGGTCTGGATTGTCATTGCGCTTCTTTGGACAGGTGCACTCGGCATCACATTGCGCGATCCAACACGCCGCGGATCATCTGCGGCGTTCGGTGCCTTGGCAGTTGCGGCCGGCCTCTATGGAACCCTGATGGCTCTCTTCCTGCACGGGTTAGGCCGGCACATGATGTCCACACTGCCGGTGTGCCTTGCTGCGCCGTTCGTGGTGCTCGCAAGCGCGAATTCGATGTCTGCGCGAGTCGTCAGATCACCTTTGGTCGCTGCGGCAACGATCGTGTGGCTGCTTGCGCTGACAGGACTTCATCGTCCGAGCACAGCTCGTCGCGAACTAATTGCCCACCTGGGTCAGGGTTATGAGGCCACGCTGTATGCGCAGCGTGTTTCTGCGGTGACAGGTGACTACTGGTCGGTGTGGCCGGTCGTGTTCGCGACGAATCTTCTCCACGAGCGTGAGAATGGGCGACGGCCTGTGCTGCCTATCGCCCTTCGCTCAGAGGTGCTTCATCGACGATTGGTTTCTCGACTTAACTCACGAAGCCGTGATCGCGGTGATCCCGTCGGGATTCGTCGAGTATTGGCGAGCGCAGCCGGACTTCCCCGAACTGGACATCCGACGGAGCCGAGACGGATTCGACCTTGCGCGCGTTACACCCAAGGTCAGGTCAGCGCGACTTCTTCGCGAGTGACATCGAGTGTCTCAGTAAATCAAAGCGTTGGTACCGGAACCTCCCGACCGCGGCGCGCGCCATGGCGCGTCCATCAGCTGCGTTGAGACTCTCGCCTGATTGGAACTGCGCGAATCGACGCTTGACAATAATTAGATGATTGGCTAAATATAGAACTGTGCAAAAGGTGTTCAGGGCGCTTTCGGATCCAACCCGTCGTCGCGTGCTGCAACTACTGCGCGACCGGCCGATGTCAGCGGGGGAACTGTCGGACCACTTCGTCGTGTCGAAGCCGACCATGTCGGCCCATTTCGCCGTGCTACAGGAGGCGGGGCTCATCGAATCAGAGAAGACCGGCCGGACCATCGTCTACCGGCTGGTGATGTCGGTCCTCGAGGAGACGTTGCTTGGCTTTGCGCAGACGTTCGGGTGGGTTCCGGAGTCGGAACGTGCCAGTCGTGTCGCTGACCGGAAGGTGTCCAAACGCGGTGTGAAAGGAGAAGTCTGACGTGATTCCCAACTCAATGATGTTCAGGGCCGCATCGGCATTGATAACCGTCGGTATCGTGCTGGTGCTGGCCAACTGGTTCACGAAGCCGGAAGCCGCGCTGGCCTGGACGGCAGTTCTCGCCATATTAGCTGTCATGATTGCCGCGCTGCGATGGTCGCGGCTCGCCGTTCGTCGTTCGACGATGGAGACGACGGCAGCTCGTCAGATCACGACTGCCGTCGTGTTTGCCGCGCTCATGATGGGCATCCCGCTGGCGCTGACACTCGCCCGCTCGTTCGGCTTCGTCGACGGCTTCGACGTGGCTCTGCGCTCGACCGGAGTCCTCACCGGCGCGTTCCTCGCGATGCTCGGGAATGTCATACCGAAGAATCTCCCACCGTTTCGTCGGGATGCGACGGCGCACGGCAACAAGCGTTTCACCGGCTCGCCGGCTGGACGTGGGTGCTGTGCGGTCTTGCGTCGGCGATCGGTTGGCTCGTGCTGCCGATCGACGTCGCGGAGACTGCGGTGGTCGTGCTGGTGGTGACCGCCATTGCGGTGACCATCGTGCACCTTGTGCGGTTAGTGCGCTTCGCCGGCCGCGCAAGGACGAACCCGCCCACGGACTGAACAGGCCATCCAAAAGTGTGACCTGCAGAGACCGCGATCGGCGGCCGCCGCTCGGGCGTGTCCCTGACTTTCTTGGTACCGGTACGGGGTTATGCGAAAGGGTGGAACATGACGTTCCAGGGAACTGCCGCCTGATTCCGACCTACATCGCCGACGTCCGGCACCGCGAGGCAAGCAGTCCAGTAGCCGTGCTGAGGTCCAAGTCGGCCACGAGCAGGCCCTCCTGTCCATAAGGCTGATGGCACTGAAGCGTACCATCAGGCCTCGCCACAACCGACGTCGTGCCAGAACCTTCGCTTGCGCAGTTCACAGACGCGAAATAGCAAGTGTTCTCGGCCGCGCGGCACAGAATGGCTTTCTCGTGGAAGGTGTTGGCGGGATCGGCGAACGTCGTGGGGCGATAGCTCCCGGCTTCAGCGACATGCGCGTGTGGGTGAAACACGACCTGGGCACCGTGGCGCACGGCCCACCGTACAGTCTCCGGATAGCGGAAACCTTCGTGGCAAATCACAACACCGAAGGTCAGCGGCCCAGCGGAGAAGACCCGACGCTCGGCCCCGAGCGCGGGATAGATGGCCTCCTCCGACGGATCAATCTGCCCCTTGTCCTGCCACCCCGCGATCGTGCCGTCGGGATCGATCACGCACGCTGTGATCTGCAAACCCCGATTGGTCACGCGCTCGGTGCCCAGAACCACCGTAAGCCGGGCAGTCCTGGCGGCAACTGCCACAGCCGCCCACGCCCGTTCGAGGAACGCCGGATCGGGCGGTGGCGCTGCCGTGCCCGGCCACCGATATCCGGGAATGAAGCACTCCGGAAAGCAAATGACAGTCGCGTCTCGACGGCCTGCGTCGGCGACCGCTGATGTCGCCAAGCGGACCGACTCGTCAGGCGTCGCGGGCGCGCGGATGTTCGCGAGGGCGATGCGAACGCTGCTGATAGGTCCTCCTCTCCTATTCCGCTGCAGACTACCGAGGCTCTGCGGAAGCGAATCCGCTCAGGGCTTTCCGCATCGTCACGAATTCTCCCACGAACACCGTGCGCACGTGACCGCCGAGATGACGGCGGTGAGCAGCTATCGCAAGTGTCGTTGCGCGAACGAAACACCCGACCCCGATTTCAAGTAGCGCTCAAAGGCTACAGCTCGCCGCTCATCCGCGAATTCGATGACGACATCAACGGACCACGCCTGCCCAAGATCCGGAAACCGTAGTTGTCTTATGAAGGTCGAATCGACAACTGGCAGCGGACGTGCCACTCAAAGACGTGTGGTCCACCTTCGCTCGCCTGAACGGACTGCGAGCTACGGTGGACATCCTTCGCCTGTCGCTGGGATGAGCTCGCTTGATCGTGCCGAGTGCCCTTCGCGTGATCTCTGGCGAAGGATGGCTTGCCATCCGAAGCTCGCTCACGGTTCAGGCGAGCGAAGGATGGTACCGGTACGGGGATTCGAACCCCGGTCCCGTGGCTGAGAACCACGTGTCCTGACCCCTAGACGATACCGGCACGCGCGGCAGGAACTTTGAAACGTAGCATCGCGGCCGGAGAAGGGTCAAGTGACGCACAGCCGTCGCGACAGGTGATAATTGATCGTTCTCGCTCGCGCCGCGGCGTTCCGGCCCGCTCATGGTCACATCACTCCTCCGTTCGTTGCTCCTATTGTCGGCTGTTGTTCGCGTTCGGATGCGGCTCGCCTCCTGCCCGAGCAGTCGGCGCCGGCTCCTGCACCGGCTGGAAAGGCCGTGGATCCGGCGACGGCACGGACGGTCAGCGGACGTGTTGTCGTTCAACGGCAAGGCGCCGGCGCGCGAGGCGATCAGGATGTCGAGCGACCCGTCGTGCGCCGTCGGCGCGGGCCAGAAGCCGCTGAACGACGCGGTGCTCGTCGCGGCCGACGGATCGCTGCAGAACGCGTTCGTCTACATCAAGGACGGCCTGGATCCGGCGTACACGTTCGAGACGCCGTCCACCCCGGTCGTGCTGGATCAGAAGGGCTGCTTCTTCGTGCCGCGCGTGATGGGCCTGCGCGTCGGCCAGCCGCTCGAGCTGGCCAACACCGATCCCACGTTCCACAACATCCACGCGATGCCGAAGGAGAACCGCGAGTTCAATCACGGCCTCGCACCGGGCGTCCCGCCCGATGCGGCACACGTTCACGACGCCGGAAGTCATGGTCCGCTTCAAATGCGACGTGCACGGATGGATGGCGGCGCACATCGGCGTGATGGCCCATCCCTTCTTCGCGGTGACGGCCGCTGACGGCACGTTTTCGTTCGCCGGCGTGCCGCCGGGCACGTATACGGTCGAAGCGTGGCACGAAGTGTTTGGCCGTCGGACCGCTCGAGTGACCGTCGGCGCCGGCGAAACCTCTCCGCTGTCGTTCACGTTCGACGGCGTCTGAGCGGTCCGGTGATCTGGCTCCATCGCTACGCTCGCCTGCTCGTCGCCGCGACGCTCGTCCTCGTCGCGGCCGGCGGTATGGTCACGAGCACGAATTCCGGGCTTTCCGTGCCCGATTGGCCGACGACGTACGGCTACCAGATGTTCTCGTTCCCGCTCAGCGGGATGGTCGGCGGCATCTTCTACGAGCACGGCCACCGCCTGATTGCGTCCGTCGTGGGCCTGCTCACGATCGGTCTCGTGATTTTTCTCTGGCGCGTGGAACCGCGCGCGTGGGTGCGCCGGCTGGGTTGGTTCGCTCTCGCGGTCGTCGTCATCCAGGGCACGCTCGGCGGCCTGACCGTGCTGTTCTTTCTCCCGGACGCCATCTCGATCAGCCACGCCGGTCTGGCTCAGATCTTTTTCTGTCTGACGATCAGCGTGGCGCTCGTGACGTCGACCGGCTGGCGCCGTCCAGCCTCGCCGCCTGTGGACGATGAACTACTCGGCCGACGGACGGTGGCGCTGACGGCGGCGGTCTTCTGTCAAATCCTGCTCGGCGCGACCATGCGTCACACGGGCGCCGGCCTGGCCATCCCGGACTTTCCGCTGGCGTACGGCCGGCTCATCCCGCCCTTCTGGAACCTGGCGATCGCCATCCATTTTGCTCATCGACTCGGCGCGGTCGTCGTCGCCGCCCTGGTCCTGGCGGTTGTCTGGCGCATCCGGACGCGCCACCTGTCGCGCGCGGAGCTGGTGCGACCCGCTTCGTTTCTGCTGGCGGTCGTGATCGCGCAAATCACGCTCGGCGCCTTCGTCGTCCTGACGGGCAAGAACGAGATCATCAACACGCTGCACGTGGCCACAGGCGCCATCGTGCTGGGCACGTCGCTCTTCCTCACCCTCCGGGCGTTTCGAGTACGCTTGGACCAACCGGTCACCGCCCCATTGGGCCCGTTGAGCTCCGTCACGCCCCATCAAGCCCCCATCAAACATGAAGCCTGACCTCGTCGCCTACGACAAGCCGCAGGACGCTGCCGCTTCGCGGTCGAAGCTCGCGGACGTGCTGGTGCTCGCCAAGGTACGGGTCAACGCGCTCGTCGTCGCGACGACCGCCGGCGGGTACTACATGGCAGGCGAGGCTGTCGATTTCGGCACGCTCGCGGCGGCCTGTCTCGGCACGGCGCTCGTCGCCAGCGGCGCCGCGGCGGTCAACCAGGTCACCGAACGAGACACCGACCGGCTGATGGAGCGAACCCGGCTTCGGCCGGTCGCGGACGGCCGAATGAGCGCTGGCGAAGGCTGGATGATCGCCGGGGCGCTTTCCGCCGTCGGGCTCCTTGTGCTCTGGCTGACCACGAATGCCGTCGCCATGGCCGTCGCGCTCGCGACGCTTGTGACGTACGCGATGGTCTATACGCCGCTGAAACGGCGCTCGTCGCTCGCGACCGTCGTGGGCGCGGTGCCAGGCGCATTGCCGCCGCTGATCGGCTGGGCCGCCGCGGGCGGTTCGCTCGCGACGGTCGCCCCATGGACTCTTTTCCTGATCAGTTTCCTGTGGCAGATGCCGCACGTGCTGGCGATCGCGTGGATCTACCGCGATGACTACGCGCGCGCGGGCATGCCCGTACTGCCGGTCATCGACCGGCTCGGCGGCCTGACCGGTCGTCAGGCGACGCTCTGGGCGGCCACACTCGTGCCGTTCAGCGAGATGCCGTTTCTCATCGGCCTGACCAATGCCGTCTACGCCGTCGGCGCCCTCGTGCTCGGCCTGGCGCAGCTCGGCACGGCGATTCGATTCCTGCGCCACCGATCCGAGGTCAACGCGCGCGTGCTGTTCTACGCGTCCATCACCTATCTGCCGCTTCTGTGGGTGCTGATGGTGCTCGGCAAGCGATGAGCGTCGCCGACCTCCCCGACGCTCAACGCGGCGCTCAACCTGACGTCGGGCATTCTGTTGGTGATTGGCTTCGTCCTCATCAAGGGACGCCACATCGAAGCGCATCGGAGGACGATGATCTCGGCCTTCGTGTGCTCCGCCGCGTTTCTCACGTCGTACGTCATCTACCATGCACAGGCCGGCTCGAAGCCGTTCACCGGCACCGGCATCGCCCGCACGATCTATTTCTCGATTCTGGTGCCGCACGTCGTACTCGCGGCCGCTGTTCTGCCGATGGCGATCGTGACGCTGCGCCGCGGTCTCGTCCGCAATGACGCGGCGCACCGGCGAATCGCCAAAGTGACCTTGCCCATCTGGCTGTTCGTGTCCGTCACGGGCGTGGTGGTGTACCTGATGCTCTACCACTGGTGACGGATGAGGCGCCGCGTCAGCGTTCTCGTTCCAGTCGCTTTCTTCGTGGTTGTCTGGACGCTGACCACTCACGGCAAGTTCTCGAACTCGGGCGACGAGCCGCACTACCTGATGGTCGCCGAGAGCCTCGTCTCGGACGGCGATCTCGACGTCGCCAACAACTATCGCAACGGCGATGGTCGTTGGTTTGGGAACGAGACGCTCGAACCAGGTCCCCACGCGCGCGCGACGCTCGACGGCCGCGTGTGGTCGACACACGACATCGGTCTTCCGATCGTCGTGCTCCCTGTCTACGCCGCCGCCACACGGGCGTCCGTTCTGCTGCCCGATTCGTGGCTCGAACGGATACGCCAGCCGCGCGGCCTGTTCGCGTACTCCCTCGTGAGCCTCTCGCTCGTCGTCCTGACCGCCACCGGCCTCGGGCTTCTCCTCAGCGCATTCAGCCGTCACGCATCGGCCGCCCGAGCCGCTCTCGTCGTGTTCGTCGTCGGCGTATCGCCACCCGTGCTGTCGCACGCGTTTCTCGTCTTTCCGGAGACTGTCGCGTTCTTCATCGTGTGTTCGGCCGTCTGGCTGGCCATGCTTCCCGCGAGTGACCTGACGCCGCGGCGCGTCGCGTTCGTCATCGCCGCGGTCGGCGTGATGCCGTGGCTGCACCGCAAGTATTCGTTCCTCGTCTTCGGGCTCGTGTTCCTGCTCGCGTCACGCCACATCGGATGGTTCCGCCAGCAGCGGCCGGAGCTGCTGTGGCTCCTCGCGGGGCTGGCTGTTTTGCCACAGACGGTTCTGCACGCATGGACCCTTCACGCGTGGGGCACGCTGGGCGGGCCGCAGATGCTGGACACGCTGCCGTTCGCGCCGGCCAATGCACTTGCCGGTGGGCTCGGACTGCTCTTCGACCGCGAGCGTGGACTCGTCGCGTATGCGCCGATGTATCTCGTCGTGCCCGCGTGCTGGGCGCTCTCGTGGAAGGAATATCGAACGTGGCTCGTGCCAATCGCCACGCTGTTCCTTCCGATGGCAGCGTTCTCGGTGTGGTCCGCGGGGTTCTCGCCCGCGGCGCGCTATCTCGTGCCTCTCGTGCCACTCGCGGTGGCGCCCGTGGCCCAGGCGTTGAGCCATGGCGCGATCCGGATGACGGCGCTCGGCCTCGGGATTCTTCAGGCCGGCATCATCGCCGTGGTGTGGCAGTACCCGCGCACACTCTGGCCGAAGGAACAGGGCACGAACGACGCGCTGGCCAGCCTGCCGTGGATGGGCCGCGCGTACGAACGCCTGCTTCCATCGATTCTCACTGGAGATTCGATCGCGTGGGGCGTGACAGTCCTGGTGGTGCTCGCCGCAGGGAGCGCGGCGCTTGTGTGGCGTGCTCGTCGATCAGGGGCGGAGGGAGCCTGACCCCTGGACGACGCTGGTGTAACGGGCGCTCGTGTTTGCTACTTGGCAAACCGGTCGAAAATGTCGACGAGTTCGTTCATCTGCTTCTGACGTTCGACGTCGCCTTTGGACAGTGCGTCAGTGACGCACGTATCCACGTGATGTTTGAAAATTGCCAGGCTGATGCGATTCAGCGCGGCTTCGGCGGCGGCGAGCTGCTGCAGTACCTCGACACACGGCCGTGGTTCCTGGACCATTTTCCGGATTCCGCGGATCTGGCCTTCCACACGGTTCAGGCGCGTCAAAAGCGCCTGCTGTTCGGACGGTCCCAACGTGGCGTGAGTTTCGTCCCCAAACTCGCGCTCTTCGTTTGTCACGGGGTTTGTCACGGGCATTCGAAGGGTTGTCATCCTCAATGGCAATACGACCTATCGCGGTTTGTGTTGCACGAAAAAATGACAGTTTTGACGTGACTTGAACCGACTGCGGCGCCCACAGGCCCCCCGGCGTGCGATAAACAGGTCTGAAGCACCCCAAAGTGGCCCAGTGACAACAGAGAGCTCCAAGACACCGCTCGTCCTCATTCCCGGCATCCAGGGCCGCTGGGAGTGGATGGATCCCGCTATCCGGGCACTCGAAGAGCGCCACCGGGTCCTGACGTTTTCCCTCGGCGACGTCCGGGGACCGGGCCTCTTCGATGGGTGGACCTCGCGAATCGACAGTCTCTTAGACACCGCCGGCCATCGAACGGCCTGCGTCGTTGGACTGTCGTTCGGCGGGTTGGTGGCGGCCTGGTATGCCGCCCGCCGGCCCGACCGGGTGTCCCAGCTTGTTGTCGTGGCAAGTCCCTCTCCCGGCTGGAGGGTGGACGACCAATCGGTGCGCTATGCGCGCAATCCCGAGGCTTTCGCTGCCGCTCTTCGCCCTGCGGGCGGTGCGACGCCTGGCGCCGGAGCTGTCGGCGGCGATGCCTGGGTTGGGGGCGAGGATTCGGTTCGGCGCCGGGTACGCCGTCAGAGCGCTTCGCTACCCGGCCTCCCCTCGGCAGATGGCGGAAATCGTCGACGAATGGACGCGGACGGATCTCGTGTCGATCGTGAGCCGCGTCACGGCGCCTACCCTTGTCATCACCGGGGAAGCCAACCTGGACCTCGTCGTACCGGTGTCCAGCACGCTCGAATACCTCACGCTGATCCCCGGTGCCACTCACGCCCAACTACCTGGTACCGGCCACCTCGGGTTCCTGTCGAAACCGCGCGAGTTTGCCACGCTCGTGACAGACTTCCTCGATGCGAGTCGATCTGGCCGGCCCGGCGGGCGTCCTTGAGGGACTGCTCGAAGCGCCGCGAACCAACGGCGACGAGTCCGTCGCGTTGCCTCGTGCCGCGGTCGTCTTCGCGCACCCGCACCCGCTTCAAGGCGGGACGATGCACACGAAGGCCGTGTTCCAGGGCACCAAAGGCCTTGGGCGCATCGGGTGCGCCGTGCTGCGATTCAACTTTCGTGGCGTCGGCGCGAGCGCCGGAACCTTCGATGAGGGCCGCGGCGAGCGCGAGGATTTTCGCGTCGCCGTGGACTTTCTCGCCGACCGATATCCCGGCGTGCCCTTGTGGGCAGCAGGATTCTCGTTCGGCGCGTGGATCGCGCTCGAGAGCGGCGCCGTGGACCCACGCGTCTCGGCCCTGATCGGCGTGGCGCCCCCTGTCTGCCGACCGACCTACTCGTTCGACGACGTGATCGCGTCTCGCGAAGCCGAAGTTCATCGTCCACGGCGGTCTCGACGAAATCTGTTCGATCAAGGACTTGTGGGCCTTCTACGCGAAGCTGAAGGAGCCCAAAGAGCTGGTCGTGATTGACGGCGCGAACCACCTGTTCGACGGACGGACGGTCGAGGTTGGCGAGGCTCTCGAGGACCTGCTCGGAGATTTCGATTGATGACGTGCGTGTCTCGCGTCCTTCTCCGTCTGGATCGTGATCGCCGCGCTGGCCGGTGAGCTGGTGGCGTCCGGTTGTGCGTCGGGCCCGCCGCCACCGGTCGATGCCCGGCCGTACGAGGAGCGCGTGCTCGCGGACCGGACCCGGAAGGACGCGGAGTTCAAGGCGCCGGACAACAAGTTCTCACCGGTGCCTGCGGAAAAACGCGCCGGCTTCCCGCCGTTGGCGTACTATCCCGTGCGTGCGGATACCGCGTGCCTGCCGCGCTCACCGAGATCCGCTCCGACCCCCCGGTGGTGATCGAGTTGCCGAACACGGCGCATCAGCTCGAGCGCAAAGTGAAGGTCGGCACGTTGTCCTTCACGCTGGCCGGCACCCCGTACAAGCTGTCTGCGTTTGCCGAGCGCGTCGGAGACGTGCAGCGGCTGTGGGTCCCGTTTCGCGATCTGACGAGCGGCCTCGAGACCTACGGCGGCGGACGCTATCTGGATCTCGATCAGACGCCGACCGGCCTCTACGATCTCGACTTCAACCGCGCCTATCACCCGTACTGCGTGTACGACCCGAGCTGGATCTGTCCCTATCCGCCGAGCGAGAACCGGCTGGAGATCGCGATCCGAGCCGGCGAGCGGCTTCAGGACGTTCGCGCCCAATGACGGTCGAACGTCTGTCGTCCGAGCTTGCGGCGCTCCTCGAGGAACGAACGCTCGACCTCGCGCGCGCGGCGCTGGTCGTGGCGAAAGTCGAGTATCCACAACTGGACCCTGGCCCGACGCTCGCGAAGCTCGACGAGATCGGCGCGCGCGCTGACGAGCGGCTGGCCGCGCTGGCCAGCGCGCCCGTGCTCGACCGCGTGGCCGAGTTGAATCGCCTGCTTTTCGACGACGAGCGATTCCATGGGAACCGGCAGCACTATGGAGACTTCCGGAACAGCCTCCTGAATGTCGTGCTCGATCGGCGGACCGGCATCCCGATTTCGCTGGCGGTCGTCTATATCGAGGTCGCCCGTCGAGCGGGGCTCGAAGTCTTCGGCGTGTCGTTCCCGGGGCATTTCCTGTTGCGTGTTCCGAACGACGCAGGCGACGAGGCGGGCCCGATCATTCTCGATCCGTTCGACGGAGGCCGCCGACTCGACGATCGCGCTTGCCGCGCGCTGCTGCACCAGCATGTGGGCGAGGATTCGGCGTTCGATCGCACCCTGCTCGACCCGTGCACGTCCCGCCAGATCCTCGGCCGGATGCTCAACAACCTGAAGCGGACCTACGTCGAGCTGCGCTCGTATCCGCACGCACGCGCGGTCACCGAGTTGCTCCTGACGGTGGGTTCCGCGTTCGGCTCCGATCTTCGGGACCGCGGGCTCATCGCCTATCACCTCGATGATTACCCGGCGGCGCTCCGGGATCTCGAACGCTACCTTCGGCTACACACCTGGCAGGACGACGACCGCGACGAGCGCGACCGGGTGGCGGAACACGTGAAGACGCTCCGCGGGCGGGTGGCGGGACTGAACTAAGGACGAGGTTCCAGGGTTCCACGGTTCCGGGTTCCAGGGTTCTGGTTCCGGGTTCTCGTTCGAGGTTCGCGACGTGTTGAACCCGAACGAGAACCCTGGAACCGTGGAACCCGGAACCCTGGAACCGCTGCTTACTTGATAAACAACATCTCCCGGTATGTCGGCAGCGGCCACATGCCGTGCGGCATGAGGCTCTCGATCTGGTCGGCGGTCTCGCGCAGGTCGTTCATCGCCGGCACGACGGCATCGCGCATGTGCTTGGCGTGCGCCGCGGCGCTCGACGCGTGCGAGTCCAGGACCTTCTCGAGCTTCTCGGTGCGCGTGCGCAGATCGTCGACGAGACCGGCCACGCGGTCGAGCACCTTCTTCGCTTCCTTCGCCGATCCGCCGGCGCTCTTGACGGCCGCCACCGACTCGGCGACGTCCTTCTGGTACTTGAGCGCGGCCGGCAGGATGTACCGGTTCGCCATGAGCACCATGAGCTGTCCTTCGACGTTCAGGGTCTTCACGTAGATCTCGTAGTTGATCTCCGTGCGCGCTTCGAGCTCGCGCGTGTTGAGCACCTTGTACTTGTCGAACATCTTCACCGTGTCGGGCTTGAGGAGCTCGGGCAGCGCGTCGACGGTGTTCGTCAGGTTCAGCAGGCCGCGCTTCTTCGCTTCCTTCGTCCACTCCGCGGCGTAGTTGTTCCCGTTGAAGATGATCCGCTTGTTCTCCTTGATCACCTTCGTCAGCAGCTCCTTGACCGCGGCTTCGAGCGACTTCTTGCCCTTGGTCGCCTTCTCGAGCTCCGTGGCGATGTAGTCGAGCGAATCGGCCACCGCGACGTTCAGCGAGATGTTCGGGAACGCGATGCTCTGCCCGCTCGACACGGCACGGAACTCGAACTTGTTGCCGGTAAACGCGAACGGGCTCGTGCGGTTGCGATCGCCCGCGTCGCGCGGCAGCTTCGGCAACACCGACACGCCCGTGTCGAGGATGCCGCCGTGCTTCGTGGTCTTCGCCGCGCCTTTCTCGATCTGCTCGAAGATGTCGGTGAGCATGTCGCCGAGGAAGATCGAGATGATCGCCGGCGGCGCTTCGTTGGCGCCCAGGCGATGATCGTTGCCGGCGCTCGCGATCGACATGCGGAGCAGGCCCTGGCACTTGTTGACGGCGCGGATCACCGCCGCACAGAACACGAGGAACTGAATGTTGTCGTGTGGCGTGTCGCCCGGGTTCAGGAGGTTGTTGCCGAGGTCGTCGCCCATGCTCCAGTTGAGGTGCTTGCCGCTGCCATTCACGCCGGCAAACGGCTTCTCGTGGAGCAGGCACGCCAGCCCGTACTTCGGCGCCAGCCGGCGCATCGTCTCCATCGTCATCATCTGGTGATCGGTGGCGACGTTGGCGTTCTCGAAGATCGGCGCGACTTCGTACTGGCTCGGCGCGACTTCGTTGTGGCGGGTCTTGACGGGTACGCCGACCTTGTAGAGCTCGTTCTCGACGTCGTGCATGAACGCGAGCACGCGGTCGGGAATCGAGCCGAAGTACTGATCCTCGAGCTCCTGGCCCTTGGGCGGCTTCGCGCCGAAGAGCGTGCGACCGGCGTTGATGAGGTCCGGCCGGTTGAAATAGAAGTTGCGATCGATCAGGAAGTACTCCTGCTCCGGACCGCAGGTCGTGACGACGCGCGTCGCCTTCGAGCCGAAGAGCTTCAGGATCCGAAGGGCCTGCTTGGACAGCGCCTCCATCGAACGAAGCAGCGGCGTCTTCTTGTCGAGCGAATCGCCCGTCCAGCTCACGAACGCCGTCGGGATGACGAGCGTGGTGCCGTTCTGGGTGACGAGCAGCCACGGCGGGCTCGTCGGATCCCAGGCGGTGTAGCCGCGCGCTTCGAAGGTGGAGCGCATGCCACCGGACGGAAAACTCGACGCGTCCGGCTCGCCCTGAATCAGTTCCTTGCCGCTGAACTCCGCCACGGCGCGCCCGTCGCTCGAGGGCGACAGAAACGAGTCGTGCTTTTCGGCAGTGATGCCGGTGAGCGGCTGAAACCAGTGGGTGTAGTGCGTCGCGCCGTGCTCGATCGCCCAGTCCTTGAGCGCGGCGGCGATCACGCTCGCCGCGGACCCGTCGAGCGGAGTGCCCTGCATCACGGTGGCGCGCAGCGCCTTGAAGACGTCCTTCGGCAGCCGCTGGCGCTGCGCGGGCTCGTTGAACGTGAGCGATCCGAAAATCTCCGTCGCCTTCGGCATAGGCGACACGGACTTGCCCGAAGCCTTACCCCACTCGATGATGCTCTTGCTCGCGTCCTGGAGCGCTGACGAACCCATGGCTTCTTCCTTCCTGAATCAAGGTCACTTGGCGGACAGAAAATTTCCCGGCCGGGAGACGGCGGGCAGGGCTTTTATTCTTTACAGAAGAGACGAAAAGTAAAGATCCGATTCGCGCGTCGCGCGCGAACTTTTGCGATCGGCGACGACGTCCGACAAACTTGCGGGGATCGGCTCGGCGCAGTCCGACAAAAATGTTGAAACTCGAAACATTCCTCCGCGAACGACTGAGCGCTCCGCTGCCCGGACGCCAGGCACAGCAGCGCTTCGCACCCTCGCCATGGCTGCCGAACTGGTCCCCGGACCTCACACCGGAGACGGCCCGCCGTGCCGCCGCGCTCGATCCTGCTCTTCCCCGGTCCCCGAGGGACCGCTGGTGCCGCTCACCGTGCGTCACCGCGGGCTGCCGCAGCACGCCGGCCAGGTCAGTCTGCCCGGCGGGGCGATTGACCCGGGCGAGTCGCCGGACTCGGCGGCGCTGCGCGAGGCGGAGGAAGAGATTGGGATTCGAGCGGATCGCGTCCGGCTGGTCGGCGCCTTGTCCACGCTCGTGGGTCGCCGTCAGCAACTTCATCGTGCACCCGTATGTCGGCGTCACCGACGAGCGGCCCGAGTTTCTGCTCCACCCGGAGGAGGTCGAAGCGCTCCTGGAGGTCCCGCTCGACCACCTCCGGGACCCCACCCGGCTCCGCTGGATGACGCGTGAACGCCAGGGCCACCCGGTCCGATATCCGTATTACGACGTCGGCGGGCAGGTCGTCTGGGGCGCAACCGCCATGATTCTCGGCGAATTTGCGTGCCTGTTCGACGAGGGCCATCGACCGCCGGCACCAGACTGACTTCTCACGTCTGGCTTCTAACTTGCTATTCAGGGAAGAATCTTGTCCGGATTCGCGACGACACCCGGTTTCATCTCCGGCCCCCGGCCGAAGGATCTGTCATGCGTCGCGCGCTCGGCCTGCTCCTCGCCGTCGTGGTGTTCCATGTACTCTCGCCCGAGGTCGCCACGCAATCGGCTGACCTGCGCGTCATCAGCGCCGGACCGACCGGCGAAATCAACCAGCTGCAGGACGCGAACGAAATCCGCGTCATCTTCTCGGAGCCGATGGTGGCGCTCGGCCGGATGCCGTCGAATCCGACGCCGCCGTGGATTCGCATCTCGCCGGCGATCGCGGGCACGTTCCGCTGGTCGGGCACGACGATCCTGATCTTCACGCCGGATCCGGCCACGCCGCTGCCGCACTCGACGCGCTACACGGTCACGATCGATGCACGGCCACGAGCGACGCCGGCCGCCCGCTGGCGGCGCCGTTCGAGTTCTCGTTCACGACGCCGACGGTCAGGCTCGACGTCGCGCGCTGGTATCGACGTCAGAACCGCTTCGATCAGCCGGTCGTGCTGCTGCTCGACGTTCAACCAGCCGGTCCGGGCCGAGGACGTCGCTGTCGCACGCGATCGTGCGGTACCAGCCGCACGACTTCGATCCGCCGGTGCTCACGGCGCGCGAGCGCGCGCGCATGGCGACCGACCCGGACGGCGCTGCACGGTTCGACGCGCAAGGTCGCGGCCGCGCGGCAGGCCGCGAACCGGCAGGACGCCGTCGCCGTCCGCTCGACGACCGACTGGGACCGCGAGCGCTTCCCGCCGGCGAGACGCTGGTCGTGTCGAAACGACGACGGCGTCCCGCCGCCAGGCACCTGGCTGCAGCTCACGCTCGACGCGGCCGTGACCGGCAGCCGAGGGCTCCGCGCGACCCGCGCAGGTCACAGCGGTCGGTCGTCGAGCTGCCGCCGATGTTCTTCGCGAGGCCTTCGGCTGCACCGCGGCGTGCAATCCGTCCGGCTACAACGCGTGAGGTTCACCGAGCTCGTCAGCGTGGAGCGTTTCGCGCGGCGCTGACGGTCCGCGACATCACCGATGCCCGCGCGCGAACAGGTCGTCGCGCGATCGACGACCGTGCGCTCGCCGCGATCTCGACGACTCGTCGTCGCCAGGCCTCGAGGACGCCGGCTTCGATCGGCAGCCGCCGGCGACGCACCTTCGCCTACCAGCTCGATCCGATCCTGCGAGCGCTCCGACGGACAGACGCTCGGCTATCCCGTGGATCGGCATCGTCGAGAACTGGCACGAGCGCGCGTTCACGAGCTTCGGCGACGGCCACGGCGTCTGGGAACGACGGCGGCGGCCCGCAGCTGCCGTTCTACGCGCGCAACTTCCAGCACGTCACGCAGTGGATCGCGCGCCTTGCGCCCGGCGACCTGATGCCGCGGATCCTGGCGCTTCGAGAAGGACAACTTCGAGGCGCTGCCGCCCGGCGCGGGCACGGCCGCGAAGCTGAACGTGACGCCCGACGCGATCGCAGTCGCACGGCCTCGATCTCAGCGTCCGCGCTGTCGCCGCACGGCACCGGCCTGGTCTGGGCCGGCGTGCGGCCCGGCGAGCCGATTCCGATGTCAGAGCGCGCCGTGCCGGCCGATCGCGGCGACCGCTCGACGATCGTTCAGGTCACGAATCTCGGCATCACGGTCAAGGACAGCCCGCAGTCGACGCTCGTCTTCGTCACGCGGCTCGACAACGGCGAGCCCGTGCCGGCGCGCGACCGTCACGATCGTCAACACGGCGAACAAGCGAACTCTGGCGCGGCACGACCGGACCGCGATGGCGTCGCGCTGGCGCCGGCGCTGCCGCTGCGCAAGCCCGACGACTGGTACGAGTTCTCGTTCCTCGTGACGGCGGAGAAGGACGGCGACGTCGCCTACGTCGGCTCCGACTGGAACGAAGGCATCATGCCGTGGGATTTCGGCACAGTCGTATCAGCTCTGGGAGTCCACCGACATCCTGCGCGGATCGGTGTTCACCGACCGCGGCGTCTACAAGCCGGGCGAAGAGGTGCACGTCAAGGCGATCGTGCGCGCCGACACGCCGAACGGGCATCCGGCTGCTGCCGGCCGGATCGACGCTCGACATCCGCGTCCGCGACAGCCGCGAACCGCGAAGTCGACCGGCGCACGCGTCACGCTGAACCGGTGGAGCAGCGCCGAGTGGACGTGGACGGTGCCGGCCGACGCCACGCTCGGCAACTACCGCGTTCGAGCGCTCGATGCCCGGCACCGAGCGGCCGGACCGGGCAACGACGTGACGCCGACGGCGCGACGCCGCAGGGCGAGTGGCTGAAGCAGGTGACGGGCAGCTTCCTCGTCGCGGCGTACCGCCGGCCGGACTTCCGCGTCGACACGACGCTCGTCGCCGAGCGCGCCGATCGCCGGCGCGACCGCTGCCGGCACGCGTCGACGCGCGGTATCTCTTCGGCAGCGCGATGGCGGCCGCGGCCGGTGAAGTGGTCGCTCACGCGCGAGCCCGACTACGGCGTGCCCGCGGCGATTCGCGAGACGTTCCCCGAGGAGCGGTACGTGTTCGGCTACTACCCGCGACCGGCCGACTCGACGCGACGCGCGATCGCCGGCGACGACGGTCGACGCTCGACGCGGCCGGCGAGCTCGCCGTGCACGCTGCCGTCGACGGGACGACCGGTCGATTTCGCGTATCGCTACACGTTCGAAGGCGACGTCGAGGACGTCTCGCGCCAGCACATCGCGAACCGCGCGAGCCTCATCGTGCATCCGGCGCCGTGGTACATCGGCCTGCGGCGCCCGGCGTACTTCGCCGACACCGCGACCGGCACGAGCGTCGACGTCGTCGCCGTCGATCTCGCACGGCGCATCGGTCGCCGGCGTCGACGTCGACGCTGTCGCTCATGCGCGTGCAGTGGAACTCCGTCCGCCGCGCCGAAGGCAGCGGCTTCTACACGTGGGAGACCGAGCGAGTCGAGATCCCGGCCGGCGAATGGACGGTCACGTCGGCGGCGACGCCGGTGACGCGGCAGATTCCCGTGCCCGAGGGCGGGTTCTACGTGCTGTCGCGCGACCGCGCAGGACGCCGACGGACGCATGACGCGGACCGAAACGTCGTTCTACGGCACTCGGCACGCGGCTACACGGCGTGGGAGCGGTTCGATCACAACCGCATCACGCTCGAGCCGGAGAAGAAGACGTGGAAGCCCGGCGAGACGGCGCGGCATCATGATCCAGTCGCCGTGGGAAACGGCGACGGCGCTGCTCACCGTCGAGCGCGAAGGCATCCGCCGCCATCGAGCGCTTCGCGCTGACGTCGACGCAGCAGACCGTCGAGGTGCCCGATCACCGAGGCGGACATCCCGAACGTCTACGTCTCCGTGCTGCTCGTGCGCGGACGCACGTCGAACGATCCCGGCGCGGACGGCAACGATCCCGGCAAGCCGGCGTTCCGGCTCGGCTACACGGAGCTCACCGTCGAGGACGCGACGCAAGCGGCTGGCGCGTGAAGGTCGCGCGCCGATCGCGAGGAGTACCGGCCGGCGAACACCGCGAAGGTCGTCGGTCGCCGTCACCGACGCCGCCGGCGCGCCCGGCGGCGAGCGAAGTGACGCTCTGGGCCGTGGACTACGGCGTGCTGTCGCTCACCGACTACCGCGCGCCCGACGTCGCTGCGCGCCGTCTACCAGCGACAAGGCGCTGCAGGTGATGAACGACGACAGCCGCCAGCGCATCGTCAGCCGGCGCGTGCTGACGCCGAAGGGCGACGGCGAAGGCGGCGGCGGCGGCAGACGACGGCGCCGGCGCGTTCCGGCGCGACTTCCGTCCGCTCGCGTTCTGGCTCGGCTCGGTCGAGACCGATGCGACCGGCCGCGCGACGAAAGAAGTCACGCTGCCCGAGTCGCTGACGACCTACCGGATCATGGCGGTCGCGGGCGACACGTCGTCGCGCTTCGGATCGGCCGACGCCGAGATCAAGGTCAACAAGCCGGTCACGCTGCTGCCGGCGTTCCCGCGCTTCCTGACGCTCGGCGACCGCGCGTCGTTCGGCGCGGTCGTCACCAACACGCTCGCGACCGGCGGCGGCGCGACGGTGACGATTCGCAGCCTCGATCCGGCGTGCGTCCGGTTCGCAGGGCGCGGCGTCGCGCACCGTCCAGCTCGCGCCGGGCGCGACCGAGCCCGTGCGCTTCGACGCGGCGGCGCGCGGCGATCGGCACGGCGCGCGTCCAGATGACCGTCGGCTCGGCAGCAAGACCGACGCGTTCGAGACGACGCTGCCGGTGTCGGCGCCGGCGCGGCTCGAGACGTCGCGCGGCGTTCGGCGACACGACGGACGCGCGATCGAGCAGCTCGCGCGTGCCGGCCGGCGTCATGCCGGGGCTCGGCGGCCTGAACGTCGACCTCGCTCGACGGCGCTCGTCGGACTCGGCGAAGGCGCGCGGTATCTCGCCGACTATCCGTACGGCTGCGCCGAGCAGAAGGCGTCGGCGCGCTGGCGCTCGTGCTCGCCGCCGATCTCGGCGGCGCGTTCTCGATGGGCCGCATCGCGCCGGCCGACTACCGCGCGCGCGCGACGACGCTCCTGAACGATCTGCCGAAGTACCAGTGCGCCGACGGCGGCTTCGGCTTCTGGCCGGGCAGTGCCGCGGCAGCGTCTACCTCACGAGCTACGTGCTGCACGTCATGCACGTCGGCCGCGCGGCTCGGCGTCGCGCCCGGACGAGCGAACGTCGTGACACGCGCGCTCGATTTCCTCGAGGCGGAGCTGAAGCGCGACACGCCGCCGGACAGGTGCAGTGGCTGCCCGCCTGGAGCGCCGTCGATGCCTTCAGCGTCGAAGGTGCTCGCCGAGTACGGCCGCAATCAGGACTCGAACATCACGCGGCTCTCCGGCATGGCCGATCGGCTGCCGGTCTTCGCGCTGTCGTACCTCGCCGACGCGATGGCCGCGTCGACGGTCCGCGGCGCCGCGGTACGACGACGTCGTCCGCCGCATCACGAACGCGCTGCGGGTCGAAGGCGACCGGGCGCACGTCGAGGAGCTCGACTCGGACGAGCTGCGCTGGCTGTGGAACTCGAACGTCCGCGCGACGGCGCTCGTGCTCGACGGCCTCGTCGCGCGCGGCGACAACGCCGCCGCTCGTGCCAGCGGCTCGTGCGCTGGCTGCTCGCGGCGCGCGACGAACGGCCGCTGGGGCAACACGCAGGAGAACGCGACGGCGCTCGAAGCGCTCGTCAGCTACTACCAGAAGTTCGAGAGCGGACGTGCCGGACATGACCGCGACGGTCGCGATCGGCACGCGCGACGATCGGCACGGCGACGTTCCGCGGCCGATCGACCGCCGTCGCAGCAGGTGCGAGCTCGCGATGCCCGACCTGCTCCGGCAGGTCCCGGCCGGCGCCGAGCGCGATCTGGCGTATCGCGCGACGGGCACCGGCCGGCTGTACTACACGGCGCGGCTGCAGTACGCGCCGACCGAGCCGCCGCCGGCGACCGACCAGGGCATGCGCGTCGAGCGGCGCTACGAGCGGTTCGTCGAGAACGGCGACAGCCCGGCCGGCGACGACGTTCGAGGCCGGCGATCTCGATTCGCGTCACGCTGACGATCACGCTGCCGAAGGAGCGCCGGTTCGTCGCCGTCACCGACGCGCTGCCCGCCGGCTTCGAGGCGGTCGACGGCTGGTTCCGCACGACCGCGTCGGATCTGGCGCGCGACGCGTCGGTCGCAGCCGGAGCGACGGCTCGTCCGGGCGGTGGTGGCGCGCGCGGCGGCTTCGATCACGTCGAGAAGTACGACGACCGCGTCGTGCTCTTCGCGACGCGGCTGAGCGAAGGCCGCCACGAGTTCTCGTATCTCGTGCGCGCGACGACGGCCGGCACGTTCACGCGTGGCCGGCACGTACGCGGAGGAGATGTACGCGCCCGAAGTGAACGGGCGCGCGGCGGCGACGATCGTTGTGACGATCGAAGTGATCGGCTCGAGGCTTGCGAGGCAGGGCTAACAGGGCGGCTTGGGGCAAGAGCTCTGGCGCTGAAGGTTCGGGCTTCAGAGGCCTCGACGTCCGGAGCCGCGTTGCGGATGTCTTGCTCGGCGCTGGCATCGCGACGCGATCGCTGCTCGCTTCGCGTGGCTTCGCCTCGGGCCGCTGCCGGCCGGGTCTGCTCGATCGCGACGCGCGGCCGTCGACGGTCGTCGTCGATCGGCACGGCGAGCGTGCTGTACGAGGCGCGATCGGCGCCGGGACTGCGCGGCGAGCGCTGATCGCGGCGCGCGCTGCCGGCGCCGCTCGTCCGCGCGACGCTGGCGGCCGAGGACGTGCGGTTCCGGTCGCATCCCGGCGTCGATCCGATCGCGATCGCGCGCGCGGCGTCGCCAACTCCGCGCGCGGCCGCGTCGTCCAAGGCGGCTCGACGATCACGCAGCAGGTCGCGAAGCTGCTGCTCGCGCGGCAGACCGGCGGGCGGCCGACGCGCGGCTGGCGCGCGAAGATCCGCGAGGCCGTCATCGCGCTCCGGCTCGAGCACCGGCTGACGAAGCACGAGATCCTCGCGCTCTACCTGAACCTCGCGCCCTACGGCAATCAGATCGAGGGCGCCGGGCGGGCCGCGCGCGCGTACTTCGGCCGCGACGTCGCGACGCTCACGCCGCCGAGGCCGCGTTCCTCGCGGCGCTGCCGCAGCAGCCGAGCCGGTTCAACCCGTGGCGCGACCCGAGCGCGCGCGTCGCGCGCCAGCAGCGCATCCTGCGGACGATGGCCGACGCGCGGGTGGCTTCGACGCCGACGACGCTGGCGGCCGCGCGCGACGAACGGCTGCACGCTCGGCCGCGACCGGTCGACGCGTGGTCGCGCCGCATTTCGTGGAGCGCGTGACTGCGCGAGCGTCGACGGCGCCCGGCCCGCGGCGCATCGAGACGACGCTCGACGCGGCGCTGCAGCGCACCGTCGCGGGCATCATCGCCGCGCGATCGCGCAGTCGCTCGACGCGCATCACGCCGCGAACGTCGCCGTCGCCGTGCTCGACAACCGCACCGGCGAGTGGCTGGCGTGGGAAGGATCGGGCAACTACTTCGACCACGAGCACGGCGGCGCGATCGACGGCGTCGTCACGCCGCGGCAGCCGGGATCGGCGCTGAAGCCGTTCACCTACGCGGCGGCGTTCGAGCGCGGCGATCACCCGGCGCGCGTGCTCGCCGACGTGCCGTCGCAGTTCCCGACCGCGGAGCCGGGCGTGCTCTACAGCCCGCGCAACTACGACGGGCGCTTCCGCGGCCCGCTGCTCGCGCGCGCGGCGCTCGCCGGATCGGAGAACGTGCCGGCCGTCGCGCTGGCGTCGGAGGTCGGCGTGCCGGCGATCGCGCGGCTGCTGCGCCGCGCGGGCTTCACGACGCTCGACAACAACGCGGCGCACTACGGGCTCGGCCTGACGCTCGGCAACGCCGAAGTGCGGCTCGACGAGCTGGTCGCGGCGTACGCGATGCTCGCGCGCGGCGGCGAGCGCATCGCGCCGCGCGTGATCCGCGTCCGTCGACGGCCGTCGCGACGCCGGCCGGCGCCGACCGACCGCGTGCTCTCGCCGCGCACGGCGTTCTGGATCACCGACATCCTCGTCCGACGCCGAGGCGCGCGCGTACGTCTTCGGCCGCGGCGGCAACCTCGAGTTCCCGTTTCGCCGTCGCCGCGAAGACCGGCACGTCGCAGGCGTACTCACGACAACTGGGCGATCGGCTACACGCGCGACGTCACCGTCGGCGTCTGGGTCGGCAACTTCGATCGCACGCCGCTCGCGAACTCGTCGGGCGTGACCGGCGCCGGGCCGATCTTCCACGACGTCATGCTCGCCGCCGTCGAGCGCGCCGCTGGCGCGCTGCCGATCGACGAGTTCGTGCCGCTCGCGGCGCCGCCGCCGACGTCCGCCGCGCGGAACTGTGCGCGCTGTCCGGCCTGACGCCGAACGCCGCCTGCCCGACGCGCGTCAGCGAGTGGGTGCCGCTGACGCCGCCGGCGACCGATGCACGTGGCACCACGCGAGCGACCGCGGGCTCATCACGGTCTGGCCGGAGCCGTTCCGCGAGTGGGCCGAGAGCGCCGGACTGCTGCCGCGCGGCCCGGTACCGATCGCGGTGCTCGCGGCCGCTCCCGCCGAGGTGACGAGGCCGGACGCGTTGTCCGACGCTCGACCTCTCGGGCGCCAGGATGCCGGCCGGCTCACGATCACGCGGCCGCTTGGAGGCGCGCTGTTCCTTCTCGATCCCTCGCTTCGTCCGGAGTTTCAGGCGTTGACGTTCAGTGCGCGAGGCGGCGACGGACCGCTCGAATGGTTCGTGAACGGCGCGTCGATCGCCGTCGTCGATCGCGAGCGCGCGGTCCGCTGGCCGCTCGTGCGCGGCCGGCACCGGATTACGGTGAAGGACCGGCACGGCGACACGGCGGAGACGACGATTGTGGTGAGGTAGACAAGGCAACTTGAAATCGGAACGTAGATCGAAGTCCGTCACAGCGCCTAGAGAAGATCCTTTCCGTACCGCCGCAGCCAACGCTCGCTCTCTTTCCACGACGGGCAGAGCGATTCGACCTCGCGCCAGAACCGCGCGGAATGATTCGGCTGCTGCCGGTGCGCGAGCTCGTGCAGGATGATGTAGTCCGACACCGCGGCCGGCATCTGAATCAGCCGCCAGTTCAAGGCAATCGAACCCTCGGAGGAACACGATCCCCAGCGCGATCGTTGATTGCGCACCGTCACCCGAGGCGGCGACAGGCGGCGCTCGGCGACGAGCTCGTCGAGCCGCTCAGGGAGCTCTCTCTCCGCCAGTCGAGCGAAGGAAGCTTCGACGGTCTCACGAACCGCGGCAGCGCGATCGTTCGCCGGAGACGATGGCCGGCGAGCTCACACCGTCCGCATCCACGCCAGTCGCACGCGATCGCCGCGGAACCAGATCTCGGTGCCCGTGTCCCACGCCGCAGCGTGCTGTTCGAGCCGTCTCCACTCGCGAACGATCCAATCGCACTGGCGTTCGGCGAAGGCCAGGCCGCCGGGAATCGAGGCGCCACGGGGGACGGTGAGCCGAACCTCCCCGGCCGGTGTCATGCGGATGACGTACCGGCGGGCCCGTGGATGGCGGCGGATCGCAACCGGAAACGTGACGCCGCCGGCGGTCATGGCGTGCGGCCGACGCAGGAAGTTGTTGCTCATATGAGAACGGTATTTGTGAAGACAGGGAACAAGGTATCAAATTCTCGCTCGGCGTCATTCTGCTCATGGGCATCGAGAGGGGGTCAGGTCTTGAATTCTGACGTCACGGCTGTCGCGGCTGTCATGACGCCAACGAGCGGGAGCACGTGAGGCTGGTGTCCTAGCCCTGCCCCGTTCCGGGCTACGATGGTCCTGTCCAGGCTTCGGAGGCCATTGATGAGGATCAGAGTCGCCACGTTGATTGTGCTCGCGCTCGCGGTACCGGCAGGCGCCCAGCGATCGACCGCCCCGCCAGATCCGCTCGCCTCGGCCAAGACCGTCCGCTGCACGTTTCCGAATTACGCGGCGGTGAAGTGGAACGGAACGGTCGGCGAGGCTATCGGCGGCGCGCAGGACTTCTCGTTTCAGCTCGACTCGTTCGACTTTAGTCGCAACCGCGCGCAGCTCGTCGGGACTCGACGACGCTCGTGACCCTGCTCGTCACGCCGACGGGACTGAACGTCATCGAACAGACGCTCGCCGGCAACCTCACCGTGACGACAATTTTTTCCGGAACGGCCTCGGGCGAAGGACGAACCTACCTCGCCGTGCACTCACGGCATCTCGGCAAGGACATGGACCTTCCGGCCCGCGCGTCACAGGCGTATGGGACGTGTCAGTTGCAGTGATCTATCCAACCTTGACCACCATCATCGTGGCATCGTCGAAGGGCTCCCGACTCCCGCGGAACTGATTGACCGCGGTTTCGACGAGCGCGAGCGCGTCTCCGGCGCCGGGCGCGGCGGCCGAACGCAGCACGGTCTCGAGCCGTTCAGCGCTGAACATCTCGCCGGTCTCGCTCTCGGCCTCGACACAGCCATCCGTATAGAAGAACAGCAGGTCGCCTTCCGCGACGTCAGCCGTCCCTTCGCGGTAGCCGCGCCCCGACAGCATGCCGATCGGGAGGCCTGTCGATGGCATCTCTTCGAGACCGCCGGTCCCGCGCAGCAGATACTGCGGGTTGTGGCCGGCGTTCACGTAGCGGATACGATGGTTTCGCGATGTCCAGGATCGCCATGAAGATCGTCGCGTACACCGAGCCTGGCGTGTTCGCGTCAATCTCGATGTCGAGTGCATTCGCGATCGCCGCCAGATCCTGGCCGAGCGCGAGTCGCGTCCGCAGTGATGCCTGGATGTTCGCCATGAGCAGTGCGGCGCCGACACCCTTGCCGGACACGTCACCGACGAGCAGCGCAATCTGGCCGTCCGCCACCTCGAAGTAGTTGAAGAAGTCGCCGCCGACCTCGCGCGCGGGAACGGAAACGCCCTTGACCTCGGTCAACCCGAGACGGAGCGGCGTTCGCGGCAGCATGTCGTGCTGGATCTGGCGGCCAAGCTCGAGCTCGCGCCGGATGCGCTCCTGGCCGACAGCGGCGCGCTCGTGGCGCTCGACGTCCTCTGCCATCTGATTGAACGCCGTCGCGAGCCGGCCGACTTCGTCGCTCGATCGCACTTCGACCCGCGCACGGTAGTCGCCGCGCGCGATGCGATTCACGCCTTCGCTCAGCACGGACAGGTTGCGCGTGAGCCGTCCCGACAAGGGAACGATGCCAATGAGCGCCAGGCCGATGAAACCGAGGCCGATTGCGGCGTTACGTGCGCTCGCGCGGCGAAGCTCCAGCACCGAATCGCCGACCGGCCGCGCGATGCCGAACTTCAGTCCGGAGCCGGTTGGATCGGCCGTCGTCACGATCACCCAGTCCGGCTGCACGAAGGTGCCGGGCGGCGTGTCGGCGAGCATCACGTCGCCGAGCGTCTCGACGACCTGCTGATCCTCCTTCGTCGGCGTGTAGATGCGGCCGTCGCGCGCGACGGCGAATGGCACTTCGCCACGGTCGCGGCGGGTGGTCGAAAACACCGTGCCGAGCAGATTCGGCAGATCGACCTCGGCGTTGAGCTGACGGACGACCTGACCGTTCCGTTCGAGCGTGATGTCGAGCCGGCTGCCGGAGAGCTTCGCCTTGCGCTCCATCGGGGGCAATGGCGCGAGCGGCGCGGTTGCGGGCTTCGGTGCCGCCGGCGTGCCGCCCTGGCCTTGCACGCCGCCTCGCGCGCCTTCTCGGACGCGGCCTTCTGGGCTTCGCTCACCCGCCGCTGCGCTTCGGCCGCGCCCATGCGAATGCCCATGGCGATGCCAAGCATCCGCTGGTTGACCTCGCCGATGATGCGCTGCCGATCCGCCTCGGGCAGCTTCATGAACTCGTCCTCGAGGCGTACTGCCTGAGGATGTCGAGACGAATCGGACGCATGTCGATCGTGATGCGCTCGTCCGCGGGTGGATCGCCCGGGCTCACGGGGGCCGGACCTCGTCCGCCCGGAGTTCCCGCCGGAGGCGGCGGCCCGATCCGTGGCTCACCACGACCGCGTCCAGCCTCGACGCGCGGAGGCACAGGTGGCGGAGGCGCAGCCGGCGCTCGCCGGAGGGACCGTCGCCGGCTGAGCAGACGGGCGGTGGCGGCGCTGCCGGGTCCCGGAGCCTCCCCTCGGCGCCCTTGACCTCGTCCGCCGCGCCCTCCCCCGCCAGCGCCCCGTCCGCGAAACGAATCGCGGAGCTCCACGTTGTTCAGGAGCATCGCGAGCTGGCCAAGCGTTCCGGCCACGGCGTCGTCGGCCGCCTCGGTGGCAGCGGCGCTTTGCACTCGCGTCACGGCCACCGACTGCTGGACGGCCCGTCGGGCCGCTTCCGTCGCGGCCTCATTCGACTCGGCAAGCTCGACCAGGTGCTCGACCTGCTCGGTCAATCGCGCGGTGACCACCTGCATGCGCTGAGACAGCTCGCCCGCGAGCAGCTCGGTCTCGCGGCCGGCAGTCTCACGCATCGCTCGCGAGTTGCTCGCGTGAACGTACAGCGTCAGCGCGCCCAGCGGCACGACCGACAAGAGGAAGAACGCCAGAATGAGGCGCAGTCGCAGGCTCATGACAGGTCCGTGGTTCAGTCGAATGTTGTCACGACCGGGGCATGATCGCTCGTTCCGAATTCACGCATCGAAACCGATCGCGTCGCGGTCGCCGAGAGCGTCGCGGTGGCCAGCACGTAGTCGATCCGCCAGCCGATGTTGCGCTGCCGCAGGTTCCGCCAGGGCGCCCACCACGTGAAGAGCTCGTTGTTGTCCGGGATCGAGCGCCCGACCGACATCGACCAACCCGCGCTGAGAGCAACCCGTTCAATAGCGCCCTCTCCTCTGGACGAGTACCGATCTGATTCGGTTTGCGTTCCTTGGGATGAACGTCTCGTTCCTCGCGGGCGACGTTGAGGTCTCCACACACGAGTAACGCCTGACCGGACGCCTGCGTTTCGGCGGACCAGGCGACCAGCGCCTCGAGGAACCGCATCTTGGCGTCGAAGTCCTTGCCGCCATTCGGCACGTAGACCGAGGCCACGGTCAGCTGGCCCGAGGTCGGCCACGACGATGCGCTCCTCGTGATCAAAGGACGGATGACGGAAGGCCGGTTGGTTCCGTGAAAAAACCGTGACGGACGAGAAGCGCGACGCCCGAATAGCCCGATGCGCCGTGCCAGAAGCACCAGTAGCCGGTGGCGGCCACCATGCAGCGCCGGCACCTTGTCCGGCGACGCCTTGATCTCCTGAAGGCACACGATGTCCGGCTGCTCGGCCTCGATGACGTTCGGCCACTTCGTGCTGGCGGGCGCGGATGCCGTTGACGTTCCAGGTGAGAACCTTCACGTGCGCGGCAAGCTCCTGAAGTCCGCGGACCAGCCGCCGCGCGCCTTCGTCGGCAGACGACGGGATCGAGCGCGCCGTACGACACGCGGATCGAGCACTCGTCGCCGCCAAACGCGCTGCCCGGCACCACGGCGACCCGGTGCTCCCGGATCAAGCGCTCGGTCAGGTCGAGCGACTGATACGGGCGTGAACACGCGGACGAAGAAGTAGAAGGCGCCCGGGGCCGGAGCGCACGGTGCACGGGACCGCCGGATCGTCGAGCGCGCTCCCGATCATCTGACGCATCTCGCGCGAGCGGCCCGATCTTCGACGCGGCATACGCGCGGCCTACGCCGAGCGCGGCCACGGCCGCGACCTGCGACACGACCGGCGCGCAGATGAGCAGCGTGTCCTGAATCTTGTTGATGGCGTCCCACAGCGACTCGGGGATCACCATGTACCCGACGCGCCAGCTCGCCATGCCGTACGCCTTCGACATCGAGAAGAGCGAGATGGTGTAGGCCGACGCGCCGTCGATCGACCCTGGCGAGAAGTGCGGCGTCTTGTCGTACGTGAAGTACTCGTAGGCCTCGTCGTGGACGTGAAACACGCCGCGCTCGCGGCAGAGCGCGTTCACGGCCCGCAGCGACTCCTCCGGATAGACGGCGCCCGTCGGGTTGTTCGGCGATACGGTGACGACGGCCCGCGTGCGGTCGCCGATCGCGCGCGCGATCGCGTCCACGTCCAGCTGGTACTCGCGCGTGGTCGGGACCGGCACCGGCCGGGCGCCGGCCATCATCACGGCCATCTCGTGATTGAAGTAGAACGGCGCGGGAAAGATGACCTCGTCGCCTGGGTCGGTGATGGCGAGCGCGGCGTTCATGAACGCGAGGTTGCCGCCGGCGGTCACGACCAGCCGGCTCGCCGGCCGGACGCGAATGCCGTTCTCACGCGACGAGCTTGTCTCTCGAGCGCGTCGACGAGCGACGGCTGACCTTCGACCGGACCGTAGCGATGATCGTCGAGCGCGCCGCCGAATCGCCGCGCGGCCTCGATGGCTTCGGGCGGCGGACCGTAACGCGACGATGCCCTGGCCGAGCGAGATCGTGCCGGGCGTCTCAGCAGTCCACCGGCTGATGATCGGGATGACCGGCGTCTGCACGGCGGCGAGACGCCTCGACTGCAGCACGGATGCGGACACGTCGACGTCCTGTCTACACGCGGGTCACCTGCCGCCGGCTCCGATGCGCGTCGAGCACGAAGGGGCCCAGACGTTTCGCGAGGTACACCTTGGACTCGAGCGGGTCGTGCGCCGGCCTCGAGCTTGATCACGTTGAACTGCAGGCTGTCGAGCGTGCCGCGCATGTCGTAGTAGCGGTTCTTCGTCTTCACGACGACGACGTCGTACCCTTCGGTCACCGCCCAGACTTCCTGCTCCTCGGTGAGCGCGCGGAAATGCCCCTGGCCCCGCCAGTCGTCCCGCGTCGCGCCCAGCCAGTTGTAGAGCACGCGCTGCCCGTCGAACTCGACCGAACCGCGGAGGCGGCGGACGAGATCCACGAGCTTGGGATCGCTCTCTTCCTGGCGCAGCTCGTGCGACACCTTGTAGGACACCGGCACGACCGTGGTCGGGTCGTCGGCCAGCGGCGCCTCGGCCATCAGGATCTGGAATTCGCGTCCCTCGAGCCGCTGCATGATCTCGGTGGCGGTCTTGCGTGTCGGGAACTCGTTGAAGTGCTCTTCGATGTAGGCGATCTCGAGTGCACCCTGCTGCAGCGGATATTCCCGGATCGAATAATACGGACTCGTCATGGGGTGTTCCGTGGCTCCCGGCGCGGCCTCCGGGCATCTAGTGTATTCCGGCGAGCCGGCGTCGCGCGCCGACCGGCCAGTCCGCTGAAGAAACGTCGCGCGCTCGCGCGCGTCGGCGCTCGCCTCGATTCGGTCCACCGGCCACGGCAAGGCACCAGGTCCAGTTGTCAGGCGTGACGGTGCCGGGCGTGTTGATGCGATCCCGCCAGCCGAAGACGTCCTGAATCGGCAGGAACAGGCGATCGGATCCGGCGTGGATATGCGAGCTCGAGCATGGCGTCGCGCAACCGGTCCGACCAGGGCGCGTCAGGTCCCGCGGCGCCTGAGCGCGCGATCACCGGGAGCTTCGAGAACAACTCACGTTCGAGCGCTGGCAGCTCGTCCCACCAGGCGGCCACCGGCTCGGTGTCGTGCGTCCCGGTCATCGCGGCAGACACCGCCGGATATTGCGCGGGGTCGCGGAACGGCTGCCCCTCGGTGTGCCAGTGCCGCTCCCAGCGGATCACCCGGCAGCCGGGAACATCGAGCCTGGCCAGGGACTCGCGCACGAAGTCGGGAATCGAACCGAGATCCTCTGCGATCAGATCCAGGCCGCCCGACGCGAGAATGCCGAGGACCGCCTCGCCCTGGGCGCGTTGCGCGCGTCTCGTCGGACGGGGTGAAGAACGCGGAACGATCCGGCCGTCGCCCGTAGGTGCGGAAGAGCCCGACGACGTGATCGACCCGCACCCCGTCGAACAGCACCGCCGCGCGCTCGGCGCGCCGGCGGATCCAGGCGTAGTCGGACTTGGCGATGACCTCCCAGTCGTAGGTCGGCAGTCCCCAGTCCTGACCCGTCCGCGGTGAACGCGTCCGGCGGAACGCCGGCGGACACGCCCGGCTGAAACTCGTCGGCGCGCGCCCAGATCTCCGGGCTGTCGTCGCGCGCCACGAACGGCAGGTCGCCGAGCACGCGCACGCCCAGGACGCGTGCGCGGCTCGCGCGCGTCCTGCCACTGCGTCTCGGCGATCCACTGCCAGTACTGCTGCTCCAGCACGTCGCTCGCGAGTTGCCGGCGCGCCTCGTCGAGCGCGCGCGGTTCGCGTGACACGAGCGCTGGCGGCCAGCTCCGCCACGATACGTCCGGGCATCGTTCGCGACAACGCCTGAAACAGCGCGTAGTCGTCGAGCCACCAGCGTTCGCGCGCGACATACGCCGCGAGCGCGGCGGCGCGTGGCGTGAGCTGCTCCCACTCGTCGGTCAGAAAACGGCTGAACGCGATCGCGAGCGCCTCGTGCTTGGCGCGACGAACCTCGTCGATGCCGAATCGTCCGGCGATTCGCCTGGCGCCGCGAGCGCACTCCGCGCCTCTTCCGACAGCGCGTCAATCCCGCCGGCGCGCGTGAAGTCGACGACGTCGTCGAGCGAGATGTAGATCGGATCGATGGCGAGCGTGGACGTCGCCGAGTACGGCGACGTCTCGCCGTCGGGCATCGTGCCGAGCGGCAGCACCATCAGCTCGGCGAAGCCGCTGCGCTGCAGCCATCTCGAAAAGGGCACGATGTCCGGAAGCTCGCCGATGCCCCAGCTCCGTCGTGCTCCGGCACGAAAACAGCGGAACGTTCACGCCCGCGCGGCGCGCTCACGAAACCCGCGCTCCCTGGACGGTCAGCCACGATGCGCCGAATCGCTTCGTCGAATACGTCAGGCCCCGGGAGCAGGCTCAGCACGAGAAACGCCTCTTCCGGAAAGTCGAAGAAGTAGCCCGGGATGAACGAGCACACCGGCGTCGTCGAGCAGCCGGAGAACGAGCGCCTCCTCGGTCTCTGTGGCCGGGAACGCGCACGACGACGGACCAGCCGCCTTCGGGCGTCGAACATCGTGAGCGACGGCTGCGGCCAGAGTCGCGGATCGCAGCCGATCGAGATTCCGGCGAATGCGAGCCGCGATCGCGGCGCGAACGGCACGTCCGCCTTCGAGAAGCCGTGGGGCGGCGGTCTGGACCGGCGTCGACACGGACAGATAGGAATCGGCAATGAGCGTCGAGCCGATCGATGGCCCGGCCCACGAGCGTCGTCCGGGCCGCTCACGACGATCCACGCCAGCTTGATCTGCGGCAGGCCGACGGACTTCGACAACCCGCCGAGCGTGAACGTCAGCGCGCGATGCTCGCCGGCGAGCGACGTGGCGTCCGGACGCGGCGAGATCGGATAGTCGGCGAACACCTCGTCGGACACGAGCGCGAGGTCGTGTTCACGAGCGATCTCGACCAGCCAGTCGCGGTCGTCCGCGCGAAGCATCGAGCCCGTCGGGTTGTTCGGGCTCACGACGAGCATGGCGCGCGTCCTCGAGCGTGACGGCGCGCCGCGACGCTGTCGCGATCGATGGCCCAGTCGTCGGCCCGATTGGAGCCGGTAGGCGGCAGCGTCCACGCCGTCGAGCCGCGTCAGCAACTCGAACAACGGATAGCTCGGCTGCGGTACCAGCACGGCATCACCGGGATCGGTGAGCAGCTTGAACAGGATGGCGTAGGCCTCGCTCGTGCTGGCCGTGAGTACGACGCGGCTCGCGTCGACCGCGACGCCGCGCGCGGGATACGTCGAGGCGACCGCCTCGCGCGCGTCGATCAGCCCGAGCGGGTCGGGCTGGTATGATCGACGAGCGCGGGTCGGCCAGGCTGTCGAGCAGGTCCGCCGGATACGGCAGGCCGACCGTCGTCGGATTGGTCTCGGTGAGATCCAGGATCGCGCGCCCGGAGCGCCGCGCGCGCTCGACCGCCCGGGACAGCGCGTTCGGCGCCAGCTCGGCCGGCAGACGCGACGAAAACATCCGAGAGGAGCTTAGCAAGGCGCGAGAGGGCAAAGGGCAGAGGGCAACCGGAAAGCGGAGGTCGGGCAAGCGTTCGACCGCGTCCGGGTCGTCAGCTAGACTGTCTTTCGAGGGCGCAACATGCCCAGAAATCTCCTCGCTGGTGTCGCGCTCGGTCTCGCGGCGGTCGTGGCGGTTCCGCACACGGTGTCGCGTGCAGGCGCCACTGAAGCTGTCGGTGCCTTACACGATGTTCACGCTGCCGAACGGCCTGACGGTCATCCTCCACGAGGACCACAGCGTGCCGAAGGTCGCGGTCAACGTCTGGTACCACGTCGGCGCCGCACGCGAGAAGCCGGGACGCACCGGCTTCGCGCACCTGTTCGAGCACCTCATGTTCGAGGGCTCCGGACACGTCAAAGAAGGCGAGTTCGACACGCTGCTCGAGGCGGTCGGCGGCATCGAACAACGGGTCGACGACGAGCGACCGGACCAACTACTACGAGACGGTGCCCTCGAACGCGCTCGACATGGCGCTCTTCCTCGAGTCCGATCGCATGGGCTACCTGCTCGACGTCGTCACGCCCGCAGCTCGTCGACAGCCAGCGCGACGTCGTGAAGAACGAGCGCCGGCAGAGCTACGAGAACGCGCCGTACGGCATGGCGTTCATCCGCATCGTCGAGCTTCTGTACCCGAAGGGCCACCCGTACCAGCTGGCCGGGCATCGGCTACATGGAGGATCTCAGCGCGGCGACGCACGAGGACGTGATCGAGTTCTTCAAGACGTACTACGCGCCGGGCAACGCGAGTCTCGTCGTCGCCGGCGACATCAACCCGGCCGACGCCGCGCAAGCGTCGAGTACTGGTTCGGCGACGTGAAGGCCGGCGCGCAAAGTGCCGACCCCTGACGGTGCCGCCCGCCGAGCTCACGAGCGTCATCAAGGAAACGCTGACCGACCAGGTGCAGCTGCCGCGCCTCTACCTCGCGTGGCTCACGCCGGCGCTCTACGCCAGGGCGATGCCGAGCTGGACGTGATGAGCGGCGTCCTCAGCAGCGGCAAGAACTCGCGGCTCTACAAGCGTCTCGTGTACGAGCTGCAGCTCGCGCAGGACGTCGACGCGCCCAGCAGGCGTCGTCTCGCCACGGGTCGTTCTACATGGTCGATCGTGACCGCCCGGCCGTCGCCCGACGCACCGCGACGTCGTGCTCGCGCGCCTGAAGACCGTCGTCGACGAGGAAATCGAGAAGCTCAAGAAGACGCCGCCGGAGCCGCGCGAAGTCGAACGCGTGAAGAACGGCATCGAGGCTTCGTTCCTCAATCAGATGGAGACGATCGAGGCAAGGCCGACCAGCTGAACCAGTACTACATGTTCACGGGCAACCCGGATTACTTCGACCAGGACATGGCGCGGTATCGCGCATCCAGCCGGCCGACGTCCAGGCCGCGGTCAAGCAGTGGCTGCCGGCCGACCGCCGTCTCGAGCTGTCCATCGTCCCGGGCAAGCAGTGAGCGCGCTCATGAGAATCGCCGTTGCATCCTCGTCGTCGGCGGTTCGTCGCTGGCGCACGCCGGCCGGCGCGCGTCAGGCGCCTGATCGTTCAAAGCGCCCGACGCCAGGGTCGGCACCCGCGCTCAAGATTCCGGCCATCGAGCGGCGGACGCTGACGAACGGTCTGCGCGTCTGGATCGTCCAGATGCACGAGGTGCCGGTCGTCGACGTGTCGGTCGTCGTGACCGTCCGGCGCCGCGGCCGATCCGGCCGGAAAGTACGGCCTCGCGTCATTCACGGCGACGATGCTGGACGAGGGCGCGGGCAAGTACAACGCGCTGGACCTCGCCGACGCGGTCGAGTTCCTCGGCGCGTCGCTGACGACCGCGAGCTCGTTCGACTCGTCGGTGGTCAATCTGCACACGCCGGCGTCGAAACTCGACCAGGCCCTGCCGCTCCTTGCGGACGTGGCTCTGCGTCCGACGTTTCCGCAGAACGAGATCGACCGCATCCGAAAGGAGCGCCTCGCCGCGTTGCTGCAAGCGCGCGACAACCCGGCAGCTGTCGCCGCCGCCGGCTTCGCGCGGCTCGCTGTACGGCGCCGGCCATCGCTACGGCACGCCGACGATGGGCACCGAGTCGTCGAACACCGGCATTACACGCCGACGACCTGCGGAGTTTCTACGCGGCGCAACTACCAGCCGCAGAACGCCGGCCTGATCGTGGTCGGTGACGTCACGCCGGCATCGGTCCTGCCCAAGCTCCAGCAGGCGTTCGGCAGCCTGGAAGAACGCGGCGCCGTCGTCCAAGCCCGCGCCCGCGCCGGTCGCGCCAACCGAGCCGCGCGGCAGATCTTCCTCATCGACAAGCCTGGCGCGGCGCAGTCGCAGATCCGCATCGGCGGCATCGGCGTCGCGCGCATGACGCCCGACTACTTCGTGCTGGACGTGCTCAACACGATGCTCGGCGGATCGTTCTCGTCCCGATTGAACCAGAACCTTCGCGAGGAACACGGCTACTGCGTACGGCGCCGGATCGGTCTTCGACATGCGCCGTCGGCGGGTCCCTTCTACGCGACTGCCGGCGTGCAGACCGACAAGACGGTGGAGTCGCTGGTCGAGTTCTTCAAGGAGCTCGACGGCATGCGCGCGCCGCCGCCGGCCGGCGAGCTCACCCGCGTGCGGAATCTGCTGGCGCTCGGTTTTCCCGGGCGAGTTCGAGACGACGGGCAACATGGCCGGGAAGCTGACCGAGTTGTTCGTCTACGGCCTGGAGGACTCGTTCTTTGGCGAGTACGTGCCGAAGATCCAGGCCGTCTCGGCCGCCGAGATCGAGCGCGCCTCGCAAGCAGTACATCGCGAGCGACCGCTTCGCCGTGGTTGTCGTCGGCGACCTGTCGAAGATCGAGAAGCCGATCCGCGACGCGAACTTCGGACCTGTGCAGGGTCGTGGCGATGGACGAAGTGCTGCGGTAGCCCGTCCCCCGACAGTCGACGGAACGCCACCTATAATTGGCGCGCCTGACGCGCCCATGATTCCCGGCGACCGCCTCGGCGGGTACGACGTCCTCGGCCTGCTCGGCCGGGGCGGCATGGGCGAGGTGTATCGCGCACGCGACACCGCGCTTGGCCGAGATGTCGCGCTGAAGATCCTGCCGGACGCGTTCGCGCACGACCCAGAACGGCTCGCCCGATTTCAGCGTGAGGCGCACGTCCTCGCGTCGCTGAACCATCCGAACATCGCGCAGATCTACGGCCTCGAAAGACAAGGGGCAACACCCGCGCTGGTGATGGAGCTCGTCGAGGGCCCGACGCTCGCCGACCGCATCGCCCGGGTCCGATTCCCTACGAAGAAAGCCTCGCCGATCGCGCCGCCAGATCGCCGACGCGCTGGAGGCCGCGCACGAGCAGGGCGTCATCCACCGCGATCTGAAACCGGCCAACGTCAAAGTCAGAGACGACGGCACGGTAAAGGTGCTCGATTTCGGGCTCGCCAAAGCGCTCGAACCGGTTCAGGGCTCAGGGCCGACCGCTCAGGCGGAGGTCACGCACTCGCCGACGATCACGTCCCCCATGACCGCGCACGGCGTCATTCTCGGAACGGCGGCGTACATGGCGCCGGAGCAGGCTCGCGGCAAAGCCGCCGACCGGCGTGCCGACATCTGGGCGTTCGGCTGCGTGCTTTTCGAAATGCTGAGCGGCACACGCGCGTTCGAGGGCGACGAAGTGTCGGACACGCTCGCCGCCATCCTGCGCGGCGATCCGGACTGGAGAGGCTTCCGTCAGACGTGCCGCCCACGCTGCTCGTCTTTCTAAGCGATGCCTCGACAAAGACCCGCGCCGACGGGTGCGCGATATCGGCGACGTTCGTCTTGCGCTCGCCGGCGCGTTCGACACGCCGGCGTCACCGACTCCACCAGCGCTCGTGATGCCGTCGCGCTGGCGCACCTGGCCGATCGCGGCGGGGTGCCTTCTGATTGGCGGTATGGTCGCCGGCATCGCGGTGTGGAGTCTACGCCGACCCCCATGCGCCCGCCCCGGCACCAGTGACCCGCTTCAGAGTCGTGGTCGAGCCGGCCCGCTCATCCCGAGTCCGTGGTGACGCCGTTGGCCATCACGTCCGATGGCCAACGACTCGTCTTCAGCGCGAGCGAGAACGCGTCATCCGCCGCGGGCCGTCTTTATACCCGATCGATCGACCAGATGGCGACATTGGTCGTCTCCGGCATCGAGGCAGCGGTCGGCAGTCTGTTCGTTTCGCCGGACAGCCAATGGATCGGATTCTTCGGTCCTCTTGCCGCTGGCGGCACCGCCCTGAAAAAAGTACCGATGACAGGCGGCACGGCGACGACCCTCGCGAAAGGCTTCACGAGCTTTGGCGGGGCAAGCTGGAGCACCCGAGGAATCATCGCGTTCTCAGGCAACGGAGGTCTGGACGGGATTCAGTTGATCTCGGAGGCGGGCGGCACGATTCGGCGCGTCACAACGCCTACCGAGGGGAGCAGTCACATCCACCCCCACTTTCTTCCCGATGGCGAACGGTTGCTTTTCACGCGCGCGCGGCCCGGGCAACCCCCGGTGATCGCCGCACTGAATACCAGAACCGGAGATTCAGAAGGACCTCATCCATGGCAACTTCCCACGCTACGTCGACAGCGGTCATCTCGTGTTTGGACGGGATAACGCATCTGGGCTACGCGCTTCGATCCAGCGACTCTGGACATTCGCGGCGAGCCAGTGCGCGTGCTCGACGAGGCCGCTCCGGGACGACTCACTTCTCGCGAAACGGAACGCTCGCCTACGTTCCACGTAGCGACGTGTCCGGCACGACGCCTGTCTGGGTCGATCGCTCGGGAGCCGTGACGCGATTGGCCCTCGATCCCGGCGACTACTGGCTCCCACGGCTGTCTCCGGACGGACGCCGCCTCGCGGTGGGAATTGGGCCGGACCTCTGGGTGATCGACCTCGAGCGGGGCGGGCGCACCCGCGTGACGTTCGGACAAACGGCTCGCCTGTTCCCTTACACATGGACGCCTGACGGCCGCGACATTCTCTTCGCATCGCCGGCGCCGAATCGCATCTCCCGGGTACGGGCCGATGGCAGCGGCAAACCGACCGTCGTCCTCGAGAGCAAATTCCCGCAGTGGCCGGCAGACATGTCGCCGGACGGGCGCACGCTCGCGTACTACGTCAACACACCGGGCAGTCAGAGGGATTTGTGGACGGTCGCGAGCGCCGGCGGCGCGACACCGACGCTGTATCTCGGAACGCCAGTTTCAGGAACGGGCACCGCGGTTCTCGCCCGACGGACGGTGGATGGCGTACGTGTCGAACGAGTCGGGACAGGACGAGGTGTACGTGAGGCCCTATCCCGGACCCGGTGGACATGTCGCCATTTCGACCAATGGTGGGACGCAGCCCCTGTGGTCGAGAACCACGCGCGAGCTCTTCTTTCGGTCGGGCACGGCCATGATGGCCGTCGGCGTCGAAACCGGCGCAGCGTTTTCCGCAGGCGCCTCGCGACGGCTGTTCGACGGAGAGGAGTTCGTGTCCGACGTGGGCCCGAGTGGGAACCCGCAGTACGACGCGCATCCAGACGGCAAGCGATTCCTGATGCTCGTCGGAATCCCCGTCGCCGCCGAGGCGCGTGTCGTGCTCAACTGGTTTGAAGAGCTGAAGCGACTGTTGCCGGCTGAGTAGTCACGCGACGGCCATTTGCCGCGTGCTACGGTGGGCTGATGGAAGTCGCGCCGGGCGCGTTTCTTCTCGAGCGGTTTCTCGATACGGCCGAACAGCGCGACGTCGCCGATACGTGCCAGGCGCTGCTCGACAGCGACGTGCCCGGCCTACGTTCCAGTCGTTCGCGGCGGCGGCCGCATGCACGTGCGAATGTTGTGCCTCGGCCGCCATTGGAACGCGATGACGTACCAATACGAGGCGGCGCGGAGTGACTTCGACGGTCGGCCGGCACCACCGTTGCCCGACGAATTCCGCGCTGCTGGCCGCGCGCGTCGCGACGTCTGTCGGCATGACGCTCGATGCCGACATCTGCATCCTCAACTATTACGATGCCGACGGCCGCATGGGGCTCCACCAGGACAAGGACGAGGGGGAACGGTCGCTGGCGGCCGGCCTGCCGGTCGTGTCGATTTCGATCGGGGACACGGCCAAGTTTCTCTTTGGCGGCACACGGCGTCGGGCGCCGGTGTCGGAATTCCCGCTCCACTCCGGCGATGCGTTTGTCTTCGGAGGGCCGGCGCGCCTCTGCTATCACGGTGTTTCGCGAATTATTCCGGGCACCGCGCCGAAAGATCTCGATCTTCGTGGACGCTACAACCTCACGTTCCGGCAGTACTGACTTTGTCGATCACATAGACGGCGGCCGCGCCTGCGTCGATCCCGAACTTCCATTGCGCGCCGTCGGACCGATCGAGCATGGCGATCGTGGATGCGTCGAGGAGACTCACCCAGATCGCATAAGGTACGCCGCGTGGCAGCGCGACCTCGGCCCGCACGCGAGTCCGGCCCGTGTTGGTGGCGATGATCACCCACGCCCGCGAACCCTCGAGCAGCTCGACATCGAGCGCCGATGGCCGAGGCGAGAGAAACTCGGGAGAAGCCGCATGGCGAAGCGCGCCGATGAGCTCGGCGTTCGCCGACAACTGACGGGCGATCGCGACGGCCGGCGCGACCCAGTCACGATGTCGGCCATCCGGCCGATCGAGGCCGGTTCCTTCGGCATGACCGGGTCGAATGAGACCGTTCGTACGCCGCGAGCCACGGCGCGCCAGACGATGGCGGACATCTCCGCCGCACGGGTCCGTGTGAGGTCGATATTGATCCGGCCATCGAGCGGCGGAGCCGCGCGCGCGTCAGGCTGAATGACGACCGCCATTCCCACGGTCTCCGCCAGCCGGCTGGCATCGGCGACCGCTCGTGCATCGCCAGACGGCCACGTAATCGCTCCGAAGCCCGCGGCCTTGATGGCGGCCAGATCGTCGAGCCGCGGCGTGCCCGCAGGCGTGCCTCGGTACCACACCGCGACGACGGGCTCGGCGGCGAAGCTCGGCGGCGCGGCCAGGACCAACGTCAAGGCGGCCGCGATCGGGAAAGCTCGCATGGTCGTGACAGGGAATTCGATAAGACTGCCCGAAGTGGCAGTATAAAGGCGGCGATTCTCGATGCGGGTCTTTTGCTTCCCGACTTTTACACGCAGCTCGGCAGCATGCACGGCATGATTCCATACACCACCGAGCGGCGTGGCGACACGGGCGCAACGAACATCACGCTGGGAATCTGGCTTTTCCTGGCCTTGGAGATCATGCTGTTCGGCTCGCTGTTCTCCGCGTACGCGTTGATTCGCGCGTCAGCGGACACCTGGCCGGTTGGCCGCGTTCTCCAGCCCAGCTTCGCGTTCGTGAACACGTTCGTGCTCATCGGCTGCACGGCTTCGATCTGGCGCGCCCGGTCTCGCAATCCGCTCGAGGCGATGGGATGGCTCGCGGCCAGCACGTTCCTGGCGTTCGCGTTCCTTCTCATCAAGGGCGCCGAGTACCGGTTGGTCATCCTCGAAGGGCTCGTACCGTCGGCCAGCACCTTTCTCGCGTGCTACTTCACGCTGACCGGATTGCACGCGCTGCACGTGCTGGCGGGCGGCCTCGCGAATGCGTGGGTGGTGGGCCGCGCGCGGCGGGTGATGCCGGCGCTGACTGCAGGCCGCGTCCGCGCGGGTCTCTCTTTACTGGATGTTCGTGGATCTCGATCTGGCTCGTCATCCTCGTGCTTTTCTACCTGACGTGACACAGCCTCAAGGCGCCTGCACTGGACGGTGCAGGTCAGGACGTCGACGCTTTCGGGGACAGAGCCCTTTTCCACAATTTCGAGCCCAAAGGGGACAGAGCGGCCTGGGCCAGCTCTGTCCCCTTTGCGGCTGATTCTGTGGAAAAGGGCTCTGTCCCCGACCTCAATGCAGCCAGGATTCGCGGAAGGCGCGTTGGGCGGGGGTTGGCGCCACGCCGGCGGCCTCGACGGGAACGACGAGGATGCGCGGGTCGGCGACAAGGGTGGCTTTCGTGGACACGATCTGGCCGTCTCGACGGCGCACGGTGAGCGTCACCGGGTCGCCAGGTTTCCGCTGCGAGATTCGCGCTCCACGCCGCCTGCGTTGCGGGCTGACCATCGATCTGCGTGATCACGTCGTCGAGGTCGACGCCCGCGTCGTACAGCGGCGTGCCGAAAGGCACGAGCGTCCTGCCACCGCGACCGTGTCCGACCGCCAGCCCGCCGTCTACCGGCGCAACCGGAACATCGCCAATCCATCCTCGACCAGGCGCCATGGACTGCACCACGTAGCCCGCCGGTGACAGCAAGGCCGCGAAGTCGGGCCAGTCGCGGCCCTCGATGTAGCGGTCGAAGAACTCGTCGGCGAATCGTCGGTCGCCAGACACTTCAACCAGCGCCGCACGCAAATCGGCAAGCGTGTACGGCCGGCTCACGTATCCGGGTCGAGGCCCTCCCGGACGTCCGTGTTCCTGCCAGAGACGCCGCATGAAGTCGTCGAGCGATCGGCGTCCGCCGGTCCGGCCCGCAGCGACAAGTCCAACGCCAGCGCGAGCGCCTGGCCGTACTGGTAATAGGAGATGTAGCTGCGGCCTGCGATCCGTCATGTCGTTCGACACCGCACGATCGGCAAACGGCGCGTGCTCACTCATCTGGACCGGCGACCGCACGAGACGACCCGATCGATTGGCGACGTTCGCCACCGACGAGACGGGCGCCTCGTCCGCGAGACCCCGCGCGAGCGAGCAATAGCCCCTCGTAGTAGTCGGTGAACCCTTCGGCAAACCAGAGGCAGCAGCTGACGTTCGCGCGCGTGAAGATCGAACGGCTCGAGGTCCGCCGGGCGAATGCGCTCGACGTTCCAGACGTGAAAGAACTCATGGGCGATGCTCGACAACGCCAGTCGTCGGCCGTCTGGCGTCTGAATCGGCAAACCCGGGATCGCGATCGACGTGCTGTTCCGATGCTCCATCGCGTCGCTGTCGCCCCACTCCACCAGATCGAGGAGGAACGTGTAGTGCCCGGGCTCGAAAACGGGAAACTCACCAAACACCTCGGCCTGTTCGGCGACGACGCGCCGGATCAACGCCGCGAGCGCGTCGACGTCGGCCTGCGATCCCCTGCCGTGGACGACGACACGGAACGTGGCCGCTCTTGCCGGCGCGGTCGCTCGACCTGGAACGTGCTCATCAGGAAGTTCGACAGCTCGGTCGGGCTGTCCATGAAGTACTGAAGGTTCGGCGCGGTGAACTCGAACGGCGCTGACGACGCGAAGAGCTGAGTCGCCGCCTTCCAATTGGAGCCGGCCGGGCGGAACGAACGTCACGCGAATCGGGCGCAGGTCCAGACCCACCGCCCACATGAATGTCGCCGGCATGTTGAGGTGCGCGTGCGTCGTATCCACGCCCAGGTAGGTGCCGTCCGCGTGATCGCCGAAGACGCGATAGACGACCCGCACCGTGCCGTCGTGTCCGGCGACGGCCCACTCGTCCTGGTTCCGGCCGTCGTCGACGGTCAATCGCCGGCCCGTGCCGTCAAACGCGTCGAAGGAAAACACGTTCTTTGCGAACTCGTGGATGGAATAGCGACCCGGCGAAGATCGGCTCATGCGAACGCGAAGCGGCGGCGCGTCAACGCCCGGAAACGTCGCCTCCACTTCGAGCCAGTGATGCGCGGCGCCTTCGAAGCTCACGCGGTAGGTGACCGCAGGCGCGTCCTGCGCGACCGCCGGCAGCGCACCGGCGAGCACGACAAGGACGACGAGGAGCACGCGGAACATCGTGAACGAGTGTACTGACCCAGTCCTAAGACTAGAGCGCCGCCGCGGCGCGATGCTGGCGCGCCATCCGCCACAGGGTGAGCGGAAATCGTAGCAGCAGACGCCGCCTCAACGATCGATACGGCAGCCTGCCCTGGAAGTATTGCAGGATGGCGCCGCTGACGCCGCGCATGGACGCGACCGCCGCGATGGCATCGCGGACGCGCGCGTGGCTCGCAAACGCGTGCCGCTGAATCAGCACCGCATCAGCGAGCTCGGCGCCAAACTCCGTGCGCCAGGCGCGCTCGTATGCGTGGCCGACAGCGTCGGGCTCCGCTGCCCGGCGCCACGTGCCGCAATAGCGCGGCCGGCCAGTTCGCCGGACGCCATGGCGTAGTAGATCCCTTCGGCCGTAATCGCGTTCACGAATCCGCCGGCGTCACCCGCGAACAGGATGCGGCCGTGCCAGGCACGCGGCAACGGGCCGCCGACCGGAATCAGAAAGGGCGTGAAGCACTGCCGGTCCGATCGGCCGTGAAGCACGCCGCGTTCTCGTGAGCGACGAGACGAATTGCTCCTGCAGCGCGTACGGCGCCGCATCGACGCTGCTGATCGAAGTGCGACAGCAGGCATCCGATTCCGACGTTCACGTGCGCAGTCTTCGGAAAGACGTACGCGTACCCGTCGAGACCGTTGTAGGCGTAGGCCACCCACAGCACGTCGGGCCGCGTCGGCGTCGCGAGCGTCGAAACGGGGGTCTCCTCCATCATGTCGATGGCGAGATGCGTGCGCGGCCAGCGAGCGTTCACGCCCGTACGCTTGGCGATGACGCTGTGCACGCCGTCGGCGGCCACGACGAACGGCGCCGAAACCCGGCGGCCGTCGCGCGCCTGAAGCGTCACTTCGTCGGCGGCCCGTCTCGACCTGGGCAATCTCGAATCCCGACTCGACGCGGGCGCCGGCCGCAACCGCCGCGCGAACCAACGCGTGGTCGAATTCCACGCGGCGGATCAGCAGCACGGTCGGGTCGTCGGTCGCCAGGTTCAGAGAAGTGTTGCCGGGCCCTTCGAGATACAGCCGGCTGATGCGGTGCACGTCGACGTCGGCGAGCGCCGCTTCGAGCCACGGGAACCGCGTCAGCGCACGCACGCTGATGCCGCCGCCGCAGGGCTTGTTCCGAGGAAACGCGGCGCGGTCGACGACGAGCGTCGAGAGACCGGCGGACAGCAAGCGTTCGCGCCGCGACGGCGCCGGCCGGACCGGCGCCGGCAACGATCACGTCAGCGGTGAAGGGCATCGATCTGGGCATGTAGGTCATGTAGGAATGTAGACCATGTAGAAGGGCTCATGCGTTTTTCTACATGGCCTGACATTTCTACATGCCCTACATGCCGGCGCACGCCGTTCGCGCGTGAGCGCCAGGCGTTTGACAAGATTGTGAAATGTTTCACATTATAAGGAGGCATCGGAATCTCGCCCGGCCGGTGCCCCCTCCGCGGCGCGTCCGGCCCGGTCCGCGTCGCGCACTCGGTCGGTGATCCGCAGTTCGGCGCTGACATGTCTGTTGCCGAGCCCGCGGATCAATGTAGGCTTAGGGCGCTTTTTCGCAGCCTGCTATGAGCCAGCTTTTCCCGCGCAGCGCCAACGCCACGGCCCGCATGAGTCTCGCAGCGGTGCTGGGCCTGGTGCTCACCGGTGGATGGATCGTCTTCACCCTGATGCGGTCCGGATGGGTCACCAGGCAACACGAGTTCGTCGAGCAGCCTGTCCAGTTCAGCCACGCGCACCACGTCGGTGGCGTCGGCCTCGACTGCCGCTACTGTCACACGTCCGTCGAGAATTCCTCGTTTGCTGGAATCCCGCCAACCAAGACCTGCATGAACTGCCATTCGCAGATCTGGACGAACGCGCCGATTCTCGAACCGGTGCGGGCAAGTTTTCGGAATAATACAAATCTTGACCTGGATTAGGGTTCACGACCTACCAGACTTCGTTTACTTCAATCACCAGATCCACGTGAAGCAAGGCGTCGGCTGCGCCACGTGCCACGGGCAAGTGGACCAGATGCCGCTCATGTATCAGGCACAGCCGCTGCTCATGGAGTGGTGCCTGAACTGCCATCGGGCGCCGGAGAAGTTCCTGCGGCCGCGCGATCAGGTCTTCAACATGAGCTTATGTGCCGGACCCTGAAGAGGGGCAGATCGCGATCGGCACACGGTTGAAGCAGGAATACAACGTGGCCAGCGTGGAGCATCTGACGAGCTGCTCGACCTGCCACCGGTGATTGTGACAGCGACCGCATCTTCCTCGCCGGTAGCAACCGGAGCGTCAGTCGCAAGCGCGATGCCCGGGCCGAAGACCGTCAACAGCTGAGATAACGATGAACCTCGCCGACATCCGCACGCGGCTGGCTGGACTCGAAGGTCGCGCCTACTGGCGAAGCCTCGAGGAGCTGTCCGACACCCCCGAGTTCCGGCAGTACGTCCATCGGGAGTTTCCGGCGCAGGCCTCGGAATTCAACGATCCGGCCGGCCGCCGCCAGTTCCTCAAGCTGATGGGCGCCTCGCTGGCACTCGCCGGCGTCAGCGCCTGCACCCGGCAGCCTCCCGAGAAAATCGTTCCGTACGTCCGGCAACCGGAGGAAATCATCCCCGGCCGGCCGCTCTTCTTCGCGACGGCGATGCCGCTCGGCGGCGTCGGCATGCCGCTCCTGGCCGAGAACCACATGGGCCGGCCGACGAAACTCGAAGGGCAATCCCGAGCATCCGGCCAGCCTCGGCGCGACCGACGTTCTGGCCCAGGCCTCGGTGCTCACGCTCTACGACCCGGACCGATCGCGAAACGTGATCGACCGTGGCGAAGTCAAGACGTGGAGCGAGATGATCCAGGCGATCAACGCCGCGCTCGCACCCGAGCGCGCGAAGGGCGGCGCCGGCGTCCGTATTCTGACCGAGCCGGTCACGTCACCGTCGCTCATCGATCAGATCGAGGCGCTGCTTGCGGCCATGCCTCAGGCGAAGTGGCATCAGTGGGATCCGGTCTTCGGCGTCGCCGCAGGGCGGAGCGCCGGCCATGTCGGCGCTCTACCGCTTCGATCGCGCTGACGTCGTCGTCTCGCTCGACGCCGATTTCCTTGGCTTCGGCCCGGCCGCCGTTCGCTACACGAAGGACTTCTCGTCGCGTCGCCGAATGGGCACGCCGAGCGATCAGCTCAACCGGCTGTACGCGGTCGAGCCGGTGCCGACGGTCACCGGCGCGAACGCCGATCATCGTCTCGCGCTCAAGGCGCGCGACATTCTGCCGTTTGCGAGCTCGCTCGCCGCGGCGCTGGGCGTTGCCGGCGCGACGGCGGGCACGCTGCCGAACGACGTCGCCTCGCGCTGGATTCCGGCCATCGCCAAGGACCTCGGCGCGCACCGCGGAACGTCGGTGGTCGTCGCCGGCGACCATCAGCCGGCCGCGGTCCACGCGCTCGCGCGCGGCATGAACCAGGCGCTCGGCAACGTCGGCGCCACGGTGACCTACGACGCGCCGGTGGCCGTCATCGCCGGCCGACGGCGGCGCGTCGATTGCCGATCTCGTCACCGACATGGCGGCCGGACGCGTCCAGGTGCTGTTCGTCCTCGGGATCGAACCCGATCTTCACGGCGCCGGCAGACCTCGATTTCCGCGCGACGTTCGAGAAGGTGCCGCTCCGCGTGCACCTCGGGCTCTATCACGACGAAACGGCCGAGCTCTGTCACTGGCACGCGCCAGAAGCGCACTACCTCGAGTCGTGGGGCGACGTGCGCGCGTTCGACGGCACGGTGTCGCTGATTCAGCCGCTGATCGCGCCGATCTACGACGGACGCACGGCCACCGAGCTCATCGCCGCCATCAACGGCGACTCCGGGCGCGGCATGGACCTCGTCAAGGGGTACTGGACGCGAGCGTTCGGCGGTCAGACGAAGGTCGCCTGGACGCTTCGCGACACCGGCGGCCAGCCGTTCCTCAACGCCGACGTGTTCTGGCGCCACGCGCTTCACGACGGTTTCGTCGCGGGCACCTCGAGGTTTGCGGCGGCCGCGCGGCGCCGCGGTGCCCACGCCGGCCGCTCCCGCGGCGCCGGCGTGCCCGCTGTGCCGGCGCCCGTCACGACGGGCATGGAGATCATTTTCCGGCCCGATCCGTACGTCCTCGACGGCCGCAACGCGAACAACGGCTGGTTGCAGGAGCTGCCGAGGCCGCTGACGAAGATCGCGTGGGACAACGTCGCGTACATCAGCGCGCGGACGGCTGAACGGCTCAACATTCCCGTCAGCTCGCGCGGGCAACCGGGATCAAGACGTTCTCGAGATTCGCTATCAGGGCCGCACCGCGCGCCTGCCTGTCTGGGTTCTGCCGGGCACGGCCGACGATGTGGTCGTCGTGAATTTCGGCTACGGCCGGCGCCGCGCCGGACGCATCGGCACGGGCGTCGGGCACGACGTGTTCGGACTGCGGACGTCGCGCATGCCCTGGTTCGACGGTGGCGCCGAGGTTTCGGTCACCGGCGACTCGTACCTGGTCGTGTCGACGCAGAACCACTTCTCGATGGAAGACCGCCACGCCGTTCGCGTGGTGAACGTCGAGGAACTGCGCAAGGACTCTCACGCGGTCGCCGCGCTCGGGCCGCACGTGCCGCCCAAGACGCTGACGATCTACCCGCCGGCCGGCGACCATCCGCACAGCAAGGACGCGACGCATCGCTGGGGCATGGCGATCGATCTCAACGCCTGCACCGGATGCACGGCCTGCGTGGTCGCGTGCGTCGCCGAGAACAACATCGCGGTCGTCGGCAAGGCGCAGGTCGAACGGAGCCGCGAGATGCACTGGCTCCGCGTGGACACCTACTTCGAGGGCGATCCGGCGGAGCCCGCGGGCACCTACAACCAGCCGGTGCCGTGCATGCAGTGCGAGAACGCCCCGTGCGAGCCGGTGTGTCCGGTCGCAGCCACCGTCCACAACGACGAGGGGCTGAACGACATGGTCTACAACCGCTGCGTGGGCACGCGCTACTGCTCGAACAACTGCCCGTACAAGGTGCGGCGGTTCAACTTCCTGCTCTACTCCGATTTCACGACGCAGGAGATCGTCGCCGCAGCGCAATCCGGATGTGACGATCCGCAGCCGCGGCGTGATGGAGAAGTGCACGTACTGCGTGCAGCGCATCAACCTCGCGCGCATCGACGCGAAGACCGAAGGCCGCGATCTGCAGGACGGCGAGATCAAGACCGCGTGCCAGCAGGTGTGCCCGGCCGACGCCATCGTGTTCGGCGACCTGAACGATCCGAAGAGCCGCGTCTCCGTGATGAAGCAGCAGGAGCGCAACTACGGCCTGCTCGAGGATCTCGGGACGAGGCCGCGCACGTCGTACCTGGCGGTGGTGAGGAACCCGAACCCCGAGCTGAAGTCCGAGCTAGGGCGAAGGAGCGATTCGTGGCAGCCACGCAGTATCCGCACGACGACATTCACCAGGCCATTCCGGTTCTGGCGCCCGGACACACGTACGCCTCGATCACCGACAAGTTGACGGGCATCGTGCTGACGAAGCACACGCCGCTCGTGTGGTTCCCGATCACCGCGATCGCGTTCATGCTGCTCATGGGCCTCAACGTCTCGCTGGTCTGGCTCCTCGCGAAGGGCATCGGCATCTGGGGCAACAACGTTCCGGTCGGCTGGGCGTTCGACATCATCAACTTCGTCTGGTGGATCGGCATCGGCCACGCCGGCACGCTGATCTCGGCCATCCTGCTCCTCTTCAAGCAGGACTGGCGCACGTCGATCAACCGCTTTGCCGAGGCGATGACGCTGTTTGCCGTCGCCTGCGCCGCGATCTTCCCGCTCGTGCACACCGGCCGCCCGTGGCTGGCGATCTACTGGCTGTTCCCGTACCCGAACGCGATGGGCCTGTGGCCGAACTTCCGCAGCCCGCTCATCTGGGACGTGTTCGCGGTCTCGACCTACGGCACGGTCTCGTTGCTCTTCTGGTTCACCGGTCTCATTCCCGACCTGGCGACGTTCCGCGACAAGGCGGAACACCCGGTGCTGAAGCGGCTGTTCGGGCTGCTGGCGATGGGCTGGCGCGGGTCGGCGCACCACTGGGCGCGCTACGAGAAGGCGTACCTGCTGCTCGCCGGGCTCTCGACGCCCCTGGTGCTTTCGGTGCACACGGTCGTGAGCTTCGACTTCGCGGTGTCGGTGCTGCCCGGCTGGCACGCCACGATCTTCCCGCCGTACTTCGTCGCCGGCGCGATCTACGCCGGCTTCGCGATGGTGCTCACGCTCGCGATTCCGCTGCGGGCCATGTTCAAGCTCCACGACTTCATCACCATGCGCCACATGGAGAACATGGCCAAGGTGACGCTCGTGACGGGGCTCGTGGTCGTGTACGGCTACGCGTGCGAGGCCTTCTTCGGCTGGTACAGCGGCAACGAGTACGAGCGGTTCATGATGAAGAACCGCATCTACTACGGACCGTACGCCTGGTCGTACTGGATGCTGCTCGCTCTGCAACTTCATCGTGCCGCAGCTCCTGTGGTCGAAGCGGATGCGCCAGAACATGCTGGTGGTGTTCGCGCATCTGCATGTTCGTGAACGTCGGCATGTGGCTCGAGCGATTCGTCATCATCGTGACCAGCCTCCACCGCGACTTCCTGCCCTCGTCGTGGGAGATGTACTACCCGACAATCTGGGACTTCATGACGCTCGCCGGCACGATCGGCCTCTTCACGACGCTGATGTTCCTGTTCGTCCGCCTGCTGCCGATGATTTCGATCTTCGAGGTGCGGACGCTGCTGCCTGAAGCCAATCCGAAGCCGCCGGCCGAGGAAGGGTCGCACTGATGTCGCACGCCGAGTCAACGGCGCCGGCGCTCCACGGCCTGATGGCGGAGTTCGATTCCGCCGAGGCCCTGCTGCGCGCGGCCGAGCGGACCCACGCGGCCGGCTACACGAAAAAGGACGCGTTTTCGCCGTTTCCGATTCATGGCCTGGCGGAAACACTCGGCTTCCGCGAACGTTCCGTCGCGCCGATCGTGCTCGCGGGCGGCCTGACGGGGCTCACCGCCGGATGGGGCCTCGAGTACTGGACGTCGGTCATCGACTATCCCATGAACGTCGGCGGCCGGCCGTACAACGCCTGGGTGAGTTTCATTCCGCCGGCGTTCGAGACGACGATCCTGTTTGCGTCGTTCGCGGCCGTCGTCGGCATGCTGGTGCTCAACGGCCTGCCGCGGCCGTATCACCCGGTGTTCAACGTCAAGCGCTTCGAACGGGCCAGCCAGGACACGTTCTTCCTGGTCATCGAAGCGACCGATCCGAAGTTCGAGCTCGAGAACACGCGCGCGTTCCTCGCGGGACTCGGCGCGAAGAGCTGTGGTGGCTGTTGATGAGTAGCCACCTCTGGCAAGGGCAGAGGGCAAAGGGCAGAGGGCAAAGGTGTCAGGAACCTTCTGGCGCGTGCCATCTTTCTCTTGAAGAGAGAAAAGTCGGCCGCGAAGCGGCCCACCAGACCTCTGCCCTCTGCCCTTTGCCCTTTGCCCTCGCGGCGCGTCGTGCTCGCTCGTTCGGCAGCCGTGGTGGCAGTGCTTTCATCGGCGCGGTCGGCTGCCGCCAGGACATGCACGACGCGCCGCGGTACGACCCGCTGGAAGCGAGCCCGGTCCTGACGGGCGGCGCCTCCGCTCAGCCGCTCGTGCCGGGCACGGTGCCGCGCGGACGGCGCGGCGACGACGAGCTCATGGAAACGGGCAAGGTCGGCGGACAGGCGTCCACGGTGTTCCCGTTCGCGATCACCCGCGCGGACCTCGATCGCGGCCAGGAGCGCTTCAACATCTACTGCTCGCCATGTCACGACCGTCGCGGAGAAGGCACCGGCGTCGTGGTGCAGCGCGGCTATAGCAGCCGCCGTCGTACCACATCGATCGGCTGCGACAGGCGCCGCCGGGATACTTCTTCGACGTCATCACCAACGGGTTCGCGACGATGCCGGACTACCGGACGCAGGTCCCGGTCGAGGACCGCTGGCGCATCGTCGGCCTACATCCGCGCACTGCAGTTGAGCCACAACGCCACGACGGCCGACGTGCCTGCGGACGAGCTCCAGAAGCTCAACGCGGCCGGCACGGCGGCCGCGCCTGCAGCGACGCCCGCTCCGACGGGTGCCCCGGCGGGAGGGCGCTGAGTCATGGCCATGCACACACACGGAACGCTGGACGACGCGGCGCTGTTCGCGCGGCCAACGACGGAATTGGGCCGGCTCCGCGGCCAGTCGATGCTCCTTTGCCTCATCGGCCTTGCGGCTTCCGCAGCGATCGGCGCGGTCGGCCTGGCGTTCGGCAAGCCGCTCGTCGAGCCGGGCGTCATCTGGCAGTCGTACCTCATCGCCTACATCTTCTGGATCGGCCTGACGCTCGGCCCGCTCGCGGTGCTGATGATTCAGCACCTGACTGGCGGCGCCTGGACGTTCCCGTCGCGGCGCATTCTCGAGGCGGCCACGCGCAACCTGCCGCTCATGGCCGTGCTCTTCATCCCGATCGCGATGAACCTGCCGGCGTTGTACAAGTGGGCGCAGCCCGTCGACACGCTGCCCGAAGAAGTGGCCCACATGGTCCATCTCAAGGCGGCGTACCTGAACCCGTCGTTCTTCTACCTGCGGGCGGCGATGTTCTTCGTCATCTGGGGCGCGCTGATCTTCCTGCTCAACAAGTGGTCGAAGGAGCAGGACGAAAAACCTGCCCTGCCGCCGGGACCGAAGACCCGCCGGTTCCGGTTGCTCTCAGCCCCCGGCCTCGTGCTCTACGTGCTCACCGTCACGTTCATGAGCGTGGACTGGATCATGTCGCTCGATCCGGCCTGGTACTCGACGATTTTCGGGATCCTGACCATCGGCGGACAGGGACTCTCGACGATGGCGTTCACGATCATCGTGCTGTCGGGTCTCGTGAAGTTCCAGCCGATGTCGCGCGTCGCGAATCTGGACAACTTCCACGACCTCGGCAAACTGATGTTCGCGTTCATCATGCTGTGGGCGTACTTCTCGGTCTCGCAGCTGCTCATCATCTGGTCCGCGAACCTGCCGGAAGAGGTTCCGTTCTACCTCGAACGCCTGCACGGACCGTGGGCGCCCATCAGCATCGCGATCCTTCTGCTTCAGTTCGTGCTGCCCTTCGTGATGCTGCTGTCGCGCGACCTGAAGCGCAACCCGGCGGCGGTGCGGTGGGTGGCGCTGCTCGTTCTCGTCATGCGCGTCGTGGATATCACGTGGACGATCGGACCGGTATTCCGCACCGAGGGGTCGAGCCTGCACTGGCTCGACTTCGCCGTGGTGTTTGCGATGGGCGCGGTGTGGCTCGCGTTGTTCTGGCGCAATCTGGCCGGGCGTTCGCTCGTCCCGGCGCATGACCCGTACTTCAAGGAAGCAGTGGCTCATGGCGGACACTAAGCACGTCCACGGCGCGGCGCCGATCGAAGGCGACGGCGTCAGCTACAGCGGCATCGTCTGGTTCGTCGTCATCCTCACGGTGACGACGGTCGCGTGCCAGCTCATCGTGTGGGGCGGGTTCGAGTTCATGGCAGTGGCGGGTGGACCGCGGCGATGCGGCGCGTGCGCCGCTGGCCGCCGAACGCGCCGCGGCCGGAGATCGAACGCGGGCGCATGATTACCAGCACCCCGGAGTCGCCGCAGCCGGCATTGCTCGTCACCGAGCCGATTGCGCTCGGGAGCATCGGTCGAACGAGACGTCCAGCCTGTCCGCGTACGGATGGGTCGATCGCAGCGCCGGCACCGTGCGGATCCCGATCGATCGCGCGAAGACGCTGCTTCTCGAGCGTGGGTTGCCGACGCGGCCTGGCGCGCAGCCTGCCGCAGCCGCCAACTCCGGCCTGCCGCCAGCCGCCGCCGGCGGCAGCCCGCGCCCGCGCGTGGAGCCGGCGGACACTGAGGATCACGTGATGGATGGCGGACGAATCTTCGCGTGGAGGACGCTGGCGGGCGCCGTGTTGCGTGGCGTCGCTTGCCTCGCCGTCTTTCGCGCAGCCGTCCGCGCCGCTGTCGGTGCCGCCTCCAGGTCCCGCCGCGCTCGAACAGATTCCGATTCTGAAGGACGCCGGGCTCGAACAGCGCCTCGATTCAGCAGGTGCCGCTCGACACGCCCTTCGTGGACGAGAACGGCCGCCACGTGACGCTCGGGGACTACTTCGGCAAGAGGCCGGTCGTGCTCGCGCTCGTGTATTACGAGTGCCCGATGCTCTGCACGCAGGTGCTCAACGGCCTCGTCGGATCGCTCGAAGCGCTCACGTTCAACGCCGGCCAGGAGTTCGACGTCGTCGCGCATCAGCTTCGACGCGGGCGAAACGCCGGCGATGGCCGCCGCGAAGCGCGCCGCCTATCTCAAGCGGTACGGCCGGCCGGGCACCGAGAGCGGTGTGCACTTCCTCACGGGCCGGGAAGAGGACATCCGGCGCGTCACCGATGCGGTCGGCTTTCACTACAAGTACGACCCGGCGATCGATCAGTACGCGCACCCCGCGGCGATCACCGTGCTCACGCCTGAGGGCAAGGTGTCGCGCTACTTGTTCGGTATCGAGTTCGCGCCCGTCGATTTGCGGCTGGCGCTCGTCGAAGCCGCGGATCACCGCATCGGCAGCGCCGTCGATCAGATGCTGCTCTTCTGCTACCACTACGATCCGGAGAGCGGAAAGTACGGTTTCGCGATCACCAACATCGTCCGGCTGGGCGGTGTTCTGACGGTGCTCGGTCTTGGCACGTTCATCCTGATGAACCTGCGCCGCGAGCGGCGGCAGGCGCAGCGCGGTCACGGGCACCGCAACGGGTATTCGCTAGATGACACCTTTCCCCCTGATGCCTCCGAGCGCGTCGTCGGTGGCGACCGAGATGGACCTGCTCTACCTGTTCATCGCGGCGGTCAGCGCCTTCTTCGTCGTGCTCATCGCGGCGCTCGTGTTCGTGTTTGCGATCAAGTTCCGCCGGCGGCATCCTGACGAAGTCGGCGCGGACATCCACGGCTCGCTGATCCTCGAGCTCTCGTGGACGATTGTGCCGTTCATCCTGTCGATGGTGATGTTCGTGTGGGGCGCGGACTTGTTCTTCCGGCTCTCGCGTCCGCCCGTGGACTCGATGGACATCTTCGTCGTCGGCAAACAGTGGATGTGGAAAGTGCAGCATCCGACGGGCGTTCGCGAGATCAACCAGATGCACGTCCCCGTCGGCCGCAACGTGCGCGTCACGCTCGGCTCCGAGGACGTGATCCACGACTACGCGATCCCCGCCTTCCGCGTGAAGATGGACGTGGTCCCGGGCAGGCTGACGACGCTGTGGTTCAAGGCGACCGTGCCGGGAACGTATCACCTGTTCTGCATGGAGTACTGCGGCACGAAGCACTCGGGGATGATCGGCGAAGTCATCGCCATGGCGCCCGAGGACTACGAAGCGTTGCTCGCGGCCGGCGGAACGGTCGCGGCGACGGGCCCCGTGGTGACGCCGGTCGAAGCCGGCCGCGAGCTCTTCAACGGCCAGTTCGCCTGCAACACGTGTCACGTGGAAGACGGTAGCGGCCTCGGCCCGATCCTGAACGGCGTGTTCGGCAGGACCGAGACGCTGGCCGACGGCCGCACGGTCGTCGCCGACGACAACTACCTGCGCGAGTCGATCGTGAACCCGTCGGCGAAGGTCGTCCGGGGCTTCCCGAGCCCGTCCCTCATGCCCCCGTACCAGGGACAGGCGACCGAAGAGCAGATCATGGCGCTCATCGCGTACGTGAAGTCCCTGAAGCCCACGGCGACGGCGAAGCCGGCGGCCCAGTAGCGAGTGTGTTTATGACGAGCGACACCACCACCCGCAACAGTTATCTCGACGCGACCGTACGGCGTTGCGGCGTGGCTCCTCACGAAGGACCACAAGCGCATCGCGATGTTGTACCTGATGTCGATCACGGTGTTCTTCGCGGTCGGCGGCATGTTTGCGACCGGCATCCGCCTCGAGCTGCTGACGCCGCGCGGGCGACCTCTGGACGGCTGACACGTACAACAAGCTCTTCACGCTTCACGGCGTGATCATGGTCTTCTTCTTCCTGATCCCGTCGATCCCGGCGACGCTCGGAAACTTCCTGCTGCCGATCATGATCGGCGCGAAGGATCTCGCCTTCCCGCGCATCAATCTGATCAGTTGGTACATCTACGTCATCGGCGCGATCGTCACACTTGCGGCGGTGTTCAGCGGCGGGCTCGACACCGGCTGGACGTTCTACACGCCCTACAGCTCCGTGGCGTCGCAGACGGCGGTGTCCACGGCCGCGCTGGGCGTGTTCATCACGGGTTTCTCGTCGATCCTCACCGGCCTGAATTTCATCGTCACGGTCCACCGCATGCGCGCGCCCGGCATGACCTGGTTCCGCCTGCCGCTCTTTGTCTGGGCGCATTACGCGACCAGTCTCGTCATGATTCTCGGCACGCCGGTCGTCGCGATCACGGTGCTGCTCGTCTTCGCGGAGCGGTCGCTGAACCTCGGCTTCTTCGATCCGACCCGCGGCGGCGACCCGGTACTCTTCCAGCACCTGTTCTGGTTCTACTCGCACCCGGCCGTCTACATCATGATCCTGCCCGGCATGGGCGTCATGAGCGAGCTGGTGTCGGCGATCTCGCGCAAGCAGGTGTTTGGATACAGCTTCGTGGCGTTCTCGAGTCTGGCGATCGCCATCCTCGGCTTCCTCGTCTGGGGTCATCACCTTTTCGTGAGCAGCCAGTCGATCTATGCCGGCCTCGTGTTCTCGATCATCACGATGCTCGTCGCCGTTCCCTCGGCGGTGAAGACCTTCAACTGGACCGCGACGATGTACAAGGGCTCGGTCACGTGGGAGTCGCCGACGTACTGGGTCCTCGGCTTCATGGGCGTGTTCACGATTGGCGGCTTGACCGGCCTTTTCCTCGCGACGATGGGCCTGGATATCCACCTGACGGACACCTACTTCGTCGTCGCTCACTTCCACTACATCATGGTCGGCGGCGCGATCATGGCCTACATGGGTGGCGTGCACTTCTGGTGGCCGAAGATGACCGGCCGAATGTACAACGACACCGCCGGCAAGGCGTGCGCCATTCTCGTGTTCGTCGGGTTCAACCTGACGTTCTTCCCGCAGTTCGTGCTGGGCTACATGGGCATGCCGCGCCGGTACCACTCCTATCCGGAAGAATGGCAGGTGCTCAACGTCCTGTCCACCGCCGGCGCGTCGATTCTGGCGATGGCATATGCCCTCCCGGCGTTCTATCTGACCTACTCGCTCATCAAGGGCGCCAAGGCGCCGGCCAATCCGTGGGGCGCCAAGGGGCTCGAGTGGACGGTGCCGTCGCCGCCGCCGACATTCAACTTCGACGAGGATCCGATCGTCGACGAGCCGGCCTACAACTACAAGCCGCGCCGGGAGGTTCACGTTGGATAGTCGCCGGACTTCCTCAGCTGCACGAGGCCCCGAACGGGGGCGGCGCCGGCGCCGACGTCATGACCGGTCATCACGCGGCCGGACACGGCGAGCACGCGCACAACCCGAATCTGCAGCACCACTTCTACAGCATGGAGCAGCAGCTCGAGGCGTCGATCCTCGGGATGTGGGTGTTCCTCGTCACCGAAATCATGTTCTTCGGTGGCATGTTCATGATCTACATCCTCTACCGGATCCTGTATCCGGAGGCGTGGGTCCTCGGCAGCAACCACCTCAATGTCGCGCTCGGCGCGCTCAACACGGGCGTGCTGATCGTGCAGCTCGCTCACGATGGCGCTGGCGGTGCGATCGGCCCAGACCGGCATCGACGAAGGGACAGATCATCAATCTGATCCTGACGATCATCTTCGGATCGGTGTTTCTGATCGTGAAGTACTTCGAGTACGCGGAGAAGTTCGAGCACCATCTCGTGCCCGGTCCGAACTTCGACATGAGCCTGCCGCTTCGCCAATCAGCAGCAGCTCTTCTTCTCGATCTACTTCATGATGACGGGCATTCACGCCCTGCACATGGTGGTCGGCATCGGTCTGATGCTCGTGATTCTCGCCATGGCCTGGCGCGGACGGTTCTCGGCGAGCTACTACACGCCGGTCGAAGTGTCGGGCCTCTACTGGCACTTCGTCGATATCGTCTGGATCTTCCTGTTCCCGCTGCTGTACCTGCTGGGAGCGCACGTGGGCGGCGCCGCGCACTGAGGCTAGCATGTCGAGCGAACACATCATCGTTCCGGTTCGAACGTACGTCGCCGATCTTTGTCGTCCCTGCTCGTCCTGACGGGCCTCGACCTACGTCGTCGCCACTGCAGGATTTCGGCTGGCTGAACACACCCATCGCCCTCGGCGTCGCGCTCGGCAAGGCCAGCCTCGTCGTCATCTACTTCATGGGCCTGCGGTACAACACGCCGCTCACGAAGACCGTCGCCATCGCCGGTCTCTTCTGGCTCTTCATCCTCTTCGGCCTGACGCTCAACGACTACCTGACCCGGCCGTGGATGGGGGTGGCCGGGCGATAGCAATCCTGCATTGATGATTTGAAATTTGAGATTGATGATCCATTGATGATTGAGGATTGATGATCGGGGATTGAGGATTGAGAGCCTTCAATCGTCAATCGCCGATCATCAATCCGAAATCGTCAATGAATCATCAATTTCACATCTCAAATCATCAATGGATTCGATCCATTCACCGACCCCACCCCCCCATTCACCGATTCCCCCACGCCCGACCCTGACCCCGTACGACACATTGGGTTCGGTATAGTGAAGGGCTCATGGCCGACCTGAAGGATGACCTTGCCGCACTGCGCATCGAACGCGAGCCCGTCACCGTCACGAATCGTCGGTGGATTGGCTGGGTCGTGGCGCTCGCGCTCATCGGCGCGACGGGCCTTGGCGCGTGGCTGTGGCTGACGCGCGAGCGTCCGCTCGAGGTTGAAGCGGCCACGGTCACCGTGCGAGCGGCGGGTGCACAGGCAGCCGTGCTGAACGCATCCGGCTACGTCACGGCGAGGCGTCGGGCGACGGTCTCCGCCAAAATCACCGGCAAAGTCGTCGAAGTCAACGTGGAGGAAGGGATGGCTGTCAGGGAAGGCCAGATCCTCGCCCGGCTCGACGATTCCACGTTCCGCGCCGCTCTGGCGCTCGCCGAGGCGCAGACCGAAGCGTCGCGACGCGCGGTCCGCGAAAACGAAGTGCGGCTCGATGAGGCCCGGATCAATCTGGACCGGCTCTCGAAGCTCTCGAAAATCGGCGTCGCGACGGTGGCCGAGCTCGACGCAGCGCGCGCCAACTTCGATTCCACGGCCGCCCGCATCGACGCGCTGAAGCAGCAGACGGCGGTCGCCGAGCGGCAAGTCGAAGTGCAGAGACGGCGCTCGACGACACGATCGTGCGCGCGCCGTTCAGCGGCATGGCGATCTCGAAGGACGCGCAACCGGGCGAGATGGTGTCGCCGATCTCGGCGGGCGGCGGCTTCACGCGCACGGGCATCTGCACGATCGTGGACATGAGCTCGCTCGAGATCGAAGTGGACGTCAACGAGAGCTACATCAATCGCGTCCGCGAGAACCAGGACGTCACCGCCGTCCTCGACGCCTATCCCGACTTGCAGATCCCGGCGCGGGTGATTACGACCGTGCCGACCGCCGATCGCCAGAAGGCGACCGTGCTCGTCCGCATCGGCTTCCGCGAGCTCGACCCGCGGATTCTTCCGGACATGGGCGTGAAAGTGACGTTCCTTCGCGCGCCCGACGACCAGACGACGGTGGCCGCGCAGCCGGTCACGCTCGCGCCCAAGGCCGCCGTCCGCACCGAGGGCGACCAGTCGTTCGTGTTCGTGATCCGCGGCGAGATGGTCGAGCGGCGCGCCGTCCAGATTGGCGGCGCGGATGGTGACCGCGTCGAAATTCGCGCAGGCGTGCAGGGCGGCGACCGGGTCGTGATCTCCCCGCCTCCGACGATCAGAGACGGCATGCGCGTGGTCGTGCCCGCGTCCTGAGTGTTGTCGCTGGAGAGCCTGATGCCTTCCGAGACCAACCTTGTTCGAGTCGAGAACGTGCACAAGTACTTCACCCGCGGCAGCGAGCGCATCGACGTCCTCCGGGGCGTGAACCTCGACATTCCGCAGGGCGATTTTCTCGCGCTGATGGGGCCGTCGGGTTCGGGAAAGACCACGCTGCTCAATCTGCTCGGAGGCCTCGACCAGCCGAGTTCAGGATCGGTCGACGTCGGCGGGGTGACGATCAGTGGCCTCGGCAGCAACGGCCTCGTCACGCTGGCGGTCGCAGAACATCGGGTTCGTGTTCCAGCTCTACAACCTGCTGCCGGTGCTGACGGCCGAGCGCAACGTCGAGCTGCCGTTGCTGCTGATGCCGCTCTCGAAGACCGAACGGCGCAAGCGTGTCGAGATCGCGCTGAAGGTCGTGGGCCTCGCCTCGCGCGCCCGGCACTACCCGCGCCAGCTCTCCGGCGGCCAGGAGCAGCGCGTGGGGATCGCCCGCGCGATTGTGACCGACCCCACGCTGTTGCTGTGCGACGAACCGACCGGCGACCTCGATCGCAAGGCCGGCGACGAAATCCTCGATCTGCTCGAGAGTCTCAATCGCGATTACGGCAAAACGATCGTCATGGTGACGCACGACCCGCACGCGGCCGAGCGCGCGCGCCGCACGCTGCACCTCGACAAGGGGCTGCTGGAAGGGGCGGCGTGATGAAGTTCTTCCACCTCGTCTGGCGCAACCTGCTGCGCCGGAAATTCCGGACGATCTTCACCATCGCCGTGATCTTCATCTCGTTCGTGCTCTACGCGTTCCTGATGACGATCCGGACCGCGTTCTCGATGGGTGTCGAGGTGGCGGGCGTCGACCGGCTGGCCATGATGCACAAGGTCAGCCTCATTCAACCTCTGCCCATCGTGTACTTGCGGGACATCGAAGCGACGCCCGGCGTGACGGCGGCGAGCCACGCGTCGTGGTTCGGCGGGACGTACCAGAACACCGCCAACGCCTTCGCCGTCATGGCCATCGATCCGCAGAGCTATGTGAGCCTGTACCCGGAGATTCGCGTGCCGCCCGATCAGATGAAGGCGTGGCTCGCGGACCGGCAGGGAGCGCTGATTGGCCGGGACCTCGCCAACCGGTACGGCTGGAAGATCGGCGATCGCATCCCGATTCAGGCCACGATCTGGCGGCCCAAGCAGGGCAACACCTGGGACTTCAACATCTCGGCGATTTACGATGCGGACGCCACGTTCGACAAGACGAATTTCTTCTTCCGCTACGATTACTTCGACGAGAACCGGCTGATCGGGCAGGGACTGGTCGGGTGGTACGTCATCAAGGTGAACGACCCGCCTCGTGCCGCCGAGATCGCACGAAGCCTCGACGCCCAGTTCGCGAACTCGTCGGCCGAGACCAAGACGTCCACCGAGAAGGCGTTCCTGCAGGGCTTCGTCAACCAGGTGGGCAACATCAGCGCCCTCGTGGTCGCCATCGTCGCCGCGGTCCTTTTCACGCTGTTTTTTCTGGTGACCGCGAACACGATGGCCCAGTCGGTTCGCGAGCGCACGAGCGAGCTCGCGGTCTTGAAGACCCTGGGATTTCCGAACCTGACGATCGTCTCGATCGTGCTCGCCGAAACGCTGCTGATGGCCGTCATCGGCGGCGGGCTGGGCATCGGAATCATGTGGTTCCTCGTGAGCCAGGGCAGCTTCAACAACGCCTTTCTGCCGGTGTTCATCCTGCGGGGCCGGGACGTCGCCATCGGTGCCCTGCTGTGCGTCGGTCTGGCGCTTCTGGCAGGCGCGCTCCCGGCGATGGCCGCCATGCGCCTTCGGATCGTCGACGCGTTGAGGAGGAACTGACCGTGATCAGGTGGATTCAGCAGACGGTGGCGGTCACGCTCCTGAGCATCCGGACGATTCCCCAGAGGCTCAGCTCGTCGATCGTCGGCATGATCGGCATCGCCGGGGTCGTCATCGTCCTGATCGCCGTGCTGTCGATTGCGGAGGGGTTCAGGATCGCGATGGCCGATGCGGGCTCGCCGGATCGCGTGCTGGTCATGCGAAGCGGCGCGGATTCGGAGATGACGAGCAACCTTGGCGGCCCCGAGACCGACATCATCAAGCAGGCGCCCGGCATCAGCCAGGCCGGCGGCCGGCCAGTCGCCTCGGCCGAACTCTTCGTGATCGTCGATCTGAACAAACGATCGACGCGGCACGAGCGCCAACGTGCCGTTGCGCGGTGTCGAGCCAACCTTTCAGCAGGTGCGCCGGGAGCTGCAGATTGTCGAAGGCCGGTTGTTCACGTTCGGCACGAACGAGGCGATCGTCGGTCGCGCGGCCGTCGACCAGTTTGCCGGCGTGGACCTCGGTTCGGAGTTCAAGTCCGGCGAGATGTCGCTCAAGATCGTCGGCATCTTTTCGAGCAACGGGTCGGCGGCCGAGACCGAGGTCTGGTGCGACGGTCGCGTGCTTCAGGGCGCCTACCGCCGCGGCAACTCATACCAGTCGGTGCTGGCCAGGCTCGATTCGCCCGGCTCGTTCGACTCCTTCAAGAACTGGTTGACCAGCAACCCCCAGTTGGACGTGCAGGTCCGCCGGGAGAGCGAATACTACGCGGCGCAGTCGAACATGATGACGAGTTTGATCAATGGCATCGGCTTCACGATCGCCACGCTCATGGGCGTCGGGGCGATCTTCGGCGCCGTGCTGACCATGTACTCGGCCGTTGCGACGAGGACCCGCGAGATCGCGACGCTGCGGGCGCTCGGCTTCAACACGTTCTCGGTCCTGTTCTCGGTCATGGGCGAGTCGCTCGCCCTGGCCGCGCTCGGCGGCGTTCGCCGGCGCGCTGATCGCGTACGTCGCGTTCAACGGCATCCAGACGTCAACGATGAATTTTCAGACGTTCAGCCAGGTGGCGTTTGCGTTTCGTGTCACGCCATCGTTGATGGTCCTTGGCCTCATCTACGCGCTCATCATGGGTTTCATCGGCGGCATCTTTCCCGCCATCCGCGCCGCGCGGCTCCCGATCTCGCAAGCGCTGAGAGAGCTGTAACTCAGACGCGCTCATCGCACAAGCCTTCACCGTGAAGCCGTGAAGAAGGCCAGGACTCTTGGCTTTCTTCATGCCTTCTTCGTGATCCTGCTCGCCGTCACAACGCCGAGGTTGACGCCGCTCCGTCTCTCGCCCGACAATGTTGAGGCGTTGAGATTTTCGACAGACATTTTTGTCGGTTTCTAATTTCCAGGAGCGCCCGCCATTGAAAGCCCTGCAGGACCGTCTCGAGAAACGCCGATCCCGTGAAATCCAGAAGCTCTCGAGTCTGCTGCAGATCAGCCAGGCGCTCGCCGGCACGCTCGACCTCCGGACGGCGTTCCAGGACGTCTTCGAGACCCTGAGCCGTCATCACGACGCCGTCCGGAGCGCGCTCATCCTCGTCAACAAGGACACGCGCGAGGCCACGGTCGAGGCCGTCGCCGGCCCCGGCCGGCCGCCGCAGCCGGCCGCGCTCAACGGCGGCTCGGTCATCGGCCGTGTCATCGAGTCCGGCAGGCTCGTCGTCGTGCCACGCATGACCGCCGAGCCGGGTCTCGTTCAGCAGATTTTCGGCCGGCAGGACAACGGCACCGAGGAGCACAGCTTCCTGTGCGTCCCGGTCTCGATCGACCGCCAGCCGGTCGGCGCGCTGGGCGTGACGGTCAAGTACCTGCCGGACAGGAACTACGACCGGTCCACGAAATTCTTCAGCATCGTCGCGTCGCTCCTCGCGCAGGCGGTCAAGGTGCAGCGGCTCGTGGCCGCGCAGCACAAACGCCTCGTGACCGAGAACGCGCGGCTCAAGCAGGAACTGCGCGAGGGATACGACTTCGCGAATATCGTCGGCAACAGTGGCCCGATGCAGCGCGTGTACGAGGCCGTCGCGCAGGTCGCGCGGACCAACACGACCGTGCTCATCCGCGGTGAGTCCGGCACGGGCAAGGAGCTCATCGCGCAGGCCGTCCACTACAACTCGCTGCGGAGCGAAACGGGCGTTCGTCAAAGTCAGCTGCGGCGCGCTTGCCCGAGACGCTGATCGAGTCCGAGCTCTTCGGCCACGAGAAGGGCGCGTTCACCGGCGCGCAGGATCGCAAGCGCGGGCCGCTTCGAGCTCGCGCAGAACGGCACGATTTTCCTCGACGAGATCGGCGACGTCCAGCCGGCGACGCAGGTGAAGCTGCTCCGCGTGCTCCAGGAGCGCGAGTTCGAGCGCCTGGGCGGCACCGAGCCCATCAAAGTGAACGTCCGGCTCATTGCCGCGACGAACAAGGACATGGAAAAGGCGATCGCGGACGGCGCGTTCCGCGAGGACCTCTTCTACCGGCTGAACGTGTTCGCGATCTTCATCCCGCCGCTTCGTGAGCGGAAGCCGGACGTGCTGCTTCTTGCCGATCATTTCCTCGAGCGCTTCGCGTCCGAGCATGGCAAGGACATCCGCCGCATCTCGACGCCGGCCATCGACATGCTCACGGCCTACCACTGGCCGGGCAACGTGCGCGAGCTGCAGAACGTCATCGAGCGCGCGGTGCTCGTGTGCGACGGCCTCGTACTGCACGCGCACCACCTGCCGCCAACGTTGCAGACGGCCGAGGCGTCAGGCACGACAATGAGCGTGTCGCTCGAGCGACGCGATGGACGCGTACGAGCGCGATCTGCTCCAGGACGCCCTGAAGAGCGCCCGCGGCAACCGCGCAAAGGCCGCGCGCCTGCTGCGCACGACCGATCGGATCTTCAACTACAAGGTCGAAGCGGTTGGGGATTGACTACAAGAGGTTCAAGGGTGAATGAGTCGATTGCAATTTGAGGATTGCATGGCGATCTCGAAATCGACCTCGATGCAATCCTCATCGCAGATCGCAGATCCCAATGCTGCTACTTGACGACCAACGTCCCCTTCATGCCTCCCGCCACGTGGCCGGGGAAGGTGCAGATGAACGGGATAGGTGCCGGCGGCAGGCGCCTTGAACGCGATCTCGACCGTCTCGCCAACGCCGGCGAGCGGCGTGAACGCGATGATCTGATCCTTCTTGTCGGGCGGCACGTAATTGCCCGCGAACCCGCCGGCGATACCGGCGTTGGCGAACTGCATGCGGATCGTTGCCGGGCTTGATGAGCACGAAGTTGTGCGACATCGCCATCTTCGGCATGTTGCCCATTGTCCCCGCCACCGACTTCAGGCGAACGAGCAGTTGCTCGGCAGGCTTCGCGTGATAGTGTCGGGCTTGAAGATGTATTTGCCACCGGCGTCGGTGGCGATGATCTCGACCAATCGGCCCTGGGCGGCCGGAACCTCCGCCGTCGGATGCGCGGCCCAGAGCGCAACGGCAGCAAGAACAGCGACGAGCGACAAGCGTTTCATTACCTGTGTCCTTTCTACGGCGGCCCCGCAGGCGAGAGGCGCCTCCGCAACATGAGATAGCACCACCAGAATATCCTTCAGGCGTGCTCGCGTGCCTACCTGGAGCTGGTCCGGCCGGCGAACGTCGCGACGGCCCTCGGCGACGTGCTGGCGGGCTTTGCCGTGGCCGGACTGGCAATCGCCGCGCGCCCTGCCCTGGCTGCTCGTCTCGACAGCCTGCCTCTACGCGGGGCGGTGTCGTCCTGAACGATGTCTTCGACCGCGAACGTGGACGCGGTCGAGCGACCCGAACGCCCGCTGCCGAGCGGGCGCGTTGTCGACCGGCCGCGCGGCGGCGTTGGGAGCCATCCTCCTCGTCGGCTGGCGTACTGACGGCAGCGCTCGGGACGGGCGAGGGCGGACGGGTGGCGCTCGCCATCGCCGCGTCCGTGCTCCTCTACGACGGCTGGAGCAAGAAGAACCCCGTCCTCGGCCCGGTCAACATGGGAGCCTGCCGTGGACTGAACCTCGGCCTGGGGATGGCGGCGGTACCGGGCACGCTCGCGCATCTACTGGCCGCTGTGCCTGATTCCCACGGCATACATTGCTGGCGTCACCCTGCTCAGCAGGGGCGAGGTCTCGGGCGGCCGGCACTCGTCGGCGACCTTGTCGCTCGTGCTTGTTGCGCCTCGATTGCCGCCCTGTCTTTCGTGGCGATCGAGCACGGATCGGCACGTCTGGCCCGCCCTCGCGGTGACCGCTCTGTTCGCCGTGGCGGGTCGTCCCGCCCTTCGCCGAGGCCCGCCAGACCGTCACCCCCGGGGCCATCCGAGGCGGCCGTCAAGCGGGGCGTCCTGTCGCTGGTATTGTTAGATGCTGCCCTGGCGACCGCCTTTGTGGGAATCGGCTACGGGCTGGTCCTTCTGGCCGCAGCGCTGGGCGCCCTTTGGCTGGGCAGAACGTTCTCCGTCACCTAGCGAACGAGCGGCAGCGAGTGAGCCGCGCGAGCGGCCGCAGGCGCTTTGGCGAGCCTCGCCGGAGCCTCGGCGGAGGCCAGAAGTGAGGCGGAGGGCCCGCCACGAGAGAGCGCGGGTATTGAATGGACGTCGTCGATCAGCAGTTCCTCGTGACCTTTCGCTACCCCGTGCACTTCACGCGCGGGGTGTTCGCCGGCCACCAACCCGCTGCTGCGAAAGGTTCTGATCGACAGGTCGCACCGCCACCCCACGGACTTTGCGGTGGTGGTGGACGACGGGGTTCGGCGCGGGCCCATCCGAGGCTTCTCACAGATATCGAGACCTATGCGCCGCAATGCCGACGGCGTGCTGCGGATGTCCGCTCCGGTGCTGGTGGTTCCTGGCGGTGAAGAGGTCAAGAACGATCGCGCACCATCTCGACGTCATCTACGCGCGCCTGCACGACGCGGCCTTTGCCGGCAGTCGTGCGTGGTTGTCGTCGGTGGCGGGGCCGTGCTCGACGCCGTGGGATACGCGGCCGCCACGGCGCATCGGGGCCTGCGGCTCGTCCGCGTGCCGACGACGGTGCTGGCGCAGGACGACTCGGCGATGGGCGTGAAGAACGGCATCAACGCGTTCGGCAAGAAGAACTACCTTGGCGCGTTTGCGCCGCCCTTTGCCGTCATCGACGACTTCGACTTCCTGCCGACGCTGCCGGACCGCGACTGGTTGAGCGGTGTCTCGGAGGCCATCAAGGCGGCGCTCATCAAGGATCCGGATTTCTTCGCCCACATCGAGCACCAGGCCGCGAAGCTCGTCAGCCGCGACCAGGCGGCGATGGAGGACGTGATCCGGCACTCGGCCGCGCTGCACCTGTCGCACATCGCGACGGCCGGCGACCCGTTCGAGCAGACGTCCTCACGTCCGCTGGACTTCGGCCACTGGGCCGCGCACAAGCTCGAGCAACTCAGCCGCCACCGGTTGCGGCATGGCGAGGCCGTCGCCATCGGCATCGCCCTGGACAGCACCTACTCGTATCTCTCGGGGTCGCTTCGCCGAGAGGGACTGGCGTCGAATCATCGACCTGCTGCTTCGCCTGAAACTGGCGGTCTCGGCTCCGGAGCTCGAGGCGGCGACTCGACGATCCCGGCGATTCCACGGTCGGTTCTGGGTGGGCTCGCCGAGTTCCGAGAGCACCTCGGTGGCCAGCTGACCATCATGCTGCTCCGGTCCATTGGCGACGCCTTCGACGTGCATGAAATCGACACGGGCGTTATGATTCGGAGCATCGAAACACTGCGCCATGAGCACCTCGAAGCCGTCTCCGCTCACGCCCACCGAGCTCGTTGACGAGTACTTCATCGAGAACCGGAACCGCCTGCTCGAGCTGGCGGCGTTCCTCGACCGAATCGATCGGTCGGGCGGCGAAGTGGCGGCGAATGACTTCCGCATGCAGGTGTTCAGAGAGGGTGTCGCGGCGTTGGCGGGCACCGGCTCGGACCGCCTGCAGCGTATTCAGATGCTCCTGAGCGACCCCACCACCGAGCCGCTGCCGGCACTCGATCGGAAGGGCGCCGTCGGCGCCTACGATAAGTCCAAGGACACTCGGCGATGAAATACATCGACCATCACGCCCACATGGTGTCGCGGACGACTGACGACTACGCCCAGATGGCGCTCACCGGCTGCCTGGCGGTGACCGAGCCGACGTTCTGGGCTGGATGGGATCGCAGCACGGTGGACGGCATGGAGGACTACTTCCGCCAGCTCACCGGGTTCGAGCCGAAGCGGGCCGCGCAGTACGGCATCGCGCACTACACCTGGCTCGGGATGAATCCCAAGGAATCGGACAACCGCGAGTTGTCGCGACAGGTGCTCGATCGGTTGCCCGGCTGGCTCGAACGGCCCACGGTGCTCGGTGTCGGCGAGATCGGCCTGAATCGTGTCACGCGCAACGAGATCGACACGTTCACCGAACAGGTCGCGATGGCCGAGGCATTGCGACAGCTCGTGCTGATCCACACGCCGCACCTCGAGGACAAGCACAAGGGCACGAAGTGGACCGTCGACGTCCTGCAGCGGCACGCGAGCCTTACGCCGGGACGCGTGCTCGTGGACCACGCCGAGGAGCACACGATCGAGATGATCCTCGACAACGGCTTCTGGGCCGGACTGACGTTGTATCCGCAGACCAAGGTCTCGGCGCAGCGGGCCGTGGACATGCTGGAGCGGTATGGTCCGGACCGTATCCTCGTCGCGGGCGCCTGCGACTGGGGCCCCAGCGAGCCGGTGGCGGTGCCGAAATTCGTGATGGAGATGCGGCGCCGGAAACATCCCGAGGCGTTCATCCAGCGCGTCGTGCTCGAGAATCCCATTCGTTTCCTCAGCCAGTCCCCGAAGTTCAAGGTCCCGGCCGGCGCGGAGGAAGCCAGCCCGACGAGGATCGGCTGACGGATCGCGCCTCTTGCGGATCTCACCGGACGGTTCGCTCCACCTCACCTACTGCACCAACATCCACGCCGCAGACGGCTGGCCGGCGGTCTTTGCCGCGCTGAAGCAGTACGCACCGGCGCTCAAGGCGCGCTTCTCGCCGAATGCGCCGTTTGGCGTCGGTCTTCGCCTGTCCGCGCGTGACGCGCGCGAGCTCATCGACCATGGCGTCGGGCCGCTTCGACAATTCCTCGAGGATCACGGGCTGTACGTCGCGATCGTCAACGGGTTCCCTCACGGATCGTTCCACCGCTCCGTCGTCAAGGCGGACGTCTACGCGCCTGACTGGCGCGACCCGGAACGCGTGCGCTATACGACCGACCTGATCGACATTCTTTCGGTGCTCTTGCCCGACGATCTGGACGGCGGTGTGTCCACCGTTCCGCTGTCGTACAAGGCCTGGATTGGCGAGGGGTCGAAGGACGATTGGCGCCACATGCTCGCGAATGTCGTGGACGTCGCCGCCACGCTCGTGCGGCTCCGCGACAGCCGTGGCGTCTTCATCCACCTCGACATCGAGCCCGAGCCTGACTGCGCCATCGAAACCACCGACGAGACGCTGTCGTTTTTTCGGAACCGGCTTTTCACGCTCGGGCGCGACTCAGCTCGCCGCGGTTCTCAACGTCGACCCGGACGAGGCCCGACGGTTGCTCGCCGACCACATTCGGGTGTGCTTCGACTGCTGCCATTTTTCGGTCGAGCACGAGGATCCTCGAGCATGCCCTGAAGACGATCTGCCGATGCGGGGATCGGAATCGGCCGCATCCAGTTGAGCTCGGCGCTCCACGTGAACATGCCGTCAGGTCCGAACGAGCGTCTTGAGATGGCCGAACGATTGCGGCCGTTCGCGGACTCCACCTACCTTCACCAGGTCATCCGCCGCAGACGGCCGCGCGCTCGAACATTTCGCGGATCTCGAGCAGGCCCTCGCCCAGCCAAAGGCCGGTGACTGGCGGATCCACTTCCATGTGCCGCTGTTCACGGCCGAATACGACGGTCTTGGTTCGACGCAGGGCGACGTCCGCCGGGTGATCGAAGCCGCGGTCGCGACACGCGTCACGCGTCATCTCGAGATTGAGACCTACACGTGGGACGTGCTGCCCGCGCGGCTGAAGATCGACCTCATCGAGTCCATCGCGCGCGAATACGACTGGGTGCTCGGGTGCCTTCCCGCAAAACGGTCGTCCTGAACGTCGTCGGTCTCACCCCGGGATTGCTGCCGCGGATGCCGTCGCTCGCGCGCTGGACGAGTGCCGGTCGTTCGGCGCGGATCAAGCCGGCGTTCCCGGCCGTGACGTGCACCGCGCAGGCCGACTACCTCACCGGCACGTATCCAGAGCGCCACGGCATCGTGGGCAACGGGTGGTACAGCCGGGACGATTGCGAGGTGCGGTTCTGGAAGCAGGCGAATCCGCTCGTGCAGGCGCCGAAGGTCTGGGATGCCGCGCGCGCCATCGACCGGATCGTTCACGGTCGCCAACATGTTCTGGTGGTTCAACATGTACTCGACGGTGGACTACGCGGTCACGCCGCGGCCGATGTATCCGGCCGACGGCCGCAAAGTCCCGGACGTCCACACGAACCCGGGAACACTTCGCTCCGAGCTCCAGGCCGTGCTCGGCACGCTTTCCCCTGTTCGAGTTCTGGGGACCGCGGACGTCGATTCGGTGCTCGGAGTGGATTGCGGCGCGCCTCGAAGATCGTCGAAGGGTAAGTACAACCCCACGCTGACGCTCGTGTATCTCCCGCACCTCGACTACAACCTGCAGCGGTTCGGCGTCTCGTCCGAGCGCATCGGAGCGGACCTTGCGGATATCGAGCGGGTCACCATGGATCTCGTCGGCGTTCTACGAGGCGCGCGGCGCTCGGGTCATCGTGCTGTCGGAGTACGGGCTCACGGACGTGTCCACGCCCGTGCACCCCAATCGGGCTGCTCCGCGAACACGGCCTGCTCGCCGTCCGCGATGAGCTCGGACGCGAGGTGCTGGATCCCGGCGCAGAGCGCGGCATTTGCGGTCGCCGATCATCAGGTGGCGCACGTCTACGTGAACGACCAGCGGCGCCTGGCGGACGTTCGCGCGCCTCCTGAATGGACTTCCAGGGCGTTGACGCCGTCCTGGGATCGGACGCGAAGGCGCGCGCATCGGCTCGATCACCCGCGCGCGGGCGATCTCGTCGCGGTCGCGACACCTGACGCGTGGTTCACGTACTACTACTGGATCGAAGATGAGCGGGCGCCGGACTACGCGCGGACGGTGGATATCCACCGCAAGCCGGGCTACGACCCTGTCGAGTTGTTTCTCGATCCGGCGATCTGCCGCTGCCGTCTCGTGTCGGTCGGCTGGAAGCTCGCGAAGCGGGCGGCCGGCTTCCGGACGCTGCTCGATGTCATTCCCGCTCGACGCCACGCTCGTCCGCGGCTCGCATGGCCGCTCCGGCGGCTGGGATCGAGACGGCCCGCTCATCGCGAGCCGCTCGGCCGGCCTCCTTGGCGCCGACCGTCTGACGTCCGTGGACGTGCACGACGTGATCCTGCGTCACATTTTCGAGGATCGCTGATGCTGACGCTCTATCTTCTGATCAAGCTCGTTCACGTGTTTGCCGCGATCGTCGCCGTGGGCACGAACATCACGTACGGTGTGTGGATCGCGTCGCGCCAGAAGCGCAATCCCGGCGCGCTGCCGTTCGCGCTTCGGTGGCGTGAAGTTCCTCGACGACCGTGTCGCCAATCCGTGTTACGGACTTGCTCGTGCTCACCGGCTTCGGCATGGTCGGCGTGTCGGACATGCCGCTGACGACGCCCTGGGTTCTGACGCGCGATCTTGCTTGTGCTGGTCGTGTTCGCTCGTCGCGATGTTCGGCTACACGCCGACGCTTCGCCGTCAGATCGAAGCGCTCGATCGCGTCCGGCGCCTGTCTCGCCGAATACCGTGGCGTCTCGCCCGCCGCAGCACGCGTCCTGGGCGCGATGCTCGGCGTGCTCGTCGCGACCATCGTGTTCTGATGGTCGTCAAGCCCCAGTTGTGGGGATAGAACGAGTGGGTCAGGTCTCAGCTTCGCCGCTCAACCACATCGCGTCCCGCCAGCATCGCGAGGCCGGGCACGACGATCGCGCCGATGAACGCCAGCAGAAACGAGTCCACGCGCATCGAGTACGCGCCAATCGCTGCGTAGCCCAGCGCGATGCCGGCGTTCGACCAGGTGGTCAGGTTCACGAAATCGGCTGAACGGGCGGCGGACGATGCCGGCGAAGATCACGCTGGCCTCGGCCAGAACGGGGATCGGACGGCACAGCACGAGCGCGTAGTCGCCATAGCGCGCGGCAAGGCTCGAGGCACGGGTCATCCCAGCCTCGCCGACGAACCGGCCCGGCCGCCGCGGCCGCCCGCGCTCCGAACGCGTAGCCCAAGAGACACGACACCGTCATGCCGACCCAGACCGTCACCGCGCCCCATCCGAAACCCAGCACGACGCCCGCGGCGGCCGCCAGAATGCTCGACGGAATGGGCAGGAACACGTCAGACGCGAGAAGCAGGGCGATCGCAGTCGGCCGAGTACCAGCTGGAGGCTTCACCGCGTGTAATGCTCTCGGCGACGCGCGTTGAACTGATCCTCGAACAACACGAACGGCATCAGGATCAAGCGCAAGGAGGACGACCGGACACGGCCAACCAGCGCATGGAAGATAGAGTTCACCTACTATCATTGATGAGTGATGCCGAAAATCGAAACGCTGCTCCTCGATGCCGGCGGCGTGCTCGTCGTCCCGAACTGGGCTCGCGTCAGCGAAATGCTCGAGCGGCTACGGCGTGACCCTGCCGTCGACGCCTTGCGGGCCGCCGAACCGGCCGTGAAGTTCGCCATCGACACGTTCGTCGGCGTCTCCACCGTCGTCCGATGCCAGACGATGGGGCGACTATCTGGAAGGCGTGCTCACGACCGCTGGAGTGCCGCTCGGCGACGCCGACGCTCGAGGCCCTTCGAGAAATCCGCGCGTATCACGCCGCGAACAATCTGTGGGAGGAGGTGCCGGAGGACGTCGTGCCGGCGCTCGAACGCATCCGCCGGCTCGACCTGACGGTGGCCGTCGCCTCGAACGCCAACGGAACCGTCCAGCGCGCGTTCGATCGCCTTGGTCTGTCGTCAGTACTTCGACGTGATCTGCGATTCGCATTTCGAAGGCGTCGAGAAGCCGCAACCGAGGTTCTTCGAGATCGTGCTCGAGCGCTGCGGCGGCAGGCCGGACACGACCCTGCACGTCGGCGACCTGTATCACGTGGACATCGTCGGCGCCCGCAACACGGGCCTGACCGCCATTCTGCTGGACCGGCACGACCAGTACGCGGAGTTCGACGTGGAACGGATCCGGACGCTGGGGGAACTCGTGGATCGACTCGAGTAAGGGCAAAGGGCAGGAGGGCAAAGGGCAAAGGAGAGGTCAAAGGAACAGGGCAAAAGTGGAGGAAAAGGACCAAGGAAAGACCTTTTCCTCTGACCTTTTTTCCTCTCCTTTGCCCTCTGCCCTTTGCCCTCTGCCCTTTTTCAGGTATGCGGTCAGGTGAAGCGCTCAAGCGAGCGCCTCGCGGATGTACTGCAGACACTTCGGCATTTCGACCAACGGCTCGTTCGGCATGTACTCGAATTCGATGTTGGACGGCGATGTCCCATTTGTTCTTCTTCAGAAGCTGCAGCACTTCACTTGATCGGCGTGTCACCCTGGCCGAACGGCACATTTGCCTGACCGTTCGCGAGGTTCTTCCGATCCTTCACGTGCAGGTTCGTGATGCGGCCGTGATGCTTCTGGAGGAAGTCAACCGGATTGAGCCCTGCCGCCGTGTAGTGACCGATGTCGAGGTTGGCCCAGATGTTCTTCGAGGCGGCGAAGCATTTGAGGAACGTCTCTTCCGTCGAGATCTGGTCCGGGTTCTTGATGTCCGCGTGACCGTGCACGGCAACGATCATGTTGTGCTTGTCGGCAAAGGGCCCAATCCTTGGCGCCATGCTCACGGACGTTGACGTCGTGATCGCCCGAACACCCAGGCCCTTCGCCATCTGCATGCCGTACTCGATCATCTCGTCGGTCGTGTTGCCGCCCATGTTGTAACGTGAGGTAGCGCACTTCGATCGCCCGCGTCGTTCCACATCTTGCGGACGGCCGCCCAGGTCGCGGGCGACGTGGACATGACGCCATTTGGCTCTGCGCGTCCTGCGCCGCCTTCTCCTCCGCCTGCTGCTCCGGCGTCAGCGGCGTGCCTCGCCGCGGCCGCCGACCGCCACGGCCGAAATTCGGCAGCGCCGGGATGCCCGCGAGGCTTCGGCGTGGTTCGACATCAGCTCGGCCGAGAACAATCCGATCGTCTTGAAGCCCTCGATGATGGACTTCGGGTCGGCCTGCATCGCCCGGAAGCTGTAGGTCTGCGAGCCGACGAGCACGCCGTTGATTCGGGCATTGCCCAACTGCTGCGCAGCCGCGCGCGACGGAAACAGGCTGGGCACCGCCAGCGTGGCCAGTGCAATCTTCCCGACGTCACGACGAGTAAGCGACATGGCAACCTCTCAAGTTCTGTTTCGAACGTCGTTCCCGGTTCCACGTTCCCCGTTCCCAAGGGTACAGAACGGGAACGGGAACCGTGGAACCGGGAACCGGGAACTGCGTCAGTGCCCGTCAGTTCCCGCCCGCGAAGCAGTACAGGTATCCCGCTCCGCCCGTCTTGATCAGCGCCGGCTGGCTGCAGCCGGCCGAGGCGTGAACGGAATTCCACGACGTGCCCGGGCCGCCGGTCCGGTCGTGATGACCGACCTGCGCGTTGCCGGTCGAGTTGCTCGTCCAGTTGCCGCAGGTGTGATCCTGTCCGTCGGTGTACGCGCGGCCGTCGCCGCATCGAGCCGGTCAGGATGTCGTGCTCGTTGGGCGTGTCACCGGCGCCCTTGACGGGATCGCCCTTCTCGGTGATCGCGGTCACCCGGTGAATCTGGTTGCCGGCGCGCGCCAGATCGAGCGTGTCGCCATGGAGGTGCGCCAGGTCGCGAGCGATGATGCCGCCCTTCGCGCCGTGCCACGGGCCGGGTCCGATGCGGTCGCGGGCATTGACGGCCGGCTGGTTGCCCTGCGCGCTCGTGCTGAGGTACGCGCGCCAGGTGCGGCTGCCCGCTCCGACGGCCGTCGCCAGCTTCTGACAATGCGCGTCAGCGCCGGCCAGCCCGCCCAGGTTCGCCCCGTCGCCCGAGCCCGACGCTCGTCACGAAGAACGTCATCGGCGGCGGAGGGCCAGCCGGCTTCTGCTGCGCGATCACGTAGGTCGAGGCGAGCACCACGGTGCCCATGACCCCAAGACCAAATCCAAACGCCCATTTTCCGCTCATAGCCAAGCTCCTGTTGATACTGCCGCGGTCGACGCCGCTGCCCGACATTAGGCCGTACGCCTCATTTGCGTGGATCAAGAATCGCCGGATCATAGCTCAGAGCCGGTCGCAGCAGGTCGCCGAGTGACGGCAGCACGCAGTCAGCGCCAGGAAACTCGCAGGCACGGGTGAGCCGGGTCGGAACGACCACGCACGGAACACCCGCCGCACGGGCTGCCTCGAGCCCGCGGGCCGAGTCCTCGATGGCCAGACACTCCGACGCCGTCGAATCCCGACCGCTCCACGGCCCGCAGGTAGGGTTCCGGGTCGGGTTTCACGCGACGGAAATCCGCCGCCGTCAGGACGAAGTCGAAGTATTTCAGCAGGCCGGTCTCGGCATGAATCAGGTCGAAGTGGTCCTTCCGGGAGCTCGTGACGACTCCCATGACGTACCGCCCGTGCAGCGCCTCGAGCACGCGATGCGACGTGCTCCATCGTCCGCGAGTCTCATTCGCCAGCCACAGGCCGTAGAGAGCATTCCGATCGGATCGCAGCCGCTCGACGTCCGCGGCCGACATGCCGCGCTCGGTCGCCAGATGAAACGCCCCGCGCCCCTGGATGAGAAACAGCTCGATGTAATCGGCCTCGGTCAGCGCGAATACCGACGTCCGCCAGCACGCGCTGCGTGGCCTTGAAATACAGCTCCTCGGTGTCCACGAGGACGCCATCGTTATCCCAGAAGATCGCCTTCGGCACTCTTCGGTACGGTTCAGGGTTCCTGGTTCCGGGTTCCTGGTTCTGGTTCATGGTTCAGATTCTGTTCTCGGTCCCCGGTCTCAAGCCCAAGCCTCAAGCCTAAGCCCTGAGCCTTGAGCCATTCACAAATGCCGCTCAATCGCCGCTCGTGTCCGAGCCATGAGCGCCGGCACCGCTTTCTCGTCGAGGCCGGCTGTGGGAATCGGTGTACCGATGAACACGTCCACGCGCCCGGGACGAGGCGCCAGTGTTGTCTTCGGCAGGAGCGCGTACGTGCCGCGAATCGCTCACGGGCACGATCGGGACGCCCGCGCGGATCGCGATCTTGAAAGTGCCCGGACTGAATTCCTGCAGCCGCCCGTCCGGTGTCCGCGTGCCTTCTGGAAACACGGCCAGCGACTTGCCAGCCCGAACGCCCTCGATGATTGCGCGCACGCTCTTCGCCGTCCGGCGGGCATCGCCGCGCTCGATCGGAAAGTTGCCGGACGTCCAGAAATGCCAGCCCATGAACGGCACGTAGAACAGCTCCTTCTTCGCCATGATCTTGAACTGATAGGGCAGATACGCGAACAGCGCCGGCGTGTCGATCAGGCTCGAGTGATTCGCCATGTAGACGTACAGGCCGGCCGCGTTCGACATTGGACGTTCCATGCATCGTGATTCGGACGCCGATCGTGAACGCCACCATGCGGCACCACACGCGCGCGCACGCGTGCTGGAGTTCGCCGGCGCGGTCGAACGGCGACACGGCGAGCGAGATGGTGCCCATGACGATCGTTTCGAGATACCAGAGGAGGTTGGCGACCGGCGCCCAGGCGTACACGAGCGCGGTGCCGATGACACCCTTCAGAGCCACGCGCTCACAGTTTACTTGCGTCCGGTCCAGCGAACGGCCGCGGCGATCTGCTGCTGGAAATCGCGCGTCGCGCCACGTCTCGGAGAAATGGCCCAGCGCGTTGTAGTACACGCGGCCGCTGCCATGATGCCTTCGTCCACGCCAGCGGGTAGTCGCCCGCGGCATTGACGGATGCCGCATCGAGCCTCAGGAGGACGGACACGTTCGGGCGCGGGTTCTCACGAAACGTGTAGAACTCTTCACGCAGGGAGAAGCTCGCGCCAAGGCCGGCCGTCGTCGGATGCGCCTGATCTTCGACGATGACCGACGCGACTGTGGTCCACGGATGTTCCTTGAAATACGCGCCGATGAGCTGCCCGTACTCGGGCCAGCTGTACAACGTGTCGGTCGCGCTGTGCGCGCCCATGAACCCGCCACCGCGAGCCACGAAGTCCGTGAGCGCGGATTTCTGATCGCGCCGGTCAGCGCCAGCTCTCCGCTGGTCAGCGCGAAAAACACGACATCGTAGACGACGAGCGAAGCCGCGCTGATCGACGCGAGATCCTCGGTCGCGGTCACCGCGAACCCGCCAGCGCCGCCGAGGCTCGCCACGACTTCACGGGCCGTCGCGATCGAGTCGTGGCGGAAACCAGCGGTCGTCGTGAGCATCAAGCACGCGGACCGGCGTCCCTGTCGGCGGCGGGGGCGTCCGTCGGTCCCGGCTCGGATCGCTGGAGCACGCGGCAGGCACTCGAACAGGCGAAAAGGAGGAGCAGCAGGGGCCGGGACGATTTTTTTAGGGCATGACGGTGGCGGGCAATCGTCCTGATCCCTTTTCTACCTCATCCCGCGGGCTCGACTCCAGATCCACAGACTGCTGCCGTCAGGCCGGCCATGAGCGACCGCAGTTCATCCACCGCGGTGTTGATCCCGCGCTCCGAGCACAGGCCACGGCTGATCGAGCGCGGCGCGCGCGCTTTCCACGTTGCCGATGATGTTCGTGACCCACGGAATCCAGCCTGGCGAACCGTGCCAGTGCACCTCAGGCTGCACTGAAAGCTCGATGTCTCTGAATCCCGCCTGGTGGAGGAGCCGGTACAGCCGCCGGCCAATGAGCGCATCCCCACCCAGCCGCTGCTGCACGCTCGCGAAGGCCGTCCAGATCGACTCGAACACCGGACACGGCGGATCGAACCGCACGAGCGTGACGTCATTCTCCATGACCGCCACGCGCCCGCCGGGACGAAGCACGCGGCGCATTTCGGCCAGCACGGCGCGAGGATCGCTCGACGTGCTCGAGCAGATAGCGCGCGTACGCGAGATCGAACTGCGTCACCCACTGGAAGGGCGTGTGCGTCGGCCTGGACGAACGCGACGCCACGAACGTCGACGGACGCTGGCGAGTTGAACGGACGACAGTTCGATGCCAACGACTCGAACGTTCGGCGGCGGCCTCGGCGACATCCGCGGCCAGAATGCCGAGGCCGCTGCCGACTTCAATCGCGCTCGTGTCCGGTCGAACACCGAGAAATTCGATGAACGGACCGTTCGTCAGCCGGTTCAGTTCGACGAGGCGGTGTTGTTCGGTGCGCGTCTGTGCCGTGGATGTACGTCGCCTTCTCAGGCATCGAGCTTCGCGAGCCGGGGCTCGTGCCGTCCGCCTTCGAAGGGAGTGGCCAGCCATATGTCGAGATTGAAAGTGCCTGCTGCTCGCTCGTCAGGCGTCGCCGATGGAAATCATGTTCGCGTCGTTGTGCAGGCGGGCGAGCCGCGCCGACTCGTCGCTCCAGCAGAGCGCGCAGCGGACGCCGCGGAGGCGGTTCGCGGCCATCGCCTCGCCGTTGCCCGATCCGCCGAGCACGACGCCGCGATCGCAACGGCCTAGTGGCGACGGCTTCAGCCGCCGGACGGATGAAGTCCGGATAATCCACGGGCTGGTCCGAAAACGTCCCGAAGTCTTCGACGTCGTGGCCGAGCGTCCGCAGACGATCGGCGATCATGGTCTTGTAACGGAATCCTGCGTGGTCTGACGCCAGAGCGATGCGCATGTTGGTCCGGAGCGCGGAATTATGCTCCGATCGTCGTCCTCGGCACCGCCCGCCGACCCAGCGAAGGGAGGGCAACCCGTCCACGCTCGCGCGATTCTTCTCGCGCTGGTACTGTTCGAGAGCCCTCGTCCCCTTGTGCTCGGCCCATCTCGACAGTTGCGACCGCTGCCCGGCGTACTCGTACAGCGGCACGCCAAAGCCGCAGATGTCTCCGACGCGCTCGACGGCGATGCGAATGACCGAACGAACCCCGGGCGCCGTCGTCGAGAAGAGGCCGCGGAGCTCGTCGAAGTCCGAGATCCTGCGGCTCGATCACGTCACCATGGCCATGCACGCGGACGATGTTGGGCGGCCCCGCGAAGGCGCACCACATCAGGACGATGCGGCCGTTCTGTCGAAGATGGGCAATGGTTTCGCTGCCGCTGCCCACGTAGTCCAGGTAGGCCAGCGTACGGGGGCCGAGATACGCAGCGTGTCGAGTCCTTTGGGAGAGACGTTCAGATGCCCGGCCGGATCGAGCGGCGCGGTCGCGACGAAGAACATCTGCTGGGCTTCGATGAACGCGCGAATGCCTGTCGTCGATGAACTCGTGAACGTTTGCCCATGGCAGTGCCAAGAATATCGTGTCGTTTCTGCCGTGCTGCACGGCTTCACCCGGCGTCTTCACCGCGACGATGCAGCATCGGTGGCGCGAACACGAACGCCGTGGCCGACGCTTCAAGCCCGCTCCACCACGCGAGATAGTCGGCCACGTCCTCGCGCGTCAGATACCCGCGCTCGACGAGCGTCGGGAGGTACAGCGCCTGAAAGTCGGCAATCCAGGTCCAGACCGGCGATCCGGGCCGGCCGATCGCCGACACCGGCTCGACGTGACGCACCGACAGCCCGGCCTCCGCGCAGAGTCGGGGCAGCGCGCCAGCGACGTCGAGCGATCCGCCGGCGTCGCCGAAGCTTTGGTACACGGCGCCGGAACACGTTGTCGAAGAGCGGCGACCGCGGCTCGGTCCGTATCGCCAGGTAGTGCCAGTAGTCGATCACGGCGACAACGCCACCCGGACCGGAGCTGGTCCGGCGACATGACGCGAGCACCGCGGCGGGATCCGGAGGTAGCAGAACAACCACCGCGCGAAGATGCCGTCCGGCTGCTCGGACGGACAAATCAACGTCATCGGCGGCCGCGGTCACGACGCGGACGTTCGAGACGCCGTGTCGTGCGGCGCCGTCACGTGCCGCCGCTGCGGCGGTCGTCGAGGCGTCGACGCCGAGACGCGTCCGCGTTCGCCCGCTGACCAACGAGCCGCGCGAGATCGAGTGTCGTGAATCCTGGGCCACAGCCGAGATCGACGATCGTGTTGCCAGGTTCGAATCCCGCGAGTCGCCAGACCGCCTCGGTCGGACCTCGCCATGTTTCGTGCTGACGCCGCAGCCTTTCGAGTTCGGCGGGCGACGAAGCCGAGAGGATAGGTCATCTGTCGGTACGACAGGTGCGACGGGTACGACGGGTCCGAGGAACGCACTGCCGTTCGTCATCTTCTCTTAGTTCCTGAAAAGCTAAGAAAGTTGGCCAGCGCCAGAAGGTTCGTTGGACCAGTCGTACCCGGCGAACCTGTCGTACTTCGAGTACGCTATCGCGTAGCAGTCTCGTCTCGGATCAGCCCCGGCCAGTCTGTTGCCCGTTCCCGGATCGATCATGGCCGCCGTCGCGCAACTCGTAATGCTGAATGGCGCGACGCGTGCGGCGTCGTGGCCACGCGCCTTCAACTCCTCGAGCACCGAGTCCGGAATTCCCGCTTCGAGATTCAGACGGTTGAAGCTCGCCGTGTGGGGCCAGGGCGAGCCAAAAAGATGCAGCGTCTGGAAGCGAGGACGCTCGAACGCGGTGTGAAGATTGGGATACCAGTCCGACCAGAATTCCACGACGTTCAGAAACGCCTGCAGGATCGTCTGCGCCTGGTTGTCGCCGCCCGGCGTGCCGATCGACATCAGCGGCTGGCCGTTCTTCATCACCATCGTCGGCGCCAGGGTGTAACGCGGCCGCGACCGCGGCCGGATTTGCGCGGCGCGCGTCTTGTCCAGCCGGAACGCCTCGCCACGCACGCTCATCGCGATGCCGGTCTTGCCCAGCACGACGGCGGTCGGAATCCAGGCCCCGCTGGGCGTGCTGTCGAACATGTTGCCGTCGCGATCGATGACGGCGATATGGGTCGTGTCACGCGAAATGCCGCGCAAGAGCTCCGCCTCCGGGCTGAGCGTGTCCTGTTTCAGCGTCGTCGCGTCCTCGATGTTCGCGACCCAGTACGGCCACGCCTTCACCTTGCTATCGAACGGCAGCGGGTTGCCGGCGACGAACGCCTTTGAAGCGCGCGCGGGATCGATACGCCTTCGCCCGCTCGCGCGCGTAGGCCTTTGACAGCAGGCCCTCGGCTGGAATCGCGACGAAATCGGGATCCGCATAATACGTGTCGCGGTCCGCGTAGGCGAGCTTCAACGCTTCGGTCACCGTGTGGATGTAGTCCGCGCTGTTGTGGCGCATCGCGCGAAGGTCCGTGCCTTCGAGCATGTTGAGCGCCTGCAGCAGTACCGGTCCCTGACTGTTGAAGGTCTGCGTGTAGACGTCGTATCCGCGGTAGCTCGTCGTCAAGGGCGCCTCGACCTTGACCGAGAAGGACGCGAAGTCGTCGAGCTCCCACGGCGCGCCTTTGTCGTTCAGGAACGCGACCATCTCGCGCGCGATGTCGCCCTTGTAGAAGCGGTCGCGCGCGGCGACGATGCCGGCCGCGCGGCCCTTCGCGCCCGCGGCCTTCTCGGCAGCGGCCATTCGCTTCAGGGTGCCGGCGAGCGCCGGAAGCTTGATCGTTTCGCCGGCCTGATAGCTCGAACCGTCGGCCTTCAGCCACATGGCGCGGTTGTCCGGCCAGGTCTGGAGAAACTTCAGGTTCTTCTCGATCGCCTGCGAGGTCAGCGGGCGCAGCGGAAACCCGTTCTCCGCGTAGTCGATCGCGCGCGCGGAGACCTGCTCGAACGTCATGGTTCCCCACCGTTCGAGCACGGTGAGCGCGGTGTGAATCACGCCAGGCACCACGGCGGGATCGAGACCGATCCCGGCCATCGTCCGGTTTCGGGACGCGAACCACTCGACGGTCGCGAATCGCGGCGCCCAACCCTGGCCGTTGATCGAGATGACCTTCCCCTCGCGGCGGGGATAGAGGAGCGCGTTGCCCTCGCCGCCGAGGCTGTAGAGGTCCTGTTCGAGGACGCCACCAACCAGCATCGCGGTCACGCCGGCGTCGAACGCGTTGCCGCCGTTGTGCAGAATCTCGAGCGTCGCCGCGGTCGTCAACGGGTGGCCCGTGGACACCGCGGCGGTCCGGCCAATCACCGGCGGCCGCTGCGCGGCGAGGTCGGCAGGGCGAGGATCGCCGACGAACGCGATGATGAACGACCGCGGCCAGCCGACTTCAGTGGTCATGCGCAAGTCCCGGTTATCTTCCCGACGGAAAAACGGTAGACGTTCGTGTCGCGACGTTCGAAACCCAGGCGTTGGTACAGGCGGTTGGCGGCTTCACGGGACGGACGCGACGTGAGTTCCACGGTTCGAGCGCCATGCGTGCCGGCAATCCGGACGGCTTCGCGCGTGAGCGCCTCGCCGACGCCCTGCCCCGCGCGCGTCCGTATCGACCACCACGTCTTCGATCCACGCACGGATGCCCGTCGGAATCCGGAAGATCGCCAGCGTCAGCATGCCCACGACCGCGCGGCTGCTGCGCGCCAGCAGGAGCATCGTGCTCGGCCCGGCCACGATGACCTCGAGCTCGACGCGGCTCGGCGGCGGCGTCGAACTCGACAGCTGCGGGACCAGCCGCTCCACGGCGCCCACGAGCGCCTCGTCGACGTGCGTCGCCACCTCAACGGCAATTGCAGTTTCGCTGTTCATCGTGATCCACATCCCCATCTGACGACGAGGTCGCGGCCTCCAAGCGCAGAATACTCCGCGCCGTCAACGTTTTGCCCGAAACCTCGGCTGCCAGGGCTGAGACGGGGAACGAAGCGCGGCACGGATTCACGGTAGATGTCGTATCCGGGCCCGAAGCGCCGCGCGAGCTGCGGCTCCTCCACGAACCGGATGTAGACGACGTTCACCGCGAGGAAGAACGCGGCCCACGCCGCGTGCGCCATCGAGAGCAGAATCAGGGCCTCGCCGATCACGACGAAGAGCACGCCCGAGATCATCGGGTTCCGCACGTACTGGTACGGGCCGTTCACGACCAGCAGCCTCGGGGGATCCCACGGCGCAAGCGTGCCGCGGCCGTCGGTGGCAAAGCGCCACAACGACGACGCGAACAGCACGACGCCGAGGAGCAGCGGACGGCGGCTCCGGCCATCTGAAGCACAATCGCAGGAGCGCCCGTGCCGGCCCGCAGCACGACGTGATACCGCTGCGGCGATCCATGCGGACGAGCGACGGTCACGCTCACCGGCAGAATCACGATGGCGACAAGGTGGCGGAGCAGGACAAAACGGTTCATAGCGTACCGGATCACGTCAGACGTCCAGTTCCTCAGCCTCCTCCGCTCGCTCCATGATGAAGCGGAAGCGCGCCGACGGATCCTTCCCCATGAGCTCGTTGATGATGCGATCGGTGGCGATCTGATCGGAGATCTCCACGCGCAGGAGGCGGCGCGTCCGTGGATTGAGCGTCGTTTCCCAGAGCACCTTGGGCATCATCTCGCCCAGCCCTTTGAAGCGCGTCGTGTCGATCTTGCCCTTGCCGTTCACGCGCTTCAGGATGTCGTCCTTGTGCCGGTCGTCGAGCGCCCAGAACGTCTCTTTGCCGATGTCGACGCGGTAGAGCGGCGGCTGCGCGAGATACACGCGCCCGGCGGTGATCAACGCGGGCATGTGCCGGAAGATGAACGTCAAGAGAAGCGTGGCGATGTGATGGCCGTCGGAGTCGGCGTCCGCCAGGATGATCACGCGGCCGTAGCGCAGCCGCGACAGCTCGAAACCCTTGCCGATGCCGCAGCCGAGCGCGGTGACCAGATCGGCGAGCTCCTTGTTCTCGAGCACCTTCGCCACGGACGCGCTCTCGGCGTTGAGCACTTTGCCGCGAAGCGGCAGCACGGCCTGCCGCGCGCGGTCCCGCCCCTGCTTGGCCGATCCGCCGGCCGAGTCGCCCTCGACGATGAAGAGCTCGCTCTCCTCGCGGCCGGGCATCGTGCAGTCGCTCAGCTTGCCGGGCAGGGTCAGGCGTGACGAGGTCGCGCTCTTGCGGGTGACTTCGGCCTGCGCCGCGCGGCTCGCCTCGCGCGCCCGCGCCGCCAGGATGATGCGCGCGACGATGGCATTGGCCATCGTGGTGTTGTGGTTCAGCCAGTGCTCGAGCACCGGCCGCACCATCGAGTCCACGATCGCCGCGACCTCCGGGTTGTTGAGCCGGTCCTTCGTCTGGCCCTGGAACTGCGGTTCCTTGATGAAGATGCTGAGGACACCGACGATGCCCTTCGCGGATGTCCTCGGCGGTGAGCGTGACGCCCTTCGGCGAGAGATTGTGCGTCTCGATGAAGTTGCGGATCGCCTTGCCGATGCCGCTCCGGAGGCCGTTCTCGTGCGTGCCGCCCGATCCGGTCGGAATGCCGTTGACGTAGCTCCGCACGTGCTCGTCGGTGGACTCCGTCCACCGCATCACGAGATCGAGCTTCAGCCCGGACTCGTCGTGCTCGCGCGTCACGCCGAACGGCTGCTCGTGGACGGCGTTGGCCTTTCGTTCGGCCAGGATCTTGCGGAGGTAGTCGCCGATGCCTTCCTCGTGCTGAAACGCCTCGCGCGCAGGACCGCCCTCGGCCGTCTCGTTCTCGAAGGTGACCTTCATGCCCCTTGTGCAGGTAGCTCGCGACCTCGAGGCGCTCCCGGATGACGGCCGGATCGAAGTGGGTCTTCGGAAAAATCGTCGGGTCGGGCCGGAAGAACACGGTCGTGCCCGTGCCGCGCGCGGCACCCAGCTTCTTCACGCCGCCAACCGGCGTGCCCTGCTTGTAGCGCTGCTCCCAGGTGTGGCCGTCGCGACGCACGGTCGCGACGAGCTCGCGCGACAGCGCGTTCACGACCGACGCGCCGACGCCGTGCAGGCCGCCGGCGGTCTTGTAGCTCTGGCCGTCGAACTTTCCGCCGGCGTGGAGCGTCGTGAAGATCACCTCGAGCGCGCTCGTCTTCGTCTGCGGATGCTTGTCCACCGGAATGCCGCGGCCATCGTCCTGGATCGTGATCGACGACCCGTCCTTGTGGAGCGCGACCGCGATGTTCGAGGCGTAGCCGTTCATCGCCTCGTCGACGGCGTTGTCGAGAATCTCCCAGACGAGATGGTGCAGGCCCGTCGAGCCCACGCCGCCGATGTACATGCCCGGCCGGCGCCGGACGGGCTCGAGGCCCTCGAGGACGGTGATGTCTTTCGCGGAATAGCTGGACACGCGAAGAGAATAGTACAGGGTTCGAGGTCGTCCCCGTACGAGTGGGACTGACCCCGAAGCGTTCGAGAGTCGGTGAGCGACGACGTTTACCGACCTCGTGCACTTCAATTTCGCGATGCGAGTGCTGCTCGATCACCCGGATATGGCGGGATCACGAGCCGCTCGACTCGGTCAATCGGCTGGCGGCCGCGAGCCATAGAGTCGTGTGGACACCGGCCGAGGCGAAGCGGGCGATGCGCTCACGACGGTTCGGAGACCGACGCTCGTGCCAACATGTCCACCTGGCGTTCGCTGGACGATTTGCGCCGCGTTCACCTATGACGGCCAGCATGGCGCAGCGTTGAGACACGGCGAGAGTGGTTCGAGCGCCGAAAGGGCCGATACGTGCTCTGGTGGGTACGAACGGCATGGTCGAACTGGGACGAGGCGCAACGACGCCTGGACTCTGCCGCTCACGGGCCGACGCCGAAGCGTTCACGTTTCGAGGGGATTCAGTCCCTTGGAACTTGAGAACCTGGCCAGCGCCTGGAACATCTTGCTCCTGTTGACTGTCTGACTATACTGTGCGGATGTTCATGTTGTCTATCCAGAGGATGCAAGATGAGCCCGGCCGAACACTGACAGGCTCGAGAAGGACGTCCCGTACGGCACGCTCGACCTCATGGTGCTCACGACGCTCGCCGGCATGGGCAAGCTGCACGGATACGGCATCGCCCGGCGCATCGAGCAGGTCGCCGCCGGCGCGCTCGAGCTGAACCAGGGCACGATCTATCCCGCGCTGCTTCGCCTCGAACAGAAGGGCTGGATCAAAGGCGAGTGGGGCACGAGCGGCAACAACCGGCGCGCGCGCTTCTACTCGATCACGCGCTCGGGCCGGAAACAATTGAGCACGGCCACGGACCGATGGGTTCGGACGGTCGGCGTCGTCAACCGCCTGCTGGATCCGACGTCATGACGACCCGCGCTCCGAGTGTCCTTCTCTCGCCTTGCCGGCCTTTTCGGCCGCGGCCGGCGGGACCGCGCGCTCAACGAGGAGATTCAGGCGCATCTCGACCTGCTGACCGACGACTTCGTCAGCCGCGGCATGTCCCGCGAGGACGCCAACATCGCCGCACGGCGCGCACTGGGCCGCATCGAACCCGTCAAAGAGATCTATCGCGACCAGCGAGGCCTGCCGATTGTCGACGCGCTCGGTCAGGACGTCCGCTTCGCGATTCGGCTGCTCGTCCGGCATCGCGCCTTTACGCTCGCCGCGGCAGGCACGCTCGCGGTCGGCATCGGCGTGAACACCACGTTCTTCACGATCGTCAATGCCATCTGCATCCGCGGCTTGCCGATCGAACGACCGGCGGAGGTGCTCCAGGTCGCCGCGCTGGACGCGCGAGGACAACGAACCGGCATGTCCTATCTGGACTTCGCGGACGCGCGCCTGGCAACAACGCGATTCGGCGCGCTGGCTGCCTATGCGGACACGGCCATGACGATCGCCGACGAAGGCCGGGCGGCCGACCGGGTGACCGGCACCTACATCTCGGACGGAGCCTTTCAGACTGCTCGGCCGTCCGCCAAGGCTCGGCCGGGAGTTCGCACCTCGAAGACGACCGCGCGGGCGCAGCACCCGTGGCGCTGTTGAGCCACGAGACTCTGGACGTCGCGCTATGGCGCTGACCCGGCAGTCATCGGGCGGAACGTCAACATCAATGGCGTAGCCACGGCCGTCATTGGCGTCGTGCCGGAGCGGTTTCGTTTTCCGGTCAACTCAGATCGTCTGGCTCCCGCTCGCGAGGATGCCGGCGCTTTGCGGATCAACCGCGCGACGCGGCGAGACCTTTCCGTCGCGGGCCGGCTGTCACGAGCCGTCACTCGCTGAAGACGCCCGCGGCGACCTGGAGGCGCTTGCCTCACGGCTGGCGGTCGTCGTACCCGGCGACAAATCGCGACGTGAGGCTCACGGCCCTCCCGATCAACGACGTCGTCAACGGCCGGATCACCGACACGGTCTGGCTGGCGTTCATCACGGCCGGCGTGATTGTGCTGCTCGTGTCATGCGCGAACGTCGCCAATCTGTTCCTCATGCGATCGACGGCGCGGACGCGGGAGTTGGCGATTCGGACGTCAATCGGCGCGACGAGGCCACGAATCGTTCGTCAGTTGCTCGTTGAGTGCACGCTGCTGTCGGCACTGGGCGGCGGGCTCGGCCTGGCGCTGTCCGTCCTGGCAACGCGCCTCCTCGCCATCAGCATTCCGGCTCGGGTCGCCACTTCCCTTCTGGATCGATTTCACGCTGGACTACCGCGTGCTCGCCGTCGTGATCGCCACGGCCGCCGCGGCAGTATTCGTGTGCGGCCTCATCCCGGCACTTCAGGCGTCCGACGTGAGATTGCCCCGCGCCCTTCGCATCGGCAGCCAACTTGGTGTGCCGACCGTCCGAACGCGCTGGCTGATGTCGGGATTCCTCACGCTCGAGCTCGGCCTTGCCCTCGTCCTCGTCACAAACGTGGCGATGGCCATGCAAGGGGCCCGGAACTGGCAGCGCCAGCGGGTCATCGATCCCGCGCCACTGCTCACGGCGGCGATCGCGCTGCCGGGCGACACCTACGGGACGCCGGCCGAGCGTGTCGCCTTCTATGCCACGCTGGACGAACGCCTTCGATCGGTCCCCGGTGTCGACTCGGTAGCGGTCGCAAGCCATCTGCCGCTCATCGGCGGAGCACGCCGGCAGGTGACCATTGAGGGCCGCAGCGCGTCGCAGGGCTTCGAGCCTACCGCCACACAGACCATCGTGGTCAGCGACCACTATTTCGAAACGGTCGGTCTCTCAGTCGTCAGCGGGCGGACATTCAACGAACGCGATGGGCTGTCCGGCCAGGAGAGCGTGCTCGTCAATCAGCGCTTCGCGGACGTCCACTTCCCCGGAGCACACTGCGGTCGGTCAGCGCATCCAGCTGACAGCGGCACGCGGCACCGTGGCGGAGTCCTGGCTGACGATCGTCGGCATCGTGCCGACGATCCGGCAATGGTCGATCCGACGAAGGTGAGCCGATTGTGTACCCGCCAGCGCGGGCGCAGCCGCCTGATGTGGCGGCGCTCGTCATTCGTGTGGCGCAAGGCGATCCGTCGAGCGTGGCGCCCGCGGTACGTGAGGCCGTTCGCAGCCTCGATGCCAATCTCCCGCTCTACCGAATCAACTCGTTCGAGCAGGCGCTGAAGGACTCGAACTGGAACGGCCGAGTGTCGTCAGACATCGTCATCACGATCTCCACGATTGCGCTCGTGCTCGCGCTCGTGGGCCAATTCGTCGTTACCGCCCAGAGCGTGACCCAGCGCACGCAGGAGATCGGCCTTCGTATCGCCGTGGGCGCCGATTCGCTCGGGATTCTTCGGCTCGTTCTCCGGCGGGTGCTGTGGCAACTGACAGTCGGGGTAGGCTTCGGTGTGTTCCTGATCTTCGCGCTCGGCAAACTCTTCCCGGTCCCGTCTTCCTCCGGTGACTTGCAGACGCTCGCCACGGTCGTCGTCCTCATTGCTGGCGTCGCGATGACTGCCTGCATCGTGCCAGCCCTCAAGGCCGCACGCATCGATCCAGTAAAAGCGCTGAGAACCGAGTAGAGAGTTACGCTACGGTCCCGGTTTCCATTTGATCCCGCATCCGACACTCGGCCGCTGATCGGGACTGACCTGGAGGCCGGCGAGCACCGCATCGAGAGCGGCGCGAAGATCGCGGCCGTTGGCCGCGCCGCGACTCGGCCGCGTGTCATCGAGCTGACCGCGGTAAACGAGTTTCCGCGACCCATCGAACAGGAAAAAGTCCGGCGTGCACACGGCCTGGTAGGCCTTGGCGACCGCCTGCGTCTCGTCGTAGCACAGGGGGAACACGAACCCCTGCTCGACGGCCATCTCCTTCAAGCGCTCGGGACGGTCGTCTGGATACGCGCTCGCGTCGTTCGCCGAGATCGCGACGATGCCGACGCCCTGCGTCTGGTAGTCGCGACCAAGCCGCGCAAGCTCCTGCTGCACGTGCACGACGAACGGGCAGTGACGGCAGATGAACATCACGAGGAGCGCCTCGCGTCATCCGTGAACGTGTCGAGCGTGATCGTACGCCCCGACACGACGTCCGGCAGGCTGAACGCCGGCGCCGGCGTTCCCAGCTCGAGCATCGCGGATTGCATCGCCATGGTCTAAGGCCTCACACAGCTCTTGAGGACCAGATTGCCGTCCAGGCCCTCGCAATAGCACTTCAGGGTCACGCGCGGATCTTCCTTGGTCTTCGCGAGAATCCCGGCGGCCTGTTCGTCCAGCAGATTCGCGCGAACGCCGAGCTCCCCCGACTGCGCGAAGAACACGTACCGATCCGTCGGCACATCGTCTCCGACGCGCGTCGCGGAACCGGTGATCTCAATCACTTTCCCAAAATACGCCCGGCGAGCCTGGTCGGCGTTCGTCTGAAACTCTTTCCAGAAGCAGCTCCACCGACAGCTTCGCGTCCGGCTTCGCGCTCAGGATTCGCAGGTCCTGATCAGGCAGTCGGTTGACGCACGCGGCAATCAGCGGAACCAGGCACCCAATGGCAAATAGCCAATACCTCAATGCAATAACCAATAGCCGATAACAAATAACAAATGGCGCACTAGCCTTCGATGAGGAGCGCCGCCGGATCCTCGACCAGTTCTTTGATTCGGACGAGAAACCGGACCGCTTCGGAGCCGTCGACGATGCGATGGTCGTACGTCAGCGCGGTGTACATCATCGGGCGGATCACGGCGGCGCCGTTGACGGCGACAGGCCGGTCCTTGATGGCGTGCAGCCCGAGGATGCCGACCTGAGGCGGATTGAGAATCGGCGTGCTCATGAGCGAGCCGAAGACGCCGCCGTTCGTGATGCTGAACGTGCCGCCCCGCAGATCCTCGAGCGTCAGCGTTCCGTCCTTCGCCTTGCCGCAAACTCGCGGATGCCAAGCTCGATGGCCGGCGAACGACAGCCGGTCCGCGTCGCGCAGCACCGGGACGACGAGCCCTTCGGCCGCGCCGACGGCGACGCCGATGTCGTAGTAGTGCTTCAGCACCATCTCGTCGCCCTGGATTTCGGCGTTCAGCCGGGGGAACTCGCGCAACGCGGCGACCGCGGCTTTGACGAAGAACGACGCGATACCGAGCCCGGTTCCGTAACGCGCCTTGAACGACTCCTTGTGGCGCTCACGCAGCGCCATCACGGCGCTCATGTCCACTTCGTTGAACGTCGTGAGCATCGCGGCCGTCTGCTGCGCCTCGACGAGCCGTTTGGCGATCGTGGCGCGGCGCTTCGACATGCGTACGCGCTCTTCGGTACGGTCGGCTGCTGCTGGAGCGGGGACGCGAACCGCGGGCTTCGCGACAGGCGGCGCGACCTTGCTGGCGGCTGGCGCATCGACTTTGGCCGGCGCCGGTGCGGCGGCGGCCTTCTCGTCAGGCTTCACGCCCGACGCGCGCTTGTCCACGTCGGCCTTGGTCACGCGGGGCCCCTCCCGCGGCACGCTGGCCAGCTCGACGTTCTGTTCGCGCGCCGCCTTGCGCGCGGACGGCGTCGCCGGCACGGCGCGCCCGCCCCGAGCCGTGTCGAGGGGGCCGTTCGTGGATTTGGGCTGGGCCGCCACTGGAGCGGCGGTTGCGGCGCCAGCCCCGGGCGAGGAGGCGAGCGCCTTCGGCAATCGTGCCAAGGACGTCGCCAATCTTCACGTCGGCGCCCTCGGCGTGCGCGATCTGCTCGAGCACGCCGTTCTGCGGCGCGTTGACCTCGACGTCGACCTTGTCGGTCTCGAGCTCGACGAGCGGCTCGCCCACGGCGACCGCGTCGCCTTCCTTCTTGAGCCATCGCGCAATTCGCGCGTCGACGATGGACTCGCCCATCTCGGGCACCACGATGTTCACCGACATGTCATCAGTCCTTCAAGGAACCCGAGGCTCATGACACCCGTTGTCTTCGCGCCCACTTCGAACGCGCGCGCGAGCAAGCGTTCCTGGTTCTTCGCGTGCCGCGCGGCCGATCCCTCCGATGGGCTCGAACTGCGCGGACGGGCGAGCACGGCGAGCCGGCGCGAGCCGACCAGCCCTTCGAGCTGCGGCCGCACGAACTCCCATGCGCCCATGTTCTCCGGCTCTTCCTGAACCCAGAGCACTTCCTCGACCTTCGGATAGCTGTCGATCGTCCGCAGCATCTCGTTCACCGGAAGCGGGAACAGCTGCTCGACGCGGGTGATGGCGACGGCGGGCGATTGGGTCCGGTGCGGACTGCCCAGCAAATCCACGGCGATCTTCCCGCTGCAGAAAACGAGACGCCGGATCTCGTCCGCCCGCTTCGATGCGTCCTCGTCGTCGATCACTTTCATCCAACGGCCTTCTGACAGATCGCGCGGAGCTGACGCCACGAACGGGTGGCGAAGCAGGCTCTTCGGACTGAGGACGACGAGCGGCAGGGGATCCTTGACGAGCAATGCGGCCTGGCGGCGAAGCAGGTGGAAATACTGCGCCGCCGTCGTACAGTTCGCGACGCGCATGTTGATGTCGGCCGCGAGCTGCAGAAACCGCTCGGGCCGCGCGCTGGCGTGGTCGGGGCCCTGGCCCTCGTAGCCGTGCGGCAGCAGCATCACGAGCGACGGTTCCTGGCCCCACTTCGAGCGCGCCGACAGCACGAACTCGTCGAGCATCAGCTGCGCGCCGTTGATGAAGTCGCCGTACTGCGCCTCCCAGATCACCAGCCGCTCCGGCGCCTGGATGTCATAGCCGTACTCGAATCCAATCACGGCGTTCTCGGTGAGCGGGCTGTTGCAGATCTCGAAGGACGCCTTCGCCTGAGGAATCGCCTGCAGAGGCGAGAACCGCGTCGCCATGCTGCGCGTCGAACAGCACGGCGTGACGATGGCTGAACGTGCCGCGCTCGACGTCCTCGCCCGTCAGCCGGATCGGCGTGCCGTCTTCGAGAATGCTGGCGAGCGCCAGTTCCTCGGCGGCCGCCCAGTCGATCGTGCGTTCGGTGGAGGAGGCAAAGGCCTGACGGCGCCGCTCCCGACCGCGATCCAGCTTCCGGTGCACCGTGAAGTTCCCGGGCACCGCCAGGAGACTCTCGTTCAATGCCTTCAAGCGACCGAGCGTGACGGCCGTCTTGGTTTGCGCGGCCGTTCCGGGCGCGGCAATCTCGGGCAGCGCCTCGACAAGGCTCTTCTCGGGATCGAGCGCATCGTAAATGCGCTGCATCCCGTCGAGGCGGAGGTTCGCGAGCGACTGCGCGCGCCCGCTCTCGACGATGCCGCGCGTTTCGAGCGTCCGAGCCCAGAGATCGCGCACGGTCGGGTGTTCGCTGACCTTGCGATACAGCACGGGCTGCGTGAATGCCGGCTCGTCACCCTCGTTGTGGCCGTAGCGCCGATAGCCGACGAGATCGATCAGCACGTCGCGGCGAAACTTCATGCGGTACGCGAACGCCAGCCGCGCGGCCGACACACACGCCTCAGGGTCGTCGGCGTTCACGTGCACGATCGGAATCTTGAAGCCGCGCGCGACGCCGCTCGCGTAGAGCGTGCTGGCCGAGTCCGACGGATCGGTCGTGAACCCGATCTGGTTGTTCGCGATGATGTGGATGGTGCCGCCGGTCGTGTACCCGTCGAGCCGGTGCAGATTCAGCGTCTCCGCCACGACGCCCTGGCCGGGGAACGCCGCATCGCCGTGGATGAGAATCGGCAGCACGGCATCCGGGTTGAAGGTGGGCGGTCCAGGTTTCGACGCATCGGTGCCCGCCGCGCGCGCCATGCCCTCGAGCACGGGGTTGATCGCCTCGAGATGGCTTGGGTTTGGCGGCATCGAGACGACGAGCTCAACGCGCTCGCCACCGGCCACGGCCCGGGACGCACCAAGGTGGTACTTGACGTCGCCGCTCCACTGAATGCCTTCGTTGCCGAGCTCACCGCGGACCGGATCCTTGAACTCCGCGAGGATCTGGTCGTAGGACTTCCCGAGGACGTGCGCCATGACGTTCAGCCGCCCGCGATGGGCCATGCCAATGAACGCCTGCCGGATGCCGGACTCGGCCGCCTCGGCAATCACTTCGTCGAGGATCGGCACGAGCATGTCGAGCCCCTCGATGGAAAACCGAGTCTTGCCCGGGAACGTACGGTGCAGGAATCGCTCGAACGTCTCGACGTCCGTCAACCGATCCAGGAGCGCGATGGGGTCGATCGGATCGTTCGGCGCGCGGTAGCGCCCGGTCTCGATCACCTCGGTCAGCCACTTGCCGTTCCTCAGGAACGAAGATGTGCGCGATGTCGTAGCCTGTGGTCGAACAGTAGATCGCGCGCAGCCGCTCCACGACGTCCCACATCGTGTCGGCGCCCTCGGCCACGGCACCGTCGAAGAGCGATGCCGGAAGCGAGCGAAGGTCGTCTCGGTGACACCGTGCGTCTCGGGACGAAGCGCCGGATCACCCATCGGCCGGCTGCCCAACGGATCGATCTCGGCGGCCAGATGGCCGTAGCGTCGAATGGACTGCGCCAGGTTGACGGCGCCGACGACGAGGTGCGGCGCGGGAGGACAGGCCGCACCGGTCGCCGGCGAGCGCGCGCCAAGCGCGGTCGCGACTGTCGGCGGCGGGACACGCTCGAAGAAGGCGCGCGTCGCTTCGTCAACCGACGCCGGGTCGGCGCGGAAGCGATCGTAAAGCTCGAGGGCGGCGGCGGCGTTGACGCCCTGAAAATCGTTCCAGCTCAATGACATGCGGTGCTTCCGTCGAACGGGCGGGCGAAACGCTCCGAGCCGTCTCGATACCATTATCGGGTCATATAGAGGATGTAGCAGCCCCTACATCCCCGCCCGGCTACTCCCCAGCCTCAGTCATCTTCCTCGGATCCACCCACTCGTCGAACTGCTCGGGAGTCACGAGCTTCAAGGCAACGGCGGCTTCCTTCAGGGTCGTGCCGTCCTTGTGCGCTTTCTTCGCGATCTTCGCGGCGTTGTCGTAGCCGATGTGCGGATTGAGTGCGGTCACGAGCATCAGGCTGCGGTGAAGATTGTCCTCGATGCGCGCGCGATTGGGCTCGATGCCGACCGCGCAGAACCGGTTGAAGTTGGTGCTGGCGTCGGCGAGGAGCCGGATGCTCTGCAGCACGTTGTGGATGATGAGCGGCTTGAAGACGTTCAGCTCGAAGTTCCCCGAGGCGCCGCCCATCGTGACGGCGACGTCGTTCCCCATCACCTGCAGCACATACCATCGTCATCGCTTCGGACTGCGTGGGGTTCACCTTGCCCGGCATGATCGAGCTGCCGGGTTCGTTCTCGGGAATGACGATCTCGCCGAGACCGGAACGCGGACCGGACGCGAGCCAGCGAACGTCGTTCGCCACTTTCATGAATGCGACGGCCAGCGTCTTGATCGCGCCGTGAAGGGCCACGAGCGGCTCGTGACCAGCCAGCGCGGCGAACTTGTTCGGCGCCGTCTTGAACGGCAGGCCGGTCAGCATCGCGATGTGTTTCGCGCTGCGCAGCGCGTACTCCGGATGCGTGTTGAGACCCGTGCCCACGGCCGTGCCGCCGAGCGCCAGCTCGTAGACCGGCGGCATCGCCGCTTCGATCGCTGGCCGTGGCGAGGTCGATCTGCGCGACCCAGCCCGACACTTCCTGCCCGAGCGTGAGCGGCGTCGCATCCTGAAGGTGCGTGCGGCCGATCTTGACGATGTCCTCGAACTCCGTGGCTTTGCGCGTGCAGCGTGCCGCTGAGCTGATCGACGGCCGGCAGAAGCTGATGGACGACCTCCTCGGCCGCCGCGATGTGCATGGCCGTCGGGAACGTATCGTTCGACGACTGCCCGCGATTGACGTGGTCGTTGGGGTGAATCGGTTTCTTCGAGCCGACGACTCCGCCGGCCATCTCGATCGCGCGGTTCGAGATGACCTCGTTGACGTTCATGTTGGTCTGCGTGCCGCTGCCGGTCTGCCAGACGAACAGCGGGAAATGCGCATCGAGCCGGCCGTCGATGACCTCGTCGGCGGCGCGCACGATCAGGTCGACCTGGTCCTTCGTCAGCGTGCCGAGGTCACCGTTGGTCAGCGCGGCCGCCTTCTTGAGCACGCCGAGCGCACGAATCATCGGCCGGGGAAAGTGCTCCCGGCCGATGCTGAAGTGATGGAGTGATCGCTCGGTCTGGGCGCCCCAGTAGCGGTCCGCGGGAACCGCGATGTCGCCCATGCTGTCTGATTCGGTCCGCGTCTTCGACAACGACGTGTTCCTTCGCTGGACGCCGGGCTCGGTCCGGCGATCCGTACGCAACATGACGCGGAGCTCTCGCTCCGCGTCATCACTAACTCACTAGTTCGCCGGATGGCGCCGCGGGCGGCGCGCCGCCTGCGGGCGCGCCCGGAGCGCCGCGGCCAGCGCCGCGCGCCGGCACCGTCGGGCCCGGAGGAATCAACGTGAAGTTGCCGCGCGCCCAGCCCGCGGCCGGAGCCAGGGCCGGCGTTTCTTCCCCGTGATGGCAGGTGTAGCAGGTCACCCTTTCTTTCTTGGTGGTTTCGCCCACATCCTTCAGGTAGTCGGCGTTCACCGCCATCGTCATCTGGATCATCTTGCGCGCGACATCCTTCTTCTCGTTGGTGTCGAGCGCGAAGTCCATCTGCAGGCCCGCGTCCGGGCGGGGGCGGAGGCGCGTTCGGATCCACGGTGTGGCAGTGGCCGCAGGCCTCGCCGGCCGGGGCGCCAACGCCCAGGCTTTCGACGAAGGTCTGCATCAACTGCTGAACCTGCTGGCGCGACCAGTCCTTCGGCAGCACCTTCAGGTTCTGGGGCGGACCGGCCTGACGGCCGCCGGCGCCTGGGCCAGGCCCCTGCCCTGCTGGAGGTGCCGTTGCCGGACCTTGAGCGGACACGAACGCGCCGAGAAAGACGGAATAGAGAAGAACCAACTTGCCCGCGGCAATCCGCATGAATTCCTCCGGGAATAACGCACCGCCCGTATCTTCACAGGCTATAGCCGCGTTCCTGACCGTATGCAGGGGTCATCGTTCCCGGCCGCAACACCGCGATATGACTCATGGCGTCGCGAGCGTGCGGCGCAGGAAGGCGACGGCGCGGGCCAGATATTCGCCGGCGAGGAAGCGATCGCCGCCGTGCGCCGCACCGTAGACGACGTCGAAGGAGACGTCGAGTCCCAGCTTCTGGTAGGCCCCGGCGAGCTCGTGCGACTGGTTGATCGGCATCTGCGGATCCTGGTCGCCGTGAAGCAAGTGCAGGGGCGGGTCGCCGCGATCGACGTGCGCGACCGGACTGGCGAGCGTGGCGAGCTCCTTCGCCTGGTCCGGCGCCGCGCCGAGCAACCGTTCCAGTGCCGGGCGCCGCATGTTCAGTCCAAAGGGCGTGGACTGCGCGAGGATCGTCGTGAGGTTCGAGGCCCCGTAGTAGTCCAGAATCGCCTGGACCGCAGACGATTCCTTCGCGTGGCCACCGACCGTTCCCTCGAGCTCCGCGTGGCCGTTCGTCACGCCGACGAGCGCGGCGAGATGTCCGCCGGACGACGACCCGCCAATTGCAATCCGGTCCGTGCGATATCCGTAGGTGGCGGCCTTCGCGCGGAGGAATCGGATCGCCGCCTTGATGTCGTGAACCTGTGCCGGAAACCGCGCCTCGGTCGACTGGCGGAAGTCGAGGCTGGCCAGCGCGAAGCCGTTCGCGACGAAGATCATCGGCGGCTGTGCCCTGGTGCCGGAGCTCCACGCGCCACCGTGCACCCAGACGAGCAACGGCGGCGACTGAACCCCGGCCGGCACGTACACGTCGAGACCAAGATCCTTGCCGTCAACGCTCGCGTAGGTGACGTCCTTGAATTCGCGAGCCGCCTGAGCGCCGGCCGCCGCTGGCGCCACGAGGCCGAGCGTGACAAGAACGGCCACGAACAGCCGACGAAGCCAGGACACCGATTTCCCGCCGAGGTCGGTCATGAGGTCCTCCGGCGGTCGCGGGAGCCGCGCCGCGAGGTCACCGAGATGATGCCAGATCGCCCACGGCGCCCCGGGGCCGATCTCGACGGCGCCGTGCTTGAAATAGAAACGCGTGTACGGGCTGTCCGCATCGTAACCGACGCACATGGTTTGCGAGCCGTCCGCCTGCAAGCGGTGCGCGACGACCCCGAGAAGGTGCGTCCCGACACCGCGCCCCTGCGCGTCTTTCAGGACGTAGATGTTCTGCAGCTCAGCGTGAGTGCCGTGCCTGGTCGTGTGGTGATACGCCACGTAGCCGACTGGCACGCCGTCCAGATCGGCCAGAAACACCCAGCCGTCCCCCAACGATTGCTGCGCACGGCTTCCCTTCGTGATGTATCCGTGCCATCGAGTTGTCCAGAACGGCACGTCCCGGTCGTGATCGTCGATCGTGTCCGGAAATGATGCTTCCTTCGACCCGATCAGGATCCTGACGATCGTGTCCGTGTCGGGCGCATCGGCCCGGCGAATGTGAAGCGCCATCTGATCGTCACTGCGCCTATCCCGATTCTCAGGCGCCTAGATTAGTAGCCGAGACGAAGCGTGCCGTCCTTCATGCCATTGACCGAACCGCGAGCAATCCACTCGAGCGATGCCTTGAACAGCAGCAGGTGGTTGCGCTCCCACATGGCATTGTGCGAGGAGCATCCGAGATCGATGAATACCTTCTGCTGTGAGCCGAGGTCCGCGTGAAGCTCACGAACGCGGTCTGGACTGACTTGTTTGTCGTGCGCACCCGCGACCAGCAGAGTCGGAACCTGGAGCCGTCTCGCGACGTCGCCGTTCCACCCCCACACAGTCGTCGACGGCGCACGGCGCACGCCGGTGCCCCAGGTCGCCCCTACCGGATCGGAGTCGAGCATCGCGGACCAGACCGTGTCGCTGACCGCCGGATCGTACTGATTCGCGCATCCTACCTGACGGTCCCAGTTCGCGATGAACTCGTCGCGCGATTGCGTGTTCATCGGCACGCCGTCGGGCGGGATCTTCAGAGGGGGCGTGCCTGACGCTGTTCGATTGAACGCGGGCGCAAGGAGCACAAGCGAATCGACCTTGTCCGGGTGCTTTGCCGTGAATCCGCCGGACCGGGGCGCACCGAGCGACCACGCGATGAGGCTCACGCGGTCGACTCCGCCGCAGATGTCGCACGTAATCCACCACCGCGTTGATCTCTGTCCACTCCGATTCGATGGTTCCCAATTGATGCGGATAGCTCGGGGGGCAGGGCGCCGCCAGGAGCATCGGGACGAATGTCGCCTGCTGCGGCGCCGACAGGTTGCACGGGTCGTTCATTACGGTGGGTCTCGTGGATCGCCCGTACCCGGTCAGGTCCATGGCGAACACGTCGTGACCCGCGTTGGCGAGGTAGGCCATCCAGCTGTAATCGGCAAATGGTGTGTCGAAGGCCACTTCGGCTGGTGTGCCGGCGCCGTGCACGAACAGCACGACTTTTCGGTCGGGCGACGATGCACCCTTGATGGTGGCGGCCGAGGCGCGTTCACGCACGTAGATCTGCGCCATCTGACCGGCGATCGCGGGCACGGACGAGCGCACTCGCACGTAGTGATTGACAGTCTCAGGCTGCTGACGAGCGTCGACCGTCACGACGCACACCGCGACGATGGCCGCGGCGGTCTTGACGGCTGTCGATAGAGACATGGAAGGTCCTCTACCGGGGCAAGCCGGCGATGTCGGTCCGCAACTTGTACAGGGTCTTGCCCGCGGTGACGTAGAGCGTCTTCATGTCCGGCCCGCCAAAGGCGTTGTTGGTGATGAAGTCTTCCGGAACCGGGATGAACCTGATGAGCTTTCCTTGAGGCGAGATGACGTGGACGCCGGTTTTGGTGTCGAGGGTCTCCGACGTACCGCGAAGCTGATTCATGCCGGCCGAGGCATAGAGATTGCCCTGGCTGTCGATGCTCATGCCGTCCGCGCTTCGACCCGGCGAGAAGTTGTAGTGCACCGTCATGTTGCGAACGGTCCCGTCGGGCTGGAGGTCGTAGCGGCGAATCATGCGTGCACCACCCGCCGCGCCGTTGGCCTCGACCAGGTACAGCGTTCGATCGTCCGGCGACACCTGAATGCCGTTGGGACGCTGGATGTCCGGCGCCGAGAGAATGCGCGCGATCTTGCCCGGCGCGTCGATCCGGTAGACCGCCACGCCGCTCAGATCCGTGAAGTACAGCCGGCCTTTGCTGTCAATCGTGACGTCATTGGGACCGTCGAGCGGCCTGCCGTTGTAGCCGTCCGCCAGTACTTCCATCACACCGGTTGTCAGGTTGGTGCGGGTCACGCGCGGGCGCCCCGAGACCTTGACTCCCGGCCGTTCGAACGTCGCGCCTTCACACGCGATGAGTCGGCCCTCGGGATCGATCAGCAGTCCATTCGCGACGTTGCTCTTCTCGCGAAAGGTCGACAGGACGCCGTCCGTGCCGAGCTTCATGATTCGCTGGGTGATGAGGTCGGTGAAGTACACGTTGCCCGCTCGATCGACCGTCGGACCTTCGGTGAACGACAGGGTCGTCGCGATCTCGAGCTCCTGGCCGGCCAACGAGACGGCCGCTGCGATCGTCACGGCAAGCCCGGTCCTCGCGAGACTCTTGAAGAAACCGGCGACGCGAGCCACAGGGCCCTCCCCTCCTTCGTCAGTGAATCGCGATGGGCGCCACCGACGACCCGGTGCCACCCTGAATCTTGAGCGGTTCGACGATGAGCGCGAACTCGTAGACCCGTTTGCCGGCGAGCTCGTCCAGCTTGAGATTCTCGAGCAGGTGAATGCCGTTGACGACGAGCATGATCTGGTGGGTCGGAAGGGACAACTGTTTGTCCGGATTCGGGCTCACCTCGACCGGACCCGTGTCCGCGCCGACGAGAATCGGACCTTGCGCCGCCAGCCACTCCGACGCAGCCACGCCAATGCCAGGGTTGGTCGCCTGATACCGTGCGTTCTCCCTACCCCACAGCTTTCCCCAGCCTGTGTGAACGAGCACCGCATCACCGCGCCCGAGCGCGACACCTTGGGTCGCCAGCGCCTGTTGAAGGTCCTGCACGGTGATCTCGTACGTGTCCGGCAACGTCTCCACGCCCTTGAGCGCTGCCACATCGATCAGGACGCCGCGCGTCACGATCGCCCCGGTGTTCTGAATCCCGAGCTTCGTGAAGCCCGCACGCGTGGCGACGTCGTTGACCTTGAAGCAGTTGTACAGGCTGTCGCCGATTGTCTGATGCGCGAATCCGTCGAACTGAGTGCCGGAGTGCCCGATCTCGGCGACCACGATCTCTTCGTTCGAGCCGCGCCTGTTGGACTCGGGATTCATGAAGGTCCGCTTGGTGTGGACGTCGAACTGCCGGGTCGCGGGCATCGGCATCGCGCCGGACAGGATCTGTCCGAGCTCGATGACTTCACCGGTGCGAATCAGCCGGGCCGCTCGGAGGACCGCCTCGGGCCCTTTCAGGTTGCCGGCGCCTCGTTCGTCGGTGGCGCCCCACCGAGACGGGCAGCGTGCCGAGTCGGCAGGAGGCTGCCACGACTGGGCATTGGCCATGCCGCTGAAGGCGAGCGAGGCCAGAACCGTGACAATCGCGTGCCGCATGATGCCTATCCCTCGGACGGGGATCCCTGTCCCGGGTCCTCGCCAAATGCCAGGCGCAAGCCGTGGCAATCCTCGATGACGAACTCGTGCATGCCGTAGGATCGCGTCAACGGCCCTTCGATGACCGTGGCGCCTCGCTCTTTCAGCTCCTCGAAGAGCGGCCTCAGGCCGGAGACACGAAAATACGCGTCGTAGCCAGCCGCGGCGCGCGGTCGTGGCTGGCCCGCCACGCTTCGGCTTTGATTGAAGAAAATCTCGACGTCGCCACGCCCGAGCATCACGAACACCGGAGGATCCCCGAAGAATCCGCGGTTCTCGAAACCGAGGACATCGCCGTAGTAGGCCGCCGCGTCGACGACGTCAGGCACCGTGAACTGCGGTGCGACCGAGAGAAACTCTGGACGAAAAGGCGTCATGGGAATGGCTCGATCGCGGGATTCTACCGCACGTTATTTCCCTCTCAACTTCGCCACTGGGCCGTCGACGCCGTTCGGTATCTGCTCATCGGCCAGCTGGTCGTCGTCTCGCACGGCGCGCTTAAGCCGCGCCAGTTCCTGCTTCAGTGACTCCGTCAGCTTCTCCTGACCGGGCTCCCCGTACAGGTTGTGAAGCTCGTGCGGGTCGTTGCACGAGATCGAACAGCTCCCACTGATTCTTCTTCCAGAAGTAGATCAGCTTGTGCGTGCGGGTGCGCACGCCGTAGTGCGCTCGCGTATTGTGATCGCCGGGATCATGGTAGTAGCGGTAGTACATCGACGTGCGCCAATCGGAGGGCGCCCGACCCGTCAGGATCGGCAGCAGGCTTCGTCCCTGCATGTCGGCTGAGCCGGGCAGGCCGGCCATCTCGAGAAACGTCGGCGCGAAGTCGATGTTGAGCGCCATCGCATCGCTTCGTGTTCCCGGCTTGATTCGCGCAGGCCAGCGGACGAGAAACGGCATGCGGATCGATTCTTCGTACATGAACCGTTTGTCGAACAGGCCGTGGTCGCCGAGGAAGAATCCCTGGTCGCTCGTGTACACGACCATCGTGTCTCTCGCAAGACCCGTCGCGTCGAGCAGCGCGAGCACGCGGCCGACGCTGTCGTCCACCGACTGGACCGTCGCCAGATAGTCCTGCATGTAGCGCTGGTACTTCCACCGGATGAGCGGTTCACCGGTCAGTGTCTCGTTTGCGCCATTGCGCACGACGGTCACCGTGTCTGGTTTCGTCGCGAGCCACTTGGCGAGCTCCGGCCCCGCCAGCCCCGCAGGCGGAACGAGCTTCAGGTCGCGATTCGTCAGATCCGCGGCGACGCGCTGCTGGTTTTCGTGGAGCGCATCGGTGCGTGTCGCGTACGAGTCCCAGAACGTCACGGGCTCAGGAATCCGCTCCGCGGCGAAGTGCGCCGCGTGCTCTCGCGGTCGGCTCCCACGGACGATGCGGCGCCTTGTGGTGCATCATCAGGAAGAACGGCTTGTTCCTCGGCCGCTTCTCGACGAAATCAATCGCCAGATCCGTGATCACATTGGTGGCGTATTGGCCCGTGTACGTCGTCTCCCCCGTCGAGGTGTAGAAGCACGGGGTTGTCGTAGACACCCTGGCCGGGCAGGATCTCCCAGCGATCGAAGCCGGCTGGATCGCTGCCGAGATGCCATTTGCCGATCATCCCCGTGTAGTAGCCGCCCTGTTGCAGCAACCTCGCGACCGTCATGCGCGAGCTGTCGAACCGGTTGAACATCGTCACGCCGTTGAGGTGCGAGTACTGTCCGGTCAGAATCGCCGCACGGCTGGGCGTGCAGATCGAGTTGGTCGCGAACACGCTCGTGAAGAGCGCACCTTCACGGGCCAGCCGATCGAGATGTGGCGTCTTGTTGACCCGCGATCCGTACGCCCCGATGGCGTGCGCCGCATGATCGTCCGTCATGATGAAGATGATGTTCGGACGGTTGGAATTCTGGGCATTGACGCCGGCGCCCGTAGACACAAAGGCGATGGCGAGAAAGAGGGCGGCCGTTCCGAATCTCATGAATTCTCCTGGCGCGCCAGCGTGCGCATGGCCGCATAGTTCTCGAGAGTTGGGGCGCCGTCAGGCCTCTTCCCAAAGAGGAGGATAGCGTTGAACGAAGCCGTCAGCGTCAACGAGCAGCGTGGCGCTGAACCCGAGATCGGGACAACTGTAGGCGTACTCGCCGGCCGAGACGCGGTGATAGGTCTGCCGCAGAGGTGTCAGTGTGTTCGCCCGAAAGTCCAACCAGGCGGCGGTCACTTCGGCGCTGGCCCCAATCGCGAGCGCCAGCCGACGAATGGCGATCAGGTTGGTCGCCGGCGTGAACGCCAGGTCGAGGTCGATGCATCCCGAAACCGCGGGCATAGACCGGCCCTGAACCGTCCACTCCGACGGGCCAGTCGACGTGACGCGCAGGCGCCGTCGTCCGGTGCGAGTCATGACCCGAAGGGCGGCAGCCTGGGTTCTCCAATCGGGAGTGAGTGTGACGAGGTAAGTGATCGCGACGAGCTCGTCGGCGTCTTGAAAGTGCGCGGCCCCCGCGAGCTGATGGCCCTCGGTCGTGGAGGTCAGCTCGGCGTGGTCCCGGCCGGGGAGGTCAAGCCGTCGCCAATGGACTGAGGGCATCGCGCTTCCTGTTCGTCACCACAGTTCCCCCTTGGTCGAGCGCGTCGGCGTGAACGACTTCGAGTTGAATCGACACGTTCCAGCGTAACGTAGTAATCGCCTGGAGGGTTCGTGCAGAACAAGGTCATCGTCATTACAGGCGCCAGCGCCGGTATCGGAGCGGCGCTCGCGGAACGGCTCGGGGCCGAAGGGGCGAGGCTCGTTCTCGTGGCTCGCCGCGAGGACGCGCTCGAGGACGTGGCGTCCCGATCGGGCGCCCTCGTGCTCACCGTCGTCGCCGACGTCACGGTTCGCGATGACGTGCGGCGGGTCGTCAACGCGGCCATCGAGCGGTTCGGGCACATCGACGTGTGGATCAACAACGCTGGCCAGGGCATCACGCGTCAACCGTCGGAGCTCACCGACGATGACATCGACCAGATGATTCGCATCAACGTGAAGTCCGTGCTGTACGGGATTCAGGAAGTACTCCCTCATTTCAAGGAACGCGGCACCGGACACGTCATCAACATCTCGTCGGAGCTCGGGCGCGTGCCATACGCCGTGCACCGGTCGGCCTACAGCGGCGCCAAGCATTTCATGAACGCGCTGACCGCAAACTTCCGTGACGAAGTGCAGCTGACGCATCCCGGGATTCAGTTCTCGATCGTGTCGCCGGGCATCGTCAAGACCGAGTTCGGCGTCAGCGCCCGTCATGGCGGACCTGACTCGCGCCAGTTCCCCCAGGCACAGACCGCCGACGACGCTGCCGCCATCATCGCGGAGGTGATCGTGTCGCGGCGTCGTGATGCCTACACCCGGCCTGATGCTCACAAGCGGGTCGTGGACTACTACGCGGGACTCCTCGGATGACGCTCGCACAGTTCCGGCAGAGCCTCGCGAACGATTTGCCGCCGCCTGACTTGTCGCCCGCACTCGTCGCGCTGTGGCACGACGGGCGTGGTGACTGGGACACGGCGCACGGCGTGGCGCAGGACATCGACGGCCCAATCGGCGCCTGGATTCATGCGTACCTGCACCGCAAGGAAGGCGACCTGGGCAACGCCGGCTACTGGTACGCGAGGGCGTCGAAGCCGGCGGCGAAAGGATCGCTCGACGAAGAGTGGGAGGCGATTGCGGCTACGCTGTTGAGATAGACGGCGCCGTAATCGCCATTTGCTATTTGTTATTGGTTATTTGCTATTTGAGATTGGTCATTGGTTATTGGCTATTGATTGGGCGGCTCGAGGCCGCAAGACGCCTGCCGAAGCAACACGCTCAATAACAAATCGCCAATGACCAATCAGTCAAATAGCAGATAACAAATAGTCAATGGCGGGCCTCTCTCAACGCGCTCTCGAACCCGGCGAGCGCGCGACCCACCATGTCGTCGTTCGCCGTTAGCGAAATCCTGAAGTATCCAGGCAACTCGAAGATGTGGCCAGGACCTACGAACACATTGTGCCGGGCGAGCATGCTTGTGAACGCCGGTCGTCCGCGATCGGCGACCGCACCATCATGTAGAAGGTCGCTTCAGGCTCGTCGCCTCGTAACCGAGGCCGGTGAGCGCGTCGAACATGCGGTCGCGCCGACGCTGAGCGCCGGCACGTCAATCGACAACTTTTCGAGATCCGCCACGGCGCGTTGAAGCGTCGTGTTGGGAAACTGCCAGCCGCCGACGATCTTGCGAGAAGAGCACGGCCGCTCGCAGGTCCTCGCGTGATCCGATCGACGGTGAGATCGCGACGTACCCGAGCCGCTCTCCGGGCGCCAACAACTGCTTGCCGTAGGTGTAGAGCACCAGGGTGTGCGGATACGTCAGCGCCGGGCTCATGATACTCGCGGCCGTCGAAGAGGATGCGGTTGTACGACTCGTCCGAAAGCAGGAGGATCGGCCGCCCGTTCCGCGTCGGAGGCGCGTCTCAGAGTCCCGGCGAGAGCGTCCAGTTCCTCTTGTGTGTAGATGCGGCCCGTTGGATTCTGCGGCGAGTTGACGATGACGGCGCGCGTCTTCGGCGTGATGGCCGTCTCGACGCTGCCGGCGTCGAGCCGGAACGAGGGCGCCGATCAGCGTGACGCGGACCGGCGTCGCGCCCATGATCGCAATCATCGACTCGTAGAAGAACCACGGCGGCGAAATGAAGATGACTTCGTCGCCGGGATCGACGGTCGCGCGAAGCGCGATGGCAAGGGCCGCAAACGTCCCGGGCGCGAGATACATTCCTCTGGCTCAAAGTCAGAGCCGTCCGCGCGCGGAGCGAATTGGCAATCGCTGACGGCCGCCGGAATCTTCGTGGTGTACGCGAACCATTCCTTGCTCTCCGGCACCGCGTGGCGCTGGATGGCACTCGACGATGCCCTGGAGCGGCATCTCGTGCGGATTGCCGAAGACGAAATCGCAAATCGTGGGATCGCCAATTCGCTTCGCGTGCTCGGAGTGGTTCAGGAAGTCGAGCAGCGGACCGAAGGCCCGCCTGGATCGCAGCGAGGACGTGTGGAGACGGTGGCTACGATGCGCCAGCGGATCGTCGCCGCTTCTACGGATGCCCCTAGTCTAGGGCTTTGGCGAGATAGAACTTCCGATGGCCTGGCGGATACTCTTCCTGCGTCCCGAACACGACGTAGCCCTCACGCTCGTAGAACGGCCGCGCCTGAAAATCGAACGTGTCGAGATACGCGCGAGTGCAACCTCGTGCCCGCGCGGCAGCTTCGGCCGCCCGAAGAAGACTCCGTCCGAGACCCTGCCGGCGGAATGGCGTGTCCACCCAGAGCAAGTCAACGAACAACCACCGCCAGGCCGTGTTCCCGTAAAGACCGCCGACGAGACCGCCAGACGGGTCACGTGCCGCAATGGCCAGCTCCTGGTAGTTGGCTGGACCGGCATGCTCGACGTTGAACGCCATCAGCCCGCGCTTGATCTCGTCGCGGAGCCTGGCGACCGTCGTCTGGGGCGCCTCGCTGAATCTCGACGTCCTGCCCACATTCGGTCGTCGCCCGGGAAATTGGCTCGAGAGCCTTTCGAAAACATCGGATCTGGACGGTCTCCTCGAATCCGAGCGCCGCATGCGCGCTCGCGCTTTCAGCTGTTCGCGAGCACCGCGTCTGATCCGAACTCCGTGCAGCCCTGGAGCCGTGCCCAGCGCTCTGCGGCGTCCACGAGCGCGCGGCCGATGCCCCGACGCCGAGCTCCGGCTCGACATACCAACCTTCCAGATAGCCGACGCGATCGGTCCAGCAGTTCTCCGCATACGCACGGATCGATAACTCGGCAAACCCGATCGCCCGGTCCTAGTCATCAACCGCAATCAGCACTTCCAGCGGCATGCGCAACAGGCCGGCAAAGTACTTGGCGATTTCCGTCGCCGTGCGAGGCAGACGTCGTGCTCCGGCCAGAGTGCGTCGCCGCATCCGCACCCAGGCGGCGGTGTCTTCCTTCGTCGCCGAACGAATTCGGAAGGTCATCGATGGGCCTGTCTTCCTGGACGGGGCAGTCCAAACGCCCTTCGCTACTAAGCTAGCACTTGTCGCATCCTGGTCACAACACTATGCTCCCGACCCTGAGGAACGGCATCGCCCAGTATGCCATGCCGCCATTCGTCCGCTGACGATGGCAGATGTGCCGGCCGCGATGGCGCTGGTGCGCCAAGCCGGCTGGAACCAGACAGCGGCCGACTGGCAGCGGTTTCTTCGCGCCCAGCCAGACGGCTGCTTCGCGGCCTCATCGGCGATCAGCTCGTCGGCACGGTGACGACAATCATCTACGACCGTCGACTGGCGTGGATCGGCATGATGCTCGTCGATGCCGGCCACAGAGGACAGGGACATGGACAACGCTCCTTGCCTGCTGCACTCGACTTTCTCGATCGCTCTGCACGTCTCGTGCGCCAAGCTCGACGCGACGCCCGAAGGAAACGGCTCTACGAGAAACACGGATTCGTCGTCGAGCACGCGTCGAACGCTGGGCACTCTCGCGGCCAGCGATCGGCCCGCTCCGCGACGAGCCGCCGAGGTCTGCGATGCCGCCATCCCGCCCCATTCCGCAGAATGGAAGACCTGTTTGCGCTCGACCGGGAGCTGTTTGGCGCCGATCGTCGCGGTCTTTGCAATCGCTGGCAGACGAGTCGCCGGACCTCGTGTTCGTTCGCTCGAGCGGCGCCACAGGTGACGGGCTACGCGCTTTGGCCGGCGAGGCACGCGCGCCGACCATCTCGGACCGTGGATGGCGCGCGACGAGCAAGACGGCCGACTGACTTCTCACATCGTTCCTCAATCAATCGGATCGGCCGCTCTCGTTCGTCGACTGCGTTGGTGCCAGCCCTGGGCGACGCCGGCTCGCCGAGGCACGCGGGTTCAGCCTGTCGCGTCCTCTGACGCGGATGTATCGAGGGCTCCAACGTCGCTCAAGACCCGACGACAGCTTCTGGGCGCATCGTGGGATTTGAATTCGGCTAGCCGGCCGGCGCCTCCGGCTCACGGCGTCAACCAGGCCTCCCTGCCCTCTCGCACGAACTCATCGTCGTTCAAGTGCGGATACGCGCGATACACGCGATCGATCTCGGCCATCTGTCCGACGCTCAGCGTCTCATCGGGGTCCAGGCACCAGGTCCCTTCGAACAACCCCTGGCGCCTCAGTACTTCGTGGAGGCCTGGGATGCATCCGGCGAACCGGTTCGCGGCGTCGAAGAACGCGGCATTCGCGTCGGTGACTTCGACGCCGCGTTGGATCAGATGTTGCGGGACCGGCGATGCATCCGCGGCGACGCCCCGGCATTCCTGCCACAGCTCGACCGCTCGGCGAGTCCAGACGGCCCAGTGGCCGAGGAGCCCGCCGACAATGCGGAGTGTGCGCCCCGTGCGTTCGGCGCCGAATCTGAAGGGCGTGACCGAGATCCAGCACGATGTTGTCGTCGTTGCCGGTGTAGAGCGGAACCCCGCGGCCCGCGTCAGCGACCGCGCGGATCACGTCGAGCGTCTGGTACCGGTTGAACGGCGCGATCTTGATCGCGACGACATTCTCCAGCTCGGCAAACCGCCGCCAGAATGCGTACGAGAGGACCCGGCCGCCCACGGCCGGCTGGAGATAGAAACCCATGATCGGCACGATTGACGCGACCTCTCGGCAGTGCGTGATGAGTGCTTCGTCTGTCGCATCGTGCAAAGCCGAGAGGCTGAGCAACCCGGCATGGAAGCCGAGATCCGACAGACGAGCGGCTTCGCGCGTGGCCTGCGCGGTGTCGCCGCACACTCCGCCGATGCGCACGAGCGGCTCAGCCCGCCCGCGGTCGGCGCGGTCCATTTCGTCAGCCGCGAGCTGCAGCACGGGATCGAACAGACCCACACGCGGGTCGCGGATGGCGAACTGCGTCGTGTGCACGCCGACGGCCACGCCCCCGGCGCCGGCGGCGACGTAGTACCGCGTGAGCGCGCGCTGACGGCGTTCGTCCAGGCGACGTTCGGCGGTCAGCGCGAGGGGGTGCGCCGGGATGACGGCGCCTCGTGCGATGACACGCTGAACGTCGGGCCGCGAGCGGCGTCATGTTCAGAATCGGCCGGCTCGATCCTCGAAATGGGTCGGCTTACCCGACGTTTCGCCGCCGCGAGCAATCCAGTCCGCGATCCACGCGATCTGCTGATCGATGGTCACGTGCGGCAGTCCGAACAATCGACACGATAGCCGGGCGTCGCTCAGCAGCGCGTCCTCCGACTCCTCGCCTTCGAAGATCGCGGGCTTGCGGAACCGGGCGCCGAACTCTTCGGCGATCGCGCGAACGCTCAAGATCTCCGGACCGGCGATGTTGATCGACGAACGGCGGTGACGCCGCGTTCGCGAGCGCTTGCAGGCTCATCGCGCACGCATCCCCCTGCCAGATCGCGTTCAAATATCCCATCTTCAGCGATACCGGGCGACCGGCGTACACCCGCTGGCCGATGTCGACCAGGACGCCGTACCGCAGCTCGGTGGCGTAGTTCAGTCGCAGGAGCGCCATCGGCGTGCCGAACGTCCGGCTGAAGTGCTCGAACATGCGCTCGCGGCCGACGCAGCTCATCGCGTACTCACCGACCGGGTGAAGCGGGTCCGTCTCTTTCGAGCCGAGGCCACCGACCGGCGACAGACCGTACACGTTGCCGGTCGAGAAGGCCGCGATGCGGCTTTCGCGGTATCGGTGACACACCAGCGCCGGCATGTACGCGTTCATCGCCCACGTCAACGACTCCTGACCAGTCGTGCCGAACTTCATGCCGGCCATGTAGACGACGTTCGGCGCGTCGGGCAGCCGTCGGAGCGAATCCGGCGAGAGGAGATCGGCCTCGATGGTCTCGATGCCCCACGATTGCAGTTGCTGCGGCAGCATGCGGGACGTGAATCGCGACACGCCCGTCACGCGCCGATCGACGCCGGCGAGCTCGGAGGCACGTCTGGCCATGCGAGCGAGCGTGGGTGCCCATCTTGCCGCCGACACCGAGCACGACGATGTCGCCGCTGAGGCGCCCAAGGACCTCGACGGTCGCGGCTGTCGGCTCGCTGAGGAGATCGTCGAGCTCAGCAACGGTGCGGATGGTCTCGGGCATCAGATCGGATGTGTTAGTCCCGACGACCTGACTTGTCCGCCGAAGCCTTCGGCGAAGGCGGAAGGTCGGCCGCTCGATGCCAACTATCCGCCGTTCTCCGTCGCCGGCGCCTCGACCGGGCGCGGGACGACGCGCGTGAACTGGCCGCGCTGCAAGCAGCTCGCGCCCCTTGCCGCCGCGGCCGGTGACCTCGTATTTGGCCGTGCTGATCGTCTGCTCGGCGCCGCGCGTGGTCTCGACCGTCATCAGGTCGCGATCGCCGGCCGACGCGATGAAGCCGAGCAGCCGATCGTCCTGCTTCTGCAGCTTGATGAGGATGACGCCACGCCCGGGGCCGCCGAGGAAGTTGATCTCGTCCGCCTTGCAGAGCATCGCGCGGGCCTGGCGCGTGGCCGCGATGATGATCTCGGATCCCGGTGATCCGCGGCCACGCCGACGACCTCCGCGCCCTCGGCGACGCGCGCGAATCGCCGGCCGGCGCGCGTGCTCGGCTCGATGAACGGCTCGAGCGAGAAGCGCAGGCTGTACCCGTCGCTCGTCACCGCGACGGCGTGGACCGGCGGCGCGACTTCGGGATTCTTCGACGTCATCACGCCGCCGCGCGGATCGAGGCTGAGCGCCGCCACGACTTTCTCGCCGTCCTTGAATTTGAAGAGACTCTGAATCGGCTCGCCGTAGCCGGTGGACGCCGGCACGTCGGCAATCCTCGTCGTGTACGCCGTGCCGAAGTTGCTGAAGAACACGACGCTCGCCCGCGTGCTGCCGGGCAGCACGGCCAGCACCGCGTCGCCTTCGCGCACGCGCGTGGCCGCGACGTCCTTCACTTCCTTCTGCCGCTTCACCCAGCCGTCGCGCGTGACGATGACGACGTTGTCTTCCTCGACGATGAAGTCGTCGGCGGTGTACTCCTGCTCCTCCACCGGACCGACAATCTCGGTCCGCCGCGCGTCGCCGTACGCTCTTCTGCACGAGCTCGATCTCGTCGCGGATGATCTTCCAGCGGTTGACCTTGCTCTTGAGGAGCGCGTCGATCTCCTTCGCGCGTTTCCGCTTGTCGGCGAGCTCCTGCTGGATCACGAGGATCTCGAGACGCGCCAACCGGTAGATCTTCAGCTCGAGGATCGCGTCGGTCTGCTCGGCGTCGAGCGAGAACCGCTTCATGATCTTCTGCGGCCGCGTCCTGCTTGCCCTCCGACTTCCGGACGATCTTCAGGATCTCGTCGAGCGCGTCGAAGATCGTCTCGAAGCCGTCGAGGATGTGGATGCGCCGTTTCAGCGCCGCCAGCTCGAACTCGAGCCGGCGCGTGACGACGTGGAAGCGGAAGTCGAGGAAGTGCCAGAGAATCTCGTGCAGCTCGAGCCGCTCCGGCTTCGAGACGGCCGGATTCTCGGTCGGCACGAGGCACGTCAGGTTCACCGGGAACGTGGACTGGAGCGGCGTGTGCTTGTAGAGATACGCCATCACCATCTTCGGGTCCGCGTCCCGCTTCAACTCCAGCGCAATCCGCACATCGTCTGTGGACAGGTCCCTGACGTCGACGAGGTGCGGCAGCTTGCGCGAGAGCGCGACGTCCGCGATGCGCTCGACGAGCACGGACTTGTTCTGCGTGTACGGGACGCTCGTGATGTAGATCGTCTGGCCGGCGCGTGAGTCCGGTCCCTTCTGCCAGGTCGCGCGCATCCGGATCGTGCCGGACCCGGTGTCGTAGATCTCCTTCAGCTCGTCGGACGTGTTGATGATCTGGCCGCCGGTCGGAAAGTCCGGCGCCTTGATGTAGCGGCGAAGCTGCGCGGACGACATCTCGAGGTCGGCGTCGATCATCTTGACGAGCGCCGTGCACACCTCGGTGAGGTTGTGCGGCGGGATGTTGGTCGCCATGCCGACCGCGATCCCGGTGGCGCCGTTGATCAGCAGATTCGGGATGCGCGCCGGCAGCACGACCGGCTCCTCGCGCGTGCCGTCGTAGTTCGGCCGGAAAGGCGACCGTGTCCTGATCGATCTCGGTCAGCATCTCGTCGCTGATGCGCGCGAGCCGGCACTCGGTGTAGCGCATGGCCGCGGCGTTGTCGCCGTCGAGCGATCCGAAGTTGCCCGAGCCGTCGACGAGCGGATACCGCAGCGAGAACGGCTGCGCCATGCGGACGAGCGTCTCGTAGAGCGCGGCGTCGCCGTGCGGATGGTAGTTGCCCATCACGTCGCCGACGACCTTCGCGCACTTGCGGTGCCTGGCGTCGGCGGTGAGGTTCTGCTGCCACATCGTGTAGAGGATGCGGCGCTGCACCGGCTTCAGGCCGTCGCGGACGTCAGGCAGCGCGCGCGACGTGATGACCGAGAGCGCGTAGTTGAGATACCGCTCCTGCGCGGCCGCGTGCAGGGCGACGTGCTCGTCTCCTCCGCCCGGCGGCCGGGAGGCCACAGCGGCGTCGGCATCCAGACGATCGAACAGCGAGGGGGATTTCGTGGACTTCTTCTTCGGCACTTTGACGGATATTAGTACGGTTCAGGGTTCATGGTTCATGGTTCCGGGTTCTGGTTCAGGTTCAGGTTCGACCGTCGAGCCCGTTGCACCCTGAACCAGAACCCTGGAACCTGGAACCCGTGAACCCGGAACCGCTCAGTCTTTCCACTGCGCAATGAACACGTTCGTGTCCCCTTCCTTTGCCTGATTGCGGTTCGAGGCGAAGACGAGCATCCGGCCGTCGGGCGAGAACATCGGGAAGCCGTCGAACGCGGGGCTGTGGGTCACCTGCTCGAGTCCGGTGCCGTCTTCGTTGACGAGGTAGAGATCGAAGTCGCGGCCCTTCGGGTTCTTGTGATTCGTCGAGAAGATGATGCGCTTGCCGTCCGGCGTGAAGAACGGCGCGAAGTTCGCGCCGCCGAGCTTCGTGACCTGGCGGAGATTGCTGCCGTCGCGATTCATCACGTAGAGCTCGAGATTGGTCGGCCGCCAGATGGCCTTCTTCAGCAGGCTGAAGTAGTCGTCCAGCTCGGCACCGGGCTGCGGGTGCCGGCCGCGGAACACGATCTTCGATCCATCCGCGCGAAAAGAACGGCCCGCCGTCGGGTCCGGGCAGGTTCGTCAGGCGACGCACGTCGGACCCGTCGCCGTTCATGGAGTAGATCTCCATGTCGCCGTCGCGGACGCTCGTGAAGACGATGCGCCCGTCCTTCGCGATGGTCGCCTCCGCGTCGTAGCCGGGCGTGTTCGTCGAGCCGGGTGAGACCTGATCCGTCACTCCCGATCCGGAAGATGTCGTAGCTGTCGTAGATGGGCCACACGTAGCCCTGCGCCATGCTGGGCACGGGCGGGCAAGCGGCGCCGGCAAGGTGGGTGGACGCGTAGACGATCGAACGGCCGTCCGGCGTGTAATGCGAGCAGGTCGTGCGGCCCTGACCGCTGCTGACGAGCCGCTTGTCGGACGCCGTCGATCGTCATCGTGTAGATCTGGTCGCAGCCGTGGTTGGCCGACGACTGGAAGCTCAGCCGCTTTCCGTCGAACGAGAAATACGCTTCGGCGTTCTCGCCGCCGAACGTGAGCTGGCGGACGTTCGTGAGGTGAGTTTCCTCCGGAAGCGATAGGCGACGCGGCGCGGCGCCTGGCCGCGGAGATGAACACTGAGCACTCACGACCGCGGCGAGCGAAACGAGACCGAGCTTCGGCATAGCGTGATCATATCGGTCCGAGGGTCCGAGGGTCCAGGATGAGCGCCGTGAAGTCCTGAGACCAGCACCTGGAACCCGGAACCATGAACCCTGAACCGCAGAAGACGACCGTGCGCCGCATCCTTCACGTCGACATGGACGCGTTCTATGCGTCCGTCGAGCAGCGCGATCGACCCGAGCTGCGGGGCCGCCCGGTGGCGGTCGGGGGCCAACCGTCCAGCCGGGGCGTCGTCGCCGCCGCGAGCTACGAGGCGCGGACGTTCGGCGTCCGGTCCGCGATCCCGATGTCGCGCGCCGTGCGGCTCTGCCCCGAGCTGACCATCGTCTCCCCCAACTTCCAGAAGTACCGCGCGGTCTCGCAGGAGATCTTCGCCATCTACCGGTCCGTCACGCCGCTCGTCGAGCCGCTGTCGCTCGACGAGGCGTACCTCGACGTGACCGAAAACGCGTGGAACGAGCCGCTCGCCGTGAACGTCGCCCGCCGGCTGAAGACCATGATCAGCGAAACCACCGGCCTCACCGCGTCCGCCGGCGTCGCGCCGAACAAGTTCCTGGCCAAAATCGCGTCGGCATGGCGCAAGCCCGACGGACTGACGGTCATCGCGCCCGAGCGCGTCGAGTCGTTCCTGCAGCAACTGCCGGTTGACGCGCTCTGGGGCGTGGGACCGGTCACCGCACGACGGCTTCGTGAAGCGCGCATCGAACGGCTCGTGGACATTCGCACGGCCGATCCGGCCGCTGCTGCGCCGCACAGTCGGCAGCATGACGGACTGGCTGCAGAAACTCGCCGCCGGCGAGGACGACCGCGCCGTCGAACCGAACCGTCCCGCGAAGTCCTCGTCGAGTGAGTGCACCTACGCCGAAGACCTCACCGACATGGATCGCATTCGCGAGGAAATCGCGGAGCTCGCGCGCGAGAACGCCGAGTGGCTGCGAAAGCGCGGCCTGCTGGCCCGCACCGTCACGATCAAGGTCCGCTACGACGACTTCACGACGATCACGCGAAGCCATTCGCGCGCGGCGACCGATGACGTCGCCGAGATTGTGCAACGCGCGGTCAGCCTGCTGGCGAAGACTGAGGCTGGACGACGGCCAGTGCGCCTTCTGGGTGCGGGAGTGCATGGCTTCGCGGTTCCGGCTGAGCCGGCCGACGAAGGCCGTTTGTTTTGAGCGGGCTCCCAGCCATGGAGCTCCCGGTGAACGATCGCCGCCATGGCGTCGATCCAGGCGGGGTGGGTGTTGAGGCATGGCACGAGTCGATATTCGCCCCCGCCGGCGGCTTCGTAGAGCTCGCGGTTCGTCATCCCCATCTCTTCGAGCGTTTCGAGGCAATCCGCCGTGAATCCTGGACACAAAACCGCGAGGCGCGGAATTCGCCGCGCCCCCAGATCCGCGAAGCGTCTGTCTGTGTACGGCCTGAGCCATTCCTCACGCCCGAAGAGCGACTGAAACGACACCGTCACGCGATCTGGCGGCCAGTCCATGACGGAGGCCAGAGCCCGCGCGGTCGAACGGCAATGATCAGGATAGGGATCGCCAAGATCGGCGAAGCGTTTCGGCAGGCCGTGAAAGCTGACGAGCACGTGGTCCGGCTGCCATTCCCCGAGCGCATCACGGAACGACGCCGCAAGCGCCGTAATGTACTCGGGAGCGTCGAAATACGGCGGCACCGTGCGCACCGACGGCACGACGCGCTTGCTACCGAGGACGTCGAAAACCCGCTCCAGGCTCGAACCGGTCGTGGCGCTCGCGTATTGCGGATACATCGGCAGCGCAACGAGCCGATCGCACCCGGCCGCAAGGAGCTCGTCGACCGCGGAGGCAGATCGACGGCCGCCCATACCGCATCCCGACCGCGACGCGAATGTCATCGTTGTCGGCGCCGAGTCTCGCGGCGAGGCAATCAGCCTGAGCCTGCGTGATCACCGCAAGCGGGCGATCCTTCCGCGCGTCCACACCTTCTTGTAGAGGCGCGCCGACCGGCGCGGGGCGCCGCGGCAGCACGGCGAGGTACAGGATGGGCAGCCATTGCGCGCGCGGAAGGTCCATGACGCGGCGGTCGCGCAGAAATTCGTGAAGGTACCGGCGCACCGCCCCGGGTTGGCGCGTCCGGTGTGCCGAGCTGCAGCAGCAGAATGCCCGATCCGCGACTGCGTGGCCACTGAGTCCTCAGGCTACGAGCGCAACGAGCAGGGCCCAAGCGCGCCGACAAAGCCACGACGTTCGGACAAAGCGGTGACACTTCGCCGCGGCCGGCTCGCTAAGATGCGGGAACCGTGCGTCTTGCTCTGATTCACCGAGCACCGAGCGCGGCGCCGTGCCCGCCTGGCGCCGCACTGTGGCAAACGTGTCTGCGCGACGTGCTGTTCGTTCGCGATGTATCGGCCGCCGCTTTCGAGCGATCGCCGTCGTGACTGGCGCCGACGCCTACGCCCTCCTGCTGGAAGTGGTCTGCGGACTTCGATCGCCGCTTGCCGGCGAGACGGAGGTGCAAGCGCAGTTCAAGGCGTTTCTCACCTCGCTCGATGCGACGGCCGATCGCGATCTCCTGCGTGTCGGACAACGCGTGCTCGCGGACGCGAAATCGATCCGCCAGCGGCATCTCCAGGGTGTGGGCGTCGTCGCCTACGGGCCGCTGGCGGTCCGGTTCGTGCCGGCCGGACGCCGCGTCGTGCTCGTGGGGACAGGCGCGCTCGCGGCGGACCTGTCGGCGGCGCTCGCCGGACGACATGACATCGATCACTGGGGACGAAAGCCGGGTGACGGGCGAGTCACGGTACTCGATGTTGTCCACCGCGGCGCTTGGAACGATCCGCTCGACGGAGGCCGTCACGTTGATCGTGGCGGCGCCTGTGCCGCAAGCCGACATCGACGCACTCGCTCGTTGTTATCCGCGCATCCTCGAGGTCATCGACCTTCGTGGACGGCACGAGCGCCAGACACAAAGCCGGGGACTATCGGCTGATCACGCTGGAGGACCTCTTCCGCGAAGCGACCAACCTCGGACCAGGAGCCGATCGAATCGCCGCCGCGCGGCGCGAGATCCGCGAGCTCAGCCGGGCGTTCGCGGAGCGCGATGAGCTGCGTCCGTTCGGGTGGGACGATCTGTGCGCGTGACGAACACCTTTACGCGGGCGCTCGCCGGTCATCCTCAGGCCCGTCCACCGATCTGGTGCATGCGGCAGGCGGGCCGGTATCAGCGCGCGTACCAGACGTTCCGCCGGCGGCACTCGTTCGAGACGCTCTGCCGCGACCCTGAGCTCTCGGCGAAGGTCGCGCTGGCGTCCGTGGAAGACTTCGACTTCGACGCGGCGATCCTGTTCAGCGACCTGTTGTTCCCCCTCGACGCGATCGGCCTCGGCCTGACCTACGCCGACGACGGTCCGCAGCTGAGACATCGATTCTCGACGTCCACGACAATCCGGCGTTCGCTCGACTCGATCGCGGCCGATCTCGCGTTCCAGGCCGAAGCCGTCGCAGCGACGCGCCGCCAACTTCCGACCGACAAGGGCCTCATCGGGTTCATCGGCGGGCCCTGGACGCTGTTCGTGTACGCCGTCGAAGGGACGCATCGCGGACTCCCTCGCGCGCGCCAAGTCATCGATGGCGCTTATCGGCGCTTCGCTCGGACGATCGTGCCCGTGCTGGAGCGTGCGGCGGCCCGGCAACTCGCGGCCGGAGCCGACCTCGTCATGGTGTTCGACACGGCGGCCGGCGAGCTCTCGCCCGAGGCGTTCCGGCGGCACATCGTGCCCGACCTCACGCGAATCGCGTCGACCGCGCCCGGCCGGCTCGGGCTACTTCGCGCGCGGCGTGCATCCGGCTCACTTCGACGATGGCCAGTCGCTGCCGGGCGCCTGGGCGGGCCACGGTTTCGACTGGCGATGGTCGCTCGCCGATGTTCTGTCCAGACCAGGGCGCGCAGGGGTTCGTGCAAGGCAACTTCGATCCCGCGCTGCTCCACCTCGAAGGCCGGCAGCTCGCGACCGCACTCGACGAGTTCCTGACGCCGCTCGCCTCGCTGGAGCCCGACATTCGGCGGGGCTGGATCTGCGGTCTCGGCCACGGCGTGCTGCCCGGAACGCCGGAGTCCAGCGTGCGCGCGTTCGTGAAGACGGTTCGCCGGAGACTCTGTTGACCCGCGCGGATCTGTTCGCCAAATACGACGTGCCCGTACCGCGGTACACGAGCTACCCGACGGTGCCGCAGTGGCATCGCACGCCGAGCATCGAAGAGTGGCCAGCGTCGGTGGCGAGGGCGCTTGATGGGCCCGACGGGTCGATCGCCGTCTACGTCCACATCCCGTTCTGTGAATCGCTCTGCACGTTCTGTGGCTGCAACACGGTGATCACGAGGGACCACGGCCGTGAAGGCGCGTATGTCGATCTCGTGCTGGCGGAGCTCGACCTGTATCTCCGCGCGGTGCCGTCGCTCGCCGTCGGCACCGGTGCGCCAACTGCATCTCGGCGGTGGAACGCCAACGTTTCTCTCCGGCGCGGCTCTCGGCAATCTGGTCGACGGACTTCTGCGAGCGTTTGCCCTCCAAAGGCGATGTCTTCGAAGGCTCGGTCGAGGTGGATCCGCGCGTGACCGACGTCACGCATCTCGAAGCGCTGGCTGCGCGAGGCTTCCGGCGGCTCTCGCTCGGCGTGCAGGATCTCGATCCCGACGTGCAGCGTCTGGTCAACCGCGCGCAACCGCTGTCGTTGACGGCGGCGCTGTGTCGAGCGGCGCGGTCGCTTGGGTACACGTCCATCAATCTCGACCTCATCTATGGCCTGCCCGGTCAAACCGAAGGCACGATGGCCCGGCTCGTGGAGGCCGTGCTCGCGCTTTCGCCCGATCGCCTCGCGGTCTACAGCTTTGCGCGCGTTCCGTGGATCAAGCCGGCGCAGCGGCGATTCCGCGACGATCAAGTGCCGGAAGGCGCGGCGAAGCGCGCGCTGTACGAAGCCGTGAGGGAGCCGCTTCTCGCCGACGGCTACATCGAGATCGGGCTGGACCATTTCGCGCGGCCGCATGACGCGTTGGCGAAGGCGGCTGAAACACGACGTCTGCACCGTAACTTCATGGGTTACACGGACGTCGACACGAGCACGCTCCTCGGACTCGGCGTCAGCGGCATTTCTGAAACGCCGGACTGCTATCACCAGAACGAGAAGGTGCTGACCCTGTACGAGCGGCGCGTGCGCGCGGGTGAGATTCCGACGCTGCGTGGACACGTGCTCTCGACGGAAGACCGGCGGCGGCGCCGGAAGATTGCGGAGTTGATGACGACGTTTCGGCGTGAGGCTGGATCCGGTGGAACGAGAACGGGCGCCCGGCGCGCTCGAGGCGCTCCTCGAAGACGGGCTGGTTCGGCTCGATGGCGAGACACTTACGGTGCCCGCCGATGGCCGCCCGTTTCTGCGCAACACGGCTGCGTTCTTCGACGAGTATCTCGGACGCGAACAGGCGATCGGGCCGACGTATTCCACGTCCGCATGAAGCGTCGCCCGGGTCGTTGGCGCGGGATTGAGCGGGCTCACCGCCGCCTGGCGGCTGGTCGAGGCTGGTTTCACTGTCGAGGTCATCGAAGCGTCACAGCGGCCAGGCGGCCTCATCGAAACAATCGAGACGCCGCGCGGCCGCGTCGAAGGCGGGGCGAACGCGTTCGTGTGGAACGAGTCGGTCGCCACCCTCTTCCGATCCCTGGGCATCGCGCCTCAATTCGCCTCAACCACGCGGCACGTCGGTACATCTTCCGCGACGCCAGCCGCGCCGGTGGCCGCTCGGTCGTCGGCGAAACGGTCACGCTCGCGCTGCGGGCCGCAGGCGCCGTCGCGACCGGACGATCGGCGCCAGCAGGCCGGGAAACCGTCCTCGAGTGGGGTGACCGCGTCTGCGGACCTGCAGCCACGCGCTGGCTCATCTCCCCGGCACAGCAGGGCTTGTATGCGGCACCCGCGGATCAACTGGCGGCGTCGGCGGTCGTTGGAGGCAGTGGATCGCTCTTCCGCCGCGCCAGACGCATCGAAGATCGTCGCACCGGTCGGCGGCATGAGCGCCCTGATGGATCGTCTCGTGGAACGACTCCGGCAGCATGGCGCGACGCTCACGTTCGGCGCGCGTCTCGAGTCGCTCGATCCTTCGGTCCCGACCGTCGTCGCGACGTGCGCGAGTGCGGCGGCGCGGCTCGTCGAGCCCCACGCGCCACACCTCGGTGCGGCACTTGCGTCGCTTGCCGATGACGACGATCAGCATGTCGATCGCCTTCTTTCCAAAACACGACGACGATCTCCACGGGTTCGGCGTGCTGTTCCCGCGCGAATGCGGCGTCGAGGCCCTGGGCGTACGTTTCGATTCCGACATCTTTCCCGCCGATCTGGATCCGAAGTGGAGGGTCGAGACGTGGATCACTCGCGTGGACGGGTCGAGTTGTCGCTGGGCCCGACACCAGCCAGTTGCGTCGGGCCGCGGCCATCGATCGGATGCGTCCTCACCGGACGCATTGACGAGCCGGTCGACGTCGTGACGACCTGCCGGCCACGGAGCGCTGCCGCTGTACGGCTCCAGCCGTACTGGACATCCAGCGCCGGTTGACGGATCTCCCGCCGTGGCTTGCGCTGGCCGGCAACTACATGGGACGGCTGGGCGCGTCGAAGCTCCTCGACGTTGCGGGCGAAGCCGCCAGTCGCCTCATCCAGACCCAGAGGCGCCGGAGCCAGGCCCAAGCGCCGACGAGCTACGCCGGTGTAGACGAGCACCGCGCCGCCGGCACTGACGAGCCCGGCGATCGTCTGTCCGACGAATCCCCAGACCTCGCCCGTGTGTGCGAAGCGCAGGAACGTCCGCGCACGGCGGCCCGGCGTCTGCGCGGAAAAGTCTTCCCACTTCTCGGCCGTTCCTGCGCGGCCATGGTGAGAGTTCCGCGCAGATTGGGCTGACCTGCGTCTCCGCAGTCGATCGTGAAGACGACGCGGTTCCTCGGCCGAGGCCGGCACGCGGAGCGTCACCATCGCCCAGTCGTCGCTGATACGCCATCGCGCGGTCGACCATGCGATCGATGTCCGCGCGCTGAGGCAGAGACCACGCGGCGCCGCGCGCGGCCGCGCCGCCACCTCGGCCGGCGCCTGGTCCTGGACCGCCTGCGCGGCCGGCGGCCGGCGCGGGTGGCTCCTCACCCATGACGCGATAGACGAGGTTGTTCGACCAGGGATACGAGATGACGGTCGCGGAATACACGACGACCGCGAGGGGCAGGGCGGACCAGAACCCGATGGTGTTGTGCCAGTTGAAGTCGCGCGCTTTGGCGCGCAGTCCGCCTCGAAACCAGGTGATGTTCCGGACCTGCGCCCACGTCAGTGACTTCGGCCACCAGAGATACATCCCGCTGAGCACGACGAACAGGAACATGAGGTTCGACGCGCCGGTGATGGCCTTGCCGGTCGGGCCGCGACTCGTCCGGCCAACGCCAGTACCGATGCCAGTTCGTCATCGTCGTGAAGAACTGGCGCATGCCCTGTCCGGTGCCCTCGCCGTAGACCGTGGCGGTGTACGGGTTCACGTAGAGCGTCCGCGTGCCGGCAGCGACGGCCGCCGGGGCGTCGGCTTCGGCGCGCCACGCGATGGTTGTCGGCGACGCGGACGCGTCGAACGCGCGGACGGCGTCGAGGATGTGATCGACGCCCGCGCGCGTCGCACCGGCGGCCGGCGCCGCGCGATAATGCCGGGTATCCGCCCACCACTGCATTTCCTTCTGGTAGGTCAATGCGACGCCGGTCACGCACATGATCAGAATGACAATCCCAGCCACGACGCCACAGACAAGGTGGGACCAGAACAAGACGCGCCGAAGGACTCGCCATCACAACTCCGTCCATTGCCGCAGCAGGTTGTGGTACACGCCCGTGAGCTGGACGCTCGCAGGATGATCCGGCAGGTCCTGGCCAATGCGCTGAATCGCGGTGTCGAGGTCGAACAGGATCGTCCGCTGGCCGTCGTCTCGCACCAGGCTTTGGATCCAGAAGAACGACGCGATGCGCGCACCGCGCGTCACCGGCGTGACGTGATGCAGACTCGTCGACGGATACAGCACCAGATCGCCCGCAGGCAGCTTGACGCGATGAACGCCATAGCTGTCCTCCACGCACAGCTCGCCGCCGTCGTACTCGTCGGGCCCTGCGAAGAAAGAGCGTGGCCGACAAATCGGTCCGAATCCGATGCGGCGTGCCGGTCACCTGGCGAATGGCGTTGTCCACGTGGCTGCCGAACGATCCGCCGCCTTCGTAGCGATTGAACAACGGCGGGAACACCCGGAGCGGGAGTGCCGCCGCCATGAAGAGCGGATGCCGCTGCAGGGCGTCGAGAATCTGGGTACCCAGTTCCTTGGCGACGATGTCCTGCTCGGAAACCTGCAGGTTGTCCTTCGCGCGCGCCGACTGGTGGCCGGCAGTCACGCGGCCGTCGATCCAGTTGGCGGCGTCAAGCCGCTGCCGAGCCGCGGTGACCTGTTCGGCCGTGAGCACGTAGGGAACGTGAAGCAACATCGGCTAGAACCCCACGCTCGTCGTGACCTGCACGGCCCGGCCCGGACCGGGCATGTAGTGGCCGCCGCCAGACCCGATCGACGTAGCGCCTCGTCGGCGAGATTCGTCGCGTTGACGCGCAGACGTCAGGTGCGAGTTCAGCTCGTACGCCACCGTCGCGTTCGATCAAGCCAGTAACTCGGAACGCGGAGTTCGGTGGTCGTGTTGCGGAAGACCGACGTCCATGTACTGCGCGCCACCGCCGAGCGTGAGGCGTCGAGTGACGTTGCCGCTGATCCACAAACTGGCGGTGTTCTCGGGCGCGAGCGGCGAGGTCCCGGCCATCCTCGAGAGGATTGGCCGAATCGACGATGTCGCTGTCCATGTAGGCGTAAGACGCGAACGCCATCCAGGTTCCGGCGAGCTAGTCCTGATGCGCCGACTTCCATCCCCTGCACGCGCTGGCGCCCAGCCAGAACGAACGGTTCGTTCGCGAGGTTGCGGGTGCGCGCGTTGGTCTTCTCGGTGTGGAACACCGCGCCGGTGAGCGCGAGGCGCTCGTCGAAGACGCTCCATTTGGTCCCGACCTCGATGTTGTGCGTCTTCTCGGGCTCGAGGTTGACGCTGTTCGACGGCGGTGTCCAAGGCGCTCAGCGCGGTGCCGACGTTGCCGGCGTCCGACGACGGGTTGAACGACGTGCCGTAGCCCAGGTAGACGCTCCCGTTCGGCGCGCGGCTTGTACACGACCCCGCCACGCCAGCTGACCATCGAGTCGGTGCGGCCAAGTTCGGTCACGTCACCCGTTGCGCGGGTCGTCTGCGTGAAGTCCACCTCTGACCGATCCCAGCGCAGGCCCGCGGTGACTTGCAGTCGCGGACGAGATGTCGACGGTGTCGAACGCATAAGCGCCAACCGTGTCGAGTCACCGACCGGCTTGGGTTTCCGGACAGCGCCGGCATCGCGTCGAGCGGGCGTTCGGATGGATTCGGGAATCGGAGCGTTGTTTGCGGCTGGTTGACGGTCTGCGAGGAGTTCTCGGTCGCCGTCACTTCCCGTCCCACCTCGACGCCAACGGCGAGACCGTGACGAATTCGGCCCGTCGTCATGGCGCCGCCGAGGTTCGTCTGGTTGAAGAACGCCTCGTTCCGCATGTCGCGCCGCTGCAGCTGACGGTTCGGCGGACGCGGCGCCGTGATGGCGGAGTTGCGGTGGGTCTCGCCGTAGCGCGTGGTGTTGCTGCAGCGTGAAACCCGGGCGCGAGGTCGTGATCGACGCGCGCGGTCGCCCATGTCGCTGCGGATGTCGCTCGAAGTCGTAGTTTCTCGAGGCCGTAGAAATTGCTCTGATCGACGGCTGGTGTCGCCTCGAACGCGCCGGTCGGAAACACCTCGCCAGTGGTCGGGTCCGTGCTCGTGCCCCACGGCAGCCCGTAGTCCGGCACGTTGTCCTGCGACACGTGCTGCGAGCTCAGCGTGAAGCGGGTGCGGCCGTTCAAACCCAAACGCAAGTGACGGTGCGAGGCCCCAGCCGCCGTTGTTGACGACGTCTCGGCCAGGCACGCCGGCGTCCTGCCACATGGCGTTGAACCGAAGCGCGCTGCCATCTCGCCAGCGCTTTGACTGGCGCGTTCAGATCCATCGTTGTCCGCTGATAGCCCGGCGTTGCCGACGCCCACCGTGCCCTGCCGGATGGACTCGAGCCCAGGCGCCTTCGTCGACGAGATTGATGGCGCCGCCGGTCGAGCCGCGACCACCGAATGCCGACGACGGTCCCTTGATGACCTCGACCTGCTCGAGATTGAATGCGTCGCGCGAATACGCGACCGACGTCGCGCACGCCGTCCACGAAGATGTCGTTGGTCGCCGAGAACCCGCGCATGGTCAGGGTGTCGCCCGGCAAGCCGCCGCCGCCCTCACCGGCCTGCATCGTGATGCCAGGCACGTTGCGCAAGACCTCGCGGAAGGTCGTCGCGCCCTGAGCTTCGATGACGTTCCTTCGGCACGACCGTGCACCGTCTGCGGCGTGTCGAGAAGCGGCGCCGTGAACTTCGGCGACGTCACGACCGGCAACGCGCTGGCGACGACCTGCACGTCTTCTGAGACCTGGCCGAACCTCGACGACGCACGGTGCCCGTGCCCGTGAGGCGATGCGTCAGTTGGCTGTCGGAGAGAATCTGTCGGAGCGCGTTGTCCGGCGTGAGCACGCCGCGAGCGCCCGGCGACGTCAGGTCGCGAACGAGCTCCGGAGCGACGCGGACCGTGAGCCCGGTCGCCTGCTCGAAGAGTCGCAGCGCGACGCTGAGGGGGCCGGGCGGAATCTCGAAATGAAGGGCGGGAGGGTCTTGAACGCCTTGTTCAGGCTTCGCTTCGGCCTTCGAGGCCATGCTCGCCGAACGCGGCGGCCGCGAGCACGTCCTCCGGGCGCTCCCACGGACCGATCGATTGCTCGACCTGCCGGACGATGCGGCCGACGCCGCTGGTGCGGGACGGTCGTGCCGGGTTCGCGCCGGCGCCGCCGAGACGACGCGCGTGCCGAAGCGTCGCCGACGCGACGAGCGCGCCGACAGTCGTCCAGGACGCGGAACCTGACGGCGACGACGAGGCTGTACGGGACGAAGACGCCATGACACTTTCCTCCGAGGCGTGTCATGGCCGCGGTTCCCGCTACAATGCAGGTGCCGAACGGCCATGCGCCACGCGCGTGGATAACGGTCTCGCCAGACTGACGTTCGGTACCCCGCCGGGTGTGACCGCACCCGGCGGGACCTTGTTCTCGAGCTGCGCTAACTGAGATCGGTCTCAGTTGGCGAAGGCAGTCTAACTCCGACCAAAATGGTCCGTCAATACGCCTGACAAAAGGCGGACATCGGGATTTTCCTCGAACGGACAATAGTGTTGGCCCAATGCAGCTACGTCTCCTCAGCCGGGCGAGCGCGCTCGCCGTCCTTCAAGCGACGCTGGTCGAGCGGGCGCTGACCGCGCGCTGGCCGGACGTCACCGTCGAGCGACTGACACGGTCGTCGACAGGCGATCGCGACCCGCAGATCGATTTGTGGGCCGCGGCGGACAAGGGCCTCTTCACGTCCGATCTGTCGCAGGCGCTCGCTCGACGGCGCGCGCCGACGCTGGTCGTGCACTCGTGGAAGGACCTGCCGACGTCGGGCCATCCGGGCACCGTGGTGGCGGCGACGCTCGAGCGCGCCGACCCGCGCGACGTGCTGCTCGTGCGGCGCGCGGTCGTTTCCGGCGCGCCCATCCACGCTCAACGTCCTGTCGTCTTCGCCTCGTCGCGCCTGGCAGATTCAGGGATCCGCGCCGCGTCTGCTGCCCTGGCCTGTCACCGACGTTCGCGTCGCGCCGGTCCGAGGCAACGTGCCGACGCGGCTGACCAAGCTCGTGAACGGCGACGGCGACGCCTTGATCGTGGCGAAGGCGGCGCTCGACCGGCTGCTCTCCAGCGACTCGCCGGCCGAGACCGTCGCGGCAGTGCGAGCGGCGCTCGGGAAATGCCGGTGGATGGTCCTGCCGACTCGAAGGAACATCCGACGGCACCCGCGCAGGGCGCGCTCGCCGTCGAGATCGCGGCGGGGCGACCGGACCTGCTGGATCGTGTTCGCGCGATCTCGCATCGCGCCGACGTGGGAGGCCGTCGAACGAGAGCGGAGCATTCTCGAATCGTTCGGCGGAGGCTGCCATGAGGCGGTCGGCGCGACGGTGCTCGTCCGCGACTACGGCCGCGTGGTGAGCGTTCGCGCGCGCGTCGGCGACGGCCGAGACCGAGACATGGTCGCTCGAAGCGCCGGGCGATCTTCCCGCCAGCGACGTCAGCGCAAATGTCTGGCCGACGCCCGGATGAGCGCGGTGGCGCGCGCCGGCGCGCCATTCGCGTGCCGATGCCCAGCGACGAGGTCGGATTCTGGGTTGCGCGTGCCGAGGCGCTGCCCGCGGACTGGGACGTTCAGGCCGGCCAAATCGTGTGGGCGGCTGGGCTCCGCACCTGGGAACGGCTGGCCGGCCGCGGCGTGTGGGTCAACGGCTGCGCGGACGGACTCGGCGACGACGAGCGCGCCGAACATCGATGCGCTCGCCGGCCGGCCGGTCGTGTGGCGACGTCTGACGCATACCGAATCGGGCGATCCGGACGCACTCGGCGACCTACACCGTCGAGGAAGACGCACCGCGATCTCTCGGGACGGACGCATTTTTTCTGGACGAGCGGCAGCGCGTTCGCCCGCGCGCTCGCCCGTCAGCCCGGCATCCGATCCGCCTGGCACGCCAGCGGCCCGGGGCGCACGGCCCGCGCAATTCGTGAGAATCTGGGCGCGGAGGGCCGCTTGAGCCTCTGGCTGGACTACGACCAATGGCACACACACGTGACGTCCTGACCCCGACGCGGCAACCGTGGTCCCGGCTTCGGCTGCGCCACTCGCCGCATCTGCGCGACCTCGTCGCCGAGACCACGTTCTCGGTCGCGCAGCTCATCCAACCCGTCTTCGTCGTCGAGGATCTCGACGGCAGCGACCCGATCCCCGGCCTGGGCGAGAACGCGCGCCACGGCGTGCGGTCGGCACTGGAGTCGATCGCGCACGACGTGGACGCCGGCGTGCGGCACTTCCTGCTCTTCGCGGTGCCTGGCACGAAGCGGGAGCGGTCGCTGGACTTCTCGCACCTTGCGGGAACCATCGGCGCGATCAAGGCGCGGTTCGGTGACGCTCTCCACCTGTGGGTGGACATCTGCCTGTGCTCGTCCACGACGCACGGGCACTGCGCGATCCTCGATGATGAGGGCGGCATCGATCTCGACGCGACGCTCGACTCGCTTGCGCGCGCGGCGGTGGAGGCGGCCGACGCGGGCGCCGACGGCGTCAGTCCGAGCGACATGATGGACGGCCGGACTGCCCGCCTGCGCGCCGCCCTCGACGAACACGGGCACGGCCGCGTGCCGGTGATGAGCTACAGCACGAAGTTCGCGAGTCAGTTCTACGGCCCGTTCCGCGCGGCGGCGGATTCGGCTCCGCAGTTCGGCGATCGGCGTCACTACCAGATTGACGTTCGCGCGCGCCGTGACGCCATCGGATCGAGCGTTCGATGCGCGAACGAGGGGGCGGATCTGCTCATGGTCAAGCCCGCGCTCACCTCGCTCGATTTGATTGGCCCGATCGCGGAGACGACTGGTCTGCCGGTCGGCGCGTACCAGGTGAGCGGCGAGTACGCGAGCCTCGTCGCGCTTGCCGAGCGCGGACTGACCGATTTCGACCGGGCGCTCGCCGAGACGTTGCACGTCCTCCGCCGCGCCGGCGCGGCATATGTGATCACGTACGGAGCGCGGCGCGCCAAGTCCATCGGCCTGGCATGAGCGACAGGGATCTGTACGAGCGCGCGCTCGAAACCGCGCCCGGCGGCGTGCACAGCCCGGTGCGTGCGTTTCACGGCGTCGGCGGCACGCCCATGTTCTTTGCCTCCGGACGCGGCGCGCTGCTGACTGATGTCACCGGTCAGAACTACGTCGATTTGTGCATGAGCTTTGGACCGTTGATCCTCGGTCATCGGGATCAAGCCGTTGCCGGGGCCGTGCACGAAGCGGTCGATCGCGGCTGGTCGTTCGGCGCGTGTGAGCCGTACTCGCTGGCTCTGGCCGAATGGATCCGCGCACGAGTGCCGTGGCTCGAACGCCTTCGGTTCGTGTCGTCCGGCACCGAGGCGGTCATGTCGGCGCTGCGCGTCGCGCGGGCGGCGACCGGACGCTCGAAGATCCTCAAGTTCGAGGGGTGCTACCACGGGCATGCCGACGGGATGCTCGTGCGCGCCGGCAGTGGCCTCGCCGGACCGACGGCCGCCATCGAGCGCCGGAATTCCTGATGGCACGCTGGCTCACACGATCGTTGCGCCGCTCGACAGCGAGCAGGCCGTCGACGACGCGTTCGCGGCGTCGGGTCGCGATCTGGCAGCCGTGATCCTCGAGCCTGTCCCCGCGAACTACGGTTTGCTGCCTCAGCGCCATGGGTGGCTCCAGCACCTCGTTGCGCGATGCCACGACGCCGGCACGCTCCTCATCTTTGACGAGGTCATCACCGGCTTTCGCAGCGGCCCGGAGGGCGCCGCGGGCGTGTTCGGCGTGGTTCCCGATCTCGTGTGCTACGGCAAGGTCATCGGCGGCGGGTTTCCGGTGGCGGCATACGGCGGCCGCGCCGAGCTCATGAACCTCGTCGCACCAGTCGGACCTGTCTATCAAGCCGGAACGCTGAGCGCGAATCCCGTCGGCATGCGCGCCGGTCTCGTGACGCTCGAGCAGATGGCGGATCGCGAAGGATGGACCGTGCTCGAGCACAGGACGGAGACGTTCGTCACAGGACTTGCCGAACGGCTGGCCGGATCCGGGTCGGGTCTCGGCATCGCGCGCCACGCGTCAATCTTCTGGATTCATCGCCGGCCCGCCGATGGCGACACCATTCGTCGCCCGGATCGCATTCCGTCCGATCAGGCCACCTGGTATCGCGGTTTCTTCCACGCGGCACTCAAAAACGGCGTGTATCTCCCGCCGTCTCCGTACGAAGTGTGTTTCCTGTCCATGGCGCACGACGACTTGACGCTCGCGCTTGCCGCCGACGCGCTCGTCGAAGCTGCGCTCCGCCCGGAGGCCCGGTGAAGAGATCGGGCGAGAACAGCCGGCTCGCGTACGTGATGGCGGCCTGTTGGCTGGCCGTGACGGTGTCGCTCGCGTCGTGGTGGCTGTCGCTCGGTCTGTACTCGTTGCCTCAGCGCCTGCACCGCATGTTCGTGTGGGAGGGCGCTGCGTTCATCAGCCTGTTGCTCGCGGGCGGGTTGGCCATCCTCGTGGCGATCCGGCGCGAGCACAGGCGCCGTCAGTCGCTCGAGACGTTTTTTCTGTCGTTCACGCACGACTTGAAGACGTCGCTCGCGAGCGTGGAGCTGCAGGCCGAGGGTCTCCGGGAAGATTGGCCCGAGGGCGCCGCGCGCGCGTCGCTGGACCGCCTGCTTCACGACACGGTGCGGCTCCAGATTCAGCTCGAGAACTCGTTGTTCGTCGCGCAGCCTGACGGCCGGCTCCTGTCGGAACGGGTCCGCGCCGGCACCGCGATCGCGAGACTGGCGGAGGATTGGCCGGAACTGAGGGTCGAGGTCACCGGCGACGCCGACGTGGCGGTGGACCAGCGCGGCTTCGACGCCGTCGTGCGCAACCTCCTGCAGAACGCGGTCGTGCACGGCGGCGCAGGGCGCGTGGCCGTGGACATCGAGCCGCTGAACACCGGAACGCTGATCCGGTTGACGTTCGCCGACGATGGGCGTGGCGTGCCGGTGGAGGCCTTTGAAGAGCTGGGACAACCCTTCGCGCGCGCCGGAAACACGGCGGGATCGGGCATGGGATTGTTCGTGTGCCGCCAGCTCGTCACGCGCATGCGCGGAGCACTACGGTTCGTCCGGCCTGACGCGGCGCGCCCAGGCCTGACGGTCGTCCTCGAGTTGCCGGGAGCGCGATGATGCCGCGGGTGCTGCTGGTCGAAGACGACCTGTCACTGGGCCGGACGTTGACCGAACGCCTCGAGCGCGAGCGTCTCGAGGTCGTGTGGACGCGCACGGTCGCCGAAGCCCAGGCGCAGTTGGCGGGCCAGACGCTGGGACCTGGCCATTCTCGACGTGAAGTTGCCGGATGGATCCGGTTTCGGCCTGGCACGGGAGCTCAAGCGAACGTCTCTCACGCCAATCATGTTCATGACGGCGCTGAACTCCGCGGAGAACCGGCTCGAGGGCTTCGAGATTGGCGCCGACGAATACCTGCCCAAGCCGTTTCACCTGAAGGAACTCATCCTGCGCGTGCGTCACGTGCTCGCGACACAACGCGTGCCGGAAGTCGTGCACGCTCGGGGACGCACGATCGACCTGGGGGCGCTGTCGGTGGTCGGGCCTGACGGCGAGCGCGCGTTTCTTCAGGTCCGCGACGGGCACGTGCTGAAGATCCTGCTGACGGCGGCACCAGCCGTCGTGGACCGCGCGGAGATTCTCGATCAGGTATGGGGACGCGAGCAGTTCCCCACGCCCCGTGCCGTGGACAACGCAATTGTCCGATTGCGGCAGGCGCTACAGGACGACCGCGGGCGACTGATTCGTTCGGTCCGGGGTGTCGGCTACCAGTGGGCACCGGATTCGGAGGCATGAGGAGGGCCCCTCATCGCCGTTCCACCCGCACGCGCGTCACCAGCACCGGCTTCAGCGGCGTCTCGCCATCCACCGGCACATTCGCGATTCGATCCAGCGCGTCGGCGCCATTTGTCACGCGCGCGAACACCGTGTACTTCCCGTCGAGCGTCCGGCACTGTCCGATGCAGATAAAGAACGACGTCGTCGCGCTCGCCGGATCCTCACCGCGCGCCATCGAGACGATGCCGAATTCGTTTGGCGTGTCGGTGAACTCGGGAGCCTGCGTTCGAACCAGTCGCATCTGAGCCGGCGTGAGCGGCGTCTGGCGGAAGTTGACCGCGCCGGTCTGGATGACGAAACCCGGCGCGACGCGGTGCACGAGCGTGTTGTCGTAGATGCCCGCCTGGGCGAGCCGAAGGAACTGCCGGACGGTCTCGGGCGCTTTGTCGGGCATCATCTCGAGCTCGAGCGCACCCAGGCCGGTCTCGATGATGACGTGATAGCGGCCAAGCTCGGCCGGACTCTCGTTGACGAAGGGCTCGATCGGCGTGTCGCGAATCGTGACCGCGGTGATCGTCAACGCGGGCACGCGGCCGTCCCTCGGCGTCCGCCTCCACCGCCGAGATCTGCTGGACAATCTCAATCCCTTCCACGACCCGCGCGAACACCGTGTACTGACCATCGAGGACCGGCTGATCGGTGACGGCGACGAAAAACTGTGAGCCGGCGCTGTCGGGCCGTGACGGATCGGCCACAGCCGAGACGGCGCCAGCGGTGTGTTTCTCGGCGCTGGGCTCGCGGCGCACCTGGTTCAAGCCGCCCTGTCCCCAGTCCGCCGACGCGAGCGGGGTCGCGCGTGAACGGATCCCCGCCCTGAATCACGCCGTACTTCACGACGCGGTGAAACGCGGTGCCGGCGAACCCGCCCTCGCTCGCGATCTTCATGAACAACCCGACGTGATTCGGCGCGGCGTCCGGGAGCAACTGCAGAACGAACGTGCCGAGGGAGGTCTCGACGACTGCCTGTTTGCCCCGCATGTCGCCGAGCGAATAAGGCGTCTTGAACGGCGTCTGCGCGCCCAGCGATGCCACGGTCGTCGCGAGGAACAGCCAGAGCATGAACTGGCGCATGGCCGCATTGTAGACTCCAGCTCATGACCACACGCGCGTTGTCGCTCGTCGCCATGATGCTCGTGGCCGCCTGTTCGTCGACGCCGCCGCCCGCTCGCCTTGAAGCTGGCCGAGATGCCGTCGCTCGACAGCGCGGCCATGCTGGCGGACATCAGGCGGCTGTCCTCCGACGAGTTCGAAGGCCGGGCGCCCGGCACGAAGGGCGAGGAGCTGACGCGTCGACTTACCTCGTCGATCGCTTCAAGGCGGCCGGTGTCGAGCCCGGCAATCCGGACGGCACGTGGACGCAGAACGTCCCGCTCGTCGGCATCACGCCGTCCAAGATTTCGCCGCTCGCGGTGTCGCGCGGCGGCCGGACGCAGACCTTCAGGCCGCGACGAACAGGTCGTCGCGTTCAGCCCGCGTGTGACCGATGCGGTGAGCCTCGAGAAGTCGGAGATGGTGTTCGTCGGTTACGGCGTGCAGGCGCCCGAGTTCCAGTGGGACGACTTCAAGGGACTCGACGTCAAGGGCAAGACGCTCGATCGTGCTCGTCAACGATCCGCCGATCCCGCTCGACCCGGCGAAGCCGGACGAGTTGAACCCGAAGGTGTTCGGCGGCAACGCGATGACGTACTACGGCCGCTGGACCTACAAGTACGACAAGGCGTCGGAGCTCGGCGCCGCCGCGGTCTTCATCGTCCACGAAACCGTTCCGGCCGGCTATGGCTTCAACGTCGTGCAGGGCTTTGGCGGCGAGCGATTCGATCTCGTGACGCCGGACGGCAACATGTCGAAGGCGGCGATCCAGGGCTGGCTGTCGCTCGAGACGCGCGACGGCGCTGCTGAAGGCGTCCGGACAGGACTTCGCGATGCTGAAGGCGCAGGCGAAGACGCGCGAGTTCCAGCCGGTGCCGCTCGGCGCCACGGCGTCGATGTCGATTCAAGCAGACGCGGCGCACGATCGACTCGCAGAACGTCATTGGCAAGATCACCGGCGCCGACCCGGTCCTTCGCAACGAATACGTCGTCTACATGGCGCACTGGGACCATCTGGGCGTGGGCGATCCGGTGAACGGCGACACGATCTACAACGGCGCGCGTGACAACGCGAGCGGCGTGGCGATGATGCTCGAGATCGCCCGCGCGTTCAAGAAGGTGCAGCCGGCGCCGAAACGCACGATTCTCTTTGCTGCGGTGACGGCAGAAGAGTCGGGGCTTCTCGGGTCGGCGGTACTACACGGCATTTCCGCTGTACCCGCTGACGAAGACGCTGGCGGCCATCAACCTGGACGCGGTGAACGTGTGGGGACGAACGACGGACGTGACGATTGTCGGTCTCGGCGCGTCTGACCTCGACACATACGCGCGCGAGGCGGCTGCCGAGCAGACGCGTGTGCTTCGGCCCGACGCGGAACCCGAAAAAGGCTTCTATTACCGGTCCGACCACTTCAACTTCGCAAAGGCCGGCGTGCCCGCGTTGAATCCGGGCGAGGGCAGCGAGTTCGTGGGCAAGCCGCCCGGTTACGCGAAAGAAAAGCGGGACGAGTGGACGTCGACCTACTACCACGCGCCGTCCGACGAGGTGAAGGACTGGTGGGACCTGTCCGGCGCGGCCGAAGACGGCAAGTTGCTTTTTGCCGTCGGTTACCGCGTCGCCAATGCCGATCGCTACCCGGAGTGGTCGGTCGGCAACGAGTTCCGGGCTATTCGCGAGAAATCGCTCGGCGGCGGGTCATCGGCCCGCTGAGCGCAGGAACTCGGTCCGTGTTGCCCGCGTCTTCTCGGACCAGTCGAGCATCTGCGCCGAGAGATCCAGCGGGTACGAAATCCGGACGTCCGTGATCGCGCCGTCGGCGCCGCGCACGGCCTCGAGCTTCGGCATCACGAAGCCCGTGTAGGACTGCAGGTTCAGCTTGTCGACACGCGCGACCACCTCGTCACGCACCTTCGGATCGAAGTGCACGCCGTGGGTGTCGAAGAGCTTGGCGGCCGCCGCGTAGTCGCCCTCGGACTTGATGCGTTGGACTTCGGCGAGCAGCCGGCCGACGCCCTCGCGAAACGCCGCCGGATCGACCATGACCAGAAACGTCTTGCCGTCGCGCTGGCGGCGCTCGATGGCTTTCGTGTTGGCGACGAGCCAGTGGATGATCATCTGCCGCATGCGCATGTGCGACTGCTCGATCTGAGTGCCGGTGCGGACGCGCCGGAGCTGCGTCAGCGCGTTGCGCGTGTACCCTTCGTACTCCGCGCGCACGATGTCCGCCTGGTCAGCCGCCGGAACGATCCCGAGCTCAGCGGTCTTCGGATCGGCGATGAAATACAGGCCGATCAGGTCGGCCCGCGCTTCTTCGAGCGCCGAGAAGTGCTCCTTCAGAAACGCCTCGGGCCTGCCGTTCAGACGCGGCGAAAGCTGGCCGGACGCGTGACCGATCGCCTCGTGCATGTTGGTCGTGATCTCGCCGGCCAGGGCGCCCCACTTCTCTGCGCGGGCGGATTCCTCCGGCGTCCACGAGAACTCGTCGCGCATGCCGGGACCTGCTGATTTCTCGTAGGCCTCGCTGATGTTCGAGAGCGAGACCGACTTGCTGCCGTTCTTCTCGCGAACCGACTCGTCGTTCGGCAGGTTGATGCCGATTGCCGAGACCGGCCCTGCGTCGCCGGTCTCGACCACGACGTCGATCGCGTTGGCCGTGATGCCGGTGACGCTCGGTTTGCGATACTTCGGATCCCACGGCATGTGGTCTTCGAACCACTGCGCGTTGTCCGCCAGCCGCTTGATGGCTTCGGTCTTCTCACGGTTCACGTAGAAGACGACGCTCTCCCACGATCCCTTGACGCCGCGCGCATCGAGATAGACCTCGGTGAAGCCGTTGATCGTGTCCACCGGCGACGCCTTGTCTTCGACCCAGGCGACGTCGTACGCGCGGCGATCTGCGGCCTCCCCGGTGCGATACCACGTGACGAGCGCGTCGAGCGCGCGCGCCATCGGCGCGGGCGCGCTGGCTTTCGCCGCGTCGAGATGTTCGACGATCGCGCGGATCTGCGGATCGTAGCGGCCACCCACGCGGTAGACCTCTTCGACAAGGCCCTTCGGGCCCTTCACGAGGCGCGAATTCAGCGCGTAGCGCTCCTTGAAGCCCGCGAGGTCCTTGAGCGTGACGCCGCGATAGAGGTTGTTGCTGCTGGCCGCGAGAATGTCGACGCCAGGCCCGGGGTTCCGGTTCGTTCGTGACGGCTTGACACGCCGGGTCGAAGAACATCGGACCGAGCCGGGCGAGCAGCTGATTCGAGTGTCTCGCCTGGCGCCGTTGGGAAGCGTCGCCCCGGCGCCAGCGGCCGCGCGAGCCGCGTCGGCGAACGCCTGAGGCGTCAGGTTGAGCACGAACTTCTGCGCGGTCAGGTTGTTGTACGGGCCGGTGTTGATCCAGAAGAGCGTGGTGTAGCGGCGAATCTCGGCCAGCGACTTCGGATCGACCTTGGCCGGATGCGCTGACGATCTCTCGAGCACGTCTCGCATCTCGAGCGCGTCGGCCGAGACCTGGTCGTAGAAGATGTCGCGGCCGGCGATGGCCGCCTCGGACAGGTGCCAGATGAGGACCTTCTGGTCCAGCGGCAATGCGGAGAACCCGTCCGCATACAACTGCACGACCGCGGCGTCGTCGACCCGATCGAGCAGGTACTTCCGCTGTTCCGTCTGGGATTCCGGAGCCGGGGCCGGCGCAGGCGTGGAACACGCCGCGGTCAACAACACCGAGAGCGCAAGGAGTCGTCGCATTCTGTCAATGATAGGGGGACGGAGTCCTTTTCCACAGATCGGGCGCAAAAGGGGACAGAGCCTCGCAGGTTACGCTGCGAGGCTCTGTCCCTCTTTGTGCTGCTTTCTGTGGAAAACAGACTCCGTCCCCCTACCCGATCCAGCGTTCGGCCTGCTCGACGCTGATGCCCTTGCGGCCGGCGTAGTCCTCGAGCTGGTCGCGGCCCATGCGGCCGACGTTGAAGTACTTGGCCTGCGGGTGGCTCAGGTAGAGGCCGCTCACCGAGGCCGCCGGCATCATCGCGAACGACTCGGTCAGCGTGATCCCGACCGCCGGCGCGTCGAGCAGACTGGAACAGCGTGACCTTCTCGCTGTGGTCCGGGCACGCGGGATAGCCGAAGGCCGGCCTGATTCCGCGGTACTGCTCGGCGATCAACTGGCTCGTTGGACAGCACTTCGTCCTTGCCGTAGCCCCAGTCCCTGTCGCGCCTGCGCATGCAGGTACTCCGCGAACGCCTCGGCCAGCCGGTCCGCCAGCGCCTTGGTGATGATGGCGTTGTAGTCGTCGTGCGCCTTCTCGTACTCGCGCGCGAGTTCGTCGGCGCCGATTCCGGCCGTCACCGCAAACGCTCCGATGTAGTCCGGCGCCAGCGAGTCCTTCGGCGCGATGAAGTCGGCGAGCGATCGATTCGGCCGCCCGTCCGCGATGATTTCCTGCTGCCGCAGCATGTGGAACCGCGACAACCTCAGCTCGTCGCGAGTCGTCGCGATACACCACGACGTCATCGCCGATCGTGTTGGCCGGCCAGAAGCCGTACACGCCGCGAGCGATCAGATCGCTTCTCGCGGATGATGCGCTTCAGCACGACCTGGGCGTTGTCGTAGAGCTCGCGCGCGGGACCGCCGAGCTGCGGGTGGTCGAGGATCTCCGGGAATCGTCCCTTCAACTCCCACGCGGAGAAGAAGAACGTCCAGTCGATGAACGGAACGAGCTCCTCGATGGCCGGCTCGACGACGCGGCGGCCGACGAACCATGGGACCGGCAGCTCGAGGTTGTCCCAGTCGGTGCGCAGGTGATTGGCGCGCGCGTCGGCGAGCGTCAGCAGCGGCTTCTCGGCGGCGCGCGCCGTACGTCTCGCGCAGCGCCTCCTGCTCGCGGCGCACGTTCGTCCATGAACGTGTCGCGCTGCCGGTCGCTCAGCAGGCTCGAGACGACGTCCACGGCGCGTGACGCGTCGAGCACGTGGACGGTCGCGCCGCTGAACTCCGGCGCGATCTTCACGGCGGTGTGCTGACGGCTGGTCGTCGCGCCGCCGATCAGCAGCGGCGTCGGCGATCTTGCCGTCGCTCCATCTCCTTCGCGACGACGACCATCTCGTCGAGCGACGGCGTGATGAGCCCGCTCAGCCCGATGATGTCCACCTTGCGTTCGGCAGGCCTCGCGGAGAATACGGTCGACCGGGACCATGACGCCGAGGTCGATGACGTCGTAGTTGTTGCAGCCGAGCACGACGCCGACGATGTTCTTGCCGATGTCGTGGACGTCGCCCTTCACCGTGGCGAGCAGCACGCGGCCGTTCATCTGCGCGCTTGACGGCAGCTGCCGAGGAGCCGTCGGCCGCCTGATCCATGAACGGCTCCAGATAGGCGACGGCGCGCTTCATCGCTCGCGCGCTCTTGACGACCTGCGGCAGGAACATCTTGCCGGCGCCGAACAAGATCGCCGACCGTCTTCATGCCGTCCATCAGCGGACCCTCGATCACGTCGAGCGGCCGGCCCAGCGTGTGCCGCGCCTCCTCCGCGTCGGCCTCGATGAAGTCCACGACACCGTGCACGAGCGCGTACGACAGCCGTTCGCCGACAGGCTTCTCGCGCCAGGCCTCCGCGTCCTTCTCCTTCTTCGTACCTTTGACCGCCTCGGCGAATGTCACGAGCCGCTCGGTGGCATCCGGCCGTCGATTGAACAGCACGTCCTCGACGCGCTCGAGCAGATCCGCCGGAATGTCCTCGTAGACCGCGAGCTGGCCGGCATTGACGATGCCCATGTCGAGGCCGGCGCGGATGGCATGGTAGAGGAACGCCGCGTGCATCGCCTCGCGCACGGCATCGTTGCCGCGGAGCGCGAACGACAGGTTGCTGATGCCGCCGCTGATCTTCACGCCCGGACAGGTCGCCTTGATGAGGCGCGTCGCTTCGATGAAGTTGATGGCGTATTCGTTGTGCTCCTCGAGACCCGGTCGCAATCGGCGAGCACGTTGGGGTCGAAGATGATGTCCGAGGGCGAGAAACCCGGCGCGCTCGGTCAGCAGCTTGGTAGGCGCGCTGGCAAATCTCGACCTTGCGCGCGACCGTGTCGGCCTGACCCGTCTCGTCGAACGCCATCACGACCACGGCGGCGCCGTAGCGGCGAACGAGCTCTGGCCTTCTGCAGGAAGTCCTCCTCGCCCTCCTTGAGCGAGATTGAATTGACGACCGGCTTGCCCTGCACGCATTTCAGGCCGGCTTCGATGACCGACCAGCGCGAGCTGTCCACCATGATCGGCACGCGCGCGATCTCCGGCTCCGTCGCGATGTAGTTGAGGAACGTCGTCATGCCTGCTCGGAGTCGAGCATGCCCTCGTCCATGTTCACGTCGATGAGATTGGCGCCGCCGCGGACCTGCTCGAGCGCGACCGCGGCCGCTTCCGCGAACTGGTCCGTCCTTGATCAAGCGCGCGAACTTGCGGGACCCGGTGACGTTCGTGCGCTCGCCAATCATCTGGAAGTTGCTGTCCTCGCGGATGAAGAGCGGCTCCAGACCGGACAGGCGCATCGGCACGTCGTGCCCGTTCGGCGCGACGCCGGGACGGGACGAGGGCGCGGCGCCACGCCTTCGACCGCCGACGCGGATCTTCGCGATGTGATCGGGCGTCGTGCCGCAGCACCCGCCGAGGATGTTGACGAAGCCGCTTGACGCGAAATCGCGGAGCAGCGCGCCGGTTTCCTCCGGCTGCTGATCGTATTGGCCGAATGCGTTCGGCAGGCCGGCGTTCGGATACGCGCTGACCCAGCACTCGGCGATTCGCGCGAGCTCCGCGATGAACGGCCGCATTTCCGCCGCGCCGAGCGCGCAGTTGATGCCGACGGCCCACGGCTTCGCATGTTCCATCGCGAGATAGAACGCGTCGAGCGTCTGACCCGCGAGCGTGCGCCCGCTGCGATCGGTGATCGTGACCGAGATGACGAGCGGAACGTCGACGGCCTTCGCGCCTCGAGGACCTCCTGGAACGCGACGATGGCGGCCTTCGTGTTGAGCGCGTCGATGATCGTCTCGATCAGGATGAGATCCACGCCGCCGTCGACGAGGCCGCGGATCTGATCCACGTACGCCTCCCGCATCTGCATCGAACGTGATGTTCCGAAACGCCGGATTGCCGACGTCGGGCGAGATCGAGAGCGTGCGGTTCGTCGGCCCGATCGATCCGGCGACGAACCGGCGCGAATCCGGGACCTCGCGCATGAACGCGTCCGCCGCCGATCGCGGGCGACGCGCGCGCCTTCGAGATTGAGATCGTAGACAAGCGCCTTCGAGTCGCGTAGTCGGACTGCGAGACCGCGTTCGCGTTGAACGTGTTCGTCTCGATGATGTCGGCGCCGGCGTCGAGATACTGGCGGTGGATGTCGCGGATGATGTCGGGCCGCGTCAGCACCAGCACGTCGTTGTTGCCCTTGGAGATCGATGGCGTGCCCGGCGAAACGATCGCCACGGAAGTCACGCTCCTCGAGCCGGTGCCGCTGGATCATGGTGCCCATGGCGCCGTCCAGGATGGCGATGCGGTCGGTCAGCAGTTGGTCGAGCCACGCACGAGCGGTCATCAAGTCCTCTGTTCAGCGGGAATGTCCCGCGATGCCCGAGAGGTCGAGCTCTGTCCCCTTTTGGGCCCGATCTGTGGAAAAGAGGCTCTGACCCCCTGCAATCAGCACGGCGAACGGGTCGCCGGATCGGCGGGAGCCGACGCGGACGGTCACGTCCTCGAATCCGGCGCGCGTCAGGAGCTGACGCAGCGATCCTCGCTGAAGCCGAGCCACTTGTCGCCAAGCGTCGGGCCGACCCACGCTTCGTCGTGCTCCCGAAGGTCGAGGACGATGACGCGGCCACCAGGACGCAGCACCCGGTGCGCCTCGGCGAGCGCGGCCTCGGGCGGATCGGCGTGATGGAGCGCCTGCGAAAACACCGCCACGTCGACCGATCGGTCCTTCAGCGGCAACGTTCCAGCGCTCCGCGCTTCCAGACGATGTTGCGGACCTTGCGACGCTCGGCCATGGCCTTGGCGCGCGCCAGCACGGCCGCGGACCGATCCACGGCGATGACACGGCGCGCCCAGTCGCGCCGCCTCGATCGTCAGATATCCCTCGCCGCAGCCGAGATCAGCGACCTCGACCGCCGGCAGCAGCATGCCGAGCGCGCGCGACCACGCCGCCCAGCTTCGGCCCGGCACGAGCTGACGCCTGCTCGCTGCCGCCGCCATGCTCGAGGAAGCTCTCCTTCCGCAGCCGCCGCACCTCCTCGATCCGCGCATCGTCTGCACGCGTGTCGGGCCCGGTGCGCGCGAACTCAGCCGCGAGCCAGGCCCAGAGCGACGCGCGCGGGCCGGTGGAGCTCCTCCGCATCGGGCGCAAGCCGATGGACGGTGAACGACCCGCGTCGTTCCTCGACGACGAGCCCGGCCTGTCGCAGCAGCCCGAGATGCCGCGAGACCCCGGACTGCGCCAGGCCCAGCACCGCGGTGAGCTCCGAGACGTTCAGCGCCCTCGCGCGACAGCACGCGCAGCAGGCGCAGGCGCACCGGGTCGCCGAGGAGCCGCAGGAGCCCCGAGGCTTCTTTCATATCTATTAATCTACATTCGTGGATATAGTTCTGCAAGCTGAAGCTGACGTCGGACGCTGCGCTCCGTGAATCCGGTCCTGCGTTCAGCCTACAGGCCACTAGAATCGGGCATGGAACGCTACCCGGCGGAGGCCGGCGCGCCCGTTCTGGTCCTGGCGCACGGCGCGGGCGCGGGCGAAAAGCATCCCTGGATGCTGCGGGTTGCCCGCGGGCTGGCCGACCGCGGCGTCTCCGTCGTCACCTTCGAGTTCCCGTATATGCAGAGCCGCCGAAGCGGCCGGACCCGCGCGCCGATTCTCGAGGCGGCGTATCGAGCAGTCTGGGAGGAGGTCACCCGCGAGCGCGCCGGCCGGAACGCCAGGTTCTTCGCCGGCGGCAAGTCCATGGGTGGGCGCATTGCCTCACAAGTCGCCGCCGCGAACGGCTTCGCGCCACGTGCGGCCGGGCTCGTCTTCTTCGGCTATCCGCTGCATCCCCCCGACGCGCCAGCGAAACGACGCGACGCGCACCTGCCGCGCATCGCCGCGCCGATGCTGTTCATCCATGGCACGCGCGATCCGTTCGGCAATCCGGACGAGATGCAGCGCGCTCGCCGCGACATTGCCAACTCGTCTCAGCTTGCAGCTCATCGAAGGCGGAGATCACTCACTTCAGCGGTCGAGGCGGTGGGAGTCGGTGGACGACGCGGTGGAGATTGCTGCGACGTGGATCTGAAGACGTAGGTCTGAGCGCTACAGTCACAGGCTCTTCCGGTACCGATATGATCCCCCCATGACGGGCACGCCCCGCTCCATCGCGCCCCGGCAATCGCTCCGAGATTGACGATGCTACACAAGTGGGATCTGGCGGACATCTATCCGGATTGGGACGCGTGGGATCGCGCGCGTGCAGAGCTCGACGCGCTGATCACCGACTACGCCGCGCTGAAAGGCACGCTGAAGCACGGCGGCGATCGGCTTCTCGCCGCGATGCGGCTGAACGATCGGCTGGGACAGCTCGCCTACCGCGTCTATTTCTATCCGTCGCTCAAGTACGACGAAGACCAGCGCGACAACCAGGTGAACGCGCGCCGGCAGCAGATCCAGGCGCTGCTCGCGCGCTGGCAACAGGCGACATCCTGGCTGAGCCCGAAATCCTGACGATTCCGCTCGACACGGTCCGCACGTGGATGGACGAGTCGCCCGACCTCGCGCTCTATCGCTTCGCGCTCGAAGAAATCTTCCGGCTGCAGGAGCACGTCCTCGACGAACGCGGCGAACAACTGCTGTCGCTGTCCAGCCGGCTGTCCGGCGCGCCGAACGAGGCCTATCAAGCGCTGTCAGTCGCCGACGCGAAGTTTCCGACGGTGACGCTCAGCACCGGCCAGGACGTCACGCTGTCGTACGGCCAGTACCGCGCCGTGCTGGCCACGAACCGCAATCAGGCGGACCGGCGCGCGGCGTTTCTCGGCCACTACGGCACGTACAACACCAGTCTCAACACGTACGCGACGCTGTATCACGGCATCTGTCAGCGCGACTGGTTTCACGCGCGCGCGCGCGGCTACAAGACGACGCTCGAGGCAGCACTCCACGCGAACAACATCCCGCGAACCGTCGTGGACAACCTGATCACCGCGACACGCGCCGGCACCGAGCCGCTGCGCCGCTATCATCAGCTGCGGCGCCGGGCGCTGAAGCTCGACACGCTACTACCCGTACGACTTCTCGATCCCGATCATCGAATGGGATCGCCGCTACGCGTACGCCGACGTCCTCGACGCGATCGTCAAAGCCGTTCGCGCCGCTCGGTGAGGCCTATCAGGAGCGGATGTGGCGCGGATTCCGCGAGCGATGGATTGACGTCTACGAAAACGACGGCAAGCGCAGCGGCGCGTACTCGGCATCGGTGTACGGCGTGCACCCGTACATGCTGCTCAACTGGGCCGACACGCTCGACGACGTGTTCACGCTGGCCCACGAGATGGGCCACTCGATGCACACCGTGCTGTCACACGAGCGGCAGCCGTTCGTGTATTCCGATTACACGATCTTCGTCGCGGAGGTGCCCTCGACGCTGAGCGAAGTGCTGCTGCTCGAGCATCTGCTCGCGGAATCCACCGACCGCGACGAGCGGATCGTTCTGCTGCAGCACGCCATCGACAACGTGACGAGCACGTTCTACACGCAGGTGCTGTTCGCCGACTTCGAGCTCGCCGTCCACGAGCGCGTCGAGCGTGACGAGCCGGTGACGGCCGACGTCCTCAACGCGCTCTACAAGGAGCGGTTCGACGCCTACTACGGCGACGCGGTGGACATGGAGGAGCTGACGCCCATCACGTGGGCGCGCATCCCGCACTTCTTCAACTCGCCGTACTACGTCTACCAGTACGCCACCTGCTTCGCCTCGGCCGCCCGCCTGGCCCGTGCGATGACCGACGCCTCTCCTGGTGACCGCGCCGAGGCCCGGCAGAAGTATCTGGAGCTTCTGTCGGCCGGGGGCAGCGACCATCCGATGACGCTTCTGAAGAACGCCGGCGCCGACCTGGGTGACCCGGCGACCGTCGGAGCGGTCGTTGACCAGCTTGCGGACCTGGTCACGAGGCTCGAGGAGTTGATCTGACTCAAGTCGACCCACCAACTCTGTTCTTTGGATTCTCGGATTCGTCGGATCGGATCCGCCAGGACGGCCGGTCAGGATACCCGGTCGAGATGACTTCCCTGTAACTTATTGATACGTAGTAGTTAATCTCTGACGAGCGATGCGATACTGGGTCCCCGGTAGGTACGGCACGCGACTTTCTTATGGTGTCCCAGCCGACACCTATGGGATTTCTGGACAAGCTCAAGCCGCAGCCTCGCTGGAAGCACGCCGACCCTGCCGTTCGCCTCGAGGCACTCAAAGAACTTGACGATCCGATTGAACTTGGTCTTCTTGGCCGAATCGGATCCGACGCCGAGGGTGCGGCGCGCCTGCGTAGTCCGCGTCGTTGACGCCAATATCCTCGGACGACTGGCAGGCGCCGACCCGGACCCGGAAACGCGTGAGCGGGCGTCGGACCGGCTCGTCGCGTTCGCCTGCCGCCTGACGCGGTCGGCGGAAGACGACGACATGGATGAGTCGCCGGATGCGCTCATCTGCGTCCGCCAGTTGGCCGACCAGCGACGGCTGTCGGTCGTGGCCAAGAGCGAAGCCGCGGATGCCGTTCGGGCTCGACGCGCTCGCTCGCATTTCCGACGAGCGCGCACTCAGCGGGATTGCCCGCCAGGCCAAGCGAGACGACACGGCGCCTCGAGGCCCTGAGCCGGCTGTCCGATCCTGAGGAGATTCTCGAGGTCGCGCTCCATGCGTCTTCATCGGACGTCGCCGTCGCGGCGTTCGATCGGTGGTCGAGCGACCACGACCGACATCGCCAGGCTTCGCACCGTTGAAACCCGCGCGCAGCAGAAGGCCGTCGCCCGCCGCGCGCGGACGGTGATTCACGATACCGAAGCAGCCGAAGCGGCCCGCCTTGCGGCGCTCGAAGAGCGTCGCCGCCGCGAGAGCGGGATGTGCGATGCGGTCGAGCAGGTCGCGAGCATCGCCGACCTGTCGGCAGCCGCCGCCGAACTTGCGCGCGTGACCGAGGCGTGGTCGGCGCTCGCGGTCACGGACGCGGCGCTCCTCGAACGGTTCGAACGCGGGCCGCACGGCTGCAGAGCAGTCCATCACCCGCCGCGAACGCGAAGCGGCCGAAGCCGCCGACCTTCGTCGGCTCCGCGCCGAAGCCATCGCAACCCGCGACGCCCTCTGCGCCCGCGTCGAGACCCTCGACGGCAGCGATGCGCTCGATCAACTCGTTCCTATCGAAGAAGAGTGGCGATCGCTCCTGCCGCTCGTCGGCAACGGCCCGGAGGCTGACCGACTGGCAGAGCGATTCGCTCAGGCGGTCGCCGCGTGCCGAAAACGGCATGAGACTGGGCGCCCAGCTCGCCGAGACGCGCGTCACCTTGGAGACGCTCGTCGCCGAGGCCGAAGGGTTGTCGTCGGACGACCCTGGCGCCCGGGAGCGCTGGGAAGCCCTGAGCCGTGAGGCACGCGGCTTGACCGCTGTTCTGATCGCCGCATCGCGTCCAGCCTGACGACCTGACGGGCGCGGCTCGACGCGGTTCGGGAGCGCTTCGCTGAAGCCGCCCGCCGCCGCGAGGCGGCGGCTGAAGCGGCAGCTCGAACAGGCACGGCAGGAGGCGCTCCGGCATTTCCGTCATCTGATCGAGCGCGCCAAACGCACGTTCGAGGCCGACACCATCACGTTGCGCGAGGGCGATCGCCTGATGCGCGACATCACGACCGCGTACGACCTCGCGCACAAGGCTCCGTCCGCGCGCGAGATCGACGAGGCCGTCGGCCGAGCTCCACCGGTTGCAGGAGCAGCTCGCCCCGCGCGTGCGCGAGGTGCGCGAGATGGACGAGTGGCGACGCTTCGCCAACGCACAGCGTCAGGAACAACTGATCGCGATGGCCGAAGCCATCGTGCAGTCCCTGAAGACTGACGACGAGGCGTCGCGTCCGTCGGATCTGGCCGCCACGGCGCGGGCCTTGCGCGAGCTGCACGCCAAGTGGCAGGAGGTCGCGGAGGCGCCGCGTCAGAACGCGCAGCGTCTGTGGGATCGCTTCCGGGCGGCGACCGATTTCATTCGCGCGCGATGCGAGGTGTACTTCGTCAAGGTTCGCGAGGAGCGCGCCGCCACGGTCGAGAAAAAGGCCGCCATCGTCACCGAAGCCGAAGCCCTCGCGTCATCGACCGACTGGACGCGTGCAGCGACCCGGTTCCAGCAGCTCCAGGCAGACTGGCAGGCGCTCGGCCCGGTCGTCGCGTGACACGGGCCGCGATCTCGCGCAGCGTTTCCGCGCGGCGTGCAGCACGTTCTTCACACGCCGGCGCGAGGATCTGACCGAGCGCAAGAAGACCTGGTCGGACAACCTCGCCAGGAAAGAAGCGCTCTGTGCGCGCGCTGAGGAGCTGGCTGATTCGACCGACTGGGAAGTCCGCAGCGCACCGACATGAAGCGGCTGCAGGCCGAATGGAAGACGGTCGGCCCGGTGCGCCGGAACAAGTCCGAAGTCGTGTGGAACCGGTTCCGCGACTGCCGCCGATCGCTTCTTCACCCGCTTCCACAATCGCCATCAGATCACGCTCGCCACGAAGATCGCCGAGCGCGAGGTCCTCGTCGTCGAGCTCGAGCGGCTTGCGGAGTCGGACCCGAACGCGCCGGATCTCGGCGAACGAGTGCAGCAGCTTCGCACGACGTGGAACCGGAGCGTGCCGATTCCCGTTGCCGAATTCAAGGCGCTGACCGATCGCTGGCACGCGGCGCTGACGCGCAGCGGTCGACGCGGCACCGCAGGCCTTCGCCGGCACGGACCTCGATCCGGCCATGGTCATTCAGCGCATGGAGAAGCTCGTGGGGCGCGTCGAAACGTACTCTCGAGGAGCTCGAGCGACGCGACCGAAGGGCTTGTCGCACACCGAGTTGCTCGCCGCCAGGCTGCGGTCTGCGCTCGCGACCAACGCGATGGGCGGCCGGGTCAACGAGGAAGCCAAGTGGCGCGCAGCGGCTGATACGGTCAAAGACGCGCAGGCGGCCTGGCAGCGGCTGGCCGCCGATCAAGAATCCGGCAGTCGAAGGCCTTGACGGCGCGCTTCCGCGAGGCGTGCCGCCGAGTCGCCGAGCGTGCGCGGCGGCCAGCGTCGCCGAGGCACCAGAGAACGCCGGGCGCCCGAGCGTGAGGCGGCGGCAGTCTAGCGAAGCGGGAAGTTAGAAGCCAGAAGTTAGACGTTACGAAGAGGGCGGACCGAAACAGCCGATTGAAGTTCCCGCCAAAGATGAGCGCCTGGACCGTCGGCACTCACGCCGAGGTCGGTCAGAACGGCGCGCTGCTCATCGTAGATTGCCTTTCTGCCATCCGCGAGGGAAGAACGACGAGTCGGTCCCGAAGAGCAGTCGCGACGGACCCGCCACGTCGAGCGCTCTAGCGAAGACGTCTTTCGAAGCGTCAGGCCCGGCACGAGCTTGATCCAGCTATTCGAGCTGGACGTGTCGAGATACATATTCGGAGCCGACGGTAGCCGCCATCAGCGCTTCCCGGAAGAACCCGGCACCGAAGTGAGGAATGATCACCGGCAGCCTCCGGATGCCGGACGGCCGCCGCCGCGACGGCCAGCGGATCACCCAGACGCAGATCGAAACGGCTCGGCAGGCCCGAGCTTCTTCCGCACTCCGATCGACAACACGCCACAGTGGACGAACACGGCGCGCCGATGCCGCGCGGCGACCGCGAAGATGGCGTCGGTGCGTTCGATCGTCGACGCTGACGTGGTGCATCGCAGGGAAGAGGCACGCGGTGCTCAGGCCGCTTTCGGCGAAGGCGCGCTCGACGCGTGCCGGCGCGTCGGTCGCGCCCGGGTTGACCATGAACGCGCCGACGATCCTGGCCGGGTGAGCCTTTCACCGCTTCGGCCACGGACCCTCGTCGCCCGGGACGCTCGCAATCAGCATCGCGCGCGAGACGCCGGAGTCGATCGAGCTCGGCAATCCAGCGATGCGGCCAGCTCCTCGTTGGTGCCCGGCGCGTCCCATCCGAGCCGTCCGGGCAGAACGTCAGCCGCGTTTTCCGTGACGCCCGCCTCGCGCCCGAGCGTCGATCAGAAACCCTGACGAAAAGAAGTGACAGTGCGCGTCGGCAATCATCGGACCTCGCAATCGTGAAACTTGTCAGGCCGCCCGGAACCCGAGCCGTTTCTCGGCGGCGAGAAACCAGGGCAGCGCGAGGGCCGCCATCGTCGCGGCGGCCATGAACGCGAGCCTGAAACCGTAGCGCGTGGATCAGACTGCCCATGAGCGACGAGCCGGCACCGATGCCCGTATCGAAGGCCGCGAGGATCGCGCCGAACGCCGCGCCTCGCGCCGGTTCGGAGCGACGTGCTCCAGGGCGTACGCCGTGAACGCCGGGTGAAGCAGCCCGAACCCCGCCCCGAACACGACGCCCGCAATGATCACGCTGAGCCGGCCCTGCGCGACCGCCAGCAGAAGCAGACCAAGCGGCGGCGCGAGGAAGCACCGCACGAGCACGCGGCGATGGCCGAGGCGGTCCATGCCGCGGCCGATCGTGAGCCGGCCGACGACCGTGGCAATGGCCATCGCGGTGAGAAACGCGCTGCGCGGCATGACGCCGAGGGCGTCGGCGAAAAGCGCCGAGAAACTCGTGAGCGCCCCCCAGCCGAACGCGACGAACCCCATGCCAATCGCGAGCAGGAGCACGCGCCACTCCACGTGCGTCCGGATGAGCGTCACCGGGCTGAGGCCCGGAGGCGGTGTCATGCGGTCGAGCTCGGCCTGCGCCTCAGCAGCCTCCACGCGATCGTCCGGAAGCCTCCACGCGATGACCGCCATCAGGAAGTTGAGAACGGCCAGCTCCATGCACAGCGCGAACCATCCATGCCGATACACCCAGAAGCCAAGGGCAGGCGCCGCACCGATTGCGGTGATCGACGAGAGACCCCAGTAGTTCAATCCTTCGGCGCGGCGCCCTGCGGGAATCGACGCCGTCATGTACGCGCCAGACGCCGTGAGCAGCGCAGACCAGATCAGCCCGTGACCGAGCGCCAGCCACAGCATCACCCGGTAGTTCTCGATGAAGGCGTAGCTCGCCGTGACCAGCATCAGGATGATGCTCACCCTGATCAGCACGGGACGATGGCCCCACCGATCGCACAGCGGACCGGTGAACGCGGCGGAGAACGCGGACGCGAACGTCAGCACTCCCTGGAACAGTCCCGCCACCGACGTCGACCCGCCGAGCGCGAGAATGCGATACGGGCGCAGCCGGAAGGAGCTGAAACAACGACACGAAGACCGTGAAGCTGTAACAGAACATCGTGAGGAAACGTGGTGTAAGAAGCCGCTCCGACATGAAACCGCAAGTATAAGAGCAGTGGGCCATGACAAGTAGGAAGTTAGACAGTTAGAAGTCAGAAGCTACTGGGCGCGCGCCGCGCGACTGACACTCAGTTGCTCTCTGACTTCTGCCTTCCTGACTTCCAACCTGTCATCGGACGAGCTGCCCCGGGATATAGAAATCAACGAGATGGATCGTCCGTCGCAGGTCTGGAAGGACATGCCGCTCGAAAAGCGCGTGCTCGCGGCCGAAGCCTTCTGGCTCGATCGCGATTCGCCCGAAGTGGACGTGCAGCAGATGGAAGCGGTCGCGACGCTGGCGCGGCGGCTCAATTTTCGCGCGCGGAGCATTCAGGCGCTTCCCGTCGCGCGGCGCGCGCGGCATCTCGCGCAGCTTGGAGACGTCGGTGACACGGTTGCGACCCGTGCATTGATTGCGTATCACTTCAGCCATCAGCGACCGCTGATGGGCGCGTTCCTGGATGCCCTGGGCATCGCGCATGACAACGGCCTCATCACCGAAGAGGACGTCGGTCCCGCCGGATGAGACCCGGCTATCAGCCGCCGTGGCGGCGTTGAAGGCATCGTACGACCCGGCCGACGTCGATTTGTATTTGAGGACGTTGACCGTGCTCGATGGCGGAACCTGGGTCAATCTCGCGGCTGTCCTGAAGGCTGTGAGAGAACCGGCGGCACCGATGGCCCGTGGTACACGACTTGCTCCTACGTCTTCCTTGGCGAACGCGACGTCTTACTCGAACGGGCGCATGAAGTCGTGTCGAACCTGAGCATCGTCCGATCGGTGTTACTGGCCTCGTTGCTGACGCCGGCCGTCGCCGTCGCACAGAACGCGCCGGGTCGCCCCGGGCGATGCCGGCAATGCGCCCGCGCTGCCGCCTCCGGCGACGCCTGCCCAGATCGCACGCATCCAGCGCGCGCTCGATCAGCCGCCAGGATTGAAGCTCGATGAACGGCAGCTTCGCTTCTACCTGGAGATCGTCCAGCGGCTGCCAACCTTCGCGGAGTACGCACGAGGCTACGACTTCGTCAATGGTCCGACGTCCGGCGGAAATCCGATGTCCCATCAGGAGTTCGTGAACATGGTCACGCCGCAGGAGATGTACAGCTCCGCCGGCATCACCGCGAGCCTGCAGGTGCAGATTCGCGCTGACGAACTACGTGGGACAGGCGCTGATTCGGAAAGCGCTCGAAGAATTGCGGCAGGCGAAGGACGCCCAGCCAGGTTCAAGCCATCCGCGAACGGATCGAACGCGAGCTCGATGCGCTCACTGGCGTGAGGCGCGACAAGTACCGATCAGACCGTTCCACGGCGGAATAACGATCGACACGGCGCCGAACGCGCGCGCCTGGCACGCCAGCCGGATCAGCGGTCGCTCTTCGGTGCTGTCGGTGTAGCCGAAGACGGCCATCCGACGGCGTTCGTCGCGATCGACGACCGGCGAAAGCTTTCTCGGCACCGCCCAGCACGCCCGACCCAGCACGTGCCGCATGACGCGGCGCGGCATTCCACGGGAATCGGGCCTTCGCCTGGCGTGCAGCGCGGTTCGGCGCGACTTGTAGTCGCGCTTGTCGGTTTGCGCGGCCGTGCGCGATCTCCTGGCCATTGATCGACCGTGAACGCCGCCTCGGGATCGCCTTCGTCGAACGTCACGGTCCATCGTTTATGAGGGCCGCGCGCGAATCCGAACAAGCCCTGCGAGTCGTCGCGAGCGCGCTTCTTCAACACCTGATGCGGGGACATGGCACGCGCCTTCTCCGACAGGTGGATGCGGCCGGGCGCCGCGGCGAAGGCCTCCGCGCCGACCTGACGGTACGTCATGAGCGCGGCCGCGGAGATGCCGAGCAGGAACTCGCGATCGACGCGGGCGCGGCGCGCGCGGCCGTGGCCACGGCGCTCGCCAGCTCCGCGAGGTCCGCGGCGAACGGCGCCTCTGCGTTCTGCACCGCCAGCTTCACCTGCGGCCAGTACCGATGGGCGTAGAAGAAGCGATGGGAGCTGTCGATCTGATCGGCCAGCCGCCACGTCCCCATGAGGCCCAACCGCCGGGCGGTCGCCTCCTTGTCGGCGGTTTCCGCGAGCGTGACGTGAAGCTCGAGCGGATAGAACGCGAACCAGATGAGCGTCGCCTCCCGATCGATCGGATGAATCTCGGCGGAGAGTTTCCCGACGGCGCGCTGCCATGCACCGGCATCGTAGGCCGCGAGATGTGACAGGAAGTCGGTCATGGTGGACATTCTAAAGGGACGCCCTACCGGAGAGTCACCAGTATCGCGTCGCTCACCGGCCGGGCTCCCGCGGGGTCAGACGGTCGATTGACGATTCGTCCCTGCACGACCATCGTGGTCGACCCGCCACCGTCGAGGTTGAGGGCGCTCACGAGACCGAGCCGGTCGCACAACCGCTGCATTTCCTCGAAGGTCATGCCGATGCTGTAGGTCGGCTGGCGTCCGTCGACAGCGGCGAGCCAGATGAATCCCGCGCGATCGACGCCGACCATGGTCCGCGGATGACGCGCGTTGGTGAACGTCTCGGCGTTCAACCCTTCGACCTTCCAGTCTCGAAGGATCTCGCCCTCACGACGAAGGAGCCCGGCCCCGTTGACGATGTGCGCGGCTTCGTCGAGGTCGGCGTCCATCAACCCATGGGCGCTCTTCCACTTGACGTCGAAACTCACATGGACGCCTTCGACGAGGGCTGCCAGGTTCTCGGGCAGATCGGTTCCGCCGTAGGACAGCACGGCGCCTCCGGGCGGAATCTTCGTGTGGCCGAAGTTCATCCGCACGTCCCGGACCCGAAGCGGCGAGTCGTCGAGCACCCACTCCGTGCCCGTCGGTGCCGTGTCGGTGTCGGCGTGATACGACGGCGTATACACCATCAGCTTGCCGCGGGCGCGCGTGGTATCGACACCGTCAACCGGCACCGTGAACTCGCGGCCGCCTGCGGTGAACGAGAGCGTCGCCTTTGCCGCCAGCTGATCGAAGGCCAGCGTCGTCGTGCCAAACGGCGGCGCGTGAATGATCACCACCCCGCGCGGCAGCCCCGTGTCGCTCACGAGGTTCGCCGGCGACCTTCAACAACCCAATCGGCTCTCCGTTGTCACGATTGAAGAACCCGCCGTTCACGGCCGCCACGGCGCCGAGCCGGCGCGCCATGTCTTCCACCGTCTCGGCCTTGAGGACTTCATCGTTCGAGAGCGCGCTCGTCAACCGGACGCGCGCGGGATCGAGCTTCAGGATCGAGACCGCGATGGGTCCTGTGCCGCCCACGAGCGCGGTGTCGCTGTTCCGGTAGAGCTCCACGCCTGGCGCGACCGACTTCGACCGGCCCCAGGAGGTTGTCGGGTTGCGGATGGGATTCACAGGCGAGAGAAACCGCCAGCACCGCCACGCCGAGGAGGACTGGAGACCTCGAACGCATGGTCGTGGTCCCCATGCTACACGGAGCCGGCGGTCTCGTGCTCAGCGCCCGCCGGCCGGCTGTCGTTTGCCGGAGTACTCGAGCATCTGAGCTTCGAGATCGAGCGGATATTCGATGCGCACGTCGACGATGTGGCCGGTGTCGTCGGTGATCGCTCTCAGCCGGGGCTGAACGAAACCCGTATACGACGGCAGATTCAGCGCCTCGACTCGCCGGACGACTTCGTCTCGCAGGGCGGGATGGAAGTGGATCCCGTACGTCTCGAACAGATCGCGGGCGCCGTCATAGTCGCCTTCGGATTTGATCCGCTGAACCTCACGCAGCAGACGCCCGACGCCTTCCCGGAATTCGTCGGCATCGGTCATCACGTAGTACGTCTTCTCGTCGCGCCGCTGCACCTGAATCGCGGTGGTGTGTGCGAGCAGCCACTGCACGATCATCTGCCGATTGCGCATGTGGTCTTCCTCGATCGTCGTGCCCACGCGCACGCGCCGGAGTTGGATGATGGCGTTGCGCGCGTAGGCCTCGTACTCGGCCTGGACGACCTCGGACTGCGCGTCCGCGGGCACCAGGCCGATCGCCGCAATCATCGGATCGGGAAGGAAGTACAAGGCGACCAGGTCGGCCCGGGCCTCCTCGATGGCCGAATAGTGCTCCTTCAGCGCGAGTTGAGGCTGCCCTTCGAGGTGCTCGGCCACGCGCCCGGATCCATGGCCAAGCACCTCGTGGATGGCGGTGATCGAGCTCCCCGGCCAGGGCGCCCCATCGTTCCCCGCGCTCAACCTCTTCTTCCGACCAGCAGAACTCGCGCCGGTAGGCGGGCGGCTGCGACTTCTCGTAGGCCTCGTTGATGTTGGCCAGCGACACCGACTTGCTGCCGTAGCGTTCCCGGACGAACTGGTCGTTCGGCAGGTTGATCCCAATGGCCGTGATCGGGCCCGCGTCGCCGGTTTCGACGATGACATCGATCGCGCGCGCGGTCACGCCGACGACGTCCTCGCGACGCCACTCGGGATCGATGGGCAGGCGCGCTTCGAACCAGCCGGCCATTTCGGCCAGCCGCGCCAGTCCCGTGGTCTTCTCCTCGTTGACGTAGCAGACGATGCCCTCCCACGCGCCTTTCACGCCGCGGGCGTCGAGATAGGTCTCGATGAACCCGTTGATCGTGTCGACCGGTGAGGACGCGTCTTCGACCCACGCGATGTCGTACGCGGCACGATCGCGGTCGTCGCCCGACTCGTAGAACCGGATCAACGCCTCGAGCGCCTTTCGCATCGGCGGCGAGGCGTACGGCACGGCCGATCGGAGGTGGCTCGTAATGGCCGCGATTTGGGCGCCGTAGCGGCCATGAACCCGATAGACCTCTTCAACGAGCGCGCCTTCGAGCGCGCACGAGCCGCGAGTTCAGCCCGAATCGCTCGTCGAACCCGCTGATATCGGCCATGGTGATGCCGTGGTACAGGTTGTTCGCGCTCGACGCGAGAATGTCGGCGCCTTCACCGGGTGTTTTGCACGTCACCAACGCCTCGAGGTCGGGATCGAAGAACGATCCGCGCAGTCGATCGAGCAGTCCGTCGAGCGTTTCGCCCGCGCGGACGGGAAACCTGGCGCCGTCGGTCGCGGCCTCGTGGGCGGCCGCCGCCAGTTCCGCGGGGGTGCATTTCAGGACGAACTTGCGCGCCGTGATGCTTCCGTACGGCCCGGAATTGATCCAGAACAGCTTTGCGTAACGCCGAATCTCGCCGATCACCGACGACGACGGCCGCTCTGGACTCGCCTGGCGCGCGGCCGGGTGGTGCGTGAGAATCTCTTCCAGGATCTCGCGCATCTCGAGGCCGTGACGGTATCGCTGGTCGTAGTAAATATCGCGACCGGCGAGCGCCGCTTGATACAGATGCCACGCGAGAATCTTCTGCTCGAGCGGCAGGACCTCGAATCCGTCCGCGTAGTACTGGACGACCGCCGCGTCGTCGACTTGCTCGAGGAAGAACCGGCGCGACATCAGAGGTCGATCGTCTCGAGATGCGCGGGGGTCTTGACCGCCCAGCGCAACTCCGATTCGATCCGGCTCTTCAGCTCGTCCATCGGCGCCGGCTCGCCATGGACAAGGCAGGTGAGGGAGGGGGGCCGCTTGAAGCCACGGAGCCATTGCAGGATTTCGTTCGCGTCAGCGTGCGCCGACATGAAGTCCACGATCTTGATGTCGGCGGCCACCGGAACATCCTGTCCATGGATCCGTGTCGTCGGGCGCGCCTTCAATCAGCAAGCGGCCTCGAGTGCCGGCGGCCTGATACCCGGCAAACAGCACGGTGTTCCGGGCATTTGGGAGCGCGTGGACGAGGTGATGCAGGACGCGGCCGCCCGTCGCCATGCCGCTCGCGGAAATCACGATCGACGGCGTGCGCGATTCCTGAATGGCGCGCGACTCCGGAATGGTCGTCGACCACTTTCAGCTTCTCGGTGCAGAAGAGACATAGCTTCCGGTACGCCTGCGCGCGCTCGCCGTTGCCGGCCGCCGTGGAGATCTCCGGATCCAGCTCGTCGGCGCGACCGCGGTACGCCTGCAGCACGGATGCCGCCATCGGGCTGTCCACGTAGACAGGCACCACCGGGATGCGGTGCTCCTGTTCGAGCCGGTTGATCCAGTAGAGCAGCTCTTCAACACGGCCGAGCGCGAACGCGGGGATGATCACCTTGCCCGCCGCGCGCGATCGTCTCGCTTGATGATCTCCGCGAAGCGCGCGCCATCGCGATCCGGCTCGTGAAGCCGATTGCCGTACGTGGACTCGACCAGCAGGACGTCGGCTTCCTCGACGACCGTGGGATCGGGCAGCACGGGACGCGCGTAGCGACCCAGGTCGCCGCCAAAGAGGACGGTCTTGCCGTGCCGACTGCGACGCGCACGCGCGCGTACGCGGACCCGAGAAGATGGCCGGCGTTGAGAAAATCCACGGTGATGCCGGGCGCGACTGGCACCGGCCTGTCGTAGCCGACCGGCTGCAGCATGCTCATCGCGCGATTCGCATCGGCGGTCGTGAAAAGCGGCAGGGCCGGGCTGTGCTTCGTGTAGCCCTTCCGGTTCGCGCGTTCCGCGTCCTCTTCCTGCAGATGCGCGGCATCGGCGAGAACGATCCGCGCCAGCTCGGCCGTCGCCGGCGTGCAGAAAATCCGGCCTCGAAAACCCTGGTTGACGAGCCGCGGCAGAAAGCCACAGTGGTCGAGGTGTGCGTGGGTCAGGACGACGGCGCTGACGCTGTCGGCCCGGATCGGGCAACGGCTGCCAGTTCCGCTCGCGCAGATCTTTGAGTCCCTGAAAGAGGCCGCAGTCCACGAGGACCCGATGTCCATCAACCTCGAGGAGATGTTTTGACCCGGTCACAGTCCGCGCCGCGCCCAGGAACGTCAGTTTCACGAGAAGACGACCTCCGGTCTGAGACACTGCGAGGCTTCGCTCGCGCGGCTCACTCGCTCTCGCTCGTTCGATCAACCCGAACGTGAAAGTATCAGATCGGGCTCGCGGTCGCTGACAAGCGATTGAGCGCGGGCGGGCTGGCTATACTGGCTGGGTGTCTTCCGCTCTTGTCGGCGCGCTGAACGATTCCAAGGCGGTCTTGTCGGTCGAACTGCGCCCGCCCCGCGCCGAGCTCGATGCCGCGGCCGGGCGGGACGCATGGATCGACACGTACCACGCGGTCCGGGGACTGGTACGCGGCGGCACGTTCGTCTTCCTCACCGATAGCGCCGTCGGTGCCCGCGAGGAACACAATCTCCGGCACCTCGTCATCAATCTCGGCACCGACGTGCCGCGCGATCGTGTCGCGCCGTTTCTCACGACCAAGCACACGCTCGACTTTTGCCTGGGATACGCCGAGCGGGCCTGGCACGAGGGCTTTCGGTCACTCGTGGTCCTCGGCGGCGATCGCAGCGTCGGTCCAGCTCGGTGCGTCGAGCACGCCTGGGAGCTTCGGCGGCACATCCAGGCGCAGGTGCCGGGCTTGACGCTGGGCGGCTGGGCCAATCCGCATGCCGACGCCGACCTCCAGGCCGCGTATCTCGCCGACGAAAATTTCTCGGGTGATTTCTACCTGACGCAGATCGTGTCGCACCACGACCAGCCCGCGTTGGATCGATTCAAGGCCGCCGTCGATCGGCGCGGCGTCAATCTGCCGGGCGTGTTCGGCCTGTTCTACTATCGCAGCGCCAACCCGAAGACCCTCAACACGCTCCGACGTTTCCTGCCCGTTCCCGTCGAGGGACTGACCAAGGAATTTGCCGAAGGCGCGTCATCAGAACTCATCTGCGCCCGGTCGCTCCATGCGCTGCGCGCCGCCGGTATCCGGCATTGCTATGTTTCGAATCTGCCGGTGGGAAGAGCGAGACAGACGCTCGAGAAAATCCTCGAGCTCGCCGGGGACATGTAGGGCTACCGACTTCCCCAGACTGTCCCCCAACTTCCCTCGAACACAAACTCCCCAATCGCCCGCCTGCTTCTCGGCGCCTTCTCCGCGTCGCGGTGAGCGGGTGTCGTGAGCGCTTCGGGGTCGCCGGCGTGGCCGATGGCCATGACGACGGCGGGCTCGAAGGGAGCGGGGACGCCGCAAACGTCGCGGGCAACGTTGGCATCGAAGCCCTGCATCTGACGAATCGAGAGACCAGCGGCGGTCGCCTGAAGCGTCAGGAACGCCACGGCCTGTCCCGCGTCGTACCACGCGTGTGCAGTTGTCCACATCGATCTGTTCGTGCTTCAGCCGAACGGCGACGAGCACGAGCGATGGCGCGGCACTGGCCCACGCGCGGTTCCTCGGCACGAGCGACTCCAGCAGCGCGGCAAACACATCCGGTGTGCGGCGGCGATCGACGACCACGAAACGCCACGGTTGTTCGTTGAGCGAGGACGGCGCCCAGCGGGCGGCCTCGAAGAGTCGCTCGAGATCGGATCGCGAGACATCGCGCGACGGGATCGAACGCACGCGGACTCCATCGGTGTCGGATGACATCCAGGATGTCGTGATCCGGCCGCGCGATTTTCGGGTGCGAGGAATCGCTCATGCTCAGTGGGGCTCAGTGGGGCTCAGTGGGGTCAGCGCAGGTGCCGGCCGCCGTCCACGCGAATCGTCTCGCCCGTGATGAAGTCTGACGCAATGAGCGACATGACTGCCTTGACGATCTCCTCGGATCCGCCCCAGCGACCGAGCGGCGTGGCGTGGATGACGGCCTCGAGCTCTTCGTCGCTCGTGCCGGGGGGCGCGAGAATCGGCCCCGGAGCAATCGCGTTGACGAGGATCTGGTCTGAGGCAAGTTCCAGGGCCAGGGCTTCAGTGAGCGCCTTTACGCCCGCCTTGGCGACGTAATAGGCCACAAAACCCGGATAGCGCGGCCGGCCGCTCGCGACCACCCAGTCCGCGAAATTGATGATGCGTCCGCCGCCGGTCCGCCGCATGACAGGCACGGCCGCCAGCGACGAGAAAAACGTGCCATTCAGATCCACGCCGAGCTGTCGCGTCCACTTCGCCGCGTCGAGCTCGGTGAAGGAGACCTGCTCGTAGAGCGAGGCCATGTTGACGAGCACGTCGAGCCGCCCGAATGTGGCGTCGAGCTCGGACACCATCGCCGCGCACGACTTCGCGTCGGATACGTCGGCATGCACGACCAGGGCGCGCCGGCCGGACTGCCGGACGCGTTCGGCGACGTCATTGGCTTCGGCGGACGAGGAACGATAGGCGATCGCGACGTCGGCGCCGGCGGCCGCAACGGCCGCAGCGATCTCCGCGCCGATACGCTTCGCCCCGGTGAGAAGAACAACCCGAGAGGTCAGGTCCATTGAAACCTCCGGGGGCTACGCCCCCGCGGACCCCCGACGCGCTCTCTCGCGGGGCCCCAGTGCCCCACTCCGTTCGCGCGGGCTCGCTCACGCTCGCAGGAAACCTCCGGGGGCTACCTCTAGTTCCTGCGCAGCCGTGCCCGGCCGGAGGCCCGCGCGGCGGCGGCGCGCGCGCGCCAGCCGTCGATTGACCACTCGCCTGCACCCGCAAGCGCCAGGCACAGCAAGGCGCCCGACGAGCATGACCGACATCTCGATGCCGTGTCCGCGCTCGGGGTTGATCATCCAGTTCGCGAAGAAGCCCCACCGCAGCTGATCCTTCCAGATCATGATGCCGAGATATAGAGCGGAGGCGATTGAGGCCCACCGGGCGAGCAAACCGATCGCAATGAGACCGCCCGAGGCCAGCTGAATCGTTCCGGCCATGACCGCGAGCGGATAGGCAGGCTCCAATCCGAGGGTGCTGAAGCGCGCGGCGGTGGTCGTGAGGCCACCCGGACCCACGCCCGGGCCGACGAACATCCCAAGAACTTGATGACCGCCGTGTGCGACGAGCACAGCGGCGACCACGAGACGCAGGACCAGCAGGCCGGCCGCGTTCATGGATTCGAACACCGCCAGGTGCGTCGAGCGAGGAGGGGCGCTCATGACATCAGACGCGGATCGGTCAGAAGTAGAAGGCCAGGCCGCCGGACCACATCGATCCGCGGTGCGACAGGTTCACGCCGGCGCAGCCAGGAATGTCGATCAGTTCCGACCTTCTCGGGTGCACCGAGAGCCGACCGTCTGCGCCAACGTCGCGGCTGGCACGGTGAGGATTGCCACCGCAAGGCACACCAGCGACTACACGCGGTGTTTGGTCATGAATAGCCCTTAGTCAGAAGTCTCGGCTCTGGAGTGAAGGGCCTTTAGCAGCTACGATACCGGGATGCCGGCCGGCACCTCGATTCCCGTTTCCGCCCGCGTCAGTGGCTTCAGCTACGCCATTCGCAACATCGTGGCAGAGGCCAAGAAGGTGGAGGCCGCCGGCCGTCGGGTGCGGTACCTCAACATCGGGGATCCCGTTCCGTTCGGGTTCCGCACACCGCCGCACTTGATCGAAGCCGTGGAGCGAGCGCTCCGCGACGGCCACAACGGCTACGTCCCGTCGGTTGGCATCGAGCCGGCGCGCCGCGCCATCGCGGCCGAGTACACGGCGCGTGGCGTCGCCGTGGGCCCCGACCGCGTCGTCGTGACATCGGGCACGTCGGAGGGCATCGAGCTCGCGCTCGGCGCGATGGTCGACGCCGGCGACGATGTGCTGGTTCCGACGCCGACGTACCCGCTCTACACCGCCGTCCTGGCGAAAATCGGCGCACGCGCCGTCTACTACCGGACCGACCCGGCACGCGGATGGCAGCCGGACGTGGACCATATCGCGCGGCTGATCACGGCGCGCACGCGTGCGCTCGTGGTGATCGATCCGAACAACCCGACGGGCGCCGTGTACTCCGAGGCGACGCGCCGGCAGCTGATCGCGCTCGCCGAGAACGGCGGGCATTCCGATTCTTGCGGATGAGGTATACAGCGACGTGGCGTTCGACGGTCCCACGCCGCTTCTCGGATCGCTCGCACCCGACGCGGCGATCATTTCGTTCTCGTCGCTGTCGAAGGCGTACCTCGCCCCGGGCTGGCGCACCGGGTGGATTGTCGTCGGCGGATCGGATCGAATGGATGACGTGCTGGCGGCGATCAAGAAAATGGCCGACGGCCGGCTCTGCAGTCCCGGGACCGATGCAGTACGCGATCGAGCCAGCGCTCTCCGGCGATCGCTCGCACCAGCGAGAGTTCTCCGAGGCGCTCCGCGTGCGCGCCGCGCTCACGACGCAGCGGATCTCCGCGATTCCCGGGATGCGCTGCGTGATGCCGCGCGCGGCTTTCTACGCGATGCCGCAGGTCGATCTTCCGCCTGGGCCGCACCGACGAGGACTACATCCTCGGGCTGCTCCGCGACGACGGGCAATCTCTGCGTCTACGGCTCGGGGTTCGGGATGCCGGCCGAAGACGGCTACTTCCGCATCGTGTTCCTCGCGGCGCCTGAGATCCTGAACACCATCTACGACGAAATGGCGGAATTCACGCGCGACTTCCTGGCGCGCTGACCTGAACGGGGAACGAGGGACGGGGAACTGGAACGATGATTAGTCGCTCCGATCCACTCGCCTACCTTACCGCCGAGCTCGACGCGCTCACGGCCGCGGGACTTCGGCGAACGCTGCGGGTGGTCGAAGGCCGCCAACAGGCATTTGCGACCATCGATGGCCGGACGGTCGTCAATCTCTCGTCGAACAACTACCTCGGGCTCACGACGCATCCACGCCTGGTCGACCGCGCGCTCGAGGCCGATTCGCGAGTACGGCGCTGGGTCCGGCTCGGTGCGCACCATCGCCGGAACGATGTCGCTGCACGTGGAGCTTGAACGCCGCCTCGCGGCGTTCAAGGGCACCGAGGCCGCCGTCGTCTTCCAGAGCGGCTTCACGGCGAACGCAGGAACCGTCCAGTCCATCCTGACAAAGGACGACGTGGTCGTTTCCGACGAGCTCAACCACGCCAGCATCATCGACGGCTGCCGCCTGAGCCGCGCGACGATCAAGGTCTTCCCGCACAAGGACGTCGACGCGGCGCGGCGGATTCTCGAAGGACTTGCCGTCGGGTCAGCGGACGCTCGTGATCACCGACGGCGTGTTCAGCATGGACGGCGATCTGGGTGCATTGCCGGCGCTGGCATCGCTCGCCGAAGAGCACGGCGCGATCATGATGGTGGACGACGCGCACGCCAGTGGTGTGTTCGGCAGAAACGGGCGCGGCACCGTCGATCACTTCGGTCTGCACGGCCGGATCGACGTTCAGGTCGGCACGCTGTCGAAAGCCATCGGCGCGCTGGGCGGATACGTCGCGCGGATCGAAATCGCTCATCGAGTTCCTGCACCACCGCGCCCGTCCGTTCCTGTTCTCGACGTCGCACCCGCCGTCCGTGGCAGCAACCTGCCTCGCGGCGCTCGACGTCCTGGAACAGGAGCCCGGAGATCATCGAGCGCCTGTGGACGAACACGAAGTTCTTCAAGGCCGGTCTGGCGGCGCTCGGCTTCAACACCGGGGCGAGCGAAAGCCCGATTACCCCCGTCATCGCGGGTCAGGGCGAGCTCGCGATGAAGCTCTCCGACCGGCTGTTCGAAGAGGGCGTCTTCGCCCAGGGAATTGCCTACCCGACGGTCGCCAAGGACCGCGCGCGGGTTCGGACCATCGTGACGGCCACCCACACCCAGGACCAACTGCAGTTTGCCCTCGATGCCTTCAAGAAAGTCGGGCAGGAGCTCGGGCTGATCTAGACAAGTTTGAACTGAGAAGCCAGAAGTCAGAAGTTGCCGAGCGCCCGCCCGGACTCAATGAACCTGGAACCCGAACCATGGAACCGTGGAACCTGGAACGCGGAACCGATATGATCCTCGTGAATATGGACACCGTCACGCTGACGATCGACGGCAAGCAAGTCACGGTGGAGAAGGGCAAGACCGTCCTCGAGGCGGCCAACCTGCACGGCAGCCCGGTCCCCTACTACTGCTATCACCCGGGCCTTGGCGTTGACGGCTCCTGTCGCGTCTGTATCGTCCGCATCGAGAAGATGGCGAAGCTGCAGACCGCGTGCTCGACGGTCTGCACGGACGGGATGGTTGTCACGACCAACTCCGCGGAGGTCGAGCAGGCGCGCGCGAGCGTGTTCGAGTTCCTTCTCCTGAATCATCCGCTCGATTGCCCGGTCTGCGACAAGGGCGGCGAGTGTCCGTTGCAGGATTTTTCGTACAGCTTCGGTCCCGACCGGAGCCGCATGGAATTCCCGCGCCGCGTGTTCGACGGCGAGGGCGTGAAGGCGGACGTGGACTTCGGACCGACGCTGCTCCTGAACCGCAACCGCTGCATCCTCTGCACGCGGTGCGTGCGCTTCATGAGCGAGGTGGACGGCGACGCGCAGATCGGCATCGTGCAGCGCGGCTACGGCAGCGAGATCGCGACGTTCGGCGAAGAAGGCGTGATGTCGCTGCTGTCGGGCAACCTCATGGACGTGTGCCCGGTCGGCGCCATCACGACGCGAGACTACCGCTTCAAGTCGCGGCCGTGGGACAACCCGATGGCCGTGGACACGATCTGCACGCTCTGCGAGAAGGGCTGCAGCACCACGGCGTGGATCAAGGCGAAGCCCGAATGGGCCAAGGGCGCGCAACTCGTCCGCATGACGCCGCGGCTCAATCCCGAGGTGAACAGTTACTGGATGTGCGACATCGGCCGCTTCGACTATCACTGGGTCGAAGGGGAACGTCGTCTGCGGCAGCCGCACGTGCGGCGCGGCACGTCGAACGATGCGGCACCCTGGGCGGACGCGCTCGTGGCCGTCAAGGACGCCGTGGACGCGGCGGGAGGCCCGGCGAACACCTTCTTCCTGGCATCGGCGCACGCGTCGCTCGAGGAGTTGTTCGTGCTGCGCGAGATCGCCGCGGGCACGGGCGGCGTCACCCTGGCCTGGCGCTACCGGGAAAAGCCCCAGCCGGCCGAACACCAAATTCAGGATTCCCGGCCGTCGATGCCCCGAACGTGCGCGGCGCTCGCGACCTCGGACTCGACGTCGGCTCGGGCAGCGGCCTCGCCGACGTGTCCAGGCTGAAGGCCGCCGTCGCCGAGGGCCGTGCGCGGGTTCTCTACGTGATCGATCCGGGCCCGGACGGCTCGATCGGGGACGTGGACTGGGTGCTCGCAGGCTCGGCAGGCCGGCACGATCAAGACCCTGATCGTTCAAGGCGTGCTCCACACGCCGCTTGGCCGACGCGGCGGACATCGTGCTGCCAGGCGCCGCGTTCGTCGAGAAGGACGCGACCTACACGAACATGACCGGTCACGTGCAGGCGGCCTCACGCGTGATTCAGCCGCCGGGCGACGCGGTCGAGGACTGGCAGATTCTCGACGAAGCTCGGCGTGGTGTTCGGCGCCAACGTCACCTACACGTCGACCCAGGCGATTCGCGAGGCGATCGCCCAGGCGCTCGGCGCCACTCCGGGATACGCCGCGCTTCGGTCGATCGCGTTCTCGCGGCCGATGTCCGGCGAAGGAATGGCTGCAGGCGTCCAATCCGTCCGAGCGGTGGAAGTGGGACTTCATGTTCCAGGATCTGCCGCCGGTGAAGTTCAGCGAGGAGTTCGGCCCGCTTCCGCGCGCCGAGGTCATCCCGCTCAAAGAGGTCAAGTAGGCGCGCCAGCGCCTTCGCGCTCGATCATCGATTCGCGATGCGGTTCCGGGTCGCCGCTCTCATCGCGCTGGTCGCCGCGGCCGTTCTTGCCGGTCGCGGCGCAAATGCCGGGCGGCGGCGTCACGGTCCAACCTGTCGCCGAGAAGGCATCGGTCGCCGCAGGCGAGACTCTCCGCCTTGCGCTGGACGTGAAGGTTCCGGCCGGACTGCATCTTCAGGCCGATCGACCGCGCGACAAGACGGTCATCCCCGCGCGGCTGGCGCTCAAGACGCCCGCCGGCCTGACGTTCGTCGACGTCACCTTCCCGCCCTCGACCACGTTTCGCCTGATTGGATTCGACGAGCCGCTCGACGTCTTCGAAGGTGATCTTCGCCGTCGGGCGCCAGCGTCGCGATCGACAAGACGCATGGCCCCGGATCGGTGACGCTGCCGGGCACGTTCCGCTACCAGGCGTGCGACGACACCACCTGCTTCAACCCGGTGACCGTCGAGACGAGCTGGACGTTCGACGTCCTGCCAGCTGGCCGTCCGGCGTCCGCACCGGAGCAGGCGGAGCTCTTTCGCAGGATCGACTTCACGCGCGCGTACCCGCCTGCGGCGCCGCCCGCGCCGAGTCGTCACGGCGAAGCTACCGGGCGACGAGGACGTGCTGGCGCTGTTCGACCGGTTCACGATCCTCGGCACACAGGGCTACTCGAGCCCGGCCGAGTTCATCGAGTTCATCGGCAACGCGGAGGCCGGCGTCGAAAGAGCCCGGACTTCTCGAAGGCCGCGGGCCGATCGCCGTGCTCGCGATTGTTTTTCTCGGCGGGCTGGCCCTGAACCTCACGCCCTGCGTGCTCCCGATGATCCCCATCAACCTCGCCATCATCGGCGCGGGCGCGAAGTCAGGCCGGCGTGGCCGGGGCTTCCTGCTCGGCTCGGCTTACGGGTCGGCGATGGCCGTCGTCTACGGCGTGCTCGGACTCGTTGTCATTCTGACCGCGGGCACGTTCGGCACGATCAACGCGTCGGCCTGGTTCAATTTCGCCATCGCGGCGCTCTTCGTGTTTCTGGGGCTCGCGATGTTCGACGTCGTGTCGCTCGATTTCTCGCGCTTTTCGAGCGGGATTCGATTCAACGAGGCGAGCCGGGGCACGGTGTTCCTGGCGTTCGGCATGGGCGCGGTCGCCGCGCTTCTCGCCGGCGCCTGCGTGGCTCCCGTCGTCGTCCAGGTCGTCGTGTTCGCCAGCGACCTGTACGCGCGGGGAGATTCAGCCGCGCTCGCGCTGCCCTTTGTGCTGGGCCTCGGCATGGCGCTCCCGTGGCCCATCGCCGGCGCCGGGCTCGCGTCGCTGCCGAAGCCGGGGCCGTGGATGGTCCGCGTCAAGCAGGCCATGGGCGTGTTCATCCTGGCCACGGCGGCGTACTACGCCTGGATCGGCTACGGCATCATCTCCGCGCGCTGGGTCGACCCGCGCGACGTCAGAGCCGGCGTCGAGGAACAGCTCAAGGCCGGCTGGCACGCATCGCTGGCCGACGGCCTGCGGGCGGCTGAACGTGACAACACACTCGTGCTCGTCGATTTCTGGGCGAGCTGGTGCAAGAACTGCCTGGTGATGGATCGGACGACGCTGAAGGACCCGGACGTCCTGACGAAGCTCACGAGCTACACGAAGATCAAGTTCCAGGCCGAGGATCTCGGCGCGTCGCCCGCGCGTGAGCTGATGCAGCGGGTTGGCGGAGTTGGCCTGCCCACGTACGTCATCCTCCGGCCTGCCGCCTCGGCGTTGCAGCCAGCCGAATCGCGCCCGGCTCAACCCTGACACGGCACGGTCGACGGCCGCTGGAACGGCTCGCCGTCTACGTGCGCGCGAAGATCGCCGCGGTTCGCCGCGGACCACCGGAGATCGGGCTGATGATTATCGCGACGCGCATGCATCTCCGGAGAAATGAGGTGAGCGCATCGCTGCGGTGCTGCTATAGTAGCGACCAATGCAGCAGGACTGGAGGAAAAGACACCTCGGTCTGTTCGCCCTCCTCGCGGTTCTCGTCATCGTCGGCACGCTCGCTCTGGATTTTCTGCTGAGTCGGTCGGTCGCGCGCGACCGCGCATCGAGCGCGGCCGTCGAGCGGGAGATCGGATCGCTGCAGGTGGCGCTCGCGGATCTTCGAGCCGCGCAGGCCGCGTACGTCGCGACCGGGCCAGCCGCCCGACTTCTGGGTGCGGCGCGCCGATGAGCTCGCCACGCGTCTCGAATCTGGTTTGACCCAACTGCGCGAGTCCACTCCCAGTGAAGTCGCACGGTCCGGATACCAGGCGGCGTTGGGGACGTTGGCCAACCTCGTCAGCCTCGACAAGAAGGCGCGCGACTACGTGCAGGACGATCAACGGTTCCTCGCGGCTGATGTCGTGTTCATCGAAAGCGTGGAAGCCAGCCAGCGTCTCGCGAGCGATCTGGAGCAGCTTCGCACGCCTCCAGTCGGCTCGGGCGGACGCCGAGATCGCACGGACGAGCTGGCTTCGATTCGGCGCCACGACGCTCGCCATGGGCGTCGTGCTCGCCGTCGCACTTCGCGTCGGGAAGCCGGCACCGGTCTCACCGGCATCCGAGGCCGCGCAGACCGCGCAGATGATTCGGGACCTGCCGCCCGCCGGTCAAACCGGCCACGCCAGTGGCCCGGCCGGCCCCCGCGGCGCCTCCCCCACTGCCGGCCCCTCCGGCACCCACCGTCAACCTGCCGGATGCCGCGGAGCTGTGCGTGGATCTCGCCCGGGTGATGGACAGCCGCGATGTGCCGGCCCTCCTCGAGCGGGTGGCACGCGTGCTCGACGCAAAGGGCGTCATCGTCTGGATGGTGGACGGGGCCGGCGGCGTGCTTCATCCGTCGCTTTCGCACGGCTACACCGAGAAGGTCCTGAACAGGCTCGGAACGCTGGAGGTCGACTCGGACAACGTCACGTCACTCGCGTTCCGGTCTGTCCGGCCTCAGATCATGTCCGGCGCGTCTCCGGGAGCTGCTGGCGCGGTGGCAGTGCCCCTCGTGACCGCGGCCGGCTGCAGCGGCGTTCTTGCGGCCGAGCTTCGCGACAGCAAGCCCGCGCCCGAGCTTCTCGCGCTCACACGGATCGTCGCCGCGCAATTCGCCACGCTCATCGCACCTGCGGAACTCAACGGCGCGCGGGCAGCCGAAGCCTGACGGCAGCGCGAGGTCCTCATCGGGCCTGCCCGCCGGAGCTTTCCCGCGAAGCGCGAGGTCAGCGAAGGCGGGCCGTCCTCGTCCGCTGGCCTCTCAATCGGACAACACAGCAGAGTCCGGTTTGTCTGAGCCTGCGGTACCTGGATCGAACGTACGGCACACATCTTGAAGCCGTAGGCGGCGAGCCGTCAGTCGTCAACGGGAGCGGCAACTACGACAGGCAGGCGCTGGCATCGCCGTCTCCCGTCAGTTCGTTCACGATGACCCGGCGGCTCGCTTCACTCCTTCCGAGCCGCGTTGGTTATTTGTTATCGGTTAGTGGCTATTGCATTGGGTTATTGGGCCGTTGGCAATTGGTCCAGTGCAGCAATCAATAGCCAAATAGCCCAATGCAATAACAAATAGCCAACAACCAATAACAAATGGCTATTGTGGCTATTGCGTAATCCTCACCACCACCACGGTCGAGTCGTCGTTCGGCGCGTAGCCGCCCCTGTGCTCTTCGACGGACTTGAAGATGGCGTCGGCGATGCCCCGTGCCGGGAGATCGCGCGATCGGCTGATCACGTCGGTCAAACGCTCGGCCGTGTACTCGTCGCCGTTACTGTTCATCGCCTCGGTGACACCGTCCGAGCAAAACACGAACACGTCGCCGGGGCTGAGCGGCAGACTCACCTCGTCGTACGTCACGCCGAAGAACGAGCCGAGGGGCACGCCCGGAAGCACGACCGGCGCGCACTCTCCCCCGCTCAGGCGTATCGGATACGGCACGCCCGAGTTGGCCATCGTCATCGTGTGACGCTTGAGATCGAAGACCGCGTAACACAGCGTGCAGTAGTACTCCTCGAGCTGCCGCTCGTGCAGGATGGTGTTGATCGACATCAGCACGTATGCCGGCGAGGATCGCTCGGGCAGGTGGCGCCGTCTGAATGTGCGGCCACGGACGAGCTCGCCGGCAAACACCGCGTAGAGCGCGGCAGGAACACCCTTGCCGGACACGTCGCCGACAGCCGTGATCACCGTGCTCGACTCGGGCACGAGCAAGTCGTGGAAGTCGCCACCGAGCTCGCGCGCCGGCGCGAACGCCGCCGCGACGTCGATGCCCTTCACGCGCTTCGGCAGTTCGGTCGGGAGGAGCGCGGCCTGGACGCGCTTGGCGAACCCGAGCTCGCGCTCGAGCCGCGCTTCGTTCGCCGACACTTCCTCGTACAGGCGCGCGTTCTCGATGGCAACCGCCGCCTGACTGGCCAGCAGCGTCAGAATCTCGACTTCGCGCTTGGAGAACGCATCCAGGTCGGGGCTCTCGAGATCCAGCACGCCGATGCACCGCTCCTTCAGCAGGAGCGGCACCGCCAGCTCGGACCGCACGTCGTCGACGACCTTGATGTAGCGCGCGTCCTTTGAGACGTCCGGCGCCAGCACGGGCTCGCGGTGGAGTGCCGCATAGCCGACGAGACCTTCGCCAAGCCGCACCTTCGGCAGATCGCCAATCTTGCGGCCGTACTTCACGCCCACTTTCAGCTCGAGCTCCTGGCTCGTCTCGTTGAGCAGCAGAATCCCGAACGTGCGGTATGCCACGAGCCGTGCGGCGAGCTGCGCGATTCGCTCGAGCAGCGCGTCGAGCTCGAGGACGGCGGCGACGTCGCGGCCGATCTCGGCAAGCGTCTCGAACGCTTCGGCGTCCTGCCGCTGCCGCTCGAAGAGCCGCGCGTTGACGACCGCCGTCGCGACATGCGCGGCGAACTGGCGCAGAATCGCGACCTCGCGTTCGGAGTAGCGGTCACGCTCGCGGCTCAGGACATTGAGCGCGCCAATCGCCTGGGCCTTGTGAATCAACGGCACGGCGAGCGTCGAGACCATCCCGGGGACCACGCTCACGTAGTCCGGATCGGTCGAGACGTCACCGACGACGACCGGCTGGCGTGTCGTGAAGACGCGGCCGAGCAAGCCTGCTGACGACAGGCAGGCTGAAATCCTTGGAGCTGTCCGGATAGCCCACGGCGTACCCAATCGACAGCGTGTCGCGCTTGGCCTGGAAGAAGTACACCGCGAACGCGTCGAACGGGATCAACCGGCCGACGAGCTCCGGAATCTTCGGCAGCAACTCGTCGAGGTCGATGACGGACGCGATCTTCCGTCCGAGATCGAACAGCGTGAGAAGGATGTCCCGCTCGTTACCGGAGAGCGGCGCCGTGGCGGTGTCGGCAGCAGGCGGTTGATTCATCAACGAACGAGGCGGGGACCAAGGAATTATACTTGGGCCGAAAATGACTTTACAGCTGCCCCTCGACTACGCGGCTATCGGGCGCATTCTTCCTCATCGCTACCCATTTCTGCTCGTGGACCGCGTCATCGCGCTCGAGCCGGACCGGCGCATCGTGGGAATCAAGAACGTGTCGCTGAGCGAGCGCTTCCTCTGGCAGGGCACCGGCGAGCGGCCGGTGCTGCCACCGACGATCCTGACCGAAGCCATCGCGCAGGTGGGGGCCATCCTGATCCTGGTCAAGCCCGAGAACAGCGGCAAGATCCCGTTCTTCACCGGGATCGAACGCGTGCGCTATCGGCGGCCGGTACACCCGGGCGACACGGTGGAGATCGAAGCCATCGTCAAGCGCCTGCGCAGCCGGATGGGCGTGTTGAGCGGCGCCGCCCGCGTCAACGGCGAAGTCGTCTGCGATGGGACGATGACGTTCGCACTGGGCCCACGCACCGACAGCACGGCTGTCACGACCTGGGACGCCCGACGATGACGATTCCTGTCGCGATGATGCCGGCCGCCACCGCCATGCGAGGGTGGAACGGCTCGCCGAGCACGACCGTTCCCAGCGCCACCGCAATCACCGGATTGATATAGGTGTAGAGCGACACGATCGCGATGTCGAGGTGCTGCAGCGCGTACGAGTACGCCGCGAACCCAATCACCGACCCGAGAACCACGAGGTAGACGAAGGCCATCGTCGTCGCCTGATTGAAGCTGATGCGGCTCCATTCGCCGACGAGCGTGCCGGTGATCAGCATGAAGACGCCGCCGGTGGCCATCTGCACGGCGGCGGCGCCGAAGATGTGTCCGGGCATCACGTGTCGCCGCGTGTACGCCGATCCCACCGCCCAACCCGCGCACGCGAGCTGTAACGCAATCACACCGAACAGGAAGTTCCGGCCCGAGCCGCCACCAGCCGTGATGTCCGGCCACACGAGCGTCGTGATGCCGGCGAGCCCCACGGTGAGCCCGATCCATTGACGGGCGAAGAGCTGCTTGCCGTCGCGCATGAGCGCATCCACGCCGGTCATCCAGAACGGCGACATCCCGACCAGCACGGCCACGAGTCCGCTTGGCAGATGCTGCGAGCCCCAGGCCACACCGCCGTTGCCCATGAGGAGCATCAGAAACCCGAGCACCGCCAGGGTGCCCCACTGCCCCACCGGCGGCAGGCGGTAGCCGCGAAGCACGGCCAGCCCTCCCAGCAGGAGCCCGGCGGCGATGTACCGCAGACCGCCCATGAGAAACGGCGGGATGGTCGCGAGCGCGATCTTGATCGCAACGTAGGTCGTGCCCCAGACGATGCAGATTGTCCCCCACGCGACCCAGGCGAGGCGTGGGCGAGGCACTGGGGAGCCCAACTCAGGAGCCCTGCGGCTTCAGGAACGCTCGCTCCAGGTGCCGGTGGTACGTGGTGAATCGGCCTTCGGTGTCGTCGTCGGCAAGGTGCCGCCGCACCTGGTGCATCTTGGCGTCGAAGTCGTCGGCGGCGGCCAGAATGAGCGCTTCGACCGTTGCCGGGACCACCGGCGACCCAAGCTCCTTGGCGCCGTGATGCGACAGCACGAGATGCTGGATCTCCAGCGCCAGCTCCTCCGGAAAGCCCGGAATCTCGCGCACGGCGTCGCGCACCATGCCGGCCCCGAGCACGATGTGGCCCACGAGGTTGCCGGCGAGCGAATAGTCCACGGCCACGTCGTACGTCAGCTCCTCGAGCTTGCCGAGGTCGTGCAGGAGCGCGCCGGCGAGCACGAGGTCGCGGCGGGCGCCGTACGCGTCGGCCAGGAACGCGCCGATCTCCATGATCTTGAGGATGTGCTCGAGCAAGCCGCTTCGATAGGCGTGGTGGACCTGGCGCGCGGCCGGCCAGATCCTCAGCCGATCGGCATGCCGCGCGACCAGTCGCTCGAGGAGCTCGCGGATGTGCGGGTCGGTCACGCTCGCGACGCGAGCGGTCAGCTCCGCCCACATCTCGTCGATCGGGCGCGGCGACGAGCGGATGCAATCCTCCTCGCGGAACCCGACCTTGGCATCGTCGGGAATGACGCGGCGGATCTTGTCCACGATGATCTCGAGGCGCTGATTGAACAGATTCCCTTTCCCTTGCACCGCGACGAACTCGCCAGCCTCGAACTGCGGATCGGCCGACTCGACGTCGGTGAAGACCTTGCCGCCAATCTCACCGGAGACGTCCTGAAGCACCAGCACGAGGAAGGGGCCGCCCTTGCCGACGCGCCGCTCCTTGCGGGCGCAGAGGAAGAACCCGGCGCCGGCCGAGGTCGGCTCGAGTTCAGCGATGCGGGGAAGGCGCGCCATGTGCGGAGCCGGCAAGTGTACTGCGAGATGGTAGGATTCCTGAATTGCCGGATCCTCTGGCCGTCGTCCGTCCGCGCGGCTGTCCAGTAGCGCGTTCTCCCGTCTCTTCGAGGGTCTCCACGAAGGCCTGTACATCGGCCTCGTCCAACTCGACAGCACGGCAACACTCGCGGCCAATCCGCGCCTGCGTCTGATATTCGGCTGGGCTGAAGACGCGCCACTCGCCGACGTTCGTCCGTTCGACGCCGATCGGTTCGTCGACGAGCAGGCGCGGACGGCGTTTCTTCAACAACTCGCTCGCGACGGCGGCGCGCACGATTACCTGCTGCGGCTGCGCCGGGTCGACGGCTCCGCCATGTGGATCGAGGTGACCGCCCGCGCCGAGCCGCTGAGCACGTCCTCCACGCTGCGACTCGAAGCGATGATGCGCGACGTCACCGAGCGCAAGAAGCTGCAGGACCAGTCGCGCGATCTCTACCATCAGCTCGCGCAGGCGGAGAAACTGGCGGCGCTCGGCCAGACGATTTCGGGCGTCGCGCACGAGTTGAACAACCCGCTCGGCACGATCCTCGCGTGCGCCGAGCGGCTGGCCGGCCACCGGCTCGACGAGATGACCCGCCGGGATCTCGATGCGATTCACAACGCCGCCGAGCGCGCGGCCCGCATCGTCCGCAACCTTCAGACGTTCGCGCGCAAGCGCCACACCACGCGCACGACGGTGGACCTCAACCAGGTGGTCCGCGAAACGATTGGGCTCCGCGCCTACGAGCAGCGGGCCTCGAACGTCACCATCATCGATGCGCTGGCGGCGGGGCTCCCCCCGGTGTTTGCCGATCCGCATCAGATTCAGCAGATTCTCCTGAACCTCGTCATCAACGCCGAACAGGCGATGCTCGCCGCGCACGGCCGCGGCACGCTGATTCTGCGGTCCTGGCAGGATCCCGATCGCGATGCGGTCGTGCTGGAGGTGAACGACGACGGACCGGGCGTGCCGGAAGACATGCAGCCGAAGATTTTCGATCCGTTCTTCACGACGAAGGCCGTCGGCAAGGGCACGGGGCTGGGCCTGACGGTCGCGTACGCGATCGCCCAGGAGCACGGCGGACGGATCAGCGTCGCGTCAGTCCGGGGCCGCGGGGCGTCGTTCCTGCTCGAGCTGCCGGTGAGCGGCGCGCACGTCCGTTTGTCGGACCCGGCACCCCCACCTCCCCTGCCGGCCGTGCCGAAAGGCACGCGGGCGCTTGTCGTGGAGGACGAGCAGGCGCTTGGCGACGCCGTCGCGGCCGCGCTCGCCGACGAAGGGTTCCGTCCCGATCGCGCGGCCGACGGCGACGAGGCGCTCGCGAGACTGCGCGAACGCCACTACGACGTGATCATCTGCGATCTGAAGATGCCGAAGGTGGACGGCATGGCGTTCTTCCGCGAGGTCTCGACGAAGATGCCGCACGTCGCGCGACGGCTCATCTTCGTGACCGGCGACGTCGCCGGTACGGAAGCCGAGCGGTTTCTGGAGGAGACCGGATGTCGATGGATCCCGAAGCCGTTCCGGCTTCGGGATCTCGTCCGCGTCGCGCGCGAAACGCTGGGCTAGAGAAACCGGGTTTCGAAGAAATCGCCGGTCCTGGTTTACGCGACGCGGCGGTCCGGGCACGCGCGTCGGTCCGGCGACGCGCAGCGGCTGGCTTGCGCCGCCTTCATCTTCCGGGCCTTCGACACGAGGCGCGGCGCCGGCGCGTTCTCGGTGCCGGCAAGCAGCCGCTGCAGGCGCTGAATCGCGCGCGCGTGAAGCTGCGAGACGCGCGACTCGTTGACGCCAATCGCGTCGCCAATCTGCTTCATCGTCGCTTCGCCGAAGTAGTAGAGACCGACGATGCGTCGCTCACGCGCCGGCAGCTGAGCCAGCGCCTTGCGCACGCGGTCGCGAACCTGGCCCTGTTCGTACAGACCGATCCGGAGACGGCGGCTCGCTCGGCACGAGCACCGCGGGCAACATCGAGCTGTCCATGGTCTCGAGGTTCGCGAGCGGCGAGGTCTGTTCGATGGTGCTGATGCGCACGATGGTGCGCTCGAGACGGGTCTCGTCGGCGCCCACGCGCCGGGCGAGATCGGCAAGGGTCGGCTCGGCGCCGAGCTCGCGGCGAAGCGCCTCGCGCGCCGACTCGAGCTCGCGGCGGACGCGGCGGACGCCGCGCGGCCAGGCGTCGCGGCGGAGGGCGTCGATCATCGCGCCCCGCACGCGCCGCTCGGCGAACGTCTCGAACTTGATGCCGCGGGTCTCGTCGAACCGATGCGCGGCGTCGATGAGGCCGAGGACGCCGTCCTGGACGAGGTCGCTCAGGTCAATCGAGTGGGGCATCGTCGATGCCATGCGGCGCGCGAGTGACTGCACGAACGGCAGACTCGCCGCGACTCGGTCCTGCTGAGATTCCGCCAAGGGTGCCCGCAACATGTGACCAATCCTCCTGACCCGAACCTCGTCGGGCGGTCAGCCTTAGGGCAACAGAGGTGCCAACCTGTAAACGATCAAAAAACGAAAGCGTGTCGTGGAGGTGATCTGTTGGTAAGTAATTGTACAAGTATGGCTTTATATCTCTATGCCGATGTGTGAAGGGGCGTGCAGCGCCGGCTTCTGGCCGACAGACGGGTGTCGGACAGTTGACAGTTCTGGCAGATTTGTCAGCAAACCGACGTGTCTGACAGTTAGCGCGTGTCGTTGGAACCGAGCGTTCGGGCGGACGCCAAGCAGGCGCCGGAGGTCCTGAATCGTGGAGATGGCTTCAAGAGCGCCAGAAACAACCTGGCTGGCTCGGGCACGTTGGGTTTCGTCTGCCAGGCGGGCTTCGAGCAGCTCCGCGTTGGCCAGGATGATCCCGAGCTGGTTGTTGAGCCGATGAAAAACGGCAGAGAGGTCCGGAACGGCCGGGACGGCCGCTCCGGCCGCAATGCCAGGTGCGCCTATGGAGTGCTCAGGCGCCACGGCTGAGCCGCTGGTCCCAAGTGTTGTGTGTCTCACCGTGTCGTTGGATCCGGACGACGCCAGAGCGTGTCCTCGAAGATGCGGACTGAACCGCCGGCTGTTCGAACGTACTGAATCTTGCCGCCGGAGATCCAGTTGTAGATCGTCCGCCGGCTCACGCCGACGAGCTCGCACGCCCGCGGAATCGAAACTGTTTTCCTGTCAATCAGCATGGCTGGTTCCATCCCTGCGCCGGCGAATCTCGGCCGGAACACCACCTCATACGTTCACCCCGAGTATCGGCGGTGGTTGTCAGGACTTTAAGGGCAGAGCCCCGGACACCCGCGGAAGATGACGGTTCTGGCCGCCGCGCGCGGTCGAGGTCAACTGATCCGTGTCAAAATGCCGTCGCCCCGATGACGGAGTCAGCGCTGCACCTCCTGCTCGTGGATGACGAGGCGGCATTTCGCGAGGTCATGGCCGAGCGACTGGCGGAAAACGACTTTCGCGTCGAGCAGGCCGGCAGCGGGGAAGAAGCGCTCGCACGGCTCGGCGAGTTTGCCTTCGATGTCCTGATTACGGATTTGCGATTGCCGGGGATCGACGGCCGCCGGGTCCTCGACGAGGCCTCGACTCGCTATCCCGGAGATCATCGCCATCGTCATCACCGGCTTCGGGACGGTGCGCGAGGCCGTCGAGGTCACGCGGCAGGGTGCCGAAGGATTCATCACCAAGCCGTTCCAGTTCGAGGAGCTGCTGCACGAGCTCAACGCGGCGATCAAGAAACGGCGGCTGGAGGCCGAGAACGCGTACCTCCGTGCACAGCTCCACGATCGGTTCCGCATCGAGGGCATGATCGGCCGGACGCCCCCGATGATGCAGCTCACCGAGCTGCTGCGGACCGTGGCCGCCACGGCGAGCACCGTGCTCATCACAGGCGAAACCGGCACGGGAAAGGAACTGGCTGCCCGGGCGATTCACGACGGCAGCCCGCGCCGAAGTGGCCGTTTCATCGCGATCAACTGCAGCGCCATCCCCGAAACGCTGCTCGAGGCCGAGCTCTTCGGACATGTGCGGGGCGCGTTCACGGGCGCCATCGCCAACCGCCAGGGACGCCTCGAGCAGGCCAACCGCGGCACGCTCTTCCTGGACGAAGTCGGCACGATGAGCGCCGCGCTGCAGGCCAAGCTGCTGCGTGTGCTTCAGACGCGCGAGTTCGAGCGGGTGGGGGACTCCCAGACCGTCAAGGTGGACGTGCGCGTGATCGCCGCCACCAATTCCGATCTGAAGCGCATGGTGGACAGCGGGACGTTTCCGCGAGGATCTTGTACTATCGCCTGAACGTCATCCCGGTGCGGATTCCGTCCCTGCGCGAGCGTCGCGCGGACATCCCGCTTCTCGCGCAGCACTTTCCTCGATCGGCTGTCCGGGGAATCCACGCCGCCGCGCGGGCGCGTGACGCTGGCGCAGGACGCGCAGCAGGCGCTGATGCCGTTCCCGTGGCCGGGCAACGTGCGGCAGCTCGAGAACGTGATGGAGCGCGCGTTCGCGCTGTCGCCAGGACGATCGCAAATCACCGCGACCGATCTGCCGGACGAGGTTCGTCAATCAGCCGCCGTGCCGGCACGCCACCGATTTGTCCATCCCGGACGAAGGCATCGAGATGGAACGTCTCGTCTCCGACTTCGAGCACAGCCTGATTCGACGCGCGCTCGAACGCACGCAGGGCAACAAGCGCCAGGCGGCGGATCTGCTGCACGTGAAGCGGACGACGCTCATCGAAAAGCTGAAGCGGCTCGAGCGGCACTGAACAATGCCGGGCCGCCACACGCTACTGGGTCATCGTCGACGGGCACGGACGCCACGGCGTTCCGCGCGCGACAGCCGGAAGACCTGCTGCCGACGTTGAAGCAGCTTCAGCGCACCCAGCCGGATGCCGTGCTGAAGTGGTTCGAGCGTGGCCGGTTGTGGGAGTCCCCGGAACAGGCGCTCGCCGATCTCCGGCGACCGCGCGTCCGCACGCAGCGGGGCCGCGGCTGGCGGCCGGGCGGGAGCCATGTCGATCCACGCGCCAGGTTCAAGGTGCCGCGGGACGAGAAGCGACGCCGATTCAAGCAGCGGCAGCGCCGCGAGGGCAAGTCAGCATTCGACGAACGGTCGATACGACCTAAATCATCAGAAATCGAAGCAAATAGACTGCTGTTTGGGTTTGGTCTTTTGACTACTGAACGAGCTGGGCTTCGTGCCGATCCAGATCGAAGAACGCCTGAATAATCTGCCTGCAGCCCATCGATCGAGTCCGCGGAGTTCACGGCGGTTCGAAGCTGAGAGCCGCCTTCAAGCCCCTTCGAATACCAACTCCCGAGCGCGCGGAGCTTGTTGATGACCCAGCGCTCCCGGCCGCGGGCCGGGGCGGGGGCAGCGATGGCGTCGGCCCCGGGGCGACATGTCGGAACCCCGCCGCCTCGTTCGACGCGCTCCTTGAGGAGAAGCTCCACGTAGTCCAGAAGGAACTGGCCGCGATCGTGGAGCGATGACCGCCGGGGGAGTCTCGCCACGCGCGATCGCCGCGGCCTGGGCGAAAATCCACGGGTTTCTGCAGCGCGCCACGGCCGACCAGGACGCCGGCGACGCCGCTCTGCTCGAAGCCGGCTCACGATCTGGCTGGCCTCCACGCAGTCGCCCGGACCCGAACACGGGGATGCTGACTTCCGAGGCGACGCGCGCGATCAGGCGCCAGTCTGACTCGCCGCTGTACGACTGCGCCGCGGTTCGGCCGTGAACCGCCAACGCGGCGGCACCCGCGTCCTCGAACCATCCGGGCGAGCGTCGGTGCGTTGATCTCGTGTTCGTTCCAGCCGGCGCGCATCTTCACCGTGACAGGAATGCGAACGGCGTTCGTCATCGCGCGGATGACGCTCGCCGCGTGCTCGGGCTCGCGCATGAGGCTGCAGCCGGCGTTGTGCTTCGCAATCTTCGGCACCGGACAACCCATGTTGACGTCGACGATGTCGGCGCCCATGGATTCGACGACTTGCGCGGCGTCGGCCATCACGCGCGGATCGCCGCCGAAAATCTGGACGGAGACGGGCCGCTCCTCTTCGGTGTACTCGGCGTACTCGAGCGTGCGGTCGATGCCGCGCACGAGCCCCTCGGAGCTCACCATCTCGGTGACGACGAGCCCGCACCCGCCCTTGCGTTTGACGAGCCGGCGGAACGCCGTGTCGGTCATCCCCGCCATCGGGGCCAGGGCGACCGGATGCTCGATGGCGATGTCGGTGATCTTCACTGGGTGGGCGGCGTGTCGGCTCAGCCGCTCGCTGACGCGGCGCTCGTAGATACGGCGCAGGTTGTCGTCCTTCCACTCGATGACCGCGCCGGTGCGCAGGCGAAGCCTCAGCTTGGACATTTCGCCGTCGAGACGCTCGTTGCGGATGGCGATCTCGATCTGGTCGCGGACCTTGTCGAACGGCTGCTGGGCGGCCTCTTCTCGCGATTCGAGCTTCAGGATCTGGAACCCGCGGGCCAGCTGGATCGGCTCGGTGATCGTCGCCCGGCTTCAGACTGATCGAGCAGCGCCTTGGTCGCGGGGTTCAAGTCGCGCACGTTGATCGGCCCGATCAAGCCGCCGTTGGCCTTGGTCGCCGAATCCGACACTTCCTTGACGAGCGCGGCGAAGTCCTCGCCGGCAATTGCCCGCTGACGAACCGCATCGATCCTGGCCTTCAGCGGCGCCGATGTGGCCGGCGCCAGCGTGTCCTGCGCGTTCGCCGCCGTGCGCGAGGACCGCGATTTCACGCAGCGTCACCGTCTCCGGCGTCATGAAGTTGCTGCGGTTCGCCGCGAAGTACTGGCGCAGCTCTTCCTCGGTGATCCGCATGCGTGGAAAGATCTCGCGCGCCTGCACCATCTGCCGCAGCCAGGCGCGCTCGAAGTTCCGGCGCAGCTCGTCGAGCGTCAACCCTTCCTGCTTGCAGCGCTTGCTTCGAGCCCCGCGTCGTCGAGGTTGTTGTCCTTCTTGAGCGTGTCGAGTCCCTTCTTGAACTCCTCGTCGCTGAACGTGAACCCGAGCTCGCGGCCGTGCTGGACGATGAGCAAGCTCGTCCACGGTCTCGACGAGTATGTCGGGCGTCATCTCGCTGAAGAGCTTGAACAGCTCCGCTTCAGGAACCGCGCGCGGCTGTTGCTGGCGGGCTCGCGCACGGCGTCCGTCTGGCGCTGCGTCAGCTCCGACTGCGTGAAGATCTCGCCGTTGACGCGAACGAGGACGCGCTCGAGGATGACGCTCGAGCCCGGCCCTCTGCGCGAGGACAGGCCACGCGCCGACGAAGAACCGTCACGACCGACAGAGCCGCTACCAATACCTTCATGCGTCGGGAACTCCGCGGCGATCTCGGCCGCAAATCCAAGGAACAGAAGATTTTAGCCGGTTACGCCACGGAAGACCAATTGACTCGACGTGGTCTCGTTCATCGCTCAGACCCACGTCAAGTCAATTGGTTTCCGGGAATCGACCGGCTCAAGTGGCCCAGCAGGCGGCCGACCCGCTCGAACAGCCCGCCGGGCTCGGTCGGATCCGGCGGCGCCTCCGCCAGAATCGCGTCCCGCGTGAAACCGGGACTGACGTCGGCCTTCGCCCGGGCCGTCCACCATGACCTTGAGACGTCGTCCGGCGAGGCCGCGCGGCCGGAGGAGGCCGCCGGCCGGCGGCCGGGCGGACTTCGGGTGCGGCTTCCGGGCGGTTGCAGGTCGAGCCGCAGGATGGCTGGCGGAAGCAGAGTCAGGTCCCCACGGCGCTGGATCAGGCCGCCAGCGCGAGCGGGTCGATCTTCGCGTCCTGCCGGAACTTCAGCACGATGACCGTGCCCTCCCGGTCGAGGCTGTCGAGGCCGATGGCGTCCGACGAGCAGTCGGATCCTCGCGTACTCGGCGAGGTTCTCCACCGAGCGGGTCGGCGGGCCGTAGCGATCGCGGAGCTCCTCGAGGAAGCTTCCGACCTCGTCGAGCGTCGCCGCCGCGCGCGAGCCGGCGGTACACCATCAGCCGCTGGTTCATGTCGCGGGACGTAGGTCTCGTCGATGCGCAGGTCGATGCGCAGATTGACGACCGCGCGCCGCTCGTCGTCGAGGTCCTCGCCCTTCAGCTCGCGGATCGTCTGCTCGAGGAGCTTGATGTACATGTCGAAGCCCACGGCTTCGATCTGGCCGCTCTGCTGGCCGCCGAGCAGATTGCCGGCGCCGCGAATCTCGAGATCGAGCGCCGCAATCCGGAATCCGCTGCCGAGATCGCTGAACTCCCGAATCGCGGCCAGACGGCGCCGCGCGATTGGCGACAGCGTCTGCTCGGCCGGCACGAGCAGATACGCGTACGCGCGGCGATCGGATCGGCCGACGCGGCCGCGAAGCTGATAGAGCTGGGCCAGGCCGTACCGATCGGCCCGATTGATGACGATGGTGTTGGCGTTGGGAATGTCGAGGCCGTTCTCGACGATGGTCGTCGCCACGAGCACGTCGTACTTGTGCGCGACGAAGTCCACCATCACGCGTTCGAGCTCCTCTTCGCCCATCTGGCCGTGGGCGATCGCCAGCTTTCGCCTCGGGCGCGAGACGCCGGACGAGGTTGCGCCACCGAGTAGATGGACTCGACGCGGTTGTGGACGAAGAACACCTGGCCGCCGCGTTCGAGCTCGGTCCGGATCGGCGCGCGCGATGACGTCGGTGTCGAACCTCACGACCTGCGTCTGAATGGCGAGCCGATCGCGCGGCGGCGTCTCGATGACCGACATGTCGCGGATGCCGACGAGCGACATGTTCAACGTGCGCGGGATGGGCGTGGCGGTCATCGTGAGCACGTCCACCCGTTTTCGCAGCTGCTTGATGCGCTCCTTGTGCGCGACGCCGAAACGCTGCTCCTCGTCCACGACGAGCAGTCCGAGGTCGCGGAACGCGACGTCTTTCGACAGCAGCCGGTGTGTACCGACGACGACGTCCACCTGGCCGTTGGCGAGGAGCGTCACGACCTCCTGTTGCTCCTGCTTCGAGCGGAAGCGGCTGATCATTTCGATCCGGATCGGGAACCCGGCGAACCGCTCCTTGAGCGTGCGCGTGTGCTGGAAGGCGAGCACGGTCGTCGGCGCCAGAAACGCCACCTGCTTGCCGTCCATGACCGCTTTGAACGCGGCGCGCATGGCGACCTCGGTCTTGCCGTAGCCGACGTCGCCGCAGAGCAGGCGATCCATCGGCGTCGGCGTTTCCATGTCGCGCCGGATGTCGGCGATCGCGGTCTGCTGATCGGCCGTGAGCTCGTACTCGAACGCGTCGGCAAACTCCTGATGCCAGTGCGCGTCGGGGGTGAACGCGAAGCCCGGCACCGCCTTGCGCGCGGCGTAGAGCTTCAGGAGCTCTTCGGCCATGTCGCGCATGGCCTTCTTCACGCGGGTCTTGGCCTTCTCCCAGGTCGTGCCGCCCGAGCTTGTCGAGGGCGGGCGCCGATCCGCCCGTGTACTTCTGGACGAGATCGAGCCGTTCCAGCGGGACGAACAGCTTGTCGTCGCCGGCGTAATGGAGCTCCATGAACTCCTGCACCGGCTGGCCGGGCGTGATCGGCCAGTCGCTTCAGTCCGGCGAACCGGCCGATCCCGTTGTCCACGTGCACGACGAGGTCGCCAATCTTCAGGTCCCGGAAATCCGAGAGGAACGTTCGCGTCGTCGATCGCCGGCGCTCGTGGACCCGGCGTTCCTCCTCGAAGAGATCGGTCTCGGCGAAGATCAGCAGCGAGCCCTGCGGCACGTGGAAGCCGCGCGAGAGCTGTCCGGTCGTGACGAGCACGGCGGCGCTCGAGAGGTCGTCGGCCGTGCCGACGGGACGCGCCCGGACCTCGTAGTCGGCGAGGAGCTCGATGGTGCGCTCGGCGCGGCCCGGGCTGGCGGCGACGAACACCACGGCGTCGCCGCGGTCTCGTGCCGCCCGAATCTCGTGGGCCCAGTCGCCGATGCGGCCCGTGGTACTCCAGCGCCGGCACGGTCGACACGTGCACGGCGCCCGCGCTGCCGCCGTCAATCTCGAGCTGGCTGATGTGGTGCGATCGGCTGAGCCAGCCCGACAGGTCCTCCCAGCCGTGCGGCGATGGTTTCGAACGGGATCGCCGAACGGCCGCGTGCGACGGCCTCGGATGCCGATGCGCGCCACTGCTGTTCGAGCGCCACGGCGCGTTCCTGGATGTCCTCGAGCTCGAACGCCATGACCGACGACGCCCGCGCGACGGGCGTAGTCCACGATCGTGGCGGATCGGTCGAACGCCGTCGGGATCATCGGGGGCCGCGACATCGGGCAGCAGTTCGCGGAGCGGACTGATCGTGACGCGATCGACCGCGACGAGCGATCGCTGGGTCGCGCCGTCGAAGCGCCGGATGGACTCGATGATGTCCCCGATGAACTCGAGGCGGACCGGCTGCGGGTCCGACGCCGGGTAGAAATCGACGACGCCGCCGCGGACGCAGAATTCCCCGTGCTCGTCCACCGGATCCTCGGGCGCGAAGCCCGCGATGGCGAGCCGCGCGCCAAGGTCGACAGGGGAGACTTCGGATCCCGGCTGCGAGCGTCAGGCCGACGTCCTCGAAAGCGCGCCGGGTCGCTCAGCCGCGGGCAGCAGGGCGCGAGCCGACGCGATGACGAGCCGGGCTGTTCCCGTCGCGAGGCCGTAGAGCGCGCGTGCGCGCGCAGAGGCGACCTCGAGGTGCGGCGTGAGGCCGCGATACGGATCCACTTCCTGCGACGGGAACGGCAGCACCTGTCGCGAGGACGTCGTGTTCGGACAAGCCCTGGAGCGATGTCAGAAACAGACGCGCGTCGGCCGTCATCTGCTCGACGTCCGCGTCGGTCGGCACGACGAGCAGCACGGACGTGTCCTGGGCGACGACAGCCGCGTGAAACGCCGTCGCGGCCGGCGTCAGACCGGTCAGCCGGGGCACTGCGCCGGTTGAGACCGGCGCGATTCGCCGACGACTTGAGAAGCGATCGAAATGCGAGAGAAGACGTGGAGCCGATCACTGCAGCCGGAACCTGTCGCGGGAGGGAAGCGCCGCTCCTGTCATGCTAGTCTGAATCGGCGTGTGAACAGGACCGTTCCTCGTTCCTCCGTTCCCGACGATCATCCGTTCCCGATGACCAATGCACGTTGATGCCGACGTGATCATCGTCGGCGCCGGACCTGCCGGTCTGAGCGCCGCGCTGGTGCTGGGGCGCGCGTGCCGCAAGGTGCTGCGTGTTCGACGAGGACCGCGGGCGGAACCGCTTCACGAAGATGCTGCACGGTTTCATCACGCGCGAAGGCACGCCGCCGCTGGAGTTCAGGCGGCTGGCTCGCGAGGAACTGACGCGCTTCGAGAACGTCCGGCACGAGGTGGTCGAAGTCGTCCGTGCCGCGCGAATGGACACTGGCGGATTCGACGTGTTCACTGCCGACGGTCGCTCGTTCACCTGCCGTCGCCTGCTCCTGGCGACCGGTGTCGTGGACAACATCCCGGACATTCCCGGACTCCGGGACCTCTATGGACAGAGTGTGTTTCATTGCCCGTACTGCGACGGCTGGGAGCTGCGCGGGAAACCGCTCTCGCCGTGCTACGGCCGCGGGAAGCGCGGGTACGGACTGTCGCTCGAGCTGACGGGCTGGAGCCGCGACATTCTGCTGTGCACCGACGGCGCGAGCGACTTGACCGCCGAGGAGCGAGCCACACTCGTCGGCGAACGGCACGACGCTCAACGAGAAACCGGTCGCGCGCCTCGAGGGCACCGACGGCATCCTCGAGCGCGTCGTGTTCACCGACGGCACGTCCGTGCCACGGCGGGCGCTGTTCTTCACGCAGGGTCAGACGCAGTGTTCCGATCTCGCCAGGACGCTCGGGTGCGACTTCAACGAGAAGGGCACGGTCTCGACCGGGAAATACGAAGTCACGAACGTTCCCGGGCTCTACGTCGCCGGCGACGCGTCGCGCGATGTGCAGTGGGTCGTCGTGGCGGCCGCCGAGGGCGCCGAGGCGGCGTATGCGATCAATCAGGAGTTGATTAAGGAAGAGCTCGTATGATGGTGGATCTCGCAGCTTCAGCGCCGCCTCTCGACTCTTGCGCACCTTCTCCAGGATCTCCGGTCGTCGACCATCCCTGCTCCACGGGAATCCTGACCACCTTTCCGCCGCGCGCCTCGACGGTGTCCCGTCCCGACGATCTGATCCGCCGCCCAGTCCGCGCCCTTCACGAGCACGTCTGGCTGCACGCGCCGGATGATGTCGGCCGGCGTCTCCTCGTCGAAGATCGACGACGGCATCGACGCAGGCGAGCGCCGCCAGCAGCTCGGCGCGTTCAGCCTCCGGAATGATCGGCCGCGACGGGCCCTTGTTCGCGCGGACGGACCGATCGGAGTTGACGCCGACGACGAGCGCGTCGCCCTCGGTGCGCGCGGCCTGCAGATACCGCACGTGGCCGGGATGCAGAAGGTCGAACACGCCGTTCGTGAACACCACCCGCTTGCCTTGCGCACGAAGGCCGGCGGCGAACGTGCCTGCGTCTTCGAGAGACAGCACGCGCATGCGCGCGGCTCACGCCCTGCGGCCGGAGCGTGATGCCGCCGGCGAAGCCCCACTGGTGCCGCGGCCGGTAGATGCCGACGTCCTTCAGCCGCGATTTCACGCGGAACGTGTACAGCAGCCGGTGGTAGTCGTACGGCGCGCCGTCCCGCTTGTGGACCGCGACATCGAGCTTGTACGTGCCTTCGACGAGGTCGAGCGCCTCGATGTCGAACCGGACCTCCGCATCACCCGAGAAACTCTCCGGCTCGTGCTCTTCGATGTCCGTGTTCGTGCCGTACACGCACAGCCCTTCGGCGTTGTAGATGCCGACGCCGAAGACGAAGTCCGAGACCTTGCGCCTGGCCCTGACCTCGAAGCCGGAGCGTCAGTGGCTCGCCGGTGTGAAAGATGTGCGTCGCCTGTCCCTGGTCGCTCAGGAGCGACACGTCGGTGATGACCACCTCACCCGAACCCCATCGTCCTTCGGCTGGCGCGCGACATGTCGGCCGCGACGTCGCCGGCGTCGACGGGACCCGCGCTCGGGCGACGGCGCGCCAGCCGGCCTCGGCACGGTGCCGCTCGTCGGTCGTTCGCGAGAAACTGCTCCTCCTGCCGTTCGACGTCCGTGACGTAGGCGCCGACGACGCGCGTGGGATCGCCCTGCGCGCGTTTCTGGCCGGCATCCAGCCACACGGCCTCGTCGCAGAACCGCTCGACCATGCCGAGCGAGTGGGTGACGAAGAGAATCGTCCTGTTGCGGCGCTTGAACTCCGCGAACTTGTCGAGGCACTTGTGCGTGAAGCCTTCGTCGCCGACGGCGAGCACCTCGTCGACGAGGAGCACATCGGGATCGACGTGAATCGCGACCGCGAAGCCGAGGCGCATGTACATGCCCGACGAGTACGTCTTGACCGGCGCGTCGATGAACTCGCGCAGCTCGGCGAAATCGACGATCTCGTCGAAGCGCTGCTGAATCTCCCGTTTCGACATCCCCAGCATCACGCCGTTGATGAAGACGTTCTCACGGCCGGAGATCTCGGGATGGAAGCCGGCGCCGAGCTCGATCAGCGCCGAGACGCGGCCCTGAACCTTGACGAGGCCGGACGTCGGCTTCGTGATCCCCGCGACGAGCTTGAGCGCGGTGCTCTTGCCCGATCCGTTGCGGCCGATGACGCCGAAGGTCTGGCCGCGCGCGACGTCGAACGACACGTCGTCGAGCGCCTGAAAGGTTTCGTCGGGCCGCAGCTTCTTCACGAGATCGCCGGAGAGCAGGGCGCTCTTCAACGTCGCAAACTGGCGCCCGCCGTAGCGGCGGTACAGCTTGCTGACGTTGACGAGCGAGATCGCCGGCGTTGCCACGCTCACACCGCCTCGGAGAACGAGTCGCGCAGGCGGTCGAAGACCCAGTAGGCCGCCAGGAAGAGCACGACGGAGGCGGCCCCGAGGGCGAGCAGCCATTTGACGTGGCCGAAGGGTCCGCGGAAGAACAGCACTTCCTGATACGACACCGCGATGTGGAACATCGGGTTCAGTTGAAGTAGCTGAGGTAGCCGGCCACGCTGTCCATCTTGTACGAGTAGATGATCGGCGTCGCGAAGAACCAGAAGGTCAGCGAGGTTCGCCAGCAGGTCCTTGATGTCCCGGAAGTGGACCGTCAGCGCCGACAGCAGCAGCGCCAGCGCGAGCGTGAAGATCGAGCTGCACGAGCACGATCACCGGAAACCATGCCAGCTCGTTCCAGTCGGGAAAGTGCTGTCGCCACACCATGAAGCCCGCGAGGATCAGCAGGCCGAGCGCGAAATGCACGAGGTTCGGCGAGCACCGTCACGATCGGCAGAATCTCGGCGGGGAAGAGCACCTTCTTGATGAGATTGCCGCCGGCGATGAGCGATCCCGTTCCTTCGAGCATCGAGGCCGAGAACCAGGTCCATGGCAGCAGGCCGCAGAACATGAACACCTCGTAGGGCATGTTGTCGGCCGTGGCGTTCGGCGGCAGGATCTTGGCGAAGACGAACGAGTAGATCGACAGCAGGAGCAGCGGATTGACGAACGACCAGAAGAACCCGAGGACCGACCCGCGATACCGCGCTTTCAGCTCACGGGCCACCAGGCTCTGGATGAGGCCGCGGTAGCCGGCCAGCCTGGCGAGGTTATGCCACATCGACCTGCAGCATGAACGACCGTGATGTTGTCCGGTCCGCCTGCGGCGTTCGCGGCATCGACCAGGAGCCTGGCAGGTGTCGCCGAGCGACTTGCCCTTCTTGACGATCGCCTCGAACTGGTCGGGCAGCACGACCCCGTGCAGGCCGTCCGAGCAGAGGATCAGGCGGTCGCCCGCCGCGCACCTCGATGTCCGCCGACGTCCACCTCCGGGTCGTCGCCGCCGGCCAGCGCGCGTGTGACGACGTTGCGCCACGGATGCCGGCGGGCGTCCTTCTCCGTCATGACGCCGGCGCGAACCTGCTCGCTGACCCAGGAGTGATCCTGTGTGATCTGGCGGAGCGCGCCGTCGCGGCCAGAGGTACACCCGGCTGTCGCCGACATGCGCCACGGTCGGCGTGCCATGGCCGAACAGCACGGCGGCCGCCGTCGTGGCCATGCCGCGCAGGGTGTCGTTCGCATCCACGGCGCTGCCGAGCTTGCGGTTGGCCAGGCGGAAGGCGGCTTTCAACCGGTTGCCGTCGAGGCTGAGCGTGTGGTCGTACGGGAAACGGCCAGGTGCGGTTGATGTCGGCGTCGCGCGTGTCGCTGATGAACGCGACGATGGTGTCCACCGCGAGACGTGACGCGATCTCGCCGGCCGCGTGGCCGCCCATGCCGTCGGCCACCATGAAGAGCGCGAGATCGTCGCGGGTGCTGTACGAGTCTTCATTCTCCTCCCGGCGCAAACCCGGATGGGACGCGACCGCCGAGGAGATGCGCAGCATGGAGGTCAGGGTCGGCGACGGGCGTGACGGGAGATTTCGAGCCGCGAGATGGCGCGGAGCACCGCGATGCGCGCGCGCTGGATGTCGGCGTCGACGACACCAGGCTTCGCCAGCTTGCTCTTCGGCACGCCGCTTCGAGGCTTCTGCGCGTTCGATGTCGATATCCTCGGCGCGCTCAGCCACCTGCGCGAGGATCGACACGCGATCGGGCAGGACCTCGGCGAAGCCGCCGGCGATGAACGCGTACTGCTTCTCGGTTCCTTTCCGTCGACCACATCATGCCCGTCGCGAGTGCCGCCAGCATGGGCGCATGGCCGGGCAGGACCCCGAACGATCCCTCTTCGCCCGGCAGCTGCACTTCGTCCACCTCGTCGTGGACGATGGCCTGCGCCGGAGTCACGAACTCCAGCCGCAGGTGCTTCGGAATGCCGCCCGCGACTGCCACGCGTTACTTCTGTTCCCGGGCACGCTCGACGACCTCATCGATGGTGCCCGCGAGATAGAACGCCTGCTCCGGGATGTCGTCGTGCTTGCCCTCGACGATCTCCTTGAACCCGCGCACGGTGTCGCCAATCGCCACGTATTTGCCTTTGTATCCGGTGAACTGCTCGGCGACGAAAAACGGCTGAGACAGGAACTTCTGAATCTTCCGGGCGCGCGACACCGTCAGCTTGTCGTCTTCCGACAGCTCGTCGATGCCGAGGATCGCGATGATGTCCTGCAGGTCCTTGTAGCGCTGAAGGATCTGCTTGACCGACCGCGCGACATTGTAGTGCTCCTCGCCGATGATGCGCGGGTCGAGAATGCGGGACGACGAGGCCAGCGGATCCACCGCCGGATAAATCCCGAGTTCCGCGATCGCGCGCGACAGGTTGGTCGTCGCGTCGAGGTGCGCGAACGTCGTCGCGGGCGCCGGGTCGGTGTAGTCGTCGGCGGGCACGTAGATCGCCTGCACGGACGTAATCGATCCCTTGCGCGTCGACGTGATGCGTTCCTGGAGCTCGCCCATCTCGGTCAGGAGCGTCGGCTGGTATCCGACCGCCGACGGCATGCGGCCGAGAAGCGCCGACACTTCGGAGCCCGCTTGCGTGAAGCGGAAGATATTGTCGATGAACAGCAACACGTCCTTGCCTTCCGCGTCGCGGAAGTACTCGGCGACCGTGAGCGCCGAGAGCGCCACCCGCAGCCGCGCGCCCGGCGGTTCCGTCATCTGGCCGTAGACCAGCGCCGCACGCGACTTCGAGGAATCTTCGGGTCGATGACGCCGCTCTCCTGGAACTCGAGCCAGAGGTCGTTGCCTTCGCGCGTGCGTTCGCCGACACCGCCGAACACGGAGACACCGCCGTGTTTCATGGCGATGTTGTTGATGAGCTCCATGATGATGACGGTCTTGCCGACGCCGGCGCCACCGAAGAGGCCGATCTTGCCGCCCTGCAGATACGGCTCGAGCAGGTCGATGACCTTGATGCCGGTCTCGAACATCTTGAGCTCGGTGGACTGCTCCTCGAGGGTTGGGGCCGAACGATGGATCGGCCACCGCTCCTTGGCGTTCACAGGCCGGTCTGGGATCGTCCACCGGCTCACCAAGGACGTTGAGCACGCGGCCGAGCGTCTCGGGCCCGACAGGCATCGAGATCGGACCACCCTGATCCTCGGCCGCCATGCCGCGCTGCAGGCCGTCGGTCGGCTTCATCGCCACGGCGCGAACGCGGTTCTCCCCGAGGTGCTGTTCGACCTCGCAGATCACGTCCACGTCGGCGGTTCCGGCCTTACCGGTCACCCGGACGGCGTTGTAGATGTCCGGCAAGTGCCCGCCCTCGAACTCGATGTCGAGGACCGGACCGATGATTTGGACGACTTTGCCAACCTTGACTGCTTCAGCCACTGCCATGGATGTCTCGTTACCTTGTCTGCGACCCTGATACCACTTCAATAATCTCGCGTGTAATCGCCGCCTGGCGCAGTTTGTTCATGTAGAGCGTCAGGCCGTCAATCATCTCCGTCGAGTTGCGGGTGGCGGCGTCCATCGCCGTCATCTGCGCCGCAAAAAACGCGGCGTTCGACTCCACCAGCGCCCTGAGGATCTGTGCCTGCACGAGCCGCACGAGGAGCACGTCGAGAATACGCTCGGGCGACGGCTCGTAAAGGTACTCGGTCTTGGCGCCCTCTGCCTCTTCCGCGGCCGACACGCCCGTCAGCGGCAGCAGCGGCTCGACGACGAGGCGCTGCTGCATCACGGACTTGAACTCGTTGTAGACGAGGTACACGCTGTCGACGCGCCCCTCGATGAAGTCCGACAGAATCGGGGCGGCAATCGCCTCCGCCTCGGCGACCGCAATCACTTTCGGCAGGTTGATGTGCTCGAAGCGGACCGGCAGGCCACGGCGCGAGAAGAAGTCTCGCCCTTTGCGACCGACCAGGCCGAGCGAAATGGGCCGCCGGGGATGCTCGCGAAAGAACGCCGCCGACAGCCTTGACCACGTTCGTGTTGAAGCTGCCGCACAGGCCGCGGTCGGACGTGATGACGACGAGCATCGTCGACCCGGTGTCGACGCCCGGCCGGCGTGCGAGCAGCGGGTGCGCGTGCTCGTCCACGCGCGACGCGATGCTCGCGAGTACGTGGCGGGCCTCCCTGGCGAACGGCCGCGTCGCGATCACGCGCTCCTGCGCGCGACGCAGCTTCGAGGCCGCCACCATCTTCATGGCTTTGGTGATCTGCTGCGTCGACTTGACGGCGCGGATGCGCCGTCGCATGTCAATCAGTGAGGGCACAGCTCTTGTCTCGGTCTGCTACGCGGCGGCCGTCGACGCCGCGAACGTTCGCCCGAAGTCCTCGAGCGCCGTCTTCAGGGACTGTTTCAGGCCATCGTCCAGGATTTTCTTCTCGGCGATTGCCGACAGGACGCCTTCGGTGCTGTGTCTCGAGGAACGCGTACATGCCGTCTTCGTACTGGCGAAGCCTCTCGACGGCCACGCTGTCGAGAAATCCGTTCGTCGCCGCGAAGATGATCGCGACCTGACGCTGAACCGGCAGCGGCCGGTACTGCGGCTGCTTCAGGATCTCGGTGAGCCGGCGGCCGCGATTGAGCTGCTTCTGGGTGGCCGGATCGAGATCGCTGCCGAACTGCGCGAACGCCGCGAGCTCGCGGTACTGCGCCAGATCGAGGCGCAGCGAACCGGCGACTTGACGCATCGCGCGAATCTGCGCGGACCCGCCGACGCGCGACACCGAGTTGCCGACGTTGATGGCGGGCCGGATGCCCTGATTGAACAGATCGGCCTCCAGGAAGATCTGGCCGTCGGTGATCGAGATGACGTTCGTCGGAATGTAGGCCGACAGGTCGCCGGCCTGCGTCTCGATGATCGGAAGCGCCGTCAGCGATCCGCCGCCGAGATCCGCCTTCAGCTTGGCCGCGCGTTCGAGCAAGCGTGAGTGCAGGTAGAAGACGTCGCCCGGATACGCCTCGCGGCCCGGCGGACGCCGGAGCAACAGCGAGATCTCCCGGTAGGCCTGCGCGTGCTTCGAGAGGTCGTCGTACACGCACAGCGCGTGGCGGCCCGAGTCGCGGAAGAACTCGCCAATCGTGCATGCCGAATACGGGCTGATGTAGAGAAGCGGCGCGGGATCCGACGCACCGGCCGCCACGACGATGCTGTACTCCATCGCGCCGGCTTCCTCGAGCGTCCGGACGACCTGCGCGATCGTGGATTGCTTCTGGCCAATCGCGTTGTAGATGCAGATGACGTCGAGGCCCTTCTGGTTGATGATGGTGTCAACGGCCACGGCGGTCTTCCCGGTTTGCCGGTCGCCGATGATGAGCTCGCGCTGGCCGCGGCCGATCGGCACCATCCCGTCGATCGCCTTCAATCCGGTCTGGAGCGGCTCCTTGACCGGCTGAACGATCGACGACGCCCGGCGCGAGACGTTCAATGGCCTGGAAGTTGCGCGACGCGATCGGACCCTTGCCGTCGATGGGCTGGCCGAGCGCGTTCACGACACGGCCGACGAGCTCGTCGCCGACCGGCACCGAGATGATGCGGCCGGTCCGCTTGACCGTGTCGCCTTCCTTCAGTTCGGTGGAGTGCCCGAGGAGCACGGCGCCGACGGCGTCTTCCTCGAGGTTCAGGGCGATGCCGAACAACCCGTTCGGAAACTCCAGCATTTCGCCCGCCATCGCGCGCTCGGCGCCGTGGAGGCGCGCAATGCCGTCGCCGACGGACATCACGGTGCCCACTTCGGCGACATCAACCGTCGCGGCGTAGCCGCCGATGTGGTCGCGAATGATTTTGGAGATTTCGTCGGCCTTGATCTGCATGTCTCTTCGTCCTTACGCCGCTCGTCACGCGTCTCGGAGCAGACGCTCGCGGATTCGTTCCAGATGCCGCGCCACGCTCCCGTCGAACACGACGCTGCCGACGCGGGCCACGAACCCGCCCACGATGGCGGGCTCCACGCGCTCCGTCATCGCGATCTGCCGGTCGAGCGCCTTGCCAAGCGCCGCGGCAATCTGGGCGCGCGCCGGTTCGTCGATCGGTGTCGCCGTCAAGAGCTCCGCGCGCACGACGCGCTCCGCATCCATCGCCTTGGCCTTGAAGGCGGCCGCGATCGCGTCGAGATGCATCAGGCGATCGCGGTCGGCGAGAAATTGCAGCAACCGGCCGACCTCCGGGCTAGCTCCGGCAGCGCCCGGACGAGCGCATCGACGATGGCGCGTTTCCGCGCCGCCGGAATCGCGCGTTCGAGAGCACGCCCGACAGCTCCTCGTGCGAGCGCACGAGCGCGGCGAACTCGGCGAGCTCGCGGCCAATGCGATCGGTCTGGCCGCCCTTCTGGGCGACGTCGAAGAGAGCGAGCGCGTACTGGCGCGCGACGGCGCGGGAGGTCATGGCTGACGTGGCTTGGGAAACGGCCGAGCGGAGGGCCTCAAGAGCCCGTTACACGCATCACGCAAAACGTAAATTTATACCATTCGCCACAGAACCGGGCAACAGACGCCGGGCGGGCGACCTCGAGCCGGCTCGACCGGCGTGCGAACGATGAGGTCATACAGGCGATTCAGCTCGTCTTCGGTGCCGAAATCGATCTCAATCCGGCCCCCGCCACCGCGCCGGATGATGCGCGCCCGGGTGCCGAGCGCGAGTTTGAGCTGCTCCTCGGCCGCGCGGGTGTTCGGGTCGATCTTGCGGGGCGGAGGCGGCACGGCCGGCGTGACCTCGCGCCGGATGAGCGACTCGGTTTCGCGCACCGACAGCCCCCGCGAGACGACTTCCCGCGCGATCCGCCGCTGCCCGCTCTCGTCCTGGAGCCCCAGGAGCGCCCGGGCGTGACCCATCGTCAGAGCGAGCCGGAGGCCAGATCGTTCCGGACCTCGGCCGGAAGGCGGAGCAGGCGGATGTAGTTGGCGATCGTCGCGCGGTCCTTGCCGACGGCGGTCGCGATCTCCTCCTGCGACAGGTTCGCTTCGTCCGCGAGCCGGCGGTAGGCCTGCGCTTCTTCAATGGCGTTCAGGTTCTCGCGCTGGATGTTCTCGACGAGCGCGACCTGCAGGAGCTGGTCGTCGGGCACGTCGCGGACGACGACGGGCACTTTGAGCAGGCCGGCGCGCTGCGCCGCGCGCCAGCGCCGCTCGCCGGCGACGATCTCGAACCGGCCGTCGACGCGGCGCACGAGTACGGGCTGGAGCACGCCGTGCGCGCGAATCGACTGTGCGAGCTCCTCGAGCTGCGGCTCCTCGATGTAGGTGCGCGGCTGGCGCGGATTGGGCGTCAGCAGATCGATGTCGAGCTCCTGCGGCGACCCGTCGCGCGCGACGAAGCGGCGGCGGTGCGGCGTCGGGAATGAGCGCGCTCAATCCGCGGCCCAAAGCGGGACGTTTTTCCACCATGAGGCTCACTCCTTCGAGGGATCGGCGGCGTCGTGCGCCGCGTCTGGCGCGATCGTCGCGCCACGATTGCGAGCCAGAAACTCGCGCGCCAGCGCGACGTACGCGTCGGCGCCGCGCGAGCGCGCGTCGTACAGGATGACCGGCAGTCCGTGACTCGGCGCCTCGCCGAGCCGGATGTTCCGCGGGATGACGGTGCGGTAGACCTGGTCGCCAAAGAACTCGCGGATGTTCGCGCTGACCTGCTGGCCGAGATTCGTGCGGTCGTCGTACATCGTCAGCAGCACGCCTTCGATCGCGAGGCGCGGATTGAGCGAGGCGCGCACGCGGTCGATCGTCGCCATGAGCTCCGCGATGCCTTCGAGCGCGAAGTACTCGCAGTTGAGCGGAATCAGCACGGCGTCGGCGGCGACGAGCGCATTGAGCGTGAGCAGCCCGAGCGAGGGCGGCGAGTCGATGAGCACGTAGTCGAAGTCGGCGCGCAGCGGATCGAGCAGTCGTTGAAGACGACGCTCGCGACGGTCGAGCGCGACGAGCTCGATCTCGGCGCCCGTGAGCTGCCGATCGGCCGGGAGGAGCGAGAGCGAGTCGACGCCGGTCGAGAGGATGAACGATCGCGCATCGGGATCGTTCGCCATGAGCGCGCTGTACGCGCCGCCCTTGCCTGGGCGCCCCTTCAGGCCGACGCCGCTCGTGAGATTGGCCTGCGGATCCATGTCAACGAGCAGGACGCGCTGTTCGGCCAGCGCGAGCGAAGCGCCCAGATTGATGGCTGTGGTGGTTTTGGCGACGCCGCCCTTCTGGTTCGCGACCGCTATGATCTGCGTATTATTGGTCATTACACAGATTTATGTGCTGGTCCGATTGACTGATTGTCTTCCTGACGCATGGATTCTGTCAACTCTAGCTGGAAGTGTTCCACGTGGAACGTTTGAGGATGGCTGGTTGAGTGCAGGCATTCATGGAGCAAGGTCGAGCCTGACTGGCCGATAGAAGGTGAGCAGGTCGAACTCGCGGCGGCTGCCGGTCCGGCAGCGTCATGCGTCGGCTTCAATGGCAATCACTCGGTCAGGCAAAGAGAGGCGCGGCGTTCAGCGCGTTCGGCTCGTTCAGCCGCTGTCAGGCACGGAAACCGCCACCGGCGTGGAGGTCAGGCTCAGCGATCTCAGTCGCGATGCATTTGCCATCGAAACTCCTGTGCCCTTCGTCGTCGGAGACGTGCTCGAGTTCATCTTCAAGACGGACCGTGAGCCCGCGCTTGTCCTGCACGGCAGGGTCAAGCGTTGCGAGAAGTCACGGGCGGTCACTGGCAGTGGACGGTACCGCGCCGGCTTCTCATTCGCTTGGAAGAGTCCAAGCGACCGCGCCAGCGCCCAGTCTCAGATTCGTGCGCTCACTCGCGGCGCGGTCTAGACGGTCGCGGCGTTGGCTTCACACGCGTGGAGTTTATTCCCCTTCCGATAAAGCTGCCAGAAATGTCACGCGCCGTTCGTCGTGACCCTGTCGGCACAGTTAGACGGCAACGCCGCAGCACCCAGCGAGCTGGCGCTGCCCACATTGCCAGGCCGATCATTCGCTCCCCGTCCTCGGGCCACGTCGTGTCGGTGCGGCCAGGTCCGCCACGGACGTCGGTTGACCTCGAACACACGGGGCGCAACGAACCCCTCACACGAGCCGTGCATTGCGTGCGGTGTGGATCTCCCGTGACGCTGACGTATGCGGCCAGGACTGGTCGTTCAGCGCCAGGACTGGGTGTGTCCGCATGACACCTGTTGGATGCTGCAGGAAGTAGAACTTGCGGGAGAGCTCCTGGATGCGGCGAAGGGCCATCGGCCAGCCACATAACTTCGGTCCATCGACTCACCAGGAGCCGAGAGTCCAACTGAGGGCAACAATAGACCCGCGTCCCGTGCGCGGACGACCCGGAGGGGAGTCAGCCGACTCGCGTCGCCGCTACGTCGTGGCGACCAACCAGATGATCGCTCCCGCAGCGATCACTGATGCGATCACCCAAAAGCGCTTACGGCGACTTTGCTCTTCCTGCACGCCTCTCTCGCCGACGCTGGCCCAATGGGCGTTCTCATGTTCCGCCCTGGTCTCGGCGGATACCGGCTGGTTTCCGACGGCCTTCGGCGGGCCGTTCGGTGCGGTGGAAGGTGTCATAGCGTCACTCCTTCAGCCAACACGACCCGCAAGGCGCGGACCCCGAAGAAGACCCCGTGACGTTTGGTCGATGTTTGGCTGGCAGGTCGGAGCCTACCCCAGAACGACGAGCCAGCGCCGTGTTTATTTAGCGTTCTTCCGCCGACGACGCGCGACGGACTTAGGAAGCTCCGGGCGATCCGACTCACCGATCAATTCGTCGTAAGTCAGGCGACGGCCGACCAGCCACGAAGCTGAGTCAGAGTTTATGGTTATATAACCTATTACGGCGATCTTAGTCGACCCATCGTCAGAACGCGAAGGAACGACGATCGACGGCCAGGCAGGTGAGATTCCGACCAGCCAGGGAAAGGCGGGACGGCGTCGCACAGGTACCGTCTCGAAACCACAGCAACCGGCCGTCTGGCACAAGTAGCTTCCTCACGCCCTCGAATACGTCAGCGTCAGCTCGAACGGCGCGCATCGTGACCGCATGTACCGTGCCGTTGAGGTCGCGGGCGTCCGCGCCGCTCGAGACGGAACGTTTCGACGTCAACGTCATCCAGACCCAACTCGCGCACGGCCTCGCGAAGGAACGCGGACTTTCGGACGCGTGCCTCGATCAACGTCAGGCGCACGTGCGGCCGCACGATCTTCAGCGGCAGCGCCGGCGATCCGCCGCCGGATCCGACGTCGATGACCACGCGATCGCGATCGCGCACGTCGGCCGCGGCAAGAACCGGCTCGACGATCAATCGGTCGATCGCGTGATCCGCCGGGCGATCGAGGTCGAACGCCGTCAGATTGATGCGGCGATTCCAGCGGGCGAAGAAGCGTCAGATATCGCGCGAGCGAGCGACGCGGCTCGAGCGTCGATGCGAACGCCCGCGATGCCGAGGCGCGCGTGGATCGCCTGCTCGAAATCGAACACGGCCATTCCAGACCAGCCGCTACGCCGCGTCTGCGACGATCGCGCGCCGCGAGCCGATCGCGACGGCGGCCGGCGTCACGCCGGGCACGCGCGAGGCCTGACCGACCGTCGCGGGCCGCACGGCAGACAGCCGCTCGACGACCTCACGCGAGAGACCGGGAACGCCGCGGTATTCGAAGTCGGCCGGAATCGCGCGCGCTTCGCTGGCTTGCGTGCGCGCGTGTTGCGTCTCGTGCTGACGCAGATAGCCGCGATACCTGAATTCCGCTTCGAGCGACGAGGCGTCGAGGTGCTCCTGCTGGTCGCCCGTTTCGAGCAGCGAATCCGGCCTCGCGCACGGCAGCCAGCGTGATCGTCGGCTGACCGAGGGCCTGCTCCGCGGTCAGTCGCCGTCCGTCGACGCACGACGCGCGCGGTCGTCGCCCGCGCGCGATTGCGCTCGAACCGCCCGCGACGCTCCTCGAACGCGGCCCATCGCTCGTCAGTGCACGCTGCCCGCGTCGCGCCCGATCGGCGTCAGTCGCAGATCCGCGTTGTCGATGCGCAGGCGCAGCCGATGCTCGGCGCGCGACGTGAACATGCGGTACGGCTCGAGGCACCCGCGCGTGACGAGATCGTCGATGAGAATGCCGATGTAGGCCTCGTCGCGGCCGAGCACGACGGGCGCTCCCGCGTCGCGTCGAGCGTGCCGCGTTGAGCCCTGCCATCAGACCCTGCGCCGCGGCCTCTTCGTAGCCGGACGTGCCGTTGATCTGACCGGCGAGAAACAGTCCGCGAAGTCGCTTCGTTTCGAGCGACCGCCCGAGCTCAGTCGGCTGCACGAAGTCGTACTCGACCGCGTACGCGTGCCGGAGGATGCCCGCGTTCTCGAGACCTGGCAGCGCGTGGACGATCTCGTCCTGCACGTCGCGCGGCAGGCTCATCGACAGACCGTTGACGTAGATCTCGTCCACGTCCAGGCCCTCGGGCTCGAGAAAAATCTGATGGCGCTCCTTCTCGGGGAAGCGCATCACTTTGTCTTCGAGCGACGGACAGTAGCGCGGACCGATGCCCTTGATCTGTCCGTTGTACAAGGGCGATCGGCCGATGCTCGCGCGCACGAGATCGTGGACCCGCTCCGACGTGTGGACGATGTGGCAGGCGATCTGCGGCCGCGAGACATCGCGGGTCAGAAACGAGAACGGCACGATCGGATCGTCGCCGCGCTCCTCGACGAATCGCGAGAAGTCGATGGTGCGCCGGTCGAGTCGCGGCGGCGTACCCGGTCTTGAGCCGGCCCATCTCGACGCCGGTCGCGCGGAGCGACTCGGCCAGCTCGCGTGTCGGCGGCTCGCTGGCGCGGCCGGCCGGCCGTTGCTCGTCGCCGACGTGCACGAGGCCATTGAGGAACGTCCCGGTCGTGATGACGAGCGCCGAACACTCGACCGAGCCGCCGTCCTCGAACGCCAGGCCGGTGACGCGGCCGCCGACGAGACAATGCGGCCCGCGCGCCGGAACAGCCACGTGATGTTCGGTTCGCGTTCGAGCGCCTCACGCATCCACAGCGCCGTAGCGGCGCTTGTCCGCCTGCGCGCGCGGCGACCAGACCGCGGGTCCGCGGCTGCGATTCAGGAGCTTGAACTGGATGCCGGTGGCGTCGATGGCGTGGCCCATGAGGCCGCCAAGCGCGTCGATCTCACGAACGAGATGGCCCTTCGCCGTCCCGCCGACCGCGGGATTGCACGGCATCAAGCGCGACGGTGTCCGGCCGACAGCGTGCACAGACCGACGCTGCAGCCAAGGCGCGCCGCCGCCCACGCGGCCTCGCAGCCGGCGTGTCCGGCGCCAATGACGATGACGTCGAAGTGCTCGGACAAGGCTTAAGGCTCAGGTCGTCGCATGGCGTAGGGCCAGACTACTTCCCAATGCAAAACTTGCCAAAGATGTGTCGCAGGAGATCTTCAGGCGCCCGACGTCCCGTGATCTCCTCGAGCGAGCGCCGCGCGTCGACAAGCTCCGCGAGCAACAGTTCCTCGGTCGCGCCACTCTGAAGCGCCGTCTGGGTTCGTTCCACGACGGTCAACGCGTCCATCAGGTGGCCGAGATGACGCACGTTCGACACCGCAGGTGGATCGCGCCACTCCTCGCGGGACGTCAGCTCGGAGACGAGCGCGACGCCGAAGTGTATCCATTCCCGCGCCGGAGATCGCCGACACTTCAACGACACGATCGTTCGCGTCGCCAAGGTCGGTCACGGGCCAGGCGCGGGGAAGATCGGTCTTGCTGACCACGACGATCCGTGCGCGGGCGCCGCCCGCGGCCCGGCGGTCGTCGACCGATAGTGGCTCGGATCCGTCGATCACGACGAGCGTCAGCGCCGCGATCTCCTGCGCCTCGCGCGCCCGGCGCACACCTTCGACCTCGATCGCGTCGGCGGCATCGCGAAGCCCCGCCGTATCGACCAATGTGATGGGCAATCCGCCGATGTCCACCCGCTCGGTGAGCAAATCGCGCGTCGTCCCCGGCACGTCCGTGACGATCGCGCGAGCGGCGCCGACGAGCGCGTTGAACAGGCTCGATTTCCCGGCGTTGGGCCGGCCGGAAATGACCACCAGGCTGCCGTCGCGCACCACGCGCCCGGCGCGGCCGTCACGGATCAGCGCTTCGAGCGACGCCTGCACGTCGCGTAGTTCGCCCGCGGCCTGCTCGCGCGTGACGAAATGAAACCCTTCGTCGGGAAAGTCGAGCGACGCCTCGAGCCGCGCGGCGAGATCGAACATCCGCGCATCGATGTCCCGAATGGCCGTGGTCAGCGTGCCCTCGAGCTGGTCCATGGCGGCTCGCGCCTGGAGCGGTGTCACCGCGTCCACGAGATCCGCGATGGCTTCGGCCTGTACCAGGTCCAACCGGCCGTTGAGGTGGGCGCGCAGCGTGAACTCGCCGGGCTCGGCCAACCGCGATCCGGCCGCCATCGCGAGCTCGACGATACGGCGGAGCAGGACGGGACTGCCGTGCGCGCTGATCTCCACGACGTCCTCGCCGGTAAACGAATGCGGCGCGGCGAAGAACGTCACGATCGCCCGATCGAGAACGCGCCCCCGCGCGCGGTCCTGGCCCGGCTCGACGATGTCCGCCAGCGTCGCGTGCCTTGCGCGAAAGTCCTTGGCGCGTCCCGTCAAACGCCGCGCGACGGCATGCGCATCGGGACCCGACAGGCGGACCACGCCAATGCCGCCGCGTCCGGCGGGCGTCGCAATGGCGGTGATCGTGTCGGTTGTGGAAAACACGCGTCCGGCGCGCGCCTGGCTCAGCGCTTGGCCGTGATGATGACGGTCTTCAGGAACGCGTCGCCGACGCTCTCGGACGACGCGGTGGCATCCTCGGCCACGGCCATGTGAACGATGCGGCGCGCGTAGGGATTGAGCGGACCGATTTCCTGAGGCGTGCCGCTCGTCCGGGCCTTGTCGATCAGGAACTTCGCCATCTGTCGCAGTTCCGCGTCCTTGCCCTTGCGAAAATCCAGCGCGTCGATGACGTAGTGGCGGTCGCCGCGCGCGTCGCGGCGAAACGCCGTGTTCACGATCACCTGGAGCGCGTCGAGCGCCTCGCCCTTGCGGCGCAGCAGCGCGTCGGCGCCCTCACCGGTGAGGTTCATTCGGATGTTGTCGGGCGTCTCCTCGAGATCGATCGCAAGGCGAGAGCCCCATGGCGCCGAGCACCTGCTCGACGAACGCCCTGACCTGAGTATCGAGATCGCCGCTCATGAACGTCCCTACGACTTCCCGGCGCTGCCGTTACCGGGCGTCTTGACCTTGACGGCGGCCGGGCGAACCGGAGACGGCGCCCGGGTACCGATGATGCGATTGGTCAGGAACTGCTGGCCAATCGCGAGCAGGTTGCTCACAAACCAGTAGAGCACGAGGCCCGCCGGAAACCATAGCGAGGTGACCATGAAGATGACCGGCATCATCATGAACATCCGCGCTTGTACCGGGTCGGCCGTCGTCGGCGTCATGCGCATCTGCCAGAACTGCGTCAGGCCCATGAGCACCGGCGTGATGTACAGCGGGTCGTGGAGCGAGAGGTCGTGAATCCAGCCCATGAATGGCGCGCCGCGGAGCTCGATGGCCACCGACAGCATCGCGTAGAAAGCGAACAGGACCGGAAGCGTCAGCAGCATCGGCACGCACCCGCTCGCGGGGTTCACGCCCTTCTGCTTGTAGAGCGCCATCATTTCCTGGTTCATCTTCTGGCGCTCGGGATCCGTGAGCTTGTACTTGGCGTAGCGGTCCTGGATCGACTTGATCTCAGGCTGGAGCGCCTGCATCTTCCGCATCGAGACCATGCTTCGGTGGCGTAGCGGGAAGATCACGAGATTGATGAAGATTGTCAGGACGACGATCGACCAGCCGTAGTTGTGGACGAACCCGTTGATCCACTTCAAGGCGAGAAGCAGCGGCACCACGAGCGCGGCGAACATCCCAAAATCGATGGCACGCACGAGCTGTGGCTCGACGTCTCGCAAGGTGTCCAGGTCCTTGGGTCCCAGGAAGAATCGCTGGCTGAACGATCCCGGCACCGCCACGCTGAACGACACGAACGCACGGCGTGGCGCCATCGACGCTGTTCGGCACGGGGAGCGTCACCGGCAGGTACTCGACGGAAACGCGCTCGGTGCCGGGTAGCACGACCGCCAGGAAATAGTGGTCTTCGACGCCGGCGAACAGGAGCTCGCCCTCGTAGCGCCCCTGCTCCCCGAGATCCGATGGCGTGAGGTACTCGACGTCGCCGGCGCGGTGCTGCACGGCGCGCACGGGATACTGGTTCGAGCTGCCGTCCGGTGAATACCCGAGACCGAGACCAGGTCCCCATGACAGCGTCACCGGCCGCGATGCACCGGCCAGATCGATGGACGCCTGCACCTTCAGGACGTACGCCCTGCCCTCTGGCTGGAGCTCGAACGTCTTGCGTGCATTGAGTCCCGATTCGTCCCGGTATTCGAAGGTCAGCGTACCGGGTGCGGAGCCGAGCGACAGTCCTTCGGCGCTCGGCTTGAACAACGCGGTCGCGAGCGTCTTCGAAATCGCAGGGTCGTTGGTCGCAAGCGTGAAGGGCCGCGGGAATGTATCGGGAACCTCAACGGGAACGAGCTCGAGCGGCGCGCCGGCCTCGAGATAGCGCTTGAGTTTCCAGCTGCGCAGGGTCGCTCCCGCGGTGGAGAACACGGCGCGGACCGTGTCGGTCTCCACGACGATGTCGCGGGCTGCCGTGTCCGCAACGATCGGCGCCGCGGCAGCGATGGGTGCTGGCACCGCGGCGGTGGGAGCGGAGGACTGCGGCGCCGCGGGCGTCGTTGTCGTAGGGGACGCCGGAGGCGCCTTGTCAATCGCGACAGGCGGTGGCGGCGCTGGCGCCGGTGCGAAGTACGCCTGGTAGGCGGCAAACACCAGGAACGACAGAAAAATGGCTAGAAAAACGCGCTTTTCCATGAATGTCGACTCGGCGCGTCTAGCGCCCGCTCACACGCGGCGGCACGGGATCGATGCCAGGCCGAGCAAACGGGTGGCACCGTGGCGACGCGACGAAGCGCGAGCCACGTCCCCCCGAGAAGGCCGTGCTCCTCGAGCGCGCCAATGGCGTACGCCGAGCACGACGGATCGAACCGGCACGCGCCACCCACCAGGGGTCCAAGGGCGAGCTGATACGCGCGGATGACGAGAATGCCAATGCGTGACGGCCAGCTCACGAAACCCTCGCCGTTCGAAGACGCCCGATCGCGGTCACAAGTTCCTTTTCAACTTCGGCGAACGGAGCCGACGCGGACTCGCGCCGGGCAATCACCACGAGATCGAGCGCCCGACGTCCGTCTGCCGCGCGCGCGCTTCGATCGCGCTGCCGGAAAATCTCGCGGATGCGACGCTTGGCGCGGTTGCGGGTCACCGCACCCCCCATGCGTCGCGACGCGACAATGCCGAGCCGATCGTGGCCCAGCGCGTTCGGCATCGCGAGCAGTGTCAGCGTTCGCGTGGCGACGCGGCGCCCATGCTGCTGAACTGCCGTGAACTCGCCGCGCGATCGCAGCCGCGCGTCGGGGCCGTGCGTCAGTGGCATGTGTCGAGGTCCGATCGCCGAGCGCGGCGGTGCTGCCGCGTAAGGACGGGTAGCTAGTCGGAAACAGTCAGACGCTTGCGGCCTTTCGCCCGGCGACGTTTGAGGACGATGCGGCCGTTCTTCGTGTGCATGCGGACAAGGAACCCATGGGTGCGCCGACGACGGCGACGGTTGGGTTGAAAGGTACGTTTCATTGGACTCCCGACCGGGTAGTGACACCCTGGAGAAACTTGAATCGTAACGAACGGCGAAAAGAAGTGTCAATTGTCACTCAGATTTGTCCCTCGCCATTGTCTCGATCCAGAACCGTATGGTAGAGTCGCCAGCCTTTTGACGCATGGCCTGTCCCGGCGAAGTTTTCCACACCTGTGGAAAAACCTGTGGAAATCCGAAGAATTCCGGGCTCCCCAGCGCAAACCGTAGCAAAATCTAGAGTTCCGGTGACCGCTTTCTCCCGGTTCCTTCTGGGATCCGGTCGGATTTTCTCGGTTTTCGGGTCTAGGATGGCGTAGTGACGGCCTCCGAAGGGGTTAGCCCTCCGCGTGGCCGGGAATTCGAGTTTCGGGTATGGCCGGCACTGTTTGGGACGCGGTTTTAGGGCGGATCGAGACAAAAGTCAACCGGCACAGCTATTACACCTGGTTTCGGCAGACTTCTCTCGCCAGCGATGACGGCGGCCGCCTGGTCGTCCGGGTCGCCGATCCAATGGTCGTGGACTGGCTGGTGAAACACTACGGCAGCATCATCGACGAAGCCCTGGTCGAGGTCGGCCGGCCCGGAGTGACCCTGGAGTTCCGGCCCGACTCGTCGGATACTGCCCCCAAGGAAAGTCTCTTCGAGCCCCGGTCGAGCGGCCGGCTCCCGATATGCCGGTCGACGAAGGGGACCCCGCCGAAGTCGTCGATCTCGCGGGTCTCAGCCCGCGCTATTCGTTCGAGACGTTCATCGTCGGCGCCTCGAATCAGTTCGCGCACGCGGCATGCCGCGCCGTGGCCGAGGCGCCGTCACGCTCGTACAACCCGCTGTTTCTCTATGGCGGCGTTGGTCTGGGAAAGACGCACCTGATGCACGCGATCGGCCACTACGTGCTCACGCGAAGCCCGAGCCTCAAACTGACGTACATCTCCGCCGAGCGCTTCATGAACGAGGTCGTCAACGCGATCCGATATGACCGGATCATGGAGTTCCGCGAACGGTACCGCGGCGTCGATGTGCTGCTTGTCGACGACATCCAGTTCATCGTCGGCAAGGAACGGACGCAGACGGAGTTCTTCCACACGTTCAACGCGCTCCATGACGCGCAGAAGCAGATCATCCTCAGCAGCGATTGCCCGCCGCACCAGATCAGCGAGCTCGAGGAACGCCTCCGAAGCCGGTTCGAATGGGGATTGATTGCGGATATCCAGCCACCGGATCTCGAAACGAAAATCGCGATTCTGACGCGGAAAGCGGACTCCGAAGGCGTCGAGTTGCCAAACGATGTGGCGCTTTACATCGCCGGGCGGATCAAGTCGAACATCCGAGAGCTCGAGGGCTCTTTGATCCGGCTGCTCGCATACGCCTCGCTGACAGGCCGTGATATCTCGATGTCGCTGGCCCAGGAAGTCCTGCGTGACGTGCTCCGCCACGAGGAGCGCGTCGTCACGATCGACTCCATTCAGAAGTTCGTCGCCGAGTACTACCGGCTGAAGCTCGTCGAGCTGAAGTCGAAAAATAACTCCAAATCGGTAGCGCTGCCTCGCCAGGTCGCGATGTATCTCTGCAAGGCCCTGACGAACGCCTCACTGCCCGAGATCGGAAAGAGCTTTGGTGGCAAACACCACTCGACGGTCATTCACTCGCTCAAGAAAGTCGAGGCCCTCCGCCAGAAAGACTCGGCTTTCAACACACTTATCAACACCCTGCTCGAGTCGTTTCACTGAGTAGATCCGCGCTATTCCGCTGGCTGGAGCGCGGGTTGGCCGTACGTCCACAGGGCGTGGCTGTGGACGTCTGTGGAGGTTCAGGCAGAGGTGCCGGATTCTCACATATTTGGCGGTGGGATCCGCGGGGTTTTCCCACAGCGGCGTCCACAAGATAAATGATTGATTTTGTGCGGTTTATCGGGCATGTTTTCGCGTACCAACAGCCCTTTATTCTTGTTATAATTCTCTTACGTTCTGTTTGTTCCGTCAGGGCAGATAAATAGGCGCGTCCTGCCGGTGTTCCTCGGCCCTCCTGAAGGGCTGTCTGAGAGGCCGTCCTGCCCATGGAACTGGTGGTTCGCAAGAACGATCTCCTCAAAGAACTTTCTCTGCTCCAAGGCATCGTCGAACGGAAGAACACGATTCCGATTCTCGCGAACGTGCTGCTCGATGCTGCGAAGGACTCGGTGTCGCTGCTGGCGACGGATCTCGATGTTGGGTTGCGAAGTCACTGTGAGGCGTCCGTCTCGAAGCCTGGGACGCTGACGCTTCCGGCGAAGAAGTTGTTCGAGATCGTGAGCGCGCTTCCGGAGACGGAAATTCGGATCGCAGAGGACAAGGGCGGCAAGAGCGTCACGATTGCCGCGGATCGGTTCGAGTCGCGCATCCAGACTCTTGCGGCCAGCGAGTTTCCGACGCCGCCGAACGATGCGGGTGCGACGCAGGCCACGTTGCCCGGGAGCGCGCTGAAGCGGATGATCCAGCACACGCGTTTCGCGATTACGAGTGAAGACACGCGGTATTTCCTGAACGGCGCGCAACTCGTGCTCCAACCGGACTCGATGAGCATGGTGGCCACCGACGGCCACCGGCTGGCGTTCGTGCGTGTGAATGTATCGCCGGGAGTGTCCAGTCCGTCGGAAGTCCTGCTGCCGCGAAAGACCCTGAACGAAATTGCGCGGCTGATTGACGGCGCCGACGCGATCGAGTTCTCGCAGGGCGAGAATCATCTGTTTTTCCGCGCGGGTCCGCGCCTGTTGATCTCGCGAAAAATCGACGCCAATTTTCCGGCGTACGAACGCGTGATTCCGAAGACGAACGACAAGCGGATCGAGTTCGATCGGGACCGGCTGGCCGCGGCGGTCCGGCGTGTGCGGCTGCTGTCGAACGAGCGGTCGAAGGCCGTGAAATTTGCCGTCGGCAAGGACCAGGTCGAGATCACATCGAGCACGCCGGAGATCGGCGAGGCGCATGAGGTGCTGCCGGTGGAATACGGCGGCGGCGCGATGCAGATCTGCTTCAACGCCGACTACGTGGACAACTTTCTGGGTGTCGTGGAAACCGAGAACGTCGAGCTCGAGTTCAAGGACGAGATGAGTCAGGCGGTCATGAAGCCCATAGGCGCGGATGGCTACGACTACACCTACGTCATCATGCCGATGAGGATCTGAAGCAGCCGAAATGTCGAACAGCCAGACGCACAATCAGACCCGGACGGGCCCCGGAGTAGGCGTTGGTGCACCTTCCGGTGCCGACGACTACGGCGCAGACAAAATCAAGGTCCTCGAAGGGCTCGAAGCCGTCCAGAAACGGCCGGCGATGTACATCGGGTCGACCGGGCCGTCCGGCCTGCATCACCTCGTCTACGAGGTCGTGGACAACTCGATCGACGAAGCGCTCGCCGGGCTACTGCAAGAACATCGAGGTCACGATCCACATCGACGGATCGCTGACGGTCGTCGACGACGGCCGCGGGATTCCCGTCGACCTGCACGAAAGCGGCAAGTCGGCGGCCGAAGTCGTCCTGACGGTGCTGCACGCGGGCGGCAAGTTCGAGAACTCGGCCTACAAGGTCTCGGGCGGGCTCCATGGCGTCGGCGTGTCGGTCGTCAACGCGCTGTCCGAATGGCTCGAGCTCGAAATCTGGCGCAACGGCGAGGTGCACCAGCAGCGGTACGAGCGCGGGCGACCCGAACGCGCGTGCTCTACATCACCGGCCGCACCGAGAAGCGCGGCACGAAGATCACGTTCAAGCCGGATTCGACGGTGTTCGAAACGACCGAGTTCAGCTTCGAGACGTTGTCGCAGCGGCTTCGCGAGTTGGCGTTCCTGAACGCCGGCGTGACGATCACGATCACGGACGAGCGCGACGGCAAGCAGCCACGAGTTTCTCTACGAGGGCGGCATCCGGCGAATTCGTCGAGTTCCTGAACCGCAACCGCACGGCCGTGAACGAGAAGCCGATCTACATGACCGGGCGAAGTCGAGATCCGGCCGGACGTCGTCGTCAACGTCGAGATCGCGCTTGCAGTGGAACGACGGCTACGCCGAGACGACGTACACGTTCGCGAACAACATCAACACGACGGAAGGCGGCACGCACCTGTCCGGGTTCCGATCGGCGCTGACGCGCACGATCAACCAGTACGCGTCGCGCACGAACCTGGCGGACAAGCTCGCCGAGGGCGTCACGGGTGACGACATCCGCGAAGGCATGACGGCGGTGATCTCGGTGAAGATCCCGCAGCCGCAGTTCGAGGGCCAGACGAAGACCAAGCTCGGCAATACCGAGGTCAAGGGCATCGTCGAGAGCATCGTGAACGACCGGCTCGGTGCGTTCCTGGAAGAGACGCCGGGCGTCGCGCGAAAGATCATGTCGAAGGCGATCGACGCGGCGCTCGCGCGCGAAGCCGCGCGCAAGGCCCGTGACCTCGTGCGCCGGAAGGGCGCGCTCGACAACATGGCCCTGCCGGGCAAGCTCGCCGACTGCCAGGAGCGCGACCCGGCGAAGAGCGAGCTCTATATCGTCGAGGGTGAATCGGCCGGCGGCTCAGCCAAGCAGGGCCGCGATCGAAAATTCCAGGCCGTGCTGCCGATCAAGGGCAAGATCCTGAACGTCGAGAAAGCGCGGTTCGACAAGATGCTGAGCCACGAGGAGATCCGCACGCTGATCGCGGCCCTCGGGTGCGGCATCGGCCAGGACGAGTTCGACGCCTCGAAGGTCCGGTACCACCGCGTGATCATCATGACGGACGCGGACGTGGACGGATCGCACATCCGGACGCTGCTGCTGACGTTCTTCTACCGGCAGATGCGCGAGCTCGTCGATCGCGGACACATCTACATCGCGCAGCCGCCGCTGTTCCGCGCCAAGCGCGGCCGGAAGGAGACGTTCATCAAGGACGAGCGCGAGCTCGAAGCGTTTCTGACGCGGCATGCCGCCGAGTCCCGCACCGTCGTGCTCGGCAACGGCCGCGAGGTCTCCGGCGAAGCGCTCGAGCGCAAGCTCGAGACGCTGATGGCGTTCAGAAAGCTGCTGCAGGTCGTCGAGCGACGCGGACCGTTTCGAAAGGCCATGCTGGCGCTTCTCGAAGGCGAGGCCCGCGACAAGACGTTCTGGGGCGATCGGGCGGCCGTCGACGCACTGGCGGCCACCTGCGCGCGCCGGACATCGAGACCGCGGTCGTGGAGGACTCGGAACATCAGGCGTTTGCCGTGCAGATCGATGACCGGTCGGCGGGCTACAGCCGCACGCATCGGCTCGACCTGGACTTCGTCACCGGCGGCGAGTTCCGGACGCTGGCCAACGTGTATCAGGACGTTCGCGACGTGCTCGCGGGGCCGGTCACCATTCGCACCGGCGCCGCGCCCGTCGAGCCGGCCGACCGAAGAGCGAAGCGCCGGCGACGACGACGCGGCCGAAACGGCCGACGCGCCAGCCGCCGCCCCGGCGAAATCGGCCCGCGAGACCGACCGCCGCGTCGAAACGCTCGACGAGCTCGTCGAGTTCTTCGTGGACGCTGGACGCCGCGGCCTCGCGGTGAATCGCTACAAGGGTCTCGGCGAAATGAATCCCGACACGCTGTGGGAAACGACGATGGATCCCGCCAAGCGCACGCTGCTCCAGGTGCGGGCCGAGGATCACACGGAAGCCGACCTCATGTTCACCACGCTGATGGGCGACCAGGTCGAGCCTCGCCGGAAGTTCATCGAGGACAACGCCCTCGACGTGAAGAACCTGGACATCTAGAGTCTCCGCCGGCCTGAAGGCCGGCGGCTCCATCACAGTCACATGGATCCAAATCTCCCGACCAGACAACCCGTCAACATCGAAGACGAGATGAAGCGCTCGTACATGGATTACGCGATGAGCGTCATCATCGGGCGAGCGCTTCCCGACGTCCGCGACGGTCTGAAGCCGGCGAATCGCCGCGTCCTCTTCGCGATGCGCCAGATGGGCCTCGCGTCGAACCGGCCTACCGCAAGTGCGCGAAGATCGTCGGCGAAGTCATCGGCAACTACCATCCCCACGGCGACGCCCCCGCCTACGACACGCTCGTCCGCCTGGCGCAGGACTTCAGCATGCGCTACCCGCTCGTGGACGGGCAGGGCAATTTCGGATCCATCGACGGCGATCCTCCCGCCGCATACCGGTACACCGAGGCCCGTCTCGAGTCACTGGCCGAGACGATGATGGCCGACCTCGACAAGGAGACGGTGGACTTCCGCCCGACCTTCGACGAGACATCGGAAGAACCGACGGTGCTGCCGACGCCGTTCCCGAACCTGCTCGTCAACGGCTCGACAGGCATCGCCGTCGGCATGGCGACGAGCATCCCGCCGCACAACATGCGGGAAGTGATCGACGGCGTCATCGCGGTGATCGAGAAGCGGACGGCGCCACGCGACGAGCGGCAGCGCGCGATCCTGCAGCTCGTGCCGGGCCCGGACTTTCCGTCCGGCGGCACGATCGTCGGCCGCGAGGGCATCGTCCGCGCCTACACGGAGGGTCGCGGCGGCTTCGTCGTCCGGGGCCGCACCACGTTCGAGGAGCATCCGAAGACCGAGCGCGTGTCGATTGTCATCACCGAGATTCCGTATCAGGTCAACAAGAAGGTGCTGGTCGAAGAGATCGCGGAGCTCGTCCGCGAGAAGCACATCGAGGGCATTTCGGATCTGCGCGACGAATCCAGCCGCGAAGGCATGCGAATCGTCATCGAGCTCAAGCGCGGCGAGCTGCCGGACGTCGTGCTGAACAATCTCTACAAGCGCACGAAGCTGCAGACGAGCTACGGCATCACGCTGCTGGCCATCGTGGCGGGCCGGCCGCGCGTGCTGGCGCTCCTCGACATCGTCGAGCACTTCATCGAGTTCCGCCGCGAAGTCGTGCGGCGCCGCATCGAGTTCGAGCTTCGAAAGGCCGAGGCGCGCGCGCACATCCTCGAAGGGTTGCGGATCGCGCTCGACCACCTCGATGCCGTGATCACGCTCATCCGATCGTCGCGCAGCCCGGTCGAGGCCCGCGCCGGGCTCGTCGCCGAGTTCGGGCTCACGGTCATCCAGGCGCAGGCGATCCTGGACATGCAGCTCCAGCGGCTCACCGGCCTCGAGCGGCAGAAGATCCTGGACGAGCTCGCGGAGCTCGCTGAAGACGATTGCGCGGCTGCGCGAGATTCTGTCGAGCGACGATCTCATCATTGGCATTGTTGTCGAGGAGCTGAAGCAGATTCGCGCGAAGTACGGCGACGATCGCCGCACCGACTTCACCGAGGAAGGCGGCGAGTTCCGGGTCGAGGACCTCATCGCCGACGAAGACGTCGTCATCACCGCGACGAACACGGGCTACATCAAGCGCACCGCGCTCGATGCGTACCGGAAGCAGCGGCGTGGCGGCAAGGGCCTGATCGGCATGCAGACGCGCGAAGAGGATGTCGTCTCGCACCTCTTCGTCGCCAACACGCACGCCTACATCCTGATCTTCACGGACCGCGGGCGATGCTACTGGCTGCGCGTGTACGACGTGCCCGAAGTCGGCAGGAGCAGCAAGGGCAAGTCCATCGCGAATCTCGTGCACATGAGCGAGGGAGAGAAACTCGCGGCGCTGCTGAAGGTGCAGGAATTCCCGACCGAAGAAGGCCAGCGCTTCATCGTGATGGGCACGCGGAACGGCACCATCAAGAAAACCGACCTTTCCGCTGTTCTCGAACCCGCGGACGGCCGGCATCATCGCGATCGAAGTGGACGATGACGACCGGCTGATTGCGGTGGCGGAGACCGACGGCACCAAGGACCTCGTCATCGGGTCGAAGAACGGCATGGCCATCCGTTTCGCGGAAGCCGACGCGAGGCCGATGGGCAGGACGGCGCGAGGCGTCCGCGGCATCCAGCTTCGCGAGGGTGATGAGGTCGTCGCGATGGAGGTCGTCACCGACGACGGGACGCTGCTGACGGTCTGCGAGAACGGCTTCGGCAAGCGGACCGAGGTCGCGGAGTACCGCCGCCAGACACGCGGCGGCATCGGTCTCAAGAACGTCCAGACGTCCGATCGCAACGGTCTCGTCATCGGGATTGGCTGTGTCACGGACCGGGACGAGCTGCTGCTCGTGACGTCGCAGGGACAAATCATCCGGATGAAGGCCGGGGACCTGCGGCCCATCGGCCGTGACACGCAGGGTGTGCGGCTGATGGATCTCGCGGAGGGCGACAAGCTCGTGTCGATTGCGACCTTGCGGGAGCTCGAGGAGACGGCGGGCGACGGCTCGAACGGCGAGGACCAGGGGCCGGCCTGACCGCCTCCGCCAAGGCTTCGGCGAGTCCGCCGTAGCTTCGAGCGAAGGCGGAAGGCCGGCTCACGACGATTACGCGGGCTCCAGCCCCGCGTATTTCGCCAGCAGCTTCTTCGTGCCAACCGCGGCGAACCTCACCGTCAACTTGAAATCGTCGCCCTGCTCCTCGATGTCGAGGACGGTGCCGACGCCAAACTGGCGATGGCGCACGCGCATGCCGGTTCGCACGCCTGACCGCGACTGATCCTCGCTCTCGTACGCGTAGGCCGGTGCCCGCTCTTCGACGCGCGGGCCGCGCCGGGCATACGGGTTCCGCAGGCCGTACGGCTGACCCCAGCGTGCGCTCGCTGGCGCGGGCTCGATTCTGGTCATCAGCTCGGCCGGAATCTCGTCAAGGAACCGCGACGGCTCCGTGGGCTGATACTCGCCGAACACGCGGCGGCGCGTGGCGCCGGTGAGGATCAGCCGCTCTTTCGCGCGCGTGATGCACACGTAGCAGATCCGCCGCTCTTCCTCGACATCCTCCTCCGACTCCACGGACCGCGAGTGCGGGAAGAGCCCTTCTTCCATGCCGGCGACGATGACCGTGGGGAACTCCAGGCCCTTCGCGGCGTGCATTGACATCAGCCACACCTGGGCGTTGGCCGTGCCGTCGGCTTCGTCCGCTTCGGAGAGCAACGACAGGCGATCGACGAACCCGGCAAGGGTCGCATCGGGTTCGCGCGATTCGTACTCGCGCGCGGCCGAGACGAGCTCCATGAGATTCTCGATCCGGGCCTCGGCATCCTCGCTCCGCTCCTCGCGCAGCGCGCGCAGGTAGCCGGATCGATCGAGCACGAGTCCGAGCGCGATCGACACGCTCGCGCGCGAGCACATCGCCGACGAGCCCCACGATGATGTCGCGGAAGGCCGTGAGCGCGGCCACCGCTCGGGGTGGCACCAGTTTCCGGTCGATGGCGACGACGAGGCGCGCCCACATCGAGCGCGCCGACGAGATCGGGTTCAAGCCGGCGGCAAAAAGCGGCGTGTCCGCGTCGGCTGTTCCGGGATCCACGGCTTCGAGCGCCTCGATCACCGTTTTGCCGACGCCCCGGGCCGGCACGTTCACCACCCGCCGGAAGCTCACATCGTCATGCGGATTGATGACCAGACGCAGAAACGACAGCGCGTCCTTGATTTCCTTCCGCTCGTAGAACCGGACGCCGCCGATGATCCGGTAGGGAATGCCGTCGCGCATGAGCGCATCTTCAATCGCCCGGGACTGCGCGTTGGTGCGATACAGGACGGCCACCATCCGGTCGCGATCGGCGCGTTGGGTCTCGCGGATGGCCCGTGAGATGTAGTCGGCTTCTTCAATCTCGTCCGCGGCGCGGACGTAGCGGATGAGCTCCCCGCCGCGCTGGTCGGTCCAGAGACGCTTGTCGCGGCGGTTCCGATTGCGCCGGATCACGGCCGACGCCGCGTCGAGAATGACCTGCGTCGACCGGTAGTTCTGCTCGAGCTTCACCACCTGGACGTCGGGAAAGTCCTGCTCGAAGTCGAGGATGTTGCGGAGGTCCGCGCCGCGCCACTTGTAGATGGACTGATCCGGATCGCCGACGACGCAGAGATTGCGATGGATCTCGGCGAGGCGGCGAACGAGCAGGTACTGCGGGCCGGTTCGTGTCCTGGTATTCGTCCACGAGGACGTACTTGAACTTGCGCGCGTAGAACTCGCGGACACGCGGGACGTCTTCAACGAGCGACAGTGTCTTGAGGAGGAGATCGTCGAAATCGAGCGCGGACGCTTCCGTGAGCGCCCGCTGGTAGAACTCGAACACCCGGCTGATTTGCTGATCGCGAAGGTTCCAGCCGGCCGATCGCATCGCCTCGGGCGACTCCATCTTGTTCTTCGCCTGGCTGATCCGGCTGAGCGCGGCGCGCGGCGGCACGAGCTTGTCGTCGATGTTCAGCGTCTTCAACGCCTGCTTGACGACCGACAGCTGGTCCGACGAGTCGTAGATGACGAAGTCGCGCGAAAGATGAATCGCGGGCGCTTCACGGCGAAGCAGGCGCGCGCAGAGTGCGTGGAAGGTCGACACCCAGATCCCGCGACAGTCATCGCCGACGAGCCGCTCGACGCGCTCGCGCATCTCCTCGGCGGCCTTGTTCGTGAAGGTCACGGCCAGCACTTCGCCCGGCTGCGCGTGTCCCGCGCCGATGAGGTAGGCGACGCGGGAGGCGATGACGCGGGTCTTACCGGACCCCGCGCCGGCCAGGATCAGCAGAGGGCCTTCGGTGTGTTGAACCGCGTCCTGTTGAGCTGGATTGAGTGTCGAGAGAAATTCGAGCGCCACGTGCCGGTCGGTCGAGAATACATCGTCGGGCGGGTCAGAAACCGGCTTTCGAATGCGGACAGAACGAAACGCGGTTTCGTATAATCAAGGGTCCATGCCCCGCACTCTTTTTCAGAAGGTCTGGGATCTCCACACGGTTCGGACGCTGCCGAATGGCCAGACGCAGTTGTACATCGGCCTGCACCTCGTGCACGAGGTGACGAGTCCTCAGGCGTTCGCGGAGTTGCGCGAGCGCGGATGGCGGGTGCGCGCCCCAGGACGGACGTTCGCGACGGTCGATCACATCGTGCCGACAAGCGCGCAGGTGCGGCCCTTCGCCGACGTGATGGCCGAGAGCATGACCGACGCGCTCGAGCGGAACTGTCGCGAGCACGGCATCCAGTTGTTCGACCTGGCCAGCGGGCTTCAGGGCATCGTCCACGTCATCGGTCCGGAGCTGGGGCTCACGCAGCCCGGCATGACGATCGCGTGCGGAGACAGTCACACGTCCACACACGGCGCCTTCGGTGCCATTGCGTTCGGGATCGGCACGTCGCAGGTGCGCGACGTGCTCGCCTCGCAGTGCCTCGCGATGGCGCCGTTGAAGGTCCGCCGCATCGAGGTCTCCGGCCGGCTGGCTCGGGGCGTCTATGCGAAGGACGTGATCCTGACGATCATCGGCCGGCTGGGCGTGAAGGGCGGCAATGGATACGCGTACGAGTACGCGGGGCCGGTCCTGGATCGCATGTCGATGGACGAGCGCATGACGATCTGCAACATGTCGATCGAGGGAGGCGCGCGCGTGGGCTACGTCAACCCGGACGAGACCACGTTCGAGTACCTCGAGGGGCGGCGCTTCGCGCCGTCGGGGGCCGCATTCGAGCGCGCCCGCGGGTGGTGGAAGGATCTCGGCATCGGATCCCGATGCGCCCTGGGACGACGTCGTCCACCTCGACGGCGCGGCAATCGCGCCGACCGTGACCTGGGGCATCAATCCCGGTCAGTCAGTCGGCGTGGACGAGAGGTTGCCGAAGCCAGCCGATGCCCCGACGGCTGACCGCGCGGGTCTCGGCGAGGCCCTCGAATTCATGGGATTCCGGGAAGGGCAGCCCATCGCCGGCACGAAGATCGACGTCGCGTTCATCGGCTCGTGCACGAACGGCCGCTTGTCGGACCTTCGCGAAGCGGCGGGCGTCGTGGCGGGCCACCGCGTGTCGCCCCACGTGCGAGCGCTCGTCGTGCCCGGCTCGCAGAGCGTCGCCGTCGCGGCAGAGCGCGAGGGCCTCGACCAGGTATTCCGGGCGGCCGGCTTCGACTGGCGGGGCGCAGGATGTTCGATGTGCCTCGCAATGAATCCCGATCGGCTCGAAGGCCGGGAAGTCTGCGCGTCTTCCTCGAACCGGAACTTCAAGGGGCGCCAGGGAAGTCCGACGGGCCGGACCTTGCTGATGAGCCCGGCCATGGTGGCCGCTGCCGCGATTGCAGGTGAAGTCGTGGACGTCCGGTCTTTCACTCAGGCGCCGGTTGGCGCCTGAGTGGAAGTCAGAAGTCAGAAGTTAGAAATGGAACTCTAGACATGGCGACCCAAGTGTCACGCATCGAACGCATTGCTGGCCGCGCCATTCCCTTGCGCGGGAACGACATCGACACCGACCGGATCATTCCGGCGCGGTATTTGAAGACCATCACGTTCGACGGCCTCGAGGATCACGTGTTCGAAGACGATCGGCGCCAGTTGGCCGAGCGTGGCACGACGCATCCGTTCGACGACGCGCGATACCGTGGTGCGAAGTTGTTGTTCGCCGAAGCAAACTTTGGCTGCGGATCGTCGCGCGAGCATGCGCCGCAAGCCATCGCCCGCTGGGGCATTGGCGCGATCGTCGCGGAGTCCTACGCGGAGATCTTTTTCGGCAACTCCCTGATGATGGGGATGCCCTGCGTGACCGCGTCGGCGGCCGACATCGAACGCCTGATTGCGCTCGCGGAATCCCAGCCGGACGTCGAGTTCACCCTGGATCTGACGACGTGCCGCATCACGACCGGAGACCTGACGGTGTCGGTGGACTTGCCCGAAGGTGTGCGCTCAGCGCTCACGTCCGGAAACTGGGATGCGACCGGACTGCTCGTCGACCGCTACGACGAGGTCGAGCAGGTCGCGGCGCGCCTGCCCTACGTTTCCGGCTGGAACGCCTGATCGTCAGATCGGCGCGCATCGCCCGCGCGCGCCGCTGGCGGCGCGGCCTGCCGGGCCACCTTGAGAAACGCCTTGGCCGCGTGCGAAAGCTCGCCCTCGCGCCGAAAGACGAACCGCACTTGACGCGGTGACCGTAAGTCGGGCACACGCACTTCGACCAACTCACCGCGCGCCAACTCACCCTTCGCACAGCGGCGCGGCAGGAGCGCGACCCCCAATCCCATCTCGACGGCGCGCTTGATGCCGTCCAGACTCGGCAGCCACAGCCGAATGTTGAGCGGCGCCTGCCGTTGTTCGTACATCCGCAGCACGCGCTCGCGCGCCGGCGACGGATCGTTGTGCGCGATCACCACCTGCCGGCCCATTTCTTCCATCGTGATTTCCTTTTGTCCCGCCAGTGGATGATCGGGTCGCACGAGGAGCACGAGCTCGTCGGTCGCGACCACCAATGACAGCAGCTCTCGGTCCGGCGGATTGAACGTCAGGACGCCGAAGTCGATCGTCCGCAGCAGGATCTCCTGCGCCATCTGCCGGGAGGGAATTCGGCGCACCTCGACGAGAACATCCGGAAACTCCCGCTGAAACGCGCTGATGAGCGGGAGCACGGCGTGCACGCCGCCTTCGTTGGCCCCGATCAGTACCCGACCCTTGCGAACTTCGCGAAGGTCGGCGACAGCCGCCGTCGCCTCGTCGGCGAGCCGGATGAGACGGGACCCGTATTCGAGAAGCACTTCACCGGCCGCGGTCAGCGTGCCGTCGCGGGAGGAGCGATCGATGAGTCGTTCGCCGGCCGCCTGCTCGAGTCGGCGAATGGCCTGGCTGACGGCCGGCTGCGTGCGGCGGAGCTTGCGGGCAGCCCGTGAAAAGCTCCGCTCGGCGGCGACGGCGACGAATACGCGGAGATCCTCAAAAGTCATGGGAGCCCATAAGTATCGTAACTATTAATCTAAGCATCATAACCTTGACTTTTATCGCCAAGGGGCGTGACACTGGCCTCCCATGTCGGATCGGCTGGTCATTTTCGACACGACGCTCCGTGACGGTGAACAGGCGCCCGGGTTCTCGATGAGAGTCGAGGAGAAGGTTCGCCTGGCCCGCCAACTCGAAATTCTCGGGGTCGACATTATCGAGGCGGGCTTCCCAATTGCCTCCGAGGACGACGCGGTGGCCGTCCGGCGGGTGTCCGAGGAGGTAAAGGGCCCTGTCATTGCGGCGCTCGCGCGGTGCGCGCCTGGCGACGTCGACAAGGCCGGCAGCGCACTCAAGGGCGCGCGGCGGAGCCGCATTCACACCTTCATCGCGACGTCCGACCTCCACCTGTCGCTCAAGCTCCGCATCTCCCGCGAAACCTGCCAGGAGATGGCCGTCGCGGCCGTGACGCGAGCCCGCTCGTTCACCGACGACGTCGAGTTTTCGGCGGAAGACGCGACGCGAAGCGACATCGATTTTCTGTGCGGCATCGTCGAGGCGGTCATCAACGCCGGTGCGACGACGATCAATCTGCCGGACACGGTCGGCTATTCCACGCCTGACGAGATCGGCGCGTTCTTTCGGACCGTGATTGGCCGAGTACCGAACGCCGACCGCGCAATCTTCAGCGCCCACTGTCACGACGACCTCGGGCTGGCGGTCGCCAACACGCTGGCCGCAATCTCCGCCGGCGTGCGCCAGGTGGAGTGCACCATCAACGGTGTCGGCGAGCGCGCGGGCAATGCCTCGCTCGAAGAAATCGTCATGGTCACCGAGGTTCGGCCGGATCGGGTTCCGATTACCACCGGCATACAAACGAAACAGCTCTTTCCCACGAGCCAGCTCCTCACCGAGCTCACCGGAGAACGTGTTCAAGCCAACAAAGCCATCGTCGGACGGAACGCGTTCGCGCACGAGGCCGGAATTCACCAGGACGGGATGCTGAAGGATCGTCGCACGTACGAAATCATGCGGCCCCAGGACGTGGGCCAGCCCGAGTCCACGCTGGTGCTGGGCAAGCACTCGGGCCGTCACGCGGTGCAGAAGTGCCTGGAGCGATTCGGGCTGACGCTGTCGCGCCGCGATATCGATGAGGTGTATCGCCGAATGGTCGCATTGGCCGATGTGCAGAAACAGATCAGTGACGACGACGTCGTGGAGATCGCGGCGGAAGTGTCAGGCACGAAACCGGCTCAGGCCAGTGAGGCGAACGCGCGGGGCGCGGGCTACCGGTTCCGCGCATGAAGGCGACGATCGTTCTTCTTCCAGGTGACGGAATAGGTCCGGACGTCGTGGACGCGGCGGTGCGCGTCCTCAATCGCGTGGCCGAGCGTTTCGGTCACGAGTGGACCTTTTCGAAACACCTGATCGGCGGCGTCGCGCTCAAGGCGGGCTTACCGCCCCTGCCTGACGACACCCTCGCCGCCGCCAAGAAAGCCGACGCGATTCTGCTTGGCGCCGTCGGCGATCCGTCGTTCGATAACAAGCCGCCGGCAGAACGGCCCGAGGCCGCGTTGCTCGGCATTCGCCGGGAGCTGGGTGTCTTTGCGAACCTGCGTCCGGCCCGCGTGTGGCCAGGCCTCGAGGAAGCGGGACCGCTGAAGCCGTCCATCCTGGCCGGCACGGACATGGTCGTCGTCCGCGAGCTTCTCGGGGGTCTGTACTACGGGACGCCGCGCGGGATCGAGAAGGACAACTCGAGCGCGGTGAACACGATGGCCTACACGCGTCCGGAGATCGAGCGTGTGTCGCGCGTCGCGTTCCAGCTTGCGCAGCGCCGGAAGCGGCGTCTGCTCTCGGTCGACAAGGCGAACGTCCTCGAGGTGTCGCGTCTCTGGCGCAACGTCATCACCGACGTCGCCAAGGAGTTTCCGGACGTCACGCTGACACACGAGCTCGTGGATGCGGCGGCGATGAAGCTGGCTCTCGCCCCTTCCCGCTACGACGTGATTGTCACGGAAAACATGTTCGGCGACATCCTCTCGGACGAAGCTGGTGCGATCTGCGGATCTCTGGGCCTTCTCCCGTCTGCCAGTCTCGGGAAAGGTGCAGGATTGTTCGAGCCTGTCCACGGGTCCGCGCCTGATATCGCGGGCAAGGACATCGCCAATCCGATCGGCACGATGGCCTCTGCGGCCATGCTGCTCACCGACGGGCTCGGTCTCCACCAGGAGGCCGCGGCGATCACCGCGGCCATTGAAAGCGTGCTGCGGTCCGGCTTGCGGACCGCCGACGTCGCGCCAGCGGGCACGACGCCGGTCGGCACCCGCGCCTTCACCGACGCGGTCGTCTCGGCGCTTTAACCGCCGACTTCCCGATCATCGTCCACGATAGCGTTCGTCAGGCGGGCGCCCGTCCGGATGCGGCATCGGGCGCCGATGACCGTCCGTCCGCCGATGACCACACAAGGCTCGACGACCGTGTCCGGGCCAATCTCGACCTCGTCGTCGATATAGGCGGTCGCCGGATCCTCCAGCGTCACTCCGGACAGCATCAGCTCGCGGCGCTTCCGGTCGCGCACAACCCGCGTGAGCTCCGCGAGATCGAGGCGCGTGTTCACACCTCGGAGCTCGGTGGCGTCATCGAGCGACAGGGTCTCCACCCGCAGCCGCCGCCGGCGGTAGGCGGCGACGAGATCCGTCAGGTAATACTCGCCCTGCGAGTTGTCGGTGGCGAGGCCCGCGAGGGCATCGAAGAGCGGGCCCAGGGCGAAGGCATAGATTCCGCTGTTGATCTCGCGGATCGTCCGCTCGTCCGCTGAGGCGTCGCGTTCCTCGACAATCCGGGCGACCTTCCCTTCCTCGTCGCGCACGATGCGGCCGTAGCCGTAAGGATCAGCCAGCTCGGCGGTCAGCACCGTCGCCGCGGCGAGCGACGCCTGATGATGCTCTGCCAGACGGCTCAACGTGCTGGTCTGCAGCAGGGGAACGTCGGCGTAGAGCAGCAACACCGTGCCGGCAAGACCCTCGAGCAGCGGCTGTGCCTGCAGCAACGCGTGGCCAGTGCCGAGCTGCGGCGACTGCACCACATATTGCAGATAGGCGTGCCCCGTGAGCGCAGCGCGGACATCGTCGGCGCCATGGCCGACGACAAGGACGGTGTTCGCGGCCTCGAGCGGTCGAATCGTGCGAAGCACGTGCTCAATCAGAGGACGGCCTGCAAGCTCGTGCAGGATTTTCGGCCGTTCGGACTTCATCCGCGTGCCCTTGCCGGCCGCGAGGATGACGATGTGAAGATTGTCCATGGACGCAGGCGACGGCGGGCGACGTCCCGTGCTTACCGGTTTCGGCGCGAGCGCCGCGGCACGTCAGACGCCGGATGCACGGGCGTGTCGATGAGGTCGCGGAACGCCTCCATGTCACGCAGGTCCTCGAAGTCCGCGTCATGGCGAGCCTGGGCGCGGATTTCCGGGTTCACTGCCAGGGCGCGGCTCAGAAAGTGAAGAGCCTCGTCGGTGGCGCCGCGGCGGGCTTCGACGGCCGCCAGGAGGTAGAGGGCCAGATCGTGCTGGGGCGAGTCAGACAGCACCGCCTGGGCCAGCGACTCAGCCACCTCATCGTCGCCGTTGTTGAGGGCGGCCGTCGCGGCCGTCAGACGCTCCTCGGTCGTCCGGGGCTCGACCGGCCGCCGAGCGAGCTCGCGTTCACAGAGGGCCAGGTAAACCAGGCTGCGTTCGCAGAGCGCCCCTTCTCTTGGGTAGGCCGAAATCAGTTCGCGAAAGGCATCACGCGGCGGCCGTGTACTCGTGCCGCTGAAGAGCCTGCATGGCCCGCTCGAAGCGCGAAACGGCCTCGGCCAGCGGCCGTGGGGGCACCAGCGTGACAGGAGGCGGCGCCATTGGAACGTCCGCCAGGTTCGTGGAGCTGGACTGCCGATTCGGCCTGCGCTCCGGCTCAGCGGAACGCTGCCGCACTCGCTTGGCCATGACGGGCAAACCCGCTTTCCTGCTGGGAGAAACCCTCGGAACGGTAACAAAAAGCCGAAAGGGGGGTCAAGCCTGGCTGGCGTTCTGTTGTTTGACCGATATGGAATGTCTCTTCATTGCCTTCCGAACAGCCGACGGACCCATGTTGAAGGTTCTGTCGATGATCTGGAGTGCCAATTCCTCAGGTAAGCCAGCACGATCAATCAAACGACCGAAAATATCAACAATATCTATATCACTGCTCTCTGACTCGCTTCTGTTCGACTCCACAGGTCCCACCACCAGAGTGAGTTCTCCCTTCGTTGGAGGCCGCCAGTCGCTCGGCACCGACGATAATATTGACCAATATTTCGTAAATTTTCGTTATTTCCTTACCAAGTAAAATTGGTCGTTTAACTGTTGTGTCCGACAAATCCGCAATGGTTCGGGCAATTCGGTGTGGCGCCTCGAAAAACACCACGACCCGCGAGTCTCCCTTCAACCGCCGAAGCCAGTCCTCTCGTGCTCTCCCAGACCGTGGAGGAAAGCCCATGAAGACGAATTCGTCGGCGTTGAATCCCGAAATCGAGAGGGCGGCGGCGACGGCGCTGGGCCCCGGAATCGGTACGACCCGCACGCCGGCCCGATGTGCGGCTTCAACGAGGCGGGCCCCGGGATCGGCGATGCCAGGGGTTCCGGCGTCGGTCACGAGCGCGACCGAGTCACCCCGGCCGATTCGCTCGAGAATCCTCGGTATCTCGCGGTGCTCATTGTGTTCGTGCACGCTGACGAGGGTCTTGCGGACCTCGTAGTGGGCAAGGAGCTTGGACGTTCGGCGCGTGTCCTCCGCGGCAATGACGTCCACTTCCTTCAGTGTTCGAAGTGCCCGGAACGTCAGGTCTTCGAGGTTGCCAATCGGCGTGCCGACGACGAATAGGGTGCCGGTCATGAAGTCGGGGCGAGGCCTTATCTATAATGACGGTTTGGCGGGACGCTGAAGTATGCCTCTCTACGAATACGAGTGCGATGCGTGCGGGCGCCGGTTCGAGCGCATTCAGAAATTCAGCGATCCGTTGGTCACCGTCTGTCCAACGTGTGGCGGCACCGTCCGGAAGCTCTTCTCTTCGCCCGCGATCCAGTTCAAGGGATCGGGCTTTTACATCACCGACTACGCGAAACCCGGCGCGTCGGGCTCCGAGGGGGACAAGACTGACAAGAAAGCCGCGGAGCCGGCGGCGTCGAGCTCGGGCGACTCGGGTGATGCCAAGGCAAAGCCCGCGGCAGGCACCGACGGAGGGTCAGGGGACACTGCCGAAGAAGGCCGAGCCGGCGAAGGCCCCAGCAGATTCGAACGGGAAGACGAAAACGTTAGAATGATCACCCGTCCGCCTGAGCCCTTCCAGGTACTCGCGGAACGGCGCCGCCAGGTCGGGCCGCCGCAGCGCGAAGTACACGACGGCCTTCAGGAATCCCAGCTTGTTGCCGGTGTCGTGCCGGACGCCCCTGATCTCGCACGCGTAGAGCGGTCGCGTCGCCATGAGCCGTTTCAATCCATTCGTCAACTGAATCTCGCCCGACCGAACCGACGCGGCTTCGTCGGCCAGCGCGTCGAAGATGTCGGGCGTCAGCACGTAGCGACCGATGATCGCGAGGTCCGACGGCGCGTCCTCGGGCGCCGGTTTCTCGACCAGGTCCCGGATGCGGTACACGCCCGGTCTGACGGCGTCGGCGGCGATGACGCCGTAGCCGGAGATCTGGCTCTTCGGAATTCGCTCGACGAGGATGACCGGTCCATCGACCTCGCGGTACACCTCGAGCATCTGCGCCAGCGCCGACGGCGTCGCGTCGATCACATCGTCGGCCAGGATGACGGCGAACGGCTCGTCGCCGACGAGCGGGCGGGCGGTCAGGACGGCGTGGCCGAGGCCGAGCGGCTCGCCCTGCCGCACGTACGAGCACGCTGCGCACCAGATTCGAGATCGAGCGAATTTCGGCGGCCAGCTCGCGTTTGCCTCGTGACTTCGAGGAACGTCTCGAGCTCGATCGAGACGTCGAAGTGATCCTCGATCGCGTTCTTGCCGCGGCCCGTGACGATGATGATGTCGTCGACGCCGGCGGCCGTCGCCTCTTCGACGCCGTACTGAATGATCGGCTTGTCGACGAGCGGCAGCATTTCCTTCGGCTGAGCTTTCGTTGCGGGCAGAAAGCGCGTGCCCAGGCCTGCCGCCGGAAACACGGCCTTTCGAACAGGTGACGTCACAGGGGAATGCCTCCGGGTCGCATCGTATCGTAAGATGCGGTCAACCTTGCGAGCGCCAATCTCCAACAACCTGCGAACGAAGGCGAGCGTCGCGAGCCGCGCAGAGCAGGGCTTCGGGGCCCCCGAAGAGCGCGTGGGGCCCGCGGGGCCCGCGGTATAGCATGAGGCATGCTCGATCCCGCGTACCTCAAAGATCGTCTGTCGGACGTCGAGGTCCGTCTGCGATCGCGAGGCTTGGATGTGTCCGCGGAGCTCGCCGAGCTCTCCGGGATCGAGCACGAGCGGCGCACGCTGATTCCGCTCGTCGAGAACCTCAAGCGGGATCAGAACGCGGCCGGCGAAGCGGTCGCCCGGGCGAAGAAGGAAGGCCGCGACCCGGCCGAGCTTGTTCGTCGCGAGCAAAGCGCGCGCGGCCGAGATTCGCGAACGCGAGGCCGCGCTTCAACAGATCGAAGAGCGTCGTCGCGCCATTCTTCTGACGCTGCCGAACCTGCCGCACGAGAGCGTGCCGGCCGGATCGTCGGCGGCCGACAACAAGGAAGTACGCCGCTGGGGTGTGCCGCCGACCTTCGATTTCGAGCCGAAGCCGCACTGGGAGATTGGCCAGGCGCTTGGCATTCTCGATTTCGAGCGGGCCGCGCGCATGTCGGGCGCCAGGTTTGCGGTGCTGAGCGGCGCCGGGGCACGGCTCGAGCGGGCGCTGATCAATTTCATGCTCGACCTTCACACGCGAGAGCACGGCTACCGGGAAGTCGAGCCGCCGTTCCTGGTCAACCGCGCCGCGTTGACTGGCACTGGAAACCTGCCGAAGTTCGAGCAGGACCTCTTCAAGATCGCCGGCGATTGGGACCTGTTCCTGATCCCGACGGCGGAAGTCCCGCTGACGAACCTCCACCGTGAGGAGATTCTGGACGGGCGCCAGCTCCCGTTGAAATACACGGCCTACACGCCGTGCTTCCGCAGCGAAGCCGGCTCGTACGGCGCCGACGTCCGCGGTCTGATCCGGCAGCACCAGTTCGACAAGGTGGAGCTCGTGAAGTTCACGACCGCCGAGCAGTCGCACACCGAGCTCGAGGGCCTGACGCGCGATGCCGAGACCGTGCTCGAGCGCCTCGGCCTGGCCTACCGGCGCGTGCTCCTGTGCACTGGCGACATGGGCTTTGCGTCCGCGAAGACCTACGACATCGAGGTGTGGCTGCCGAGCCAGTCGGTGTACCGGGAGATTTCGTCGTGCAGCAACTGCGAGGCGTATCAGGCCCGGCGCGCCGAGATTCGTTATCGGCCCGACGGCACGGGCAAGGCACAGCTCGCCCACACGCTGAACGGGTCGGGTCTCGCCGTCGGCCGGACGCTGATCGCCATTCTCGAAAATGGCCAGCAGAAGGACGGCAGCGTCGTCATTCCCGACGCGCTGCGGCCGTACATGGACGCGGACGTGATCAGGAGCTAGGTTCGAAGGTGCGCAGGTTCGAGGGTTCGGAGGCGACACGAACCGGGCTGGCGCCAACCATCTTTCTCAAATGCTCTCGGACTCCAGCACCTCAATAGCCAATCACCAATAGCTCAATGCAATGGCCAATAATCAATAAGCAATAGCCAATGGTTTTCCCGGAGGGATGTGTGAGTGGTTGAAACAGGCGGTCTTGAAAACCGCTGTGCGGGAAACCGCACCGGGGGTTCGAATCCCTCTCCCTCCGCCAACCTTCGCTAACCGCTCGCTGCGCTCGCAGCTACGGTTGGCGAGCCACGCGAAGGTTGTCTCGCCGAAGCTACGAACGAAGTGAGTGGTCAGCGAAGGCGGACCACGTTCGCCCGTCTATTCCGGAGACATGGGTAAGGGCGTGATACGTCTGTGTCTCTCATTCATCGCGACTCAAAGACGGAGTTCGACCAACTGAAAAGTCTACTGCTTTACTCCCTAGTCCTTGGAGGAACCCATGAAGCGATATGTCCTGCTGTGGCTGCTGTCGCTCGTGCTCGTCGCCACGGCATCCGCGTGGATCTCTGCGCAGGCCACCAAACCGTATATCGTCATTCCGAAACCGCTCGATCAGCCCACCGTGCTTTCTGGTGCAGACGTCGGCGTCCGCGTTGAATCGTGGGACGGGAACAACGCGATTGGAAACTTGGTTGTTCGCCTCGATGGGCGCTGGGTGGAAGTGGCCCCGAAAGGCGGCGTGTTTCGTCTGGGCCAATAGCGCCGACGCGATGAGCTAGGTAGGGTTTTAGCTGGTTCGTTCGCGGTTCCAAGTCCTATAATCCGCGCACCCTCCCATGTCCCTTGCGGCCGGCACTCGCCTCGGCCCGTATGAAATCGTCGTCCCAATCGGCGCGGGCGGAATGGGCGAGGTCTATCGCGCCCGCGACACCCGTCTCCATCGCGATGTCGCGCTGAAGGTCCTGCCAGCCGCGTTCGCGCAGGACGCCGACAGGCTCGCCCGCTTCAAGCGCGAGGCCCAGGTGCTCGCGTCGCTCAACCATCCACACATTGCGCAGATCCACGGGTTCGAGGACCACGACGGTGTCCATGCGCTCGTGATGGAGCTCGTCGAAGGACGAACCCTGGCGGAGCTGATCGACTCAAGCCTCAAGCCTCAAGCCCCAAGACTGACAGACGCTCTCAACATCGCGCGCCAGATTGCCGACGCGCTCTCGGCCGCGCACGACCACGGCATCATCCATCGCGATCTCAAGCCCGCCAATGTCAAGGTCACCGACGACGGCGTCGTCAAGGTGCTCGACTTCGGACTAGCGAAGGCCTCGACCGGCTCAAGACTCGGGGCTCACGGCTCAGGGCGAGCTCGACAACTCACCCACACTCACCACGCCCGCGGCCACGGCGATGGGCATGATTCTCGGCACGGCCGCCTACATGGCGCCGGAACAAGCGAAGGGCCATCGCGTCGACAAGCGCGCCGACGTCTGGGCGTTCGGCTGCGTGCTCTTCGAGATGCTGACCGGCAAGCGCGCGTTCGAAGGTACCGACGTCACCGACACGCTCGCCGCCGTGCTTCGCAGCGAGCCCGACTGGACGGCCCTGCCGGCCGGACTGCCCGCGGGAGTCCGCCAGCTCGCTCGACCGGCTGTCTCGTCAAGGAGCGCAAGGACCGGATTCGCGACCTCTCGACGGCGCTGTTCCTGCTGGATCAGAAGGCGGGTCCACACCCCCATCAGCGGCCGCCGCTGCGCCGCGTCCGCGCACGACTCATGCCAGTCGCGGCCGCTCTCGCGGGCGTGATCGCCGGCGCGATCGCGACCGTGTTGGCCTATCAATCGTCCACGAGCGGCGGCGCGCCGCGCGAACCGTCTCGCCTGACGATGGTCGTGCCCGCTGACAAGCCAATCCGCATGCCTGGAAGTCCGGGACAGTCGCTCGCGATCTCGCCGGACGGCACCCGAATCGTTTACGTGAGTACAAATGTCGGGGCGCCGCGACAACGCGCATTTCAGCTTCGCGTACGCTCGCTGTCCAGCTTCGACGTCGCCGATCTCCCCGGCACGTACCTCGCCGGTCAGCCGTTCTTCTCGCCCGACGGACGGTCGGTCGGATTCTTCACGGCGACTGGCGAGCTCCGGAAGATGCCGCTCGACGGCGGAAATCCGGTAACGATCGCGACTGGCATCGCGAGCGGGACCTGGGTGCAGGGCGTGTGGCTCGACTCGGGGATGATCGTGTTCGGCGGCGCCGGCATCGAGGGGCTGAAGCAGATCAGCGCGGACGGAGGAACGGCCCAGGCGCTGACAACGCTGGAAAAAGGGGAGGTGCTGCACTGGCCCACAGGATTCCTGCCTCAGTCTGGCGGCGTGCTGTTCTATGCCCTGGCGACCGGATTCACGACGGGGCATGTCGAGGCGGTTCGGCTGAGCTCCAAAGAACGGACTCGGATCATCGAATCCTCCGGCGCCGGATGGGTGCTCGCGAGCGGACATCTCCTGTTCGATCAGGGCGACACGCTCCTGGCGGCGCCGTTCGATGCAAGCCGTCTGGCGCTGACCGGTCCCGCCGTTGCCCTGCCCGAACAGGTACGAAGAGCCAGTCTGACGCAACAGATGGCGGTGTCGCCGACCGGCACGCTCGTTTATCTACGCGAGGTCGATCCGTCCGAATACGCCGTCGGCCGACTCAACTCTGACGGTGCCTTCGACGCCGTTCCCGGCGTGTCGGGCGTCATACGGAGGCCGCGGGCATCAGCCGACGGACGCCACGTGGCCATCAGCCTTCTGACGGCAAACCACGCCTCCGTCCAACTCGTCGATACGGTGCGCGGTACGGCGACCGCGCTCGCGCGCTCCGGCGAGACGAACGGCGCCGTCTGGCATCCCGACGGCCGATCCCTGGCGCTACGCCACCACGCAGACGATGGCGAGAGCCTGTTTCTGCGGCATCCCGATGGGCGTGAGCAACTACTCGTCAAGACAGGTCCGGACACGCTGCTCCATCCCGACTCCTTTTCACCCGACGGCAGGGTCCTTGCGTACACACGACAGGAAGTCGATCGGCACTCGTTGTGGACCGTCACGTTGACGGACAAACCGTCCGACACGGCGATCATCGAATCGTCCACGCCCGCGTACGGCGGCGCGTTCTCTCCCGACGGACGGTGGCTCGCGTACGTGTCGGCGACTCCATCTGTGACGGACGTGCGCGTTCGGGCCTACCCGAGTGGCGAAGATGTCATCGTCGCTCGAGGCCTCGGACCGATGTGGTCGCGCGACGGCCGGACACTGTTCTTCCAAAACGAAGCGACCATCATGGCCGCCTCGTTCAGCGTCAAGAACGGCACTCTCGATCTCGGTCTTCCGCGAGTGGTGGTCAGCCTGAGGACGGCGGGACCCTCTGGCACAGCGGCTGTCTACACCGGCAGCAACAATCAGGGCGCCGGCTACGACGTCCTCCCTGACGGCCGCTTTCTCGTGGTCCGTCAGCCCGATCCGCACGGCGTGCGCGAGATGGTCGTGATCCAGAACTGGTTCGAGGAGCTGAAGCGCCTCGTGCCGACGAACTGATGTCACCGGCGTGGAGACAATCACGAGAATCTGAAAGCGCCTTGTACCGTCCAACTCAATCCGGCAGAAGCCAAGACGGTTTGAATCAGACGCACCCAGGGAACAGAGTCAGGAACCGAACGTTCGGCTCAGGAGCGGCGCTGCCCACGGCCAGCTGGGGAAGCCTGCGAACTAGCGACTCGACGTCCCACGAACCGAACGCCCGTTTCTGAACGGCAACTCCCGCTTGTTAATGGGTCGACAAACTGCTCTTTGCTGGACCCCGAACCGACGAACAGGAAAGACCGTCGATCCGGGGCGACGGTGGAGGCTATGCCAACAGGGTTTGTTGAGCCTGTCTGCGCCATCGCTTCAAAATCGAACGCGAGACGCTCAAGACTCGAGCCGCTCACCGGTCCGCGCGCTCATCCGGAGCGGTGGAGTGTTGGAGCCGGTTGACCGCCGAGCTCGCTGTACCTGTTTTGTACCTACACCGCGGGTTTCGAGCGAATCTGGAGGATCTGTGTCAGGCGGTTCCTACAGAACGACTTCAACGTTGGTATCAGTATGAGGTTGCAGACGAATTGCTAACGCTGAATGGGATCGACCTCGGCCTATGAGCAGGTCGCGAGGGCTGCGAGATAGCGGCGCCGAGCTCAGCCCGGCGGACCTTCAGGCACCGGTGAGAGCGCGGCGTGGATTGTCGACGAGCAGACGATCGATGTCGGCGTCCGTGACGCCGCCGGTCTTGAGAGCAGGGACGAATTTCGTGAAGAGCGTGTCGAACGGCCGGAAGTTGCCGCCGTTCGGTTCCCCGACGTGATACCAGCCTGCGTCATGCGAGACGAGCACACGGTCGAGCTGCTTTGCGGCTCGCATCTCGAGCACCAGCGCGACGTGCCTGTCCACGCTCTTCTCGCTGAGGCCATCGAACTCCACCCAGGCGCCGCGCGTTGCGGCGCCGACATGTCGTGACGAGTCCATTTCGCTGTGGGCGTGCACCCAGATGAACGCCGACAGCGGGACGCCCGTTTGTTCGAGGAGATCGAGCTGCTCGAAGGCGGCCACGCCGTTCCCGGTGTGCGAGGCAATCGGTAGTCCCGTTGCTTTGTGTGTGAGGGCCGCGGCGCGCACGAGCTTGGCGTCAACTGTGGAGAGCGGGCCGGCATCGACGCCGATCTTCATGAAGGCCGGTTTGATGCCGGTGTCGTCGATCCCGCGGTCCCACTCACGGATCCAGCGGGCGGCGATCTCGTCCGCGCTCTCGGTGAACGCATGCGGCGGCAGGTGCTTGTCCTGGTTTGCACCGTAGTAGCCGGTGTTCGAGAGGATGTGGAGGCCGGACGCCTCGGCGAGCCGCCTGAGGAGGTGCGGATCGCGTCCGAGATACGCCGGCGTGCACTCGACAAGCGTCGCGCCGCCGAGCGCCTTCACCTGCCGCAGATGAGGCAGCGCCTGCCTGAAGACGGCGTCGGCATCGTAGCGCGACCGACGAACTTCGCCGGCGCCGATGAAGTCCACGAGCACGTGCTCGTGCATGAGCGTGAGCCCGAGCTGTGCCGGATCGATCGGGCCGGTCACCGTCTCGATCCGGCGAGCGGCGGTAATCGCCTGGGGCCTGGCCTCGGGCGGCGCGCCAGCGCCGGGGACAGCGCGAGCGGCACGTGCCGCGACTGTTCCACCCGCCAGCGACAGGCATCCCGTCAACCAGTCCCGCCGGGACATAGCGAATCGCACGCTCATCCTCCTGCCCAGGTCTGACACAACGCGCACTCAGCCCCAGCGATGTACTATCCCGTTCACGTTCAATCGACAAGGTGTCACATGGACAGAGGCGACGAGGACGTGGTCGAAGGGACAGACGAGGATCACACGATCGCAGTCGAGACCGAGGCCGCTTCCGACCTCGATCGCCGCGAGTTCGTCCGTCGTGCCGTCGTCGCGGCGGCTGCAGGCACGCTGGGACTGACGGCCCGGACCGAAGGGGCCGTCCAGACCGCGCCCTCGCCCGTGCAGGCACCCGCGACTCCCGCCGTCTTGCAGCTTGGCAACGGCGAGCCGCTCGCGCTCCAGTTTCAACCGTATCCGGGTGGCACGGGAGCGCTCCTCGAGAAGCTCGCCCGCGCGCGAGGTCGTGCCGCGTTCGATCGCGCGACGTTTACGGTCGAAAGATGGATGGGCGCCGTACCCGTCTCGGATGAGGACATCGCGTTTCTGCCCGCGCATCGGCTGTCGGCGCTCGTGAAAGAGCGGCGTATTACATCGGCCCGGCTCACCAACATCTACCTGGACCGCATCACAAGGCTGAACGCGACACTCAACTGTGCCGTGACGATCATGGCGGACCAGGCGCGGGCCGAAGCGCTTCGCGCCGACGCCGAGATCAAGGCGGGCAAGTACCGCGGCCCGCTTCACGGCATTCCTTACGGCCTCAAAGACATCTTCTCGACGAAAGGCGTGCCCACGACCTGGGGCGCCGCGGACTTCGAGAACCGAGTCATCGACGAAGACGCGGAGGTCGCCGTGCGCCTGCGCGACGCCGGCGCCGTGCTCATCGCCAAGTTGTCGACCGGCCTTTTTGCACAGAACGATCAGTGGTTTCGCGGCCGCACGAACAACCCGTGGAATCTCACCCAGGGGTCGAGCGGCTCCTCGGCCGGTCCGGCGTCGGCAACGGTGGCCGGCTGCGTGGCGTTTTCGATCGGCGCCGAGACGCAGGGCTCGATCGTATCGCCGTCGATCCGGTGCGGCGTGAGCGCACTGCGCCCGACGTTCGGCCGCGTGAGTCGTCACGGCGGCATGGTGCTGGCCTGGTCGATGGATCGCGTCGGACCCATGTGCCGGACGATTGAAGACTGCGCGATGGTCTTCAACGCGATCCACGGCGTCGATGAGAAAGATCCGTCGACCGTGACGACGCCGTTTCAGTTCGACAGGAACATCAGGCTGGCGTCGCTTCGCGTGGGCGTCGACACCGAACGCGCCGCCGGAGCTCGTGGAGAGACTGCGCGCGCTCGGCGTGCAGCCGAAGGAGATCGGCGCGCGGCCGACGGTGACGGGCGCCATGAGCGGGCTCAACGTCGAGGGCGCCGCCGCGTTCGACGCGTACGTGCAGCGAAAGGCGCGCGAGACTGGGTTGGATCTGTCAGCGCTTCCCGAGCCAACCCCGGGAAGCCGCGCGGGTGGCCCTCCCGCCGCGCCGGGCGGCGGCGCCCCTGCCAGCCCGATGGCGCCGGCCGATTGGAACCCGCGGTTCGTCAACGGGCGCACCGCTCGGGCGTTCGAGTTCGTGCAGAACCAGCGGCGCCGCCAGGTGCTCATTCAACGGTGGGCGGCGTTCATGGGCGACCTCGACCTCTTCATCGGCGGTCCGCAAGCCGACACGGCCCTCACGGCGCAGACGGGTCATCCGTGCGTCGTGGTGCCGTACAAGTTCGACGTCCCTGGACAGGTGGCAGGCAGGGCAGGCGGGCCGGCCGAGTCGAGCGCGCCGCTCAACCCGCAACCGATCGCGGCAGTGATCATCGGGGCGCTGTTCAACGACGACACACTCCTGTCGTTCGCGCATCAGTTGCAGAAGGTCACTGATTTTCACCTTCGGCGTCCGCGGCTCTGAAGCGGGATCAGCGAAGGCGGACCGCCTTCGCCGGTCTATTCCGGAGACATATGTCAGCTCAGTCCACGACGCCCCCAGGCACCGGGCGCCCGACTTGCGGTGTGGGGTAGGCTCACGCGTATGCACAGGAGACGATTTCTGGCCACGGCGGCGGGTGCGGTGGCGTCGGCAACCGTCGTTCAAGGCCGGGACCGTGCACAGGCCACGCTCGTTCCGAGCGCGAGCGCTGGGTGGCGTGGTTGCGGCGCGTCGCCGAGCCGGTCCTGGTCAATCTTGCGGCCGGCACGTTGAAGGCGCGCATGCCGGTCGAGGAGCAGAGCGGCGCCAACCGGTCGAGCGTGACGCATCTCGAGGCCGTCGGCCGGTTGCTCGCAGGCATCGCGCCGTGGCTCGAGAGCGACGAAGGATCGGCGGACGAGCAGTTACTCCGCGCGCGGTATCGAGCACTGACGCACCGCGGACTTGCGCAGGCGCTCGACTCGAGCTCACCCGACCGCCTCAACTTCACCGAGGGCAACCAGCCGCTGGTCGATGCGGCGTTTCTGGCCCAGGCGGTATTGCGAGCGCCGCGCGTGCTGCAGCAGGGCCTCGATGCCGGCGTGCGGTCGCGGTTGATTGCCGCGTTCGAATCGGCGCGCGTCATTCACCCGGCGTTCAACAACTGGTTGCTCTTTGCCGCGACGGTCGAGGCCGCGCTGAAACAGCTTGGCGCGCGCTGGGATCGCGTGCGCGTGGACTACGCGCTCAGGCAGCACGACGAGTGGTACGTCGGCGACGGCGCCTACAGCGACGGGCCGGTGTTCCACTGGGACTACTACGGCAGCTTCGTCATCCACCCGATGATGATCGACGTGCTCGATGCGTGCGGCGACGAGCATCCGGCGTGGACCGCGCTCAAACCGAAGGAAGACGCGCGCGCCACGCGGTACGCGGCGGTCCTCGAGCGGCTCATCGCGCCCGACGGCAGCTTCCCGCCGATCGGCCGCTCGATTGCCTATCGGTGCGGCGCGTTCCACGCACTGGCGCAGGCGGCGCTGCGCCACAAGCTCCCGGCCGACCTCCCGCCAGCACAGGCACGCGAGGCGCTGACCGCCGTGATCGGCCGCAGCCTCGACGCGCCGCAGACGTTCGATGAGAGCGGCTGGCTCCGGATCGGCTTTGCCGGCCATCAGCCCGACATCGGCGAGCGGTATATCTCGACCGGCAGCCTCTATCTCTGCGCGTTCGCGTTCGTCCCGCTTGGCCTTCCGCCGGGCGACGCGTTCTGGACGGATCCTGCCATTGACTGGACGGCCAAGCGCGCGTGGTCCGGTCGACCGTTTCCGATCGACCGGGCCATTCAGGAGTAGCGTCTCAGTTCTTCGGCCGTGCCGGAACGCCGCAAGCTCAGAATCGCCTCGAGCCGCCGTCGGCTGCGCTTGTTCGACCGGAGGGCGGGAATCCGCGATCTCGTGCTGCTCGATTCGGCGCTCGCGCAATCCAGAGTGACCTTCGACGGGCAGACTACTCTTGCCGGTTACTTTCCGCCTGCGTGAAGCCGATCTCGCGGGTTCCCGCGTCTCCTCAGCGCGTTGCGCGACCTTCCGGGCTGCGTTTCCGGGCTTTCGGAGAGGTATTCTGGAAGTTCTGGCGCGATCCTTGTCGGTCGGTGCGCGTTCGGGCCTCTCAACACTCTTCATGCCTTCATGGTTCGCAACTCAGCACGCGATCGTCACGTCATCGGCCATACGGCCATAGGGAATCAGAGAGGCATCGGCTTGGCGCGTGAGACCAGGCTGTCCACGAGCGCCGATAGATTCGGAGGCACGCCGGACTCGTCGAACGACACACGCACCATGCCCGCGTCGGTCTCGACCTCGAGCTCGTAGATCAGCAGGTCTCGCGCCTTCGACACGGGCGACGTAGCAGCCCGAACCGCTTTCACATGGCGCTCGAGTGCCTTCCGGTCCCCCGGACACGTTTCAGGTCGCAAATGTCGGGTGAGAGCACAGCGGGAGGCGTTTCGCAGCTCTCCTCGAGACCTTTCGCGGCCCTCGATCTGCGATCGCGACGTTCACCCTCATGTACAAACTCTTTCTGAAAGTGTCTTAAGAATAGATAAGCCGTTTCATAAGAATTGCTCAGAACGCGCGCGAGGATGGCGCATGAATTACATCGTCACGCTCGAGGGCGGGCGGAGTCGTGATGATCGGCGTGAAAAGTGTGGTGACGGACGGCGCAATCGTGCAGCTCAATCAGGTCATCGCTGGTCTCGATCGGGCCGGCTCGATCGATCAGCGCGCGAATGACTTCGGACTTCGGCACTTTTCGCCGCCGGGCCACGTTACGGCCGGGCCGCCACTACGCCAATGCCTCTCGAATGTATGCGAGGCACTTCGGCATCTCGACCAACGGCTCGTTCGGCATGTACTCGAACTCCACGTTCGCGGCGATGTCCCACTTGTTCTTCTTCAGGAGCTGCAGGACTTCCTTCACCGGCGTGTCGCCTTGTCCGAACGGCACGTTGGCCTGGCCGTTCGCCAGATTCTTTCGGTCCTTCACGTGCAGGTTCGTGATCCGACCGTGATGCTTTTGCAAAAAGTCCACCGGGTTGAGGCCGGCGGCCGTGTAGTGACCGATGTCGAGGTTCGCCCAGATGTTCTTCGAAGCCGCGAAACACTTGAGGAACGTTTCTTCGGTCGAGATCTGTTCCGGGTCCTTAATGTTGGCGTGCCCGTGCATGGCAACGATCATCGCGTGCTTGTCGGCGAAGGGCGCGATCCGTGGCGCCATGCTGACGGTGGTTGACGTCGTGATCGCACGCACTCCCAAGCCCTTCGCCATCTGCATGCCGTACTCGATCATCTCATCGGTAATGCCGCCGCCCATGTTGTAGGTCAGGTAGCGAACCTCGATCCCCGCGTCGTTCCACATCTTCCGCACCGCCGCCCAGGTCGCCGGTGACGTAGACATGCGCCACTTGCTCTGCGCGTCCTGAGCTGCCTTCATCTCGGCCTGCTGCTCGGGTGTCAGCGGTGTGCCCCGCCCCCCGCCGCCGCGGCCGAAGTTCGGGACCGCCGGTATGCCGGCAAGGCCTTCGGCGTGGTTCGACATGAGCTCGGCCGAGAACAGTCCGACCGTCTTGAAGCCCTCGATGATGGACTTCGGATCTGCCTGCAGCGCCCGAAAGCTATAGGTCTGCGACCCGACGAGCACGCCGCTGATTCGGGCATTCCCTAACTGCTGCGCGGCCGGCCGCAGTTGGAACAGGCTGGGCCCGGCCAGCGTGGCCAGCGCGATCTTTCCGACGTCACGACGTGTAAGCGGCATGGGAACCTCAACTTAGTAACGTGCACTCGGCAGAGACGCGACGTTGGGTCGTGTTAGGGCCTTCGAACGCGATCCGCTGCGCCAGGAGAGCCGGCAGAGTCTAGCATGCACCATGTGCCAGTAAAACATCGCAGGCGGCGCGTAGAATGCCCGCGATGGTCACAGCGACCACCGCGGCCGCGTCCGGGTCGTTGAGAGAATCGAGTCCCCTCGCTCGACGGCGCGTCGAGTCCATCGACGTCTTTCGCGGCTTCGTGATGTTCCTGATGCTCGCCGAAGCGATGCAGCTGTGGACGCTGCACACGGCGTTTCCGGACAGCGGCTTCTGGGCGGCCGTGGCGTACAACACCACGCACGTGCCCTGGCAGGGCTGCTCGCTGCACGACCTCATCCAGCCCGCCTTCTCGTTCCTCGTGGGCGCGGCACTGCCGTATTCAATTGCGAGCCGGCGGGCCGCGGGTCAGGGCTTCGGGGCGATGTTCGGCCATGCCGTGCGCCGGAGCATCCTCCTCATCGTCCTCGGGATCGTCATCCGATCGATCGGTCGGCCCCAGACGTACTGGACCTTCGAGGACACGCTCACGCAGATCGGTCTCGGCTACACGTTCCTTTTTCTGCTGGCCTTCGCATCGCTGCGAACACAGGCGATAGTGTTCGTCACGATCCTCGTCGCCTTCTGGACGGCGTTCGTGCTCTATCCGCTGCCCCCACCGGGTTTCGATTACGCGGCGGTTGGTGTGCCGGCTGCGTGGCCACACCTCTACTCCGGCTTCCTCGCCCACTTCAACATGAACTCGAACCTGTCGTGGGCCTTCGATACGTGGTTCCTCAACCTGTTCCCGCGCGAGTCGTCGTTCGTCTTCAACAGAGGCGGCTGGTCCACGCTGAGCTTCATCCCCACGCTGGCGACGATGCAGTTGGGCCTGTGGGCGGGGGAGTGGCTGAAGACGACGCGCACGCACGGAGAGAAGCTGAAGGGCCTCGTCTGGAGCGGCGTCGCGCTCGCGTTGGCCGGTCTGCTGCTTGAGTGGCTGCACCTCTGCCCGATCGTCAAGCGCATCTGGACATCGTCGTACACGCTCTACAGCGGCGGGCTGGTCGTGCTGATGCTCGCGGCCTTCTACGCGGTCGTCGAGATCAAGGGCTGGAAGCGATGGTCGTTTCCGCTGATCGTGATCGGATCCAACTCGATCGCGATCTATCTCATGAGCTGGACCATCGAGCACTTCGTATCGGACGGGCTCGTCCGGCACTTCGGTCGCGGAGTCTTCCTCGTACTGGGGCCGCCGTTCGAGCCGGTGTTGCGCGGCGCCGCCGTCCTGATGGTCTTCTGGCTGGTTCTCTACTGGATGCAGCGCCGCCGCATCTTCCTTCGGATCTGAGCGGCGTGCGGCCGAACGTCGCGTCCGATGCGCGCCAGGCGGGCGGGAGCTTGTAGACTTGTGGCCGTTGTCCCACGCAAGCTTCGACACTCCGGTGAAGTCGCATTCAGGGAGGACTCGCATGTCGTCACAATCTCCCTGCAACTCCCCGCGTGGGTGCTGCTGTTTTCCGTCGTGGTCGGCGTCGCGGTGGCGGCTCAGCAGCCGCTCAAGATCGGCAACAACGCCGAGGCCCAGCCCCGCACGGCCGCCGAGGAGCACGCGTCGTTCACCGTCCCGGAAGGATTCTCGATCGAGCTGGTCGCCAGCGAGGACACAGGCCTGCCCAAACCCATCGCCGTCGTGTTCGACGACGCGGGACGGATGTGGTCGATGACCGCGACCGAATACCCGCGCGACCGCGACCATCTGGCGTGGACCCGCCCCGGCCAGGATCGCGTCGTGATCGTTGACCGGCCCCACGAACCGGGACCGCATCAGGTCCGCACGTTCGCGGATGGCATGGTGATGCCCCTCGGCGTCCTGCCGTACCGCAACGGCGCCTTCGTGGCGCAGGGACCAGAGATGTTGTTCCTCGACGACCGCGATGGCGATGGGCGGGCCGACCGGCGGTCGGTGTTGCTCCGTGGCTTCGGGGTGCAGGACAGCCACACGCTGCCCCATCAACTGGAGTTCATTCCCGGCAACTGGATCGTGTTCTCGCAAGGCGTGCTCAACAGCGGCACTGTCGTCACGACCACCGGCACCCGCGTCAATTTCGATCGCACGGTCATCGCGCGCATGCGGCCTGACGGATCCGAGCTGGACGTCATCGGAGCGGGGCTGAACAACATCTGGTCCTGGGCGCAGGGGCGCGACGGCCGCGTGTTCATCGACGAGGCGAACGACCTCGGTTATGCGATTGTCCCGTTCGAGCGGGACACGACCTACCCGAGCTTCCGCGCGCGGCTCGTGCATCCGGACTCGCCGTACCACCCGCCGACCACGCCCAATTTGAATCTCGGCGGCACCGGGTTCTCGGGGCTGGCGTTGTCGGATGACCGCAGCGGTTCGTTTCCGGATCCGTGGCACAACGTGCTGTTCGTGGCGAATCCGATCACACGACGGATCAACACCGTCGCGTTCACGCGGAATGACGACGGGGTGTACCGGTTCGAGCCACGACCCGACCTGATCGCGACCGACGACGACTTCTTCCGGCCTGTCTCCGTCCGCTTCGGGCCGGACGGCTGCCTGTATGTCGTCGACTGGTACAACAGCATCATTTCCCACAACGAAGTCGATCGAGATCATCCGGCGCGCGACAAGATCCGCGGCCGCATCTGGCGCGTGCGGCACAAGGCGCAGACGAGCCGCGCCATTCCGAACGTGGCGGCCGCCCCGACGGCAAGCCTCGTGACGCACCTCCAGGCCGACAGCACATGGGAGATGCGCGCCGCCTGGCATCAGATCGTCGAGCGCGGGGCCAGACAGCTGACCCCTGACCTCGTCCGCCTCCTCCGCGCGCGTGGCACGCCCGACGACGTCCGGATCGTGGCCATCTGGGCGCTCGAAGGGCTTGGGTACTTCGACCTGCCGCTGTGGCGCGAGCTCCTGGCAAGCTCGAACGTGGACGTGCGGTTCGAAGCTGTGCGAGCGCTCTCCACGGTTCGTCCGCCGATGCCGCAGGTGTTTGCGCTGCTGCAGGAACTGGCCCAGGAACTGAGCAATGAGCAGAGCTTCCGAGTGCGCAACGAGGTGCTGCGGTATTTCCGTGACGCGCCCGAGCCGCTGGCCGCCGAAGAGCTGGCATGGGTGAAGCGCTGGCGGACCGCGCCGAACCCTGCCGCGACGATCACCGGTTGGAACCGCGACTACCTCGCGCCCGGTGGTCCGTACGAACGGGCCTTCCAGAACCTGCTCGTGCAGATGGTGGAGGAGAAGGGCCACCGGAGGCCTCCCGCGGCGGTGTCGAGCGAGTGGGCGGGGGATCTCAGGACGGCGCCGCCGAAGCCTCCCGAAGAGCGGCGCGCGCATTTCAGAACGCATCACGCGGTTGACGCAGGTTGTCAACGCGTCGCCACAGGCCGACATCGCGGGTGGCGAGGCGCTGTTCAAGGGTACGTGCGGCGTCTGTCACTCCACGAGTCAGAGCGGAAGCGGGTTCGGTCCGTCACTCGCGGGATCCCGAGACCGGGCGACCAATGCCATCCTCACCGCCGTGCTCGATCCGGACCGTGCGGTGGAGAGCGTGTTCCGGACCTTCCACGTCGAGACGAAGGACGGCTCCGTCTACGACGGGTTCTTCGGGGACGAGACCGCCGAGGCTGTCGTCGTTCGGCTTGCCGGCGGCACGAACCAGGTCGTCCCGAAGGACAGCATCAAGGAAGCCGGCTACATCGAGGGGTCGTCCGTGATGCCGACTGGCCTGTTCGACGCGCTCACCGACGAGCAGGTCATCAACATCGTGCGCTACGTGCAGTCGCTGCGGTGATCCACAGGGCGTCCTTCACTCCAGCGTGAAGGACACGTACATCAGCCTCGGCCCGCGCTGGATCTGCAGCGTCACCGGCGCACCCGGTGCGAGTGCGCGGACGGCCTCCCTGAGTCCCTGCAGCGTGGTCACCGGCCGGTCGTTCACGCTGCGGATGACGTCCCTCGCCAGAACAGGTACCTCGGTCGTGGCACCCGCCACGCGGGCCGCGACGATGACGCCGTTTGGACTTCTGAGTCCCCGCGCCGCGGCAACGATGCGGGCATCGATTTCCACGCCAAGGATGCCGAGCTCACGGACGATGTTCTTCTCGACATCGGCCATCGAGGACACGGCATCGAAGTCGCTGCGTTCTTCGACCGTGGCGACACTCAGGCTGAACTGCGCCGTGCCCCTGAGCACCACGATGACGGCCCGTTCCGGCGAGTCCCTGAGCCGGAAGTTGTAGTTGACGGTCGGCAGGTTGTCGGCCGGTTGACCATCGACCGACACGAGGACGTCACCAACCTTCATGCCGGCGGCTTCTGCCGGCCCGCCAGGCCAGACGTCCGACACGATGACGCCATTGTCTCTCGCGAGACCGAGCGCAGCCGCCATGGATGGCGTGATCGTTTGCAGGCTCATGCCAACCTCCTGCCGCCGAAGTTGGCCGTACTGCCTGAACTGGCGGAACGCCGTCCTGACGGTTGCCGACGGAACCGCAAATCCCAAACCATCGTTGCCGCCGGATTGAGACAGGATGAACGTGTTGAGACCCACCACCTCGCCGCGGATGTTGACCAGGGGGCCGCCGGAATTTCCCGGATTGATCGGCGCGTCGGTCTGCAGATAGATCAACGGCGAATCGGGATCCGTTTGTCTGGCCACGGCGGACACGAGCCCGTGCGTCAACGTGTTGCGCAGTCCACTCGGGCTGCCGAACGCGAACACCGTCTCGCCCTGGCGTACGTTGCTGTAGGTCGCCAGCGGCAGTGCCGGGAGTTTCACGCCGTCGATCTTCAACAGGGCGAGATCGACCTCAGTGGAGGTGCCCACGATACGCGCCGGCACGATATTCATCTTGCCCGACAGAGCCGTCGCCAGCCTCCCGTCGGCATCGGGCGCCGGCAGCACCACCTGAACCCGCAGCGCGTCGTTCACGACATGCGCGTTCGTCATGATGTAGCCGTCCGGATCGATCACAAATCCCGAGCCGCTCGATCGTTGCCGGCCGACGACGATGTTGGCATTGCCTCGACCGTCCGGGTCGCTCGCGCCGTAGCTGGTCACGAGGATCTGGACCACACTCGGCCACACCTTTTTCGTCAGCGCGTCGATCGACTCGTTCATCCGATCCAAGGCGTCTGGAGCAGGTGCGGGGGCCGCGACCGGCACGGGCCGTTGCGCCTCGACCGAGGGCATCCCCACGCAGGAGGACCAGAAACGGCAAGAGCACGGAGACTCGTCGAACAATCGGTTGGCGGCGAGCCGAGGCTGAGATCAGTCATGGCGCAGGGTCCCTCCCGAGGAGCACGAGGAGCCGTATCGTAGCAGGCCGGCCGCTGAGGCGAACGGATCTCACCGCGCCCTCAGTTTCCGCTCCAGCCAGTCCACGAGTGTCTTCTTGTACGACATCCACTCCGGATGTCCCTCCCAGTTCTCCACACCGTGCGGCGCCCCGGGCACGTCGTGCCGCTCGTAGTCGGCACCCAACTTGATCCAGCCGTGCGCTGAAGGCCAGCGCTTGCGCGTGCAGCCGATCCGCCGTGCCTTGAATCAGCAGCAGGGGAGGCATGCCGGGCTTCGCCTGGTGCAGCGGCGAGAATCGGGTGAGGACGTCGCGTGCCTCGGCGTTCATCTCCGTCAAGCCAAAGAGCCGTGCGGGCACGGAGCGCGGTGCGAAGCTGGCCGTCATCTGGAGGAAGTCATACACCCCGTAGAACGACACGACGGCGGCGACTCCGTCTATGGGATCGGTGGCCAACTGGGCGACCATCTGGCCGCTCGCCGACTCGCCAAGAATCGCGATCCGGCGTGGGTCGATCCGAAACCGTTCCGCGTTGGCCTTCACGAACCGGACAGCGGCTCGAAGATCGTCGAGTTGATCCTGGTTGCGGAACTCGGGTGTCAGGCGGTAGTCGATCGAGAACCATGCGAAGCCGGCGCTTGGCGAGCGGCTCGAACACTGGCGTGACGTACGTCACCCTGTCGCCGGCTTCCCATCCACCGCCGTGGGCGATGATGACGGCGGGAAACGGGCCCGGACCGGGCGGCGTCCACGCATCGAGCGTCAGGCCATGAGCCGGACTGAAGACGATCTCCTTTTGGAGGCGGGTGACGTAGGGCGTGTGATTCGCCGCCGAGAGGCCGAGCGTCTGTCCCAGCCAGGCCGTCAGGCGCGACTTGTAGCCCCATTGAGACGGCCGCCAATTCTCCGGCCGGTGGATGGCGTCTTCGACCGCGAGGAGCTCGCAGGATCGGCCCGCTCGGCCGACCGTGTCGCAGAACGCGTCGGCCTGCGACAACGGTGATTCCGTATCGCCGCTGCCGTGGATGACGAGAAGCGGCGGCATCCGCTGCAGATTCAGGGCCGGCACACCACCGCGGTCATAGAACCCTCCGATGCTGACGACAGCGCGCACGCCACTCGGCGCGCCGGCAGCAAGCGACACGGCCAAGTGCGCGCCGGAATCCTCACCGAGCACCGCCACGTTATCGGGATCGATGCGGAACTCGCCGGCGTGACACCGCACGAACTCCACGGCGGCACGAAGATCGTCGACAGCGTCGGTGAACCGCGCGAGGCCGTTCGCGCGATAGTCCACCGCGAACCAGTTGTACCCGGCCCTGGTCAGGAGCTCGAGAAACTGTCCTGTGAAGGCGATCCGGCTCCCGGTGTCCCAATTGCCGCCGTGAACGACGATGATGGCTGGGCGCCGATTGCCGGTCTGCTGGACGTAGGCATCCAGCGCAAGGGGCGCCCCGTTGACGCGGCGGTAAACGATGTCGCCGCGCACCCCGGGGACCAGATAGTTGCCGTCCGGATTACCGACCGCAATCGGAAGGCATTGCCCGGTGGCGGCGCCCGACAGCGTCGTCAGCAACGCCCAGGCCGCGATGGCGCACGTCAGGGCGCTCCGCATGGTTCGCAAGAGATAGCACGGATCCTACTCTGCAAGCATCCGCCACCATTCGCCCGAATCCCTGACCGTGAGATAGATCGACACGACGACGAGCAACGACAGCACGGCGTTGCTGAACGCGCCAGGCCGATGGTCGCCCATCAGCGAGCGATCGTTGGCGATCTTCAACAGCGAGACCACCAGCACCGGAATGACGATCACCACCATCGAGCGCACGACGAGCGTCAGCGCGACGGGCTCCACGCCGAGGAACACGATGTAGAGCGGCGACAGACCGAGCAGCGCCGCGGACCACCGGTACACGGCGTCGTGGCCGCTTGGTTCGGTCAGCACTGGAGAGTCGACCGCGACGCGTAGCCCGGGCACGAACCGCCGGCAGATGTCGCGCACGATCAGCGAGTAGCCCATCGTGCCGCCGACAAAACTGCTGAAGCAGATGCCCCAGAGGCCCACGCCGAAAATCACCGTACCCATCACGCCCATGCTGTCGCCAAATATGCGCACGAGGTGCCCGGCACTCTGAGGCGTGATGCCCAGCGGCAGGATGGTCGCGGCCGCGGCGACCTGCAGCAGCGCGCCAACGCCAAACCGGCAGAACGTGCTCGTCACGAGATCCGTCCGCTGCCGTCGCAGGTCTTCGGCGCCGGACCAGCCTCGCTCGGTGGCGAAGTAGGTGTAGCTCAGATTGCTCATGCTTCCCGCCTGCGCGCCAATCATGGCGGCAAGCAGCAGCATCGCGCTGTAGAACCCGTCGCTCGTCGGAATCGTCGGGATGAACAGGCCGCGCGCGATGGCGATCGGATCAGGACGCGAGGACGACCGCGGCAATCGGCAGCGAGATGCCCAGCAGCACGATCACGACGGTGCACGCGCGTTCGATCAGACGATAGCCACCCCACACCATCATCACGACGCCAAGGAGCGTCAGTCCCACCGACCAGATCGCACTGCTGGCCGGCGTCGGCAGCGGCAGCAGCAGGTGCGCGGCATTCCCCATGAGCAGGATCGTGTAGAGGTTGCTCGTAGTGGCGCACGACAATCGTCACGACGAGCGCGACCCACACGAGCCAGCCGCCCATTCGCGCGTAGCCCTGCAGCAGGCTTTCTCGCGTGATCAGCACATACGACGCAGCGGTGTTCACCCACACGAACCGGAAGAGCAGCGCCAATGCGAGCGCCCAGAGCAGCGCGTACCCGTACGTCGCGCCAGCCACGGCGCTCGTCAGGAAGGTTCCCGGCCCCATGGCCGTGAAGAAGAACACCAGGCCGGGCCCGAGTCTGCCCTTTGCCCGGCTTACCGCTTCGCGGGCCTCACGAGCCTGCGTCCAGGGCCTGACGAAGGATCGTCAGGAACGCAGGTTTCCAGCGGACGTGTAGTGCGCTCCCGTGATCGCCAGGAATCGTGAACGTCTCCAGCGACTTGGCCGGCACGTACCGACCCCACCCGCCATCGGGCCGATGACGGTGGACCAGGTTCTGCACCCGGCATCGCAGGTACACCACGCGATTTTCCGTCGGCCGCGGCCGGTAGTTCCTGACCGCCGTGTAGCTTTGCGCCAATCGCCGCCGATACACGACCGGCAGGCTCGACCAATCGAACGCCAGCATCGCCGTTCTCAGGCTGCGCGGATCCTCGCCGGCCAACGCGGGATCGGCGGCACCCGCGGCCGACATCGCGTGTCGTGCCGCCCTGCGTCGCCTGATCCGTTTCCACAGATTCGGGCAGGCCGTAGAACTGCCACTCCGTGGCGAACCAGCCGGGGAGATTCGCCGCCATCGAGACGAAATCAGCAAGTCTGAACGACGCGGCTGGCGTGTAGGCGCCGGCATCGACCAGAACGATCGACAGCGGAGCGACCCTTCGCGCCCGAAGTTGTTGGCCGAGCTCGTATGCGACGTGAGCGCCAAACGAATGGCCGGCGAGATGGACCGGCTTGTCTGAGAACTGCGCGATCATCGCGTCCGCGACGTTTGAAACAATCTCTTCGAGCGTCGGTCGCTCCGTCGGGAACGCGGTGTCGCCGTGGAACTCGATCCCGTACACGGCCCGGTCGAACTCGGTCCCCTGGACCAGTTCGCGCCACTCGCCGACGTGTCCAAATAGCGTCGGGCCGACGACGAGCGGCGGACGGGAGGCTTCCGACGCGTCGGCAGGCCGGCGCACCTCGACGAGGGAGACCCGCGTGGGCGTATCGCGGCCGTCGACCACTCGTGCAGACTGACCGGCGATTGTGGGTGCCTGGAGCAATTCTTTCAGCGACAGGGGTGTCTGGAACGTCTGCTCGATCCGGCTCAGCAACTTCAGCGCGAGCAGTGAATCGCCACCCAATTCGAAGAAGTCATCGTGGACGCCCACTCGATCGAGCCCGAGCGCTTCAGCCCAGAGTCGTGCGAGCGTCTCCTCGGTCGGAGTGCCTGGCGGGCTGAATGGAACAGCCATCTCCGGGCGGATGCCCTCGACGGCGGGCAAGCGAAGACGATCGGTCTTGCCGTTCGGTGTCCTCGGCAGCGTGTCCATCGCCACGAAGATGGACGGCACCATGTAGTCGGGCAGCGTGCGCGACAGGTTCGCCCGGATCTCGCTCACCGTGGGACCGGGTCTCGTCGCCGGCACGAAGTACGCCACGAGTCGACTCTGGCCGGAATCGTTCGTCCGTCCGACCACGACGGCGTCGCTGATTCGGTCCATCTCGCGGAGGGCCGTCTCGATCTCCGACACTTCAATCCTGAAGCCGCGAATCTTCACCTGAAAATCACGCCGGCCCATGTGCGTGAGACAACCATCCGTTCGATCTCTTGCCGAGATCGCCGGTGAGGTAGACGCGCGCACCGCTCCCGGGTTCGTCGCTGATGAATGCCGCGCTCGTTCGATCCGGGTCGCGCCAGTACCCAGGTGAGAGATAGCGGCTCTTCACGGCGATCTCGCCGACCTCTTCATCCGCCACCTCTCGACCGCCCTCGTCCAGCAGCCTCACGGTCATGCCATCGAGCGGATAACCGATTGGTACCTTGTGTCCGGCGATCTGGCCCCCGTGCGGGATCACGTTCCAACACACGGCCATGCACTCGGTGGGCCCGAACGGATGCACCAGGACGCAGTGCGGCAGGAAGTGCCGGTTGAACTCGTGCAGGTCGGCCCGGAACAGTGGCTCGCCACCCATTGAGAGAACCCGCACGTCGGGAAACACCACATCCTCCGGCAGCGTGGCCATGAACGCGCGATACGTCGTCGGTACCCGTGCGGAAGATCGTGATTCCGTGGCGCAGCAGCCAGTCCGACAGTTCTGCGAATCCCTTGCCCTTGCTGTCGAAGGGATAGAGAGCCGAGCCGTTCAGCAGCGCGGAGTAGACAGTCCTGGCCGAGCCTGCAAAGCCCACCGACGTGTGCCACAACCATCGGTCGTGCACGCTGATGCCCCACTCGTTGGTCAGATTGCGCGTGTCGGCAAGGACGTTCCGGTGCGTCTGCATCACGCCTTTCGGCCGCCCCGTCGAGCCCGACGTGTAGATGATCATCGCGAGGTCATCAGGTGACGGGCGGATATCCAGGCGTTCGTCCGAACGAGATTGGGAAGAGTCGTCGATGTCGATTTTGGCGTCCGGCCGCCAGTCGCGGTATCATCAGACCGTTACGTTAGCCCCGCCGCTGACATCGCCCTGAGCCGATCGAGCGCTTCTCGTTCCCCTCTTGCCCTGCAGCAGTTCCGTGGATGGTCCACGAGGCTATTTTCGTGACGCCGCGCGTTTTGCGGCAGCTCTGCCGTATGCAGACAGGAAGAGAGAACGACCGATGAATCGAAAGCTCTATGTTGGGAACCTTGCTTTTTCCACCGACGACCAGACCTTGAACGCCATGTTTGCCGAAGCCGGACCGGTTGATTCCGTCCGGATCGTCGCCGACCAGGCGACGGGCCGTTCGCGCGGATTCGCGTTTGTCGAGATGGCGACCGACGAAGGCGCGAAGGCCGCGATCGAGCGGTTCAACGAGAAGGAAGTGGACGGCCGGCGCTTGACGGTGAATGAAGCGCGCCCGAAGACGAACGACGGCGGCTCCTTCGCTGGCGCGGGCGGTGGCGGTGGTCGTCGCCGCGAGCCCCGCTGGTAGCTCAGCTCTAGAAAACCGGGTTTCCCGACGTATCGGGAAACCCGGTGTGTCCTTCGCTAGTCGTCCAACCTCAGTAGTCCGGCGATTATTTCGGGAGACGTCGGAACCAGTAGAGCGTATCGCCGCCGCCTCGCCGGTCGAAGACCACGTCGACCGGAATCGGCGGAGACAGCGCCGGGACCGGCAGCCGGTCCTTCAGCGTGTTCGTCAGAAACAGACCGCCTGGCCGCAGCATGGCGGCGACGTTGGCGAGCGCCAGCGCCTGTTCGAACGGTTCGTAGTACACGAGGATGTTGGTCGCCACGATCAGATCAAACGATGCGTCGTGACCTGGCTCGAGTCGCTCGACGATGATGTTGAGGTCCCTCGAGTGCACGGACCTGACGAGATCCGCCCGAACCTGGATGGCCCGCACGCGCGTGGTGTCGAGGGGGGGTGGCAACGGCCGGGGGATGATCTCGGTGCCAATCCAGCTTCCGAACCGCTGCCAGTACGACACGACGGCCGGCTCCCACGCGTGCGTCGGGTCGTCTGGCTCCAGCGGCAGGTGGAGAACGTACTGCTCGCCCCGCTCGACGCGTCTGGCAGCGTCGGCGAGATGCCCGATGACCCGCGGGCTGATGTCGAATGTCGTGACGTCGACGCCGTCCGGATGCGCCAGGCCGGTGCGCACCAGCGAGTCGACGAGGGCGAACGGTTCAAGCGTCTGTTGCGGATAGAAGTCGAGCCCCTCCGCCTTGTCGACGAAGTCGAGGCCCGGCCCGACGATCGCGATGCGATGCAGGCTGCCGGGCGCAGCCAACCCGGCCGCGACGGCCGCCTCGAGCGCGCGCTCGACCGAGTAGGTGGCGAGCAGCGACGTATCCGATGAGAGCCCGCGCGACCGGTAGTACGCCATGTACGCGTCGAGTGACGCTTGCTCATCGCCTGCCCGTCGCGCGCGTTCGGTTTCGCCGGTGAACCGGGAGAGCTCGGTCGCCTGCCGGACGCGCAACGTCTCGAGGTATCGTGCGGCTTCCAGCCGTCCTGCAGGGGTCGTCACGTCGATGCTGGCACGCTCGAGAACCTGCCGGGCCATCATCAACCGATCGTTGTCGCCAGGCGACTCGAGGCCGGCGATGAGATTGTCGAGCCGTGCCCGCAAGAGCGCAAGGCCGCCGTCGCGACCGAGCGAGGCGACCTCGGTGTCCGTCGCTCGTGGCCTCGCGGTGAAAGATGTGCCGAACAGCCAGAAATGCACGACAGAGTCTTCGTCGCCCGAGACGAGGCGCGCGCGAATCTCCGCATCGCGTGCGGCCGCCCAGCCCCGCCACGCCGCGCCGATCTCGGCGGCGTCCTTCCCGGCGAGGCCGGCAGGCAGCTCACGTCGCATGGCCGCGGCGATCGACTGCACCTCTGAAACCGGGATCGTGAACTTGTCGGGCGACGCTGGCGTGGACAACTGGAAGGCGGCATAGCCAAGAAAGGCGATGACCGGAAGCAAGACCAGCCATGCCGACCGCCGCGTAGGTTTCAGAGCTGAGGAGGATCGATCGCTGGAGCTGGAGTTACCGCGTCCCATCGGATTCAGGTCGCGTCATTATGCCCGGGGGTGCCCCGGAGACACTCTGAATCGAGTTCAAATCCGCCTTAATACGAGAGAGCACCGGGTTCCCGATCCTCCGGGAACCCGGTGCTCTCTTTCAGTCGTGAGAACCGTCAGTAATCCATACGTACCGTCAACCCGAAGTTGAACGGGTTGACGATCTGATCGTACTGCCCGGTGAGGGTGTTGTTGTTTGACGGCGTTGCAGTGGTGAAGTTATACACCGCCGCCATCCGCTGGAACTGGACGGCGTTCCACATGTTGTAGAACTGCGCCTGCACGCGGACGCTGCCGCCCCGGCCGATGTTGACCGGGATGCGACGTGCGAGCGTGAAGTCCCAGTTCTGCCAGGCGGGGTGCCGCAGGAAACCGACGGGCACGTTGCCGTCGTTGCCCTGGCCGGCCACCGGCTGCGGCCGGCGGAAGGCGGCCAGGTTGAAGTGCGGCCGGAACGCGTCGTGCGTGTTCGGATCGCCTGTCCACGCCGGTATGTTGTTGGGGTCCTCACCCGGCACGAACTCGCACCGGACGGGAGCTCCGGACAGCGTCGGGTCGCTGTTGTTGACGCCGGGGATGTTCGTGTTGCAGGCGGGATTGAAGGCCGATCCGCTGACGGCCTGCACAACGCCGGACGCTTCCCAATCCCTCAGGATGTGCTTGAGGATCGCGACGTTCGGCGTCGGGTTCGGGATCATGTAGGAGTAGTTGACGACCAGCATGTGCCGCCGGTCCTGAACGCCGGTGTCCACGCCGGTCGGGTCTCCTGCGGGCGGGCCGTAGTAACGGTCACGAAGGCCCTGCTTGCCGCCCTCCTCCTCCGTCATGAAGTCCCAGCCGTTGATGCCTCGGTTCCACGAGAGCGTGTAGGCGAGTCCCATCTGCAGGCCGTGTGACAGCCGGCGCTGGACACTTGTCTGCACCGCGTTGTAGTTGAGCACGTCGTCGTCAGTCGCGAGGTACTGAAGACTGCCGAGCCCCCGGTAGTTGCGGCGAAGGAAGTTCGCGTTGATCGGCTCGTTGTTGAACAGGTTGGCCGGGTTCGCGTACGCGTCGATCGGAATGTTGTTCGTCGTCTTCGTGCGGCGGAATTTCCGGCCGATGTTGGCGACGTAGGCGACTTCGGCGACGGTGTTGAAGCCGACGTCGCGCTGGAACGCGAGGTTGGCCTGGTAGTTGCGCTCAGGCTCGAGCTTGCCTGGGTCCAGCGTCTTGCCGGGGAGTGCCAGCGGGAAACCGTTCGGCAACGCGGCGGTTTGCGGGCTTTCCGCGAAGGCCGTGCCGGACGCCGCGAGCGTGGCGATGTCAGCAATCGTCGCGTTGCGGATCGTCCGCGTGCGGCTGACGAGCGCCCCTCCGTTGAACGGGTACAGACCCGCCACGAAGTTGTAGAACACCCCCGTGGACGCGCGAATGGCGGTCTTGCCGTCGCCGAACACGTCCCACGCGAACCCAACACGCGGCGCCCACGAGAACATCGGCAGGTCGTAGTACCAGCCATCCTTCTTGCCCGAGTCCGGATTCGTCGGGTGGCTGTTCATCCCGTTGACCCACATCCCGTTCGTGATCGAACCGGTGCCCGGGACGGTCGCCCCCACGTAGGCACGGGAGAGGAACACGTCAGGGAACCGCGGATCGATCGAGGCCTGGTTGGCGGAGCTGCAGCTCGCGTTACCAGCGGTCGGCACCTTGCACGCCGGACTGTACAGGAGGGGCGCCTGCGAGGCGTCCCACAGACCTGGGTCGAAACCCGAGTTCTCCTGGCGAGCTTTCGTAGAACGCGCCGTGGTGCTCGACGCGCAATCCGTAGTCGAGCGTCATCCGCGAGTTGATCCGCCAGCTGTCCTGCACGTACGCCGCGCTGTACCAGTGCAGGTTGTCGCGATCGACGCGGTTGTCCAGTTCGGAGTAGCTATTGACGACACCAAGCAGCGCGTTGGCGAAGCCATTGCCGGAGCTGATCGGGTTGTCCGCGTTGTGGCCGAAGTCGAAGACGCCCGTGTAGGTTTGCGATCCGGGCTCGGTCTTGCTGTTGCGTTCGGTCGCGAACCCGAACTTCAAGTTGTGCCGGCCCCTCGTCCACGACAAGTCGTCCTGGATCGTGAAGCGGTAGTTTTCGTTCCAGGTCGCCGCCAGACGCGAGCGCCCGCCGAACGGCCGCCACGGCTGCAGGTTGCCTCGGTTGCCGCCTGAGAACAGGAAATCCGGCATGAACGGCCATTCCTGCTTGTTGTAGCGGCTGAACCCGATCGGGCCGGGGTCGGGGTTGAAATCCTCAATTCGCGGCAGGCCGCCAGACCAGGCGTACTGGTCCCTGAAGTACTTGGTGTAGTCTGCCTGGTTGATCTCCCCCTTGCCAATCCGGTGACCGTAGTGGTTGTGGCTGTAGCCGAGGGTCAACTCGTTGACGATCGTCGGTGAGATGACCTTCGTCATGGCTCCCGTCATGAGGTCGCCCGGGAACACGTTGGTGACGTTGTCTTCGCGGGGCTGGACGACGTTGTACGTCGTGCTGTCGTCACGATCGAACAGCGCGCGCACGCTGAACCGGGTGTTCTGGCTCCACACGATGTCGCCGCGGGAGACGAAGTTCGTCCGGGTGTGCAGCGGCGTCGTATCGGTCGCATCGTTCGAGTTCCAGTACGCGTTGTTCGTCCGGTCACGGATGTTGTTCGGCAGATTCAGCAGGTTGATCACGTTCTGACCGATCGGGTTGATGCGCTCCTGCGGAATCTTGGCCCCCGGGAAGGGCTGGCCGGTCAAAGGATCGTTGATGACCATGGGGCTCGGCGCGCCGCTGACCGAACCATCCGCATTCAGCGTGGCCTTGCCGAAGAACGTCTGTGAGAAGTCGCCCTTGCGCTCGAGCTCCGTCGGCATGTTGGTGCGGAAGACGTCCGTCGGGCGGATATCTTCAGTGAACTCCTGCGACAGGAAGAAGTACACCTTCTTCTGGCTGGTCCGGCTGTCGATGAGCTTCGGGATGATGACCGGACCGCCGATGCTGTAGCCGCCGATGTTCACTTCGAAGAACGGCTTCGCCGAACCGGACTGCTTGCGGAAGAAGTCGTTCTTGTTCCACTCGTCGCGGCGCATGTTGTACCAGCCCGACCCGCGGTACTGGTTCGTGCCGGACTTGGTCGTGATGCTGACCAGACCGCTCGACTGGCGGCCATGCTCGGCGTTGTAGCCGCTCGTGATGACGTTGACCTCACCGATCGAGTCGATGTTCGGCGTGATGTGCGTCGTGCCGTTGCCGCCTTCTTCGCCGACCGGGACGCCGTCAATCGTCGTGTTCTTGTTGAGCGAGTTGCCGCCGTTGATGCTCAGGTAGCGGCCCGAGTTCCACTGCGCGTAGTCGCGGCTGGTGTGCGAGTCCATGACGCCCGGCAGGATCTTCATCATGCCGAAGATGTCGCGGCCCTTGACCTGAACCGACACCAGCGTGTCCGCGGTGATGTTGCGCGAGAGCGCGCTGTTGGCCGTCTGCACGGGCGTGACTTCGGCGGTGATCGTCACCGATTCGGTCACGCCGCCGGCCGTCATGACGAGCCGGCCGAGTTCGCGAACCTCGCCGCCCAGCAAGTTGAACTCGTCGATGTTGATCGGCCGGAAGCCGTCCATCTCGACCTTCACCACATACCGGCCCGGTTGGAGTGCCGGAATGCGGAAAACGCCTTGTTCGTTCGTGACCACGGTGCGGACCGTCGCGGTCTGCGCCTGGGTGACGGTTACTGTTGCGCCGGGCACGACGCCGACGTTGTCGGCGATGGTGCCGGTGAGTGCGGCGGTGCCGGCTTGCGCAAACGCGGAAGTCGCGCCTGCGAGCAGAATTGCCCCAACGAGAAGGGGCAGCGTACGTAGCGCCCGTTTCATCCATCCGCTCCTTCGACCCGAGATATCGGGCCGCGCTCGATCGCTCCGTGAGCAACGGCAGGCCCGGGGCCTTCGTCCCGGAAGACGTGACACAGCGGCGCGGTCGGCGGAACTGCAGGCTAGTTAGTGGCGCGTATGAAGTCCATCCATAAACACATGTAGAACGTCACTATAAAGTCTGTATGCCGGCATCATGGTCGGAGCCGCAGCTCGAAGGCGTCAGCGAGGCGTCGAGCGCGGCCCGTAGGGCTTGCTGAACCCGTTGCGGGTGTTCGTCACGGTAAAGCTGCCGTCGGCGTAGGCCGTCACCTTGAGCGAGTAGGCGGGTGCATGTCCTGTCGCATTGCCTCGACCGCCTGCCGGCGGTGCCGCGGGCGGCTGAACACCCGCGGCCGGTGGCGTCGCTGGCGGAGGTGCCGCCGGGCCGCGGCCGCGCGGAGGCGCCGTCAGCACGCCGGCAATGGTCGGCATGTCCTCGATATTCGCGATGTACAGGCCCGGACTGTTCTCTTCGAGCAGGGCGTTGTACGACCAGTGCATTTGCCAGAGCGCTTCGAGCCCCGGCGAGGAGAGCATCGTCTGCATCGGACCAGGGGCGCCGCCCTTGCGGGTGCCGTTCTGCATCAGCGCGACGCGCGGCCGGAGGCCGTGCACGAGCGGCAGGGATCCGGACGCGATCGCCCCGTGACTGCTGGCAAAGTACAGGTCGACGGTCCCGATGGGGTTGTTGGGACACATGAGCTCCAGTTCCTTCGTGCGCCACAAGTCACCGAGGTCGATGGCGCGGAACTGCCCCAGAATCACCACGCTGCCAACGGATTGGGCGTCATCGGGATCGACAAGCCCGGCCGTACCGGCCATCGGCGTGAAATCCGTGCAGGACGGGTTCGGCCTGCCGCCGCCCGGAAGAGCTGGCGTCCTCAGCACCTTCCCGGCAGCCGTCACGATTCGCCAGTCGAGACCGGTGATCGGCACGCGGTCTCCCGGCGCGACGACCAGATGCCTGGCCTTGCCGTACAGCTCCGCGTACGCCGCCTGGAAGCCCTCGATTTGCTCGCGCGCTTTTGTGACGGTCAGCTCGTCCGGGCCGGGCGGAATCTGCGGGACATTCGGTCCCTCAACGGTTGGTCCGTGATCGACGAACGTGCCGATCGGGATGCGTTTCGCCAGCTCGACCAGATTGCCGATGTGGTCGACGTGATAGTGCGTCGAGATGAGGTAATCGATCTGCTTGATGTCCGCGTCCGCCAGGGCGGCCGTGATGCGATCGAGATCTCTCGCTCCCGGAAAGCCCGTGTCGATCATCGCGGTCTGGCCGGTCGGCGACCGGTAGATCGCGGCCTTGCCGCCTTCGACGTCCACGACCCAGATCTCGAGCGGCTTTGCCGGGTTTCGCTGCGCGGCGAGAAATCCGGCAGAGAGCGCGACGAGTGAGATCAGTGCGATGCCGGCGTGTTTCACGGGGTGATGTGCTGATACTGACACGGGTCGCTTCGTCCGTGGCAAAGTACCCGCGTGAGCTCGTCGGCACCCGGCAGGTCAGTAGCCCATAAACGGCGCCCGCGATATTCGGGCACGCATCCCCGCGCGTTCCATGAGAAATACAAAGAACTGGACGCGGAGCGGTACGCCGCGGACGCCGAGAAGATCGTCGCGTCCGGCAAGACACTCGCGGGCACCCATCGTCCGATCATGGTCGAGGAGGTGCTCGAGTGCCTTCGACCTGTGGCCGGCGACGTGGCCGTGGACTGCACGCTCGGCGGCGGCGGTCATGCTCGAGCCATTCTCGATCGAGTCCTGCCCGGAGGCCGCGTGATTGGCCTGGACGTCGACGCGATCGAGCTGCCGCGTACGGAGGCGCGCCTGCGCGCGGCAGGGTTCGGCCCCGAGACGTTCGTCGCGCGGCATGCGAATTTCGCCGGTCTGCCGAAGGCGCTGGCTGCGGAGGGGCTCGAAACGGCGAACGTGCTGCTCGCGGACCTTGGCGTGTCGTCGATGCAGCTCGACAACCCCGAGCGCGGTTTCACCTACAAGGTGGATGGCCCGCTCGACATGCGAATGAATCCCTTGCGCGGCGAATCGGCCGCCGAACTGCTGGCGCGCGTGAGCGAGCACGTTCTCGCGCGACTGCTCAGCGAGAACGCCGACGAGCCTCACGCCGATCTCATCGCCCGCCTGCTCAAGGCGAAGCCTCTCGACGACCACGCAAGGCGTCGATCGCGCGGTGCGCGCGGGACTCACGTCGGCGTTTCCGGACCTGCCGAAGCCTGATGTGAAGATGTCGGTCCGCCGCACGCTGCAGGCGCTGCGCATCGCCGTCAATGATGAGTTCGCCGCGCTCGATGCGTTGCTCCGCGCGATACCGCACGTCGTGGCTCCAGGCGGCCGGGTCGCGATTCTGACCTTCCATTCCGGCGAGGATCGTCGCGTGAAGAAGGCGTTTCAGGCCGGCCGCCGGGATGGCGTGTTCTCGGACGTCGCGCGCACGGTGATCCGGTCCACGATGGAGGAAACCCGCGCGAACCGCCGGGCGTCGGCCGCGAAGCTCCGTTGGGCCGTGCGCGCGCCGTTGTATGCTCGAACCTGACCACCCTTCAGGAACTGCCATGCCTCGAATCCACTCGCTGCCCTTGCTCGCGGCAATCGGGATGTGGCTCGCGGTCGCTCTTCAACCCCTCGGTTCCCAGCAGCCGACATTTCGTTCCGGCACCGATCTGATCGCCGTTGACGTTCAAGTCGTGGACGCGGACGGCCGCCCGCTGACGCGCCTGAGACGCGATCAGTTCGAGGTGTCCATCCACGGCGAGCCGCGCTCGGTGCTTTCAGTCGATCTTCTGCGCATGGTTCGCGGAAACTCCTGGAACGGCATCGTGGGCGATGCGTCCGCCGCGCCGATCGATCCCAACGCCGACGTCCCGGGTCGTGTCTTCGTTCTTGCCGTGGACGTCATGAGCTTCCGTCCGCCGGGCCTCGAGCGGCTCCTGAAGGAAGCGCGCCAGTTCGTCAATGCCCTCGAGCCGGAAGACGTCGTCGCGATCTATCCGTTCCCGTTCGAGGGCGTCACGACACTCACGACCGATCGCAGTCAGGTCGTCCTCGCGCTCGAGCGTCTCGTCGGCACGCGCGATCGGTTCATCGCGGATGGCGGAACCTACGGCCTGAATCCCTCCGACATCGTGGACCTGTCCACCGTGTCCCCGACGCAGACTCTTGATGCGCTGCGTCAGCAACGGGTCACGGACATCTGCGCGGCGACGAGCGATCCCGAGGTCTGCGGCCGCAGTGTCATCGCGGAGGCCCGGATGCTGGCCCAGATGGAAGATGGCGATGTCACGCAACGGCTCGCGAGTTTCCGCGCGCTTCTGACGGCGCTCTCGGGCTCTCCGCACCGGAAGACCGTCGTGCTGATGACCGGCGGCATGGTTTCGGCGGACCGTCCCGGCGGCCGCCCGGATATCGGCGCGGAACTTGGCACGCTCGTCGGACAGGAGGCCGCGCGCGCGAACGCGACGGTGTACGCGCTCTTCGTCGATACGCGCCGTACGGAACTGGGATCGGCCGCGCTCGGGACACGTCCCCGGACGACCGACAACCGAGGGCGCGATACCGCGCTCCTCGGCAGACCGATCGAGCGGCTGGTGGATCCGAGCGGCGGGGCGATGTTCAGCATCGGCCAGAGTGCGCGCCGCGCATTCGACCGGATTCTGGCCGAGTCGTCGACCTACTACGTGCTCGGCGTCGAGCCGCGATTCGAAGACCGTGACGGCCGGCCGCGCGAGCTCCAGGTCAGGATCCAGAACCTGCCTCATGGCGCATCGGTCCGGGCGCGGTCCTGGGTGATCGTTCCGCGTCCGACGCCGCTCCGTTCTTTGCCTCCCGCGCGGCACACCGGATAGCCCGGCCCTCCGAGAATCAACAAAGTCGTAGAAAGAAACGCGAAAGTCTACGTTTGTGTCGTCCCGCCCAGGGATCGGCACAGTGGGAAGAAGCTTGCCCACACGCGATTCGGCCGAACGATTTCCGCCGATTCGATACGTCGACGATTGCCGAGTGCGTACGGCCTTGGAGTTGCAAAGGCGTTACACCCGGACTCGCGGTTCCAGCGACCCCCTCCCGCTGCGATGTCCAGTGGAGGCTCCTTATGCCGAAGATACTGGCCCTGGCACTCATGGCCCTCGCCGTGTGCGTGCCCGCGAACGCTCTGCCTCAGGAACGATTCGGCTTTCTGACGGGGCAGGTAACCGATGAGCAGAACGCACCCCTTCCGGGTGCGACGATCACCATTACCAACACCCAGACCCAGGAAGTGCGAACCGCGACCGCCGACACGCAGGGCCGGTACCGGCTCGAGCTTGCACCGGGCCGCTATACCGTGCGGTTCAGTCAGACCGGGTTTGCGAACGTCGAGCGCGAGAACGTGCTCGTGCTGCTCGGCGCGACGTTCGACCTCGCCGGTCGGCTGCCCCTCGCGGCGCAGACCGAGACGGTCCGGGTCACGGCCGCCGTGCCGCTCGTGGACACCCGAAGCACGCAGAGCGCTCACAACGTGACGGAGGAGGAGTTCAACCGGATGCCGAAGGCCCGGTCCTTCCAGTCCATCGCGATCACGGCGCCCTCGGTCAATGAGGGCCTCGTCGAAGGCGGCATTCAGGTGAACGGCGCCAGCGGCTCCGAGAACGCCTTCACAATCGACGGCATCACGACGAACTCGCTCGTGAACGGCCAGTCGCGTCAGAACACGCAGTTCGAGTACCTGCAGGAAGTGCAGGTGAAGACCACGGGGATCTCGGCTCAGTACGGCGGCGCGCTCGGGGGCGTCGTGAGCGCCGTGACGAAGAGCGGCGGCAACACGTTCTCGGGCGAGGCGCCACTACTTCGGAGATGGCAGCGCGTTGCGCGCCAGTCCGGTCAGGCGTCTCGTGCTCGAGCCCACCAACGAGAACACGGCGTTCTACATTCAGGATGCGAAGCAGGGCCAGATCAATCAGTGAGTTCGGCGGATCGCTCGGAGGCCCGATCATCCGCGACCGGCTGTTCTTCTTCGGGTCGTACTCACCGCGCCGTGACCGTCGCACCGAACAGTACAACTACACGGACGGCGCGAGCAATCGATCACGCGGACGACATCTGGGAGCAGCAGGCGTTCGGCAAGCTCACGATGTCGCTGCCGCGCGTGCGTGTGAACGGAAGCGTGCTGTGGACGCCGACGAAAGCCGAGGGCACGCTCCAGGCGTACGACGGCGCGACGCCCAACTTCATCAACCGCGCCGCAGTCGGGCCTGGCGGCGAACATCGATCGCGGCTACGAGAACGAAGCTGACGAGTGCGACGGCTCGGTGAACTTCAGCCTGACGACCGTCGTCGATGCTGAGCGCCCGCGGTGGCGTCTTCCGCGATCAGTACAACGACCCCGGCATACCGAACATCACGCCGTACACCTACGGCAATTCCACCGAGTCGGTGAACGCGATCATCCCGGCCGAGCTTCAGGGCCCGTCGGGCTCGCCAATACGCCGCGCGCCCAGATCACCGACTTCGACACCACCAAGCGCGCGACGTTCGACGTGGACTACAATCTGTTCAACGGCTTCGGCACCCATGCCGTGCAGGCCGGCTACGGCTTTCAGCGCACGAGAACGACATCAACTCGTTCTACCCGGGCGGCTACGTGAACATCTTCTGGGGATCGACATTCGTGTTCGACAACCAGACGGCACCGGCACCTATGGGTACTACGAGGTCAACGACCGGCGGATCGCGAACAAGGCCGGCAACAACATCCACTCGCTCTTCGTCGAGGATCAGTGGAGGTCCAACCGCGTCTGACGTTGAACCTTGGACTGCGCACCGAGAACGAGCGGATTCCCGACATTCCGTCCTGACTTTCTCGACACGGCGTTCCAGTTCGGGTTCGGCGACAAGCTCGCGCCGCGACTCGGCGCGGCCTACGACCTCACGGCGACGGACGCATCAAGCTGTTCGGCAGCTGGGGGCTGTACTACGACTGGACCAAGTACGAGCTCGTGCGCGGGTCCTTCGGCGCCGAGACCTGGTGCATCCACTATCGAGGCCTGAACACGCTCGATATCGGAAGCCTCAACCTCTCGAACATGCCCGGCAACGACATCTGGATCAACCCAGGGAGCTGCCGCGATCGCCGCGTGCCGTCGTTCGACGAGGACATCGATCCGGACATCGAGCCGATGAAGCAGTCGAGCACGAGCTTCGGTGCGGACTTCCAGGTCGGCGATCACAGTGTGGTGACCGTGCACTACGTGCACAACGATCTTCTGGAGACGATCGAGGACATCGGCTTCCTGAACGATCAAGGCGATGAGGGCTACCTCATCGGCAATCCGGGCAAGCGCGTGACGTCGGTTCAGTTTCCGACCGGCGCGACGCCTGCCGGATTTGCCACGCCGCGTCCGAAGCGCACGTACGACGCGATCGAGCTCGGCTATAACCGGCGCTTCTCGGGGAACTGGTTCTTCAGCGCGAACTACACCCTGAGCCGTCTCTGGGGCAATTACGCGGGCCTCGCCTCCTCGGACGAGATCACGACCCCCACGACTGGTGGTGGCTCGGCAGTCGCGCAGCAGCAGTCGTCGAGCGTGTTTCGTCCGGGCGGCAACGTGAACCGCGCGTGGGACCTCGACGAGCTGCTGTGGGATTCGCAGCGGAACGTCGACGTCACGGGGCGGCTCGCCACCGATCGTCCGCATGTGCTCAAGCTCTACGGCGGCTACACGATGCCGTGGGGCACGAACCTCGGCGGCTTCATCTATGCCGGCAGCGGCACGCCGGTGTCGACCTACGTCACGTCCACGAACAGCGCGGATCTGTTCGTGAACGGCCGTGGCGACATGGGACGCACGCCCACTCTCGTCCGGACCGACCTGCACCTGTCGCACGACTTCCGCATGGCGGCCGGGCGCTCGGTGCGGTTGGAGCTCACGGTGCTCAATCTGTTCAACCAGAAGACGGCGCGGCACGTCTACAACTACCTGAACAAGGGCGGCATCGTCCCCGACCGGTCGTCGTCATACATCGACCTGAGCGAGTCGGACCTCTCGCAGGGCTACGACTACAACGCCTTGATCCTCGCCACGCCGGATGGCGCGGATGCCCTCGACCCGCGCTACAAAATGGCGGATCTGTTCGAACCCGGCACGCGCGGGTACGTGACGTTGAAGTTCCTGTTCTAGGACACACCGTGGTGGGGCCGCCTGAGCACTGTGCTCAGGCGGCCCTGTTGTGTACACGCTCGCCCGACGTCCGCGTGGCGTGGTCTCGGCAGTAGAATCCGGCGTATGACCGCCGCGCGCATCGATCGACGGCTGCTCACGCTCGTCCTCGTCGTCGGGTGTGTGGGCATCACCTTCGCGGGCGCGAGCCAGACTCCCGCCGCGCCAGCCGGGATCGGCCAGCAGCCGGAGCCTGCGACCGCAGGACGCGGCGGCCGGGGCGGCCGCGGTCAGGGGCCGGACATCAACACGGTGCCCGACTTCACGCCGAGACCGCCGATCACCGCGAAGCGGCCTGACCAGCAACTGAAAGATTTCATCCTGCCGCCCGGCTACCGGCTCGAGCTCGTGCTGTCCGATCCCATCATTCAGGAACCCACCGCGATTGCGTTCGACGGCAACGGCCGGATGTTCGTGGTCGAGGATCGCAGCTACATGATCGACGCGGACATGACGGGACAGCTCGATCCGATCAGCCGAATCTCGCTGCATGTCGACACGAACAACGACGGCGTCTACGACAAACACACGACGTTCGTGGACCACATGGTGTTCCCGCGATTCGTGATGCCGTTCGGGCCGAACACCATCCTGACGAAGGAATCCAACGCGCAGGAGCTGTGGAAGTACACCGACACGAATCGCGATGGCGTCGCGGACGGCAAGGAGCTCTTCGACACCGGCTACGGCCGGCTGGCGAACATCGAAGGCCAGGAAGGGTTTCTCACGTGGACGCTCGACAACTGGATGTACAGCACGTACAACGCGTTCCGCGCGCGGTGGACGCCGCACGGCGTGGTCAAGGAACCGACGGCGCCGAACGGCGGCGAGTGGGGCGTCACGCAGGACGACGACGGCAAGATCTGGTTCGAGAGCGGCGCACCCGGCGTGCCGGTCGCGTTTCAGTTTCCGATCGTGTACGGGTTCAACGTCCCTGGGAACTTCGCGATCCCCGACCAGTACGAACCGGACTTCCGGATTCCGTGGGGCGCACCCGTGCGGGTCGCCGACATGCAGGGCGGTCTCGGCGCGACGCGGATGCCCGATGGATCACTGAAAAGTGTGACCGGCAGCGCCGGCAACGATATCTATCGCGGTCACCGGCTCCCGCCGGACCTGGTTGGCGAGTATCTGTACGGCGAGCCGGTGGCCCGTATCGTCCGGCGGATCCACCCGGAGAAAGTGGACGGCCTCACGGTCCTTCACAACGCCTATCCGAACAACGAGTTCATCAAGTCGCTCGACCCGTTGTTCCGGCCCGTGGATGTCACGACCGCGCCCGACGGCACGGTGTACATCACCGACATGTACCACGGCATCATCCAGGTCGGGAATTTCGCGCGGCCGGGCACGTATCTGCGGCAGCGTATCGAGCAGTACGCAGCTCGACAAGATCATTCACTTCGGACGCATCTGGCGGCTCGTCTACGACGGCGTGAAGCCCGATCGCTCGGACGCGATACGGCGAGACCTGCGCGTCCCACGCATGAACGACGAGACGCCCGCCGAGCTCGTCGTGCATCTCGCGCACCCGAATGGGTGGTGGCGCGACACGGCGCAGCAGTTGCTGGTGCTCAGGCAGGACAAATCAGTCGTGCCGGCGCTCCGCGCGATGGTCCGCACGTCACCGAGTCTCCTCGCGCGATTTCATGCGCTGTGGACGCTCGAGGGCCTCGGTGCGCTCGACCCGGCGCTGTCCCGCCAGTTGATGGAGGACCGGCAGCCCCGCATGCGCATCCAGGCGATTCGCGCCAGCGAAACCCTCTACAAGGCCGGCGACCGATCGCTCGGCGCTGACTACGAGCGCCTGACGGAGGATCCGGACGTGGACGTCGCCATTCAGGCGATGTTGTCGATGAATCGCTGGAACGTCGCAAACGCGGCGACGGCAATCAAGGCGGCCATGGACCGGAACCCGGTGCGCGGCGTTCAAGTGGTCGCCAACGCGATCCTGAATCCACCGGCAACCGCCGGTCGAGGCGGTGGCCGCGGCGGCGCGGCGCTCGATCCCGAACACGCGGCGCGTCTTGAACGTGGTGGGCAGATCTACAACGAGCTGTGCGCCGCCTGTCACGGGTCCGACGCGCTGGGCACACCGAAACCGGAGCTTGGCACCACCATGGCGCCGGCGCTGGCAGGATCGCAGCGTGTCGCCGGCCATCGCGACTACATCGTCAAGGCGATTCTGCACGGTGTGACGGGTCCGATCGACGGCCGGACGTACACCGACGTCATGATTCCCATGGCCACGAACGACGACGAGTGGGTGGCTGCTGTTGCCTCGTACGTACCGCGCGAGTTTCGGAAACCGTGCCGGCGCCGTCACGCCGGCCGACGTGGCCCGTGTGCGGGCTTCGAATGCGAGCCGGACGACGAGCTGGACCGTCGGGGAACTTTCCGTGTCATTGCCGGTTCAGTTGTTCACGGATGGCTGGAGAATGTCTGCCAGCCAGAACAACGATGCGGCCAGCGGCGGATTGACGCTGACGGGTTGGAACAGCGGGGATTCTCAACGCGCCGGTATGTGGTTCCAAATCGACATGCCCTCGTCTCAAACGGTCGCGGAGATTCAGTTCATGTCGCCGGTTCCGGGCGGTACCGGCGCCGCGGTGTCCGCAAGCGGCGCGCCCATGCAGCCCCAGGAGATTTCAGGGTTCGGATTCCCTCGCGGCTTCAGAATCGAACTGTCCTCTGACGGCACGGCATGGACAGTGGTTGCCGAAAGCGCCTCACGCGGTCCGAGCACGACGGTGACCTTCCCTCCGATGCCGGCAAGGAAGCTCCGCATCACGTTGACGACAGACGTCGAAAGCGGTCCTGCCTGGTCCCTGCAGGATCTCGCGGGTGTACGGGGTGCGTTAACTCAGCATGATTCGAGCTCTCCTGGCGTTGTCGGTCGCGCTTTGTGTGTGCGGGGTCTTCGGCGCTCCGCGAGCTGGCATGCCGGCCGCGGAGGCACGCGGCCAGAGTCGGCCGGGGCGCACGCTGCCCGGCGAGGTCAAGTCGCTTGGATCCGGCAAGCTGCTCGTCGCTTCGCGGGTGCTTCGCGATCCGAACTTCGCGGAAACGGTCGTCTTGCTCGTTGACTTCGACAAGGACGGTGCCGCCGGGCTCATCGTCAACGTCCAGACCGACGTCAGCCTCTCTCGCGTGTTCGACGACGTCAGTCTCGGCGCGAACGCGACGGTGATTGCATTCGCCGGCGGTCCCGTGGCGAGAAGCCACGCGCTGGCCCTCGTCCGATCGCGGCCGGGCGCCACGGGAGTCCGGACGATCGTGCCCGGCATCGACCTGGCGTCTACGCGGGAGCGTCTCGAAGAGACGCTGACGTCGGCTGCCGATCGCGATCGGTTTCGTGTCTACCTGGGCCGCGCTGGCTGGGGCCCGGGGCAGCTCGAGCGCGAAACCGAGCGTGGCGCCTGGCATGTCTTCGACGCGCAGGCCGATCTGGTTTTCGACCCGAATCCGGACACGGTGTGGCGCCGGCTCATCCGCCTCGTCGAACTGCCGCAGGCATGAACGGGTCGTGTCCCGTGCGATCGCCCCATCGAAGCGGTTCAGGTTTATGCTGGTCCGTCCAAGGTGTTCGGCTCTGGTCTTGACTTCGCACGGTTCCTGAGGAGATCGACATGAGACAGCGAATTATTCTGACGGCTTTCACCGCCATTGTCGCAGCCACGGTCGCGCTCACCGCCGCCGGTCTGCAGACCCAGAAACCGACCGTCGACATACCGAAGCCCGGCGTGCCCCAGATCATGACCATCGAAGGGAATTTCATCCGGGTGGCCTACAACAACGAGGGCTACGCCATCATCGGCTACCGGGTTGCGAACAACTCGATCGGCGAGGAATGGATGCTGCTCGAGCTCGGCGCGACCATGCGTCAGGGAAAGCCGGCCTACAACATGCCGCGGTCGGCGCTGTCGCTGACCACGCCGGACAACAACAAGATCCCGCTCGCGACCAATGAAGAGTACCTGCAGGTCAACCTGATGGCGCTCCAGAATCGCGCCAAGGTGATGCACGATTCAATCGACTACTTTCCACCGACCGTCACTCGGGGAGGCAGGATTGGGTTCTTCTCGGATCTCGGGACGCGCACGAGATCGGTACGATCAGGTCGAGCTCAGCCCGCAAGTGGCCAGCGTGGGCCGCGTGTTCTTCAAGATCCCTGGCGGGATCAAGTACGGACAGCACTGGCTGAACGTGCAGTTGAAAGAGAGTCTGGTGCGCGTTCCGTTTCGAATCCTGACCGCCGAGGAAGAGAAACTGCTGACGAAGAACTACAAGGACATCCGGAAACAGGTGCAGGAGGCCTTCAGCCCGAAGAAGAATTGAGGGCGGGGCCCGGGGTCACTTCAGTTCCTTCACGAAGATGTTCTTCCAGTACAGCTTCTCGCCGTGGTACTGGAGCTCGATGTTGCCTTTGGCGGGCAGCGGCTTCGTGCGGTCCCAGTAGTTCTCCATCTTCACGTTGTTGACGACGAGCTGGCCGTTGAGCCAGATGGTCGTCATGTCGTTGTCGCGCTGGATGATGTGAAACGTGTTCCAGCGATCGGCTGGGTTGTCCGCGAACACGAGGGGGTTTCTCGGGCCCGTCTGATTGTTGTACAGGCCGCCGGAGCCGAGCGGGTTGAACCACATCTGGATCTGCGGCGCGTTCTTCAGGTACACGCCACTGTCGGTGCCCTGCTGAACGCACCAGTCAACGTACAGCTCGATGTCGCCGTACTCCTTGACGGTCTGGAGATTCTGACCGCCCTTCTCGCCCGTTTCCTTGTTCGCGCCGACGCCGTCGAAGATCAGAATGCCGTCCACGACGGACCAATGCTTCAGATAGACGTCGTTCGACTCTTTCTGCTTCGCCGCGCGTTCGGCCGGTGACAGCTTCTGCAGGTCCACGGGGTTCAGACCCGCCCCGAACCGGAGCGTGCCGATGTCGATGAGCGCCTGCCAGCCGGTCAGATCCACGCCGTTGAAGATCGACACGAAGCCCTCGCGCGCGAGCGCGGGCGGGACTTTGTTGTCCCACTCGGTCGCCTTCGACGTGCACGTCAGGGTGGGCGGCGGCGGCGCCTGCGGCCCGCGGCCGCGTCCACCGCGGCCCCCGCCCTGTGCGGGCGGAGTCGCCTGGCCTTCCTGTGCTGACACGAAGATGCCCGAGAACCCGACGGCCACAATCGCAAGACCGGCCACGACGAAGCGAACATGCATCGGAATCATCGACGCCAACTCCTGTAGCGAAGTCTATCGTGCCTTTGCCGGCCAGTTCGGATACGGAGACCATTTGAAGATGTTGCCGGTCAGGCTGGCGACGTAAATCGCGCCATCCGCACTGACCGTCAGCAAGTGGCCCGGAGACTCCATCGAGCCCAGGACCTTGCCGGTCTCGAGGTCGATCTTCATCAGCCGGCCCGCCAGCGTGTCGTACGTGATGTTCTCGGTGTTGTTCCGGTGCGTGAGGATCCACATCTCGTCCTTCGGCGTGATGAAGATGCCCTGCGTGCACCCGAGATGGGTCCAGATGTTCAGGAGCTTTCCGTTGACGTCGAAGATCTGGATGCGATTGTTCTCGCGGTCGCTCACGTACAACCGGTCCTTCGAGTCGATGCCGATCGAATGGACGACACGGAACTGGCCGGGACCGTCGCCCGGCGTGCCCCAGGCCGTGACGTAGTTGCCGGCAGCGTCGAGCTTGACGACGCGCGTGTTGCCGTAGCCGTCGGACACGTACGAGTTGCCCTTCGAGTCCCATGCGATGTCCGTCGGGCGTCCAAACGTCTTGTCGTCGGACCCGACGACGCCCTTCGTGCCCCATGTCCGCAACAGCGTGCCGTCGCGAGTGAACTTGAAGATCTGGTGATTGCCGTTGTCGATGGCCCACACGTTCCCCGCGGCGTCGACGCGCAGGCCATGCGGATTTCCGAAGAGGCCCTTGCCCCACGAGCGCAGGTATTTACCCGGACGAGTCGAACACGACGATGGGGTCCGCCTTCGCGCCGCGCTGAAACGCGTAAACGTTGCCGGCGGCATCCGTCGTCACCGCGGAGACCCGCCCGAACTTGAAGCCGTCCGGCATGGTGTCGGGTTCTTCGCCGAAACGAATCTGCACGCGATATTTCAGCAGCGCGCCCTCGTGCGGATTCCACGCGTCCGGCACGTAGCCCTGCTCCGGCGACTTGCCCTCCGGCTGATTGGGTCCGGGCTGGCCGAGAGGGAGCGTGCCGCCGCGCCCCTGTGCGACAGCCAGGGCGACGCCAAAACCGAGCACTGCGACGGACGCAAAAAGGAGAGTTTTCCACATGGTTATTTCCTCAGTCCCTTGAACCACACAATGTCGTTGATCACCGTCGTGCGGGCAATGGCGAGGCGTTTACCGTCCCGCGACCACGCGAACGCCTCGATCGTCCGGTTGTCGGTGAAATGCGTGAGCTGACGCGGCGCGGCCCCGCCAGTGGTCGGAAGGCTCCACAAGTTTCCGGCAACGACGTAGGCCACTTCGCGGCCGTTAGGCATCCATCGGAGTGGGCGACTCAGGTTCGGAGGCGCTGGAAGGGATCGACGGCCGGAACAGGCAGGAAGTTCGCAGATCGCGATCTGCGAGGGCTCGTCCAATGTCAGGAACGCGACCGACTTGCCGTCAGGCGACACATCTAGGCCATCTGGCGCGACGCGGTCCTTCGCGAGCGGCATCGGCGGTCCGCCGTCCAGAGACACGATCCATGGGGAGAGCACGCCGCCACTGAGCGGCGGCGAAATGAAGACCACGGACCGATCGTCTCGGGTCACCACCGGACTGATGGAGTTGCTTGGCACAAGCTGCACGGCGCGCCGGCCATCGGCGTCGATCTTCCAGAGGCTGCCGTTCGAGGCGGGGTCCATCGAGGCGTACGCGATCGTGCGGCCATCCGACGTCGCAGTGGGCCATACAGCTCTCGACACGATTTCTTCGGACTCTGACCCGCTCGGCGCCAGGATGGAAATTGACGGACGGCTTCCCGATCTGGTTGTGTGAACCAGACGATCGGCCGCCCACGTCAGGCCGTAGCCGAAGCCCGTTGTCGCGACGAACGGAGCCTCCGGCACGAGTTCTGTGACGTTGGCCGGGTCACCGCCAGCCCAGACGCTGACACGCCCATCGGTTCGCACGGTCACCAGAGAGCGGCGATCACTTGTGGAGCTGACGCCGGTATAGCTGCTCAGGTCGTTGGAAATGCGCGACAGTTCGCCGTCCGGGTACGACACCCTCCACAACTGACTGGGCACTCCCGGCTCGCCGGGCCTACTGCTGACGAGCGACGAATCGTCGAGCCAGGCGAGGCCGGTCGTCCCTGGCTGCCCAAGGGGTACGATCCGCTGTGTTCCATCGGCAACGGAGACGAAGCCGACGTGGCCTGTCAACAGATCTCCGCGGTCGCCGTACAGCGCCATCGCGATAACGTTGCCGCTCGGCGACCATGCAGGCGGCATCACGGGGTTGGTTGGCAGGCCGAACGAAATGAATCGAGGACCGGGCGACCTCAGCTCGACGAGCGTTCGTTCCCGAGTGCCATCGGCATCGGCAAGGATCAAGGCGCTCGACCGGGGTTGGTCGGCGCGCACGAACGCCATCTGACGCCCGTCGGGCGACCAGCCGGGCAGGCTGGACACGTTGTCCATGAGCCGTCTCGGCCGGCCGCCGAGAAACGGCACCCTCCACAGAGACCGAAGGCCCGATTCCAGGCGGACGAAATCCACGAAGCCGCCATCGGGGGTGACGGCGGTCCCGAGCAGCCCGACTCCCGATTGAGGCGGCACGGTCTGCGCGTTGCTTGCGGATGCCGTCTGCCGAATCCACAGGCTCGAGCCTCTGTCATCCTGCTGAACGTAGGCGACGAAGTTGCCGTCGGGTGAGATGGCCGGACGCGCGGCGTTGCCGCTCGTCGTCAACTGCTCGATCTCCAGACTCTCGAACTGGGCCGTGGATGAACGGGACGCGGGTTGTGCCCGCTGCTGAACAAGAAGGTAGGCGCTACCACCAGCCACCAGTGCGAGCGCCGTCGCGGCGACCGCCAGACTGCCTCCATGTCGCTGAAACCACTGGGCGTCCTTCTCGGCGGTCGAAGATGATGCAGGCGTCGTCGTCGAGCCCGACCTGGGCTGGACCTCGGTCGATCCGGACCGAATGACGGCCGGGTCCGTCGAAGCCGGCGTGCGCGGAGTATTGCGATGAGGATCTGACTCCAGCTCGCGCTTCAGGCGCTTGATGTCCGCGCGGAGCTCCGACGCGGTCTGGCAGCGGAAGTCGCGATCCTTGTCCAGCGATTTGAGAATCACCTCTTCCAGCCGCACGGGCAGGGCGGGGCGAAGCATTCGGGGCGCAACCGGTTGCTCGTGAAGGATCGCGGCGGAGACCACCGCGCTCGTGGCACCGGTGAAGGCCGGTGCTCCCGTCGCCATCTCGTAGAGCACGAGGCCGAGCGAGAAAAGGTCCGTGCGGGCGTCGACGTCGTCACCACGGAGCTGCTCGGGCGACATGTATGCGACCGTCCCGACAGTGCTGCCCGGGCTCGTCAGCAATGCGGCTGCCGAGAGCGTGGGTTGGTGCGAGGCTCCGGCCGAGGCCTCGGCGGTACGCCCTTGGCGAGACCGAAGTCGAGGATCTTCGGGCCATGCGCCGTCAGAAAGATGTTGGCTGGTTTGAGGTCGCGATGAATGATGCCGCGGACGTGCGCCGCGTCGAGCGCATCGGCCATCGCGATGGCGGTAGTCGATGAGCTGTGCCAGATCGAGTGCACCGCGCAGCAGCCGCCGCTGCAGCGTCTCGCCCTCGAGCAGCTCCATCACCAGGAAATGGATCGAACTCCGCCGGCCTGCAGTCGCGGACTCGGACCCCGGTGCTTCGCCGACATCGTGGATCGTGCAGATGTTCGGATGGGTGAGCGCCGCCACGGCACGGGCCTCGCGCTCGAATCGTTCGAGGGCGTGTGGCGACGCGGTGAGTTCCTGCGGCAGCACCTTGACGGCGACCAGTCGATCGAGGCGGCTGTCGCGGGCGCGATAGACCTCGCCCATGCCGCCCGCGCCGATCGGGGCTTCGACAACGTACGGCCCAAGGCGGACGCCCGGAGCGATGGACATGGAGGGTCGGAGGATTATAGCGACCACTCAAGCCGCGACGTCCCCTTGGGGAGGTCGATGCAGAGCGTATCTTCCCCACCTGCGCGAACCCAGCTGCCGCTCGACACATCAAGCGGACGATTTACCTGCCGGAGGGGCACGGCTGATCCGCCCGTCGAGAACCTGGGATTGGCAACGCCAGCGCCGGCCGTGGTCCTGACCGTGAACGCCGGACACGCGAACGGCGCGCTGAACGTCAGCCCCTGCGCGTCGCGCGTGAACCGCGTCAGCTCCTTCGCCGCCCAATAGCGTGCGACCTCGCTCAGCTTCATCCACAGCAGGTTGTCGAACCGCGCATGCAGACGGCGAACGACCTCCTGGAAGACCCTGAAACCGAGCGCCTGGCCGTTCCAGTAGATGCCGGTCCAGTGCGCGAGCATGAGCGCCGGCTCTCCGCGCTGAATCACGTCCACCATCCGGCCGCGCTGCAAGTCCTCGGTGATGAACCGATCGACGCCGGCGGGCGGCGTGTTGTCCCAGCCGCCGGTCCAATCTCCCGTGCAGCCAATGATGCTCACGACGCACCGGGGATCGGCGCTGTCGAGCCCGGCCGCGTATTCGACGCGCGGCGCCACGCTCTCGTCGCCGCTGTCGTAGAGATGCCGGAAGTAGTGAGGCACCTCGGCCTTGAACACCTCGCGCACCGACTCGGCCGTTGCCTGCGCAAGTTCGGGCAGGGCGCGGTTGCCGAACCCGCCGGGCGTGGTGATGCCGTCCGCACGGCAGGCCGATGTTCTTCAGGATCTCGAGCGCGTACGTCATGTAGTTCGCGATCTCATCGACACTCCGTCCGGTCGTCCAATCCCAGTTCTCCATGAACTTCAAGGAATGGTCCGGGTACGGATGGCCCGTCTTCGTGTCGATCACGCGGGTGTGCGTGACCATCTCGGGATGGATGTCCCAGTTGGGCATCATGAGCGACCGGACCAGCTCGATGCTTGCGGCGAGTTCCCGGTCGGTCCATCCAGGCAGCTCGCGGTCCAGCCGGCCCACGCAGGCCGGGTACGGGACGATGCTGTACTTGCCTTTCACACCGTGATCGGCGCACCACTCGCCGAACGTGCGGACGAACGCGTCGGGAATCTCCACCGGCCATTCACGCCACTCGCGCAGGTAGCTCTTGTTCGTGCCGCCGAATGCGGTGTTGAACTGAGGCATCGCGAACCGGTTGAGGTTCACGAGGCACGTCGAGTCGTCGATGATGAGGCCGACCGGCACGCGGCCGCGCGGGTTGAGCACCGAGACGCCGTTGGCGCGCGCGGGCCGTTCGCCCGCGATCTGGGCGCCGCGCCAACGCCGCGTCCGCGCCAGAGCCGTCGCGCCGAGCGCGGCCTGCTGCAGGAAGCGGCGGCGGGAAGGTGGGCGCATCACATCGTTCAGTGCGTCAGCCCGTAGATCAGGCGTTCACGCCGAGCTTGTACGCCTCGTTCGTCTGGGTCATGGGCCGAAGCCCGCGCTCGGACCATTCCCAGAACTGCGAGATGTCGGTGTTGTAGGCCACGAACATGCTGAGGCGCTTCGCCGGATCGTTGTCAACGAACAAGCCGCGGAAGATCGGGCGCCCGCCGTTGTACGCCTGCGGGAAGATGTCGAGGGAGGCGATGTCGAAGAACTGATGGAAGATTGGATGTGACACATCGAGATCGATGAACTCGGCATTCGGGTTCACGCGTTCCATGTTGTCCGCGAACTGCGCCCAGCCACGGCCGCCCCTCCACGCCTCGGTCTTGAAATCATCGACAATGACGAAGCCACCCTTGTGCGAGGTACTGACGGAGGGCGACGGCCTCCGCGTCCGTCATGTCCCACCAGCTCGGTTCGATGAGATAGATGACCGGGTACTTGAAGATTTCGGGATCCTCGAGCGACAGCAGGTTGCTCTCTTCGACGTGCGGCGCAAGGCTGGTCAGCGCGTTCACGATTCGCATGAGGTTCTGTTCGGACGTCGGATAGCCGTGCGACCATGCCGGCTGTCCGCGATACCAGTACCCGTCCGGCAGCGTTTGATAGGTGACCCGTGCGAACGTGAAGCGGCCGTCGTATTTGAGGTTGGCCGCCGGTCTCGTTGGCGCGCGGAGCGCCTCGAAACCGCCCGACCGTGGCCGTTGAGCCCAGGAATCACCTTGAGCGAGGCTCGAGGCGAACGCGGCGGCGACCAGACCGGCCACGATGTGCAAGCCGAGCGTACGGCGCATCAGGGTCAGACTATAGGATCAGCAGCGCGAGGCGCCGAAAAGGAGAACGGTCATGAAGCTCACGCGAAAGGACTTCCTGGACGTCGTCGTGGGTGGAGCCGCCGGGTCGGTCGTGACGACCATCGCGGGCGCGGGCGACGCCATGGCCGCCCAGAGCGGCGCCGTTCAGGCGCCAAAGAAGCTTGAAGGCGCGGCGATCAAGGGGGCCACGGAGGCGGTTCGCAATTTCATTCTCCGCACGGATTTCCGGTCGTTGCCACCTGGCGTCGTCGCGCTGGGCAAACAGTGTCTCGTGGATGGATTCGGTGTCATCCTCGCCGGCTCGACCGTTCCCGGCAGTCAGATCGTCCGTGAGTACGTCAAGACGGTCGGCGATCGGCGCGACGCCACGATCCTCGGCCGCGACCCGTTTCGCGCGCCGTCGTCGTTCGCGGCGCTGGCCAACGGCGCCAGCGGCCACGCGATGGACTACGACGATACGCAGTTGTCCACCACGCCCGATCGCACGTTCGGGTTGCTGACGCATCCGACCATTCCGGCGCTCTCGGCCTCGCTCGCGATCGCGGAACGGATCGGCGCGTCCGGCCAGGCCTTCCTCGAAGCATTCCTGGTAGGTTTCGAGGTCGAGTGCAAGATCGCCGAGGCCATCGATCCCGCCCACTATCGGCGGGGCTTTCACAGCACGGGCACGTCGGGAACGTTCGGGGCGGCCGCGGCCGCCGCACGGCTGATGAAGCTGACCGGCCCCGAGATCGATCACATGCTGGCCATCACGGCGAGCGTTGCGAGCGGAATCCGGGTGAACTTCGGATCGATGACCAAACCGCTGCATGCGGCACGCGCCTGCGAGAACGGCGTGTTCGCGGCCGAGCTGGCTTCACGCGGATTCACCGGCGGCACCACCGGCCTGGATGGACCGTGGGGTTTCTTCCAGGTGCTCGGAGGCGGCGCGGATCTGGATCGCCTGATTCCCGTGCTCGGCAACCCGTACGCCATCATCACGCCCGGCGTCTCGTTCAAGCCGTATCCCTGTGGCTCGCTGAGCCACCCGAGTCTCGACGCGATGCTCAAGGTCGTCGTTCAGCACAACCTGACGGCGGACAACATCAAGGCCGTCCGTCTGCGCGCGGGCAACAACATTCTCGAGCCGCTGCGCTACACGATGGTGAAAACTGAGCTCGAGGCGAAGTTCTCGATCCCGTTCCTGCTCTCGGCCATCATCCTCCGGCGACGTGCCGGCATGCGCGAGTTCGCCGACGAGTTCGTGTCGAGCGCGCCGGTCCAGCAGATGATGCAACGGGTCACCGGCGTGTTCGATCCGGCGATCGAGGCCAGAGGCTACGACAAGATCCGCAGCATCGTGGAGATCGATCTCGTGGACGGCCGCACATTGGTTGAGCCTGCCGACGAACGCTATCGAGGCGGACCCGACAAGCCGTTCACGCGCGACGAGCTCCACGGCAAATTCCGGGACTGCGCCCAGCTCGTCATGTCGGACGACCAGATCACCAGGGCGCTCGCGAGCATCGAGTCCGTCGAGACGATGGCCGACGTTCAGCAGCTCGTGCGAGCGCTGGCCCCGGCGATGACGTAAGCCGCCGTTCAAGCCCGGATCGGCTATAACGGCAGGTCAGGAGGCCCGGGTGCGCGTGCTGATCGTCGAGGACGAGCCGTCGCTGTCCGAGCAACTGACGCTTGCGATGAGCGAGGCCGGCTATGCCGCCGACGCCGCGCGGGACGGGGCGCGCGCGGATTTTCTGATTCGCACCGAAGCCTACGATGCGATCGTGCTCGACCTCGGTCTGCCGGGAGTGGACGGGCTGACGCTTCTCAATCAATGGCGCAACAGCGGGGTGACCGTACCCGTGCTCGTTCTGACCGCCCGCGCGAGCTGGCACGAAAAGGTGCAGGGAATCGACAGTGGAGCGGACGACTACATGGCCAAGCCATTCCGAATGGAGGAAGTGCTTGCGAGGCTGCGAGCACTCATCCGACGGGCGAGCGGTCACGCGAACGCCGTGCTGCATTGCGGACCGGTGACGCTCGACCCGCGCCAGGTGCGCGTCACGCTTCACGGCGCGCCCGTCCGCGTGACCAGCCATGAGTTTCGCGTGCTCTCGTACCTCATGCACCATCGTGACCGTGTGGTGTCGGGCAGCGAGCTCGTCGACCATATCTACGCGCGCGACCTCGATCGCGACTCGAACACGGTCGAGGTGTTCATCGCGAGACTGCGACGGAAGCTCGGCGCGTCGTTCATCGAAACGATTCGCGGGCTGGGATACCGCCTCACGCCGCCCTCTCCACAATAGTGGCCCCGGTCCTCGACCGACCGCACGCACCGGCGCCCACCGCCGTCATCGCGAGGAACACGAGGCCGTATCGCGACCAGCACAGGCGGGCTCTATCGGATTCCTGAACGGTGCGCATAGCGGGTGAGCAGGCTCTGCCCGTGCCGCAGGCTCCGGTACGCCCAGTTCGGCAGCACGCTCTGTCGGGGCGTCAGGGGAATCGAGGTGCCCGGCGCCGGGCAGCGATCGGCCAGCGCCGTGAACGCCTCGATCAGTTGGGTCACGGCCGTGTCGGTCTTCTGCCGGCGATCGGGCGTGCGCCGGCGGCGTCCCGCACCGCCGATTGCCGGGTTGGTGTTGATCTCGAACACGCGCAGCCGGCCGTCAACGACGCCGTAGTCGATGCGTCCGTACTCGATGTGTGCAGCCGCGAAGGCTTCGCGGATGCGATCCGCGTGCGGGTTTTCAGCGGTATACCGACGTTGCTCCTCCCGTATCCGATCGTTCAGGACGCGAGAGGCGCCCTTGACGAGCCACGTGCGGCTCGCGATCACGTGCCACGGAATGACGCGGCCGTTGACGAGAAGCGCCCCGTACTTTCGGAACAGCCCGTCGTCGCCAGCATCGGCCGAACATTCCGTCACGAGAAGTTGCGATCGCCACGCTCGGTTCGCGCGCAAGCGGGCAAGGGCGTCGTCGAGTGCTTTCCGGCTCGCGAGCAGAGCCGTTCGTGGACCGCCATGGTCATGCTCGCAGCGCACGAAGGCCGGAAAGCGAACGAGACTGAGGTCCTCGTCCGCGCGATAGACGTTGAAGTCGTTGACGCCCTCTTCGAAGAGACCGCGCAGCAGCTGAAAACGCAGCCGCACGCGCCGCGGGTCGTTCACGAGGTGTGCCGAGCCAGATGCGCGAAGGGTGTCCCACAGCCCAAGGACTCCCTCCATGTCAGGCGGCGGCACTCGCTCGAAATCCGAGAAGATGTACGAGGCAGCCGGTGCCTGGCGCCGGACGAGAAGGGATTGGTACGTGTCGACGCGCAGGCACCGCGCGAGCGCGCCGTCCCAACGCGCCGCCAGGTTTCGAAGCGGTCCGTCGAATCCGACGTTGACGAGGACGCAGACGGTCGGGCTCGGGCGCGATGTCACGACGGCAACGGGATAGTACGTCAGTCCGCTTCTGGGACCTGTCGAACCGGCCGGACGTGTCGCAACGCTGACCTACCGGGCGATCGACTTCCAGTTCGTCGCGAGGTGGTCGGCCGTTCGCCACGCCAGCGCCTGCGCGGTGAGCGTCGGGTTCTTCGAGCCGCTCGTGCCCATTACCGACGCGCCGAGGATGCCGAGGTTCGGCGCTTCGTGCGAGAAGCCCCAGCGATCGACGACGTTCGTCTCGGGGTTGTTGCCCATTCGCGTGCCGCCGTAGGCGTGGGTTGACGGGCCGGTCGATCCGAGCATGCCGCGCACGATGGCGATCGCGCCGGCGGCACGGAACCACTCGACCGCTCTTGTCCTGGATGAACGCGGCGATCTTCTGCTCGTTCTCCTTGAACTCGAACGTGATCCGGCAGACAGGGAATCCAAGCGGATCCTTCACCACGGGATCCAGATCCAGGAAGTTGTCTTCATACGGAAGCGTGGTCTTCTGGAGAAACGCATTGTTCCAGCGATCGCGTTCTCCTTGATGAACGCCTTCCACGCCGAGCCCCACTGCGGCGCCCGGCCGAACGTGTTCATGTTGGCGGCGGCAATCGGCCGGCGATCCGAATACACGAACAGGTTACCGCCGCCGATGAAGTCGAGGCCGGAGTGATCGAAGTTGTCGTCGGCCCAGTTGTCGATGCCGGTGCCTTGCGCCGGCAGGCCGTACCAGTTGTTCAGGTTGTGCGGAAACAGCGCCGAGAATGCCCGCGCCTTGGTTGTGGCTGAAGTAGTGCCGGCCCACCTGGCCGTGATTGTTCGAGAGGCCGTTCGGGTACGCGCGCGATTTCGACAGCAGCAGCAGGCGCACGTTCTCGTACACGTAGCAGCTCGAGACAGCACGGCCGCCGCGGGCTGGATCACCTCGCGGCCATCCTTGAGGTACGTGACGCCGGTGACGCGGCCATTCGCATCGACGTTGATCGACGTGACCGTAGCCTCGGTCACGACCTCGAGCCGGCCGGTCGCCTGCGCTTTCGGAATCGTCGTGACGGCCGTCGAGTTCTTCGCGCTCACGTGACAGCCGCCGCGGTTGCAGAATCCGTGGTACATGCAGGCCGACCGCGATCCTGATAGGCCTGCGAGTTGATCGCGGCCGGCCCGGAGAACGCGTGCCATCCGATCTTGCGGCGCTGCGTCGGCCATCATCTCGGTGAAGCCCGTGCTCCTGCAGCGGCGGCATCGGATACTCGCGCCGCCGCGGTCCCTCGAAGATGTTGCCGCGCTGGATCGATCGTGCCGCCGATGTTGCCGGCCTTGCCCGACACGCCAATTTCGTACTCGACGGCGTCGTAGGACGGCTCGAGCTCGGCGTAGTCCAGCGGCCAGTCCTCGATGGTCGATCCCTTCGGGATTCGCGACGCGCCGTACCGGCGGGTCGTTTCGCTCACGACCTTGAAGTCCCACGGGCTCAGCCGCCAGCTCTGCGCCCAGTAGTGCAGCGTCGTCCCGCCGACGCCGTTCATCATCGGGTGGATGGCCTGACGCGGCGAGCATCGGCGACGACGCGTTCGGCCGGAAGGTCGGAATCTCGCGGTTGGCCTTCTGCGCGGCCTGCGGCCAGCCCCTGAAGTTGTTCCGCAGCTCGTCGGGCGCGAAGTCCGAAGGCGCGTGCCATCGTCCCGCTTCGAGTCCGACGACGTTGAGTCCGGCTCGCGTCAACGGAAGTGCCGCGACGCCGCCCGTGGCGCCAAGGCCGATGATGACGACGTCGGTGGGCCGCTGCCTAGTCGCCATGGTGTCTGATGAGCCGGATGAGGCCCGCTCGCGGAGGCCTCGGCGAGAACATGCCGAGGTCGTACGCCGAGGTGCGCACTGGCGTCAGGTTCGCATCGAGCCGCTGATCGCTCGGCGCTGACCGCGAGCCGCAGACCCGGATAGCCGAGCAGATCCCAGCCGACGAAGTCGGCGTTGCCGCCGTAGTACGGATCGCCGAACGTGCCCTGCAACGTGTGCGTACGAAGCAGGTTGAAGAACGCCGCCGAGGTCGGCGTGAACCCGGTGGCGGCGTTGCGCTCCATGTCCGAGAGCACGGCGTCCTGATCGCGCGCGGACAGGCCGGCGAACGGCCCGCCCTTCGTCGCGTCGGCGTGCGCATCCATGGCGGCGAGGCCGCTTCGATAGGCGTCGCGCGACGAGGCCAGCGCACCGCCGAGGGCGCGGTCGATGTAGCGGGCCGCACGGGCCTCTCGAGCGCCGGGCCCGTTCTCGTCCGTCGGGATCAGGCGGGCCGACGATCGCGTCGAGCGTCGCCGCTTCGGCGGCCGGTCAGGTTTTCGAGCGGGTCGCCCTGGGGCGAGCGGCTGATCGCGCCATCGGGCGACGAGGAGGCCGATCGGGGCGACCGCGGCCGCCGCGCCGGCAATGCCGGCGTGCTTCAGCCACTCGCGGCGAGTCAGCCCGGATCCGACGTCATCGAGGGGGTCGGCCATGTCGGGTGTCGGCGTAGCCTACCTCAGCCACTCGTTTGCGACCAGTCGTCCGAGCTCGGCCATGAAAGGGCGCCCAATCGAGTCGTACTCGTACCGGTCGTCGTTCAAGACGCCGTCGCCGTTCGTGTAGATGACCGCGGAGACGAAAACCGCCCGGCCATTCGCCGGATTTCTCAGATACGAGTTCTCGACGGTGAAACCGTAGGCCTGTCCGATCTTGCCGGTCACCTCGATGCGTTCGCCCGGGCGCGTCGACGGAAACACGCGGCGAATGCCCGGGAGCAGAAACTTGGAGACGTCGTCCGGAAAGGCTGTCGGCGCGTACACGGGGTTCGACGACTCCGCCGGATACCGCGTCATCGCGTCGAGGAGCAGTGCGCGATGTGTCTCGGTCAACCTGAGCGGCGGTCCGCTCACGTCGATATCCGGACGCGCGACCTTGACGAGCAGATTCTGCAGGTCCAGAAGAGACATGCCGTTGCGGCCGGTGAAGTCCATCGGTTCCGGGATCGTTTCAACGCCCCGAATGTACGCGGTTCCGATCAGAAGTCCGGGACCCCGGTTGGCGAGAGCTCTCGCGCTGGTGCGTGCCGGCACGAGGATCGGCGGGCGGCCAGGTGGGTGGAACGTGACCGCCGCCGACGCGCGAGGATCCGGAATGGTTCGGGTTTCTGACAGCCGGTGGGTGATCACGGTCGACTCGAAGCCGAGGCGCCGCATCGCGGCGTTGAGCTCGTCGTAGCCGACGAGATCGTAGAGGCGATTGAACGCCTGGTTGTCCGACACCAGCGCGAGCTTGCGAATCTCGTGAGCCACCGTGATTCGTCCACCAGCGAGGTTCGTCGGCGTCCTCCTGCTGTGGACGATCGCCGCCAAACAGCGGTGCAATCTCGAGCCTCGTGTCGGCGAGATCGATCGAACCGTTCGCCGCGCCGAGACGTTCGATCGTTTGAAGGGCAGCGACGGCCGCCGCGAGCTTGATGGCGCTGGCCGGATAGAAATACTCGGCGCCGAGGCGGTAGCCCGACCTCTTCAATCGCGGCGCGCGGCCTGGCGCAGTCTCTACCGTCGAGATGAGCGCCTGAACGCGGTAGGCGCGGGCGTCGCCGAGCAGGGCCACCGCCGAAGCGGCGAGATGCCGCTGAAGGATGGGCTCCAGATCGGTCGCCACGCGCGGCGCGCCAAGCGCGCACCCGCCGCAGCACAGGATCACGAGCATTCTGGCGACTTTCACTCGTGCAACAATACCCGCCCGTGGCGCCAACCGCGACGTTCGATCAGCGCCGACAGACGGCCGATCGCGTGTTTCGAGGCGCTCTTGCCGTGAACTGCGCACTGACCGCATTCTGGTTGTTCGCGGTCCTGACGCAGCGGCCGATCCCCTTCTTCGGCGAATACAACGTCACAGTCGAATCACTCGGCCGCGTGTCTGGGCGGCATCCTCTTCTTCTATGTGGGCTGGGGATTCATCTGGTACGCGATCAAGGCACGCCTGCTTCGCTGGGTGGGCTTCTCGAAGGACGAGGTGCGCCAGGCGTTTTCCTCGCGGATGGACCGGCCATTCGACGTCTCCGCGTTCGTCGCCCGCTACTCGGAGCGCAAGATCCGCATCGTGGACATGATCGGGCGCCGCGGCCGCTTCATCACGCTGGCGGCCGCCGGGTTCTACTACCTCTATCTCGAGATCGCGCGCGACGCAGGACGGGGACGTTCGCGACGGCGTTTCTCGCGGACAATCTGTTCGACGCCGTCTCTGACGAACTGGATCTTCCTGGCCTTCTACTATCGCAATGGGTTTCTGGCGGCGGCGTTCTACGGCCCGCAGTCGCGCGTCATGGACGGCGTCCTCGCCCGCGCCAACTGTCTGCTGATCACCACGCTCTGGTTGGCGTTCAAGTTCATCCTCGTGCCGATTGGCGCCCGGCTCGCGGTGGTGTACGAGCCGCACGAGTTCGCCGCCGTGTTCGCCATGATCTGGGGCTCATACATCGCCGCGGACGCCCTGGCGGAGATTGGCGGTTCGCTCTTCGGCAAGCAGACGCTCCGCGTCTGGGGCATTGGCGACATCAACCGCAAGTCGGTCGGCGGAACCGTCTCGGGCTTTGTCGGGTCGCTCGTGCTGTGTCTGGCCGTCGTGCTGGCCCACGGGCTGCCGGCCTCCTGGATCGGTCTGGCTCTGGTCGTCTCGATCTCGAACAGCGTGCTGGAGCTCGCGTCGCCGCGCGGCACAGACGATTTCGTGATGGCGACCGGGAACGCGCTGATCTGTCTCGCCTTCGGTGCGATCTGGTAGCCTCCCTGGACGTGTCGAACGGGCGGACTCTGGTACCCTCCGGCGTGGGTTGTCATTCACGCGATTCTCGTCGCGCTGGCGGCGTTCAGTCTCGACGCGCTTCTCCTGAAATTCACGCGGTCCTCGGCCGACTGGCTGCCGGCGGCGCTCGCTGCCATGTTGCGCTCGTGGCATGCTGGGTCGGATGGCGCGACGGACAGAAGGCTTGCGTCCGCGGATCGTCCACCGGATGTGGCGCGCGCTCGATGGTCCGGGTTTCGTGTGGGTTGCGTTCTTCTTCGCGCTGCTCATCGTCTTTCACGGCGCCTTCCAACGTGCCAGCGGAGACGGCCGGGAGTACTTCGCGCAGCTCCACTCGATCGTGTTCGATCGCGATCTCAACTTCCTCGACGAAGCGCGCGAGTTCGGAGCGGACGAGGCCGGGATCTTCCCGTTCGGCAGCGCGCTTCTCTGGTTGCCGTTCTACCTTCTTGCGCACATCTGGCTGCTGACGCTGAACCTGTTCGGCGCGGACTTCCGCCACGAGGGCTACTACTACCCGTACCAGATGGCCGTCGGTCTCGGCACGCTGACGTACGGCTTCGCCGGCCTCGTGCTCGCGTATCGGATTGCCTGTGACTACTTCTCGAAGTGGCTGTCTCTCGCGGCCACGCTCATCGTGTGCGCGGGCTCGTTCGTCCTCTGGTACCTGGCCGTGGACAGCTCGTATACACACGGCAACTCGCTCTTCAGTGTCACGCTGTTCCTGTTTCTCTGGCACCGCACGCGCACGAGTCGAACGACGCGCGCGTGGATGTGGCTCGGCCTCGCGGGCGGGCTGATGACGATGGTCCGTTGGCAGAACGCGGTGTTTCTGGCTCCGCTGGCGTTCGATGGGATCGCGGCGGGCTGGCGTGCGGTCCGTGGAAATCGGACCAGCCTCCGAGCCGACGCGCAGGGCCTGGCCGTTGCCGCCGTTGCGTTCCTCGTCGGCTTCCTGCCACAGATGTATTTCTGGAAAGTCGTCAACCGCGGCTGGTTGGCCGTGCCCCACGGTCAGGCCGGCCAGCAGTGGTGGGGCGACTCGCTGATGCTCGACGTTCTTTTCTCTCCGAACCACGGCCTGCTCGCGTGGCACCCGATTCTCTACCTCTCGTTGTTGGGCGTGCCGTTCCTCATGCGCCGAGACTGGCGCCTCGCGTCGTTGCTCGTCCTGCTCTTTGCCGCCGCAGGTCTACGTGAACGGCGCGGTCACCACGTGGTGGGGAGGTTCAGCCTTCGGCGGTCGCCGCTTCGACGGGTGTGTCCTGCTCTTCGTACTCGGTCTCGCGGCGCTCCTGCGTTGGGGGCGTGAACATCCCACGGCGCTCTGGACCGGATCGCTCGGCGCGGTCGTCGCAGGCAACCTGGCTGTTCATGCGCGAAATGCGGACCGGCGGCGTGACGATGGACGAGGCCATTGGTGTCGAGCGGATCGTCGGCTCGGCGGTGGACCGCATCGGCAACCCCTTCTCGTTCCCCGCGAACCTGATCTTCCAAATCCGGACCGGGCTCGACCCCGGCTCCTTACGACCGGCTTGGCACACGGCGATACAACAATGCACAGATCGATGTTGGCAGTGCGGGTGACGTCGAGTTCCTCGGAAACGGATGGGCCGATCGTGAACGTAACTCCGAGATGAGCTTCCGATGGGCTGTCACCGAGCGGTCCACCATTGGCGTCGCCCTCATGGGGCCGCGCTACATCAATCCGGGCCAGCGGCACGATCTCGGGGACTACTTGCTGCGCTTCCGCGCGGCGCCGTTCGAATACCCTGGCGGGCCGCCGCAAACCATCGAGGTCCGCGTCAACGGTGTGCTCCTGACGAAAGTGACGATGGAATCCGGCGTGCGGGAGTACGCGTTCGACGTGCCGCCTCGCGTGCTGAGGCGAAGCCTCAACGCCATCGCGTTCGACTACGGCTACGCGCGTTCGCCACGCGAGGCGAAGGTGGGTGACGACAATCGCCCACTGGCCGTGCTCTTCGACTACGTCCACCTGGTGCAGAAGCGCGTACCATAGATAGGCGGTGATGGGGATCCGACTCGTCGATCGCCGCCGGCGCGCTTGGCCTCGCCCTTGTGGCGGGGACCGGCGTGGAATGGCGCTCGCTCGCGCGAGCCCGCCCGGGCACGCTTCTGGTTCGACAGTCCTACCTTCCAGCTTCCGCGGTCGAGCGAGCAGTTGCCCGGTCGGCTCGACGACCGCCGAGATTCAGCAGATCGAACGCGTCGCCCGGGTGGAGCTGCTGCGGGCATTTTCCGGGCTGCGACTGGCGTTCTCCGATCAGCCGCGCTCCCCGTATCAGGTGCGCGTGGTTCAGGATCTCCCGCCGCGTCCTGGGCCGCGCCCGCTGGCGGCCGCCGAGTCGGTCGCTCTGGGTCCGCTCGGCAGTCAGGGATGGGTGAGTTTCGGAGCAGTGAGCAGCCTCGCGCTCAGCTATGCGCCGCGCGATGCCGACCGCGCGACGGTGCTCGAGAGCATCGGCCGCGGCATTGGCGCGTGGCCGCGCACGAGTTCGCGCACCAGATCCTGTCGGGTGCGGACCTGCACGCCAGCGACGACCCGGAGAGCTACGAGTACGCGTCGGCGGATCGGCAGGCGCTCTTCTACGGCCGCCTCGGCTGGGGTCTTGCCGGACCGCTTCTGGCGGGCAGGCTCGGCATGGACGGCAAACGGCAGATCACTTCACTGGCAGGGCAAACGCGGTAACGCTGTCATCGATCGACCGGCGCATCGAACGCGCCTCCGCCGGTCGAGACGATCACGACGTACTGGCGCCCGTCTCGCCCTTCGTAGGTCATTGGCGTCGCGTGCGCCACCGCCGGAAGCTTGACCGACCAGAGCTCCTTGCCGCTTCTCGCATCGAACGCACGAAAACGTCCATCGTCGGTCGCCGCGACGAAGACGAGACCACCGGCGGTCGCGATCGTGCCGCCGTTGCCCGGCCGGCCGGTTCGCTGCTTGTCGGCCGGAAGGCTCTCGGTAATACCGAGCGGAACGCGCCAGGCGAACTCGCCGGTGTTGACGTTCACCGCCGTCAACTGTCCCCACGGTGGTTGCTGACACATCATGTTGCCGACTTTGAAGCGCCCGCCGCCGGGCATGTTCTGGTACAGGATGCCCGGTCCGTCGCCTGCGGCGTTTCCCGGTCCGCCCGACGGCGATTTCGGGTGTGTCTGGCGCGACGATCGATCGAATCCCTGAATCTGTCCGAACTCGTTCGTGTTCACGAACAAGTAGCCAAGATCCGGGTTGAACGACGTGCCGCCCCAATTCACGCCGCCGTGATTGCCAGGAAACTGAAGACGCAGGCGGTTGTACCCGACCGGCAGATACGGACCGCCAAGCTGCACGCCCTCCATGAGCTTCCGGCATTCGGCTTCGTGCTCTGGCGTGATCGTCGCAACGTCGGCCGGCGTCATCGTCATTCGCGCGAGCGGCGCCGGTTTCAGAGGAAACGGCTGCGTCGGCGACGTTCGCTCGTGGGGAACCTCGCTCTGCGGTACCGGACGTTCCTCGACGCCGTAGATTGGCGTTCCGGTCACGCGATCGAGCAGGAACAGCAGTCCCACCTTGTTCAGCACGGCGACGGCGGGAATCGTGCGGCCATTCTGGCGCGACGTCCACGAGCGCCGCGGCGCCCGACAAATCGGCGTCCCAGATGTCGTGGTGCACGACCTGAAAATGCCAGAGGTACTTTCCGGTGTTCGCGTCAGCGGCGACGAGACTCGTGCTGAAGAGATTGTCGCCGTGCCGATCACCACCGTATCGATCCCACGACGGCGCGCCGAATGGCATGTAGACGATGCCGCGTGCGACGTCCACGGTGAGAAAGCCCCACACGTTGACGCCGGTGCGTTGCTGCCAGCTCTCGCCGGCCCACGTGTCGTTGAATCGTTCTCCGGCACGCGGAACCGACCGGAACGTCCACACCAGCGAGCCGGTGTGAATGTCCCAGGCCCGAACATCACCAGCCGGCCCGCGGCTTGGGCTCTCCTGCGTCTGCCCGCCGGTGATGATGAGGTTGCGGTACATCAGCGGAGGCGAGCTGAGACCGTTGCGGCCCGGATAGCCCTGCAGTACTTCGGGCGTGTTCAGATTGACCACGCCCTGATTGCCGAATGCCGGATTGGGCTGGCCGGTCTTCGCGTCGAGCGAATAAGAGTTGTCCGGCAGGAGAGCCGAACACGACCTGTGCCGGCGTTCGCGCGTCACCGGGCCAGTACTCGACACCACGCGTGGATGGCGATCCGGACGGCAACTGAAACGCCCATGACTCGGCTCCCGTCGTCGGATCAACGGCCACGACACGGCCGTACGGCGTCGCGATGTACATCAGGCCATTCGCGACGAGGGGCGTGACTTCGCTCGACGCGAACTTAGCTCCCGCCTGTGTCAGGCCGGCCGCATGCGGTAGACCCACGCGACCGACAACCGGCCGACGTTGTCGGGCGTGATTTGGCGATGCGGGAGAAAAGCGCTGGCCGCCGGCGTCATGGCCGTACGTGGGCCACTCCCTCGAGGAGGCGCTCTGGGCGGTCGCCGGAGTGTCCGTTCGTTCCGCGACTTCCTGATAGCAACCAAAACGACGGTGACGAGGAGCCACACTGGAAATTGCCGAGTGTCAGCGCGCATACCCTCTCCGCAGAGATTGAATGGGTCCAAAGTCTACGCCGACGGCGACCTCGCCGCCACAGCGGACTTTCTGGACACGATCGAAACGACACGATTCGTCGTTGTGTTTTCGTTACACGCGGCTATACTCCCTCAACAAATTCAGGAGGCATCCTCCCTATGCCCTTCCACCGGGACTTCGATCAACCGGATCGAGTTCTTCGCACCACGATCATTGGGCCCGTCACGCTCGATGACATCGACGATCACCTCCGCACGCTCCGGCGACGGCGCGTGGAAGGGCGTCCGGAGCTGATTGACGCGCGCAAGGCGGTCGCCGGCGAAATCAGCCCGCGCATGTTGCTCATCGTGGCGAATCGCGCGCGATTCGTGATCGGCACCCGTACGCTCGGGCGTCGCGCGGTCGTCGTGTCGGGCGACATGAGTTTCGTCTTCGCGCGTCGGTTCGCCGCGTTCGTCGCGGGCTGGCTTCGGATCGGCGTCTTCGACGACATGGAATCCGCCATGGAATGGGTACGCCAGCCGGCGTGGGCCGAGACGATTGCCCGCATGGCCCGCGTGGCGTCGTTAAGGTCGTTAGATCCGGGGGCGTTCGCCCCTGCTACTTCCAGCTTTCCATGGCTTTGCGCGCGGGCGCGCCGGCGGGAAGCTCGCTGATCTCGAGCCGGTTGCCGTCGGGATCGGTGACGGCGACGGTCAACGACCCGCTGCCGATGATTCTTGGTTCACCGACCTGGACACCGCGGTCGCCGAGCCTGGCCGCGACGGCCTTGACGTCGTCGACGTAGAGACCGAAGTGCGTGAAACCGGCTGGACGGTTCGCGCCGGCCGGCATCAACTCGACGAACGTCCCGCGGCTCGCCTGGATGTAGGTCAACGTTGGCTGTCCGTTGGCGTTCCTGTTCGTGAACGCTTCCGAAAATCCGAGCGTCCGCGTGTAGAACGTCATCATCTCGTCATATTTCGTCGTGGCGAATGCGAGGTGATTGACGCCGTTCATGCCCGGCAGGCGCTGGTCCTGCGCCACGCCCGTGCGTACCATCATGCCGAGGGCCAGTCCGACCAGGAAGACGACGGGGGTGCGGAAATTCATGGCGCATCATGCCTCAAGTCGAACGCGGCCATCTCGCGGATGTTTCGAACCAGCAGCACGCCGTCCACGATCGCCGGCATGTTCCAGGTTTTGCCCTCGACCGCGGAAAAACTCGCCAGCTCCTCGTGCCGGTCATGGATTCGCGGCCACGAGCACCAGGTCGCCGCGCTCGGTCAGCACGATGATTCGATCGCCGGCGAGCACGAGCTGACCGTACCCGTACCGGCCGCCCTTCCATTTCAGCTCGCCCGTGGCCGCATCCACGCACGCCATGATCGACTCGTCGAGTCCGTAGATGAAGCCGTCGTGGAGCACCGATCCGGCAAACCTGTTCTTCATCCGGTTGTTGCGCCAGACCTCGCGCACCGCATAGTCCGGCGCCGTCGGGCACGATTTCGAGAACGGCGCCGCCGACGTCGTAGCCCGATGAGATGAACACACGGTTCTCGCTCGATGACGAGCGGCTGTGCGGCGTTGATGTCGGCGTTCGTGCGCCAGGGATGAAACCAGAGCCGCTCGCCGCGATCGGGTGTGACGCTGAGCAGCCCGACGCCGGTGAACAGCAGAATCTGCTCGCGGCCCGCCAGCGTCACCAGCATTGGCGACGAGTAGCCGGCCTTCTCGTTCTGCGAAGACCAGAGGCGCGTGCCCTTGCGCCGGTCGTACGCGGCCACGGAATGTCCGTTCGGTCCGCCAGGCGCGACGATGACGGCGTCGCCGACGATGAGCGGGGCGCCCGCCATGCCCCAGATGAGGTCTCGGCGCCCGTTGTCATCCAGGATGTTCGTCCGCCACACCAGCCGGCCCGTCGCGTCATCGAGACATCGCAGTTCGCCCATGGCGCCGAGCGCGTACACGCGCCCGTCGAACCACGTCGGTGTGGCGCGCGGACCGTCGCCGCCCATGGATTCGCGGAAGAGCGCAGACCCAGCCGTGCGTCCACAACTCGCGGCCTGTCGAAACGTCGTAGGCCGCGACGACTTCCTCGCGTCCTCGCTGTTCGATCGTGAACGCGCGCCCATGTGCGGCGGCGAACGACGCGTAGCCGGCGCCTGCGGGCTGTCTCCAGAGGGGCGTCAAGGCCGCTGGCCGGCCAGGTCGCGAGAAGCGGCCGCTCGCGGTAATGGCATCGCGCCGTGGGCCACGGAAGTCCGTCCAGTACGTCGGTTTCGTGTCGACCGTTGTCGGCCCGGCCGGCGGCATCGGAGTTGCGGATGCCGTCGGCCCGTCCGGTCGAACGGGCGTGTCGGGCTGAACTGGAACGGGTACGGTGACCGCAGGCGGGTGGGCGTCGCGGCCCGTTGCGCCGCGCGGTGCCTCGCGATCACCTCGGCCTGCTCGTCGTGATCCGCTCTGAAGACAAGGTTCGGCATGCCGCCGCCGCTGAGCTCGATGCGCAGCCCGGCGAAGAGGTAGAGCGCGCCGAAGATCACGATCGGGGGGATGGCAATCGCCGCGAGCAGTTTGAGGGCGCGCATTGGAGCTACGGCAGCCTAAGAAAAACACGTCGGGTGAATTTTACGTTTTTCGTAAATCTCACCCGACGTGTTTTTGCGTCACTTGCGCGACCGCCTGGATCGACAGCAGCACGCGAACGTCGTCGCCGACCAGGAACCCGCCGGTTTCGAGCGCCGCATTCCACATGCAGCCCGAAGTCCTTCCGATTCAGCGTCGTCTCCGCTTCGAACGCGACCTTGTCGTTGCCCCACGGATCCTTGGCGGCGCCGAGATACGTGGCCTCGAGCGTGACCGGCCGCGTGATGCCGCGGATCGTGAGATCGCCGATCACGTCAAACTCGCGCCGCGTTCCGGGATTCACCTCCCGGCTCACGAACGTCAGCGTTGGGTGTTCGTCGACGGCGAAGAAGTCGGTCGAACGCAGGTGCGCGTCGCGCGCGGGCTCGTTGGTGTTGATGCTGGCGGCCTGAATCGTGAACCGAACGGATCCTGCCTCGGGGGCGTCCGGATCGAAGCACGATCGCGCCATCGAAGTCCGCGAACTGTCCCCGCACCTTGGTCAGAAGGTGCCGGACCTGGAAGGCGACTTCGGAATGGGCCTTGTCGACCTCATAAGTGTGGGTCGCGACGGCGGTAGCGTGGTAGCGGTCATGATGTCTCCTCCGTTAAGTGCGAGTCTTCACATTTAGTGTTTAAACACTTATTAGACGCAAAAAATCAGGGCCGGTGTCGGGCGGCGTCGAGCAGCTAGATGAGCTGCTTCAGACGCTCCGGAGCGATGATGCCCGAGCAGGCCCCAGTTGATTTCGTCCACCTTCTCGTCGAGCTTCTTCAGCAGCTCGAGGCCCTTTCTTCGTGATGGTCGTCGTGACGTAGCGCCGATCCCTGCCGCCACGCTGTCGGGCGATGAGGTCCAGGTGCTCCATGCGGTCGAGCAGGCGCGTCACATCCGGCACCTGGCGCACGAGCCGCTGACCGACCTCGTTCCGGCAGAGCCCTTCGCTGCCCGCCCCACGCAGAATCCGCAGCACGTTGTACTGCGTGGACGTGATGTCGTATCCCTGATGGCCTGGGCGAACGTGTGTTCGAGGAGGGCAGCCGTGCGGACGATGCTGAGGGCAGCCTCTTCCTCGACGCTGCGGAAGGGCCGGGTCTGCTTGAGCTCCTCGTGAAGTCCGCGATGACATGTGACCACAATAGATGTTGTAACACGTATTGTCAAGCCGCACTAAAATCGGCATGAAATGGCGTCCATCCTGTCATTTCTCGGCTTCACGTCCGGGCCCGAATCGACCGACAGCGACAGCATTCAGACAGATTGCCGCCGAGCTCGACCGGCTCGAGCCCGGATCGGGCCCGTTACATCGCCGGCGTTCGCATTCGTCCTGAGCCGGCTGGCGGCGGCCGACCACGAGATCACGCCGGACGAAGCGCGCGTCGATGGAGCGGCTGGTGCGGGAAAAAGGCGAACTGCCGGCCGATCAGGCCGCGCTCGTCGTCGAAATGGCCACGCGCCAGCAGCGTCTGTTTGGCGCGACCGACGATTTTCTCGTGACGCGCGAGCTTCAGCGGAACGCGTCCTACGAGCAGCGTCTTCACCTTGTCGAGTGTCTCTTCGCGTGGCGTCGACCGACGACCGCATTCGCGCGGAAGAGGGCGACGAGATTGGACGCATCGCGCGTGAGCTCAGGATCGAGCAGGCCGATCTGGTGCGCGCGCTTCGAAGCGAGCATCGGATTGCTATGAAACCAGGTTTCCTGAGAAGCCCGGTTTCATATACTCCAGTCGTGACTCGATTCGCTCTCGCCGCTCTCGCCATGTGGCGCTCTCGTGTTCCGGACCGGACGCTCCACCTCGCCGACTGCCCCGCGACCCCCGGCCCGGGCCGGTTGCTGTTCGTGGGCACGTACACCGGCGGAACCGACCGGCAGCGAAGGCATCTATGCGTTTCGGTTCGATGACGCGACCGGCACGCTGACGCCGCGCGGGCTCGCCGTGGCGACGCCGAGCCCGAGTTTTCTGGTGGCGAGCGCCGACCGCCGGGTCGTCTTCGCGGTGAACGAGCTCGACAACTACGAGGGTGCCCGCCACGAAGAGCGGCAGCGTGACCTCATTCGCAGTCGATGCGACGGCCGCGAAGCTCACGGCCATCAGCACGCAGTCCTCGCGCGGCGCCCACCCGTGCCACCTCGAGCTCGACAAGACCGGTCGTTTCCTTGCGGTCGCGAACTACACCGGCGGCAACTACTCACTTTTCCGGTCAACAGCCGACGGGACGACTCGAACCCGCCGTCGCGGTGGTCGCCGGGCAGGGCCGCGGTCCCGACAGCACGGCAGGAAGGTCCGCACGGCCATGCGGTGACCTTCGACGCCGCCAACCGATTCCTGATCGCGACCGACCTCGGCATCGATCGCGTGATCGTCTATCGATTCGATCCGGCAGTGGGCGCGCTCGTCGCGAACACCGCCGCCATCTGTCGCGATGACGCCTGGCGCCGGGCCGCGGCATTTCGTGTTTCATCCGAACGGCGCGCCAGGCGTTCGTGATCAACGAACTGGATTCGACGATCACGAGCCTCAAATGGGACGGCGCCACCGGCGCGTTCGTCGGTGATTGGCGACCGTGTCCACGCTGCCGGCCGGCGTCACGCGCCAGCACGACGGCGGAGATTCACGTGCATCCCAACGGCCGATTCGTCTACGGGTCCAACCGCGGCCACGACAGCATCGCGGTCTACAGCGTGGCCGACGACGGTTCCTTGACGCTCGTGGAGATCGAGTCCACACGCGGAAAGACGCCGCGCAACTTCACGATCGATCCGACGGGCCGATGGCTCCTCGCAGGAAATCAGGAATCGAGCACGATCGCGGTCTTCAGGATCGATCAGACGACCGGCGCGCTGACGCCAGTCGGCGAGCCTGTTCCGGCTCCGACGCCCGTCAGCATTCTGTTCATGTAGGGGACAGAGCCCTTTTCCACAGGTTCGGCTCAAAAGGGGACAGAGCTGCCGTTCGGCGCTCTGTCCCCTTTTGAGCCGAAACCTGTGGAAAAGGGCTCTGACCCGCTACGGCTGGTCGTAGCCCGGTCAGCCGGCGCACCCAGATGTTCCGGAACCGCACCGGGTGCGAGTGATCCTGCAGCGAAAACGGCAGCTCCGCGTCGTGCGGTGTGTATCCATGCACCGTCATCGTGGCTGAGGTCCGACCCATCAGCGCGCGCCGATGGTGCACGAGCACTCCGTTCCAGATCACCGTGGCATATGCCGGCGTCACGAGCGTGGTGCCCTTGAACTTCGGCGCCTCGAACACGATGTCGTAGGTCTGCCACTCCCCAGGTTTCCGCGCGGCGTTCACGAGTGGTGGATATTCGCCGTAGATCGACGCCGCCTGTCCATCCGCGTACGTGAGTGTTCTCGAACGAGTCGAGCACCTGGATTTCATAGAAGCCCATGAAAATCACGCCGCTGTTCCCACGGTCCTGACTGGCGCCGCGACCAGGGTTCGGCATCGCGAATTCGAGATGAAGCTGCACGTCGCCGAACTTGTCGCGCGTGACGATGCCGCCCGTCTTGGGAACGACCTCGAAGTAGCCGTCGCGCACGGCCCATTGCGGGTCAAGTAGCTGACCGCCCTTGGAGTGCGCGAATTTCGAGAGGTCCTTGCCGTCGAACAGCACGATCGCGTCCGAGGGCGGCGCGCTCGACGTCGGGCCGGGCGTGACAACCCGCGGATGTGGACGCGCGGCGTCGTGGATGCGCCACGGCGTGCCGGGAATCTCGGCCATGTTCGTGAACCCGATGACGGCGCCGTTGGCGTCGCGCACGGGACCCGCGGATCCGGCTTCTGGGTCGCGGGAGCCGGCGCCTGGGCCGGTGCCGCAGCGCCGCCCTGATCGGGATCCGCCTGGAGGGCCGCCCCAAGGATCAGTGCCAGCGCTGCCGCGACCCAGATTGCCGACGACTGTTCGAGCCACGATGTCATGGGTGGACCCTCCTGCCCAGATGTGATCAAGATGTGTGATCAAGATGCGATCAAGACGCGATCCAGTTGTGATTCAGATCCGATCGAGTCCAGATGCGGCGGAGTATACACTCACCCCATCGCCATGCCGGTCGCCGTCGTGAACTTCGCCTCCGCGCCAGGATCCGTCGAACTTCGCGAAGTTCCGATGCCCGACATCGGCGAAGACGACGTGCTGCTCGAGGTCGCGAACATCGGCGTCTGCGGCAGCGACCTTCATCAGTGGACCGGTGACCAGTCGTGGGCCGTGAACTACCCGGTCGTGCTCGGCCACGAGTTTGGCGGGCACATCGCCCGGGTCGGCCGTCGGGTCACCGGTTGGAAGGATGGCGACCGCGTCGTCAGTGAAACGGCGGCGGTGATCGACAGCGCCAGCCCGATGACGCGGGTGGGCCGCTACAACCTGGATCCTTCGCGACTGGGCTTTGGCTATGGCGTCAACGGCGCCATGACGCAATACGTTCGCGTGCCCGCGCGATGTCTCCATCGTGTGCCGGACAACCTGCCGTTCGAGCAGGCCTGTCTCGCCGAGCCTTGCGCCGTCGCGTTCAACGCCGTGATCGAGAACACGCGCCTGAAACCTGCGGACCGCGTCGTCGTACTCGGCCCCGGCCCAATCGGGATTCTGTGCGCCGCGCTCGCGCGCCTCAGCGGCGCCGAGGTGATGGTCGTCGGCCTCGAACGCGATCGACGACGCCTCGAGATCGCCGCGCGCTATGGTTGCTCCACGATCGTCGGCGATGCGGGTGAATGGGCGCGGGACAAGGATGGCCTTGGTGCGGACGTCGTCGTGGACGCTGCGGGCGTCAGCGAGACGCTCGCGATCGCGCTCGACCTGGTCCGCCCGGCCGGCTGGATCACCAAGGTCGGATGGGGAAGGGACCCGGTCGGTGTCAGCCTCGATCCGATCGTGCTCAAGAACGTGACGCTGCAAGGTACCTTCAGCCATCACTGGGCGATCTGGGAGCGTGTGCTCGCGCTCCTGGCCAGCGGGCGTCTCGACGTCCGGCCGATCATCGGGGGCGTCTGGCCTATCGCCAAGTGGCACGAAGCCTTCGACCGCATGCACGAAGCCGCACTCGTCAAGAGCGTGCTCACGCCCGCATAGACGCACTCAATGCGTCTCGATGGAAAGGTCGTCATCGTCACGGGAAGCTGCACCGGCATCGGCAAGGCGATCGCCGAGCGCGCCGTCGCCGAGGGCGCGCGCGTCGTCGTGAACGGTCTCGAACGGGATCTCGGAGAGGCAGTCGTCGAAGCGCTCGGGCCCGATCGCGCCGTGCTGCACATCGAGGACGTCACCGCCGAGGGCGCCCCGGACCGGCTCGTCGGCGCCGCCGTTGACCGATTCGGAAAACTCGACGGCGTTGTGAACAACGCCGCGATGCTCGATCGCTCGAACCTGCAGACGACCGACCGCGAGATGTTCAGGCGCATGCTCGAAGTCAACACCATTGCGCCATTTGCGCTGATTAAGGCCGCGCTCCCATGGCTTCGCAAAACACGCGGCTCGGTGCTCAACATCGGCTCGGTCAACGCGTGGAGCGGCGAACCGAACCTGATGGCCTACAGCGTCAGCAAGGGCGCGTTGATGACGCTGACGCGCAATCTTGGCGACACGCTGATGCGCGAGGACGGCGTTCGGGTGAATCAGATCAACCCGGGCTGGGTGCTGACCGAACGGGAGGCCGCGCGCAAGAAGGACGACGGGCTGTCGGAGGATTGGTACCGGAACGTGCCGCGCGTGTACGCGCCGGCAGGCCGGATTCTGTGGCCGGCGGAGATCGCGGCGGCCGTCATGTACTGGCTGTCTGACGAGTGTGGGCCGATCAGCGGCCAGGTCGTCGATCTCGAGCAGCACCCGTTCATTGGGCGCAACCCCCCGAAGGACGCGTCCACGATTCCCACTTCTCCGCCACCTGAAGGGAAAGGGCAGTAGTCCTGATGACGTTGACGCGATCGAGCATCCTCACCCGTCTTCGCGGACTGGTCGAGCGACGGATTCCCGATCGTGGGCTCGGGCGCGGGCACCGGCATTTCCGCGAAAGTGCGCGGAGGCCGGCGGCGCCGATCTCCTCGTGATCTACAACTCCGGACGCTTCCGGATGGCCGGTCACGGTTCGTTGTCGGGGCTCATGCCGTACGGCGACGCCAATGCCATCGTCGTGGAAATGGGACGCGAAGTCCTGCCGGTCGTCCGAACGATTCCCGTGCTCGCCGGCGTCTGCGGCACCGACCCGTTCCGGCTGATGCCGGTGTTCCTTGCCGAGCTGAAGCGGCTGGGATTCGCCGGCGTCCAGAATTTTCCAACCGTCGGCCTAATCGACGGCGTGTTCCGGCAGAACCTCGAAGAGACGGGGATGAGCTACGCGAAAGAGGTCGAGATGATCGCCCTCGCGCGCGAGATGGACCTTGCTGACGACTCCCTACGTCTTCAACGAGCAGGACGCGGTCGCGATGGCGCGCGCCGGCGCCGACTTGCTCGTCGCCCACATGGGCCTGACGACGAAGGGCATGATTGGCGCGAAGACCGCGCTGACGCTCGACGAGTGCGTGGCGTCCATTCAGCGCATCCACGACGCTGCGAAGAGCGTGCGCGACGACGTGCTTGTCATCTGTCACGGCGGTCCGATCAGCGAGCCGGATGATGTGCAGTACGTCCTCGACCGGACGAAGGGCATCGTCGGCTTCTACGGCGCGAGCAGCATGGAGCGCCTGCCAACTGAAGTTGCCATCACCGCGCAGGTCGCGCGGTTCAAGAAGGTTGGGGTCCGATAATAAAGTGGCCGGGTCACTTTTACGAATAACGTAAAAGTGACCCGGCCACTTTTTCAGTACGGTTTCGCCAACCGGAACTGCGGGTGCGACGCCAGGTACGCCTTCACCCGATCAGTCCGGCTCGATCGCGACGGGCAGGAAATCGAGCGCCTGCTGCAGGCGCTCGTTCGGCTCCGCGCAGCTGAAGCGCAGGAAGCCGGCGCCGGCCTCCCCGAAGCACTCGCCGCCGAGGCAGGCGACGCCGAACGCGTCGTCCGCGCCCTCGAGCAGGTACAGCGCCAGGCCGTGACTCGTGATCCCGAGCCGGTTGCAGATCGGCGCGACGTTCGGGAAGACGTAGAACGTCGCGGTCGGATCCAGCGAGTGAATCCCTTCGATGCTGATTCAGGCCGCTCGTCAGCAGCACCACCTTCTCGCGGAAGAGCTGCATGACACGGTCGCGCTCGGTCGTGTCCTTCTGGAGCGCCGCCAGGCCCGCGAGCTGGACGATCGGCGGCACGCACGACAGGCACGTGTTGATCATCTTGCCGATCGCGTCCGCGATCGGCGCGGCCGACACGGCGAACCCCAGCCGCCAGCCGCTCATGCTGTACGACTTGCTGAACGTGTAGGCCGCGACCGCGTGGTCCAGCATCCCGGGCTGTTCGAGCAGCGAGCGATGCCGGCCCTTCCACACCATGTGGCAGTACGGCTCGTCGCTGAACACCGCGACGTTCCTGCCGCGGACGACGTCGGCGATCGCCTTCAGATCGTCCTCGGTCGCCACGCCGCCGGTCGGGTTGTGCGGCGAGTTCAGGAAGATCGCCTTCGGCGACGGATCCTCGGCAAGGAATTGCTTGATGCGATCGACGTCCGGGCGGAACTCGTTCTTCTGGCTGAGCGGCGCCAGCACGGCGCGCGCCTGCCGCCGCTCGATGTTCGGCAGGAACGTCGGGAAGTGCGGGCTGAACACCAGCGCGCCGTCGCCGGGATTCAGGAAGGCTTCGCAGAAGAACTGCTGAAAGATCTTCGCGCCCGGTCCGGCGATGACGTGCTCCGCGCTGGCCGGGAATGCCGAATTCCTTCCGCACGAACGCCGCCGCCGCCTCGCGAAACGCCGGCAGGCCCGGCGACGGACAGTAGTGCGACTGGTTGTCCTGGATCGCCTGTTCGCCGGCGGCCTTCGCCGAGGCCGTGCTTTCGAACGGGCTGTCGCCGATTTCGAGCTCGACGACGTCCTTCCCCTTGGCTTTCAGGGCCTTGGCCACCGCCAGGACGGTGAACGCCGTTTCGACGTTCAGATTTTTCGCAAACTCGCTGAGTGTGACCGACACCGGCAGAATCCCTTCGCGGACGAGTGACGAACACCATATTCTAAGCGAACCAAATCTGCGATGCGTGTGGGCACGAGCGGTATGACGGCTGAACAGTCCGAGACGGACGCTGGCGATTGCCATCGTCCTGTTCTCGGTGACTGCGCTCGCCCGCGCGCAATATCCCGCCCGGCCGCCGGTCGATCCCGCGGTGCTCGAACGTGGCAAAGCGCTGTACAGCGTGCACTGCGCGTTCTGCCACGGCACGGACGCGCGCGGCGGGGACGGCGGTGGCCCCAACCTCCTGCGATCCCAGCTCGTGCTCAGCGATCGAAAAGGCGAGCTCATCGGCGACGTCGTCCGGAACGGCCGACCGGCGAACGGCATGCCTCCGATTGCACTGACGCCGCCGCAGATCGCCGACATCGCCGACTTCATCCACAGCTTCTCTGTTGGTGGCGACGATGCCGCGCGCAATGTGCCAGTGACGGTCGTCGTGGGCAACGCGACGAGCGGCGCCGCGGCGTTTCAGACGCGCTGCGCCGGTTGTCACTCGACCACCGGCGACCTGAAAGGCATCGGCGCCCGGTTTGCGGTCGCGCGCGAGCTTCAGGACTACTGGCTCATGCCGGTGGCGGGACGTGGGCGTGGAACCGGGCCCGGCGCCAATCTGAAGCCGGTGACGGCGATCGTCACGCTGCCCTCCGGCGATCGTTCAGAGGGACGCTTGCTGCGCATCGACGACTTCACGGTCACCATCGTGCCCTTCGACTCCGCTCAGGGCAAGCCAGCCGACGGCATGCCGCGATCGTTCGGCCGCCGCGGGGACGTGCCGAAGGTCGAGATCGTCGATCCGGTCAAGCCGCACCGTGATCTGCTCCCGCGCTACACAGACAAGGAGATTCAGGACATCACGGCGCACCTGGTTTCAGTGAAATGATTCGCCTGACATCTCTACTCATCGGGCTGTTCGCAGTGATCGTCGCAACGCCGACGACGTTCATCGCCCAGCGACTGTGGCTCGATCCGGCGGAAATCACGAAGCCGCTGGGCGCCACGTGGCCCACGTACTCGGGCGACTACACCGGGAAGCGGTTCAGCGCGCTCAACGAAGTAAACACGTCGAACATCCGGTCGTTGACGCTCGCCTGGACGGCTCGGGTGACGGCCGGCCCGAACGGCGGCGCCCGCGGTGGCGGCGCCCCGACCATCATCGGCGGCGAGGGGCCAGACGCGGCGCTCGGCGGCGGCGCCAACATCAAGGGCTCCATCGTCCAGGTCAACGACGTGCTCTACGTGACGGCGCCAGACAACGTCTGGGCCGTGGACGCACGCGACGGGCGAACGATCTGGCACTACTTCTGGAAAACGCGCGGCGGCATCCACATCGGCAACCGCGGCGTCGGGATCTACGGTGACTGGCTGTTCTTCGAGACGCCCGACAACTATCTCGTCAGCCTGGACGCTCGCACCGGCAAGGAGCGGTGGCACACGGTGATCGCGCCCTTCGAGCACCAGTACTTTTCGACGCCGGCGCCGGTGATCGTTCGCGACCATGTCATCGTCGGCACCGGAAATGATCTCGATTCGCCCGGGTTCCTGCAGTCGTTCGATCCGCGCGACGGGAAGCTCCGCTGGAAGTTCTACACCGTGCCGATGAAGCCGGGCGATCCCGGTGCGGACAGCTGGGGTAGCCTCGATGCGGCGCGCTACGGCGGCGCGCAGGCGTGGATGCCCGGCGCCTACGATCCCGAGACCAATCTCTACTACTTCGGGACCGGGAACCCGACGCCCGCGTTCATGACGGGACCGCGCGGGCCTGGCGACCATCTGTTCACGAACTCGCTCATGGCCGTCAACGTGGACACCGGAAAGATGGCCTGGGCGTATCAGACGTCGCCTCGCGACACCCACGACTGGGATTCGGCGCAGACCCCCGTGCTCTACGACGGCGAGTTCAACGGCCGCCCGCGGAAGCTCATCATGACGGCCGCTCGCAATGGGTACTTCTTCGTCCTCGACCGTGTGACGGGCGAGCATCTATTGACGAGCACCTTCGCCGACGTCGTCAACTGGTCCACGGGCCTGAACGCGAAAGGCCAGCCGGTACCCGACCCTGCGAAGGATCCGTCGGTCGGTGGCGTCCTCGTGTCCATGTCGACCGGCGGCGCCGTCAACTGGCAGCCGCCGAGTTTCAGTCCCGCAGACCGGGCTGTTCTACGTGCCAGTCGCCGCGAACTACACGATGTTCTATCTCACCGAAACGGATCCGCGCGGTGCCATGGGTCTCGGTGGCTTCGCGCAGACGCCGCTCGGCACGAACAGCAACTACCTGGCCGCAATCGACTACCGCACCGGAAAAATCGCATGGCGGCACACCTACCCGCCGATCAGCGGCTCGGCCGGCAACGGCGTGCTGAGCGACTGCCGGCGGTCTCGTCTTCGCCGGCGACATCAGCGGCAACTTCGTCGCCTACGACGCGAAGGATGGCCGCATCCTCTGGAACGCGCGCATCGGCAACGTTTCCAATGCGCCGCAGACGTACGTGATCGACGGCCGGCAGCACGTCCTCGTGGCCGCGGGCGACGCGCTGTTTGCGTTCGCGCTGCGGGAATGATCGTCCACATCATCTGGCGACTGGACATCGGCGGCGGCGAGGTGTTCCTTCGGGGCCTCAGCAAGGCGTTGGGCCGGCGCGGCATCGCACAACACATCTTCACCATCGGACCACGCGGGCGCCTGGCCGATGAAGTCGAGGCCGCCGGCGTGCCGGTCACGGCCTTCAACAAGTCATCCAAAGCCGGCCTTGTCGCGGTCGCGCGGATGGCCGGCGCGCTTCGGCGGCTGCGCCCCGCCCTCGTGCAGACGCACGGCGAAGGCGGGCTCTTCTGGGGTGTTCCGGCCGCCCGCTTCGCCGGCGCCCCTGTGGTCTCGCTCCTCTATCAGAACCACCACGAGACGACGATGAAGACACTCGCGGCCCGATCGGCGCTTCGAATGTCCACGCAGGTGATTGCCGGGTCGCGGGCGGTTGCCGAGTTCGTCCGAGAGCGGTTGCTCGTGCCCGCGACGCGCGTGCGCACGATCCACTGCGGCATCGAGTCTGCGGTATTCGCCGGCGCTCGCGAGGTTGTCCGGACGCGCGACGAGTGGCCGGTCCTCGTCACCGTCGGCCGTCTGGTGAAGGTCAAGGGGCACCGGACATTGATCGACGCGTTCGCGCTCCTCCGGCGCGACGACTACCCGCGCGCACGCCTCGTCATCGTGGGCGATGGTCCCGAGCGCGCGTCGCTCGAACGCCAGGCGTCGGCGTTGAATCTCGGTTCAGCCGTGACGTTCCCCGGCACGATCTATCCGACGACCGATGTCCTCGGACGCGCGGACGTGTTCGTGTTCCCATCGCTCGTCGAACCGCAAGGGCTGGCGCTCGTCGAGGCCTACGCAGCCGGCGTGCCCGTCGTCGCCTCGCGTACCGGCGGGATTCCGGAGATGCTCGAGCACGGCGTGGACGGACTGCTCGTGGATCCAGGCGATGCGCCGGGCCTCGCCGCTGCCGTTGAACGGTTGATTGAGGACGACACGCTCCGATCTTCGTGCGTGGCGCATGCGCGAAGCCGGCTCCCGGCGTTCGACGTCGAGACCCTGGCCGAGGAGTACCTCGATGTCTACCGCGCATTCCAGGCCGGCGAACCGGTGCTCGACGCGCATCAGGACTCCCGGGTTGTCCAGATGCCCGGCCGCCGATGAGCTACCCGCGACTGCTCGTCATTTTCATGCACGGCTCGGGTCGCTACTATCTCGAGCCGCTCCTCTCGGCCGGCCGTCTGCCGCGACTCAATCGGCTCCGTGCCGAGGGACACCAGCGGTACTTCCGTACCGAACTGCCGATCGCTGCCGGCGCGTGGGTCACCCTGCTGACGGGCCAGTCTGTCGCCGACGCATGGAGTCATCGATTACATCGACCGCGACTCGCGCGAGTACGACGGCATGGCCGGCCGCATGGCGTCGAGCGCCGAGTATCGAGACCGCACGGTGCAGTCGATTCTGTCGAACGCCGGGCGGCGGCTCGCATCGATCTACCTGCCGATGACCAACCCGCCGTGGTCCGTGAACGGCGTGATGATCAGCGGGTTTCCACTCGCCGACGAACGTCGGCCGCCGACGTGTCCACGCGAGCTCGGGCAGCGACTGCCACGCTTCAGCGAGCGTCGCCTGCTCTCGCTGCGTTACGACGACCCGGCGCAGGTGGACGCCTACCTCCGCCACAACCTGCAGCGGATTGAAGCCGTGACGACGGATGTCTGTCGCGACCCGCAATACGACGTGATCCTGACGTGTCTCCCGACGCCGGATCTCGCGCACCACTATTTCTGGAAGCCAGACAGCCCGGCGGCTCTCGAGCGGATCTACGGCTACTACGACGTGATCGATGCCGTCATGGGGCGATTGATCGACGCGGTCAGCGACCGGACCACCGTCGTCGTCTGTTCGGATCACGGAGGCCGCGCGGCGCCAGGCCGTGTGTTTGGCGTCAATCGCTGGCTCATGGACGCCGGCTACCTGACAGCGAGGGCTTCGTCAGCCTCCGTGCGGCGTGCCATCGGGGTCACCAACCGTGCGGTCGCGTGGGCAAAGCAGCAGCGGTTGAATCACGCTCTTGCCCGTCACATCACCGGCCGCTTGCGCCGGCGGGTGTCGTCGATGACGCAGAATACGGCATTCGTGGATTGGTCGAGGTCGCGCGCGTATGGGCTCGACTTCTTCTGTCCGCTCGCCGGTGTGGAGATCAATCTCGCAGGGCGGCAGGCGCACGGCATCGTGAAGGCCGGCGACTACGAGCCTCTCCGGCGCGAGATCGTGGGTCGGCTCCGAGCGTTCACGGATCCGGACACGGGCCAACCTGTGTTCGCGCGCGCCTGTCTGCGCGAAGAGCTCTTCGAGGGCGAGCACATCGAGCGGTTTCCTGACATCGTCGGTGTGCTCAACGACGATTACGACGTGAAGACGCAGCTCGATCGACCGCTCGTCGGTCCGAATCACGGGGAGCCGGACTATCCGTACCTCGGATACCACGGGCACGACGCGTACTTCTGCGCGCGCGGACCGGGTATTCCTGTCGGCGAGGGTCCAGCGACATCATCGATGCGTGATCTCGCGCCGACGCTGCTGACGCTGGCCGGCATCACGCCTCCCGCGTTCATGGAAGGCCGGCCGTTTGAGATGTGAAAGGCTTCAATCAATTTCGAACTTCGAAGTTCGAACTTCGAAGTTGACGATAATGTTGGGGTCTTGAGCCAGCCCGTCCAGATCGCCTTCCTCGGTTGCGGGTTCATCACAGGCGTTCACAGCCGGAACCTGCGGGCCCTTGGCGGCGACGTCGTGCGCCGCTATGCCAGCCGCGACCCGGCGCGCGCGGACTCGATGTGCCGCCAATGGGGCGGCGCCGGGACTTTTCCGGACTACGCGGCCGCGATTGCCGATCCGGCCGTCGATGCGGTGGTCATCGCCATACCGCCAAAGTTTCACCTCGACCTCGCGCTTCAGGCGCTCTCGGCGGGGAAGCACGTGCTCGTCGAGAAGCCGGCGTTTCTCACACTTGCCGACTACCAGACGGTTGTCGACGCGCGCGATCGCGCCAAGCGGGTCGTGCTCGTTGGTGAGAACGATCACTACAAGCCGCTCGCGGTCTGTCTGCGTCGTCTCATCGCCGATGGTGCGATTGGCGAGATGGTGTTCGCGAGCTTCACGACGATCGCGCATCGATTGAAGACCGCCGACGACTGGCGGAATGACGAGGCGATGGCAGGCGGCGACGCGTTCTTCGAAGAGGGCATCCATTGGCTGCATCTGGCAGGCAGCCTCGGCCCGGCGATTACGTCGATCGAGGGCTTTCGACCCGCGCCGGCAGATCGTGGGCCTGGCGCTGCCGGCGACTCCCGCGTAAAAAGCATGATGGTGGCGTTCCGGTACGACAACGGGGCGGTCGGCGCACTGTTCTACTCGCGTGAAGTCCCGTCGTTGCTTCGTGGACTCCGCGCGTCGAAGCTCTTCGGGCGCGGAGGCGTCATCACGTTCGAGTCGAACGGCGGCGTGGTGGTCGTCCGGGGCAAGGGCCTGCCACGCGTGATCTTCCCGGGCTTCCGAGACATTCGCGGCTATCAGGCGATGTATCGTGATTTCGTCGGCGCCATTCGCGAAGGCCGCCGACCGGAGATGAGCCTCGAGCGGGCCATCGAGGACCACCGGCTCATGGACCTCGTCTACGGGACTCCCGCCCGATCGTGACCGAGCACTTCGACATCGTCATCATCGGCAGCGGCGCGGGCGGCGGCACCATCGCGCACGCGCTCGCCGGCACCGGTGCGACCATCCTGATCCTCGAACGAGGTGGCGTGGTTCCGCGTGAAGCCGCCAACTGGGACCCGGCCGTCGTGTGGCGCGAGCTGCGATATCGAACGACTGAAGAGTGGCTCGACGAGCGGGGTCACCCGTTCCGGCCGTACACCCACTACAACGTTGGCGGCAACACCAAGTTCTGGGGCTCCGTGCTCTATCGGCTGCGGCGCGAGGATTTCGACGTCATCGAGCACGAAGACGGCATCTCGCCCGCGTGGCCGATCGATTACGACACGCTGGCGCCGTACTACGACAGGGCCGAGGCCGATGTATGACGTGCACGGCGAGGCGGGCGCGGATCCGACGGAACCGCCGCGTGGGCCATTTCCACGTGCCGCGATCCCGCACGCACCGAACATGGCCGATCTCGTCGCCCGGCTGCGAGCGATGGGTCTGCACCCGTCGCCGCTGCCGCTCGGATTGCTGCGGCCCGGAGAAGCCGGCGGATGCATCCTCTGCCGGACGTGCAACTCCTTTCCGTGCCGGATCGGTGCGAAGAGTGACGCAGAGTCGTGCGGCATCGCGCCCGCCATCACCCGACCGAACGTCACCTTGCGCACAGGCGCGACGGCGCGCCGGCTGATCACCGATCCCTCCGGTCGTCGTGTGCAGGCGGTCGAGGTCGACGAGCAGGGCACGCGCTCTCGCATCGAGGCATCGCTCGTGATCGCGTCGGCCGGCGCCGTCAATTCGACCGCGCTTCTGCTGCGATCGGCAAACGACCGACACCCGCGGGGCCTCGCGAACTCGTCCGGGCTCGTCGGGCGACACTACATGGCGCACCTGGCGACCATGATGCAGGGCTTCTCGCCGTGGCGAGTGAACATCGACGACTTTCAGAAGACGGTCGCCATCAACGACTTCTACCTGGCGGGTCCGGGACGGCCGTACCCGCTCGGACAAATCCAGTCGCAGGGCCGAACCCACCCGGTCATGGCCAAGATCGTCGGCGACACGTGGAGTTACAAGGGCATTGAGTGGCGACACATTCCGCTCTGGGCCTACGAGGCATGGGTCTCACGCGCGGTCGACTGGCTGGCGATGACCGAAGATCTGCCGCGGGCCGAGAACCGCGTGACCCTTGCCCCCGACGGGCGCATTCGCCTCGAGTACCGCCCGAACAACGTTCGCGCGCATTCCCGGCTCGTCGATGAGCTGCGCCGCGTCCTGAAGCAACTCGGCTACTGGTCACCCGAAGTGTTCGCGTATTCTGCGGGGGCGAGGAACACGACCCATCAGTGCGGCACGATGCGATTTGGCGTGGACCCGCAGACATCGGTGCTCGACCCGTTCTGCCGCACGCACGACGTGTCGAACCTGTTCGTGGTTGATGCATCGTTCTTTCCATCGTCGTCGGCGGTCAATCCAGGGCTGACCATCATTGCGCAGGCGCTGCGCGCGGCGGACCATATCGCGGACACAGAGCTTCACGTCGGCACGTCGCCGAGAGACAACGCATTATGAGAGCTCGATCGTTCAGCCACGTCGGCATCACGGTGTCGGATTTCAATCGGGCGGTGAAATTCTATTGGGAGATCTTCGGGTGTCCGCTCGTGGGCGTCGCCGACACGCCTCCCGAAAGAATTCGAACCTTCTTCGGCGTCGAAGGCGTCACACCGACCTGCAAGATTGGCTGGATTCGCGTCCCAGGGGGCGGCGTCCTCGAGATCTTCGCGTTCGAACCGAAGCAACCGGCCGTCAGCGTCCCCTGGAACCGCGTCGGCTTGACGCACTTCTCACTCAATGTCCGCAATCTCTCGCGTTGGTACGACTATCTCCAGGAGAAGGGCGTCGAGTGCATCAGCCGCCCGGAGCGGTCGCCGCGCGGCCACTCGTTCTTTTTCGTCAAGGATTTCGACGGCAACCTGATCGAGCTGATGGATCTTGGTTACATGTACTACGTGCTCGGCTGGCTCGGCGCGCTGGGCGGGTTTCTGTTCAGGCGAGGCATGTACAGCCAGTACTACCGATCGTGACCCGTCCCGGCTTCCGCCCCATCACTCCAGCGGCGGAGGCCGATCGCTTCCCCGTGACAACTCTGAAAGCGCGTCGTACGCGGCCATCTTGTACGCCTCGGCCAGTGATGGGTACGTCATGACGGTTTCGAGGAAGTAGTCGATGCCGCCGCCAAAGCGCATCACGGCCTGGCCGATGTGAATGAGCTCGGTCGCTCGCTCGCAAATCAGGTGCGTGGCCAGCAGGCGCCGTGTCTCCCTGTGGAAGATCAGCTTCACGAAGCCGTCGGTGTCGCCGATGATCTGCCCGCGCGCGTTGTGCCGGATGAGTGAGCGGCCGACGACGTACGGCACGTTGTCCTTGACGAGCTGGGCTTCCGTCGGACCGCAGGCACACGCTTCGGGAATGGTGTAGATCCCTGTCGGCAGCGTCGACCAGTCACGCGCCGGGAACGTGAGGCCGAACATCGCACCGACGGCCATCCGGCCCTGCTCGATCGAGGCCGACGCCAGCGCGGGCCGGCCGATGACGTCTCCGGCAGCGAACACGCTCGGGCAGGTCGTGCGGTAGTCATGGTCGACACGGATCAGGCCGCGCTCGTCGCGTTCCACACCGACGACGTCGAGATTGAGCCCCTCGGTCCGTCCAGTTCGCCCCGCCGAGACCAGCACGCGATCGACGATGTTCGTCGCGCCGCTCTTGAGCGTCATCACCAGGTCGCTGCCGCGGCGCTGAAGACCGGTGACCTCGTCATTGAGTGTGAGCACGATGCCCTGCCGGCGCATCGCCTCCATCAGCGCGTCCGAGATGTCCTCGTCGAGAAAGCCGAGCAGCCGGGGCGCCGCGTCGACCACGGTAATGGCGGTGCCCAGCGTGGCAAACACGCACGCGTACTCCGTGCCGACCACGCCACCGCCGACGATCGCGAGCGACTCGGGCACGCGATCGAGGCCGAGGACCGTATCGCTGTCGAACACCTCGGGATCGCGGAAGTCGAAGCCAGGTGGACGGCGCGGCGCGGAGCCTGTGGCCACGAGCACGAACTCGGCTCCGAGCACGCGATCGTTCACCCGCACGGTGTGCGGGTCGACGAACGACGCGTGTCCGGCCACGAGCTCGACGCCATGACGGCGGAAGTTGGCGAGGACCTGCTGCGTCTGAATCGTGCGGACCGTGGCCAGGCGGCGTGTCAGATCGGAGGCGGACGGGCGATCCGCGAAGGGCGTGCCCACGCTCTGGTACAGCTCGCGCCGCCGGAATCCCGCCAGATACAGCGCACTCTCGCGGAGCGTCTTCGAGGGGAGCGTGCCGGTGTGAACCGTCGCGCCGCCGGGGCCGGCGGCGGCCGCCTCGACGAGCGCGACCCGCCGGCCAAAGAACGCCGCGGCCACGGCGGCTTTCTCGCCAGCCGGGCCGCCGCCGATGACCACGAGATCGTACCCGGCGGATTCCGGACGAATCGCTGCCGGACGTCACCAGATCTTCACGCGGGTCTCGGGCGCGAGGTAGTGCCTGTCACCTGGCCTGACGTTGAAGGCCGAATAGAACGCATCGATGTTGCCGAGCGGGCCGTTCGCGCGGAACTCGGCCCACGAATGCGGATCGGCCAGAACCTGCTGCCGGAGGTAGTTCTCTCGCGCCTTCGCACGCCACGCCTGCGCCCAGCCCATGAAGAACCGCTGATCGCCCGTCAGGCCGTCGATGACCGGCGCCGGCTGGCCCTTGAGCGAAATGATGTACGCGCGATGCGCGATGGACAGACCGCCGAGGTCGCCGATGTTCTCGCCGAGCGTCAATTCGCCGTTGACGGTCAGGCCCGGCACCGGGCTGTACTGATTGAATTGCTCGACGAGACGCTTGGCCCGTTTCGAAAACTCCGCTTCATCGGCCGGCTTCCACCAGTCGCGCAGTCTGCCGTCGCCGTCGTAGCGGCGTCCCTGATCGTCGAAACCGTGCCCGATCTCGTGCCCGATGACGGCACCGATGCTGCCGTAGTTCACGGCGTCATCGGCCATCACGTCGAAGAATGGCTTTTGCAGAATCGCGGCGGGGAACACGATCTCGTTCTTGACCGGATTGTAGTACGCGTTGACCGTTTGCGGCGTCATCAGCCACTCCTCACGGTCCACGGGCTTGCCGAGCTTCGAGACCTGGCGCTCGGACTCGAGTCTGGTGGCGCGGTCAGCGTTGCCGACGAGATCGTTCGGGGTGATCTTCAGCGCGCTGTAGTCGCGCCACTTGTTCGGATAGCCGATCTTCGGTGTGAACTTCGCGAGCTTGGCCAACGCCTCCTTGCGAGTCTCGGGAGTCATCCAGTCGAGCTCGCTGATGGACTGCCGATAGGCTTCGATGAGGTTCGCGATCATCATTTCCATCCGCGACTTCGACGCTGGCGGGAAGTGCCGCGCGACGTACAGCTGCCCGAGCGCTTCGCCAACCGATCCGTTCACGAACTGCACGCCGCGCTTCCAGCGCAGACGCTGTTCCTGCTGCCCACTGAGCGTCCGGCCGAAGAACTCGAACGCCGCGTCCTGGAACGGCTGATTGAGCAGCGGCGCGTATTGCGTGATGACCTGCGCCGCCAGCCACGCCTTCCAGGTGCCGATCGGCCGCTCGGGCACCATCGCCGCGAAGCTCTTGAAAAAGGAGGGCTGGCTGATCACCCACTCGGCCTGCTTGTCGAGCTGCTGCGGCCTCGCCCAGGCCATCCAGTCAAACCCAGGCATCTCCTCCACGAGCTTGGCGAGCGGGTACTTGTTGAACGTCTTCACCGCGTCGCGGCTCTCGACGCGCGTCCACTGGATGCGCGCGAGATCGGTTTCGAGCGCGAGGACGAGCTTTGCGTCGGCCTCGGCATTGGGCCGGCCCACGAGCCCGAACACCTTCTCGAGGTACTGCTGATACTTCGCGCGGATGTCCACGAAGCGCTGATCCGCGCTCAGGTAGTAATCACGATCGGGCAGAGCCGTTCCGGCCTGAGCCAGATAGACCGCGACCCGCGTTGGATCGCCGGCGTCGGCCTCGACGAAGCCGTTCACGGGTCCGCCGATGCCAATCATCGAGAATTTGCCGAGCAGATCGGCCAGCTCCGCCGTGGTCTTCAGCGCATCCACTTCCGCCAGGTGCGGCTTCACGGGCGACGCCCCCAGCGAGTTCAGCGCGGCCTCGTCCATGAAGCTCGCGTACAGATCGCCAATCAGTTGAGCGTTGCTTCCGGGCGGCCGGTTCGGCGCCTTGGCCGTGCCCTGAATGAGCTCCGCCAGGTCGGTCTCGGCCTGCTCGGTCAACTGCACGAAGGTGCCGTAGACCGCCCGGTCGGCTGGAATCTCGGTGCGGGCCAGCCACGACGCCGTTGACGTGCCGGAACAGGTCGTCCTGCGGCCTGACGGACGTGTCAAACGTCGAGCGGTCGAGTCCCGACTGCAAGGCCTGCTGAGCGCCAAGGCCCAGGGCAGTCACCGCGACCAAGCCGGCCGCCAGGACGTAGCGAGCTTTCATGTGAACACTCCTCACACCTAGCTTAACTGTGGTGCGGAGGTTCGAGGGTGCGGGGGTGCGGAGGTTGGTTCGGAGGTTCGGAGGAAGGTTCGGTGGTTCTAAGGTTCGGGGAGCAACGAAGCCCGGACCTCTCTGACTCCCCGTCCGGAGGTGGCCGTGACCTCGAGGCGCAGGCGTCCATAGTCCACCCGGTCGCCCTTGACCGGCGGTCGGCCCAGCCGGGCCAGAACGAGACCGCTCACGCTGTCGACCTCCTCGTGCTCGAGGTCGATGTTGAAATGCCGTCCCAGCTCGTCGAGACGCACCGTCCCGGCGGCACGAACCGATCCGTCTTCGAGTGCGACGAGTGACGGCGTCGCCGACGCGCCTTCATCGATTTCGCCGACGACCTCCTCGAAGATGTCCTCGAGTCCGACGATGCCGGCCGTGCCGCCGTGCTCGTCGATGACGACGGCCATGTGGGCCTGACCGCGCTGCATGGTGGCGAGCACGTCGTCGAGCGAAGCGGTTTCGGGAACGACCGGCATGCGGCGCGCGTCGTCCGCGCGCAGCGCTCCGCCCTGCGTCAGCGGCCGCAGCAGGTCCTTCACGTGCACCATGCCGATGATGTGGTCGAGGTCGCCCTCGTAGACGGCATATCGCGTCCGGCGGTGACTGACGACGATGCGCCGGAGATCCTCGGCCGTCGCGCCGACCGGAATACCGGCCACGCGCACGCGCGGCACCATGACCTGCGCCGGCGGTCAGGTCGCCGAACTCGAAGAGCTCGCGCACGATCCGGCTCGAGTCGCGGCGCAGCGCGCCGCCGCGCTCGCTTTCCTCGACGATGAGCTGCAGCTCCTCGGGCGTGTAGATCTGCTCGTGGACGTTTTCCTGCCGTCGGATGCCGATCAGCCGCAGCGTGGCCCGGGCGATCGCGTACGCGACGCGGACGACCGGATAGAGCACGATTGACGTCAACCGCACCGGCCAATCCGTGAACCGCGCGACGGCGATCGGATGCTGAAGGGCGATGGTTTTCGGCACCATCTCGCCGAGCACGATGTGCCCGATGGTCAGCAGCGCCAGCGCGAGCGTGCTGGCGAGCGCTGCGGCACTCGCGAACGAGGCGACGCCGCCAATCCAGTGCTCGAAGAACTCCGCCAGCCGATGCTCGCCGTACATGCCGAGACCGAGACTGGCAAGCGTGATGCCGAGCTGCGAGGCGGCGAGGTACTCGTCCTGCCGTCTTGGCGAGGTGAGCGTGCGAAGGATCCGTCGCCGCGAACCGGTCGCCTGCGAGACGCGCGTCCCTCGAGCGACGCTCTGGGCGATCCGATCAGCGCGAACTCCGCCGCGACGAACAGCGCGTTCGCGAGGATGAGCAGCGAGGCTCAGCGACAGGACGACGGTGAGGCCCGTCATGGCGTTCGAGCGTTCCTGGGGTGCGTCCGAGCAAGCGCGCCGAGCAAGTCCTGAATCGTGACCAGTCCGACGGCGCGTCCGCTCGCATCCGCGACGATGGCGGAGTGGACGCGACGCTCGCGCAATTCGGTGATCGCGCGATCGGCCGGCAGGCTCTCGGCCACATTCGACGACCGGCCGCAGCAGCCGGTCGAGCCGGACCGGCCCTTCGGCGGTGTATCGCTCGACGAGGTCTTTCACGCGAAGCATGCCGACGATGCGATCGCGGCTGTCGGAATAGACGGGGAGCCGGCTGAACGGACTCGCCGTCGACCGTCCGCACCACGTCGTCCCACGACGCGTCGAGCGGCACCATCGTCAGTCGGTCGAGGCCGACCATCAGGTCGCGCACCCGCCGGCGTCCGAGGTGGAGCGCGCGACGAAGCCGCTGCTGTTCCTCCGGCTCGAGCAGGCCGCCGTCGCGGCTCTCGGCAATGAGCAGGTCGATCTCTTCCGGGGAGTGCAGGTGCCGATGCGCCTGCTCGCCCGAGCCGAGCCGCGCGAAGCAGCATGATCGCCGCGCCGTTGAGCAGCGCGATGAACGGGCGGAACAGGAAAAGCGACCACCGCATCGGCAGCACGGTCGCGAGCGCGGTCTGCGTCGGATACTGCAGCGCGATGGCCTTCGGCACGAGCTCGCCGAGGATGAGCTGCACGGCCGTGAGCGTGACGAGCACCGTCACGATCGCGGCCGACCGGGCCGTGGTTGGCGTCAGGTCGAGCCACGAACCGAGGAGGGCCGTGACTGGTCCGCTCAGGGTGGCCTGGGCGTAGGCGCCGAGAACCAGGCTGGACAGCGTGATGCCGATCTGCGACACGCCGACGTAGCGGTCGAGGCCGGCCGGGCTCTCGAGAAACGGCAGCAGCTGCTGGGCCAGCCAGTTTCCGTCGTCGCTCATCCGCCGGATGCGGCTGCGTCGCGCGCCGACGGCGCCGAATTCCGCCGCGACGTACAGCGCGTTCGCGACGATCAGGACCGTGATGACGGTCCACACCCCGGCCGACATGGAGTGACTAGTCTAGACGGTAGGGCCGAAAGCCGGCAGGTCAGGTCTTTCGCGCCGTCACGTGTTCCTTCGAGCACACGCGGTCGCCAATCCAGATCAGCATGATGCCGATGCACTCGCCGACGTAGAGCACTTCCACCATGCCGGCCTTGGCGAAGGAGCCGCCGATGCCCGGCAGAATCGCGCCGAACGGCAATCAGCGCGTTTCCCGCCGCCCGGTACTTGTGGCCGCGTTCGCGGTAGTGGCGCCACGCGCTGCGGATGGCGCCGCCAATCAGGAAGAACACCGCGTACAGGTTGATGAACGGCGTGAGCAGTCGGACCCAGCCCCACGCCAGGACGGCGCCCGGATGGCCGTACCGGATCCAGCGCGGCAAGGTCGACGGGCGAGAGAATGACGAGGATGGCCGCCACGATGACGAGCGTCAGGCTCGCGGCCGTCAGCTTGTTCGCGAGCGCGCCGCGGCCACGACAAGTACAGCGAGCCCTGCGCCAGTGGGTAGCCGCCGAGGATCGCGCCCGCGATGTACCAGATCTTCGTCAGCAGCGACGCTGTTGCCGAAGAGAGTGATCGTGCTCTCGATCGCCGTGCCGAGCCCGTAGGTCGTGATGCCGAAGGCCCACCACCAGAGGTGAGGCGACCGGCGCAGCTCTCCAGCGCCGGTACAGCGACGTCGCGAAAAGCGCCGACAGCGCTGTCGTCAGAATCGGGAGATAGTGGACGGCAGACGCCATCGTTGCGCTTGCCCTGAGCGGCCTGAGCCTGAGCCGGATCTACTGTGCGCCCCTCACGGTGACGACGACAGCGTGAATGACCGGCCCCGCGACGGCGCGAACTGAAACTGCTCGCGATAGAACTTGTCCGTCAGGTTGTCCACGGCGGCGACGAGACCGAGGGACTGGTTACCGTGCCGCCAGTCGTAGCCCACGGCCAGACGATGGACGGTGTAGCCGCCGAATGCCAGCAAGTCCTGAGCAATGAGGAATGGCGACTCGTTGAGCAGCGGTGACACGCGATTGACTCTCTCCCGCCGCTCGAATACTGTAGCCGCCCCACCATCGCTCCTTCTGATCGCTCAAGCGAAGGCCGCCATTGAACCGCCACGGCGTGATGTTGTCCTGCGGCTTGTCGTCGAGCGAGAGGCCGGAGAGCGGGCTCGTGCCTTCGAGCACCGTGCCGTGGTTGTACGACGCGTTGCCGTACGGCAGCACGTTCAGCGCCCGACGCCGAACGGCGCGTTGGCCTCGAGCTCGACACCTTGGATGCGAACCTTCGCGAGGTTGATGGCTTGCGAGATCGACTCGAGGCTCGATCCCGATCCGGTCACGGCCACGATCTCGGTCGAGATGAAGTCGTCGTACGTTGTTGTTGAAGTACGAGAGCGAGCCCGTGACGTACGGGAATCGGAACCGCGTCCCCACGTCCACGTTGTGCCCCTTCTCGGGCTCGACCGTGATGTTCGGCACGATGCTGCCCGCCGTGGCCGGCCCGGCAAACAGCAGTTCCTCGAGGTTGGGATGACGATAGCTGCGGACGTAGTGCGCGAAGAGGCTGACCGGCCGGCTGCCAAACAGGACCAGTCCCGCTTCACCGGTGACGGCCGTGCGATCGATCGTCTCGCCGTTGATGTCGGGCAAGGTCTCCGGGTTGATCGGCGGCATGTGCACCTTCGATGAGCGAATCGATCTCGTAGCCCGGCGTCGCCTCGGTCTTCACCTGGTAGCCGTCCATGCGAATACCGGCCGTCACACGCACGCTGTTGGTCACGTCCCATTCGTCATGCAGGAACAGGCCAACGTCGCCGAACGTCGCGTTCGGCACGCGCACGGGGTGGGTCACCGACGGGGGACCGAGCACGATCGGCGACGAGAAGACCGTCGGGGCCGGACCTCGTGCGCCGAGCGCCACGCGGCCGATCGTGGTGGTCGTGGTCGTGCTCGTGCGCTCGTCCTCGCTGCGGTCGCGATACACGGTGACGCCCGCCGTCAGGAGATTGCGCGGCGCCATCTGGAAGGTGGCCTGCACGTCGAGGCCGGGCGTCCACACCTGCTGCCGCGTCTCGCTCTCGATGTTCAACCGGAACACGTCGATGGGAAAGAACGCCCGGGCTGGGTACGGGGAACTGCGCCGGCAGCTGGTTGCGCAGCAGTCGATCCTGACGCTGGTAGTACGGCGTAATCGTCAGGCGTGGCCACCACGGCGCCAGGCTTGTGACCGAGTAGGTCGCCGACATCTTGTCGAGCCGGCTCCAGGGCAGCGTGATCTGCTGGAAGAAGAAGGGCTCGGCGAAGTCCGGAAAGCCCACGTCGTTTGCGTGACGACGCTGGTACTTGAATTCGACCGTGTGTGATGACGCGATCTGAGCGATCGCCGACAGATTGGCCGACGAACCGTCCATGGCGGAGTTGGGCACCTCACCATTGGTCCGGGTGAACGGCGCGTTGAACGGATCCGGGAAGCTGTTGAAGTGGAAGCCGAAACCGTCATCGATCGTGTCCGACTGCATCGATGCGGCCCTCGTCGAAGAACGGCTGTGAGCTCTCCTCGAAGCGATCGCCGGCCCGTAGTTGTCGAAGCGCTCGCCGCCGCCTCGGAACGACACGGCCCAGCGGCGGTCGGACATCCCGACGAGGACCGTCCCGCGCTGGCCATTTCGTTCGAGCTGTAGAAGCCGTCGAAGCCCGCGGTGAATAGACCGGCGGTCCGAGAACCGGGCGCGGTTGGTGACGATGTTGATCGTGCCCGACAGCGCGTCCGTGCCATACAGCACCGAGCCGGCGCCGCCCAGGACCTCCACGTGGTCGATCGGACCCGACGTCGACGAGACCGACCTCGACGCCCGCGCGGTCCGTGGCGGTGCGCGCGTTGTTCAGGCGCTCGCCGTCCACGAGCACGAGCACGCGCGTCGAGTCGAGGCCGCGCAGCCGCGGCCGAACCTGGAAGGGTCCAGATCCGACGACGGGGACACTCCGGGCGCGGCCGCCAGGCGTCGCCCGTGCTGACCGGCGCCATTTCGTGGATCGCCTCGTGCGACTGATCGCGTCCGTTCGAAGCGGAATCGTCGGCTTCGTCACGCTCGCCACGCGCGGCGACACCGTCACTTCCTCGCTGACTGCCCCGAGCTGCAGCTCGAAATCGAGCGTCATGGCCTGGGTGTCGTCGGTGACGACCACCGTCCGCGACGCGTCGGAGAAGCCGGTGAAGCTGGCCGCAACGCGGTAGATGCCCGCGACGCAGATTCGGGAAACGAAACCGGCCGGAGACGTCGGCCGTGGCAGTGACTTCTTGTCCGGTGGCGACGTTGAGGATTCGAACGGCCGCACCCTCGAGGGCGCCGCCGGATGCGATCGGTCACGCTGCCCTGAACTTCGGCCGCGAGGGCCGAAGCGGTCAGCGCAAGGGTCAGGGAGAGGGCGATGAAAATCGTGCGCATGAGAACTTGTTACTCTACCAACGGCCACGGCCGAGCCCGCGCCACTGGACAAAACTCCGACAAACCGGGCCATGGAGCCTGGGGGTATAACAGGGGACTTGAGATCCGGACCGAAGGAGGCGCCATGGCGCATGCTTCAGGAGTTCAAGGAGTTCGTGAACAAGGGCAACGCGCTCGACCTGGCCGTCGGCGTCGTCATCGGCGCGGCGTTCGGCAAGATCGTCGATTCGCTCGTGAACGACCTCGCTCATGCCGGTCGTTGGGATTGCTGACCGGCGGCATCGACTTCAGTTCGCGATTTCTTGTGCTGTCATCCGGCGGAGGAACGTTCAACTCGCTGGCTGAAGCGAAAGCCTCCGGACTGCCCATCTTCGCCTACGGCAACTTCATCAACGCCGTCCTGCAATTTGTCATCATTGCGTTTGCGATTTTCCTGGTCGTGCGCCAGATCAACCGGTTGAGAGGGCCGGCGGCCGCCAAGTAACGACCGACCATTGGCATTGGCTGTTGCATTGGTTATTGGGCACTGGCGATTGAGCGTGGCCAGCGTTGGACGCACCGCGTGCCTTGGGGCGGCGCTCGCGACGGCCGGATGCACCCAGTCCCGCGTCAGCATGAACGACGTCGCGGAACGTTACGTCCGGATCGTGCTCAAGGTCGGGCAGCACGATCCGGACTATGTCGACGCGTACTACGGCGACGAACGATTCAAGCCGACCGGCGATCCCACGCCGCTCGAGACGCTCACGACCGAGGCCGCAGCGCTTCGCGCCGACCTCGCCGCGGTGGCGTTGCCACCCAACGCGGATGAGTTGACCCGCCTTCGTCACGAGTATCTCGATCGCCAACTGTCGGCCGTCGCCGCGAGGCTGGCGATGCTTGGCGGTCAGCGCTTCACCTTCGACGAAGAGTCCAGGCGGCTCTACGACGCCGAGGCGCCGCGGCACTCCGAGGCCGACTTCAAGGCGGTACTCGATCGGCTGTCCGCGCTCCTTCCCGGGAGTGGTCCGCTCACAGACCGATACACGGCATTTCGCAACCGCTTCCTGATCCCGCGCGATCGCGTCGACAACGTGTTCCGCGCCGCGATCGACGCGTGCCGCGGCCGCACGCTCCAACATCTGGCGCTGCCGCCCGGCGAGTCGTTTACCGTCGAGTACGTCACCGGTAAATCGTGGAGCGCCTACAACTGGTACAAGGGGCAGTACCGCAGCCTGATTCAGGTGAACGTCGAGCTGCCAATCTCGATTGACCGTGCCGTCGACCTGGCCTGTCACGAGGGATACCCCGGGCACCACGTCTACAACGCATTGCTCGAACAGAAGCTCGTTCGCGAACGAGGCTGGATCGAGTTCACGGTGTACCCGCTGTTCTCACCGCAGTCGCTCATCGCTGAAGGCACCGCGAATGCCGGCATCGACATAGCGTTTCCCGGGGACGAGCAGACGCGCTTCGAGCGTGACGTCCTCTATCCGCTTGCCGGTCTCGATCCCGATACGGCTGAAAAATACGCCGCGGTGCAGGCCGAGATCGAGCAAGCTCGGCTACGCGGGCAACGAAGCGGCGCGGCGGTACCTGAACGGCGAAATCGACCGCGCCGCGGCTGTCGCATGGCTCGAAGCGTGGGCCCTGACACCGAAAGACCGGGCGGAACAGCGCACGAAATTCTTCGACCAGTACCGGAGTTACGTCATCAACTACAACCTCGGCCAGGACCTCGTCCGTGCGTACCTCGAACGCCACGGCGGCACGGCGGATCGGCCTGACGTCAGGTGGACGGAATTCGGCAAGCTGTTGTCGTCGCCACGGCTGCCGTCGGGGCTCAAATGAAAGCAATCCACATCACCTCTCCCGGCCCGCCCGACGTGCTTCGTCTGGTTGAACGTCCCGACCCCGACGCTGGTCCGGGCGAGGTACTGATCGACGTGCGCGCTGCCGGCGTCAATCGTCCCGATCTGATGCAACGCGAGGGACGCTATCCGCCACCGAAAGGCACGACGGACATTCCGGGTCTCGAGGTCGCTGGCAGGATTCTCGCGCTGGGTCCGCCTGATGAAGACGGCGTCCCTCGGTCCGCGTCGGGCCGGTCGTGGAAGATTGGCGACGAAGTGTGCGCGCTCGTCGCGGGCGGCGGCTATGCCGAACGATGCGTGGCCCCTGGCGTCCAGTGCCTGCCCGTGCCCGCCGGCCTCACGCTCACTGAGGCCGCGGCCGTGCCGGAGACGTACTTCACCGTGTGGACCAACGTGTTCGACCGCGGACGTCTCGTCGCCGGCGAGTGGCTGCTCGTGCACGGAGGCACGAGTGGCATCGGCACGACCGCGATCCAACTCGCGGCCGCGCGCGGCGCGAAGGTGCTGGCCACGGCCGGCTCGGCCGACAAGTGCAGGGCCTGCGAGCGGCTGGGCGCCGTCCGTGCCATCGACTATCGCGACGAAGATTTTGTCGAAGCCGTCGCGGCCGCCACAAACGGGCGTGGTGTGGATGTCGTCCTCGACATCATCGGCGGCGACTACACGCCGCGGAACCTGGATTGCCTCGCCCGCGATGGACGGCTCGTGCAGATTGGCGTGATGGGCGGCGAGACCACGACGCTCTCGTTGCGCCGCCTCCTCATGAACCGCCTGACCATCACGGGGTCCACGCTCCGCATTCGGACGCCGCGCGAGAAAGGCGCGATTGCGGCCGCCCTCGAACGTGAGGTCTGGCCGCTCGTGGTCTCTGGCGCCGTCCGGCCCGTCATCGACGGTGCCTTCCCGCTGGCCGCTGCCAGTGACGCGCACCGCCGCCTCGAGAGCGGCGCGGTCGTCGGCAAGGTTGTGCTCGAGATGCGTTGAGCGCGCGTGGCGTTACGTCAGCGGTCGAGAAGGAATCGTCAGCTGGCTATTGGCCTCCACTCGTCGCGCTCGACGGCGGCACGATCTTGTTCAAGCGGAGATAGGTGACGATGTTTCCGTAGTGCTCCCAGTCATGCGCCGAATTGAACGCCATCACACCGAGCTTCGTGCTCGGCATGTTGTTGATGAATTCGATGGCGACCGCCGCGGCACCTGTTTGATCGTTCAGGCTGTCGAGCGCCTTGTCACAGTAGGCGAAGGAGTCCGCCAGGGCTTTGGACAACTCGGCCTTGGTTTTCAGCTCTTCCGCCTTGCCCGTCCCTTCAGGCCGGGAGCCCGCCACCACGCTGCAAAACAGGTAGTTGGCGTCGGCCACGTGGCCGAACAACTGACCGAGGCTTCGCACATCCGGCGTTGGCCGGAAATTCAGCCGGTTGTCCGGGACGAGAGGCAACGCCTTGGTGATGTAGCCCTTCACCATGTTGTACGGGCCCGCGATTGAGTCGCGAATCGCCGTGGACGGCGGCGGCGGTGCGGGAGGCTGGTGGCGGCGCGGGCGTGCATGCGCCGCGCCGACCGATGACGACGAGACAGAGACTGGTGAGCACACGCTTCATGAAGACCTCCTGCACAGGACCGGGCACGCAGAATACCAAACGCCAGCCGCTGGCACACGGACGCGCGCCCGGCGCCGAGGAGTGCTAGGCTTGCGAGCCGGACGGGTGCGACAGGTACGACTTGGTTCGACAGGTCCGAGGAACGAACTAACGCGCTGTCTTCTTTTTTAGTTACCGCGCGAACGAGCGGGAGCGAGCGCGCTGGGGGGGGCGAGCGGGACGGTGCGACAGGTTCCGCGCGAGCGAGCGACGCTGTCCGGGGGCGAAGCCGGGACGGGTGCGACAGGTACGACCTGGTTCGACAGGTCCGAGGAACGGACTAACGCCTGTCTTCTTTCTTAGTCCGCGCGACCTTAATACCGCGCGAACGAGCGGGAGCGAGTGAGCCGCGCGAGCGGAGCGGGGCGTTGGGGTCCCCGCGAGCGAGCGCGCTGGGGGTCCGGGGGCGAAGCCCCCGGATAGATCATGACGCGTGACGATATCGTCAAATTGGTTGACGACTGGCAGCTTGCCCTCGACAACCGAAACCCTGTGGCCTTCATGAAGCTGTACTCGGAGACCACTGCGGTCGAGAGTCCGCTTGGCGGTTCGCTTGGCGGGCGCGAGGGCGTGCGGAAGGCGTTCGAGGCATTTTTCAAGGCCTTCCCGGACGCGACGTTCTTGTCAGAGCCACCGCGGATCGATGGCGACGAGGTCGTCATTGTGTCGTCCATCTCCGGCACGCACACCGGCGGTTTCGCCGGGCTGCCGGCCAGTGGCAACCCGTTCCACTTCCAGCTCGTCTTCCTGCTCACACTCCGCGACGGGCTGATCGTCTCGCGATCGTCGCATCTACGACTTCACGGGTCTCATGGTCCAGATTGGGATGATCAAGGCCAAGCCGCGGGATCACTGATTCGGGTGCGACAGGTGCGACGGGTACGACAGGTCCACGGAACCAGCGTGCGGCTCGCCATCTTCCTCAGTTTCTTGCGGACAGTGAACGAAGGAAGCCAACGAGATCCTTTTTCTCGTCGGCCGTGAAACGAACCGATCGAATCTCCTGATCGAGGTGCGGGTTCGTCCTCCCGCCCTGCTCGTAGAAATTGACGACGTCCTCGAGGGTGGTGAGGCTGCCATCGTGCATGTACGGGGCGGTTCGCGCGACTTCCCGAAGCGTCGGCGTTTTGAACGCGCCCCGGTCGGCGTCCTTGCGGGTGACCTCGAAACGCCCGAGGTCGGAGAACGCGGCCCGCGAGGGTTCCCAGGCTACGCCGGTGTTGTGCGTGCGCTCGTCGGTGAAGTTCGGGCCGACGTGGCACGACGTGCAATTGCCCTTACCGCGGAACACCTGGAGGCCGCGCTGTTCGGCAGGCGTGAGCGCGGACCGTTCGCCGTTGACGAAGCGATCGAAGCGCGAGTTGCCCGAGAGGATCGAGCGGACGAAGCTCGAAAGCGCGCGTGAGATCTCGTCGGACGTCAGCCCGATCCGCGCCGAGGCCTCAGCGAGCGTCAGATCCATCTCGTTCGGGTCCGTGATTGGTGCGAGGACCTGGGCTTCGAGCGACGACGAGCGTCCGTCCCAGAAAAAGGCGCGGCCGTAGCCGCGGTTGATGAGGGCCGGGGCATTGCGGCGGCCGGTGCGTCCGAAGACACCGACGGCCACCCGCCGGCCGTCGGAGAACGCTCGGGCGGGGTTGTGGCAGGAGGCGCAGGCGCGCGAGCCGTCGCGCGAAAGACGCCGGTCGGAGAAGAGCTGGCGGCCGAGCACGATCTGATCCGATACGCAGCGGATTGTCGTCGGGGACCGGCATGTACAAGTCCAGCCCGAGGGGCACGACCACCGCGGCAGTGGCGACGACCTGCATCCACATCACAGAACGGAGATCGTAGGCACGGCACCGCCAGAGACGTGTCAGCCAACGGTGATGTTTCGGTCAAGACTGAACACTGACCATGTCAAGGACAGGTCCGAGGGTCCGGGGGTTCGAAGGTCCAACCCTCGGACCATCGGGGTCATCGGGGGCACCTGGGATGGCACCGTGCGGTAGGCGGTAGACTGCTGCGATGTCGCCGATCGCAGCAATAGTTCTGGCCCTGGCTGCAGTCGCCCAGCCGGCCCCACCGCCCCAACCGCTTGGCCAGCTTGCGATCTTCAGCCCGCTCGTCGGCCGAGACTGGGTCGCCGAGTTTCCGGGGAACAACGTCACGGACACTCAGCGTTTCGAATGGGCCCTCGGCGCCAGGTTTCTTCGCAACGTCCATCACGTGCGCGCCGGCGGCAAAGTCGTCTACGAAGGCGAAACGATCTATGCCTGGGATCAGCGCGCGCAGCGCATCGTGTGGTGGTACTGGAACAGCACCGGCGGCTATGTCACCGGCACCATCGCGATTAGAGAAGATGGCGCGATCGCGACGGAAGGGGAGAACCACGGAGCCGTTGATCAGCTCGATCGCGTGCGATCGGTCATCCGGATCGGGGCGAATGAGTGGACGTCCGAAGGGGCTCAGCAACGCGATGGTAAGTGGACGGAGCAGCCGGTGAGGACGTACAGGCCAGTCCGATAGCTCCGCGCCGATACGCTACCGCCCCATGTCATTGCAGACCGCACACCCGCTGCGTTTCGGCGTGCTGGGCGCCGGCCGGATGGGCCGGGTCCACGCCGAACATCTCGCCCGACACATCGAGGGTGCCGAACCCGTCGTATGGGTTGACCCCACCGAGCCGGATCTCCCCGGCCTCGCGCGCGGCCTGGGGTTTGAACGCATCGCCGACGATTGGCGGCAGGTCGTCGACGCTGACGACCTCGATGCGATCGTGATCGCGACGCCGACCGACACGCACCACGAGATCGTCATGGCCGCCGCGCCGCCGGGGCCTCGCGATCTTCTGCGAGAAGCCGCTGGATCTTCGGCTGCCGACGTTGCGTGAGATCCAGGCGGAGGTCGAGCGCCGGCACGCGACGCTGATGGTGGCGTTTCAGCGGCGGTTCGATCCTGCGTTCGCGGCGCTCCAGCGCGACGTGGCGGCCGGGCGCATCGGCCGGCCCCACACGCTGCGCATCGTCAGCCGCGACTCGAGGCTGCCGCCGGAGGCGTTCATCCCGCGGTCGGGCGGCATCTTCATGGACATGACCGTGCACGATTTCGACATGTCGCGCTTCCTTCTGAACCTCGAGATCGAAGAGGTGTTCGCGCGCGCGAGCCGGCACATCGATCCATCGGTCGGGCCGATGTTCGAGCGGCATGGGGATTGGGACACGACGCTCGTGAGCGTGCGCTTCGCTGGTGGTGTACTCGGCGTGATCGAGAACGGTCGGCTGGCGTCGTATGGCTACGACCAGCGCATCGAGGTCTTCGGATCCAGCGGGATGTTGACCGTCGAGAATCCGCCGCACGCGCTCGCATCAGCCTCGCGGGACGGGCAGGTGCCCTTTTTTGCGGAGCGATACGCGGAGGCGTACCGGATCGAGATGCAGGCGTTCGTCGATGCGCTCCGCGCCGGCGCGCCGCCGCCGGTCGGCGTCGTCGAGAGCATCCGAGCCGTCGAGGCGTCGCTGGCCGCGGCGCGGTCAGTCGCGGAACGTCGCCCGGTCGCAATTGACGAGATTCGATCGTCCCGTCACTTCTGACTTCTGACTTCTAACTTCTCACTTGATCAGTTTTCGTCTGTACGCCGCCCGCGCGGCCGCCGCCAGCCCGTTCGCGCGAGGCCAATCCGGGTGCTGAGCCGAGAGCTCCGCCTGAATCGTCGTTGCCGCGTCGTCGGCTGACCGGCCTTGCGCTTTGAGCGCGCGGGCGCGCGCCTGAACGGCCAGCATGATCTGGCGGTTGGTCGAGATGATCGGGCCGGCCCCCACGGCGCCGTGCGCCGGCACGATCGTCTGCGGCTTCATCGCCTCGAAGGCGTCAAATGCCGCGAGCCAGGCCGTCATGCTCGAGACTGGTGTGGCCGCAAGGAACGAGTTGTTCATCACGACGTCTCCCGCGAACAGGACGTTGTCGCCCTCGACGAAGAAGCCGGTGTCGCCGCGGGTGTGCGTTGGTCCGACGACGAGGAACCGGACCGCTACGCCGCCAAGGTCGAGGCGGTACTCACGGTCGAACGTGACGGCCGCCGGCCTGCGAGCCGCGTCCTTCAGAATCTCGGCCGTGACGGGAGACCGGCCCGAGAACATCTTCACCATCTGCATGCCGCCCTGCTCGAACTCCTCTTCCTGCACGGTCGAGTTCACGTATTTCGCCGAGGCGGGAAACGCGACGTAGCCCGTGGTGTGCTCCGCGTGAAAGTGTGTGGTCGCGATGAAGAGGTCGGTGTTCCTGCTGACCTTGGCGACCTCGCGAAGGACCGTCTCGCCATTTCGTCGTCCGAGGCCAGGGTCGATCACGAGCGTCGCGCGACTGCCCACGACGATCCCCACGTTCGGGACGAGCCCGACGCCGCCGTCGGGAATCACGTAGGTATGCGGCGCCAGCTTGACGGTCACGTTCTCTCGAACGAGTGGGTCCGCCACCGGGCCCGCCGGGCCAGTTGGGCGACGACCGCCGGGGCGGCGATGACGAGGGCGAGGAGTGACAGCAGGGTCGGACGCGAATAGCGCATGAAGAATCCTACGACAGCGGCCGTCAATCGTTGACCGTCGCGGCATAATGACCTGGGACACCTCGATGGTCGTGCTCAGTCGTCGCCTCGTCCTCGCGCTCCTCGTCGGATTCGTCACCCTGGCGGCTTCGGACGTCCCGCGTGCCGTCAGCGCGCCGGTCGCCGCTCCACCGGCCAGGCTGACGGACGCGGAATTCTGGCGTCTGGCGTCCGGATTCTCGGAGCCTGATGGCACGTTTCACTCCGAGAACCTGGTCTCGAACGAGGCGCAATTCCAGTCCATCGTCCCGTCGCTCATCGCCACCACAGCGCCGGGACGCGCGTATGTCGGCGTGGGATCCGAGCAGAACTACACCTATATCGCCGCGGTCCGGCCGGCGATGGCGTTCATCGTGGACATCCGGCGCGGGAACTTCGATCTGCATTTGACGTACAAGGCGCTCTTCGAGCTCTCGGCAAATCGCGCCGAGTTCGTGTCGCGTCTGTTCTCGCGCCCTCGTCCTCCGGGCCTCGGACCGTCGTCAACGCCGACCGAGATCTTCGACGCGCTTTCGCGCGCGCGACGCCGAGCGAGCCCGTCGCTCTACGACCAGAACCTGCGCGCGATCCTGGCGCACCTTACGAAGACGCACGGGTTCGCGCTCCCGATGGCGATCGAGCCGGAATCGACTACGTCTATCAGGCCTGGTTCGCGGCGGTCCCGGCATCTACTACCAGTTGAATGGCGGGGGCCGCGGCGGCCAGTTCCCGACGTATGCCGACCTCATGACGGCGACCGACGACGGCGGCGTCAACCGAAGCTTCCTCGCATCCGAAGAAAATTTCCGGTTCGTCAAGGATCTCCACGCGCGCAACCTGATCGTGCCGGTCGTCGGCAACTTCGGCGGGCCGAAGGCGCTGCGCGCCGTGGCCACGTACCTCAAACAGCAGGGGATGGTCGTCTCGGCGTTCTACGCGTCGAACGTCGAGCAGTACCTGCAGCGGGATGGACTCTGGGCGGCGTTCTGCGCGAGCGCCGCGACGCTGCCCGTGGATCACGAGGAGCGTGCTGATTCGATCCACGCGCGGCGGCTTCACGGCTTCTCGGGCGCGCCGTGCCCGGCGGCGGCTTCTCCCTCGAGCTCTCTCGATTGCGCCCGAAATGGCCGCCTGCGCCGCGGTAGAAAAGTGGCCGGGTGACTTTTACGTATCTGAAAGTCACCGGCCACTTTTACCGACGATCCGCCGGGTCGTAGATCCGGACCATGCCGCTGATGAAGCGACGGCCTTTGGCGCCCAGTCCAGCGCGCCGAGCTGAGCTTCCGCCGCTGAACCGGCGCTCGGAAATCCCGCCTCCTCCGCACTCATCGAGCAGGAAATACGGTTGATAGCCCAGTCGTCTCAGATCGCCGAGCACGCGGTCCAGGTCGTCCTGGCCGGATGCAGTCGTAACGCACGGTCACCCGCCCCGAGTAGAAGCGCGCGCTGCCGCTGTGCTGCATCGACAGCAGCGCCGCGCGTTCGGGAAGTGTCGAGGCGACGTACGTCCCCGCCTCGAGTACCGCTGTTCGGCCTGCCAGACGCCCGCCGCGCCCCGGTCGAGCGCGAGCGCGACGGTGTGCCATGCGAGCGCCCCGACCACACGGCGATGACGAGTCCACGGCCGGCCGCTGACAGCCGAGCGACGGCGCGGTCAGTCGGAAGAAGACGGCGCAGGTCAAGACGAAGAGCGCCGGAAACATCGGCATGATGAACCGCAGGTACCACCACTCGTCGAACGGTTCATAGAAGAGGTACAGACCGAAGAGCGCGACGATCGCCGCGAGCCACACCGCCGCGGTATCCGTGGAGACGGCGACGTGCCGGAAGCGGCGCTCCACGACAGCACGAACGGCGCCGCCGCAGCCAACAGCATGACCGGCGTCTGAGTGTCGACGAGCCAGCGCGGATATCGTGCAAGGTTGGCCCACGCGTTGTGACCAGTCATACAACTGATCGAGCGAACCGTAGCCCGACGCCAGCGGCGATCCGTAGAGCTGCCAGTTCAGCAGCGCGATGAACACGCACGCGGGCGCCGATCCCGCGGCAAAGGCGATCACGCGGGCAATCGCGTGACGGCGGCGTTCTCCGGCGACGTCCACCCGCGGACGACGCGCCAGATCGAGGGCGCCGGCAACCACGAGCGCAAGAGGCACCAGATTCGGTCGCGTCAGGATTGCCAGTCCGGTCGCCATGCCAGCGCCGAGGGCTCCGGCTCGTCGAATCGTACATGAGCGCGAACAACGCCAGCGCCCACCACGCCGTGACGGCGACATCGCTCGCCGGTGCGGTGACCTCGAACAGAAACGTTGGACTGTGGCGAGCAGCAGAGCGGCCGCTCCGCCGACGAACGGGCCCGCCAGCCGGCGTCCCATGAGGAACGTGAACCAGACGGCGAGTCCGCCGAGAAGCGGAACGACGTAGTAGACGGCTCGCGGACCGCCCACGAGCTTGAAGACGGCCATCAGCAGCGGTACGCCGGGCGAATAGATCGGCACGATGTCCGTGCCGTCGGTGACGGTCGATGCGGCCGATAACCGAGCGGCGCCAACGCGTCGGCGGCGTTCGGCCAAGTCATCTCCTGCGCCCACGGCTGCTCGACGATGACGTCGCCCTGCGCCCACAGATCCGCCTGACTCACGTAGCCGTATGCGTCTGACGCCGCCGCGACGAACAGGCCATTCGACAGGCCGAACCACACGACGGACACCACGGCGGCGGCTACGAGCAGCCGAGACAGGCGCTCCCAACTGCGCAGGCGCTCGCCGCGTACGGTCGAGACGAGCGCGGGCCACGCTCGTCGTCGCTCGTCGGCCGTGGACAGGACGCGCGCACCGACTGCGGCCAGCACCGCGAGCAGGGCCGGGTTGAACGCGTGACGGGACGAAATCCTGATCCCGCCGAGCTCGATGACGATCCCTCCAGTAAAGAGGACAGCGAGAGCCCAGACGCCGCAAAGGATGGACACCGCAACGGCGGCCTGCATCAGGCGGTGTCGAAGGTGCTGATGCATCACTGGAGGGCGGCGAGTCTAGCAAGCAATCGATCGGCGTGCAAGCGACGGCGAGATTCTTGCACGCTACCGAGGCATGCGACATACCTCAACGTTTCTTGCGGGTTGTTTCGCTCTCTGTGTGCTGCTCGTCGTCCCGGCGCGGGCATCGGCAGAAGTGTTTCTTGACGCCGTTTGTCGGCACACGTTCATCGACAACGAGCAAAGTAAGGGCACGTTTGGCGCCGGCGTTGGCGTCGGCGGCCTCGTGAGCGTCGAGTTCGAAAGCGCGCGCACTCTGCTCGGGAGCTTCGCGGGCGTCCCGGTCGTCGATCTCAATGCACACGTCGACCACGATCATGGGCAACGTCATGCTCCGCGCTGCCTCGGTCCTATTCAGCCGTATGTCTCCGTCGGCGCCGGCATCGTCCGTGTCACCGGGAGCGTCGATGTGCCGTTCCTCGGTTCCGTCGTTCAGTGCCAGTGCCGATGATTTCGGCTGGAACTTCGGCGGCGGCGTGATGTTCTTCCCAGGAACGAACGTCGGCCTCCGCGCCGACATCCGCCGCTTTCAGACTGGTCAGCTGTCGTGGGACGAGATCAGCCGACATCGGCGGGCTCGGTGATGTGCCGTTGCCGAAGGTGGACTTCTGGCGAGCGACGGGCAGGATGACGTTCAGGTTCTAGAGGGCTTGGGGCTTGAGGCTTGGGGCTTGAGACATGTCCCAAGCCTCAAGCCCCACGACCCAAGTCTAGTTTCTCTTTCCAATCGTCACCAGCCCGACGCGATTCGAGCTGCTCTGGTGAATCACGATGTTCCCGTCTGGCGTGGCGCGGATGTGGCGCATGATGCCGACGCCCGACGGAACGGCCCAGCTCTGGAATTTCTCCGTTTTCGGGATCGAAACGCACCAGCGCGTCGGGGCGCGTGCCGGACTCGTTGTACCAGACGATGTCGTTGACGACGACCAGCGCATAAGGTGAAGAGTTCGCCCCGCTCGGCGACGGCCATTCCTTGAACGCACCGGTCTTCGGGTCGAACCGCCCCAGGTATCCGCGCGAATCACCGTAGAAGATCGTGTCGTCTCGAAGCACGTCGAGCCGCCGGATGCGCGAGTCTGGCGTCGGTGTCGCGTACTCGCGGACGGCCAGTGTCGTCGGATCGATGCTGGCGAGCTTGTTCGAGCCGTTGTAGCAGACCCACGGCACGCCCTGCGAATTCACGATGATGCCGTACGGCCGCGCGTTCGGCGTCGGCATCGTCGATGAGCTTGATTTCGCCCGTCGCGGGCACGAGCCGGCCGACCATGTTCGCGCCCTGCAGCGTGAACCACAGCGTGCCCTTGCGATCGAAGATCGGCGTGTGCGGATCGCGCGCGGCGGGATCGGGCATCGGGTACACCTTGATCTCGCCGGTTCGCGGATCGAGCCGGCCGACCGTGCCGTTGCCGTTGCCCGTGTACCAGATGTTTCCGGCCTGATCGTTGATGATGCTGTGAGGCCGTGCGTCGGGCGCGAGTTTGTACTCGCGCATCTCGCCGGTCGCCGGGTTCAGCCGGCCGATGAGCTCGCGTACATGCCGGCCCACCAGATGGTGCCGTCCGGCGTCTGCAGCGGATCGCGCGGGCGCTGACCCAAGCGTCGGCGGGATCCATTCCTTGATGGTGATCGGTCGTGTCACCCGGCGATGAGCTTCGGCTTCCGGCCGGGTTTCTCCGGAAAATTCGTCGCCAGATAGGCCGAGACGGTCTCGAGTTGCGGTTCGGGCAGCGCGACCATCGTCGTGACGAGATCCCGCCAGCCTCGCTGGTCGTAGCCGGCCGCGCCTGTGATCGAGTTCAACTGGTGGCAGCCGATGCAGACGCGACTGGACGAGGTCCTTGCCCGCGCCATCGGGCAGCTGAATCGCCTGCCCGCGGCCACGACCCGGCGCCGCGCCGGAGCCCCCAGCCGGACCCTGGGCGTGAAGAGCGACGATCGCGACCAGAGCCGCAGACGCACCGGCGAGGACGAGTCGGAACTCGCGTGGCTGGATAGCTCCGAAGCCATGTTATTGGTTACTGGCTCTTGCGTACTGCACTGGGTCATTGGGCTATTGGTTATTGTGCCAGCCGGACGCCGCCAACCCATTGCAAATAGCTCAATAGCCAATGCTACCAGTAACCAATAACCAATGCTACCGGATGCCTGAACGCCGCGCTCGTCGCGCACCGTCCCGCAAGATGGGCGAGCATCCGCGCCCGGTGCTCGAGCGATCGCATCGATAACGGCACGGCATAGCCGTCGAACACTCCAACATGGGGCCAGCTCGGACGGCTGGCGTCTGGCTGGATTCGATTCGACCTGATCGTGCTTCAGGGGCGGACGCCTGCAACCAGATGCACGCCGAGGTCATGACAGGCACGGGTCACAGCCGCGCAACTGTCCATGTGTCGACGGTAAGGTCGCTGCATTGGCGATCCGCGCGGCCGAAGTGCTGGAGCTTGGCCCAGGCGACGCGATCGAAGTCAGTCCTGGTGAAGCCGGCACCGCGGTGCGGAATCACGGATCGTCGGACGACGACGTGTTTCTGACTCGGTGCATTTCGGCGCCGCTCAACCTCGAGCGCGTCGCCGGCAGTGAGAACGAGACCGCTGCCCCGGATTCCCATTTGAATCGTGCCTCTCGAGGACGTGAACCGCTGCCACGCACGGCGGTGCAGGTGTTTCACCTCTGCCGAGCCGGGAGGCATCGCTCCTGGATGACCGACAGGTCGGATTGCTCAGCAGGCGCCAGCCATCCGAGTGACCCCATTTGTAGTGCTCGACGTGTTCCGGTTCTGATATGACTCCTCGCCGGCTGCCGACGGCCCGAGGAAGGTGCCGTCGGCCACCGTTCCCGATCGGGACATTCTCGCAGAGCAGGGCGGGATGTCACAACCGCGCGAAGACATGCCTGGAAACCCATCGCCTGACCGGCAGGCTCGTATTCGTTCAGCTGGCTGGGCGTCGGCGCCAGGAACAAGAGTCAGGCGCTACGCCGCGAACCGGCAGTCCTGCCGCTTCCCACGCAGTGATGCCGCCCGCAATCTCCGACACGTCAGCGATGCCGGCGCGCTGCAGCAGGCTGGACGCGATGCGACGATCGGTAGCCACCTGCGCAGTACACGAGCACTGGCCGATTCGCCGGAATCTCGACCGACATGTTCGGAACCAGGTGATTCAGCGGAATGTTCACGCTTCCGGCGATCGTCTTCGCGGAAACTTCGTGCGGCGTTCGGACGTCGACCAGGACCGGCGCGCCAGTGATCGTGCAGGCGGTCGGCCGCGACCGCGGCGCTGAGCCGCTGTGTGCTGCGGGTCAGCCCGGCGTCTCGCGTCGAGGCTGACGAACCCGCCTTCGAGATAGCCGGCCACGTGATCGAGACCGATGCGACCCAGCCTGAGCGCGCTTTCACGTTCGCGTCCCGGATCGGTGACGATCACAATCGGCCGATCGCGCCGCAGGATCGTGCCGGCCCAGCGTCGCGTACTGGCCGCCAAGCCCGATGTTGACGCTTCCTTCCAGATGCGCCGCGGCGAAATCCGTTGGCTCGCGGGTGTCGACGATCTTCGGCGCCCGCCGCGCTGCAGCTCGAGCACGCGCTCGAGCGAGCAGCGGCGTGAGCTCGTCCGCCGACGTTCGGTCAGCGATGGGCAGTTCCTTGGTGTTCAGCACCGCGTCGTACGTGAAGTAATCGGGCGCTTCCATCTGCTCCGACGATCACGAGATCGACGAACGCGGCCTTCGTCATCGGCTGCAACGCGTAGTTCGTCGTGCGCTCCATCCCGATGGTCGATGTCCGTTCCTGGCGGATCGCCTTGCCGCACAGCGATCCGGCGCCGTGAGCGGGATAGACCGCCGCGGCGTCCGGCAGTGTCAGGACTTTCTCGTGGAGAGAGTCGTACAGCATCCCGCCCAGATCGGTCGCCGACCAGCCGAGCGAGGCTCGCAGATCGGGACGGCCGACGTCGCCGACGAACAACGTGTCGCCAGTCAGCACGCCCTGCGGCACGCTCGCGCTGACGCCGAGGTCGTAGACGACCAGGGAAATCGACTCGACGGTATGACCGGGCGTTTCGAGGACGGCGATTCGCACCTTGCCGAACTCGACGACGTCACCGTCGCCGACGGGCACGAACGCGTACTCGGCCTTCGCGGACTTGCCGAGATAAATCGTCGCGCCGAGACGGTCGCGGAGCTCGAGGTGGCCCGCGACGAAGTCGGCGTGAAAGTGAGTCAGGAAGACGTGCTTGATCTGAAGGCGATGCTTCGTCGGCGAACGCGACGTACCGATCGATATCGCGTTGCGGATCGACGACGGCCGCCACACGCGTCTCCTCGTCACCGATGAGGTAGGACGCGTGGGCCAGGCAGCCGAGGTAGAACTGTTCGAAAAATCACAGAAGTCGAGGGTCCGAGGGTCCGATGGCTGCCGACGAGGTTGGACCTTCGGACCCCCGGACCCTCGGACCTGTCCTTACTTTGGTTGCGGAACGATGCGGATGTACGGTTTCGGCGACTTCCACCCGTCCGGGTAGACCTTCTTCGCGTCCTCGTCCGACACGGAGCCGGCGATGATGACGTCCTCGCCCTGTTTCCAGTTCACGGGCGTGGAGACCTTGTGCTTTGCCGTGAGCTGCAGCGAGTCGATGACGCGCAGGACCTCGTCGAAGTTCCGGCCGGTCGTCATCGGGTAAATCAGGACGAGCTTGATCTTCTTGTCCGGGCCGATGACGAACACGTTGCGGACGGTCGCGTTGTCTGCCGGCTGTTCGCGTCCGACGCATCACCAGTCAGGGTTGCCGGCAGCATGCCCCACGATTTGGCGATGCTCAGGTCGGGATCGCCAATCATCGGGTAGTTTGGCGCGTAACCCTGTGTCTCCTTGATGTCGGCCGACCACTTGCTGTGCTTGTCCACCGGGTCCACCGACAGGCCGATGATCTTGACGTTTCTCTTGTCGAACTCGGGCTTCAGCTTGGCCATGTAGCCCAGCTCGGTCGTGCACACCGGCGTGAAGTCCTTGGGGTGTGAGAACAGCACCGCCCAGGAATCTCCCATCCATTCGTGAAACTTGATGCGTCCCTCGGTCGTGTCCGCCTCGAAATTCGGCGCGACGTCGTTGATTTGGAGAGCCATGGTTCTGATCCTCGTCTGATAGAATGATGGATGCGGAAGGCTGATCGCAAGCTAGTGCAAGAGCAGTACGCCGTCAAGGGAACCGAGCACACAATTTTTCGACGATTGCGGGAACACAAAGGTTCCGATCTACGGCTGATTCAGGAAGATCGACGTGCCCTTGCGAGCCGACTGCAACACGTCGGGCTTGCCGTTGCCGTCGATGTCGGCCGTGATCACCTGAACGCCGACGCCGGAGTAGTTGTTGATCAGGTTCGGCGCCCAGCTCGACCTTGCCGTCGGCCGATCGGCTGAGCTTGAACCAGTACAGCACCGGCGGATGCGACAAGATCGTCTTCCTCGTCGTAGCGGTAACCGTGCGACCACCACCGCTTACCGGTCACGATGTCCTGCAGGCCGTCGCCGTCGATGTCGGCCATCGTGAGCGCGTGGAGCTCGGTGAACGCCAGCTCCTCCGGCGATTTCCGATCGGCCGGCGCGCTCATGATCATGTGCTGCTCGAACGATCCGTCCGGCCTTCTGCTCGAACCACGCGAGGCCGGGTCCGTGCGCCGCGAGGCTCGTGACGATGTCCGGACGCTTGTCGCCGTTGACGTCGTAGACGTAGATGTCGGCGCCGCCGTTCCCGAAGCGCGACTTGTGCAGCGTCCACAGTCCGGGCGTCGTGCCCTTCGACGGGCTGCTCGAACCAGCCCACCGGCGACACGAGATCGAGACGGCCGTCCGCGTTCACGTCACCCGTCGCCAGTCCGTGACCGCTCCACGTGCCCTTCTCCGAAACCGGCACGAACGTCCACGGCTTGGTCGCATCCGTCCAGTCGGGCTTCGAGTAGCCGACCTGCGCATCCCACCAGCTCGAAGCGCGTCGCCAGCTGCATCGTCAGCTCCGGCTTGCCGTCGCCGTCCACGTCCACGAACTGATTCGCTTCGTTCGTGATGAGCGGCACGACTTCGTAGTTGTCCCAGTGCCGCGCTCGCCCTTCGGGTTGATGAAGACGTGGCCCGAGAAAGTGGGCCGTGGCCCGAACGACATGACCTGTGAAGACGTCGTTCCACCCGTCGTTGTTGAAGTCGTACACCCAGGACATGAAGGACGGCGGGTAGTTGCCGTGCGTGATGGCGCCGACTTGCGGCATCGGGTGGCCGCCGGGATATTCCGAGCCCGCGATGTTCACCGTGGCCGGGAGGTACAGCTCGCGCGCTTCCTGGAAGTCCGGGCCGAAGTACATGAACGGCCCGGCGACGACGTCCATCTTGCCGTCGCGATTGAGATCGCCGGCGCCGACGCCTTCGGCGTAGAAGATGTCGCTCAGCAGGACCTTGCGGAATCTCGGGTCGGTGCTGTTCGGGCGCGATGCCGGCGACGCGTAGCGTGTAGTCGCGCACGAAGATCCGCTTCACGCGAAGAGTCGCGCCGGTCGGGCCGCCGACCTTCAGCGCGATGCGGCCGTGCATCGGACCATCGTCCATGACCGTGTTCGGAATGCGCGTGCCATTGAAGTTGCCGGTCAGGACGTTGCCGCCGCCGGCGGAGAAGAGCAGCGTGTTTGGCGCGCCGACCTTCAATGCCATTGCGCCCTGCGCGACGATCGAGCCCGGGCTGCCGGCGCCGCCGCCGTGCGCGCCCTTGATGCCCGTGCACGGAACCGGCGGGCAGCCGCCCGGTGATGAGGTACTTCGGTCCCTCGGACACGACCTGCGCGGTGTAACGCGGCATCGGTTTGCGCGAGACCTCGCGTCCCTCAGCGTCGAGCGTGACGCGGAACAACGTGCCCGCGTTCGGACCGGACAGCTCGAAGAAGACGCCGTTCGTCTGATTGCCTTGCTGCGAGCCGCGAATCATCACGCCCGGCTCGCACTTGTCGCACTCGAACGTCAGTTCGACTCCCGTATCGCCGTACACGCTATCGAGCACGAGCCAACCGCCGCCGGTGGTCACGGTGCCGACGAGGTCGCCGTTCTCCGCCTTCCATTGGGCGGGGCCGACGGTCTTCCAGCCGTTGAGGCTGGTGCCATCGAAGACCTTGGGAGACTCGACCCGAACGACGGGCGTGGCCGAGGCGCCGACGCCGCGGGAGCAGGTGGCGGGGCCGGCGAGCACCCGACCGTCAACACACCCGCGAGAACAGTTGAGACGAGCGCCGTACAGCCGCCAACGGACAGATAGCGCGAAGCCATAGAGTTGTCCTTTCGGCCGGCAAGCTTTTCACAGCCTGACAACGGTATCAAGCAAACTGTTCGTGCCCCACGTAACTTCCTTCAGCCCGTGCGGTCCAATCTGATGAGCGCCTGAACGAAGGAGGGCATCATGCGAATGCTTGGAATGGCTGCAGCGATGACAATTCTGATGGCTTTGCCGTCAACAGTTTCAGCACAAGCCCCGCGCGGCCCGAGAGAGCGGCCGTGGCCTTCGCCGGACCGTCTCGAAGACATTCGCGACCGGCGTGAGGACGTCCGCGACCGCCGCGAAGAACCGGCGGGACCGTCTGGAGGATCGCCGGGATCGTCCGCCACGTCGGTGGCCGGCGCGATCGTGTCGAGGACGTTCGCGACCGGCGCGAAGACATCCGCGACCGCCGGGAGGACGTCCGGGATCGGAGAGAGGATCGGAGGGATCGGCGGCGGTAGGGGATGAGGCATGCAGGACTGCGCTACATTCTTAGAAGTCCCGCATGCCACGCTCTTATGACCAAGCACTACACCAATGGTGAGATCACTGTCGTCTGGAAGCCCGACCTCTGTCGTCACTCCGGAATCTGCGCGCGCGGCCTGCCGACGGTCTTTCGACCGCGGCTGAAGCCGTGGATCGATCTCGCTCCCGCCGATTCGGCGACGATCGCGGCCCAGGTCGAGCGGTGCCCGTCGGGTGCGTTGAGCTGGATCCGGAACGAGCCGGACCCGGCCAGCTCTTCCTAACATGGCGTTCGATTTCCACACGGCGCTCCCGCTTCTCGGTCGAACGCCCGGCGTCCTTCGCGAGCTCCTTGCCGGACTCCCGGAGCCGTGGATTGTGCAGACCGAGGGACCCGAGACGTGGAATGCGTTCGATGTCGTCGGGCACCTGATCCACGGCGAGCGCACCGATTGGCTGCCGCGTGTCGAGCACATCCTCGCCCACGGTGAGAACGTGCCGTTCCCGCCATTCGACCGGTTCGCTCAGTTCGACGTGTCGCGCGGACGCTCGCTACTCGAATTGCTCGACACGTTTGCGGCGGCGCGGGCGGACAGCCTGGCGCGTCTCAGGGAACTGCGGCTGTCGACAGCCGATCTCGATCGTCGCGGCACGCATCCTGAGCTCGGGCCGGTCACGCTCGGCCAACACCTTTCAACGTGGGTCGTCCACGATCTGGATCACTTGATGCAGATCTCGAGAGTCATGGCGCAGCTATATGGCGGCGCTGTCGGTCCCTGGCGCAAATATTTGCGGATCGTGAACGCCGGCGTCAGTCGGTCTTGAGCGCAGTGATTGGGCTGATACGGGAGGCGCGTCGAGCCGGCCACACGCACGCCTGAAGACCCGTGGCGAGGAGGAGCAGGGAGACGACGCTGAGCGTAAGGAGGTCGACGGTCGAGACACGCCACACGTAGCTCTCGAGCACGCGCGCCGCGAGCACGCTCGCGACAAGACCGACGGCGACGCCTGTCGCAATGAGTCGCGCGCCTCGGCCGACGACCATCCCGAACACCGAACCCGGACTGGCGCCGAGCGCCATGCGCACGCCCACTTCGTGCACTTGTCGCGCGACCGAGCTCGCCATCACGCTGTAGACGCCCACCACCGCGAGGACCAGGCCGAGCACGGCAAACACCGTGAACAGCGCCACATTGAAACGAGGCTCCGCATACGCGAAGTCGGCAAGCGCGCGGTCGATGGTCATCACGTCCGTCACCGGTTGTTCCGTGTCGATGGCGTAGACCTGCGCGAGGGCCGGCTTCGTGATGCTGCCCACATCACTCCGGGCGAGGATGACGACGCGGTCGGCGCGTCCTGCGAGCGTGTACGGCACGTAGACCTCGGGCCCGACTTCGTTCGTCACGCCGCGGTTGACGGTGTCGCCGACGATCCCGATGATTTCGAACGACGTCGCCGGAATGTTGAACGGTGGCTGGCTGAGCCTCGGAATCCGGATCGTGCGCCCAAGTGGCGACTGGCCATCGAGGCGGGCGCGCGCAAACGCCTGGTTGACGAGCGCGAGCGGAAGACCGCGCTCGACATCGCTCGCCGAATAGAACCGTCCCTGCAGCAGCCTGATGCCGAGCGCCTTCGCGTAGTCGGCGCTCGTCTGATGAATCAAGGACGGCCGGGTGTCCGGCTGGCCGCCAGCAACCTCGACGGCCGCGTTCAGGCCCCCGAATGGGTGAACGCCGGTGTTCACGCCCACCGATTCGACGCCGGGCATCGCACTCAGCCGCCCGATCAGATCCTGGAAGAACGCGACGCGTCGCTCGCGGTCCGGATATCGGCGCTCCGCCACCGGCACCCTCATCGCCAGCACCCGCTCGGTCCTGAAGCCGACGTCCACGTTCTCGACCGCAAGAGACGTCCGAATGAGAAGCCCGGCTGCGACGAGCAGCACGAGTGACAGCGCAACTTCTGCAACGACGAGTCGCCTTGCGAAGAAAGGCCTGCCAGCGTCCGCCCGTCACGCTGCGGCTCGTTTCGCGCAGCGACGACACGAGGTCCGACGAGGTCGCGTAGAGCGCCGGCGCGAGACCGAACACGACACTCGTCACGACGGATATCGCGAAACTGAAGAGGAGCACAGGCGTGTTGAGCGCGATCTCCGCCTCGTCCGGAATCGTGTCGGGTGGCACGAGCGACAGGATGACGTTCAAGCCGACGGCGGCGAGCGCCAGCGCCAAGCATCCCGGCCGCCGCGGCGACGACGAGGCTCTCGACCAGGAGCTGGCGCACGATGCCGGCCCGGCTCGCACCGAGTGCGGCGCGCACGGTCATTTCCTTCTGCCGCTCCGTGGCCTTCGACAGAAGCAGATTCGAGACGTTGGCGCACGCGATGAGCAGGAGCAGACCCACCGCGCCGAACAGGACCCAGAGATTTTCTCGGATGCTGCTCGGGAACGTCTCCTCGAACGACCAGATGCCCGACACGGAATTGATTGGGCCACTGGGCCGGCTCACGGCGCTTCGAGATCCTCGACGATTGGCGTGAGATCAGTCGATGCCTGCGCCTCGGACACGTTCGGCTTCGAGTCGTCCGAGGAGGTGCACGATGCGCATGCCCTCGACGACCTCGCCACGCTTGCAGCACGACCGGCAGATAGACGTCCGCGCCGCGCCACATGAACCGCTTCGGCATGATGCCGACGACGCGCCGGATGCGACCGTCCAGCCGCAGCTCCGTGCCGACGACCTTCGGGTCGCCGCCGAATTGACGCTGCCAGAAGCGATACCCGAGCACGACGACCGGTTCGGCATCCGACGCGACGTCGGCCGTCGTGAAGTAGCGTCCGACGAGCGCCGGCACGCCCATCACCTCGAACGTGTTCGGCGTGCCGTAGTTGCCGCGAATGCGCTGGGGCTCGGGACCGTTCGTCCACAGCACGTCGCTGATGGTGGATGCGATCGTGCCCTGGAAGATCGTGTTGCGCTCGGCGATCTCGAGGAACTGGTCGGTCGATGTAGCCCGTGCGGCCGCCCGGCTGCCCGGGCGTCGGTCACCCGCACGCTCATCAGGTTGTCCACATCCTTATACGGGAACGGATCCAGCACGACGGCGTAGCACGACGCTGTACATCGCCGTGGTCGCCATCATTCCCAGCGCGAGCATCACGACCGCGAGCGTCGCGAAGCCGGCATTGCGGGCGAGGTAGCGGAGCGCGAAGCGGATCGAGCATGACGAGCCTACCGCGGTGACGACGTGCTCGATTGGACGGCGTTCGCCCTCAAACCGTTGGCGTCCGCGCCGTGCCATGCGCGAAGGCTCAGGATGATGACTGCCGAAAGGGTAATCGATCCGCACAGGAAGTAGATGCCCGCCTTCGAAGCCCCCCGTCGTTTTCTCGACGGCGCCGATCACGTACGGGCCGACCGCGCCGCCGAAGATTACCCAGCGTGTTGATGAACCCGATGGCGCCGGCCGCCGCCGATCCATGCAGAAACAAGCCGGGCAGCGCGTAGAAGGGCGGCAGGTAGATCCGGATACCAATCACCGCGACCGTGAAGAGCGCGCAGCGTGACGCCGAGGTGCCCGCGGACGACGGTTGCGAGAAGGAGCGCGCTCGCGCCAACCAGCATGGGAACGGCCGTGTGCAGCCAGCGCTCGCGGCTCCGGTCCGAGCTCCAGCTGACCGCCAGGAACCCGATGAACAGTCCGATGTACGGGAATGACGATGAAGGACGTCACGTCCTGGAGGCCGAGCGAATACCAGCGCTGAAGAATCGTCGGCAGAAAGAAGTCCACGCCGTAGTGGCCGATGACCACGAGAAAGTTCGCCACCGCCAGAAGGAGCACGACCGGTTGGCCGAATCGCCTGCATGACGCTCAGGTGTGTTCGCGGTCGCGGCCGCCGCGCGATCCGCGCGCGATCGTCTCCGTGAGCGCGTCTCGTTCCTCGGCCGTGAGCCACCGGGCGTCCGCCGGCCGGTCCGGCATCACGAGCCACACCACGAATCCGAGCAGAATCGCCGGCAATCCCCAGGCGATGTACACCCACTGCCATCCGACGAGGCCGAGGAGCTCCGGATGGTGGACGACGAGCCCATTCACGATCTCCGTCCGTGCCAATGCGAAGCAACGGGTAGGACAGCGGCGGCCCGATGATGTACGCGAACGGTTGGGCCAGAAGCAAGAACGCCAGCGCGCGGGCCCGATCGCGCGCCGGGAACCAGTGCGTCAAATAGACGATGATGCCCGGGAAAAACCCGGCCTCGGCCAGACCGAGCGCGAAGCGCGCGGCGTAGAACTGGCGCGGCGTCGTGACCGCCGCCGTCAGCGCGGCGACGATGCCCCACGAAATCATGATGCGCGCGACCCACCTGCGCGCGCTCCAGCGTTCGACGATCAGCGAGCCCGGAATCTCGAGCAGCAGATAGCCGAGGAAAAAGAAAAACCCGGAGGCGAGCGCGTACTGCGCGTTGTCGAGGCCGAGGCTGGCCGACATCGTCAACTTGGCGAACGACACGTTCGTGCGATCGATGTAGGCGATCGCGTACGCGAGGAAACAGCAGCGGGATGAGCCGCCGGTAGGCCTTCTGCCGAGCCCGGTCGAGCGCCGACGCGGACTCAGAGGTCGTGCGCAAGGGAGCGTATGATACGACGCTCTTGAGAGATCAGGCGATTCCGCCTCGATAGGGAGACAGATGTCCGCACGCCAACTCGGTATGTTGCTCGCGCTTGCGTCGTCAGGTGCCGGGCCGGCGGCGCAGTCGCAGTCGAACGCGCCTCCCGTGCAGATGTCGCAGGCCGCGTTCGCGCGTGTGGCCTACCATCAGGTGGCTCCGGGTTCGGAGCCAGAGTTCGAGCGCTTCATGCGAGACGCGTGGCGGCCGATCTTTCAAGCGCAACGACAGACCGGGCGGGCCGCGAACTGGATCCTCTACCGCGTGCACCTGACGGGATCGAACGACGAGTACAACTACGCGTCAGTCAGCTATCACGACACCTGGGCGAAGACGGAAGCGGCCGCGAGCTGGAGCGCCATCGTGCGCGAAAGCAACCCAGTCAGCGCGAAGGCGATGATCGCCAGGACGCATGAGCTCGGTCCGATCGTGCGGCAGGCGTTGTATGGCCGCGTGGACTATGTCGCACGCCCGACGCCCCAGCCGTTCAAGTACGCCGTGCTGGACTTCATGAAGGTGAAGGACGGCATGGCCGACGAGTACCTCAAGGTCGAGCGCGAAGACTGGAAGCCCCTGCATCAGGTTCTGACGAATGACGGCAATCGCGTCGGGTGGGTGCTCTGGGACTACATGGTGCCCGGCGGCACCGGCAGTCCGCACGACTTTGTGACCACGATGCTCTTCAATGACTACGCGTCGATCAAAGCGGCCAACGACGCCGAGGCCTACAGGCGAGCGCATCCCAACGGCGATCTCGCCGCCTCGGTGGCGCGTACTCGCAAGTCGCGTGACGTCGTCCGCACGGAGATCTGGGAAGTCATCGACGCGCTGAACTGACTTGGATCCGCGCGCTTCCCCCGGCTAGTTGAGGTCCAGCTCATTCAACGGCACGTCCCAGTGCGCGTCGAGGAGCTCGAAGCGGCGTTGCTCCTCCTTCTGGAACTTCGCCTGATCCGGGAAGAGCCGCTTGATGATCGCCGCCTCGTTGGATGGCCCGTTCATGGCCGCGGCGTCCTTGAACGTGATCGCGACGGCAAACGTCCAGTCCGCGCGCCCGTCACCGTGGTACGTCGGGACGAACGTTCTCACCGACGTGATGCGGCCTTCCTTCATCTCGGCCCTGAGCACCGGAAGGTGGTTCCTCTGGAAGAGGTCGACCCACTCGGCCTGGTAGCCCCATTTGACGCGATAGAAATACCAGGCCGTTCGCTCGGCGCGCGTCGTCGACTGCGTAGACGGCGCCTGCGACCGTGCTGCGCCAAGCGCGCCTTGTTGCAGGATGAGGAGCGCCGAGACCAGAAGTCCTGCGGAAACCGCGTGAACACGTGACACGAGCCACCTCCAATGCGCCATTGGCTATTGGTTGTTGATTATTGACCATTGCATTTGTCATTGGGTCATTAGGCGATTTGGATTCACCACGCGCGCATCGTCTTGGGCCCAATAGCAAATCCCAATGGCCAATAGCCCAATCACCAATGCAATCACAAATAGCAAACAAGCAATAGCCAATGTCTTCTAAGCTCGTCAGGCGCATGAGCCGCCCGTCAACGAGCGAAACCCTGCTCAGACCTCAGCAATCGGAGCCGACGACCTCCGCGCCGACGCGCGGGCTGTCGCCGGAGCTGCTCGGTCAGAGCGCGCGGAGGCTTCGAGGCCTCGCGCTGCTCTACGCCCTCCTCTTTTTTCTGTCCTCGTTCCTCTTTCGACTGCTGTCGGCCGAAGGCCGCGCGAGTATGGTCGCGAATCCGCTCTACTGGATGCCCGACGCGCTTTCGATCATGCTCTCGCCCTCGCCGTCGCGCTGTTCACGCGCATGCCGACCCTGCCTGTGGCATTCGTCCTGAACTTCGGCCTCGTGTTCCTGATCGTCAGCAGCTACGGCATTGCGATCGCCGAGTACATCGACCCGTTCAGGCTCGACAACAACGGATGGTGGGGCCTGTCGTGGGTGGCGGTGTGGATGCCCCTCTATGCGGTCGTGGTCCCGACGTCACCGCGGAAAGCCGTTCCCGCGATGCTCGCGGCGGCCACGTCGGTCCCCGCGATGATCGGCTTCATGATCCTGACCGAGCGGACCACGTTTCGTCCGACCGGCGATCTCTTCTTCATCGCCGTCGTCTTCCCGTACCTGCTCGTCGTCATCCTCGGCTACTTCTCGGCCCGGGTCGTCTACGAGCTCGGCAAGGAAGTCGACTCGGGCACGCGAGCTCGGCAGCTATCGACTGGTCGAGCGGCTCGGCCATGGCGGGATGGGCGAAGTGTGGCGCGCGAAGCATCGCCTGCTCGCTCGGCCGGCCGCGATCAAACTCATCCGGCCGTCGCTCGCAGGAAGGCCGCCGGCCACGACCCCGACCACCTCCTCCGGCGATTCGAGCGCGAAGCGCAGGTCACCGCCGAGCTGCGGTCGCCGCACACCGTGGAGCTCTGGGATTTCGGTGTCGCCGACGATGGCGGGTTCTACTACGTCATGGAGCTGTTGGACGGGCTCGATCTGGAAGCGCTCGTCCGCCTGCACGGTCCAGTCCCCGCCGAGCGCGCCATCCATCTCATCCGCCAGGTGTGTCACTCGCTCGCGGAAGCCGAGGAGCACGGCCTCGTCCACCGCGACATCAAGCCGGCCAACATTCTCGCGTGCCGTTATGGGGGAGATGCCGACTTCGTGAAAGTCCTGGATTTCGGCATCGTCAGGGCAACCGACGCCTCGTCCGAGGACACGATCCTTCAAACGAGTGACACGAAGGTGCAAGGCACACCGGCGTTCATCGCGCCGGAGCAGGCACTCGGCCAGTCAGGCATCGACGGCCGGGCGGATATCTATGCGACGGGGTGCGTGTTGTACTGGCTGCTCACGGCACAACTGGTGTTCTCGGCGGAGACGACCGTGGCCCTGCTGGTGCACCACGCCCACACCGAACCCGCGCCGCCGTCGAGTCGCGTCGAGATCGCGATCCCCGGCGAGCTCGACGCGCTCGTGATGTCGTGCCTCGCGAAAAACCCGGCGGACCGACCGCAGTCCGCCCGGGAGCTGTCGCAACGTCTGGAACGTGTCTCCGGTCTCGACGTCTGGACCGACGAGCGCGCCCGCGCGTGGTGGAACCTGCATCGGCCCACCGCGCGCGTGTAGCTTTCTACTTCGACGGTGGTGGCGCGACGGTGATCGAGAGCGCTTCAGTCCAGGTGACGTTCACCTGGTCCCCGACTGCCACGGTCTTGAGCGCGTCCCGGTCCTGCACCTTCGAGCTGTAGACCCAGCCGTTGGGACCCGAGAACGTGATCGAGGGAATCTTCTGGTCGATTGCCGTGATCTTCGTCGTGATGGTTCGCTGTACCGCGGCAGTGCCGGATATCCGGGTTCCCTCACCCTTCGTGATCGCGCCAGACCCTGTGTCGACCGGCTTCTCGCCCGGGTTGAGCTTCCGGAACACGACGTTGTCGTAGTACCGGGCGGTCACGATGTCGCCGACCTTGGTTTCCGGAAAACGCGTGTAACTCGTGGGAACGACGAGCGTGACGAAGGTTCCGTCGCTCTTCTTGAGCGTCAGCGTCCGCGTCTGCAGCTCGACGGCCTGGACCGTTGCGGTCACGGTCGTCATTTCCCCCGGGATGGTCTTGGTTTGCGCGGACACGCCCGCAGCGGCGCTCAGGACAAGCGCGGACACGACGATTGATGCTTTGAACATTCGCCCTCCGAATCAGAACCGAACTCGGCTAGCCGTCTGTGCAAACCTGCGGCCAGATCGGAAGACTCGGATGCCGGTCGATTGAGGCGCGCGACCGCGTGTAAAAACGTCCGACTCACCGCCGGCCGTGGGTGGCGTTGTGAGCGCCCAAATACCGCGAGTGGAGTCTCCGGTTCAGGGCCGCGCGAGCAGCCCACGGCCGCGCAGCCAGTTCGTCAGCAACACCGGCCATGCGCCGAGCGCGGGATCGCCGAGCGCGAGGCCGACACCGTGCGGCCCGTTCTCGAAGATGTGAAGCTCCGCCGGAACCTTCGCGGCCTTGAGCGCGAGGTAGAAGCGGACGCTGTTTTCCGCCGGCACGCCGGTATCGGCCGTCGTGTGAAACAGGAACGTCGGTGGTGTCGTCGGCGTGACCTGGTTTTCCGCAGACAGCAACGTGACGAGCGCGGGATCGGGATTGTCGCCGAGGAGATTCCGACGCGATCCCATGTGCGCAATGGCTGGATCGAATGAGATCACGGGATAGCCGAGGATGAGGAAGTCGGGCCGGCTGCTCATGCGCTCGATGGGATCCGGGTCGTCGGGCCGGCCGGAATTCGAGAGTGTGGCCGTGGTCGCTGCCAGATGGCCTCCGGCTGAAAAACCCATCAGGCCAATGCGATCGGGTGCGATCTTCGAGCTCGCCGGCCATCGCCCGCACGTAGCGAACCGCGCGCGAGGCGTCACCGATCTCGATGGGATGGTGGTACCGCGGGCCGAGACGGTATCGCAGCACGAATGCCGAGACTCCCATCGCGTTGAAGTACGCCGCGACCTGACGACCCTCGTGGTCGTTCGCGAGCGCGCCGTATCCGCCGCCGGGCGCCACGACGACGCCGGTCGGCACTGGCGTCCGGGCCGCGGGATAGATCGTCAGCGACGGACGGTCGCTGTCCTCCGTTCCGAGAGCGCCCGGCGCACCGCCGGGCCAGAGCAGCACTTCACGCGGCGCCGGCTGCGCGACGAGGGCACCGATCGACAGCACGCCGACCGCTGCCACGACAACGAGTCCGCTCACGGCACGACGAACGATTGGTGTCATAGACCGTGAATTCTAGACCCGGCTTGACATTCCGCCCCGGCGCGGTGTATTTAACTTATAGGTTAAATACACACTCCGTTATGGCGACTGATTCCCTGAGCACGACGTTCGCGGCCCTGGCCGACCCGACGAGACGGGCCATCCTTGCCCGTCTCGCGACCGGCCAGTATTCGGTCACTGATCTGGCCGAGCCGTTCGACATGAGCTTGCCGGCAATTTCGAAGCACCTGCGGGTGCTCGAGACCGCCGGTCTCATCACGCGCAGCCGCGAAGCGCAGTGGCGGCCGTGCCGCATCGAAGCGCGGCCCCTCAAGGACGTGGCCGCGTGGGCCGAGCGGTACCGCGCGATCTGGGAAGAGCGCTTCGATCGCCTCGACACATACCTGGAACAAATCAAGGAAAAGGAAAAGGAGAAGCCCCATGGTCGTCAGCGGCGTCGCAAACAGCGGTAGTTTCACGGTCAGCACCCCGTCGGATCGCGAGATCCAGATGACGCGTCTTTTCGACGCGCCGCGCGCGCTGGTATTCGAGGCGCTGACGAAGCCGGAGCACATCAGGGAGTGGTGGGGCCGGCTCGGCGACGGCTACACCGTGCCGGAGTGCGACGTCGACCTTCGTCCGGGCGGAAAGTGGCGATTCGTCAATCGAACCCCGAAGGGCAAGCTCGTCGTGTTCTACGGCGAGTATCGAGAGATCGACGCACCGCGGCGCATGGTGTTCACCGAGATCTTACGAGCCGTTTCCGGACGCTGTGTCCGTTGTGACGAGTATCCTCACCGAAGAACACGGTAAGACGCGGATCACCCTCACCGCGGTCTATCCGTCGCTCGACGTTCGCGACATGGTGCTCTCCACGGGGATGGAGCGCGGCGCCGCGATCAGCTACGACCGCCTCGAGGAGGTGGCGAGCCGGCTCTCGACGAGAAGCTAGAAGGCAGAAGTTCCTTCCCGCTGGGCCGTGTCAGTCCGATCCGCCTGCCCGCGGCGGAGTCCTTGATCAACTGGGCCAGCCGACGTGCGCGTGTCTCGTCGCGCTTGGCGCTCGTGACCCAGTGGATCGCGACTCGGCGATACCCGGGAGGCTGCCGCTCGAAGAATGCCGCGGCCTTCCGGTTCGCGCGGAGCGCCTTTTCCTCGGCGGCTGACAACTGTGCGGACTGCAGGCGCTCGAACGAGTAGACGCCAGTTCTCTCCGCCGTACGCGCCGCGTATGCGCGGAGGCCTGCGGGCTGCATCCGGCCCGCTTTGGTCAGGCGCTCGACGTTGTCCACGTTGATGCGGCTCCAGATGCTCGTCGGCTTCCGCGGCGTGAATCGGATGGAGTACGAGTCCGGTCCGAGGCTGCGACGGACGCCGTCGATCCACCCAAAGCACAGCGCCTCGTCGACCGACTCGGGCCACGTGATGCTGGGCGTGCCGCTGTCCTTCTTGTAGAACCCGACTAGAAGCTCGCGGGCCGTCGCGTGGTGCTTCTCGAGCCAGGCGCGAAACGTCGCGGGCGTTGGGAAGAACGCCGGTTTGGCAGGCGTCGCCGTCAATCGCGGCATCGGGCGGATCGTATACTTGCCCCTCTTTCAAATGTCAGCCGCTCTCGCACTCGCGTGGTTTCTGCTCGCGGCCCCGGCGCAGGATCCCAATCCCGGACGGCAGATGTTCGAAACGCGCTGCGGCGGCTGCCATGGCGCGGACGCGGCGGGCGGGCCGATGGGGCCGTCGATCGTGCTGCGCATACCAGCGCGCGACGACGTCGAGCTCGCGAAGCTCCTGCGCGAGGGTCTTCCGGCCCGCGGCATGCCAGCGGGTCTCGTCGCGGATTCAGAAATCGCGACGCTCGTCCGCCACCTGCGCTCGCTCGCGTTGACGACGGACACGCCGCGCGAACGGACCTTTCACACGACGGCCGGCGACACGATTCGGGGCCTCGTCGTCAACGAAGGCTTCGATGACATTCAGATTCGGACGGCGGATGGCCGAGTCCGTCTGTTGCGACGCGCGGATGACCGCGTCCGCGAAATCGGAGAGCATCGCTCCTGGCCGTCGTACAACGGCGATCCCGGCGGCAATCGCTACACGACGCTGACCGAGATCGATCGTGAGACGGTCAGGCGCCTCGCGCCCGACTGGATGTTCGCGGTGCCCGGCGCAGGACGACTGCAGATGACCCCGGTCGTCGTCGACGGGATCATGTACGTGACGGCCACGAACGAGTCCTTCGCCCTCGACGCCGGCAGCGGCCGGGAGATCTGGCACTACCGGCGGCCTCGCACGCAGGGACAGACCACCGGCAACGTGAACCGAGGTGTAGGTGTCGCGGGCGATCGCGTGTTCATGGTGACCGACAACGCGCACGTCCTCGCGCTGAACCGCTTCACCGGCGCGCTGCTGTGGGACACGGAGATGGAGGACTGGCGGAAGAACTACTACGCGACGATCGCACCGCTCCCGGCGGGTGATCTCGTCATCTCCGGTGTCGGCGGCGGCGAGCACGGCGCCAACGGCTTCGTCGTCGCGCACGACCAGGCAACGGGCCGCGAAGTGTGGCGGTTCTCGACGGTGCCGAAGCGCGGCGAGCCCGGGTCCGAGACCTGGCAGGGGAAGGACATCGATCACGGCGGCGCGCCCACGTGGTTCACGGGCAGCTATGATCCGGCGCTCGACCTCGTCTACTGGCCCGTCGGCAATCCGAGCAAGGAGTACAACGGTGACGATCGCCAGGGCGACAACCTGTACGCGGGTTGCATTCTCGCACTCGATCGGAAGACCGGCCGGTTGCGCTGGTACTACCAGTTCACGCCGCATGATCTCTGGGACTGGGACGCGACCCAGACGTCCGTGCTGGTGGATGAGACGTGGCAGGGCCAGCCGCGGAAGCTGATGCTGCACGCCGACCGTAACGGTTTCTTCTACGTGTTCGATCGCACCGACGGCAAACTGCTTCTGGCGAAGCCGTTCGTGAAGAACCTCACCTGGGCGAGCGGCATCGGCGTGGATGGCCGTCCGGTGAAGTTGCCCAACCAGGAACCGACGCCGCAGGGGACGAAGGTCTGTCCCTCACAGGACGGCGCGACGAACTGGTTCTCGCCATCCTTCAATCCCGCCACCGGTCTCTACTACGTGCAGACGTTCGAGAAGTGCAGCATCTACACGAAGAGTGAGAGCGGCGAGTGGCAGTCGGGCAAGATGTATCTCGGTGGAACACAACAGATTGCGTCCGACCCGGCACCGCGGCGCATTCTGAGGGCGATCGATATTCGCACGGGAGACATTCGATGGGAGCTGCCGCAAACGGGGCCCGGCGACTCCTGGGGCGGCACGTTGACCACGGCGAGCGGATTGGTCATCTTCGGTGAGGAGAGCGGCCGTCTGATGGCGGCGGATGCGATGACCGGCACGCCCTTGTGGAGTTTCCCCACCAACCACACGTGGCGATCCTCGCCCATGACGTACATGTTCGACGGCCGGCAGTACGTGGCCGTCGCCGCCGGCGCGAATGTGATCGCGTTCGCGATCCGATAGGAGCACTCGATGCGTGTCGGTTTCGTCGGTCTTGGCGCCATGGGTGCGCCCATGGCGGACAACCTCATCAAGCGCGGCCACGAGGTGACCGTGTTCGCCCGGCGGCAGGACGCGATGGCGCCGCTTGTCGCGAACGGGGCGCGGCTCCGCTTCGTCGCCTGCCGACGCCGCGGCTGAGTCCGAGGTCACCATCACGATGGTGTTCGACACGGCATCGGTCGAGGAGGTCACGCTCGGCGCGCGCGGGATCGTCGCAGGCGCTCGTTCCGGATCGATCCTTGTCGATCACAGCACGATCGTTCCCGATGGTGCGCGGCGGATCGCATCAGCGCTTCAGGCGCGGGGCATCTCGATGCTCGACGCGCCCGTCTCCGGCGGCGCGATGGCGGCGGCGGCCGGAACACTGTCCATCATGGTCGGTGGCGACGAGGCCGCGCTCGGTCGCGTGCGACCCGTGCTCGAGTGCTACGCCAGGACCATTGCGTACATCGGACCGAGCGGCGCCGGTCAGGTCGCGAAGGCCTGCAACCAGATCTGCACCATCGTCAACATGCTGGGCGCCGCCGAGGCGATGCTGCTCGCCGAGCGCGCCGGCGTCGATCCGACCCGAGTGAAGGACGTCATCCTGACCGGATTCGGATCGAGCCGCATGCTCGAGCTGCAGGGACCGAAGATGATCGCGAAAGCGTTCGACGGCAACGTCGAGTCGCGCCTTCACGACAAGGACATCCACATCGTCCTCGACATGGCGAGGACGCTCGGCATCGGGCTGCCCGCCAGCTCCGCGGCGGCAGAAGTGCTGACGGCGCTGCAGGAGCGCGGCGGCGCGAAACGCGACTCAGCGGCCATGTTCGACGTGCTCGCGAATCCGAACTGACACGTGGCAATTGCATTCTCGAATCTCCGAGGTGCTCGCCTCCGGCTGCGGCTTTTGCTTGACGACCGGCCTGCTCGCCGCTACGCTGGCCATGCTCCCGCGCGGGAGCCCGTCGGTCTCATCCTGTCCTCTCCCTTCACCGGGACTGGCCCTCCCCTCCAGGATGGTTTTTCAATCTCCTTCACCGTGGTTGGGCACCATGAAGTTTGACGTCAACACCGTCCGCATCCTCCATCGGCTGACCGATAGGATGAACCTGATTCGCAAGCACCCCCTGCGCTACGAGATCGATCCGGATGCGCTCGAGGAGCTGCAGATCACCGCCGTACAGCTCGAGGAAGTGCTCACGAAGATCAAGACCGTCCCGGTAGGCTGACCGGTCGCGGTCCGTTCCATCCGCGCGGACGACGACCCAGTCGTCCGCGCGCACGTCCCCCTCCACCGAACTCATATAATCCAACCCGGAACGGTCGGATGCCACGACACGAAACCGGCTTCACGATGGACACCTCGTCCATCAAATTTGGCCTGGGCATGACGCGGGAGCTGGGGTACGACGTGTCGCGCTTCGGCTGCCGGCGCGTCATGGTCGTCACCGACGAGCGGCTCGCGGGTCTGCCGCCGGTGAAGACCGCCATGGCGGCACTGGCCGACGCCAGCATCGACGCCGTCCTCTTCGACCGTGTGCGCACGGAGCCGACCGACGGGTCGTTTCAGGAAGCCATCCAGTTCGCGAGCGCCGGAAAGTTCGATGGCTACGTGGCCGTCGGCGGTGGCTCGGCGATGGATACGGCCAAGGCCGCGAACCTCTACGCGACGTATCCCGCCGATCTGCTCGCGTATGTCAACGCGCCGATCGGTCGAGCCGAACCCGTGCCCGGGCCGCTGAAGCCTCTCATCGCCGTGCCGACGACCGCCGGCACGGGCAGCGAGACGACCGGTGTGGCGATCTTCGACTTCGTGGCGATGGGCGCGAAGACCGGCATCGCTCATCGCGCCCTGCGGCCCCTGGTGGGCATCGTCGATCCCGAGAACACACGGACGCTGCCGCCCACGGTGGCGGCGTCGAGCGGGCTCGACGTGCTCTGTCACGGTCTCGAGAGCTACACGGCCCTTCCGTTTCATCAGCGCGAGGCGCCGGCGAGCCCCGCCGTTCGGACGACCTACCAGGGATCGAATCCGATCAGCGACGTGTGGGCGCATCGCGCCGTCGAGATGACGGCGACGAACATCCTCGCCGCCATACGGGGGGACGCCGACGCGCGATCCGAGATGTTGCTGGCGGCGACATTTGCCGGCGTCGGATTCGGCAATGCCGGCGTGCACCTCTGCCACGGCATGTCGTATCCGGTCTCCGGCCTGGTCAAGACGTTTCGTGTCGAGGGGTATCCGCAGGAGCGGGCTCTCGTGCCGCACGGGATGTCCGTGATTCTCACGGCTCCGGCCGTCTTCCGATGGACGGCGTCGACCGATCCCGGGCGCCATCTGGAGATGGCGGCCGCGATGGGGGCTGATACCGCCGGTGTGCCGGCGGCGGACGCCGGCGAGTGTCTCGCCGCGGCAATCATCGACCTCATGCGCGCCACGGGCATGCCGAATGGTCTCGCGGCCATTGGCTATACCGAGGCCGATGTCGAGCGACTCGTCGAGGGCACGGCGCCGCAGCATCGCGTGACGAAGCTGTCTCCGCGTCCCGTGACGCCTGAGGCGTTGCGCGAGTTGTTCCGGGACTCGATGGTGCTCTGGTGAGGCGCCTTCCGTGCCTCATCGCGCTCCTGTCGCTCGTCCTGCTTCTAGGGGCGCCGACGCTGTCCGCTCAGCGGCCACCAACGATCGCCGCGGCCGCGAACCTCAACTTCGCGTTGAGCGACATTGCGAAAGCGTTCGAGCGCGCGCACGGCACACGCGTCGAGCTGGTGTTTGGAGCCTCAGGGACGCTGACGCGGCAGATTCACGATGGCGCGCCGTTCGAGCTGTTCCTGGCCGCCGACGAGGAGTTTCCGAGGCAGCTCGCCGCGGCGGGCCTGACGCGAGGCGCCGGCGCCGTGTACGCGATCGGGCGTCTGGCGCTCTTCGCGCCTCGCGGGTCTTCCCTCACGGTCGATGAACGGCTCGACGGTCTCGCCCGTCTCGTGAAGGACGGTGCAGTCACCCGATTCGCCATCGCCAACCCTGACGTGGCGCCGTACGGCAAGGCCGCTGAAGCCGTTCTGCGCAAACGCGGGTTGTGGGAGGCCCTTCGGCCTCATCTCGTCTTCGGCGACACCGTCGCCCAGGCGGCGCAGTTCGCGACGACCGGGAATGCGATTGGCGGCTTGATTGCGTACTCTCTCGTGTTGAGCCCGGGCTTCTCCGAGCGTGGCAGCGCGGCCGTGATTCCCGATGCTGATCATCCACCACTCCGCCAACGGATGGTCCTCCTCAAACGCGCGGGCCCGGTGGCCGAACGGTTCTACGGCTATCTGCAAACCGCGCCGGCGCGTGCGATCTTCCTGAAGCACGGCTATTCAGCTCCGGAGTAGCCGTCCATGGACTGGACGGCCCTCAGCGTTTCTCTCTGGCTCGGTGCGGGTACCGTCGCCATTCTTCTTCCCTTCGGCGTCTGGTTCGGCCGGCTGCTCGCCGTCCGCGACTTTCGCGGGAAGCTCCTCGTGGAGGCGCTCGTCACCGTGCCGCTCGTGTTGCCTCCCACGGTGCTCGGCTTCTACCTCCTTGTCACGTTCGGCGCGCGTTCACCGCTCGGCCAGGCTTTCCAGGACGTGGTGGGTCAGTCGTTGCCGTTCTCGTTCGAAGGACTCCTTCTCGCATCGGCCATCGCCAACATTCCGTTCGTCGTCCAGCCGATCCAACGCGGCTTCGAGTCCATCCCGGCGGATATTCGGGACGCGGCCGCCTGCTGCGGCCTCACGCCCTGGCAGCGTCTCGTGCAGATCGAGATTCCGCTCGCATGGCCCAGCATCCTGACCGCGGCGATCCTCACCTTCGCCCATACGCTCGGTGAGTTCGGGGTCGTCCTGATGGTGGGTGGCAACCTGCCCGGCGAAACGCGCACGCTCAGCGTGGCGATCTACGACCGTATGCAGGCGTTCGACGACCGTAGTGCCGGCGTCATGGCCGCCACGCTCCTCGTCATCTCCGTCGCCACGCTGATGACGACGACCGTGCTCTCCCGCCGTGTCGTAGCGCGCCGTGGCTGATCAGCGGCTGTCCGTACGTCTCCGGCAGGCGGGTCCAATTCCGCTCGACGTGGACTTCACATGCGAACCGCGTGACGTGCTCGCGCTCTTTGGCCCGTCCGGCAGCGGCAAGACGACGATTCTTCGCACCATCGCTGGTCTCTACCGGCCGGCTGAGGCGTCCGTTCGATCGGGGAACGAGACCTGGATGGACACCGAACGCGGGACGTTCGTGGCCGCGCATCGACGGTCCGTCGGACTCGTGTTTCAGGAGTACGCGTTGTTCCCGCATCTCACGGCGGCCGGAAACGTGATGACGGCGCTTGGACATCGCCCGCGCGCGGAACGCGAGGCCCGGGCCATCGCGTTGCTGACGATGGTGCACCTGGCCGAACGGTCACAGCGCCGGCCAGACGAGCTCTCTGGCGGTGAGCGCCAGCGTGTCGCGCTGGCGCGGGCGCTGGCGCGCGATCCGGCCGTGCTGCTGCTCGACGAACCGTTCGCTGCCGTCGATCGCGCCGTGCGTCGCCGCCTCCAGGACGAGATTGACGAACTGCGCCGGTCGCTGCAGATGCCGCTCGTACTCGTCACGCACGACTTCGAGGACGTCGTACGGCTCGCAACCCACGTGCTGGTCATCGAGCGCGGGAAGACCGTCGCGAGCGGACCGGTCACGGCGCTGATGAGCCGTCCCGATCTTCCCTGGCTCGGCGACGCCTTTGGGTTGGGCGCCGTCTTCGACGCGACGGTCACGCGAACGTTCGCGGATCGGGGGCTCGTCGAGCTCGGCTTTGACGGCGGCACGCTGCTCGCCGCCGACCGGGCCCCGGCGCCTGGGACCGCCGTGCGCGTGCGTGTCCCCGCGCGCGAGGTCATTCTCGCGACGCGGCAGCCTGACGGGCTGAGCCTGCACAACATCCTGCCTGGAACGGTGTCGGCGATCCACGCGGATGCGGGATCCGATCACGCGATCGTCCAGATCGCGGTCGGTCGTCTTCTGCTTCTGGCGCAGGTGACACGCGATGCCGTCGCGCGACTGCAGCTCGTCGTGGGGATGCCGGTCTACGCGTTGATCAAGTCCGTGTCGATCGACGTGCTCGCGGTTCGGCCCCTATAATCCGAATCGATGGCATCCACGCGCGCCGGCACACACTGGCACAGCGCCGCTGTGGACCGCCGCCGCGGTGATACTCGCGTGCGCACAGGCGTCGGGCGCGCAGACGGACCGCGCCGGCGCCCCCACGATCACGCCCCGCCGCGATCGAAGCGCACATGCGCTACCTCGCGAGCGATCGGCTCGAAGGGCGGGAGGCCGGCACGCGAGGCTACGACCTTGCCGCCGGTGTACGTCTCGTCCGAATTTCAGCAACTCGGCCTGCGTCCGGCCGGCGCTGGCAACTCGTACCTCCAATCAGTGCCGCTTCAGGCGACGTGGCTCGTGAGAAACGGCGCGCGGATGGCTGTCCGCCCGAACGGCGGCGGCCGCGCGTCACGGCTGGTCGTCGGCCAGGACTACGTCGTGTCGTCGTCTCCTGTTCGGCGGTCGAGCGCCGTGAACGCGCCCGCGGTGTTCGTCGGATATGGCATCGATGCGCCGGCGTTCAGGCACAACGACTTCGAGGGACTCGACGTCGCCGGCAAGGTCGTCGTCGAGCTCTTCGGCTATCCGGCATCGTTTCCGAGTGAAGAAGGCGCGCACTACGGATCTGAGAAGGTGAAGACCGCGGCGGCCCATGGCGCCATCGGGGTCGTCACGTTATTCACCGAGCAGATGGAGACGGTCCTGCCATGGGATCGCCTCACCGGCACGCTCGACTCGATGTCGATGACGTGGGTCGGGTCCGATGGTCAGCCGTTCGTTGCCGCCCCTGCCATCGAGGTCGGCGCCGTGATGAGCCCGAAGGCTGGCGCCCTGCTTTTCACCGGAGCGCCCCGCTCGTATCAGGACGTGCGAGCCGACGCCGTGAAGGGTGCGCCGAAAGGCTTTCCGCTTCAGGTGTCGATCGAGATCGCGCAGGAGTCACGTCACGAGCGGCGATCGAGTGCGAACGTGGCCGCGGTGCTCGAAGGATCCGACCCGGCGCTCCGCGGCGAGCACGTGGTGCTCGTCGCGCACCTCGATCATGAAGGCATCGGGCCGGCTGTGAACGGCGATCGGTATCTACAACGGCGCGATGGACAACGCCGCCGGCGTGGCGGCGCTTCTCGAGGCCGCGCGCGCGCTGAGGAGCGAGCCGACGCCGCCGCGGCGGTCGGTGCTCTTCCTCGCCGTGACGGCCGAAGAGAAAGGCATGATCGGCTCCGACTACTTCGCGCGCTCTCCGACCGTGCCGAAAGACGCGATCGTGGCGGCCGTGTGCCTCGACATGCCGGTGCTGCTCTACGACTTCACCGACGTCATTGGGTTCGGCGCCGAGCACTCCTCACTCAAAGGCGTGCTCGAGTCGGCATTGATGCAGGCGAATCTCACGCTCACGCCCGACCCGATGCCGGAGCAGGCGATCTTCACGAGATTCGGACCACTACCGGTTCGTCCAACAGGGCGTGCCCTCCATCCTCCTGGCCACCGGATGGAACTCAACGAAGGGCGCGGGCGACGGCGGGAAGCTCTTCCAGAATTTTTTCGCGACGACCTACCATCAGCCGTCCGACGACATCAACCAGCCGATCAACTACGCGGCCGGCGCCCGATTCGCGGAGGTGAACTACAGAATCCTCAAGGCCATCGCGAACGGCGACTCGCGCCCGTCCTGGAACGCCGGCGACTTCTTCGGCGCGTTGTACGCGGCGCGATAGCACGTCAGGCCCGTGTGTCCGGGCCTTTTCGGGTCATGAGGTCGCGCGCCCTGGCCGCCGCTTCCGTGATCAGCACACCCATCTTCGGGTGTGACGCCACCATGTCGGGCTCGAGCCCGTGACGCCGTATCTCCTCGGTCGTCGTTGGACCGATCGACGCGATCACGAGGCCACGCAGTGCAACGCCGAGCTGGTTCCCGCGGCCCATCTCCCGAGCCACGTGCCAGAGGTTCGCGAGTTGGACGCCGGACGTCAGCACGAGCACCTGGACGTCGCCGGCGATCACGGCGTCCACCGCCGCCCGCAAGGGACCGAGGTCATCCGGCAGGGCCCACTGATAGATCGGCACCGCGGTGACCGACGCGCCCCTTCGCCGCAGTTCGTCGACGAGGTCGGGATTCGACACGCCATATTCCTGAACCGCCACGCGAGCGCCTTTCACCGGGAACGACGCCGCGGCCGCGTCGATGGCGTGAAGGACTTCGCGCCAGGTGTTTGGCTCGGGCGCGGCAACCCAGACCGGGACGTTCAGCTCGCGGAGGACGGCAAGCGGTTTGGGCCCGCGTGCCACGACGCGGACGCGACTCAAGGCCGCGACGAACGCGTCGCGCATCCCCAGCTCGGCGGCGACGTTCACCAGGGCACGGGTGCCGACGCCGGTGAGCAGGACAACGCAGTCGAACTGGCCGGCGATGAGCTCGCGAACGAACGACATGGCCTCGTCCTCCGACGCGAGCGGCACTTCGCGCATCGCCGGCGCCGCCATCGGCCGGCCGCCGAGCCGCTCAATGAGCGTGGCCTGTTCGATCGACCGGCGGCTTTCGAGGGTGAGAACGGTCAGTCCGTCAAAGCTCGGCGAGGGCATCAGTCATTCTGGCCCGAACGCCTCATCTCGTCGCCGATGATGATTGCCTCGGCGCGTGATCAGATTGTTCGGGATGCCAACTGAGCGTGGTAGATACTCGTCAAACCCAGGAGCCGCGATGGTCAGGGACATCCGCTACGCTTTGCGCCAGTTCGTCCAGAACCCAGGCTTCGCGATCGTCGCCATTCTGACGCTCGGCCTGGGTATCGGCGCCACGGCTGCGATGTTCGGCCTCATCAAGGGGGTCCTGATGTCGCCCCCGCCGTACGCCGACCCGAATCGTCTCGTGCTCATCTCGGCCGCCCGCACGGACGGTGCGCCCTACAACCAACGGCCGACGACGGCACATTGGGTCGCGTGGCGGGATTCAGCCAAGTCGCTCGAATCGGTCGGGCTGTACGGATGGACGTTCAATTTTCTGGTACGCCCGGACGGGAGCGAGTCGCTCGGAGGAATGGTCGTGAACCGCGACTACTTTCGCGTGCTCGGCCTGAAACCGATCCTCGGCCGCGAGTTCGTCGATTCGGAGGCCGGCGGCGGCGGTGTGCCACCCACGGCGGTCATCATCGGCCACGACCTGTGGCGGCGCCAGTACAACGGCGATCCACAGATGGTGGGGAAGACCCTGCAGCTCAGCCGGCTGCCGGCTCCACTCCCGATCGTCGGGTGATGCCCGCGGGAGCCCGGTTCCTGCCCGATCCTGCCGCGGCGGCCGAGCCCAACTACGACGTGGATGCTCAGGTTGACTTCTGGCTCCTGAGCCGGCCGAACGAGTCGCAGCCTCGATCGCGCGGGTGGAACGTCGTGGCCCGGCTGCGGCCCGGGGTCACAGCCGCTGCCGCGAACACGGAAATTGCCGCCATCGCCACGGGCATCACGAAGAACGACGCCGCGCTCGAGGGATTGACGGCAACGACGCGACCGCTCCTGGACGTCACGAACGACGTCGGAAGACGCCTGCTCCTGCCCTTGTTCGGCGCTGTCGGGCTCGTCTTCTTCATCGCGTGCGCGAACGTCGCCGGATTGCTGCTGGCTCGCGGACTGCAGCGGCAGAGCGAGTTCGCGCTTCGGGCGGCGCTCGGCGCGACGTGGCGCCGGCTGGCACGTCAGGCGCTGACGGAGAGCGTCGCGCTGGCGTTGATCGGCGCCGTCGTTGGCGGCGTCTTTGCCGCCGGCATGGTGATGCTGTTCACGAGAATCGGCGGTCAGGCGCTCCCGCGGGCGGATGCCGTGTCCATCGGATGGCCGGTGTTTGCGTTCTGTCTCGTCGCGGCGTTCCTCGCCGCGTTGGTTTCCGGGCTGCTGCCGGCCGCGCGCGCCGCCCTGCGCACGCGATTTCATGGTCTCGAAGGCACGCGGAGCACGGCCAGCCGGGCCGAGAGACGACTCGTGGGCGCCGTCGCGGTCCTGCAGATCGTGTTGACGGTCGCGCTGCTCTCCGGAGCGGCGCTCCTGGTTCGAACCGCGCAGAACCTCGCCCGCGTCCGTCCCGGCTACGACACCGAGAACATCCTGGCGCTGACGGTGACCGCCGTGCAGGGCGATCAGTGGAAGGCCTTTCATACGCAGGCGCTCGAACGCGTGGCCGCGATTCCCGGCGTGCGCCACGCCGCGTTCGCGTGGGGACTGCCGCTCACGGGCAACAACTGGCCCGGCGACATGGAGGTCATCGGCGCGACGAGCTCGGAGCGGCTCGCGGAGCGTTTGACGGTACCGCTTCGCGCCGTGACGCCCGACTACTTCGCGGCAATGGGCATCGCGCTCGTCGAGGGCCGCGCGTTTCGCATGACCGACGATGCCGAGACGCCTCGTGTCGCGGTCGTCAACCAATCATTCGTCCAGCGGCACCTCGGCGGATCGAGCGCGCTTGGCCGCACGATTCGGTCGTTCGGCAACGCCAAGCAATCGATCGAGATCGTGGGTGTCGTCTCCGACATGCGCACGGACGAGTTGACCGGCACTCGGAGCCGGAAGTCTACTTTCCGCTGTGGCAGAGCCGGGCGTTCTCCAAACATCTCGTGGTACGGACGACGGGCGATCCCGTGTCGGTCGCGCCGCTGGTGCGACGCGAGATCGCGGCGGTCGATCCCACGGCAGCCGTCGAGCACGTGAAAACGATGGCCGAGATTCGGCGTGAGTCGGAAGCGCCGCGGACGTTTGCCATGCATGTCCTGATCGGATTTTCCGTCGCCGCCATGGTGCTCGCGCTTGTCGGGCTCTACGGCGTGCTGTCGCTCTCGGTGGGATCGCGCACGAAGGAGATCGCCGTCCGCAAAGCGATCGGCGCCGAGTGGCATGGAATCGTCCGGATGGTGCTCGGCGAAGGGTTCCGACTGGTCGGTCTCGGCGTGGTGTTCGGCGCGGGGCTCGCGATCGGCGTCGGCCGCGTCTTGAGCTCGCTTCTCTTTGGAGTCCAGCCGGCCGATCCGGTCATGCTGGGCGGCGCGGCGCTCGTGTTCGCCGCCTTCGCGGTGATGGCGTGCGCGATGCCCGCGTGGCGCGCCACGCGGGTCGATCTGATGGAAGCGCTGCGGCGCGAGTAAGCCGGTCCGCTCTGAGGCACTTATAATCCACGGCGTGTCCCTGACCCCGGGAACCCGGCTCGGCCCGCACTTCGTCCTCAGCAAGGTGTCCCGTTGACGGTCTCACGCCGCCGACTGTTCGGCGCTGCGGCTCTGCTCATCCTCATCGTGGGCCTCTTCTTCGTCGTGCGCAATCAGGTCAAGGTGTACCGATCTCGGCAGCGGGCCGCGGCGGAGGCGCAAGACGGCAGCAGCGGGCGGCGGGGAGTTGCAACATCGGCAATCGTTGTTCGACCTGTTGCAGCCGGTCGCGTTGTCGAACTGCCAGCTGGAGCGATTCGGCGAAACGAACGACGGCGGATACCTCATGTGCGGGAACCTGCTCGACTCGGTGCAGGCCGGCTACTCATACGGGATCTCCGGCTATGACAAGTGGGGCTGCGACATCTCGACGAAGCGCAAGGTCAGGCTTCACCAGTACGACTGCTTCAATACGACGGTGCCAGCGTGTCCGACCGGGGACACGGTATTTCACCCGGAGTGCGTGGGCCCGACCACCGCGACTGCCGATGGCCGGCTCTTCGACACGATCGCCAATCAGATGGCAAAGAACGGCGATCACGGTAAGCGGGTTGCCCTCAAGATTGACGTCGAAGGCGCCGAGTGGGATTCGTTCCTGCACGCGACTGACGAGGTGTTTCAGCAAATCGACCAGATGGCCGTGGAGTTTCACTGGGTGCAGGACGAGAAGATATCTTCGCGCGGTGGAACGGCTGAAGCGCTTCTTCCACGTCGCCCACCTCCATTTCAACAATTTCGCCTGCCTCGAAGGTATTGCGCCGTTCCCCTCCTGGGCCTACGAGGTGCTCTTCGTCAACAAGCGGCTCGGCGTCGTCGATACGTCGCGGACGGTCGGCGGCCTGCATCGCGCTCGATGCCCCGAACAACCCGACGTCAGTGGACTGCCAACCGCAACCTGGAACCCAACCCGTTCGATAGCGTCCGGCTCTCACGCATCGATTGGTACTTCGGCTACTTTACCGATCGAGATGGCTATCGCTGGAAGGTCGCGGCGGGTGAGGGGCCGCAACCGTACGCGGCAGAGTGAGCCGGCCCGCCTGCGGCCGGTCGGCGTGATCCGGTCGCCCTTGAAGGCGCGCAGCAAAGCGCCGAGGCAAGGAACGGAGGGCGCACCGGATGCGTGGCTCGAGATCCGGTCGTGGGCGACGGACGCGTTGCACGGCCTCACAGTTGGCGACGAGGTCATCGTCATTACCTGGCTGCACCGAGGGCGTCGCGACGTGTTCAAGGTGCATCCGCGGTCTGACCCGCGCAATCCGTCTGACCGGCGTGTTCGCGACGAGATCACCCGATCGGCCGAATCCCCTGGGTCTCCATCCGGTAACGATCCGCGCGATCGAAGGCAGACGGCTGCGGGTCGGCCCGATCGAAGCCATCGACGGGACGCCGGTGGTGGATATCAAGCCACTTCTGAAGTAGCGGTTCCGGGTTCATGGGTTCCGGGTTTCTGGTGCTGGTTCAGAGTTCAGGGTTTCTGGTTCAGATCTGTTGAACTCGGAACTCTGAACTCATCAAAAGGAAGATGACGAGCGTCAGGTGGTTCCTCGGACCCGTCGAACCTGTCGTACCCGTCGTACCCGTGCTCTGCAGTATGCTCCGCCGATGGACAGACGAGACTTTCTCGCCGCCGCCCTCGGTGTGCCCGTGCTGGCCGACGTTGTGGACGGTCAGCGCGGCCAGGCGCCCTCCGCGCCTGTCGAGCCGAGGGGCCTGAAGCTCGGAACCGTCACGTACCTCATCGCCAAGGACTGGGACGTCCCGACCATCATCAAGAACCTTACTGAGGTCGGGATGGACGCCGTCGAGCTCCGCACGACGCACAAGCACGGCGTGGAGATTTCGCTGTCGCCGGCGGCCCGCGCTGAAGTGCGAAAGGCATTCGAGGGATCAGCCGGTGAAAATCGGCGGCCTGGGCACGACGTGCGAGTACCACTCGCCCGATCCTGCAGTCCTGAAAAAGAACATCGATGAGACCAAGGCATGGGTGACGCTCGCGAAAGACATCGGCTCGCCGAGCGTCAAGGTTCGGCCGAACGGGCTCCCCAAGGACGTTCCTGAGTCCAGGACGCTCGAGCAGATCGGCAAGGCACTGGCCGAGTGCGGCGCGTTCGCCGCCGACCACGGCGTGAAGATCCAGCTCGAGGTGCACGGCGCCGAGACCGCGCGCCTTCCACGCATCCGGAAGATTCTCGACTATGGCGGGAACCACGCAGCCGTTCGCGTCTGCTGGAACTCCAACCAGGAGGATTTGCTCGACGGCGGCTTCGACGCGGCGTTCGCGCTCGTGCGGAACCAGATTGGCCAGATCCACATGCGGGACCTGTTTCTGGCCGAGTACCCGTGGCGCCGGCTGATTACGTCGCTGGTCGCGATGAAGTTCGACGGGTATTGCTTTGCGGAGATTCCCGAATCCACGGATCCGATCCGCACGCTGAAATATTTCAGGGCTGTCTTCCGGGCTTATCAGGGATTGTGAGGCGTGATGCACGAGCTCGTTCGCGGGTATTTCGAGGAGTCGATTGAGGCGGCCGAGAAGTCCGTCGCGTTGTCGGCGGTCGTCGCAGAGGCGGGTGGATTGATCGTGAACGCGCTGAAGGCCGGCCGCCGGATCCTGGTGTGCGGCAACGGCGGGTCGGCCGCCGACGCGCAGCACTTCGCGGCCGAGTTGATCGGCCGCTTCGAGACCGAGCGTGTGGCACTCCCCTGTGTGGCCCTCACCACGAACACGTCAACGCTGACGGCGATGTCGAACGACTACGGGTTCGAGAGCGTGTTTGCCCGCCAGGTGTCGGCACTGGGCGCGCCAGGTGACGTGCTGGTCGGCATCTCCACTTCAGGTAATTCCGCGTCGATCGAGCGCGCCCTCGTCGAGGGCCGTTCGAAAGGCATGTCGATCGTGGCACTCCTCGGCAAGGGCGGCGGTCGCATCGGCGCGTTCGAGCCCGCGTGCCGCATCATCGTCGATTCATCGCGGACATCGGTGATCCAGCAGATCCACATCACGATCCTGCACGCCTGGGCTCGACTGGTTGACGAGGCATTTCGGGGAGCGTGAATACCCGACACACCTTCCGGGGCCTCGAATGACCGACCGACGAACTTTTCTCTTGCGCGCAGCGGCGTTCGCCGGCGTGTTCGCCGGTCTGCCGGCGCCGCGCACCATTCTTCTTCGCTCGTCGTGGCAGACGGTCAACATCGGCGATATCGGCCACACGCCGGGCGTTCTACGTCTCATCGCGGAACATATTCCGGGCGCGGAGGTCCGGTTGTGGCCGTCAGACGTCGGAAACGGCGTCGAAGCGCTCCTTCGCCGTCGCTTCCCGCGGCTCAGCTTCGTGCGCTCGCCGGACGAGGTCCAGGCCGCATTTCGCGAGTGTGACCTGCTGCTGCACGGTTCCGGCCCATCACTCGTGGGCCGCGCCGACGTCGAGACGCTGGAGCCAGGAGACCGGTAAACCGTACGGGATCTACGGGATCACGTTTCCCGGCGTCTACGGGACGCCCGAGGAGATGAGCCGGGCGAACCCCGCCGACATCGACATCCTCACCAACGCGCGGTTCGCCTTTTTCCGGGACTCGGTCTCCCTGGCCTTTGCCAAGGAGCCATGGCGTCAAGAGCCGCGTCATGGCGTTTGCTCCGGATGGTGCGTTCGCCGCTGATGTGCGGGATGACGAGCGCGCGATCGCATTTCTCGCCGCGCACCAGCTCGAGCCCGGCAGGTTTCTCTGCGTCATCCCCCGAACGCGCTTCACACCGTACTGGGAGATTCCGACCCGTAACACGCCGTTCGACGCCGGACGGCACGCCCGCAACGAAGCGATGAAGGAGCACGACAACGCCCCGTTGCGGGACGCGATCATCGCGGTCGTACGGCAAACCTCGATGAAGGTACTGGTGTGTCCCGAGGACGAGACGCAAGTGAAGCTGGGCAAGGAGATCCTCGTCGATCCACTGCCCGCCGACGTGAAGCCGCGCGTCGTCTGGCGCGACCGGTACTGGCTCACCGATGAAGCGATCTCGACCTACACGCGATCGGCGGGCCTGTTCGGGCTGGAGATGCACTCGCCGATCATGTGCGTCGGCAACGGCATCCCCGCGATCGTCTGCCGCTTTGCGGAGCAGACGAGCAAGGGCTTCATGTGGAAGGACATCGGCCTCGGCGACTGGCTCTTTGATCTCGATGTCGACGCCGACGTTCGGGCGCGTCGTGCCCGCGGTCCTGGCCCTCGCCAGGGACCCGGCTGCTGCCCGGACCAGGCTCGCGAAGGCCCGTCAGTTCGTTCTCGAACGACAGCGCGAGTCGATGGCGATTGTTGCCACGAACTTGTAGCGGACTGATCGACGCGGTCTTACTGTGGTCCCTCTCCTCACTGACCCGCGCCGCGTCCGCGCGCGGCCGGTGCCGCGGGCATCGTGTCTGCCGTGAACCTCGGCAGCAGCTCCTCTCGCGTCGCCAGGTGATACACCACCGACGCCGTCATCACCGCCGCCTTCCGCACGTCGTCCCAGACAATCCGTTCGTAGGTGTCGAGGTTCGTGTGATGCGTGTGACTCTCGTACTCGATCGAGTCTTGCTCGGCGTTGATGCCGGGCAATCCGGCGAGGTTGAACGCGCCGCTGTCGGTGCCACCGGCGTTGCGCCCGCTGGTCGCGACCGCGCCGTAGACGCCGAAGTCATCGAAGGGCGCGAGAAGGCGAGCCACGATGCCGGCCGCTTCCGGCGGGCCAAACACCGTCGCACCCCGGATGCGTCCCGTGCCGCCGTCGACGTTCCAGTACGCGCTGAGCTTGCTGAACGCGGGCTTCGGCGCTTCGGCCGTGCCGAAGTGTTCCGCCACGTACGCCCGGGAGCCGAGCAGGCCTTGTTCCTCTCCGCTCCAGAGCGCCACGCGAATCGTGCGACGCGGCCTGGCACCCACCGTCCGCAGAATGCGCACGGCCTCCATCATGACGGCGCACCCGATGGCGTTGTCGGTGGCGCCCGTCGCCGAGTGCCACGAGTCGAGGTGTCCGCCGAGCATCACGACCTCGTCGGCCTTGTCCGTGCCCGGGATCTCGGCGATCGCGTTGTAGGCGGTCTTGCCTTCCGGATATGTCCGATTGACCACGGTGAACTCGAGCACCACGGGCACGCCATCGGCGACGAGGCGCGCGATACGGCCGTAGTCTTCGTTGCGCATCAGCACGGTCGGTACGGTCTGGCTGGAGTTGTAACCAACCACGTTGAAGGCCGCGATTTGTCCGTGAGGGCGTCCCGCGTCGAAGATTCGAAGAGCCGCACGATTCGCACGCAGGAACTCCGCGAGCCGCGTGGCGACCTGTTGCGCCGTGAGTCGTCCTGGCTCCGCCGGGCCGCCGCGGCCGCGTCCACCGCCGCCTCGCCGCCCGCCGGCCGAAACGCCGCCGTCGCCGTAGCGGGCCCGCGCCTGATCATCCGGCGTCCGTAGCGGAGGCGGCGAGAAGTTGACCGCGACAACCGCTGGCGCTCCAACGAGGACGATGCGGCCTTTGACCTTCTCGGCCATCGACTCCAGGTACGCGCTGAGCTCGGCTTCGGTCGGCCCGAGCCGTGCAGGGCCGCGACCCGCATTGGGTGCGACCGGGCCCTGCGGCGCGACAAGATGTACAGCCTCGGCCGTGACCGTCCCGTTGGTGGACGGCGTCCAACCCAGGACCTCGAACTCGAGCCAATCCTGGACCGGCGTCAGGATGTGTCCGGCGGCCCGCTCGTTCAACCAGCCCTCATGACCCCAGTCCCAGGGCTCCATGCGGCCGTTTCGGAGCCCCCAGCCCTCCATCGTCCGGATGGCCCATCGCCCGGCGTTTTCGAGGTTGGGCGACCCGGTCAGGCGCGGGCCGTACACGTCGGTCAGGTGAGTGGACGATCCGCTCGAGCTGGGAATGCTCGAGCCCCTCGTCACGGATTCTCGCGTTCAGTTCTGCATCGATGGGCTCGACGGCCGCCTGCCGTGCGGGTTCTGCGGCGAACACACCCGCAACCAGCCCGAGGGCAAGGACGCACGCCAGGCTGCGGTGCCGCATGTGCGCATCTTAGACCCGCAACGGCCCAGCGCATTCGGGTGGATCAGGCCAGGGCCCCACCGGCGTGAGTTGCCTGATCAGGGGCCTCGAAGGGCGGGCCTGAATGTCTTTCGCGATCTTCTCGACGTCGCCCCACACCCGCAGCAGATTGCCGCTCCAGATCTTCGCGACCTGGGCCTCGGTGTAGCCGCGGCGCACCAGCTCGAGCGTGACGTTGAAGGTCTCGGCGGCGGTGTCCCAGCCGTCGATGCCGCCGCCGCCGTCGAAGTCGGATGCGATGCCGACGTGGTCGATGCCGATCAGCTTGACGATGTAGTCGATGTGGTCGACGAAGTCCTTGACGGTGGCGCGCGCCGCGGGCGGATGTGTCCGATCGATCTCGGCCAGGCGCGCGTCATACTGCGCGCGGCGATCGGGCGCGAGCGCCTGCACCGCCGCGTCGAGCCCCGGCGCCGCGTCCAGCCCCGCGTCCGCCGACGGGAACCGCAGCCGCGGCCCCGGCGGCCGTCGCCGTGGTGCCCAGCGGCGTGACGGCTGCAGACGCCGCGCCACGCGCTCCGCGGCCGCCGCGTCCGGAGAGTTCCGGCAGGCCGAACTCCTGGCGGAGTGCGGCAATCGTCCGCGTGCGCTCGGGAGATACAGGACCGCACTTCACGTAACTGGCGAACGCGACGACCTGAACCACGCCGCCACTTTTCTTCAGCGCCTGCAACTGCTCGTCGTCCATGTTGCGCGAGTGATTGCAGAGCGCGCGCGCGGCGGAGTGCGACGCGATGATCGGCGCCTTGGACAGCGCCGCGGCCTGCATCATCGAGCCCTTTGATGGATGCGAGACGTCCACCATGATGCCCCAACGATTCATCTCGGCGATGACCTGCCGGCCGAGATCGCTGAGGCCGTTGCCGTGCGCCCACTGGCCGTCGGCCTCGCCCGTGTTCGAGTCCGAGAGCTGGCTGTGGCCGTTGTGCGCGAGCGACATGTACCGCCCGCCTCGCTCCCAGAACTCGCGCACGCGTCCGAGATTGCGGCCGATCGGGTAGCCGTTCTCGATGCCGATCACGGCGACCTTTCGGCCGCTCCGGGCGATCCGCACGACGTCGGCCGGGGTGAGCGCGAGCCCGATCCGATCGGGCGCCAGCACCCTGGTGAGCCGATGGATCCCCTCGAATTTCTCGAGCGCCTGTTGGTACGCGCGGTCGAAGCCCGCCGGCTCGAACGCGTCGGGCCCGGTCGATTGGCCGACGTACACGATCAGGAATGCCGCGTCGAGCCCGCCGGCCGCCATCCCGGGCAGGCTGACCTGAGTGCCCAGGTCGATCGTGTAGTTGCGCGACCACTGGAAGCTCGCCGGGTTGAAGTCGACGTGCGTGTCGAGCGTGATGACGCGATCGTGGATTGCGCGGGCGCGCCGGACGAGCGCGGCCTCGCTCGTCTGCGCGAGCGTGACGGGTGCGGCGGCGACCAATCCGGCCAGACCGACGGCGAGCGAGACGGCTGCGGTCACCTGTGAGGCAGTGAGGCGGGACATGGGCCGGGGCGGAGTCTACTTCGCATTCGGTCAAGAGGACCGCCCTGCGGGCCGCGCCCCCCTATAATCGCGTCTCACCCCGGGAGGTCGCGTGGCGCACATCTCGATCACGGTCAATGGCAAGGTCCGCAAGGGTGACGTCGAACCGCGGACGCTCCTGGTCCACTTCCTGCGCGAGCAACTGCACCTGACCGGCGCGCACGTGGGGTGCGATACCAGCCAGTGCGGCGCCTGCACGGTCATGCTCGACGGCCGCAGCGCGAAGAGCTGCACCGTCCTGGCCGTTCAGGCCGACGGCTCCGAGGTCACGACGATCGAAGGGCTCGCGACCGACGGCCAGCTTCATCCGTTGCAGGAAGCCTTCTGGGCCGAGCACGGCCTCCAGTGCGGGTTCTGCACGCCGGGCATGATCCTGTCGGCCGTCGATCTTCTGAAGAACAACCCGCACCCGACCGAGCGTGCAGGTGCGCGAAGGGATTTCCGGGAATTTCTGCCGCTGCACCGGCTATCAGCACATCGTCAACGCGATCCAGCGCGCCGCGGGCAACGAGGAGCTAGTCATGTCGACCACATCTCCGGTCCTTCCGAAGCTCGTGGGCCAGCGCGTCAAGCGCCGCGAGGATCCGCGATTGATCCAGGGCCGCGGCACGTACGTCGACGACGTGAAGACTCGCTGGCATGCAGCATCTGGCGTTCAAGCGATGTGACCTCGCTCACGCGCGCATTCGCTCGATCGACACGACTGCCGCGAAGGCGATGCCGGGCGTCGAGGCTGTCTACACCGGCGTCGAGATCGCGAAGTTCGTGAAACCGTTGCCGATTCTGACGCCCTTCCCGTCGCCGGAGCATCGCGCGGTTGCCATCGATGTCGTTCGCTACGCCGGCGAACCGGTGGCGGTCGTCGTCGCCACCGATCGCTATCTCGCGCGCGACGCGGCGGACGCCGATCGTCGTGGACTACGAGCCGCTGCCCGTGGTCGTGGATCCCGAGGTTGCGATGACCGGACGTCCGGTCGTCATCCATCCGGCGTTCGCGAACAACATCGCGCTCGCGGCGGTGCCGAGCGGCACGGGCGTCAGCGCCGACGGCAAGACGGTGGACGACTCCGCGATCGATCGAGCATTTGCCGACGCCGACGTGGTGATCTCGCAGCGGATGGTGAACCACCGGCTCGTGCCGAGCTCGATCGAGACGCGCGGTGTGGTCGCTCACTACGAACCTGGCAAGGAGCACCTGACGATCTGGTCGTCGACGCAGAACCCGCACATCCTGAAGACGCAGGTCGCCGGCATGTTCGACCTCGGCGAGCATCAGATTCGGGCGATCGCTCCGGAAGTCGGCGGGGGATTCGGCTGCGAAGATCAACATCTACGCCGAGGAGTACATCGCCGCGGGCGTGTCGAAGCAGCTCGGGATTCCGGTGAAATGGATTGAGGATCGGTCGGAGGCGTTCGTCGCCACGACCCACGGGCGCGATCTCATCGGTCACATCGACGTGGCGGCGAAGCGCGATGGCACCGTGCTCGGCTTGAGGCTGCGCATCGTCGCCGACATCGGCGCCTACAACATGCTGCTGACCGCCGCCATCCCGACACTCACGATGCTGATGGCGAGCGCGACGTACCGGATTCCGGCGGTTCGCGCGACGCTCACCGAGGTCTTCACCAACAAGACGCCGACCGACGCGTATCAGAGGCGCCGGACGTCCGGAGGCGACGTACTTCGTCGAGCGCGCCCTCGACATGCTGGCGCGCGAACTGGGGATGGATCCCGCGGACGTGCGCCGCAAGAACTTCATTCCGAAGGACGCCTTCCCGTACCAGACCCAGACGGGTGCGCTGTACGACTCGGGTGACTACGAGGTGGCGCTCGATGCGGCGCTGAAAGCCGCGGATTGGGAAGGACTCAAGAAGGAGCGCGACGCCGCGAGAGCGGAAGGCCGGCTGGTCGGGCTCGGCCTCGCGATGTACGTCGAGGTCTGCGGCATCGGCCCGTCTTCGACGCTGCCGATGGGCGGCTGGGAGCACGCGCACGTCGCCATCGAACGCGACGGCCGCATCACGGCCACCACGGGCGCCTCGCCGCACGGACAGGGCAACGAGACCACCTTCGCGCAGATGCTGGCGGACCAGTTCGGCGTACCGATCGAACACATCACGATTCAGCATGGCGACACCAGCATCTCGAAGCAGGGCGTTGGCACGTTCGGCAGCCGTTCACAGGCCGTGGGCGGGGCGGCACTGCACATGGCCGGCACGAAGGTGAAGACGAAGATGGCGAAGTTCGCCGCGGCGCTGCTCGAGGCGAGCGAAGACGACCTCGTGTTCGAGAACGGGAAAATCGGCGTCACGGGCGCGCCTGCCGCCGCACTGCCGTTCCAGGCCGTCGCCGCCTTTGCGTACATCCCCGTGCCGCTCCCGAAAGGCCTGGACGAGCCGGGGCTGAGCGCCGACGCCTACTTCGAACCGAGCAACAACACCTACCCGTTTGGCTGTCACATCTCGATGATCGAGATCGATCGTGAGACCGGCGAGCCGAGGCTTCTGAAGCTGGTTGCCGTCGACGACGCGGGACACCTGATCAATCCGCTGATCGTGGAGGGGCAGATCCACGGAGGCCTGGCGCAGGGCATTGGCCAGGCGATGGTGGAGGAGGCCGTCTACAACGCCGATGGCCAGCTCGTGACGGGCTCGTTCATGGACTATGCGCTGCCGCGCGCGACCGATTTCCCGAGGTTCGAGCTCTCAGCCACCGTCACGCCGACGCCGGTGAACCCGTTGGGCGCGAAGGGCGTCGGCGAGGCCGGCACGCTCGGATCGACGCCGTGCATCGTCTCCGCGGCAGTGGATGCGCTGAGCGGTTTCGGTGTGAAGCACATCGACATGATGCTGCGGCCCGAGAAGCTGTGGCGAATCATCCAAGGAGGCCGCGCGTGATTCCCAACGCATTCGACTACGAACGCGCGACCTCGCTCGAGGACGCGCTGGCGAAGCTCGGCGCCGGCGGCGGCAAGATCATCGCCGGCGGCCACAGCCTCGTGCCGTTGATGAAGCTGCGCCTCAGCGAGCCGCAACGCCTGATCGACATTGCCAGGATTCCGGAGCTCCGCGGGATTCGTGAAGCCAACGGGCAGATCGTGATTGGCGCGGCGACGACGCACCACGACGTGGCGACGTCGCCGGTCGTCACGGAGACGTGCCCGGTTCTTGCGGAGACCGCGGCAACCATTGGCGACCAGCAGGTCCGCAACCGCGGCACCATCGGCGGCAGCCTGGCCCATGCGGATCCGTCGGCCGATTACCCGGCCGTGATGCTGGCGCTTGGCGCCGAGTTCGAGTTGGCCAGCCCGAGCGGCCGGCGAACCGTGAAGGCCGACGACTTTTTCCAGGATCTCTTCACGGTCGATCTCGCCGCCGGACGAGATCATCGCGGCCGTGCGCGTGAGGCCGACTCGATCGGCGGCCTACGCCAAGCTCTATCAGCGGGCGTCGCACTATGCCATCGTCGGAGTCGCTGCCGCGCTCGAGGTCAACGGCGGCAAGATCGCCTCGGCGCGAGTCGGGCTGACCGGCGCCTGTTCGCACGCCAGGCGCCTGACGAACGTCGAGCAGGCGCTCGCCGGACGGCCTGCACGTGTCGACATGATCGACGCGGCGGCAGCGGTAGCGAGCGACGGCGTGGAGGACGTGGGCTCGGACATCCACGCCAGCGAGGAATACCGGAGAGCGATGATCGGCGTGTTTGTTCGGCGCGCGCTCGGTGCGGCGCTTGCGCGGACGTAGATCCTGGAGCGGAGCCGCCGGCCATGCAATTCCACGCTACTCAGATCGCGTTGACGTCGCTGGTGTTCGCGGCGACGCTGCACGGAACGGGTCCCGCGGCGCCCGAGCAGGCTCCGCGCTCGGCCGCACGTCCGAACATCGTCTGGATCTCGAACGAGGACATGAGTCCCCACCTCGGCGTGTATGGCGACCGGCTGGCGCGGACGCCGGTTCTCGACCGGCTCGCGACTCAATCGATTCGCTATACCAATGCCTTCGCGACCGCGCCGGTGTGCGCGCCGAGCCGCGCCGCCATCATCACCGGGATGTACCAGAACGCGATCGGGGCCCAGCACATGCGGACCACGGAAGACACCGTGCCCGAGCTGCCGGGTCCGTACCTCGCGGTGCCGCCGTTTTACGTGAAGGCGTTTCCCGAATACCTGCGGGCGGCGGGGTACTACACCTCGAATCGCGTCAAAACCGACTACCAGTTCGGCGAGCCGTTCACGATCTGGGACGAGCGCAGCGACAAGGCGCACTGGCGGAACCGTCCGGATAGCGGCCAGCCGTTCTTCTCCGTGTTCAACCTGATGGTGACGCACGAGAGCCAGATCTTCCCGTCCAGTCCGGCGAGGAAAGGCAAGCCGCTCGTCACCGATCCCGCGAAGATTTCCGTGCCTCCGGTACTACCCGGACACGCCGCTCGTGCGCCAGGAGCTCGCCCGCATGTACGACAACGTCGCCGACATGGACAGTGAGGTCGGCCGAATCCTTCAGGAGCTCGAGGCCGACGGCCTGGCCGAGAACACGATCGTTTTCTACTGGAGCGATCACGGCGACGGCGTCCCGCGCGCGAAACGGTCGCTGTACGACTCAGGACTGCACGTGCCGCTGATGATCCGCTGGCCGAAATCGCTCGCGGCGCCGTTCGCGCCCGGGACGGTGAGCGATGCGATGGTGAGCTTCGTGGATCTCGCGCCCACGGTGCTCGCGCTGGCCGGTGTCGAGATTCCCGCGCATCTGCAGGGGCGCGTCCTCGTCGGGCCCAGAGCCGGGGCGCCGCCCACCTACGTGTTTGCCGCGCGCGATCGCATGGATCAGGAATACGACATGATGCGGTCCGCGCGCGACGCGCGCTTTCTTTACATCCGCAACATGGTGACGATGCAGCCCTATGCGGGCCCCATCATCTATCGCAACCAGAGCGCCATCATGCAGGAGTGGCTCAGGTTGCAGGCCGCCGGACAACTCAGCGGCCCTGCGGCGCTCTGGATGCGCACCGAGCGGCCCGCCGAGGAGCTGTACGACGTGCAGGCGGATCCCCATCAGATCCGCGACCTGAGTGGCGACCCTGCGCATCGCGCCACGCTCGAGCGCATGCGTCAGGCCATGTCCGACTGGATGGCGCGCATCAACGACCAGGGCCTAATCAATGAAGCGGAGATGATTCAGCGAATGTGGCCGGGTGGCGTCCAGCCCGAGACCGCGGCGCCCTACATCCTGCCGCGTCGGACGACCGACGCCCCGGCTCGCGTCTCGACGATGACCATCCGCGAGCCGATGGAGGTCGTCATCTACGTACCGACGCAGAACGCGTCCATCGGGTACACGGCCGACGAGGGACCGAACGCCACGTGGCGCCTCTATACCGGTCCGATCCGGGTCGACCGGCCGATGACGATTCGGGCGAAGGCGATCCGCTACGGCTACAAGGAAAGCGCCGAAACACGAATGGTCTTCACCGAGTGAACGAGGAGACGTATGGCCAGCCGCGCTGTTCTCGTTGCGATCGCGGGCATGCTCGTCGCGTTCGTGGCACATTCGCAGCCCGAGGCCGCGACCACGGCGAGTACGGCCAGCCAATACGCACCGAAGCAGAGCGATCGCCCCGAGCCGCTGACCAGCGATGAGCCGGGGTTCACGACAATTTTTGACGGCAAGACGTTGACGGGCTGGGACGGGAACCCGACGTACTGGCGCGTCGAAGATGGATCGCTGGTCGGCGAGATCACTCCAGACACCGTGATCAAGAGCAATACGTTCATCATCTGGCGTGGCGGCTCGCCGCGGGACTTCGAGCTGAAGCTCGACTACCGCATCACGGCGACCGGCAACAGCGGGATCAACTACCGAAGTGTCGTGGTGCCGGATCCTGTGACGCCAGCCAACACATTCGCGATGCGTGGGTACCAGTTCGATCTGGATGGTCGAAAGATGTACGTCGGCAACAACTACGAAGAGAAGGGGCGATTGTTTCTCGCCGTACGCGGCCAGATCACCCACGTCGTCGGCGGGCGCCCGCCGATCCTCGTGTCAACGCTGGGCAATCCGGAGGAAATGTCGGCGCTGGCGACCAACGACTGGAACGCCGTGCATCTCATCATTCGAGGCAACCTTCTCGTGCACATGCTCAACGGCCGCGTCATGAGCGTGACCATCGATGACGACGTTCCGAACCGGCCCGCAGAGGGCCTGATTGGCGTGCAGGTCCACGTTGGCCCGCCGATGAAGGTCGAGTATCGCAATATTCGACTCAAGCAGTGGTAGTCGCGTCATGACCCCTGAGACGGGATCTTCGCCTGCAAACATCCGAAGAACCGGTCCAACATCATCTTTGATACGGAGCCGATGATCCGCTGGCCGACGCGGGCGATCGTGCCCCCGGCCTCCACGGTCGCGCGCACGTCCACGGTCGTCGTGTCGCCGTCGGCGCGGAGCGCGATGACCGAGTTCCCTTTGACGAAACCTGCACGGCCCTGTCCCTCGCCGGTCAGCCGGTACGAGGTGAGCGGGACCTTCTCTGACAGAACGACCAGCCCCTCGTAGGTGCCGGTAATCGCCGCGAGCGCGACGGTGAGTCGTGCGCGGTACCGGTCCTCGCCATCCGGCTCGAAACGGTCGCAGCCGGGAATGCACGACGCGATGATTTCGGGACTCATCAAGAGGTCCCAGACGCGGGCCGAGGGCGCATTGAACGTGTACGTGCCTGAAATATCCATCGGTGATCAGCGGCTCGACGTGAGCGCGTTCAAATGTATCGCGAGGTCGGCGAGGTTCGTCAGCGTCCGCGCCGGCAGAAAGTCGTCGACGAACGGTAGCGCCGCCTGAAGACCCCGCGTGAGCGGTGCGTAATTGGCCGTGCCGATCAACGGGTTGAGCCAGACGAGGCGATGAGCGTTCCGCTGCAGCCGCGCCATCGCGTCGCGAAGGACAACCGGGTCGCCGCGGTCCCAGCCGTCCGAGACGAGCAGCACCACGGGCCGGCCGTGCAGAACGCGCCGCATGGGCGGGCGGCCGAGCGCCCTGAGCGCTTCGCCCATCCGCGTGCCGCCCGACCAGTCCGCCACCGACCGTGACACGGCGGCCACTGCCGCGTCCAGTGCTCGCGGCCGCAGCTCGCGTGTGATCCGCGTGAGGCTCGTAGAGAAGAGGAACGCTTCGATGCGGCGATGCTGATGGCTGAGCGCGTGCGCGAAATGCAGGAGCATTCGCGAGTACCGCTCCATCGACCCGCTGACGTCGCACACGAGGACGAGCGGGCGCGGCCGGCGCCGGCGTTCGCGGCGCGGTAACGAGAACACATCGCCGCCCGTGCGAACGCTCCGCCGCCACGCACGCCGGAAATCGAGGCGAGGTCCGGCCCCCGGGATCCACCGCCGCGTCCGCCGTTCGCCGGGATTCCACATCAGCCGCGCGAGCGCCGCGCGAGCGAGGCTCACCTCCTCGGCCGTGAACTCCGCGAAGTCCTTGGTCGCCAACCGTGCCGCGTCGCTCCAGGTTCGCAGCCGGCCGATCCCGTCGGCCGCCGGCTCATCGCGTTCAGGCTCGGACGATTGATTAGAAACGCCCAGCGCTGCCGCAGGCATCCGTTTTCCGTTCCAGAACGCGTCGAATGCGCGATCGAAAATCGCGAGGTCGTCATAGCAATGCACGAGCAGCGCCCGACACGTGTGGTACACCTCGTCGCGGTTGCCGACGTCCACGTGCTGGAGCGCCTCGGTGACGTCGAGCATCCGCCCCGGGTGGACGTCGAGGCCGAGCCGGCGAAGCAGCCGGCCGAACGAGAGCAAGTTCTCGATGAACGCCGTCACCGCGAAACTCCTAACCATGAAGGCATGAAGAAAATGCCTTCACCAGTTCATCGTGAATACCGGATGGCGAGCGTCAGTTGGCTCCTGTCGCCTCCGCACCTGCGCACCTCCGAACGGTTCGAACCTCCGTCTACCGCATCGCCGCGCGCGAGAGGATTCCCGCCAGCCGTTCACCGCGGATGGCGTCGATGTCGTCATTGGACCTTGAGCGCGACGCCGAGCGTCTCCTCGAGCGCGTCGAGATCGGCGGTCTCACGGTCGAGAGCGGTCAACGCGGCGACCCAGTCGAGCGTCTCGGAGACGCCGGGCGCCTTGGACAGATCGGCAACGCGAAGTTCCTGCACGACAGCGGTGATTTGGCGGGCGAGGCGGGCGGACGCCTGAGGCGCGCGCTTCTCGATGATCGCCAGCTCCTTGTCGAAGCTCGGGTACTCGATCCACTGGTAGAGGCACCGGCGCTTGAGCGCATCGTGGACGTCGCGCGTGCGGTTGGACGTGAGAATGACGAGCGGAGGCTCGCTCGCGCGTACCGTGCCCAGTTCGGGAATCGTGATCTGGAATTCGGCCAGCAGCTCGAGCAGGTACCCTTCGAACTCCTCGTCGGCGCGATCGATTTCGTCGATCAGCAGGACCGCCGGGCGTGTTCTGGTCGGGTCGATCGCCTGGAGGAGCGGACGCTTGATCAGGAAGGCGTCGCTGTACAGCTCGCGCCGTGTGGCGTGTCTATCCACCGCGCCCCCGGCCGCTTCCAGAATCGCGCAGCTCGAGAAGCTGGCGCGCGTAATCCCACTCGTACACCGCGTGGGTGATGTCGAGGCCCTCGTAGCACTGCAGGCGGATGAGATCGGTGTCGAGCGCCGCGGCCACCGCAGCCGCGAGAGCCGTCTTGCCGACGCCAGGCTGGCCCTCGAGGAAGAGAGGCCGCCGCAGCCGCAGCGCGAGAAACAGCGACACGGCCAGCCCGCGGTCGGCCACGTAGTGCTCGGACGCCAGCCGTTCCTGGAGATCGGAGATGGATCCGTTGAAAATGGCCGCGTCCCTTCGCGTTAGGCGTTGCCGATGTCTCGTTGTGGCTGGTGAGTATAGCGTCCCCGATAGGCATTGCCGGCCGATGACGGTCAGCCCCTGTGCGCCGTCCACTTCTCCAACCGCTCTCGCGGCACGGCGGCGAAGTTCGCGAGCTCGGCCGACGCGAACTCGGTTTCCGACAGCACGCGCGGCTGAGCCGAGGTCAGCGGCAGCGAGCATATGCGGTAATGGTGCGCGTCGAGAAACGCCGCCATCGGTCGACGCTGCGCCTGCCAGCATTCGAAGAGCACCAGCGGCCGGCACCGCGTGAGCGTGCGCGTCGCGCCTTGCAGCACCTGAAGGTCGCTGCCCTCGGTGTCGATCTTGATCAGATCCGGCACGAGGCCGTGGGATTCCACGTAGCCGTCCACGGTGATCAGCGGCACGGTGAGCCGTGCGAGTGAGGTCTCGGCCTGCAACCGATCCCGCGTCGCAGGGTCGGTCGTGCCCAGCCACTCTTCTCGTTCAGGGAACCACAACTCGATGGATCCCTCGGAGGCGCCCGACGGCCACCGGTTCGAGCACCGGCGTCACACCGTTCGCCGTGCAGAGTTCGTTGATGGAGGCGTGACAGTTGGGATTGGGCTCGAACGAGATCGTGCGGATGCCGTGGACGAGAAACAACAGGGAATGCGTGCCGTAGTTGGCGCCGACGTCCAGGACCAGCCGGGGCCCGAAGCCGAGAATGGTTTCGTAGGTCTGCTTGATTTCAGGTTCGTGGCCGGCGACCGACAGCGCCAAATCCCACGTCAGCCACGCGCGCGCCTTTGAGAGCGGCACCCGAACGGTTCGTCCGGCGAACTCCACCTGCCATACGCCCGGATCAAAGGTCCCCTGATAGTCGCGAAAGATCTTCGCGAATCGCGCGTGGATGCGTTCCTTCTGATCCCACGATCGCGATCGATACAGGGCGTTCAGAGCGCCCCGCGGTCCTTCTCTCGCTGCCAGCCAGCGGACGATGGGCGCGACGCGATGCAGCATGCGCGCAAGGATACCCGTCCCCAGGCTGGGCGTAGAAAGTGGCCGGGTCACTTTTACGAAAAACGTAAAAGTGACCCGGCCACTTTCTCAGGCCGATCAATACGTCTGGAGCAGGACTGTTCCGATCCGCTTCGGCACCTGGCCCACCGGAATCCGCGCGATCTCCTTCATCGTCTTCGTATCGATGACGAACGTCATGTTGTCGCCGGCGGCCGCGATGTAAACGCGCTGGCCGTCCGGTGAAAACGTGATCCATTCCGGATGTTGGCCGACGTACACGCGGCCGATCTCCTTGAGATCGGGCAGCGAGTGGACGTAGGCGTATCCGTACACCTTGCTCGTTGACCAGAGCTGTCGGCCGTCAGGCGTCACGCCCAGGCCATGCGCCGGGGCCGTCTGCAGACCGTCGTAATGGGGCTCAACACCGGCGATGGGCGGATGCTCGATCCGCGCGACCTCCCGGCCGGTCGTGAAATCCACGGCCGCGAATCCATGGAAGTTCGAGAGCTGGACGAAGATCCGCTTGGTGGAACCGTCAGTGTCCTTCTCGAACGCCATGGGCCGGATGCCGGCATCCATTTTGATTGTGCGCACCATCCGGTCGGTCGCGGTTTCAACGATCGAGATGGTGCTAGACGCAATCGACCCCGCGACGGCGAATTTGCCGTCCGGGGTGACATAGACGTTATGGACGTCGCCAGCCACGGGCACCGTCGCGATCCGCTTCAGGGACATCGTGTCGATCACGTCGAGCGCGCCCGGCGCTTCGCGAATGCCGACGTACACCTTTCGGCCGTCCTTCGTGATGTCCACGTTGTTCGGCCGGCCGCTGAGCGGAATGCGGGCGACCACCGACAAGCTCAGCGCATCGACGACGTCGAGCGTGTGGGCCGCCTCGTCGCTGATGAAGAGCCGGCTGCCATCCGGCGCCGACGTCACGCCGTGCGGAATGCGGACGTCGTTGATGACGGCCACGACCTTGTTCGTCGCCGGATCGATCAGGTGCGCATCCTCGCCGGCCGCGTTCGTTTGAACGATTCGAACGACGGTCTTTGCGGGCGGCTTCACATCCCCGCGGACCCACGCCGCGAGCGCCAGATACTCCGGGTCGCTCGTGGACCAGTGCTTGCCGCCGCCGTGGAAGGGATCGCCTCCGCTCTCGCGCGTGAGGGGGTGCCGCAGCAGGCGGCTCGTCGCCGGATTGCCCGGCGTGACGAAAATCGACACGGCCGCGAGGTTCTTTCGGGACGCCTCCTCGGTCCAGACGCCGTTGGTCAGTGGTTGAAAACGCAGGGCCCCCGCGCCGCGTTCGTGGCATTCCACGCAGCGGATGCGGCCCGGCCGTTTGACGAGAAACATGGGCTCGACGCGCGCCCGATAGAACTCGAAGTCGAGCGCCGGCCTGCCGCCCGCCTCGGCCGACTGCCGTGCCGCGACATCCGCCCGCATGAACAGACCCGCCGCGACGATTACCAGCAACAGCCGCATGGGCTCCTCCCGATCTCCTGCGCGTGTTGCAGGCAGGATACCGCGTCCAGCTGCTAACGCAGTTGCCAGATCGCGAGCCCGATCAGCGCGCCCCCGGTGAGCCAGGTGAAGAACGACGCGTGCCGGCCGAGCGGCATCACCTTTTCCACCAGCACGAAGACCGTCAGCAGCGCGATCGTGGGCAGGTGCATGACGCCGCCGGCGAAGAGCAGGAGCATCAGCGCCCAGCAGCAGCCGAGGCAGTACGCGCCGTGCGTCAGGCCCATGCGCAGGGCACCGGCCGTGTCGTCTCGCCAGTGAGTGGCAAGGAACGCCGCGGGCGACTGACAGGCGGACAGGCACGCGCGCTTGTACGGCGTCATCTGGTACAGGCCCGCGAGCGCCAGCACTCCGGCTGACGCCCACCGGTTCGACAGCTCCATCATCGGCGACAGGATCAGCTGGCTCGCCAGGACGCGCTGAAGCCAGACCGCGCCCGCGGCAAAGACCGTCCACACGAGGAGATAGCCGGCGATGAACGTGTACGCGCGGACCGCTGCCGCGGCTGGCGCGCTCCGCCTGACCAGAGCCGTATAAAGAAGGATGGTGGGGGCCGCCGATGGCAGCATCATGGCGCCCATCATTACGGCCCACATCGCAAACAGCCGAGCGAGATGCGGTGCATCCCAGACCGGCGTCATCATCCACGCAGACGGACCGGTCATCGACCCGTACATGTCCCGCGCCATCGGGACGATCCATGCCCACGCCAGGGCTGTGGCTCCCGACGAGGCCGATCAACACGATGAGTCGATCGCGATCGAGTGCGCGTTCGAGAACGGTCTTACCGAATAACGCCGTGGGTGCTCCAGTTGAACCTGGCGAAGTGCGCGTGAGTCTTGGTGAAATCGATCTCGATCGGGCCGGTCGACTTCGCCGTGCCGCTGGCGCACTCGGCCTCCGTGAACTCGATTCCCGTCGGCAACGTCAGGCGCGCGCGAGAAGCCAGGCCGGTCACGGCGTTTCGGATGGGCGACACCGTCCCGTCGAGCGTGCCCGCGACGGCCACCGTCGCCTCGCGCGCGTCGGCGTCCATGCTGAGATCGATTCGGGTGGTGACCGTCGGCAGGAACGTCGTCGACATCGTGGCGTAGATGAACCAGATCACCTTGCCGGGCTCGGTCTCCTGGCCTTTGGCGATTGTTTCGAGCGCCTTCCGCTGCTCGGGCGTCGTGCGGTCGTCGACAAACACTTGATGGGTGCCGTTGCCCTGATGAATGGCGCCGGGCCACGCGGCCATGACGCCGAAGCGGGTGTCGTCGAGCTTCACGTCCCCGAAATGCCCGCGCTCGACGTGCACCCAGATGTGCGCCCGGCAGTGGCCGTGCGTAGGCAGGCTGTTGAACTGACAGGGACAGCCCTGGTTGCAGTTGCAGTTGACGAGCTCCATGCCTTCGATGTGCCACTCGACAAACGCCATGATTCGACGAATTGTAACGCGTGCCAGGCCACGACAATGTGGCCGGGTATACTCCGGCCGGTTGGGTCTCTTCTCCGACCATCTCGCGCTCGTCGATTGGTTTCTGCAGCAGCGCCAGGACATCGCCGACCGCATCGAGCGCGCACTCCTCAACGTGCGCGACAAGGACACGTCGCGTCGCCGCGACCGGCCGTTCTTCGAGGCGATCGTTCGACGCGTGTTTCTTCGGACTCGCCGGGCTTCCACCCGAGTTGTCACGGCTGAAGGGACAACTGGCCGCGAAACATCTGGCCGATGGCTTCGAGCCGATCGCGACGGAAAACGCCTTCGTCAACGAGCTCGATCCTCTGGAGCTGATTCTCCGCGCGTACGAGCACTGGGGACATCATCGATGGCCCGGCCGAAGCGGGCGGCTTCGGTATGCCGAAACCCTCTATGCCGTGTTCATGCTTCGTCTGCTCGAAGGTCTCAGTCTCAGAATCTGGGATGAGCGTATTGAGGACGCAGCGGATCGGCTCGACGACCTCCAGCGGCGCCTCGATCGATTGAACGGACCGGAGAGCCCGGCCGTGTTTCTTCGCGACGCCGCGTGGCTCATCCAGACGGCCCAGGGTCCACTGACGAAACACCTGAAGCCGTACCTCGATATTGCCGATCGGATTGCCGCCTCGCTCCGCGGGCCACGACGTCTCGCGCTGCACAAGGCGGGAGCCAGGCTGGCCGGCGGTCACCTCCGTTCTCAGCGTCGCTATCGCGTGTGGCAGACCGGACAGCCTCTGGACGATCCGCGGAATCTCGCGTTCACCCGCAACTCCAACGCGCTCGACGGCGCCCTTCTCGTGCGCGATCTCGTGTGCCCTGCTCGAGGCCTACCGGACCGCACGCGACGAACACGATGATCGAGAACGGCTGGATCTCGCGGACGCGATTCTTCAGGCCCTGTCTGCCGATCCCGAGCTTTATCTCACCCGACTGGATCTGCTGACTCCATACGTGATGATCGAGGACCTGTTCCTCGAGCCGACGAGCGGCCACGTGAGGTACACGGCGATGGGCGAGACCCAGCTCGGTTACCTGAGCCGCTATGGCGTCCTGATCGGCGAGCTCGCCGAGGACATCAGGCAAGACGCGGTTGTGTTCGATCCAGCCCAGGGTCGCGGTACTCACCGCAAGGGATCACCTACGGATTCATCGCGGACGTGATGTCCAACATCGCGCAGGACACGTTGCGCGGGCAATCGCCACCTGGCGCCAGCCTCGAAGACATGTTCGTCAGCCGCGGCGATCTCGAGAAGAAACTGGCACGCGCGAAACAGTGGGAGGCGCTTCCGCGGAGGCCGGGCGAGCGGGCACATTTCGATCATTCGGAGCAGGCTGCGGCAGAAAGCCACGCGCGAGGTCATGGCCGCTCTGGCGGCGAGAGCACGGCATCCCACGCGGGCGAATGCGTCCGAGCGTCGCGACGCCAGGGTGTTCGTGACGAGGGAGTCAACGCCTGATGCCGTGGCCGCCGACGACTACTGTGTGACGTCGGACGCCACGCGTGCGCGGCCGGAGGGAGTGTCGCTCTACCCGAGAAGCCAGCTCTTGATCGATCGGAACGAGGGGCGATACATGGCGAGTGTGCGGACTGGCGACGAATGGTTCGGCATCTCGAAGGTCATCCTCACGATGTTCACGTCGCAGGGCACCGACGCCGTGATCACGACCGTTCCAGATGCCGCACTGGATGTCCTTCGACTGACGTGTCCGGGAATCCTCGGCATCAGATCCAGCGTCTGACACCCGAGACTCTCAGACGGCGATAGTTCGACTCGATGGCGTCGGCGCAGTACAGCTCTTCAACCAGCGCGGACCGGTTCTTCAGCGTCGCCTTCTGATTCAGGGAGCCCTTGTCGGTGACCTCCCCGAGGTCGATCGACGGCGGCATGTCCACGACGATGGCCCGAGCGACTCGTGTGGAGTTCCCCGTGCTCCCGGCAGCCAACTCGCTGAGCAGGCGACGGAACGTCTCACGCACCCGCGGATGAGCGACGACCGTCGATGCCGGCGCGTCGGCCGGGAGGTCGTCGCACAGCCGGCGACAGGCCGCTGTGTGGGGAAACAGGAGCGCCGTGACGAACGGCCGGTCCGGTGCGGCGATCACGACGTCCTGCACGTATGGTCCCAGATGCAGGAGCAGGCGTGCTCGGAGCAGTCCCGCGCTCACCCAGGTGCCGCTCGACAGCTTGAAGTCCTCGGTGAGGCGGCCGTCGAACATGAAGCCTTTCGACGGATTGCCGGGGTCGACCGGGCAGGAGCGCATCACCCATCCGGTAGAAGCCCTCTTCGTCGAAGGAGGCCGCGCTGAATACTGGATCACGCCAGTATCCGGGCGTGACGTTCGGGCCGCGCACCCGCGCCTCGAGCTTCTCACCAGCCGGCGCGAGCTTCATTTCCACGCCAGGCACCGGCCACCCGACGAACCCCGCGTCCGCGCCGGCGCTTCCCGTCGACATCACGAACGGCGCCGTCTCGGTGGACCCGAAACCGGTGACCCACAGGAGCGTGCGGCCGGTCGTCGCGACGGCAAGCGCCTGCAGCTCATCGATATGGTGCTGACTCAGGCCGGCCGCGGCGTAGAAGAAGAACTTGAGGCGGCTGAAGAACCGCGACCGCAGCTCGGCGTCCGTTTGGAGATACGGCAACAGCGCCTCGTACGTCCGCGGCACCGTGAAGTGCGCACTGGCCGCGACATCGCGGAGGTTCTTCACTGTCGTCTCGATACCGTCCGGCGTCGGCCGCCCACCGTCGATATAAAACGTGCCGCCGTTCGAGAGCACGATCCCGAAGTTGTGGTTGCCGCCCGCCGTGTGATGCCACGGCAACCAGTCGCAAAGCACGGGCGGCTCATCGGCCAGAAACGGAAACACGGCACGGAGCATCGCCTGATTCGACGCAGAGCATCCGCTGCGTGTTGATCACACCCTTCGGCTGTCCGGTCGATCCGGACGTGAACAGGATCTTCGCGATAGTGTCCGGACCGACCGCCGCGTGCGCGTCGTCGACCGCCGCCGATTCCTCGGTCAGGGCCAGTTCGTTGAACGAGGTCGCTGGCCTCGACGCCGGCGCGGCGTAGGATGTGACGATGTCGACATCGGAGGCGAACACGCCAAGCGCGCGATCGAACGCGGCGCCGTCGGCCGCAAACACCAGTCCCGGTCGCATCGTGGCGCCGATGCTCCGGAGCACGCCGAGGTCTCGCGACTGCAGCGAATAGGCCGGTGATACCGGAGCGTACGGAATCCCGCTGTACATGGCGGCGAGGGCGAGAAGGCCGTGATTGACGCTGTTGCCGGACAGGATCACGAGGGGCCGTTCAGGGCCTAGGCCTCGATCGATGAGCGCCTGCGCCAACGCGCGGACGCGTGTGCGCGCGTCCGCGTAAGTCAGGGGCACCCAGGTGCCAGCGGGATCTCGCTCCACGAGAAATGCCCGCTCGGGCGTGCGCGCCGCCCAATCGTCGAGCCAGTCCGTGATCCGACCAGGAAACGCACCAAGCGCCCGCCGGTCCATCACGTACAGGACGCCGGCCTCACCGGCGCGGACGATCACGTCCGGCGCTGAAACAGGGGGACGCTCCATCGGGATGTCAGCCGGCGAGCGAGAACGTAATCGACACCGTCGGCGCTCACGCCGATCTGTCCGAGCGGGATCGTCGTACCGTCGGGACCTGCTTCGCCGCCCGCCTGGACGACGTTCTGCACGAAGTTGGCGCCGCCGCTGTTCCAGCCCCACCAGCGCGAACCGTTGGTCGAGCCGCTGTATCCCTCGTTGATGGACACGGGCCTGCCGACCGCGATCGACATCTCCCCGGCCAGCAGGCCCGCCTTCTCGCGCGCGGCGGCCACGGCCTGACGTCGCGCCTGGTCCCGGAACCTCCGCAGTTCCGTCGTCCGGAACTCCAGTCCCATGATGCGATTCGCGCCGTTCGCGAGCGCCGATGTCACGGTGTTCTCGAGGAGTTTGGGATTCTTCAACGTGACGGTGAACGCACGCCGCACGAAATAGCCCTCGATGCCTTCAGAGGGATGCGAGCTGTCCCGATATTCGAGGCTGACCTCAATCGTGTCGGTTTGGACGTGACGGGGCTCGATGCCAAGTCCTGGATCGCCCGCAGGAGCGTCGCGGTCTCCGTATCGTTCTTGGTTTTCGCCTGCGCGAGAGATGCGTCGAACGTCTCGATGCCGAGACCGACGATCACTTCATCCGGAACGACATAGATCAGCGCCTGACCGGAGACGTTGATCGTGCCTTGCGCGAACGCTGCTCTGGCGAGTAACAGGATTGTCAGCGTGAGAACTGGGAGTCGCATCGGGAACCTCCTGGTCAGTGGCCCACCGTATTGGACTCCGCGCAGGCGAGCCGAGCCGGCCGTCAGCGCTTGCGATCCGCCAATCGCCAGAACCGGGCTTCGTTGATGATCGTGATGCGATGCCCCTTGTCGCGGAGCCGCTTGACCTCCATCAGCTTGCGTCCGGCGTCGCGACCTGCCGCCTGGAGCGCGTTCGGCCGGCCGCGGACGACGACCGTCGTGCGACCGACGGCATGCCATGGACGATGGCGCCCGCTCGCTTGGCGGCCTTTTGTACCTCGCGCCGAGTCTTCGCTGAAGATACCGGTGAACGCCAGATGGACGCCCTTCAGCGTTCGCGCGCCTCCGGCTTTCAGCGGGGCGGGCGGTTTGGACAGCGCGTCAATCAGTTCGTCGGCACTTTCATAGCGCTTCCGGCGCTCTCCGATGCAGCGATAGATGATTTCCTTCAGGTCGTCGCCGCACGAGAGCTTGCGCACCTCAGGCGAGCGAATCCGCGCCGCGCGTCGCCTTTGATCAACATCCCGAGCAGCTGGCCGACCTGGTAGACATCGTCTCGCGCCTGCCACTTTGGCGCGGCGCCGCCGAAGACGTCGCTCGGCGCCATGAGTGGATTCAACGTGCGAGCGGTAATACCTCGCTGGTCGCTCTGCTGGCGGACGATGCCGAAGTCGCCGAGCTTGAGCCTGGACTGATCGCAGACGAAGACGTTCATCGGCGTCAGGTCACGGTGCAGCATCTGGCCACGATGAAGCTTGCCGAGCACCTGGAGGATCCCGGCGATCTCCCGCCGCGCGGTCGTCTCGTTCCATCGGCGGGCGGTGCGATGCAGGAACGCGCTGAGGTCGCCGTGACGCGCGTACTCGATGGCGAGGCAATAGAGCGGCCGCCTGCCGGCGTGGACGATCGGGAACGCGTCGAAGACCCGGATCGCACGGGGGTGATCGTGGAGCAACTGGCCGAAGTACGCCTCGCGCAGCCATCCGTCGATCCGCCGGCTGACCTTGATGCAGACACGCTCAGGCACGGCGTGCGACCGCCCGATCCGTCGCGCGAGATAGACCTGACCGAATCCGCCCTGGCCGAGCAGACGATCGACGCGATAGCGCAGGCCGGTTTCATGGCTGGTGAGTTCGTCACCGTCGGCAACGAGTTGCTCGCGCTCTTCCGCCCTGTGCGGTGCCCATGTGCGCGTCGTCCGGTTAGTCGTGTGCCGCGTGGATCGACGGGCCGCCTTTGGATTCGGCAAGCGACTAGGATACTGCCGCGCCTAACCGGTACGGCCGGTCCCTCGTCTACCGCCGGCCGTCCATGTAGAACGTGGGCGTGCCTTTGACGCCGCCGTTCTCCAACAGCGAGACGAACGCGTCCTCAGGGCCCAGCGCATGATCGTCGGGACCGACGGATGGCGAGATTCATGACACCCCACGCTATAATTTCACCGGCTGTGCGTATGCCGGTCTCCATGTCATCCAGGCTCGAGCTCACCGCCGTGGCGGTTGCCGCAGTGGCCATTCTCGCCGCGTTCGCGCCCGCTCCGGCCGAGACGTGCCCCGCTCGTCCAGTTCCGGACGCGTCGTCGTCCCAGCAGCCGCTCGATACGTGCATCCCGGACGGCTTCAGCGAAGTCGCGATTGACTACTTCGACGATTACTCCTGGCGGCTGTTCGTCGCGATGGTCTGGCCGGCAGCGCCGGACAAGCGCGGCGTCGCGGATACCGGGAAGACGCTCGGTGACGCGGGTCCTCGCGTATTCGAGACCTACAAGTCGCTGTGGGAAGTCTTCCACGAGGACGGCACGGCCCCGACCGCGAATTTCAACGACTACGACACCTCCGCACACAACGCGTGCAAGGTGAACGCGCAGTTTGGCGATGTCGTGCTCGCCAGCAGTTCTTCGTTCGGCGACATCGGGCAGTCCGGGTTCGGCGCGCTCGTCGGACCCCTGGTCGCCCAGAACGGCAGATACGTCCGCTACCAGACCCTCTACAACCAGCCCGCGTACCATTTCATCGTCGCGAACAAGTACTACCTGAGAAGCCAGCTTCCGACTCCAGTCGGACGCGGCCCCTTCAGTGCCCGCGATGCAGTTTCCGAACGGCTCGCTCGCCATCAAGGCGGCCTGGCTCGACATGAGAGGTTTTACGGAAGCGCAGACGCGGCGGTATTACACGCGCACGGCGATCCTGAAGGATCCCGACACCGGCGTGTGTTCGCGTGTCACCGTCGGGCTGGTGGGACTGCACGTCGTTCAGAAGACGCCGAGCCGGCCGCAATGGTCCTGGTCGACGTACGAGCACGTGGACAACGTGCCGCCGGGGCGGCCTGACGGGCCCGGAACGTTTACGTTCCACGACGGTGGGACGGCGGAGATGCCGGACGAGAACCCGCTGTTCCTGGTGCCGCTCGCGCCCCAGCCGGTCAAGCCGTTCAATGTGGTGCGGTACGCCAGGACACCGATTCATCCCAACACGGCCGCGATGAACACGCGCTACCAGCGACTGTTGAAAGACACGCTGTGGGAACGTACCAACTCGTGATGACGCAATGGTCCCGCGTGCCCGGCAATCAGGCGAACCCTGTTTCCGTGACGGTGACCGGCGATGCGTCGACGACGTTTCCAGGCGTCGGTGCTGGATCAGCCTTCGCCAATGTGACGCTGGAGACGTTCGATCAGGACCGCGTACAGACGGGATGCATGAGCTGCCACTCGTCCGCGCGCATGAGAGCGGACTTCATGTGGTCGGTTCTCGACCACGCGTATCCGGCGACGATTGCTCCAGCGGCCTCGGCGATCAAACAGCCCGCCAAGACCGCGGCGCAAGTTCGAACTCAGAAGTAAGAAGTCAGAAATAGTTCAGTTGCTCTGCTTCTACCTTCGAAGTTCGAACTTGACAGCGAGTTCCCCTACCGAGCCGCTGGTTTCGCGGTCGCCGCGCGAGCCTTTCCTGAGAACACGAACGTGCCCCGCGTGCCCGACGTCAGGATGTCGAGCGTGCCGTCCTTGTTCACGTCCAGCACCTGAACGTGAGAGCCGACGCCGGACCGGTTGTGAATGAGCTCCGGAACGAACCTCGCTCCGCCCGGGGCCTTCGGATCGCGCACGGTCTTGTACACGTAGAGCACGGCGGGCCCGTACGGGTCCGGATCGCTCCAGCTCTCCTGATGGGAGTAATGACGCTTGCCGGTGATGAGGTCGGCAATCCCGTCTCCGTCCATGTCGCCAATCGTCGAGGCGTGCGGTTGAGAGAAGACGACGTCACCAGCGTTCTTGCTCGAGAAATTCCCCATGATCTCGTGCTCGACGAACGAGATCGTGCCGTCCCTGTCGCGTTTCTGCTCGAACCAGGACAGACCCCACCCGTGCCCCTCGATGGCGGTGACGACGTCGTTGCGGCTGTCGCCGTTCACGTCGTACACGCTGATTTCAGCGCCGCCCCGGCCGAAGTATTCCGGATGGAACGCCCAGGGATCCGGCGTGCTGTTGTTCGCGGGCTGTTCCCACCAGCCTGACGGCTGCAGGATGTCCATGCGGCCATCGCCGTTGATGTCGCCGACGCCGATGCCGTGCGCGTTGACGGTGATCTTTTCTGAAACCGCCCGGACCACCCACGGCTTTGTCGGATCGGCAGGATCCGGCTTCGCGTAGGCGATCACTCCGCCGCCGCCGAACACCACCTCCGGCTTTCCGTCGGCGTCAACGTCTTTGAACTGCACTTCTTCCGTCGACACCGACGGCACGACGGAATAGCTGTCCCAGCGCCGGGATTCGCCCTTCGGGTTGACGTACAGCATGATCGGCCGGTTCGCCGTCATGAGGATATCCGCCCAGCCATCGCCCGTGTAGTCGTAGGCGAAGTTGATCATGCCGCTGGCGTACTGGTTGCTCGGATTGAACGTCTGCGAGATCGCGAACTCTCTGCGCTCGGTGTAGGTGGGACCGAGATAGAAAAACGGTCCGGCAGCGACATCCATCACGCCGTCGTGGTTGAAGTCGGCCGCCGTGGCCGACCACGCGTAGTAGAAGTCGCTGAGCCGCCGCATCGAGAAACGGCCCGACGTTTCTTCCGGCGCTTCCATCTTCGGCGCGAGATCTCTCACCGAGACTTCCTTGAACCTGACTTCGCCGCTGCCGCCGACATACAAGGCGACCGGGCCGAAACCCTTGTTGCCGTCGCCGGTCGCGCCGCCGGCGATGCCGGTACCGCCACCGCCGCTGGCGCCCATGGCGTTGAGCGACGCCCGCAGGACCTCGGCATCGACGATGACCTCGACCGTGTTCCATTCCTCCGCGCGAAGACCGACGGGCGCTCCAGCGGGACCAGCGTAGCCACCGCCACCGCCGCCGCCTCCCCGAGCAGGCGCGCCGCGGCCCGCCGCCGCGCCACGGCCCGGCGCGGCAGCCGCCATCTCGCCACCACCGGTCGGAGCCGGAGCCGGAGCCGCGCCACGACCGGCCGCCGCGCCACCGCGTCCGCCAGCCGTTGCGGCTGGCGCGATGCGACGTCGTGCCCGCGCCGCCGCGAAGGGCTTCTCGCGTAACTTCCTGACCCTGGGCGTCGAGCTTCAGGCTGTACGACGCCAGGTCGCCTTCATTGAGAGACACGAAGGCGCCCTTCATGCCGTCGGGCGTCTTTTCGGCGCGGAGCATCACGCCGGTCTTGCACCCGCCCATGCAGCGGAACGAGGCGAAGAACCCCGTGTCCTGATAGGCCTTGTCGAGCACCAGCCAGCCACCGCCGGGCGTCTTCGGCGTGCCGACGATTTCGCCTTTTTCCACGCGCCAGTCGGCCTGCCCGACAGGGTGCCAGCCAGCCAGTGTCGTGCCGTTGAATGCCGGCTCAGGCCTGAAATGCGTGGGGCCCGAGGCGAACGCGACCTGGACGAACACGAACGCCGAAATGGTTCCGTAGATCCATTTATGAGACATCTCGATAACCCCTTCCATCCGCGCACAAGAACGGACGACATTCAGGCGCGTACGCTCCTGAACGAGCAAAGCCTCTGACGGGATATTGACTGGGGCTGATTATCGTCCAGCGGGCGCCAAGGGCCAAGCCAAATGCCCGGTCACGCGCACCGCGACCGCGATGGACAGGGCGCGTGCTTTCGTACCGGCGTCGGCCTCTCGTATACTCGAAGGCCCGCGGTGAGGTGGCTGAGTGGCCGAAAGCGGCGGTTTGCTAAACCGTTGTACGGGCTTAAACCTGTACCCAGGGTTCGAATCCCTGCCTCACCGCCAGTTAAGTCGTTGATTCCACAGCGCCGCTCGCCTTCTGATTGTTACCGCCCTCGTCTTCGCTGGCTGGTCTGTCGGACGACCCTCACTTCAGCTTTGTTTCGTCCGCGACGGTGTTACCTCAAGCTCTTCTCGGGCTTCTCCCTGTGAAGCACTCTCTTGGGGGTTCAGCGCCCGGCGCCGCTCAGCCAGTCCAGGGCGACTGTAATCGGCAGCGCGGCACTGCCGGCGCCGAGGTTCACGAGAAAGCGATCGCCCTTCGCGGTGACGTCGTATTGGCCTTGGCGGGCGATGACGTCGAAGAGCGGTTGCGGGACGCCGGCCACGAACGGCGGGCCGGGCGTGATGGCGACCGACATCAACCGGCCGTCCGCCGCGGCCGAGCCGAAGGGGCCGGTCGAAGCGGTGGCGAGATAGACGAGTTCGCGTCCCTCACGAGTCCAGCGCGGGCTTATGCCGCCGCCGCTCGAGACCGGCCAGCGCTCGCCGGCTCCCTCGAAGGCTCGGACGTAGACCTCGCTCCGTCCAGACTCGAGGGAGACATACGCCAGCCACCGGCCGTCCGGCGAGAGACGCCCATCGTAGACGGGGAGTGTGTTCTGGAGGATGGGTCGCGGCTTGGTGTCGCCAGTGAGCGGCCGCGCCCAAATATCGTAGGTCTTCGACGGCGTCGGCGTGCCGTTATAGAGGATCACCTCGCCGCGAGAGGTCTTGGCCCACTCGGACGCGAACTGCACGCCGCCGGTCGGCTCCTCCAGCATCTCGCCCTGGCCGGACTCGGTGAGCGCCTTCATGTGAAGGTGCGGCGCGCCGCGGCGGGCGGACGCGAATGCCAGGCGTGACGAGTCGGGCGAGAACACCGGCGTCCAGTCGATGAACGGATCGTTCGTGAACCGCACCGAGTCCGCCGATCTATCGGTGTCGAACAGCCAGATGTCCGTGACCCCCGTGGTGCGGTCGAGGATGTCCACCGCGACCTTCTTGCCATCGGATGACAGATCGAGAAAGTAGTAGTCGTCGGGTTTGCCGAGCTGTGCGAGTTGGGTGCCTTTGCGGTCCATCCAGAACAACCCTGACGTCGTCGGACCAGCTTGATAGGCGAGAACGCCATTGCGCGAAACCGAGAAGTCGGCCTGGCCGAGGTTGCGGAAATACAGGAGGTTTTCAGCGACGGGAACCGGATCGCCAGTAAGCTGCCGCGCAGTCGCGTCGAAGGGGTGCGCGACGAGCGTGCCTTCACGGACGTAGAGCAGGTACCCCGGGTCCGCGTACACCGCGCGCGAGTTCACGCGCAAGAGAAGCGTCGTCTCTTGTGAGCCGAGTTCCGCGATTCGGATCTCGTTGTCACTGCCTGACCCGGCGACGACATACACAAGGAAGTGTTTCCCGTCGGGCAGAAAGTGCGGCCAGGCAAGAATGACTTGATCGCTGGACGAGAGCACGGGCTCCAACTTCTGTCCACCCACCACCTGATGAATCTTGTTCGAGGGACCGCTCATGTCGCCTCCGGTGAACAGGATGTGGTTGCCCTCGCCCCAGGTGCCGACGACCCAGGGACCGGGCTCTGCGTCGCAGAGGGTTCTCGGCGCGCCGCCGTCGAGGGCGACCGTCTTCAGCTTACCGGCGGTGAAAAAACCGACCTGACGGCTGTCGGGCGACCAGAACGGATTGAACGCGCCCTCCGTGCCCGCAATGGACTCCGCGCGCGTCGAGTTGATGTGGCGCACGAACAGACGCGGACCGGTGCTCGTGGTCACCGCCATCGCCAGGTACTGGCCATCCGGGGAGATCACCGACGACACGCCGAGAATGCCCTGAAACGTGCCGCTCTCGGGCGCCGAGACCTCGAAGCGGACCGGTCGCGCGGTGACGCCATCCGGCCGGCGCCCGCCGTACGCGCGCGTACGCGACCGCCCCGAGCACAAATAGCGCGGCGATGGCCCAGCCCAACGCGCGCGCGAAAGATCTTTGCGCGACCGGTCCCGCATCGACCCGCGCCGACGATCCCGACGAGGTGTGCGCGCCCTCCAGCGCAAACGCGACATCGCGTGCGGACTGAAACCGCGCGGCGGGATCCTTCTCGAGGCAATGGCAGACGATGCGGTCAAATCCGGGCGTGGCGCCGCTCGGGGACGCGATCTCCGGCGGCTCCGCGGTGAGGATGGCGTTCATCGTTTCGACCGCGGTCGATCGTTTGAACGCCCGCTCGCCCGCGACCATCTCGTAGAGCACGCAACCAAGGCTGAAGATGTCCGACCGCTCGTCGGTGCGCTCGCCTCTGATCTGCTCCGGCGACATGTAGCCGGCCGTGCCGAGAATCGTGCCGCTGGCCGTCGCGGTGGCGGCGCCTTCGTCAGGCCCCGGCCGTTCGAGGAGCTTGGCGATGCCGAAGTCCAGGATCTTCACGTGGCCATCGCGCGTGATGAACAGATTCTCGGGCTTGAGATCGCGGTGCACGATGCCGCGGGTGTGCGCGGCCGAGAGCCCGCTCGCGACCTGAACCGCATAGTCGATGGTCCGGCGAACGGTCAGCGGTCCGTTCGCCAGTTCGTCGCCGAGCGTCCGGCCTTCGAGCAGTTCGTAGACGACAAAGGGCGCGCCGTCGTGCTCGCCGGCGTCGAGCACCATCAGGATGTTGGGGTGGTTGAGGGCGCCCGCCGCGCGCGCTTCCTGCGCGAATCGCCTGAGCCGTTCCGGGTCGGTCGCGACATCGCGCGGCAGCGTCTTGAGGGCGACATCGCGCCCGAGCCGCACGTCCCGCGCCCGATAGACGACACCCATGCCGCCTTCGCCTACCGGGCCGATGATTTCGTACGGGCCCACTCGGGTTCCAGCAGCGAGCGGCATGGCGGTCAATTGTAGTGTGTGGAAGCGAGCGATTGGCCGTTCAGGTCAGTCCCCACTGCTGCGTTAGTCGGGACGAATCCCGTCCGCGATCCGGTCGCCCCTATAATCACGCCACCCTTGGCCCTCACCCCCGGCACTCGTCTCGGGCCCTATGAAGTGGTCTCTGCCATCGGCGCCGGCGGAATGGGTGAGGTCTACCGCGCGACGGACACCAAGCTAAAACGCCAAGTCGCCATCAAGATTCTGCCGCCCTCGCTCGCGACTGACCACGATCGGCTTGCTGCGATTTCAGCGCGAAGCGGAAGTGCTCGCGTCGCTGAACCACCCGAACATCGCCGGCATATACGGCCTAGAAGAAACACACGGGTTCCAGGCGCTGGTCATGGAACTCGTCGAGGGCGACGATCTGTCGGTAGCGCATCGCGCGTGGACCGATCCCCGTCGACGAAGCGCTCGCCATCGCGAAGCAGATCGCCGACGCCCTCGAGGCGGCGCACGAGCAGGGGATCATCCATCGCGATCTGAAGCCCGCGAACATCAAGGTGCGATCCGACGGCACCGTGAAGGTACTCGACTTCGGATTGGCAAAGGCGATGGACCCGGCGCGCGCGTCGAACTCCTCGGCGGGCGTTTTGGCGAACTCTCCCACCATCACCTCGCCGGCCATGACAGAGATCGGCATGATCCTGGGCACGGCCGCGTACATGAGTCCCGAGCAGGCGCGCGGCAGAACCGTGGACAGGCGCGCCGACATTTGGGCGTTCGGTGCCGTGCTGTTCGAGATGCTCACGGGCGCTCGCGCGTTCGGCGGCGAGGATCTCGCCGAGACGATAGGCGCGGTCATTCACAAGGAGCCCGAGTGGTCACGGCTGCCGGCCGCCACGCCAACGTCGGTCAGAACGGTGGTGCGGCGATGCTTGCAGAAAGATCCGAAACAGCGACTTCGCGACATCGGCGACGTGCGTCTGGCGCTGGACGGCGCGTTCGAGACCGACGCGCCGCCGATGCTCACGCCAGCCACATCGTCGAAGCCGCGCGGACGTCTGACCTGGATGGTCGCAACCGCACTGCTCGCGCTCGCCACACCGATGGCGTGGTACATGAAGCCTGGGCCCGAGCTTCCGCTGTTGACGATGGAGATTGCGCCGTCGCCAGGGACCAGCTTCGACGATACGGATCACCAGTTCGTGCTGTCCCCGGATGGCGGTCGTGCGGTGTTCATCGCCTCGGGTCGGGAGCAAAGACGATCGCTATGGCTCCGAACCCTGGATTCCGGAGTACTCGCCGAGCTTCCTGACACCGGCGATCCCGGAACGCCGTTCTGGTCGCCAGACAGCCGGCAGGTTGGGTTCTTCGCCGACGGTATGCTCAAGACGATCGAGATCGCCGGGGGCAAGCCGCGGGTGCTCTGCGAGGCGCCGCAAGAATTTGGAAGCTGGAGCCCGCAGGGCGTGATCCTGTTTTCAGCGGCAGGCAAGCTAATGCGCGTGTCGGCCGCCGGCGGAAAGCCGGTCACGGCCCTTCCCTACGACGAGGCGCGCCATGAGATCTTCCAAGGCGCGCCGTATTTCCTGCCCGATGGCACGCATTTCCTCTACGACACCCGGACGACCGGAGCCGAGCGCGGAATCGCGTGGGCGTCGCTCGACGGCCGTGATCGAAGGTTCCTCATCCAGAACCGCAACTCGCCTGGATCCGTACGCACCCAATCCCGACGGCGGCCCGGGCTGGATTCTGTACAACTCGGGCGGCCAGCTATTTGCCCAGTCCTTCGATCCAGCGAAGGGCAACCTCATCGACCAGCCCGTGTTGATCGCCGACTCGGTGCAGAACGGGCCGAACTGGTCTCATTCTCTGACCGGGCTGATCTCGTTCGCCCACGCGGCAGACGTGCGCAACCAGTTCATCTGGTTCAGCCGCGACGGCGCGTCCCTGGGCGTGGCCGGTGAATCAGGTCGCCTTGCCTCACCGCGAATCTCGCCGGATCAGCGGACCGTGGCCTTTGCGCGGAGGGATGGCACGAACAGCGACATCCTGATCTTCGATCCTTCGCGCGGCGGCCCGACGCGGCTGACGTTCGAAACAGGCCTGGACGCCGCGCCCGTGTGGACGCCCGACGGGAGCCGCGTGATCTACTTTTCGATTCGTTCGAATGTCCGTTACCTGGTTGAACGGCCCGTGAACGGCATTGGCGCCGAAATCGTGTTGAAGCACTACCAAAACCTCGACACCCGCACGCCAACCGCCGTGACCCGCGATGGCCGGTGGGTATCGCTCATCGTCGGGGGCGGCGGGGACTCTCACACCATCCTGATGTCCAGGCCGGATGGGAAGGAACTTTCGTTCTCTGAGCCCAGGGCGACCGGCGCGATCTCGCCGGATGGTCGTTGGATGCTCTACACCACAGATAGTTCCGGCAGTTCGGAGGTACGCGTGCAGTCAGTGCCTCCGGAGCTTGGCGGGCCTCCAAACCCGGCCAGGTTTCAAGTTTCAACCGCCGGCGGCCGCGCGGTGCGCTGGCGCGCCGACGGTCAGGAACTGTTCTACATCGACGCGAAGGACGACCTGATCGCTGTCGCGTTCGATTCCAACGACGGGCCACGCAATTCCAGGGCGCTCTTCAACGTCGGCGGGGCGACAGGTTTCGACGTCACGGCCGATGGCCGCCGTTTTCTGCTGAACCAACCCCTGGCCGATCCTGGAGACACGCCTATCACCGTGATCGTCAACTGGACCCGGTTACTGAAGAAGTAGCAGCACTCGATGAAGGCCCCGATGGCACCGAGTTCCGCTCGCTGGAGGAAGCGCAATGTCGACTCGCTCATTGACCGACCGCACGGGGAAAGATTTGGGCCCAGCGACGCTCGAACCTTTCCTCACTGCCTTCCGCGGCGCAGTGATCCAGGACGGCGACGCCGACTACGAATCCGCGCGGAGGATTTGGAACGCCAGCATCGACAAGCGCCCAGGGCTGATCGTCCGCTGCTCGGGCCTCGCCGACGTCATCACTGCGGTACGCTTCGCGCGTGACCACGGACTGCTCGTGGCGATCCGCGGCGGTGGTCACAACGTGGGCGGCCGCGCTCTGTGTGACGGCGGCGTCGTCATCGACCTATCACGCATGAAAGGTATTCATGTCGATCCGGCCGCACGCCGCGCCCTGGTCCAGCCTGGCGTGTTGCTCGGCGAGCTGGATCGCGAGACGCACGTTTTCGGTTTGGCCGTGCCAACGGGCGTGGTGTCGAAGACCGGCGTGGCAGGCCTGACGCTGGGAGGCGGTGTCGGTTGGCTCGCGCGGAAGTACGGCCTCACGTGCGACAACGTGTTGTCCTTCGAACTGGTGACGGCGGAGGGGGAGGTGCTGCGCGTCACGGCCGACGAGCACTCCGACCTGTTCTGGGCCCTCCGCGGTGGTGGCGGCAACTTCGGCGTCGTGACCTCATTCGAATACCGCCTGCATCCGGTCTCTCACGTTCTGGGAGGGCTGATAATCCATCCGCGGGATCACGCCACAGATCTGTTGAGGTTCTACCGATCGTTTACAGCGTCGGCGCCTGACGAGTGCGCGGCCTACGCGGCGTTGATGCACACGCCCGACGGCCTCCCGGTCGCCGCAATCGCCGCCTGTTACAGCGGTGCCCTTGCGGAGGGCGAGCGACTCCTGGCGCCCCTACGGTCGTTCGGCACTCCTCTCGTCGACACAATCCAAACCCTGCGGTTTCCAGTGATGCAGACGCTGTTCGACGCCGCTGTCCCTGACGGCAACCAAAACTATTGGAAGTCCACCTTCCTGCGCGACTTGAGCGATGAGGCGATCCAGGTAATCGTCGGCTACGCGAACCAAGCCACTTCGCCAATGACGGCCGTGCTGGTTGAGCAGTACGGCGGCGCCGCCGAGCCGCGTCGCGAAGGGCGACACGGCATTCGCGCAGCGCCATGGCGAATTACGATCTGGGCATTCTCACGCAGTGGGCAAACCCGGCCGAATCCCCGCGGCACATCGAGTGGACCCGCGACTTTGCTGATGCGATGGCGCCGTTCCGCAGCGGCGACTATCTTCTAAATTTTTTGGGCGACGAGACCGAGGACACCATCAAAGCCTCCTTCGGTTCGAACTACGCGCGTCTGGTTGAGGTGAAAAGGAAATACGACCCGGCTAACTTCTTCCGCGTCAACCAGAACGTGAAGCCCTGAAGGGCAGCGCTGCGCCACTACAGCCAACCACCGCTAAATCCCGCCCGTCGCAGCCCAGCGACAACCGCCGGGCAACGTCGCATGATGTTCCAGAGCAGTTCAGTTCGGTAGTTCTCGATCATCAGCACGACCGGCCCTTGATCGATGCCGAAGTGATACGGCGTGACCCACCAACCGGTCGGGCTATCCGTCATGGCAAACGTTTGATTGAACGACGGCTTGAACCCATATTTCCCGGTCATCCCCAAGTCCATTCGGGCAAAGTGCCGCACGGTCGGGATGACGATTTCAGGAGCAAACGGGAGCGAGGCGACGACGACCCACGGGGCGACAGTGCCATCGTCTGGACCGAATGGGGCGCCTCGAGCGATGTAGTCGAAGAACTCGCGTTCGACGCCGTCGACGACACGCTTTCCCCAACCAGGCCCGTCGCATGCCGTGAATCCCCAACAGTGCTCGCCGTAGCCGACGAAATTCCCGGGATTGCGGATCGCGTATTCCTGCTGCAGAAACGTCGCCTGCCGGCTGTTCTCGAAGTAGTCGCTGCCGTGCGCGCGCATGAACTCGTCGCGAATGCCGCGAAAGTCGATCCACATATGCGAGAACTGATGTGTGAAGAGCGGCCCCGAGTACAGCAATTCACGACCGTAGATCTTCTTCCACTGATACGTCGCGCAATAGGCGCGATAACTCTCGGGCGGCAACGGATGCGTTGGCGAACCGAGCCCGAGGATGTACAGCAGCAAGCCTTCGTCGTAACCTTGCCAACGGTGTTGGATGAACCCATTCTCCGGCCGCCAGCCGTGCGTGAGAGTCGTTCCGCCATCACAAGCCCAGTTCCAATCGGCCCGACGGTAAAGCGTATCGGCCAGGTTTCTGATCTCGACCTCGTCGGGAGTGTCGCGGTCGAAATACGTGCCGACGGTCAAGGCACCCGCGAACAGGATGGCCGAGTCGATGGTGGAAAGCTCGCACTCCCAAACGCGGCGACCGGTTTCGATGTTCAGGAAATGGTAGAAGAAGCCCTTGTAGCCGGAGGCGTCCGGCTCAGGACCTTGCGGGCATTCGAGCAAGTAACGCAGTCGTTTCAGCGTGATCTTGGCGGCGAATTCCCGGTAGAGGACGCCGCGCTCGACGACGACCGGAATCGTCGCCAGCGCCATGCCGACGACGGCGATACTGACCGGAGCGTTCGGGTCAGTCTTGTCGCGGACCAGCCCGTTATCCGGGTTGGTTTCGCGCAGATAGTAGAGAACCGTGGAGAGCTGCAACAGGCCCAGATCTCTCTCGCTTGGCAGTCGATCGAGATCGTTGTCGGCGCCGGGAGTGTCGGCCACGAGTCGTTGTCCTCGGTCAGCCCAACAGCACGCGGATGTTGTGGGTCTTCCGGTCGTCGCTGAGCGGCACTGTGTGGTCCGGCACCGAGTTGCCCGTCCAGCTCGATTGATCGCACGCCGCGACCCGTGCCAGCCGAGTTGTCTACAAGAATTTGGTACGTCGCCGACTGATGGCGATAGCTCAATTCGAATCCGGGCCAGCTCGGCGGGATGCATGGCTCGATCCGAAGGGTGCGGCCCCGCAATTGGAAGCCCAGAATCGTTTCAATCGCGACGCGGTACAGCCAACTCGCCGAACCGGTGTACCACGTCCAACCGCCGCGCCCCGTGTGTGGCGGGGCGCCATACACGTCGGCGGACACCACGTACGGCTCAACTTTATAGTGCTGCACCTCCTCAGCCGTCGTGGCATGGTAGACGGGGTTGATGAGGTTCCACAGTTTCATGGCGCGGTCGCCGCGGCCCTGCAACGCCGTCGCCAGGGCAACCCACGTGGCGGCGTGTGTGTATTGGCCGCCGTTCTCGCGGATGCCCGGCACGTATCCTTTGATGTAGCCCGGCTGAAGGGCGCCTTTATCGAACGGCGGGTCGAACAGTTGGATCAACTTGTCGCCGGTGCGCACCAGACGTTGTTGAACCGCGTCCATCGCCGACTGAGTCCGCGCCGGGTCCGCTGCACCAGAAATGACCGCCCACGCTTGTGGGATCGCGTCGATTTGGCACTCCTCGTTTTGGGCTGATCCCAAGGGAGTCCCGTCGTCAAAATATGCCCGCCGGTACCATGCGCCATCCCAGGCGTTCGCCTCCGAAGCCTCACGCAACTGCTCGGCCCGCTCCCGGCACCAACTGACATCGTCGGCTTGGCTGCGCCCCTCAGCCAGTTCTGCAAACCTCGTCAACACGGTGACGAAAAACCACGCGTTCCACACGCTCTCGCCCTTTCCGTGAGCGCCAACCTTATTCATGCCGTCGTTCCAATCGCCGGTGCCCATGAGGGGCAGTCCGTGGGAACCCAGTCGATAGCCGTGCTTCAGCGCGCGAACGCAGTGCGCGTAGATGGTGGCAGTCTGTTCACTCACTGCGGGCAAGCTGAAGTCTTCTTCCTGCTCATCACGGAGCACTGGCGACGCGATGAACGGCACCACCTCATCCAACAGCTCCGTGTCGCCGGTTGTCACAACATAGTGGTGAACGACGAGCGGCAGGAAATAGAGATCGTCGGTGATTCGCGTGCGTACGCCGACCCCGGAGGGAGGGTGCCACCAGTGCTGGACATCGCCCTCTTCGAATTGCCGTGCCGCCGAGCGCAGGATCTGCGCCCGCGCCTCTGCCGGAGCGCTGTAGACCAGGGCCATCACATCCTGTAATTGGTCTCGAAAGCCGTACGCTCCGCCGGATTGGTAAAACGCAGAGCGGGCCCAGATGCGGCAGGCGAGGACCTGATACACAAGCCAGCGGTTGAGCATCAGGTCGATGCCCGGGTCCGGCGTCGTCACGTGCAACGCGTTCAGGGAGCGGTCCCACTGCTGTTGCACCTCGGTCAGGGCCGCGTCCGCTCGATGGGATTGCGTGTAGTCGCGAATGAGTCGACGAACCTCCGCCACACTGTCCGCCTGACCCAACGCGAAAACCGCTTCTCTCGTCTCACCAGGAGCCAGCGTCAGTTCCGTTGTTATGGCGCCGCAGGGATCGAGGCCTGGGCCCGCATAGCCCGACAACCCCACGCGCTTCAGGGCGGCTGGCATTGCCGTCGAGCCGTGCTCCCCGAGAAATTCCATGCGATCAGCGGTGACCGACTGCGTCGGCGAACCGGAGGCTACGAACGCGATCTTCCCGGCGAAGTCGCCAGCCAGGCATTCCGCGCCAATATCGCGGAGCTCTCGGGATCGCGCTCGCACACAACCTGCAGCGGAGCGTTTTCACGGACGGTTCCAAGAACCCATTCGGCGTAATACGTCGCCGACAAGCGCCGGGGCCGAGCGTCGTCATTTCGCACTGTCAGACGCACCAGCTTGATCGGATCGTCGGTCGGGACGAGAACCAAAAGGTCCTGAGTGAGATTACGACTGACGTGCGTGTAGCGAGTGTAGCCTTGGCCGTGGCGGACGGTCACCGTTGCACGAGGTCCCAAAGGTAAGGGCGTCGGAGTCGAGACCTCACCCGTTTCCTCGTCGCGCACATAGATCACCTCGCCAGGCGGGTCCGACGTCGGATCATTCGACCAGGGACTGAGGCGATTCATTTGACTATTGCCGGCCCAGCTGTAGCCCAGACCAGCCTCTGTCACCAAACATCCGAACCGCGGATTGGCCAGCACGTTTGTCCAGGGAGCCGGCGGCAACCTGGGTCCGATCGGCAAAGTGCCGTCGATGACGATCACGTATTCGCGGCCATCACGGGTGAACCCTCCGTAGCCGTTCCAGAAACTCAATCCGGGAGGCGGTCCGCCCGGGTGCGCCACAGGGTTTGTCGCGACCGCAGATGGAGTAAGTGGCTGCGGAGGAGCCGGCCGCATTGGGGCGCCGGGACGATCAATCTGCTCGGTCA